>NZ_CP125296.1:0-1200000 GCF_030412785.1 Paraburkholderia sabiae
ATGAATGCGCCCGATCGAGCCGTTTCGTCCGAAGTATCCGAGCTATCCGAACTATCCAGCGTCACGCTGGAGGACAAGTACACGCTGGAAAAAGGCCGCGTGTACATCAGCGGCACGCAGGCGCTGGTGCGTCTGCCGATGCTGCAAAAGGCGCGCGATCTCAAGGCGGGCCTGAACACGGCGGGCTTCATTTCCGGCTATCGCGGCTCGCCGCTCGGCGCGCTCGATCAGTCGCTGTGGAAAGCGAAAAAGCATCTGCAGGCCAACGACGTCGTCTTTCAGCCGGGCGTCAACGAAGACCTCGCCGCGACGGCCGTCTGGGGCACGCAGCAGATCAACCTGTGGCCGGGCGCGACGCGCGACGGCGTGTTCGGCATGTGGTACGGCAAAGGCCCGGGCGTCGACCGCACAGGCGACGTGTTCAAGCACGCGAACTCCGCGGGGAGCGACGCGCGCGGCGGCGTGCTCGTGCTGGCGGGCGACGATCACGCGGCGAAGTCGTCGTCGGTTGCGCATCAGTCGGAGCACGCGTTTATCGCGGCGGGCATTCCCGTGCTGTATCCCGCGAACGTGCAGGAGTATCTCGACTACGGCCTGCACGGCTGGGCGATGAGTCGCTACTCGGGCCTGTGGGTCGCGATGAAGTGCGTGACGGACGTGATCGAATCGACGGCATCGATCGATCTCGATCCCGACCGCGTCGAAATCGTCACGCCGACCGACTACGCGATGCCCGAAGGCGGCCTAAATATCCGCTGGCCCGACTCGCCGCTCGCGCAGGAAGCGCGGCTGCTCGACGAGAAGTGGTACGCGGCGCTCGCCTATATCCGCGCGAACAAGCTGAACCGCGTCGTGATCGATTCCGACAAGCCGCGCTTCGGCATTATCACTGCGGGCAAGGCGTATCTCGACGTGCGTCAGGCGCTGAGCGATCTCGGTCTCGACGACGAGACCTGCGCGAAGATCGGTCTGCGCGTGCTGAAGGTGGGCTGCGTGTGGCCGCTCGATGCGCAGGACGCGCGCGCATTCGCGACGGGTCTGGAAGAGATTCTCGTCGTCGAAGAAAAGCGCCAGATTCTCGAATATGCGCTGAAGGAAGAGCTGTACAACTGGCGCGAGGACGTGCGCCCGAAGATCTACGGCAAGTTCGACGAACGCGACAACGAAGGCGGCGAATGGTCGGTGCCGCGCGGCGACTGGCTGCTGCCCGCGCATTACGAACTGTCGCCCGCGCTGATCGCGAAGGCGATCGCGCGCCGCCTCGCGCGCGCCGATCTGCCCGAAGACGTGCGCGCACGCATGCTCGCGCGCGTCGCGATCATCGAGGCGAAAGAGCGCGAAGCGGCGAAGCCGCGCGTCGCCGTCGAGCGCAAGCCGTGGTTCTGCTCGGGCTGTCCGCACAACACGTCGACGAACGTGCCGGAAGGTTCGCGCGCGCTCGCGGGTATCGGTTGTCACTACATGTCGATGTGGATGGACCGCAAGACGGAGACGTTCAGCCAGATGGGCGGCGAAGGCGTCGCGTGGATTGGCCAGATGCATTTTTCCGGTGACAAGCACGTGTTCGTGAATCTCGGCGACGGCACGTATTTCCATTCGGGTCTGCTCGCGATTCGCGCGGCCATCGCGGCGAACGCCAACATCACGTACAAGGTTCTCTACAACGACGCCGTCGCGATGACGGGCGGCCAGCCCGTCGACGGCGTGCTGACCGTGCCGCAGATCGCGCATCAGGTGCATGCGGAAGGCGCGAAACGCATCGTCATTGTCACCGACGAGCCTGAGAAGTATCACTCGGGCATCGTGCTGCCGAATGGTGTCGACGTGCATCATCGCGATCAGCTGGATACCGTTCAGCGCACGCTGCGCGACATGCCCGGCACCACCGTGCTGATCTATGACCAGACGTGCGCAACGGAGAAGCGCCGCCGTCGCAAGCGCGGCACGTATCCCGATCCGGCGCGCCGCGCGTTCATCAACGACGCCGTGTGCGAAGGCTGCGGCGATTGCTCGGTGAAATCGAACTGCCTGTCCGTCGAGCCGCTCGATACGCCGCTCGGCACGAAGCGCAAGATCAATCAGTCGTCGTGCAACAAGGATTTTTCGTGCGTGAACGGCTTCTGTCCGAGCTTCGTCACGGCGGAAGGGGCGCAGCTTCGTAAGCCTAAAGCTGCCAGCGGCGATAAGAGCGCAGGCAAGCCGGATTTCGACGCGCTGCCGATGCCTTCGCTGCCCGCGCTCGCCAAACCGTACGGCATTCTCGTGACGGGCGTCGGCGGAACGGGTGTCGTGACGATCGGCGGACTGATCGGCATGGCGGCGCATATCGAGCGCAAGGGCGTCACCGTGCTCGACATGGCGGGCCTCGCGCAGAAAGGCGGCGCAGTGCTGAGCCACGTGCAGCTCGCGTCCGCACCCGACGCGCTGCATGCGACGCGCATCGCGACGGGCGAAGCGCGGCTCGTGATCGGCTGCGATGCGATCGTGTCGGCATCGAACGATGTGCTGTCGCGCACGCAGCACGGCGTGACGGTGGCCGCGATCAACAGCGGCGCGACGCCGACAGCCGAGTTCGTCAAAAACCCGAAGTGGACTTTCCCCGGCACGCAGACGGAAGCGGAACTGCGCGACAGCATCGGCGAAGGATGCGCGTTCATCGATGCCAACGCGCTCGCGCTGACGCTGCTCGGCGACACGATCTACAGCAATCCGCTGCTGCTGGGTTTTGCGTGGCAAAAGGGCTGGCTGCCGCTACAGCTGTCGAGCCTGCTGCGCGCGATCGAACTGAACGCCGTGGCCGTCGAGAAGAATCAGCAGGCGTTCAACTGGGGCCGCTACATCGCGCAGCATGGCGACGCCGCCGTTCGCGCGCTCGTCAAACCGGCTGCCGCGCCGCAGGCGATCGTCATGCAGATGCCCGAGTCGCTCGACAAGCTGATCGCGTCGCGCGAAGTGCTGCTGACGGCTTATCAGAATGACGCGTATGCGCGGCGTTATCGGCGGGTTGTCGACGGGATTCGCGCGAAGGAAATGGAAATCGGCGGGCATTCGAAGCTGCCGCTGACGCGCGCCGTCGCGACGAATCTCGCGAAGCTGATGGCGTACAAGGACGAGTACGAAGTCGCGCGCCTTTACGCCGATCCCGCTTATCTGGAGAAATTGCGTCAGCAGTTCGAGGGCGAACCGGGCCGCGATTACAAGCTGAGCTTCTACCTCGCGCCGCCGATGTTCGCGAAGCGCGACGAACGCGGACATCTGCAGAAGAAGCGTTTCGGTCCGTGGATGCTGTCCGCGTTCCGTGTTCTCGCACGCATGAAAGGACTGCGCGGCACGGCGCTCGACGTGTTCGGTAAAACGGCCGAGCGTCGTGGCGAGCGGCAACTGATTGCGGACTACATCGCGCTCGTCGACGAGTTTTGCGCGACGCTCGATTTCGAACGTCTGCCCGTGGCGCTGCAACTGGCCAGCCTGCCCGACGATATCCGCGGCTTCGGCCACGTGAAGGAGCGCAATCTGCTGGCAGCGGCGACGAAGAAGGAACGGCTGGTCGGCGAGTACCGGAAAACGCCGGAGCAACTGACAGCAAGCGCGTGACGTAAGTTGAATGACTTCCGGCTTCGGAAGTCGAACCGGAGTGGGTTGCTTAACGGGCAGCCGCTCCGGTTTTTTGCGTTTACACGCGCTTCGCGAGGTGCAGCATGTTTCGATTGGGCCTGATCGGTTTGCTGGCTTGCGTGATCGCAGGCTGTTCGGCGATGAGCCAGCCGACGGTAGCGGGACGTACGGAAACGCCTTCGTGCAGCACGCCGGGCCACTTCTGCGAGACGTTCTTCGGCCCTTAAAACAGCCGTTCGCGCAAAAACCGAGGGGACAAAAAGAAAAGCCCACCAAGGCGGCGGGCTGAATCCATATCAAGAGGAGACATGGAGGAGACAGTTCTAAGTATAAACCCCTATCTCAATAATGCAAGCGCGACGTGTCGCAACAGCAACATCGATTCGCCGCTCATCCTTCCGAAACCCGCCCACGCCTATCCCGAGCGGCTCCCCGCCTGCTTTCCGCCGTGTTGCATCCAGACAACGCTTTCCAATTCTTCCTGGGGTAAGTATTGAATTCGCATATGCGAATCATTCTTATTTGAATAAAATCCCCCAACCCGCCTGCATCCGTCCTTGCGACGACCGCTTCGCGCCAACAACAAGTAGCTGACGTCCGCCGTCACTCCCAAAAACAGTTACACCTCAGGGACTGGTCAATATGCCCACCACCGATTCGTCGCGCCCGCGCGTGCGGCCGCTGCCTGCCGCTGTCCGTCATCTCTTTGCCTGCGCAGCCGTGCCGCTGACGATGGGTTTCGCCGTCACCGCTCACGCACAGTCCGATGCCGCGCCGTCGAATGGCGCCGCTGCGAACACGCTGCCCGCCGTCAAGGTGCAAGGCACGGCCGACACGCTGCCCGGCGATTTCGCGCCGACCTATTCGGGCGGTCAGATCGCGCGCGGCGGGCAGTTCGGCGTGCTCGGCAACCAGAAGCTCAGCGACGTGCCGTTCAGCATGACCAGCTACACGTCGAAGGCGATCGAAGACTCGCAGGCGCAGTCGGTCGGCGATCTGCTCGCGCACGATCCCGCTGTGCGTCCCGCTTACGGCTTCGGCAACTTTTCGGAAGTGTTCGTGATTCGCGGCTTCCAGCTGAACGGCGACGACGTGTCGCTGAACGGTCTGTACGGCATCACGCCGCGCCAGCTCGTCTCCGTCGACGTGCTCGAACGCGTCGATGTGTTCAAGGGCGCGAATGCCTTCCTGAACGGCGCATCGCCGACGGGCTCGTCGATCGGCGGCGGCATCAATCTCGAACTCAAGCGTGCCGACGACAAACCGCTCACGCGCGTGACCGTCGACGGCAGCGCATCCGGCCAGATCGGCACGCATGTGGACGTGGGCCGCCGCTTCGGCAGCGAAGGCCAGTTCGGTATTCGTGTGAACGGTTCGATCGACGGCGGCGAAACCAGCATCGACGACGAATTCCGCCACAACCAGACGACGGCCGTTTCGCTCGACTGGCGCGGCGACAAGCTGCGTCTGTACGGCGACTTCCTGTATCAGCGCAAGAACATCGACCAGGGCCGCTCGACCGTTTCCGTGACGGGCGACATCGTCCCCGAACCGCCGTCGGCCACGCACAACTTCGCGCAGCCGTGGACGCAGAGCACGCTCGAAGACACGGTCGGCATCCTGCGCGCCGAGTACGACTTCCTGCCGGGCTGGACGGCCTACGCGAGCGGCGGCGTGCATCGCTCGCACGAAGACGGCACGTATTCGTCGCCGACGTTCAATGCGGTGACGGGCACGACGGCGTCGCGCGGCGACATCCTGCGCACGACCAACGCGCAATCGGCGGAAGTCGGCGTGCGCGGGCGCTTCGCGACGGGCCCTGTGACGCATATGGTGTCGGCGGGCGCGGCGATCACGAGCCTCGTCGATCGCGAAGCGTTCGCCTTCAGCACCTCCTTCCCGACCAGCCTGTACGGCGGCGGCATCGTGCCCGAGCCGGCGACGAACGGCTTCGTCGCCGGCAGCTTCTCGGATCCCGGCCTCGCGGATCATATCCTGACGCGCAGCGTCGCCCTGTCCGACACGCTCGGATTCCTGAACGACCGCGTGCTGTTCACGATCGGCGCGCGTCACCAGCAGCTGCATCAGAACAACTACACGGTCGGCACGGACCAGATTTCGAGCACGTTCGACCAGTCGATCAACACGCCGATCTTCGGTCTCGTCGTGAAGCCGACCAACGAGATCTCGCTGTTCGCGAACCGCGCGGAATCGCTCGCTGCGGGTCAGACGGCGCCGTTCGGCGCGGCCAACGTCGGCCAGACGTTGTCGCCGCGCCGCTCGAAGCAATACGAAGTGGGCGCGAAGTACGACACGAACCACTTCGGCGGCGAACTCGCGCTGTTCCAGATCGAGCAGCCGACGGCCTACACGGACAGCACGACCAACGTGTTCGGCACGAACGGCACGCAGCGTCATCGCGGGATCGAGTTGTCGGTGTATGGCGAGCCGGTCAAGGGCGTGCGCGTGCTGGCGGGCGCGACGCTGCTCAACGCGAAGCAGCTCGACACGAACGGCGGTCTGACGGACGGCTATCGTCCGATCGGCGTGCCGTCGTATCTGTTCAATCTGGGCGGCGAATACGATCTGCCGTGGGTGCAGGGCCTGACGTTCACGGCTGCCTGGATCCACACGGGCAACCAGTACCTGGACGCAGCGAACAAGCTGTCGATTCCGGCCTGGGACCGCTTCGATCTCGGCGCGCGCTACACGACCAGCGTGCTCAAGCACACGACGACGTTCCGCGCGACCGTCGAGAACGTGACCAACAAGGCCTACTGGTCGTCGACGACGGGCGCTTACCTGACTCAGGGCAAGCCGCGCACGTTCCTGATGTCGTTGACCACGGACTTCTGACGCGAGCGGTCGAACCAGACGCTGTCGGTGCGCCCCATCGACACGCGTCTGGCCGTCGCGCGCCACATCCACGCGTAGCACGCGGCGCCCAGCGTCGCGACGATATCGACGGCAAGCGCGCCTTCGCTGCCGCCCGCCCACCCGTTCGTCGACGGAAAGAGCCAGCCGGCGAGGCTCGTCAGCGGCAACGCAAGCGTCGTCAACGTAGCGAGCATCAACAGTTCGACGGCTGCGCGCGGCGCGCCGCGCACGAACGCCCACGCGATGCACGCGAGAAACACCGTGTAGTAGATCGACGCGTGCCACGCGTGCATATCGGCGACATGGCCGTTTAGCCACTTCGCGGCCACGAGGCTCAACGCAATGCCGTTGATGCAGCCCAGCGCCACGCCCACCGTCAGCGACGCCAGAAAATACGCCGACCGCCGCTGCGCGACGCTCTGGTTCTCCGCGCGCTGCGTCTTGCGCCGACTCTCGATCCACAGCAGATTGCCCGAATAGAACAGGAACGCGCCTGCGAGCCCGAGCAGGAAGTAGCCCCATTGAATCGGCGCACCGCCGTAGCTGCCGAAATGCAGCGCGTAGATTGCGCTCGTCGTTGCTGACCAGTTGTCGCCGTTGCCGTCGCCGGGCAGGAACTTGCGGTTCACGAACTCGCCGCTCACCGGGTCCATCAGCGCGAAGCCGCCGCTGCGCGCGAGGTAATGCGGATCGTCGCCGCGCACGAATACCGTCGCGCCGGGCTGTCCCGCGCGCCGCCATGTCAACTCTTCCGGCTCGAAGCCGGGTGCCTGCGCCCGCACCTTGTCGATCAGTGCGACGGGCGCGAGCAGTGTCGACGCGTCCTCATCGGGCCTGGCGGGCGCTTTGCCGAAGAACGGATTCTGCGCGACGAGCATCGGTTGCAGCTTGCCGTCGTAGATCAGCTTGTCCTGCGCGCTGTAGATGTAATCGTGCAAGCCGAAGCCCACCACCGACAGCGCCATCACCAGATGAAACGGCAGACTCAGAATGCCGACCACATTGTGCGCGTCGAGCCACATCCGCTTCAGGTTCTTGCCGATGCGCAGCACGAACAGATCCTTGATGAGCGTCGGCAGCAGCACGATCACGCCCGACACCAGCGCCAGCCCGTACAGCAGCGACACCACGCCCATCACGCCCATGCCGACGTTGAAGCCGCCCGGCACGCCCGCCGTCATGTGCAGCACGTTGACGAACTGCGCGACATCGGACGGATGAGTGGTTTCGACGTGAAGCTGGCCGTTCGCATCGAACGTGGCCGTCGCGCGCTCTGTGCGGCCGTGCGTCGGCCATGTGAGCCACGCGTGATCGCGGTCGTGAAAACGCAGCGACAGCATCTTGCGCGCATCGGGTTGCGTCGCGAGCACCTGCTCGATCAGCTTCGGCGAATCGTCGACGCGAATCAGCTGACCGACGCGCGCGGGCGGCGTCGTCCAGTCGATCAGCTGATCCTTGAACATCGTGATCGCGCCCGCGTAGAAACAGATGAACAGCGCGAGACCGCAGATCACGCCCGTCCACGTATGCACGGTCTTGTAGACGCGTAGGAGATCGGTACGCATGGAATTACTTGCAGATTTCGAAGAGCGCCAGCGTCGCGAGACTCGCGGCGCCAAGCCAGAGCCACGCGAGCAGGCCGCTGCGGAACAGATACGCGACGGAGAAAATGCCCGTCCAGACGAGCGGCACGAACAGCATCGCGGTTTCGGCTTTAGCGGCGTCGATGCTCGCGCTCGGCGCAAGCCGCACGAGCAGCCCGCTCAACGCGAGCGCAACGATAAATCCGCAGATCACACCCGCCGACGTCTTGCCGATCCAGTGGCCTTCCACTTTCGCTTTCTTCGCTGCGTCGCGGGTTGGGTCCCGGGTTGCATCGCTCATCGTGCCGTTCCCGCCGCGCGTCGACGCAGAGCCGCGACGAATGGAAACGCGACGAAGCTCGCCATCAAGGTCGTAACGACGATGGAGAGCGTCGAAGCCAGATGTCCCGAAGTGACGCCGGGAATCACTGCGGCTATAAGCGCAACGAGCGACGCGCGTCGGCTGAAGCGTGGCCACAGTGGCGCGGCGCGCCATTGCTGACCCGGCGATCCGAGATAAAAGAAAAGCGCGCTGACGAACGCGAGCGCAACCGGCAAGAACTCGCGCATAGGCGGAACGCTGGACGATAGAATGTCTTAATGAGAATCATTATCATACATCAGGACACGCCCAGGCGCTCGTGAAGGGCACTGCTGCATTCAGGCGTCGCTTTCGCGCTTCCGGTACGCGCGCGGCGACACGCCGTAGCAATCCCGAAAGCGTCGGCTGAAATGCGCGGCGTCGTTGAAGCCGTTGTGATACGCAATCTGCTCGATCGACAAACCGGACAGAATCGGGTTGAGCAATTCATCGCGGCATCGCGCGAGCCGTTGCTGCAGTACGTACTTGCCGAATGGCAGATCGAGCGCTTCGAACAGCTTGTGCACATAGCGCTTCGAAACGCCGAGCGCCAGCGCGCACGCTTCGACATCGAGTTCGGGATCGCACAGGTTGGCTTCGATATAGCGCGTCAGTTGAACCCAGCGCAGCGGCTGCGCGCGCTGACGATGCCCGACGACGCGTCGGCGCGTTGCGGACGAAACGCAGCATGCCGCGACACCGCCTGACCCAGAAATCGCGCGATAGGCAGACGAACGATCAGCAGATGCGTCGGTTCGTCGATACGTGCGACGGACGGCACACGCACACGCCGAAACGTAATGTCGCCTTTAGCGAACGGCAGCGTGCAGCCTTGCTGCGTAACGGCGCCGCACCCGGCGAGCGCCAGCAGCACGACCACATCGTCGCCCGTCAGCCAGCGCAGATGATCGTTGTCGTGCCGCACTTCCTGACGGCCCATGTGCGCCGTCGCCAGCACGCCGCCGCCCGTCAGACGGCAGGCGCGCAATTCGTCCTGCGCGGCAGCGCCGTCGAACAGCAGCTCGCCCGGCATCACGATGTAATCGAGCGAACGCTTCAGTTCGTCGATGCCGCTCGTCGGCATCGGGAACAGCTTCGGCGCATAAGGCAGACGAAACGGCAGACGAAACGCGGAACTGTCGGGCATGGCGAAGTCCTCCCGGCTTGAACGCCGCTGGAAACTCAGAGTGTTGCAGCCGCCCATTCTCGCACTTGTTCCGCCACACGCGGCGCTCAGAAAAGCACGTCCGGCTCCCGTTTGACGACACGTCGCGCGAAGAGCGCAAAGCTCGACTTGACGATGCTCGGCAGCAGCAGGAAGTCGTGCGATTCCTTCGCGCGTTCGGGATCGATCGGCTGCAACTCTCCAAGCGACTGCGCCAGAATCTGGCCGCGCGCCGCGCGTTCGATCAGCACCGACAGATACGCCGACTCTTCGAGCGACGACGTCGCGGCCAGAAAGCCGTGATTGGCGAGCAGAATCACGCGCTTGTTGCCGAGCGCCGACGAAATGATCTCGCCTTCGCTATCGCCGATCGGCAAGCCGGGCCATTCGCGCAGAAACGCGCAGTCGTCGTGGAACGGCGTGGCGTCCATGTGCGCGACTTCGAGCGGACGTCCCGTCATCGACAGCGCGTTCACATACGGCGGATGCGTGTGCACGATGCAATTGACGTCGGGCCGCCGCCGGTAGATCCACAGATGAAAGCGGATCGCCGGGTTCGCCATGCCGCGCCCTTCGATCACGTTCATCTCGTCGTCGATTCGAATCACGTTGCTGCGCGTCGCCTCGTCGAAGCCGTACGCCATCGCCGTGGTCAGAAACGTGCCGTCGGACTCGCGCACCGTGATCTGACCGGCGAGCGTTTCCGAATGTCCTTCGTGCGCGAGCATCCGGCACGTCAGCGCGATTTTCTGACGCGAGTCCCACGCGCCCTGATCGAGCTTGCGCGCCATTTCGTCGACGAGACCGTCGTTCACTTTGTTGGGGTCCTGTTCACTCATCAACTGCTCCATTGGAAAGGGTTCGCGGCATTACGCGGAGTGCGCGTCGCTTAGCGGGTTCGCGCTCATGTCCTGCGCACGATGCGCGGAATCGTCCGGACGTCGCGGCGCGAACAGCGTGAAGCACGCGGCCACGAGCGCGCTCGCGGTGATGTAGGTCGCCACGCCGTGCGGATTGCCGTGTCCTTGCGCGAGCAACGACGAGCAGATCAGCGGATTGATCCCGCCGCCGACAATCGCCCCGATCGCGCCGATCGACACACCCGAAAAGCGCACGCGCACGTCGAACATGTCGGCGAAAAAGCCGCCTTGCGGCCCGTACATCATCGGATGCACGACGCCCAGCGCAATCACCACGGCAACGCTGATCCACAGCGTGTCGCGCGTATCGAGCAGCGCGAAGAACGGCCACACATAGAGCGCGCACGCGATCAGCCCGGCAAGATAGATCGGCTTGCGTCCGATGCGATCCGACAGCGCCGCGAACAGCGGCACCATGAACACGCCGAGCGCCGCGCCGCTCATGATCGCGCCGAGAATCACGGATTTCGGCAGCTTCAGTTGCACCGTGACATACGCGACGGCGAACAGCACGACGAACACGGACCACGTGATTTCACCGAGCCGCGCCATGAAAACGATCGCCACGGCGCGCGTGTGCTCACGCAGCAAGACGCCAAGCGGAAAGCGGGCGACGCCGTGACGCGCCTGCAACTGCGCGAACTCCACGGTCTCCGGCAAACGCGCGCGGCCAACCAGCCCGATGACGACCAGCACGGCGCTGAACAGAAACGGCAAACGCCATCCCCACGAAAGAAACGCGGGCTCGGGCAGCAGGGAAGTCAGCAGCAACGCGCCTGTCGACAGCAGCACGCCGCCGTAGCTGCCCGCGTTGCTCCAGCTGCCGTACAGCGCGCGCCGATGCGCGGGCGCGCTCTCGACGCCGAGCACGATCGCCCCGCTCTGCTCGCCGCCGATCGCAAAGCCCTGCAGCACGCGCAGCGTCGTCAGCAGGATCGGCGCCCAGATGCCGATTTGCGCGTAAGTCGGCAGACAGCCGACGAGCGTCGACGCCACGCCCATCACCAGTAGCGTGACCATCAGCAAGGTCTTGCGGCCGATCCGGTCGCCGAAATGCCCGCAGATCAGCGCCCCCGCGCCGCGCGCGAAATAGCCGGCTGCGTAAGTGCCGAGCGACGCGATCGTGCCGACGAGCGGATCCAGATTCGGGAAAAAGAGCCGGTTGAACACCAGCGCCGAGGCCGTGCCATAGAGAAGAAAATCGTACTGCTCGATTGCCGTTCCGAGAAACGCGGAGACGAACACATACGGCCAGCGGGCGCGGGCGGGCGTGGACATGAGAAACCTCGGGCGTGGGGTGCGATGTCTGCAGTATCGTTTTTGACACGCTCGAGAACTTGTCTGCGCGTGAACCGATGTCTTGTTTGCGCGTGTACTTTTTGTGTCGGCTGATCCTCTACGTGCTTTCACGTCAGCCGCGAAGAATCCGTCCCCAGTCGCTGAAGGTCTCGCCCGAGCCATCGCGGCTTCGCCATCCGATATGCCCATCCGGACGCACGATCCACAGCGCGCCGCCTGGCGCACGAAACGCCGCTGCGAACTCGCCGCGTGCGTCCGTTACGACGGTCATCAGTTCGTCGTCGGGCGCATTGCAGCCGGGCGACGCGACGAGCACCGCCGATGCCGCGCCTGGCAGCAGCGCGCCAAACGCGCGACACGCAGCCGTGAAGGCTTCGTATTGCCCATCAAGCGCATCGATATAACCGAGCAGGACATGCCGTCCATGACCGATGTACTCGTGCAGCCGTCGTGGATGCCCCACAAAGCGCTGCGACAAGCCGCCTGCGTCCGGCAGCCGGTCGCCGGGCGCAGGCGATTCCGCATCGGCATCGGTCCAGTTGTCCGCGACGATCGGACTGCCGCGATAGGTGATCAGCAACTGCGTCTCGCGCATCGCGGGATTGGCGGCCTGCCGCGCGAGCACGGCATTGAGTGCGGCACGCGTCGATTGAACGACGTCCACGCCGACGGGATGCCGTTCGGCCGAATAGCTGTCGAGCAACGCCGGATGCGCAAAGCCCTTCGCCACATGCGCCAGTTTCCACGCGAGGTTGTGCGCGTCCTGCAAGCCCGTGTTCATGCCCTGCCCGCCGACAGGTGGATGAATATGCGCGGCGTCGCCCGCAATGAACACGCGCCCGCGTCCATACGCGGACGCAATGCGATGACTCACGCGATACACCGACGACCAGCGCATCGACGACAACTGCGTGCCTTCGGGCAGCGAGGGCATCAGCAGTTCGCACATCGTGTCGAAGTCGGGCGCAGCGATGCCTGCAAGCGACGCCGCGCGCTCTTCCGGCACGATCATCGACAGGCGATACCGACGCGCCGATCCACGCACGGGCACCGCCGCAACGCTGGTCTTCGCACGAGCAGCATCCGTCCATTCGAAGCGATACATCGGCCCGCGCGGCTGCGCCCAGTCGACATCGAGATCGGCGAGGGCAAAAGTCTGCGGAAACTGCGCGCCTTCGTACGACAGACCCAACGCCGAACGCACCTTGCTATGCGCGCCGTCACAGCCGACGAGCCAACGGCAGCGCACCGTCTGCGTCTCGCCATCGGAGGCCGTCACATGCGCTTCGATCGCGTTGTCCGTTTCGGTAAATCCGTCGAGCGCGAAGCCATAGTTCACACGCCCGCCATGCTCCGCGAAAGCCGCTTCGAGCAACCGCTCCGTCTCGTACTGCGCAAGCGATAGCGATCCGTACGGCAAGCCCTGCTCGGGCAGATGCATGCTGCGCGCGGGCACCATCGCCCCGTCGACCCACGTCTCGACGCCCGTGAGCCACACGCCCGCCTCGATGGCGCGATCGACGATGCCCAGATCGTCGAAGATTTCCAGCGTGCGCGGCGTGATGCCCAGTGCCTTGCAGAAGAACCCTCTAGACGGCATCCGGTCGATCACGCTCACGCCGATGCCGTCACGCTGCAATTCAGTTCCAAGCAGCAGCCCCACCGGACCGGCGCCGACGACGAGCACATCCACGTCTTCCATGTTCTGCTCCTTGCGGGACATTGCATATCGAAAGCGAATCGAAGCGAACCACCGCACGAACTCAAAAAGCATAGGCGATCCGACATTGCACAGCAGCAGAAAGCCCACCGTGAACGCGCGGCGCAGCTATAGCGGCGATCTATTGACGAGATTGCCGCATTCGAATTCAGTTGCCCTGCGCTGTCGCATATAGTGAATTTGAACAGTTGCGCCGACTCGCGGCTATATGCCGAATGGCCAGGTGGTGCGCGCCGTATCGAGCCGGTACGCTGTCACAGAAGCCTCACACCATCGCAAAGCACAGAGTGGAGACATCCTCCAAGGAGACGACGCATGTCGAACGATGCAAAGTGCCCCTTCATTCATTCCGCCGGCGGCGGAACGACCAATCGCGACTGGTGGCCGAAGCAGCTTCGAGTGGATCTGCTCAGCCAGCATTCAAACAGGTCCAATCCATTGGACAAGGATTTCAGTTACGCCGAGGCATTCAAGAGCCTCGATCTCGCGGCGGTGAAGAAAGACCTCGCGGCGCTGATGACGAATTCGCAGGACTGGTGGCCCGCCGACTTCGGCCACTACGGTCCGCTCTTCATCCGCATGGCGTGGCATAGCGCCGGCACCTACCGTACGGGCGACGGACGCGGAGGCGGCGGACGCGGCCAGCAGCGTTTCGCGCCTCTCAACAGTTGGCCGGACAATGTCAGTCTCGACAAAGCGCGCCGCCTGCTATGGCCCGTCAAGCAGAAATATGGCCAGAAGATTTCGTGGGCCGATCTGCTGATACTGTCCGGCAACGTCGCGCTCGAAACGATGGGCTTCAAGACGTTCGGTTTCGCGGGTGGCCGCGAAGACACGTGGGAACCGGATCAGGACGTCTACTGGGGCAACGAAAAAACGTGGCTGGGCGGCGATGTCCGCTACGGCAAAGGTGCCGCGCCGCGCGACGAAAGTGATGAAGGCGTGCTCGTCGCCGATGAAGAAATACATGGCGAAGAAGCCAGCCGCACGGATAGCGGGCGCAATCTGGAGAATCCGCTCGGCGCCGTGCAGATGGGCCTGATCTATGTGAACCCCGAAGGCCCCGACGGCAATCCCGATCCGCTCGCGGCCGCGCACGATATCCGCGAAACCTTCGGCCGCATGGCGATGAACGATGAAGAAACGGTCGCGCTGATCGCGGGCGGCCATACGTTCGGCAAGACGCACGGCGCCGGTCCCGCCGATAACGTCGGCGCCGAACCCGAAGCCGCCGAACTCGAAAACCAGGGCCTCGGCTGGAAGAGCAGTTTCGGCACGGGCAGAGGCGGCGACACGATCACGAGCGGTCTCGAAGTCACGTGGACCAGCACGCCGACGCAATGGGGCATGGGCTTCTTCCAGAACCTGTTCGGCCACGAATGGGAGCTGACGAAGAGTCCCGCGGGCGCCAACCAGTGGGTCGCCAAGGGTGCGCAGGCAACGATCCCACATGCGCACGATCCATCAAAGAAGCTGCTGCCGACGATGCTCACCACCGATCTCTCGCTGCGCTTCGATCCCGCATACGAGAAGATTTCGCGGCGCTTCATGCAGAACCCCGACGAATTCGCCGATGCCTTCGCGCGTGCGTGGTTCAAGCTGACGCATCGCGACATGGGACCGCGCGCACGCTATCTCGGGGCGGAAGTGCCGGCCGAAGAACTCGTGTGGCAGGATCCGATTCCCGCTGTGAATCATCCACTGGTCGACGAGAACGACATCGCGGCGTTGAAGCAGAAGATTCTGGCGTCGGGACTTTCGGTGTCGCAACTGGTGTCGACGGCGTGGGCGTCGGCGTCGACGTTCCGCGGCTCGGACAAGCGCGGCGGCGCGAACGGCGCGCGCATCCGGCTCGCGCCGCAGAAGGATTGGGCCGCCAATCAGCCCGATCAACTCGCAAAGGTGCTGAGCACGTTGGAAGGCATTCAGGCTGAGTTCAATGGCGCGGCATCGGGCGGCAAGAAAATCTCGCTCGCCGATCTGATCGTGCTGGCGGGCGGCGCGGGCATCGAGCAGGCCGCAAAGAGCGCCGGTCATCTCGTCAGCGTGCCGTTCACGCCGGGTCGCATGGACGCGTCGCAGGAACAGACCGACGTGGAATCCGTCAGCGCGCTCGAACCCCTCGCCGATGGCTTCCGCAACTTCCTCAAAGGCAAGTTCCGCGTGCCCGCCGAAGTCCTGCTGATCGACAAGGCGCAATTGCTGACGTTGACGGCGCCGGAAATGACGGTGCTGATCGGCGGATTGCGCGTGCTCAATGTCCATGCGGATAGCGATGCGCACGGCGTCTTCACGAAGCGGCCTGAAACGCTGACCAACGACTTCTTCGTCAATCTGCTCGACATGGGCACGGAATGGACACCGACCTCGCCGGGTCGCGACGTGTTCGAAGGCGCGGACCGCAGGACGGGCGAAATCAGGTGGACGGGTACGCGCGTCGATCTGATCTTCGGTTCGCATGCGCAACTGCGTGCGTTGTGCGAAGTCTATGCAAGCGAGGATACACAGCAGAAATTCGTCCGCGATTTTGTTGCGGCGTGGGTGAAAGTGATGAATCTGGACCGGTTCGATCTGGCCTGAAGTCTGGCTTGAAAACTGGCGTGAAGCAAGCTTGAAGGAAGCGCGCGGCGGCGCGAAGTTCGCCGCTGCCGCGCATCGATTACCTCATGTTGTGATATTTACCGTGTATCGCAACGTGGACCCGCCGCTAACTCCGTCGAGAATCCGTGCGTCGTTCCGCACGCTCGAAACCGCGCTGTAAGGTACATCCATTGCTGCTGCTCGTAGGCAGGACAAGCCCTGCCCCAGTCGTTTCTCACGAGCATCAGTCATGCACGATGTCGCCCCTCCATCCACGCCGGATGCTACGGATAGTTTTGCCGCGCCCATCACCGGGATCACGGCTGACGCCTACACGATTCCGACCGACGCCCCCGAAGCCGACGGCACGTTCGCGTGGCATTCGACCACGCTGATCGTCGTCGAAGTCGAAGCGGCGGGCGTCACAGGTCTCGGCTACACGTACAGCGACGCCTGCGTCGCGACGCTGATACGCAACACGCTTGCCGATACGCTGCTCGGTGAAGATGCGTCGCAGTTGCAGCGTCTCTGGCGTCGGATGCAGCAACGCGTGCGCAACATCGGCCGTGACGGCGTGGCAGCGACGGCAATATCCGCGCTCGACTGCGCGCTGTGGGATCTGCACGCCAAACGGCTGAATGTGCCGCTGGTGAAGCTGCTCGGCCAGGCGCGCGATGCCGTCCCCGTCTATGGCAGCGGCGGCTTTACGACCTACACGGATGCGCAGATGCGCGAACAGCTGGGCGCGTGGGCGCACAACGACGGCTGCCGCTGGGTGAAGATCAAGATCGGCAGCGAGCCTGAGCGCGATGTGGCGCGTGTGCATACCGCGCGCGAAGCGATCGGCGCCGACGTCGGCCTGTTCGTCGATGCGAACGGCGCATTCGACAGAAAGACCGCGCTGCGATACGCGATGGAATTTGCGCAGCACGACGTGCAATGGTTCGAAGAACCCGTCTCTTCCGACGATCTCGCTGGTCTCCACGCAATCCGCCGCGCAGCGCCCGCCGGCATGAACATCACCGCGGGCGAATATGGCTACACCACCGACTATTTCCGGCAAATGCTCGAAGCCGGCGCAGTGGACGTGCTGCAAGCGGATGCGAGCCGTTGCGGCGGTATCACGGGATTCATCCAGGCCGCGCACCTCGCGAATGCCTTCCATGTGCCGCTGTCCGCGCATTGCGCGCCCGCGTTGCACCTGCATGTCACAGCCGCCGTGCCCGGTCTGTATCACCAGGAATGGTTTCATGACCACGCGCGCATCGAGTCGATGCTATTCGACGGCGCGCCGCGTCTCGCCGATGGCTGCATTGCGCCGGATCTCTCGCGTCCCGGCTGCGGCCTCGAACTGAAGCGCGCGGATGCGCGCCGCTTCGCCGTCGATACGTCCTGAATGCAACGACGCACGTGAAGTTGCACGAGATTCCCGATCACCCAATCCGCTGACGATGACAAGAACGACCCTATGCATGCTAGGCGCGCTCTGCGCCGCTTCCGGTGCGATCGCGCTGGCCAATCGCAACGGCGCATTGGCGCGACCGCACCGCCGCCCTTCTCGCCACCCGATCACGCCGCGTGCCTTGCGGGACAGCGCATCGCTCGTTCATATCGACGCCGCGCGCGGCTTCAATCACAGCTCGGCGTTACTCGCGTTTTCCGCGCTCGCGGATAGCGCGGTGGAGCACTACCGGGGTTCGTTCGAGAACCCTGCGATGTACACGCCGCTCGTTTCCGCCACATGCTCGCTGGTGGCGGGATTGCATGGCGGCGCCGACCGCACGCCCGCCGCGCATTCCGTGCGGCATGCCGTCTATTTCACGGCGGCGGCGGCCGGCGTCGCCGGTACGGCATTCCATCTCTACAACGTCACGAAGCGTCCCGGCGGATTCAGCTGGCACAACCTCTTTTACGGCGCTCCGTTGGGCGCGCCGATGGCGCTGCTGCTGTCGGGCGCGCTGGGCGCAATCGGCGAGCGCCTGCGCAACGAGCCCGCCGTCGATCCCCGGCTCGCCGGCATGCCCGCGGGAAAGGCGCTCGCGCTCGCCGCCGGTGTCGGGCTCGCAGGCACGATCGCCGAAGTCGGGCTGCTGCATTTCAGAGGTGCCTTCCAGCATCGCGCGATGTATGCGCCCGTCACCATTCCGCCCGTCGCCGCCGCGATGCTCGCGCATGTCGCGCTCTCCGCGCCGCGCGAGCACTGGCTCACGCGCGTCTGGTTGCGCGTGACGGCGGCGCTGGGCGTCGTCGGGACGCTGTTTCATGCACGCGGTATCGCGCGCAGCCAGGGCGGCTGGCGCAACTGGTCGCAGAACATTCTCGGCGGCCCGCCGCTGCCCGCGCCGCCGAGCTTCACCGCGCTCGCGCTGGCGGGCCTCGCGGCGCTGCGCTTGAGGGAGACCGAAGATGAATGACGCCCGCTCGCTTCCCGTCTACGAAGGCTACGACGTGCTCGACAAACGCGACACGCCTTCATGGGACGACGCCACGCGCACCGTCATCGACGATCGCATCGGTACGTCCGATGAACCCGCGTGGTGTACGCCCGAACAGTGGCGCACGTTGCGCGCGCTGTGCGATGTGATCGTTCCGCAGCACGACGACAGCAAACCGGTGCCGCTCGCGGCGCTGGTCGACCGCAAGATCGCGAAGGGCAAGAGCGACGGGTATCGCAACGCGCGCCTGCCTGCGTTGCAGGACGCGTGGCGCATCGGCCTCGCTGCAATCGACGACGAAAGCGTGCATCGACACCGCGCCGTCTTTGCCGATCTCGGCGAACGCGAGCGCGTCGCTCTCGTGCAGGCGCTGGAGCACGGCACCCTGTCGCGCGACGCATGGCAGGGCATGCCGTCGAAGCTGTTCTTCACGCAGCGCGTGCTGCACGACATCTGCACGACGTACTACTCGCATCCGTCGACGTGGAGTGCCATCGGCTTCGGCGGCCCGGCGAATCCGCGCGGCTATGTGCGCATGACATTCAATCGACGCGATCCGTGGGAAGCGCGCGAGACGGGCAACGCAAACAACGTCCAGACGATGAAGGAGAAGCAGCGTGCTCGATGATGCGCTCCGTCATCCGCGTGGCCGGCAGGGCCGCGCACCCGACGTCTTCACGCGCGGCGGCTGGCTGCCCATGCGCGAATATCCGCAGCATGAAGAAGTCGACTTCGCGATCGTCGGGACAGGCGCGGGCGGCGGCACGCTCGCATGCCGGCTCGCGGAACAGGGCTTCAAGGTGGTCGCGTTCGATGCCGGCGCGTGGTGGCGTCCGCTCGAAGAATTCGCGTCCGACGAAACGCATCAATCGAAGCTGTACTGGACCGACGAACGCATCGTCGATGGCGACGATCCGCTCGTGCTCGGCGCGAACAATAGCGGCAAAGCGGTCGGCGGCAGCACCGTGCACTTCGCGATGGTGTCGCTGCGCTTTCGGCCCGAGTGGTTCAAGTCGCGTTCGCTGCTCGGCTACGGCGCGGACTGGCCGCTCGACTGGCAGGAGATGTGGCGCTACTACGCGTACGTCGAAGATGCGCTGAAGATTTCCGGTCCCGTGCGTTATCCGTGGGGACCGAAGCGGCCACGTTATCCGTATCGCGCGCACGAGATGAACGCGGCGGCGCTCGTGCTGGCGAAAGGCGCCGATGCGCTCGGCATCGACTGGTGTCCGACGCCGCTCGCCACGATTTCCGCGCCGCGCGGCAACGCGCATCCGTGCGTCTATCGCGGCTTCTGCGTGTCCGGTTGCGCGACCAACGCGAAGCAGAGTGCGCTCGTCACGTGGATTCCACGCGCCGTGCACGCAGGCGCCGAAATCCGCGATCTGGCGATGGTCGGCCGCATCGACGTGAATCCGGCCGGTCGCGCGACGGGCGTCGAGTATTTCCGCGAAGGACGCTGGCAGTTCCAGCGCGCGCGTCATGTGGTCGTGGCCGGTTACGCGATCGAAACGCCGCGTCTCCTGCTGATGTCGGCCAACGAGCGCTTTCCCGATGGCCTCGCGAACAGTTCGGGACTCGTCGGTAAAAACCTGATGGTGCAGTCGAATCAGGCCGTGTGGGGCACGCTCGACGACGAGATACGCTGGTACAAGGGGCCGCCGTCGCTGGCCATTACCGAGCACTGGAACTACACGGACAAGGGCAAGGACTTCTTCGGCGGTTACGCGTACATGAGCCAGGGACCGCTGCCCGTCGTCTGGGCGCAGACGCAGATCGGGCGCGGACTCTGGGGACAGCCGCTGCTCGACGAAATGCAGCGGTACAACCATCAGGCCGGGCTGAAGATCGTCGGCGAAACATTGCCGCAGGAACGCAACCGCGTCACGCTCGCCGACGAAAAGGACCAGTACGGCTTGCCCGTCGCGCGCGTCACGTGGAGCTATTGCGACAACGACCGTCGGCTGATTGCGCATGCGCTGCGCTTCATGACGGATGCGCTCGACGCCGCGGGCGGCCGGCAAATCTGGGCGCAGCACGACGATACGTGCCACCTGAACGGCACGGCGCGCATGGGCGACGAGCCCGCGACGAGCGTCGTCAACGCGGATTGCCGAAGCTGGGACATACCCAATCTGTGGATTTGCGACGGTTCGGTGTTTCCGACCGTGGGCGGCGTGAACCCGTCGCTGACGATCCAGGCCATCGCCTGCCGCACGGCCGACAGGATTGCGGCGCTGGCCGCGCGCGGCGAGTTGTAGGTAGACACGCGACAAACCGAATCATTCGATCTGGAGGGCATCACCGTGCGCTCATCAATACGCAAATCCGGCAAACCCGGAACGGTCGTCATCACAGGCGCGACGGCGGGCGTGGGCCGCGCCGCGGCGATGGAGTTCGCGCGGCATGGCGCCGATGTCGCGCTGCTCGCACGCGACCCCGACGCGCTTCAGGACACCGCTCAGGAGATCAGGGCAACGGGCGTGCGCGTGCTGTCGATCAAGGTCGACGTGAGCGACGCCGACGCAGTCGAGGCAGCGGCGGCATCGGTCGAATCGCGCCTTGGACCCATCGACGTATGGGTGAACAACGCGATGGTCACCGCATTCGCGCCCATCGACGAACTGGCGCACAAGGATTTCGCGCGCATCACCGACGTCACGTATCACGGCTACGTGTGGGGCACGATGGCCGCGTTGAAACGCATGACGGCACGCGATCGTGGCGTGATCGTCCAGGTCGGCTCGGCGCTCGCGTATCGCTCGATTCCACTGCAATCGGCGTACTGCGGCGCGAAGCACGCGATACGCGGCTTCACCGACGCGCTGCGCTGCGAGCTGTATCACCGGAAAAGCCGTATTCACGTGACGATGGTTCAGATGCCGGCGCTCAACACGCCTCAGTTCGACTGGGCGGCGAACCAGATGCCGCATGCGCCGAAACCCGTTGCGCCGATTTTTCAGCCGGAGGTCGCGGCGCGCGCCATTTACTGGGCCGCCACGCATCGGCGCCGCGAAGTGTGGGTCGGTTCATCGTCGATCAAGGCGATCGTCGCGAACCAGTGGATACCGGGCTGGCTCGATCGCTATCTCGGACGCACAGGAATCGACGCACAGCAGGACGACTCGCGCCCTGCACGTCCCGCGCAGCCGTCGAACCTGTGGCGGCCCGTCAGCGATCTGCATCGCATGCACGGGCGCTTCGATGCGCAGGCTTCCCCGACGAGTCCCGCTCTCTGGCTCGATACGCATCGCGGGCTCGCGATGCTCGCAGTGGCGGGCCTCGCGGCGCTGTGCGTGGGCGCGGCCCGTCGCCGGTGGTAACGATGCCCCAGACGCGACGCCTAGACGCAATGCTCGTCGATCCACTCCTTGGCCCATTCCGTCGCGAAGGTGATCGCTTCTTTTCCATCCACGAAGTGACCGGGCACCTGGAACTCGTACGTCTCTGCGGAAATATCTTCAGCGCCGGGTCGATAGATGCGCACGTTCGCGACCACGTTTCCATCCGCGACACCAGCTGTCACGCCGAGGGTGCAAGACGAATAGGTTAATTCCATGTTGCTGCTCCCTTGGTTCGTCAATGATGTTTCTCTGGCCGACGCTTCAGCAATCAGCATGCCGTTCCGCGACGGCTTGAACCGGTTGCGTGATCGGTTGCGTCAACTTCGCCTCGCCGGATGCTCATGTGAAAACGTCACCAGCGCATGCGGCGTTCCAAACCGGCGAAAGCGCTTCTGTCCGGAAAGGACCCGTTCCGTCCATCGGATAGTGGTCTGCGGGCAACGGGACATTGCGAGTAAGGGTCTCCTCGCTTGCACATGCATTTTTGCACCGTTACCATGAAACCATATATACGGTTTCCGATTTCGCGGATGCGCGCGGAACAGGCCGAACAGAGACCAAACCGCATCACATCGTTCAAGCTGCGCGGCAAAGGGGGCGCATCATGTCCGACAAGCATCTCTCAAGTCAGTTCGACGCTGCGCTCAATATGCTGTCCACTCATCTTCTGGCAATGGGCGGCATGGTCGAAAGACAGATCACCCGCTGTCTGACGCTGATCGACGACTACGATCCCGCGCTCGTGCAGGAAATCCGCGACAGCGAACGCGAACTCAACGCACTCGAGATCGAGATAGACGAAGAAATACATCGCGTGATTGCGCGCCGGCAGCCTGCCGCACGCGACCTGCGTCTGTTGATGGCGATGTCGAAGTGCGTGACCAATCTCGAACGCATGGGCGATGAAGCGCGCAAGATCTCGAAGCGCTTGCGGCGCATCGACGAAAGCGGCTCAAGTTCGACCATTCCGCTGACCGAATTGCGAAGTTCGGGCGAAATGGCGGCGTCCGTACTGCATCGCGTGCTCGACGCGTTCGCGCGCATGGATGCCGTCGCCGCTGCGCAGATCGTGCGCGACGACAAGGCCATCGACGAAGCTTTTCGCGCGTTCGTCCGCAGACTCGTGGCGCAGATGAGCGAGACGCCTCAAACCGTTTCCGTCGCGCTCGAATATCTTTTCATTGCCAAAGCGCTCGAACGCATCGGCGATCATGCGAAAAATATCGCCGAATTCGTCGTGTTCGTCGTCAAAGGCCGCGATGTGCGCCACATTCCACTTGGCGAACTCGAACGCGAGGCGTTGACCAGCTAAACGCGGGCGCGCAAGCATTTCTCATACCGCGCGCGCGTTATCGCGCGCGCATGGCGCATGTTTGGCCGGTAAAGCCTACAAATTACCGCTACCCGCTACAGGCCGCGTGTGACGGCGGCACGGCCACGGCTGCGCAGAAAGAAGGCGCGGGCGGGAATACGCGATGCACATAGGTACTCATCGAATACAGGGAACACTTTCGATGAGCCGCGTATTACTGGTCGAAGACGATGCGAACGTGCGCGATGCACTCAGCGCCGTGCTCGACGGCGCGGGGCACGACGTCACGATCGCGCATGACGGTGCGGAAGCGGTGCGACTCGCGCCCGTCGCTCATCCTCAAGTTATTGTGTCCGACGTGATGATGCCCACGATGGACGGCCCCGATATGGTGCGCAAAATCAGATCCATGCCTGATTTTCGGCAGGTGCCTGTCATTCTGATGTCCGCGCTGATCACGACGCCATCTGTCCCCGTCGCGGCGATGCTCCGCAAGCCATTCGCGCCCGCGACGTTGCTGGAAGTGCTCGACAAACTCGGCGCGATCATCGTCGAGCAAGCGAAGGAACAGGCAAAGACCAACGACGAAGAAAGCGCCTGTCCTGTGGGCGCATGTGAAGCACGCATCCGACGAGGCATCGAACTCGCCGACGATCAGGAAGAGCGCATTCAAAGGCTGCAACGCCTCGGTTTCGATACGCGTCTCGCCGAACAATTGCACGACTGCATGAAGGGAAGCGTCGCCGCGCTCGTGCGGTTCAAGCGCACGTGTCATTGCAGCGCGACGCCGCAGCGCGCGCGGGCAAAGCCGTCGAATGTGCGCATGTAAGCAGCAGATCGACACGCCCAGCGTCGGCATTCTTCATCCATGCATCGATCTATCCGCGATAGCGAACATCGCGCTCGCGTGCCTTGCAGGAAAGCACCGTGGCGCATATGAATAGCTCGATTGCTTTCTTGTCCTGACGTGTTGCGTCGACAAGAATGAGCGCTCCACGACGACTCCGCGCTCATTCCATGTCGAAAGCACCCAGCCTGCAACTCGATTCCGCCACGCTCGCCGACGAATACGATCGCCTCGGCATTCGCCAGTTCAATCACGGTCTGCAACTGCTCGACGCGCTCGCACTGCGCGAAGGCGAGCGCGTGCTCGACGTCGGCTGCGGCACAGGTCGTTTGACGGAGTCCGCTGCGCAGCGCGTCGGTACGCAAGGCGACGTGCTCGGTCTCGATCCGCTGCCGCTGCGCGTCGAACGCGCATTGCAGCGTGCACAAGGACGTTTTGCAGCGCGTGTCGGCCGGGCGGAAGAGCTCGCCGGTATCGCCGATTCGCACTACGACGTCGTCTATCTGAACAGCGTGATTCACTGGATACCGGATCAGCCCAAAGCGTTGCGCGAAGCGTGGCGCGTGCTCAAACCGGGCGGCCGTCTCGGCTTCACGACGATGCCCGCCGACGTGCCACACGATCTGCATCGCGTGCTGCACACGCTGATTGCCAAAGACACGGACTCGCAGCGCGCGGAAATCGGCGCGCCGAACAAGCTCACGCGCGACAGCGCGGCGAGTTTGCTGTCGACGTTGGGCTTCGACGTCACGCTCAACGAAATACGCGAATTCGACGATGCCTTCGATAACGTCGACGACGTGCTGACGTTTAGCCGCGCGAGTTCCTTCGGCAACTTCCTGTCGTCACTGGCCGAGCCGCAAATCGCGCAATTGCGAGAGCGCCTCGCTGATGCACTCGAAGCGCATCGCGGTCCGCGTGGTCTGCAACTCGCGCGCCGCCTGATCTTCGTGACCGCACGCAAACCGCTTGCGCACTGACATTCCGCGCGCCCCTCTTCGACCACTCCTGACCGCACCTCGCACTCATTCATGAACAACCGACTCCGACGAACCTTCACGCTCGTGAAGTCCGTTCTGCTCGCGACCGCGCTCGCTTTCACCGTGCCGCAAGCGCATGCCGACAAACCCGCCGTGATCCGCATCGGCGTTGCGCAGCAGGGCGCAGGCGATCCGCCCACGTTCGGCGGCTCGCCCGCGGCGACCGTGCAGCAGTTGCAACTCGTCGAAAAGGAATTCGCCGCCGACGGCATCAAGGTCGAATGGCTCTTCTTCAAGGGCGCGGGCCCCGCCGTCAACGAAGCGATCGCCGACAAATCGCTCGACTTCGCGTTTCAGGGCGATCTGCCCTCCGTGCTCGGCCGCGCGAACGGACTGAAGACACGCATCCTGCTCGAATCGGGCGTGCGCGTCGGCGTGAAAATCGCCGTGCCGCCCGACTCGTCGGTGCAGTCGGTGAAAGATCTCAAAGGCAAGCGCGTGTCGATCTTTCGCGGCACCAATCTGCAACTCGTCGCGGACAACGTGCTCGCCGCCAATCAGCTCGACGAACGCGATCTGCGCGTGATCAATCTCGATTCCGCGAGTTCGCTGGCCGCGTTGTCGTCGAAGGGCATCGACGCGTCCGTCAACGACTATCACCTCTACAAGCTGCGCGATCAGGGCTTGGCCAAGATCATCTACGAATCGCAGACGGACGGGCCGCAGTTCACGCGCCAGTCGCATCTGCTCGTGCTCGACGACTTCGATCGCGCGCATCCCGACATCGTGCAGCGCGTGGTGAATGCGTTCGTCAAGGGCGCGCAGTGGTCGTCCGACGAAGCGAACCGCGACGCGCTCTTCAAGCTGTGGGCGAAGAGCGGCGTGAGCTATGCGTCGTGGCAGGCCGAGTTTGCGAATCAGCCGTTGAAGTCGCGCAATTCGCCGCTCGTCGATCCGTTCATCGTCGCGCGCTACAAGGCCGTCGCGAACGACGCGCTCAAGCTCAAGCTGATTCGTCAGCCCGTCGAAGTCGACGGATGGTTCGAGACGCGTTATCTCGACAATGCGCTGCGCACGCAATCGCTCGAACACTACTGGACGCGTTACGACGCGCAAGGCAAACCGCTCAGCTGACGGAGGCCGCCATGAGCAAGGCGATAGACCAGTGGCAGCCGCTTTCGAAGCGCGCCACGCAGAACACCGCAAGCGAAGCATCGGAGACAGCGCGGCGCCGCGTACGGGCCGTCGCGTGGCATCTCGCGCCGTGGCTGCTGCCCGCCGTATTGTTCACGCTGTGGAGCGTCGGCTGTGCGCGCGGCTGGATCGCGCCGCAGATTCTTCCGCCGCCGCAACAGGTATTCGACACGTTGCGCGAGCTCGCAACGAGCGGCGATCTCGCGCATCACACGCTGGTCAGTCTGCAACGCGTGCTCGTGGGCTTCGGTGTCGGCACGCTCGCCGGTCTGCTGATCGGCGCGGCGCTGGGCCTGTCGCGCACCGTCGAAGCCTGCGTGCTGCCCGCGTTCAACGCGCTCGTGCAGATTCCCGTGCTGGGCTGGTTGCCGTTTCTGCTGCTGCTCGTCGGTGTCGGCGAGCCGCTCAAGTACATCCTGATCGCGCATGCGGCGCTCGTCCCTGTCACTTTGAGCACGATGCAAGGCGTGCGCAACACGCCTGCGCCGCTCGATGAAGCCGCGCGCGTATTCGGCTACAGCCGCTGGCAACGCGTCGCGTATGTCGTGCTCCCCGCCGCCGTGCCAACGCTCGCCACGGGCGTGCGGCTCGCGTTCACGAAGGCATGGCTCGCGCTTGTCGTGGTCGAACTGGTCGCTTCGTCGGAAGGCCTGGGTTATCTGATCGTGTACGGACGCCAGCTCTTTCAGCTCGATCTCGTGATGGCATCCGTCGTGATCGTCGGCGCCATCGGCTTTGCGATCAACCGTCTGCTCGACGCACTCGAAGCACGGCTGCGGCGCGGCCAACCGTCCGCATTCCGCGAGTGAATCTTTCGATCGAGGAACACGTCATGTCTCTCACGCGTTCGTTGTCGCCGTCACGTCTCTTCGCGCCGCGCAAGGCGAGCGGGCCGCCGCCGTGCAGTTGCGACGCTTCGTTTGAATCGCCGCGCACGTCGTCATTCAGAAAACGTCTTGCCGCATTCAACTGGCGCGGTCTCGTCTTGCCGCTCGCGGCGTTTGCGTTGTGGTGGCTCGTGTCGGCGTTGCATGTCGCGAAGAGCGGCTTGCTCGTCAGTCCCGTCGATGTCGCGCATACGGCGTGGCAGCAGATTCAAAGCGGGGCGCTGTTGCGTGCGCTGTCGGCATCGCTCGCGCGTGAAGCAAGCGGTTTCCTGATTGGCACGGTAAGCGGCCTGCTGCTCGGCGCGGCGCTCGGCTTTTCGCGCATCGCCACGCGCCTGATCGGCCCGACCTTCGACACGTTCAAGCAAATCTCGCTGTTCGCGTGGATTCCGCTGATCTCCGTGTGGTTCGGACTCGGCGATATGGCGAAGGTCGTGTTCCTGTCGCTCGCCGCACTGCTGCCCGTCGCCGCGCATACGTGCGACGGCATTCACGCGGTGCCGCCGCGCTATGTCGAAGTGGCGCGCGCGTTCCGTTATTCGCGCTTGCAGATGGCGCGTTTCGTGATTCTGCCCGCCGCGCTACCGTCGATCTTCACGGGCATCTATCTCGCGTTGATCTATTCGTGGCTCGCGACGCTCGGCGCCGAATATCTGCTCGTCGCGGGAAGCGGGATCGGCAATACGCTGATCGACGGAAGCGAACAGTTCAGGATGGACCTGGTGCTGTTCGGGATCATCGTCGTGGGTATTACGGGCTGGGCACTCAATGCGTTCGCTCGCGGCATCGAGCGGCGCGTGTTCGCGCGGCGCACGCGTTCATCGCACGAAAGCGCTGCTGCATGACACAACCAACATCACAGGCAACGCATATGACGACGACAGTTTCCGAAGGCATCCGCATCCGCGGCGTCAGCAAACGCTACGCGCAGCAAGGCGAAGCAGACGGCGCGCTGCTCGTGCTCGACGACATTTCACTCGATATCGCGCAAGGCGAATTCGTCAGCGTGCTCGGCGCGAGCGGTTGCGGCAAGTCGACACTGCTGCGCCTGATCGCCGGACTCGATACAGACTATCGCGGCGAAATCAGCGTCGATGGCGAACGCGTGCGCGATACGTCGCTTGAGCGCGGCATCGTCTTTCAGGATCACCGGCTGTTTCCGTGGCTCACGGCGTCGCAGAACATTCTCGCCGCGTTGCGCAATGCGCCGCTTTCGCAGCAGCAGAAGCGCGAGGCTGTCGCGGAGCATGTCGCGCTGGTTGGACTCGAAGGATTCGAGCATGCGTATCCGCATCAGTTGTCGGGCGGGATGGCGCAGCGTGTCGCGATTGCGCGCGGGCTCGTGAATCGTCCGCGCGTGCTGTTGCTCGACGAACCGTTCGGCGCGCTCGATGCGCTCACACGCGGCCGTCTGCAAAACGAACTGCAGCGTATCTGGCAGCACGAGCGGATCACGATGATTCTCGTCACACACGATGTCGACGAAGCGATCTATCTCGGCGACCGCGTCGTGACGATGGCGCCGCGTCCTGGACGTGTGAAGCGCATTGCACAAGTGGATCTGCCGCGTCCGCGCGAGCGCAGCGACGCGCGTTTCGTGCAGCTGCGCAACCGGATACTCGCGGATTTCAGCGAACTGCCTGCGTCTGACGCTGACAACACGCCTGACGGCGGTCATCGCGTGAAGGTGCAAGAACCGCGCATCGGCGAATGGCGCCTCGCATGGTGAAACCCACATTCTCTCGACGTCGATCAAGGAAACCAAAGTGAGCGAAGCACGACCACACCAACGACAGATCAGCCTCGGCGCGTTCCTGATGGAAACGGGGCACCACATCGCCGCGTGGCGTCATCCCGACACGCACGCGGCCGGTGGCCTTGACTTCAAGCACTACGCGGAACTCGCGCAGATCGCGGAGCGCGCGAAGTTCGACGCGATCTTTTTCGCCGACAGCGTCAGCGTGCGCGACACAAACCTGCCTTCGCTGTCGCGCACGGCGCGCGCCGATCACTTCGAGCCGTTAACGCTGCTGTCCGCGCTCTCCGTCGTCACGCAGCACATCGGCCTCGTTGCCACCGTTTCCACGACGTTCAACGAGCCATACAACGTCGCGCGCAAGTTCGCGTCGCTCGATCATCTGAGCGGCGGGCGTTCGGGCTGGAATCTCGTCACGTCGAGCACGGAAACGGAAGCGCACAACTTCGGCTTCGATCAGCATCCGGACCACGCGGTGCGCTACGAGCGCGCGAAAGAGTTTCACGACGTGGTGACGGGCCTGTGGGACAGCTGGGACGACGACGCATTCGTCCGCGACAAGACTAGCGGCGTCTATTTCGATGCCGACAAGCTGCACGTGCTCGAACATCGCGGCAAGCACTTCAAGGTGCGCGGACCGTTGAACGTCGCGCGCTCGCCGCAGGGGCGTCCCGTCGTCATTCAGGCGGGCGCATCGGATGCGGGCAAGGAACTCGCCGCGCAAACGGCTGAGGTGATCTTCGTTGCCCATCAGACGCTCGACGAAGCGAAGGCGTTCTATCGGGATGTCAAAGGCCGGCTCGCGCGCTATGGACGCCGCCCCGAACATCTGAAGATCATGCCCGGCATTTTTCCCGTGATCGGCAGGACGCAGCAGGAAGCGCGCGACAAGTTCGATAATTTGCAGAATCTGATTCATCCGACCGTCGGCCTCGCGCTGCTGTCGAACATGTCGGGCGGTGTCGATCTGTCGAAGTATCCCGTCGATGGTCCTGTGCCCGAACTGCCCGAAACGAATGGCGGCAAGAGCCGGCAGCGGCTGCTGCTCGATCTCGCCCGGCGCGACAATCTGACGATACGGGAACTGTATCTGCGCATTGCAGGCGCTCGCGGACATCAGCAGGTGATCGGCACGCCGGAGAGCATCGCGGATCAGTTGCAGCAGTGGTTCGAGGAAGAAGGCGCCGATGGCTTCAACATCATGTCGCCGTGGCTGCCCGGCGGACTGAGCGAATTCGCGGAACTCGTCGTGCCGGAGTTACAGCGTCGCGGGCTTTTTCGCACTGAGTATTCGGGGAATACGCTGCGCGATCATCTGGGGTTGCCGCGACCGGTTAATCAGTTTGCGGTTCGAGAGGCGCAGGTCGCGCAGACAGCCTGATTCTCCATTTGCAACGAAAGGCGACGCGGGTCGCCTTTCGTCACGTTGGAAGCCGGCTTATCTAGAGCCGCCCCGGACGCGGATCGGAAACGAAGCCATCGCGATTCGGCATGCGGACGGCCGCCAGAGAATGCGCATCGAGCCGTGCATCGTCGGGCACGATGCCGTTCTGGTTCAGAATCCACGCGCTGACGGCATACACCTCGTCGGCGCTGAGCGATTGCGGCGCGTTGTACGGCATGGCGCGTCGGATGTAGTCGAAGAGCGTCGTCGCATACGGCCAGTAGCTGCCGACCGTGCGCTTCGGATTCGCACTCGCGAGCGTGCCGCGTCCGCCTATCAGTTGATCGCCGATCAGCCCTTCCCCTTTCGCACCATGACACGCCGCGCATTTCGCCGCGAAGACTTTGCCGCCCATCGCGACATCGCCGCTGCCTGCGGGCAAGCCGCGGCCATCGGGCGCGACGTCGATGTTCCATGCGGCGAGGTCCGTTTCGTTGACGCGCGTGCCGATCGCATCGGCGGATTTGCGCAGCGTTTCATCGAGCGCGGCTTGCTTCGATGTCGTCAATGATGCCGAGCAGGCCGCAAGCAAAGCCGCCGACAACGACGCACACACGACCCGATGTATTGACCGCGGTCCGCGAAAACCAGGCTTATGCATTTTTCACGCTTCCATCGGCGCCGACGCGCCATTGGTGAATGCCGTTGTAGTGGTAGTTCGAATTGAGGCCGCGCGCCTGCACGAGAGCCTCGCGCGTCGGCTGCACGTAGCCGGTCGAATCCGTTGCACGCGACAGAATCACGGTAGGCTCGCCGTTCCAGACCCAACCCGAGTGAAAGCGCGTCAACGCGCGATCGCGTGCCGGTTCGTCGAGCGTTGCGTCTTGCCATGTGGTGCCACCATCCGTCGACACCTCGACCCGCCGAATCGCGCCGCGCCCCGACCACGCGAGACCGACGATCGGATAAAACCCTTGCACCGTCAGCCGATGCCCCGCCGAAGGCCGCGTAATCACCGACTTCGCATCCATCTCGAACACGAACTGGCGCGCGCGTCCATCGGGCAGCAAGCCCGTATATTTCGACGTTTCCTCGCGCGTTTCCAGCGGCGCATCGACGAGCTTCAGACGACGCAGCCACTTCACGTTCGTATTGCCTTCGAAACCCGGCACGATCAGCCGCAACGGATAACCGTTTTCAGGCCGCAGACGCTCGCCGTTTTGCGCATAGACGACAAGCGCGCGGTCGAGAATGCGTTCGAGCGGCAGACTGCGCGTCATCGACGACGCATCGGCGCCTTCGGCAAGCAACCATTTCGGCGCGCGTCCATCCGATGACGCCGCGAGTCCGCCCGTCGCTTCGAGCAGTGTCGAAAGACGCACGCCCGTCCATTCGCAGCACGACAACAGTCCGTGCGTGATCTGCACGGGCAGACCGCTCGGCCCTTTCCATTCGCTCGCGGTGTTGCCCGAGCATTCGAGAAAATGAATGCGCGACTCGGACGGCAGACGCACCAGATCGTCCATAGTGAACAGCTTCGGTTCGCGCACGAGTCCGTGCACGGCGAGCCGGTGTTCGTCGGGATCGATGTCGGGCACGCCCGCGTGATGACGCTCATAGACAAGCCCGTTCGGCGTGATCGTGCCGTGCAGATCCGCCAAAGGCGTCAGCGACGACGCTGCGCCCGGCATCGGCCATGCGCGCGCTGCACGCCGCACGACGTTGGCTTCGCGCGGCGAAGGCTGACCATAAGGATGATCGAGTATCGGCGCGCCAGGCGTTTGCGTCCACGGATCGACGCTCAACGGCCGCAACAGCGTCGCCGCCTTCACGTTCGGTGCGACGAGCGCGGAGAGCGCCAGCCCGCCGAGCATTCTGCGGCGCGGCGAAGCGGGAGCGGTCTTCGGATCAGGAATCGGCGGATTGGACATGAGAGAACCGGGTGATTCGCGATTGAGCGCCGGAGGTATCGCGACGCCGCCCGCTTTCGAGCAATCGCGTCGCAACGAATTGCAGCGCCGAGCACAGCAACAGATAAACCAGACCGACGAACAGGAAGATCTGCACGGGATAGACCATCAGGCGGTTGTTGATCTGGTTGGCGAGAAAGGTGAACTCGGGCACGCCGACGATATACGCGAGCGACGTGTCCTTGATCAGCGACACCCACTGGTTCACGAACGACGGCGTCATGATCCGCACGGCCTGAGGCAACAGCACGTAGCGCAGCGCCTGCCAGCGCGTCAGCCCGAGCGATGCCGCCGCCTGCTCTTGCCCTGCGCCGACAGCAGCGATGCCCGCATGCACCGAATGCGACAGATACGCGCCGCCGATCAGCGCCAGTGCGCAGACGACCGTTGCGAGTCCAGGCACGTCGATATGCAGCAGCATCGGCATCAGGAAGAACGTCCAGAAGATCAGCATCAGGACGGGAATCGCGCGGAAAAAGCCGACAATCGCGATCAGCGCGAGATGCACAGCGCCGCGTGTCATCGACAAGGCGACGCCGCCCGCAAGCCCAAGAACTGCCGACAACAGCGCCGACGCAACGGACATCACGAGTGTCAAACCCGCACCGCCGAGCGGGCCATTCGGAAACGTGCCGAGCAGCAGATACCGCAGTGTCGGCAGCCAGTCGATTTCGCTCATGCCGTCCCCCGCTGCCATGCATGCGCGCTGCGGCGCTTCCAGAGCAGCAATGCGACTTCGATCGCCGCAATCGTCGCGATGTAGAGGACGGTGGCCGCGCCGAACGCCTGGAAGGTCTTGAACGTTTCGGTGTCGACCTGTCGTGACGTGTACGAGAGTTCAGCGAGACCGATCGCCATCGTCAGCGACGAGTTCTTGACGATGTTCATGTATTGCCCCGCGAGCGGCGGCGTAGCGATGCGGATCGCCTGCGGCAGGATCACATGGCGGAAGGTGGCAAACGGAGTAAGACCCAACGCAGCCGCTGCCTGATACTGCCCGGCTTTGACGCCGCGCATACCCGCGCGAAACTCTTCGCCAATGAACGTCGTCGCGTAGCACGTCAGCCCAACCCAGCCCGCGACGAATTCGAACGGCGGCCACGCGAGCGTCAACGCACCCAGCGAAAGCGCATGCGGCGCGTTGAGCCATTCCATCGCTGATTGAGGAAGCAGCGTCGCCGCGCCGAAGTACCAGAACAGCAGTTGCACCAGCAGCGGCGAGTTACGGAACACGAGCACGTAAAGCGATGCCGCGCGACACACGACGCCGCTGCGCGCATTGCGCGCCAGCGCGAGCACAAAACCCAGCAGCGTCGCCGTCACGATCACGCACGCAGAAAGCACCAACGTCAGCAGAAAGCCGTGCGCCAGCCACGCGACGTACTTCGGTTCCAGCCAGCCGTTCATCGCGCGATCAGCTCTTCTGCGGATCGCCGATCTTGAACAGACGCGGCAGCGGCGCGCGGCTCGATGGGCCGAACCACTCGTCGTAGATCTTGCCTGCCGTGCCGTTCGCTTCGAGACCCTTGAGCGTATCGTCGACCACGTTCAGCAGACGCGTCTCGCCCTTCGGCACGCCGACGCCTTCGTAGTCGTTGGAAATCGTGAACGGCGAGATTTCGTAGTTGCTCTTGTCCGGCACGTTCGCGAGTAGCGCGACGAGCTTCGGGCCGTCCTGCGTGATTGCCTGCACGTTGCCCGTGCGCAGCGCGGCGAATGCGAACGGCGTGTCGTCGTAAGCAACGATCGTGGCGCCGGGAAATTGCGCGCGAACCTGTTGTTCGTTCGTCGTGCCCTTGTCCGCGCCGACGCGCAGGCTGTTGAGTTGCTGCGGCGTTTTCAGCACGCCCTTCTTCGCGATGAACTGCGTGCCCGACGCGAAATACGGCGTGCTGAAATCGACTTCCTTCTTGCGTTCGTCGGTGATCGTGAAGTTCGCGAACACGAGATCGACCTTGCCCGACTTCAGAAACGCGATACGGTTGGCAGGATTGGTCGGCTGGATTTCGAGCTTCACGCCCAGCTTGTTCGCCACGGCGCGCGCATAGTCGACGTCGAGCCCGACGATCTGATTGCTCTTCGAATCGACGAAACCGAACGGCGGATTGCTGTCGAACGTCGCGACGCGCAGCACGCCTGCTTTCTTGATGTCGTCGAGACGGTCGGCGTGCGCCGCGCCGGAAACGGCGAGCATCAACCCCATGATGACTGCGCCAGCAAAGCGGATTTTCATGTTCGAACCTTCTGATGGTTATGCGTGTAGCGAGTTGCCGCGACTTTAGCAACGCGCTTGCGCGCGACGAACCAATAAATCGTCACGAGCAAAGCGGTACACGTCATATGCGCTGTCTGTGCAGCGCATTACCTCCCGGAAGATTCCGCCGTCGTCAGTTTGCCGTCCCAGCCGCCGCCGAGCGCTTTCACCAGCATGACGGAGTTTTGCAGCGCCGTGCTGCTGTAGTCGAGCGCGATCTTGCGATCCTGCACTTGCGTCAGTTGCGTATCGAGCATGTCGATGCGGCTCGACGTGCCCGCCGCGAAATTGCGCTGCTGGCTCGCGGCGAGTTCGCCGCTGCGTTGCGCGACTTCATCCGATGCCGCCGCCTGGCGCGATGTGATCTGCACTGCGCTCAAGTAGTCTTCGACGTCCTGAAACGCGCTCAACACTGTTTGACGATACGCGGCCACTTCCTGATCGTAGTTGGCCTTCGCGTTGCGCACAGAAGCGCTCGTCGCGCCCGCGTCGAACACGGTCTGCGCAACGTCGAGTCCGAGCGACCAGAAGCGAGTCGGCAGCGACACGAGGTGCGCGAGCGACGTGCCGCTCCAGCCGCCATCGGCGGAAAGCGTAAGCGTCGGGAAATAGCCTGCCTTCGCAACGCCGATTTTCGCGTTGTACTGCGCGACTGTGCGCTCGGCCTGCACGACGTCGGGACGCCGTTGCAGCAGCGTGGACGGCAACGCCGCCGGCAGCGTCGGCAGATCGAAACGATAGTCGGCCAGAACCGGTAACGAAAACGCAGCAGGCGCTTCGCCGACCAGAACGGCAATCGCATGCTCGTACTGACGCCGCGTGAGTTGCGCGGTCGCAATGCTTTCGTCGATGGTTTGCAGCGTGTTGTGCGCCGTCCGCACATCGTCGTAAGAGGACACGCCTTGCTTGTACTTCGCCTCCGTCAGCGCGAGCAATTCCGCGTCGATGCGGTGCTCTTCCGCGAGAAGCGTGAGATCGGCATCGGCGGCACGGACGGTGAAGTAATCGACGGCGAGCGTGGCGAGGACGCTCAGGCGTTCGCCCGCAAGCTGCGCATCGGATGCCTGCGCGCTCGCTTCGCTCGCTTCGACGGAGCGCCGTACGCTGCCCCACAGGTCCGGCTCCCAACTCGCTTCGAGTTGCGCCGACACGCTCTTCGACGCATAGCTGCTCACACTGCCGCTCGACGACACCTGCGTCGTGCTCCCGCTGCCCGAGCGCGTGCCCGAACCGGCGAACGACACCGTCGGAAACAGACTCGCGCGCGCCGATGCAACCTGTGCGCGCGCCGCACGATACGCCGCGTCGTACTGCGCGAGCGTCTGGTTCGCTTTCAACGCGCGCTCGCACAATGCGCTCAGCGTATCGTCGTTGAACATCGTCCACCAGCGGCTGTCGAGCGATGCAGCGGGATCGGGTTGCGCCTGCTGCCACAAACCGCTCGCGTCGGGGCTGTTCATTTCCTTGAACGTTGCGGGCACAGCGACGTCGGGCCGCTTGTAGTCGGGGCCGACCGCGCAGCCCGCGCACAGCGCTGCAATCGCCGCAGCCACGATCGTTCGATGCAGACGCCGCATCGTGCGCGCTGATGTGTCCATCATGAGGAAGTTCCGTTACGTGAAGCGCGCCGCAATTTGAAGCGGTCGAGCCAGAGATAGATCACGGGCGTCGTGAAGAGCGTCAGCGCCTGGCTGACCATCAAGCCGCCGAGAATCGAGACGCCGAGCGGATGTCTGAATTCATGTCCGTAACCCGAGCTGACAATCAGCGGCACTGCGCCGAGCAACGCGGCGAGCGTCGTCATCATGATCGGCCGGAAGCGTGTGAGGCACGCCTGATAAATCGATTCCTGCGCGCTCGCCGCATGGTCGCGTTCGTACGTGACGGCGAAATCGACCATCATGATCGCGTTCTTCTTCACGATGCCGATCAGCAGAACGATGCCGATCAACGCGATGATCGACAGTTCGTAGCCGCAGACGTACAGCGCGATCAGCGCGCCGAGACCGGCTGAAGGCAGCGTCGAGAGGATCGTCAGCGGATGGACGAGGTTCTCGTACAGAATGCCGAGCGCGATATAAACGGCCACCAGTGCGCCGATGATCAACAACAGTTCGCTGCCGCCCGATTGCTGCATCTGCGCGCCTTGTCCCGCGAACGAAGGCAGTACCGTGTTCGGCAGATTCAGCGAAGCGACGGCCGTTTTGATCGCGGCATTCGCATCGCTCATCGATACGCCTTCGCGCAGGTTGTACGACAGCGTTACAGCGGGAAACTGGTTGTCGTGCGCGATCGTGACGGGTGCGTGCGACAACGTGCGGGTCGCGAGTGCGGAAAGCGGCACGAGAGTCGAAGTAGTCGTACTCGTCGTGGTGCTCGTGCTTGCTTTGGTCGCAGGCACGTATAGCGTGTCCAGCGTCTTCGGATCCTGCCAGTATTGCGGCGCGACTTCCATCACAACGTGGTACTGATTCGCTGGCCCGTAGATCGTTGCGATTTGCCGCTGGCTGAATGCGTCATTCAACGTATCGTCGATCGATTCGAACGGCACGCCCATGCGCGCCGCCGCATCGCGGTTCACTTGCAGCATCATCGAAAGACTCGCGCTTTGCACGTCGGCATTCACGTCGCGCAGTTGCGGCAACGCGCGCAGCTTCGCTTCGATGCGCGGCAGCCACGTATCCAGTTCGCTCTGGTTTTCCGCCGTCACCGTGTATTGAAACTGCGCCGCGCTTTGCCGCGCGCCGAACATCAGATCCTGCGCGGATTGCAGCAGCAGGCGCACGCCGGGCAGATCGGCCGTTCGGCGGCTCAGATCGGCAATGACCTGATCCGCGCTCTGCGTGCGTTCGGACAGCGGCTTGAGCGTGACAAACATCATGCTATTGCTGACGGCATTGCGTCCGCCGACATAGCCCGCCACCGATTGCACGTTCGGGTTTTGCAGCATGCGTCGATTGATCTCGTCGAACTTCTGCTTCATCGCCTGAAACGAAATGCTCTGCGACGCCTGAATCATGCCCATCAAACGGCCCGTGTCCTCGATCGGAAAGAAGCCCTTCGGCATCACGGCGACCATGCCGACGTTCGCGAACAGCAGCAGCACGGTGACGGCGAGCATCGTCTTCGGATGACGCAGCGCCCAGCGCAGACTCTTGCCATACGCGCGTTCGACGCGCTGCCCGAACGCCGCTTCATCATGCTTCGGAGGTGCGTGACGCAGCAGCAAACGGCCAAGCGTGGGCGCGAGCGTCAGCGAAATCACCATCGAAATCATGATCGCGATCGCCAGCGACACGGAGAACTCGCGAAACAACCTTCCGACGATGCCGCTCATCATGATCAGCGGCAGAAACACGACCACGAGCGACACGCTGATCGTCAGCACGGTAAAGCCGACTTCGCGCGTGCCGTCGAGCGCAGCGGCGAGCGGCGTCTTGCCCTGATCCAGATGCCGCATGATGTTTTCGACGACGACGATCGCATCGTCGACCACGAAACCCGTTGAAATCGTCAGCGCCATCAGCGACAGGTTATTCAGGCTGTAGCCGAGGAAGTACATCGCCGTGAACGTGCCCGCCAGCGCGAGCGGCACGGTGATCGCGGGAATCAGCGTGCTGCGCCAGTCGCGAAAGAATGCGTACGACACGGCCGTCACCAGCAGCACCGCCGCGAGCAGCGAGATTTCCACGTCGAGTACCGACGAACGAATCGTCTGCGTGCCGTCGAGCACGACGCCGAGCTTCACCGTCGACGGCAGGCTCGCGGACAACTGAGGCAGCGCGGCGCGAATTGCATCGACGGTCTTGATGACGTTCGCGTTCGGTTGCTTCGACACGATCAGCAGCACGGCGGGCTTGCCGTTCGCGAGCCCGTAATTGCGCAGGTCTTCCGTCGACTTCACCACTTGCGCGACATCCGACACATGCACGACCGTGCCGTCATGCGTGCGGATCACGAGCGGCTTGTAGTCGTCGGGGTTCGGCAACTGGTCGTTCGCGGCCACCACGTAATGCTGGCCGTTCACGCTGACGGCGCCCTTCGGCAGATCGACGCTCGCATTCGCCAGCGACGTACGCACGGTATCGAGCGCGATGCCGTAGTGGCTCAGCTGATCGGGATTCAGCTCAATGCGCACTGCGGGAAGCGCGCCGCCGCCGACCGTCACATCGCCGACGCCCGGCACCTGCAACAGCTTCTGCTGCAGCACCGACGACGCATAGTCGTACATCTGCCCGACGCCGACCGTATCCGACGTGAGACCTACGATCATCACGGGCGCCGCCGCAGGATTCATCTTGCGATACGTCGGCGTTTGCGTGAGCGTCGTCGGCAGATTGCTGCGCGCGGCGTTGATGGCCGCCTGCACGTCACGCGCGGCGCCGTCGATATCGCGATTCAGATCGAACTGCAACACGATCTGCGACGAGCCCGACGAGCTTTGCGACGTCATCTGCGTCAGGCCCGCAATCGAGCCGAACGCGCGCTCGAGCGGCGCCGTCACGGTCTTCGCGACGGTATCGGGATTCGCGCCCGACAGCGTCGCGCTGACCATCACCACAGGAAAATCCACCGACGGCAGCGCGGCCACAGGCAACAGCCGGAACGCGACGATGCCGAACAGCGCGAGGCCGAGCGCCAGTAGCATCGTGCCGATCGGACGACGGATGAACGGAGCGGACAGGTTCATCGCGCGTCCTTGGCCCGTGTCGCGAAGCGATGCAGCGCGAGAAAGATCACGGGCGTCGAGAACAGCGTGAGCAGCTGGCTCACCACCAGCCCGCCGACGATCGCAATGCCGAGCGGCTGCCGCAACTCATGTCCCATGCCTGTGCCGAGCGCGAGGGGCAGCGCTCCGAACAGCGAAGCGCAGGTCGTCATCAGGATCGGACGGAAGCGAAGTTCACACGCGCGGCGCATCGCATCGCGCGCGGCGAGACCCAGTGTGCGTTCCTGTTCGAGCGCGAAGTCGACCATCATGATCGCGTTCTTCATCACGATCCCGACCAGCAGCACGATGCCGATCAAACCGATGATGTCGAGTTCGCCGCCGCACAGCAGCAACGCGGCAAGCGCGCCACACGCGGCGGACGGCAACGTCGAGAGAATCGTCAGCGGATGGATGAGGCTTTCGTACAGCATGCCGAGCAGGATGTAGACGGCGATCAGCGCGCCGACCAGCAGCAATGCTTCGTTCCCTAGCGATGCGCTGTACAGCTGCGCCGCGCCTTCGAGATTCATCTGCACGCTCGCGGGTGCATTCAGCTTTGCTTCGATCGCTTCGATGCGGTCGATCGCCGTGCCGAGCGTCACGCCTTGCGCGAGATTGAACGACACATCGGCGTAGGGAAACTGCGCCTGGCGTTGAATGGTCAACGGCGCGGAGCCGACTGATGCGCTCGCGATACTCGACAGCGGTGCGAGCGTAGACGACGTGGTTGTATTTGTCGATGAAGAAGTAGAAGACGATGAACTGCTCGACGTCCCCACATACATTCCATCGAGCAACGCAAGCGGCGACTCGCCGACCAGCCGCACATCGGCACCCAACGTCACGTGATACTGGTTCACGTGCGTATAGATGGTCGAAATCTGCCGGTCGCCGAATGCATCGTAAAGCGCGTTGTCGATGTCCTGCGCGGACAGCCCAAGGCGCGACGCCGTCGCACGATCGAAGTCGAACTTCAGCACATTGCCCTGCTGCTGCGCCTGGCTTTGCACGTCGGTGAAAAGCGGATCGGCGCGCAATGCGGCGAGCAAACGCTGCGTCCATTCGGCGAGTTCAGTGCGATCGGTCGCCTGCACACCGATGCGGTAACTGTTCGCGTTGATCTGATCGTCGAGCGTCAGATCCTGCACGGGATGCAGATACAACTTGAGGTCCGCGCGCTGCGCCGCGTCGCGCGTGAGCCTGTCGATCACATCGCGGCTCGACGCATCGCCGCTGTCTTTCAGGCTGATCAGCATGCGCCCCTGATTGATCGTCGGATTGTTCTGGTCGATGCCGACGAACGACGACACGCTCGCCACTGCGCTATCGCTCGCGATGCGCCCTGCCAATGTGCGCGTCGATGCCGCCATCCGTTCGAACGACGCACGCGGCGAGCCGAGCGAAATCCCTTCGACCAAACCCGTGTCCTGCTCGGGAAACAAACCCTTCGGCAGCAGCACGAACAGCACGGCCGTCAGCAACGTTGCAATCGCCACCAGCGCAAGCACGGTCAAACGATGCGCAAACGCCCAGTCAAGCGCTCGCAGATAGCCGCGATTCAAACGCGCGAGCCAGTCGTTCGCGTTGGCATCGCTGTCGCTTGCGGCGTGATCGGCGCGCAGCATGCGGGCGGCCATCATCGGCGTCAGCGTCAGCGAGACCCACGCGGAAATCACGATCGCAATCGCCAGCGTCAACGCGAATTCGCGGAACAGTCTGCCGATTACATCCGGCATGAAGAACAGCGGAATCAGCACGGCGACGAGCGCGACGGAGATCGACAGAATCGTGAAGCCGATCTGCCGCGCGCCCTTTAACGCGGCATCGAGCGGCGTCTCGCCGTTTTCGATGTGACGCATCACGTTTTCGAGCATCACGATCGCATCGTCGACCACGAAACCGGTCGCCACCGTCAGCGCCATCAGCGTGAGGTTGTTGACGGAAAAGCCCAACAGGTAGATGCCCGCGACCGTGCCGACAAGCGCGAACGGCACCGTCACGGCAGGAATCAGCGTGAATTCGAGGCGGCGCAGAAACACGAACACGACCATCACGACGAGTGCAATCGATGCGGCCAGTTCCATCTTCACGTCATGCACCGACGCGCGGATCGTCTGCGTGCGGTCGCTCAACACGCTGATTTTCACGGTCGCGGGCAGCGACGCGCGCAGTTGCGGCAACAGCGCTTCGATCCGGTTGACGACCTCGATCACGTTCGCGCCCGGCTGACGCTGCACGTTGATGATGATCGCGGGCGTCGCGCCGCTCCATGCGGCCTGTCGCGGGTTCTCCGCCGTCTCCGACAGCTTCGCGACATCCGAGAGCCGCACAGGCGCGCCATTGCGATACGACAGCACGAGGTCCGCGTAATCGGCGGACGAGGTGAGTTGATCGTTCGCGTCGATCGTGAAGGCCTGCAACGGACCGTCGATCGTGCCCTTCGCGCTGTTCACGTTGGCATCGCCGACAGCCGTGCGCACGTCTTCGAGCGACAGACCCATCGCGTTCAGTGCGCGCGTGTCGGTTTGCACGCGCACGGCGGGCCGCATGCCGCCCGACAGCGTGACGAGCCCGACACCCGACACCTGCGAGAGCTTCTGTGCAATACGCGTGTCCGTCAGGTCTTCGACGCGCGTCAACGGCAATGCACTCGATGTCACGGCCAGCGTGAGCACGGCCGTATCGGCGGGATTGACCTTGCTGTAGACGGGTGGATAAGGAAGGCTCGACGGCAACGTGCTGTTCGCGCTGTTGATCGCGGCCTGCACTTCCTGCTCGGCTTCGTCGAGATTCGTCGAGGTCTGAAACTGCAACGTCACAAGCGACACGCCGAGCGAACTCGTCGAATTCATGCGCTTGAGGCCCGCCATCTGCCCGAACTGCTTTTCGAGCGGCGCGGTAACGGACGTGCTGATCACATCGGGCGATGCGCCCGGATACTGCGTGTAGACCTGAATCGTCGGATAGTCGATTTCGGGCAGCGCGGACACAGGCATCAGCCGGTACGCGATCAGGCCGATCAGGAGCAACGCGAGCGTCATCAAACCCGTTGCGACGGGACGGCGAATGAACGGGCGGGAAATATCCATCGGTTTCTATTCGGGAAGCGCGCGTCAGTTGCGAACGATCTTCACGGCGCTGCCGTCGTCGAGCTTGTCCGCGCCGTCGAGCACGATCGCGTCGCCCGCTTTCAGGTTGCCTTGCGCGATCACGGTGGCGTCGTTGTACGCGACGCCCGCGGTCACGCGGCGCAACGCGACCTTGCCTGCGCCTTTGGTTACGTCAGTGCTGGCCAACGTCAGTACGAAGTCGCCGGAAGCGCCGTGCTGGATCGCGACAGTGGGCACTGTCAACGCGTCGTTCAATGTGCCAACCGTCATCCGCACATTGACGAAGCGGTTCGGGAACAGCTTGCCGCCAGCGTTCGGCGCACTCGCCTTGAGCTTGACGGTGCCCGTCGTCGTGTCGGCCTGGTTATCGATCGCGGCGAGCGTCGCGTGATCGAGCACGGTGCGCTTGTCGCGCGCGAAAATCTCGACGGGCAACGCGCCCTTGTCGTGGAATGCATCGACGACATCACCCATCCTGTCTTCGGGCAGCGCATAGACGACAGTCGTAGGCGAGTCGCTGGTGATGGTCGCGATGCCCGTCGTGTCGCTCGTCGTCACGTAGTTGCCGGCGTCGGTGGAAAGCAGGCCGATCGTGCCGTCCATCGGCGCGACGATGTCGCAATAGCCGACCTGCACCTGAAGATTCGCGACACTGCCCTGATCCGCTTTCACCGTGCCCTGGTACTGGCGCAGCGTGGCGCGCTGCGTATCGAGCGTCTGACGCGAAATCGAGCCGCCATCGATCAGCGTTTCATAGCGCTTCAGATCGGCTTGCGCATTCGCGAGCAAGGCTTCGTCGTGTTCGAGCGTGCCTTGCGCTTCGAGCAGTTGCGCACGCAGCGCGCGCGAATCGATCCGCGCGATCGGCTGCCCCGCTTTCACGCGCTGGCCTTCCTTCACAAGCACGGCTTCGAGCGTGCCGTTGACCTGCGTTTTCACCGTGACGGTCGCACGCGGCGTGACCGTGCCGAGTGCATCGAGTTGCAGCGGCACGTCGGCGCGCTTGACCGTGCCGATCGTAACGGGCGTTTCCTGCGCGGGAGGATGCGCCGGTTTGTGGAACGCAGCGTATGCCTGCCACACGATCACGCCGACAGCGGCCACACCAGCAACAAGCAGAACACGACGGGATGAACGATTGAATTTCACGCGATTGATTTATCGGCGCTCAGGCGCTGAACAGGAAGCGGAAGGAAATAAAAGGGCGACGCCCGAAGGCGTCGCAGGAAAACGGCACTGCGCCGATCGGAGAAACGGCAAGTGCCATGCAGGTGAGGAGAAATGTAGCAACGCGAAAGCGCGACCAGGTTTAGCGCGCTTAGCAGATGTTTCGGCGCGTTACGGTTGCGAAGCGACGTGCGTGTTCTGTTCGCTTTGCTGCGCGTAGGGCGCATCGGCGGCACGCGGGGTATCGCCCGAATGTTCGATCCAGCCGCCGCCCAGGTACTGATACAGATCGACAAGATTCGTGAGGCGATTGAGCGATGCCGTAATCAGCGATTGCTGCGCCGAATACAGATCGTTCTGCGCCGTCAGCACGTTCAGATAGCTGTCGACGCCATTGCGATACCGCAAGTCCGACAGGTCATAGCGACGCTGCTGCGACTCGACGTTCTCCTGCAACGCCTTGATCTGCCGGTCGTACGTGCCGCGCGCCGCGAGGCCGTCGGCGACTTCGCGGAACGCCGTCTGGATCGCCTTTTCGTACTGCGCGACAGCAACGTTCGTTTCGAGCTTCGCGAGATCGAGATTCGCGCGGTTTTCGCCGCCCTTGAAGATCGGCACGGAAATCGTCGGGCCGAAACTCCATGCGAGCTGTCCCGGTTTGAAGAGCGTGCCGAGGCTCGCGCTCGCCGTGCCGAAGTCGCCCGTCAGCGAGATGCTCGGGAAAAACGCCGCGCGCGCCGCGCCGATGTTCGCGTTCGCGCCGATCAGCGTCGCTTCCGCTTCCATGATGTCGGGACGGCGCGTCAGCAGATCGGACGGCAGGCCCGCCGGAATATCCGCGAGCAGTTGCTGGCTCGCGAGCGGCAAGCCTTGCGGCAAGTCCGCTGGCAACGGCGCGCCGACCAGCAGCACGAGCGCGTTCTCGGCCTGCGCGCGCGAACGCTGCTGACTTTCGTAGTTCGCCTGCGCCTGCTGCATCGTGCCCGCCGCTTCGCGCAGATCGAGTTCGGAACCGGTGCCCGTGTCGTACTGGAGCTTCGTCAGTTCGTACGAACGGCGCGCCGTGTCGTACGTGTTCTTCGTGCTCTGAAGCATTTCGTCGTAGGCGACGAGCGTCAGATATTGATCCGCGACCTGCGACACCAGCAGGATTTCTTCGGCCTTGCGCGCTTGCGCCGTCGAGAAATACGTCTGCAACGCCTGTTGCGTGAGGCTGCGCACCTTGCCGAAGAAGTCGAGTTCCCACGAAGCGCTCGCCGCAACCTGATAGTCGCTGCCGACCGTCGCGCGCCCCGAATACGACAGATCCTTCGGCGTGCGAGTCCGCGTGCCCGTACCGTCGACGGACAGCGACGGCATCAGGTCAGCGCGCTGAACGCGGTATTGCGCACGCGCTTCGTCGACCTTCAACGCCGACACGCGCAGATCGCGATTGTTCTGCAACGCGAGTTCGATCAGGCGTTGCAGACGCGGATCGACGAAGAATTCGCGCCAGCCGATGTCGGTGGCGGCTTGATCGTTTGCGGTCCGCGTGGCCGTGCCTTTCGCGGGCTGGTTGTCGTAGACGCCGCCTTTCGGATAGGTCGCCGCGACGGGCGCGGCGGGCCGTTCATAAGTCGGCGCGAGCGTGCAGCCGCTCGCGAAGAGCGCGGCAGCGAGCGCCGTCAGTATCGTTCTGTTCATATGTATTGCCTTCATCACTGTGCCGTTTCCTCTTCGACGTCCTGCTCGGTGCTGCCGGGCGCCGCGCCATCGCGCGAGAACTTCGAGCGGATCACAACGTAGAACATCGGGATCATGAAAACGGCGAGGAACGTGGCCGTCAGCATCCCGCCGATCACGCCCGTGCCGATCGCGTGCTGGCTCGACGAACCCGCGCCGTTGCTGATCGCGAGCGGCAGCACGCCGAGCACGAACGCAAGCGACGTCATCAAAATCGGACGAAGCCGCAGACGCGCCGCTTCGAGCGCGGCCTGCACGGCCGTCATGCCTTCGTTGATCTGCAATTCGCGCGCAAACTCGACGATCAGAATCGCGTTCTTCGCCGACAAACCAACCGTGGTCAGCAAGCCGACCTGGAAGAACACGTCGTTTTCGAGCCCGCGCATCGTCACGGCGAGCAACGCGCCGATCACGCCGAGCGGCACGACGAGAATCACCGCGAACGGAATCGACCAGCTTTCGTACAACGCGGCGAGACACAGGAACACGACGAGAATCGAAATGCCGTACAGAATCGGCGCCTGCGAACCCGACTGCCGCTCCTGGAACGACAGTCCCGTCCATTCGTAGCCGATGCCTTGCGGCAGCTTCGCGGCGAGCGCTTCCATCGCGGACATCGCCTGGCCCGTACTCTTGCCTTGCGCCGCCTGCCCCTGGATTTCGAGCGACGAGATGCCGTTGTAGCGTTCGAGCTTCGGCGAGCCGTAAATCCAGTGTCCCGACGCCACCGACGTCAGCGGCATCATCGTTCCCGAACTGCCGCGCACATACCACTTGCTCATGTCCTCGGGGTTCATGCGGAATTGCGAATCGCCTTGCAGATAGACCTTCTTGATGCGGCCATCGGTGTCGAGGAAGTTGTTCACATACGCCGACGCCCACGCAATCGAGAACGTCTGGTCGATGTCCGACACCGTGACGCCGAGCGCCTGCGCCTTCTCGCGGTCGATATCGACCTTGAACTGCGGCGTGTCCGACAGACCGTTCGGACGCACGAGCGCGAGCGACGGATCTTTCGCGGCCATGCCGAGCAACTGGTTGCGCGCCGCCATCAGCGCTTCGTGACCGAGCGCGGCGTTGTCCGTCAGTTCGAAGTCGAAGCCCGACGCCGTGCCGAGTTCCGGAATGGACGGCGGATTCACGGCGATCACGGTCGCGTCCTTGTACGACGCGTAGTGACCGAACACGCGGCCCACCAGCGCCTGCACCTTCTGGTTCGCGTGCTGACGCGCCGAGTAATCCTTCATCCGCACGAACACGATACCCGCGTTCTGTCCGCGTCCCGCGAAGCTGAAGCCGTTCACGGTGAACACGGATTCGACGATGTCCTTCTCGTCGTTGAGCAGATAGTCGGTGACGTTCTTCAGCGTGCGCGCCGTGGTCTCCTGCGTCGAGCCGGGCGGCGTCTGCACGAGCACGAACATCGTGCCCTGATCTTCATCGGGCAGGAACGACTTCGGCAGACGCATGAACAGGAACCCGACCGCGACGATCACGACGAGATACAGCACGAGCCAGCGCCCAGAGCGGCGGATCACATGCTGCACGCCGCTGTGATACCGATCGCGGCCGTTATCGAAAGTACGGTTAAACCAGCCGAAAAAGCCCGTCTTCGCGCCGTGATGGCCCTTCGGAATCGGCTTGAGAATCGTTGCGCACAGCGCGGGCGTGAGAACCAATGCGACCAGCACGGACAACACCATCGCGGCGACGATCGTCAGCGAGAACTGACGATAGATCGCGCCCACCGAGCCGCCCGAAAACGCCACCGGCACGAACACGGCCGACAGCACCAGCGCCACGCCGACCAGTGCGCCCGTAATCTGGCCCATCGCCTTGCGCGTCGCTTCTCTCGGCGACAGTCCTTCCTCGGACATCACGCGCTCGACGTTTTCGACGACCACGATCGCGTCGTCGACCAGCAGACCGATGGCGAGCACGAGACCGAACATCGACAGCGTGTTGATCGAGAAACCCGCCGCGCTCATGATCGCGAACGTGCCGAGCAGCACGACGGGCACGGCGATCGTCGGAATCAGCGTCGCGCGCAGGTTCTGCAAGAACAGGTACATCACGAGGAATACGAGCACGATGCCTTCGAGCAGCGTCTTCACCACTTCCTCGATCGACATCTTCACGAACGGCGTCGTGTCGTACGGATACTTGACGACCAGACCGTGCGGGAAGTTCTTCGACAACTGATCGATCTTCGCGCGCACCAGCTTCGCGGTTTCAAGCGCGTTCGCGCCCGTCGCGAGCTGAATGCCGAAGCCGGCAGTCGGCTGACCGTTGTACTTGGTGTCGAAGTTGTAGTTTTCACCGCCGAGATCGATGCGCGCCACGTCCTTCACGCGCACCTGCGAGCCGTCCTGGTTCACCTTCAGCAGCACGTTGCCGAACTGCTCGGGCGTTTGCAGCAACGTGGCCTGCGTGATGGTCGCCTGCAACACCTGGCCGGGCACGGCAGGCGTGCCGCCGAGCGAGCCCGCCGCAACCTGCACGTTCTGGTTGCTCAATGCCGTTTCGACATCGACGGGCGTGAGGCTGTACTGGTTCAGCTTGTTCGCGTCGAGCCACACGCGCATTGCGAACTGCGAGCCGAACAGCTGCACCGTGCCGACGCCGTTGACGCGGCTCACGGGGTCTTCCACGTGCGACGCGACATAGTTCGCGAGATCGTAGCGGTCCATGCTGCCGTCCGTCGACACGAACGCCATCACCAGCAGGAAGCTGCTGCTCGATTTCGTGACCTTCGTGCCTTGTTGCTGCACGGATTCGGGCAGCAGCGGCGTCGCGAGTTGCAGCTTGTTCTGCACCTGCACCTGCGCGATGTCGGGATTCGTGCCCGCCGCGAAGGTCAGCGTGATCGTCGCGTTGCCGGAGTCGTCGCTCGACGACGACATGTAGAGCAGATGGTCGAGGCCGCTCATCTGCTGTTCGATCACCTGCGTGACCGTGTTTTCAACGGTTTTCGCCGACGCGCCCGGATAGGTCGCGCTGATCTGCACGGCAGGCGGCGCGATCGTCGGATACTGCGCGATAGGCAGATTGAAGATCGAAGCGATGCCCGCGAGCATCAGGATGATTGCAATGACCCATGCAAAAATGGGCCGGTCGATAAAGAACTTTGCCATTGCGCGCGCCCTCGTTACTGCGCGCTGTGCGCGTCGGACGCGGGCGCTGCTGCTGTCTGCGCGGCCGTCTGCGTCGCCGTCGTGTCGGCACCCGGCAGTTGCGCTGCGACCGTCTTCACGCTCATGCCGGGACGCACCTTGTCGACGCCTTGCACGATCACGCGATCGCCCGTTTGCAGGCCGCTTTCGACAACCCAGTTCGCGCCGTACGTGCCCGACGTCACGAGTTGGCGCGTGACAACCTTGCCGTCCGCGCCGACGACGAGCGCCGTCGGATCGCCCTTCTGGTCATGCGTGATGCCTTGCTGCGGCACGACGAACGCCTGTTCGTTGACGCCTTCTTCGATCTTCGCGCGCACATACATGCCCGGCAGCAGCACGCGCTGCGCGTTGTCGAACAGCGCGCGCACGGTGACGGAGCCCGTCGTCTGGTCGACGGTGACGTCAGAGAATTCGAGCTTGCCCGTGCCGGGATACGGACGGCCGTCTTCGAGAATCAGCGTCACTTTCGCGGCGTTCGGACCGCTCGTCTTGAGACGCCCTTCCTGCGCGTCGCGGCGCAGCTTGAGGCCGACGAGACTCGATTGCGTGAGATCCACGTAGACGGGGTCCAGTTGCTGCACGGTCGCGAGCAGCGTGGCCGCGCTCGACTGCACGTACGCGCCTTCCGTCACCGACGACTTGCCGATGCGCCCCGAAATCGGCGACGTCACGTCCGTATAGCCGACGTTGATCTGCGCCGTTTCGACGGCGGCCTTGCCTGCTGCGACATCGGCGGCGGCCTGACCTTCGGAGGCCACGGCGTTGTCGTAGTCCTGCTTGCTGATCGCGTTCGATGCGACGAGCACCTTGTAGCGTTCGGCCTCGGCATGCGCTGACACGAGCGTCGCCTGCGCCTTCGCAAGCGTCGCCTTCGCGCTGTTCAGCGACGCGACATACGGCGCGGGATCGATCTTGTAGAGCATCTGCCCCGCCTTCACTTCGCTGCCTTCCGTATAGAGGCGCTTCTGCACGATGCCGTCGACGCGCGCACGCACTTCGGCGACGAGATGCGCGCTCACGCGGCCCGGCAACTCGACGGTGACGGGCACGGCGGAAGGCTGGATGGTGACGACGCCGACTTCGGGCGTCTGTTGCGGCGGGGCTGCGTGCTGGTCGCCGCACGCGGCGAGCAATGGCAACACGGCGGAGATCGCAGCGGTCGCCGCGATCATTCGAAAGTTACGGTTCTTTAATAGCGCAGGCATCGTACAACCTTGTTTGTATTGAACGGGGCCGGCGCGCAACGAGCGTTGATCCAACACGCACCGACACGATAAGTGCGTGACGATAGGCGTTGTTCGCCTTGCGCAGGTTACAGGCGCCAGGCTGCCGTAAGACTTGTTAATCCAATGCGACGTCGCGCCGACTACGATGGCCGCGAGATTCTTGAGAGGCACCCGTCATGGGACGAACGAAGCAACAGGCGCTCGACACGCGGGCGAAGATCATCGAAGCCGCCGAGCGCGTGTTTTTCGTGCGAGGCTTTGCGCGCGCATCGCTGGAAGACATCGCGTCGGAAGCGGGCGTCACGCGTGGCGCCGTGTACGGGCACTTCAGGAACAAGGAGGCCGTGTTTCAGGCGATCTACGAATGCGCGGACATGCCGCTCGATCCGTTCGTCGTGCAAGCCTGCGATCAGGACGCCGATCCGTTGCAACATCTGCATGCGCAGTTGCGGCAGCGTCTGCGCGACGCGCTGCATCTGCGGCGCGCGCGGCGTCTGTACAGCATCGCGTTGACGAAGTGCGAAGTGACGGCGGAAACGGCGGCGTTTTACGAGCGCGTGTCGATGGCCGCGTTGCGCGCCGAAGCGCAGATCGACGCGGCGTTACGCGCGGCGTCCGCGCGCGGACAGTTGCCGCCCGACGTCGACACGCGCGCCGCCGCCGGATTCATTCACGCGGCATTGACGGGGTTTTTGCACAAGCGGCTGTTGATGTCGGCGGAATCGCGCGCGGATGTGGAGGCCGATCACACGCTTGCGTCGGCGTTGAAATGCGTGGGCGCACAAGCTGCATTCGAACCCGCCCGCGCCTGACCTGAAAGGCCCTGCAAACAGACGTTGCAGAGTCGTTGCAATCCGCTAAGACTTCGTAAGACTTGCTAAGTCCCCAGAACCGGGGCCGCACCGCGTTGCGCTATAGTCATACGCAGATCCGATACCCGGCGGCAAGGGCGCTGCCCGTCCCAAGCGGCACAGCCCGGCGCAGCCTGCTCACACCATGCCCGACACGCCCATTCAGGTGCTGCTCGTCGACGACGACGCCGACCTGCGCGACCTGCTTCGCGATTTCTTCCAGCAACGCGGCATCGAATTTTCGGTGCTGCACGACGCCACGCATCTTGCGCGCAGACTCGAACGCGAGCGTCCGTCGATCGTCGTGCTCGATCTGATGATGCCCGGCGTCGACGGACTCACCGCGCTCAAGCAGCTGCGCGCGAGCGGCGACACGATTCCCGTCGTCATGCTGACGGCGCGCGCGGATGGCGTCGATCGCGTGATCGGCCTCGAACTCGGCGCGGACGATTATCTCGGCAAGCCGTTCATGCCGCAGGAACTGCTTGCGCGCATTCATGCCGTGCTGCGCCGTCACGCGCTGCATCCCGAAGCGCCGCCCGCCGAGCATCGCGAGGCGCTCGTGTTCGGACGCTTCCGGCTCGACTTCGCGTCGCGCACGCTCTTTCGCGACAGCGAGCCGATCAAGCTGACGGGCAGCGAATACGCGCTGCTCGAAGTGTTCGCGCAGCATCCGATGGAAACGCTGTCGCGCACGCGTATCGTCGATCTGTTGCATGGTCCCGATTCCGAAGTGACGGAGCGCGGTATCGATGTCCCCGTGTGGCGTCTGCGTCGGCTGCTCGAAGACGATCCCGCTGCGCCACGACGTATCCAGACGATGCGCGGTATCGGCTATATGTTCGTGCCGGGCGAAACAGGCGACAGCGATGGTGGCGAAAGCAGCAGCGAAGGCAGCGACGCATCGCAATGAAGAATCCGTTCAATACGCTGTTGGGCCGTCTCGCGACGATGACGGTCGGGCTGATCGTGGCCGTGCATGTGACGTCGCTGTTCGTCGTGGATCGCGAGCGCGGCCAGATCGATGCCGAACATGCGCGCCGCGACGTGATGCTCGCGGTGCAGGCGAAGCACGATGGCGAAGCGAGCGCACGGCACGTCGCGCAGACGCTCGGCATCGAATATATCGCCGATGCCGATGTGCTCAGTTCCGGCTGTCCCACGCCGTGCACGGGCACCAATGCGCCGTTCGAACACGATCTGCTGCCGCGCCTGCCGCCCGGCAGCCGCGTCGTGTTCGATCCGCGCACGGGGTCGCTGTGGATACGTTATGGAAGCGAGCCGTATTGGATGTATATGCGCAACGCCAATCTGCCTGGCATGCGCTTTCTCGGATCGTCGCTGGTGATGCTGGTGCTGGCCGTGTGCGCGGCGCTGCTCGCCGCATGGCAGTTTCAGCGTCCGTTGCACCGGCTCGCGGGCGCGGCGCGCGAATTCAGAATCGGACGACGCGTGCCGCCCGTGCCGGAAAGCGGTCCCGCCGAAATGCGTTCGCTGATCGGCGATTTCAACGAGATGATGAGCGAACTCGGCAAGGCCGAGCAGGAGCGCGCGGTGATGCTCGCGGGCGTCGCGCACGATCTGCGCGCGCCGATCACGCGCATGCAGGTGCGCGCAGACCTGTTGCCGGATGCAGCCAATCGCAGCGGCTTTCTGCGCGATGCCGAGTCGCTGTCGCGCATCGTCACGCAGTTTCTCGACTATGCACGCGATACCGCCGATCCATCGCCGCAAGCGAACGTCGATGCGCATTGCCGGCGTCACTATGGCGACGGACTCGACGACGAAGCGCTCGTGCGTCTGCATCTGAATGCGGGCGATGGCTTCAATCTGCCGCTCGTGGATCTCGACCGGATACTGTCGAACCTGATCGAAAACGCGATGAACTACGGCGAGCCGCCCGTCGAGATTTCGACGTCCGCGCATAACGGCGTCTACACGCTCACCGTGCGCGATCATGGCGTGGGGATTCCGCGCGAACACCTCGAACGCGCGTTGCAGCCTTTCACGCGACTCGACCCGGCGCGTGGCGGCGACGCGCATTGCGGTTTGGGTCTCGCGATCGTGCGACGGCTCACGCGGTATAACGGCGGACAGTTCGAATGCGATAACGCGCCGGAAGGCGGGTTTCGCGTGACGCTGACGTTTCGTCGTGAGGGTTAGCGTCTTCGTTGCCTGCGCGCGTTGAAAATGCCGCCCTTCACGGGCGGCATTTTTCATGGATCAGCGATGCGGCGCGAGCAGGATGCTCGAGATCACGCCCGTTGCGATCGCGGCGAGGACGAAGTCGCCGTTGACCTGAACCCACTGATAACCCGAAGGCGGCGGCTGCAGATCATGCGCGCGCCAGTCATCGACGACATATTGCGAACGGCGATAGTCGGGCGGCAAGCGGTCGCCGCGATGCCAGTCGCGATGCGGCACGGGGCGATGCGCGTCGGGGCCTTGCGGACCTTGAGGACCTTGAGGCCCTTGCGGACCGCCGGGGCCATCAGGGCCGCCACGCTCGTCGGCGACGGGATGACGGCCCGGGCCGCCATCATCGCCCGGGGCGTATTGCGCGAACGCCTGGCTCTGCGCGACGACACACGAAACAGCCAACAGCAATACAGGTACAGCTTTTTTCATAGAACACTCCCCAAATAAGGTCAGAGTGTTTTCGGGCGCAACGATTCAAATGGGGTTCTTACTGGGCCTTACTGTGGTTGGGGAACCGAGGCGCGGCACTCTCAATCGAGTGTCCGTGTGCGCGGGTCGCTCATCCTGATCTCCAGCATCCAGTCGGCCCACTGCTCGTCGGCGATGTAGCCGATCGTTTCTTCGCGCGCCTTGCTCAGGAACGCTCGTTGTTGTTCCAGGGTCCGGCCACGCCAGAAACGTCGCCAGATGTAAATGTCCCAATACTCTTCTGCGCCCTGAGTCAGATGCATGAACGGCCCATGCTCGTACATCGCAATCCACGGCGGGGCTGGATTGAAATCGGAAGTTTCGATTCGGCGGATAAGCTGGGCATCATTCGATAGCATGCGCACTGCCACGCCACGGAAACGCGATTCGGTTGCCAGCAGCGTCGAGACGTTGCGATTTTCTATGCGTCGAAAACACAGCCAATCGGTTTGTTCACTCCCTTCGCGAACAAGATTCAGAAAGCGCGGGAACTGGTGCGACTCGATGTCGAACACGAGGCTCCACACGTTGATACCCAATCCGCCTTGATACGAGGCGCCCGGATAGTCGCCAAACGATTCCGACTCGAGCTGTGACGGGCCACCTTCGAAAAGTGCCCGCAACTGTTCGAACGTGCGTCCAAACGTATTTTCAAGCGAGGTGATCGTTTCTTTTTCCGCCCGCTTGCGTTGCTTCTGTTCCTGATTCTCTTTCCCGAAGAACACCTGTCCTCCTACCTGTCTTGAACATGTCCGGCAATCTCTGCGCCAGCAAAATAGCCGATTGCGCCGAACAGGATGCCGCCGATCATACCGGTGATAACGGCGCCCGGCCCCAGTTCGATGCCGACGACCGAGCCCGTTGCTGCACCGATGCGTGCGGCCGCAACCGCACCCGCCCAACTCCCCGCTGCGCCGCCGCCCCATCCGCCGATCTGCCGGATAGCCTCCTTTTCGATCGGCCGTATGCTCCTCAGCGTGATCCCCTCGTCAACGGACACGGCGACATCGTAAGCCGTAAGCGCCAGGCCAAACACCTGGACGACACGGGCGTATTTGATCAGACCAAGCGATATGCCAAGCCCTCGTTGCGAAAATATGCCGGTGGCAGGCACCGACGGTTTTGGTTGTACAAGTACCTCGCTATCGAGCGCTTCGACCTTACGCTTGATATGCCCCGCCCAACGCCGTCTCTCCGAATTGATGCCAGACTCTGCGTATTGGTCGATGGCCTGAACGATCTCCGCCGTCGTTACCAGCCTGGCGCCGGACCGCTTCGCTGCGGCGATATCTACGTAGACGGTCTTTCCCGTGAAGCGTCCGGCGCCGCCCGGATAGTTGGCGCTGGTCGAAGCGTATGAAGTGATCTGTTCGAACTGAAGGACATGCTCCGCGATAGTCGCCGGCGAGTCTGCAGCACCTCGTGGCCATAGCCCGTATCGCTCCGGAAATGCCTGCCTTGCGTTCCCAAGCGGACCAAGGTTCAGATCCACAAGATACGGGTCATTCACGGTCGCGTAAGTGCGCCTGACAAGAAATCCGTCCCTGCCCGGCTCCTCCACAACGACAAAAAAGAACATCCGCGCAGGCATCAGCGGTCCAACGACGTCCTTCAGGGAGTCTTTTCGCTGGTTCGTCGACGCCCGATATGTGTATGTGCTCATGATTTCCAGCGCTGCAATGCCTTGACTCCCAGCGCAACGTCCAATTGTTGCGCCTCTGTCGTGTACACACGCGAGCAACGTCCGTGCTCGTCTGTCAGGCCCTTGTAGATCGCGCCCGACGCTGTACGAATGTGGTACGGAACACCGGACAACGGCCTCCCGTCGTGATCGACCACTCGAATCTGTTCGTCGAAGTCGCCTGTCGGGGCGCGCGCCAGTGGCTTACCGCTCGCGCCAAAACCCATGGCCTCCAGTTCACCCGTTTCAAAGGACTCGCTCATGGTGTTCTGAGACGCGAGAAGTTCCGGTGAAGGATGGCAGTTGCACACGCAGATATCGCCGTCCAGTGCGGCATCCTTACCCATAAATGAAAACGGACGTCTGGGACCAGTCGCGACGATCACACCAACCGACCCACACGCGGAGCACATGACCTTCGCGCCCAGATAACTTAGCGGCGTTCCGTGATGCGTCGTCGTTCTGTCTCCCTCGATTACTACCCCTCCATTCGTTGTCTTGTCACCCAGCTTGATGTTGTACCGTCGCATATCAACCTCCCTGCTTGATGCGTCCGTCGTCCGATCCAGTCCCTATCACGCAATTCTTTCGATCTATTTACTTTGGTATCCGAACTTTATATCTGACGAATCTTCCTCACGGATTCAAACACACCTCGCGGAGCGCCGATCTCAGAAATGTTTGAAGGCGACGTCAGCCAGATAAGATCGTGCTTCGCTCATTTGCGGTGGCGTGTGCCAGCAAGGCCATATCTCTTTCCGGTCAACGCGATCTCCCCGAGGGAACCGGCCAACACCCCTCCTCATTCTTCTCTAATTCCCCACCGCTACGATGCACCTCATTCGCTGATCCACATTCCGTCTGAAGGAGGTCATCATGCCGCTCGCAGCCATCATTCAAGGCACGCCAATCTGGGTTTGGGTGCTGCTCGTCTACCTGCTCTCGCGCGGGTTCAAGGCCATGAACAGCGGCACCGCGCCGCTTTCGAAACTCGCCATCGTGCCGCTCATCTTCACGGCGTGGGGCATCCTGCATCTGATCACCGATCCGCTGGCCGGCTGGTCGTCCGTCATCGTCTGGGTGGTCGGCGCGCTGATCGGCATCGCGGGTGGCGTCTTCATCGCGAGCCGGACGCGCTTCATCGTCGATCCCGCTGCGAACACGGTCATGCTGCCAGGCTCCATGGTGCCGCTCGTGCTGATCGTCATCACGTTCGCGGCCAAGTTCTGGCTCGGCGTCGAACTGGCGACCGCGACGAGTCTCGCGGCGCTCGGCGGATACGTGTTGCTGAGCGCGGCAGTGTCGGGCGTGGTCGCGGGTGTGTTCGGCGGGCGCTTCCTCACGTACTGGAGAGCGATGAGCGCACGCCGAGTCCTCCGGGCATGTTCGCAAGGCGTGTAAGCGCGAACTGAAAAGCAGGAAGCCGCACGCATCAATCAGGCACGTCCGTTGCGACCCACGGTTCTCAGGAAATGTCGTCAGACTTGTTACTCCCGGCGCTTCCGTTCCAGGTCCACACTGTCTCTCGACAATCAGCAAGCGATAAAGCCGCGCCCCATCCACGGAGCGCGGCAGCTTGTTCAAATCAGGAGGTCGCACGAGCCATGTCATCATCAGACCAGAACGGAACGAAGCGCGAACAGCCCGCGATGCGCACGCCGCCCGTTGTCTCGCAGCAGGATTGGGAGGCAGCGCGCCAGCAGCTGCTCGTCAAGGAAAAGGCCCACTCCCGCGCACGCGATGCGCTCGCCGCCGAGCGCCGCCGCATGCCATGGACTGCCGTCGATAAGTCATACGCATTCGAAGGCCCGGCGGGCAAGCTGAGTCTGCCCGACCTGTTCGACGGCAGAAGTCAGTTGATCGTCTATCGAGCGTTCTTCGAGCCTGGCGTATTTGGCTGGCCGGAGCATGCGTGCCGGGGCTGCTCGATGGTCGCGGATCAGGTCGCGCATCTTGCGCATCTCAATGCACGCGATACGACGCTCGTGTTCGTCTCGCGCGCGCCGCAAGCGGACATCGCGCGACTGAAGGCGCACATGGGCTGGCAGATGCCGTGGTTCACGATCACCGACAGCTTCGACAGCGATTTCGGCGTCAGCGAATGGCACGGCACGAATGTGTTCTATCGCGACGGCGAGCGCGTTTTCCGCACATACTTCATCAACAATCGCGGCGATGAACAGATGGGCGGCACGTGGAATTATCTCGACATCACGCCGTTAGGCCGCCAAGAGCTGTGGGAAGACTCGCCCGAAGGCTATCCGCAGACGCCGACCTACAAATGGTGGAACTGGCACGACAGTTACGTCGAAGATGCGCCGCCCGACAGGAAATGGGTCGAAGTATCGGATGCGGGCGAGGCGGCGTTCAGGAACAAGGAGAACCCGTAATAAGCCGTGAGGTCAGGCGGCAGAAAGTCATCTGCCAACCTGCTTCATCGTCACGACTTCCGGCCTGCCGCCCGCTTCGCCGCCGCGCAGCTTCACGCGCCAGTTGCCGTAGTCCGTAAAGGGAAACTGCGCGAACGCGCTTTTGACGAGCCACGGAATCGGATGCAGCGTGTCCGCATTGCGATCCAGGCTCGTGGCCGTGACTTTGTACACTTCCTTGCCCGTCGACGAATCGAACAGACGCAGCGTCATCGAATGCCGGTACTCGCGCCCGAACAGCGCAAAGCCTGGCTTCGTCGCGCTGCCGCACGCCGCGTCCGCGCAGTCATCGACGATCACGCCGACGCCCGACGGCCGTGTATCGTAGGCAAGCGACAGCATGTAGCTCGCGCGATCCGCCGCACGATCCACCAGCCCGTAATTGCCAAGCTCGCTGTGAATCAGCGCCTCGTACTGTTCGCGCGTGGCGTTTGCTTCCTGCGACGGCGTCGGAACGATTGCGTACGTGCGCTCGCCTTGGAGCACGAGCGGCGTCCCCGACACCTGAACGTCCGTCGTCACGCCCGCACATCCCGCGAGTCCGGCCACGCTCGCAACGACAACGACAGCACCACCCAGCATTTTCTTCACGTTCTTCTCGCTTCGGTCGAAACCAGTTCGCTCACGCTGCTTCATCGAGTCCCGGCAACGTGATCGTCAACGCCGTCCCTTTGCCGGGCGCGCTCTCCACCTGCACGTCGCCGCCATGCCGCGTCACGACGGCTTTCACGAACGCCATGCCGAGCCCCGTGCCCGTCGCTTCGGGACGTTCGACTTCGTGAAAACGCTGAAAGCGCTCGAAGAGATGCGCCTGGTTTTCGGCGGACATGCCATAGCCCTCGTCGCGGACCGTGCAGCGCACGCGCGGCGGCAGTTCAGCCGTCGCGCTCCTTTCCTGCGCGACCGTGCACGTAATGCGCGTGTCGGGCGGACTATATTTCACCGCGTTGTTCAGCACGTTGACGAGCGCGCGCGTCATCAGCGAACGGTCCGCGTTGATCCAGTGGCCATCGCCCTGTTCGTCGTAGGCCGCTTCGAGGCGAATGTGCCGCGCTTGCGCCTGCGGCCACACTTCATCGCTTGCGTCGATCATCAGTTCGACGAGACTCACAGGTTCAAGCGAATAAGCCTGCGATTCGGCGCGCGCCAGTTGCACGAAATCATCGGCGAGCATCAACGCGCGCTGCGCATAACGTTCAACGCGGCCCAGCAGATCTCGCATCCGTTCGGATTCCGGCGCGCGTGCGCGTTCGAGTTCGACGAGCGCGAGAATCGACGCCTGCGGCGAGCGCATATCGTGCGACAACAGACGCAGCGCATCTTCGCGCAGACGTTCGGCGGCATGCACGGCCGTCACGTCGACGAGACCGGCGATCCAGCCGATCACCGCGCCTTGCGCATCCGTGCACTTCGCATAGCGCAACAGATGATCGCGCTGATTGCGGTCGCGCACCTCGATGCCCTGCTCCATCATGTCGGCAAACGCGATTCGCCCCGGATCGAGTATCGCGGGCCAATGCGTGCGTCCGAAACCATCGGCTTCCGCACTGGAGCCGATCGCCTTCACGAAACCAAGCTCGCCGAGCACGTGACGCATCTGCCTGCCCTCGGGCGCCGCCGCGCCGAGCCGCTCGAAATAGGTCTTCGCCGCGTGATTCGCGATCAGCACGTCGCCACGCACGTCGCTGACGAGAATCGGTTCCGGCACGCTATCGAGGCTGCTCCACACGAAGCGCTTCATGTCCTGCACGCGCCGCGCCGCCTGCGCCATCAGCGCCATCTGCTGCGCGAGCGCATCGCCGCGAAATTCGCGCGTACGCTGCGGCGCTTCGGGCAGCAGATACGGTTCGTCGGCGAGGCGCTGCAGTTCCTTGCGCAGATAAGACATCGTCATTTCGAGCCGCCGCCAGTTCCAGATCGGATACACCGCAGCCAGTCCGACAATCGCGGGCACGGGCGACATCCACAGCCGCATGCCGTACAGCAGCGCGGCACTGACGGCGAGCATCGCCGCGCACAGCACGGTCGTCATCAGCAGCGAGCGCAGCGGCGACAACACGAGCAGACCCGCGAGCAGCACGCCGAGCGGGACCAGCGACACGACACACACCCACACGCCGCTCGCGGGATCGATCGCGCGTCCCGTCACCAGCGTATCGAGCACGTTCGCATGAATGTAGACGCCGGGCAGCGGGCCGAGCCGGCCGGAGACGGGCGTCGAGAACCGGTCGTACAAGCCGGACGCCGTCACGCCGATTACGACGATCTTGCCGCGCAGCATGTCGGGCGGCACGTCGCCCGACAGCACGCTGGCGAATGAGACTTTCGGATAGGTCTGCGCAAGCGGACTGAACGGGATCAGCACGCGCGTTTCGCCGTGCTCCGGCGCGACGCTTGCGTCCGACGCCTGCGCCGCCGCACTCGCGCCGTGCGTGAGCTTCGCCTCGCCTTTCAGGATCGCGCGCCAGACGGGCACCGTCAGCTGCGGCCAGCGCATGTGCGCGTCGCCTTCGAACAGCGCGACGCTGCGCACGATGCCGTCCGCATCCACTTCGAGGTTGATATGCCCGAGCCCTGCGGCTGCATCGGCGAGCGGCTCGACGGGCTTGACGGCGATGCGCTCGCCGTTCGGCTGTTCGGGCGACAGGAGAATCGGCAGATAGGTCGGCGTTGCGGCGATCGCGCGCGCCAGTTGCGCGTCGTCGGCAGAAGGTTCCGTGAAGAGCACGTCGTAGACGACAGCTGCGGGACTCGCTTTCGCGATCTGTTCGAGCAGCCGCGCATGCACGGCGCGCGGCCAGGGCCAGCGGCCGAGTTGCGCGATGCTCGCATTATCGATTTCGACGACGGCGATATCGGACAGCACAGGATGCGTGTGAAAGCGCAGCAAGGCATCGTAGACGAGATGATCGACGCTCGCCGTCAGCCTGCCGAGCGAGCCCGCCAGAATCACCGCGATGCCGAGGCAGCCTATGCACAGCCATTCGAACAGAAAGCGGCGTCCAACCGGCCGCCCGAGACGGATGCGCGGATCGAAACTCATACGCGGGCCGCGGGTGGTCATCACCGGGCCAGCGTGAACGAGCGGATGGAACTGCCTTTCTGGTAGAGCTTGCCGTTGTCGAACTGCTCGGCGATCACGGTCCAGTAGTAGACGCCGGGCGGCAAGTCGGACACCACGATCTGCCCAGCCGCCAGGTCCGTGCGATCGACGAGCGGCTCGCGCAGATCGGCCGTGGTGGCGAGCACGAAGCGAAAGCGCGTTTCGACGCCCGTGCGGCTCGCGAGCCAGCGGAACTCGAAGTCGCGGCTCCCCGCGCGCGGTCCCGCCGACACATCGAGCCCGAACTGGCGGCGCTCGAACGCATAGGTCTGCGGCAAGCCTTCCAGGCCGATGCCGTCGATCGATGCAATGCGCACGAAGTAGTTGCCGTCGGGCAAATCGCCGAACGATGCGTGCGTCATGCTCACGCGCTGATCGCGGATCAGGTCGAACAGATCGGCGTCGCGCGCAATCTGCACGCGATACGCGCGTGCATTCGCGTCGGGCACAAGATCGAAGGCGACGTCTTTCTCGTCCTGCACCTTGCCCGGATCGGCCAACGCGGGCGCGGGCAGCAAGGCCACCGGGCCGCCGACGCCGCCCGTCGAACGCGTCACGCTGCCGTAATGCGCGCCGATCAGTTGCGTCGATGCCTGCAACGGCACGCCCGGCGCGCGCGGTCGCATGCGCGCTGCATCGACGCCGACTGCGCCGTCGAGCACGCCGACAGCCGTCGATTGCTCGTCGCCGTCATAGCTCACGCGAAAGCGCGTGCCGCGCACGCCCGCGACGACGGATGGCGAGCGGATCTGGAACCGGTCGTCTTTCTTCGTCGCGTGATTGACCTCGCTGTCGACTTCGCCCTGCTTCAGTTCGATCACGCGATCCTTCGAGCCCGTCAGCACGGTCTGCCGCAACGTGCCGATTTCGATCGTGCTGTCTTGCGGCACGGACACGTGCGAGCCGTCGTCGAGTTCCAGCGTCATGAAGCCGTTGTGCCCCGTGCGCACGCGGTCGCCTTCGACGAGCACCATGCCGACCGTAACGGGCACAAACGGATTCTGTCGGAACGCGTGCGCCGCCGGTCCGCTCACGGCGACGACGCGCGCGTCGCGTGGCTCCTGCTTCAGCAACGCGACGGGCAAGCGCAACTGCGCGCCAGGCTGCAGATGCAAAGGATCAGCGACATGATTCAGCGCGCGCAGCACGGTCCAGTCGCGCGGATCGCGCAGATAGCGATCGGCGACGTCGTACAGCGTGTCGCCTGTCCGGGTCGTGTAGATGGCAGTCGCGCCGGATGCATGCGGATTGGATGACTGCGCGTGAGAAACCGTAGGAAGCAGGCCCAGTGCTGCAAAAAGAAATGGAATGATGCGCGGCAACCTTCTGCGCGGTACAACCCCCGTCACGCATCCCCCTTTTCGAGCCGCTCCAGCCGATAGCCGTATCCATAGATTGGCGTCAAACGATAACCGTGTTCCGGGCGCAACCCGAGCTTGGCGCGCAGCATCGACACGTGCGTGTCCATCGTGCGCGACGGAATGTCGACGTCCTGCCGCCAGATGGCTTCGAGAATATGTGCGCGCGACAGCGGCTGGCTCAGATGCCGGAACAGCAGCAACGCCAGTTCGAATTCCTTTTGCGTGAGCGTGACGGGCGTGCCGCGCGCGACGACCTGCTTCGCGCCCAGTTCGAACTCGAACTCGCCGAAGCTTTCTTTCGTCGCCGCGTGATTGAGCTGATACGCGCGGCGCAGGAGCGACCGGACGCGCGCGAGCAGCACGCTCGTCGCCACCGGCTTCACGACGTAATCGTCGGCGCCCTTGTTCAGCATCGATGCGATGTCCGTCTCGCGGCTGCGGCTCGTCATGAACAGCACGGGCAGACGGTCGGAGAGGCTCTGACGCACCCACTTCAGCACCTCTTCGCCCGACATGTCGGGCACGTTCCAGTCGAGCACCAGCAGATCGAATGTCTGACGGCGCAACTGCTTCACGAGCGCGGTGCCTTCGGCGAACGCATGACAATCGTGTCCGTCGACCGCCAGCGATTGACAGACCAGATCGGCTTGCGCCACATCATCGTCCAGGACTGCAATTCTCATAGAACCCCGCACGCGAAAACGTTCATCAAGCCAATGGCGCGCAGGTAAAACAACGACGATTCAGATCGCTATGCGCCAACTTGCCCCGTTTGCCCGCGAATCGTCATCCGGCAACCGCCTGTTTTTCACAATCGAGGGGACAGTATAAAAAGAGGGCGCAATAAAATCATTTAAAGATTGTCAGATCGTGCGGTACGCCTCTTTTCGACATCGGGTGGTCCCCTTGCGCTGACATATGACTGTCGTATATCGCCCCGTGCGATCGTATGAGTGGGCAGGTAAGCCTTTGTAAGCCCTGCGTGTGGCGCATTCGAAAAGAAATGCGCAATCGCAGTTTCTCCCTGATTCTGCCTTTTTGAATGACGGACAGCCTTCGTTTTGAAACCGTGCCCGTACTATATGAGATTCATCGCTTGAAATCTTTTAGCAATTGTCAAGTGATGAAAACACTCGCCACTGAAAAATACGCTGCACGCATTCAAAACTTCACTAACATTATTTAGCAAACTGACAGACGCAGTTTTGTTAGTCTGCCGATGTCGGACAAGCAAGGTCGTCGATGAAAAGCGCTGCAACTGATCGCAGCTTGAGCAATGCCACCTGACAATGCGAGGTTCATCATGCTGATGTGGATTGCAAACTGGGCAGCACGCCACGCTCCGACTCCCGAGAAGCAAGCCGAGCGCGCGCTGAATGAGTTGCGCATGGAACTGTTCCGCGCGGAACAGCAGGTCATGGACGCACAGTTGCGCGCCGAATATTTTCGCGCCCGTTTGCTCTTTCTCGAAGATGTCACACGACAGGGCATCGAAGCCGTATCCGATCAGCGCAAAGGACAGCAGGAATCGTCGCAACCGTCGCGGCCGGGCCCGCGGCTGAGCGCCGCGCAATAGCATTCATGGACAGCGTTATTCACGGCGCAAAAAAAAGCCGCAGCATCAATCGCTGCGGCTCTAACAATGCCACTTGCGGTACGGTCACCGCAGATTCATTCTCGGACTTTGCGCCGACTGCATCAACGGCGATTCCGTCGATTTGACTATCTTTAACACCCGCCGCTCACAGCCACTCGCTCATCACGCAGCCTGATTCAGGCTCGCAAAAGTCGCACCGCGTTCGACGAGTTCCACCAGCAGCGGCGACGGCTTCCAGAAGATCGGATCTTCCTTTTCAAACTCGCGGATATCCGCAAGCAACGCAGGCAAGCCGATCGTATCGGCGTAATGCATCGGACCGCCGCGATACGCGGGGAAACCGAAGCCGTTCATCAGCGTCACATCCACATCGAGCGGTCGCAGCGCAATGCGCTCGTGAATCACGTTCGCGCCTTCGTTGATCATCGCGGCCATGTAACGGCGCACGATCTGCTCGTCGGTGAATGCGCGCGGCGTCACGCCCGCGCGCTCGCGTTCTGTGTCGATGATCGCTTCGACTTCGGGATCGGGCATGCCACCGCGCTTGCCTTCTTCATACCGGTAGAAACCACGCGCCGTCTTCTGACCGAACCAGCCGCGCTCGCACAGTCGATCGGGAATCTGCACATAGCGCGCGTCGGGATTGCGCGTGGCCGCGCGGCGCTTGCGCGTCGCCCAGCCGATGTCGCCGCCCGCGAGGTCGATCACCTGATACGGTCCCATCGGAAAGCCCAACTCGCGCACCGCCTTGTCGATCTGATACGGCGACGCGCCGTCTTCCATCAGATGATCCGCCGCCGCGCGATACACCGCGAGCATCCGGTTGCCGATGAAGCCGTCGCACACGCCCGCGCGCACGGGCACCTTGCGCAGTTTCTTCGCGAGATCGAAGGCCGTCGCGACGACGTCGGCGCTCACGCGCGCGGGCACGACGACTTCCAGCAGCTTCATGATGTGCGCGGGCGAGAAGAAGTGCAGGCCGATCACATCCTGCGGACGCGAGATGCTCGCCGCGATCGCATCGATGTCGAGATACGACGTGTTGGTCGCGAGCACGGCGCCCTGCTTGCACACGCGGTCGAGTTCCGCGAACACGGCCTGCTTCACTGCCATGTCTTCGAACACGGCTTCGATCACGACATCGACTTCGGCAAGCGCTTCATACGACGTGCTGCCGCTGAATCGCGCGAGCTTCTTCGCCTTGGCGTCGTCGGTGAGACGTCCTTTCGCGATCAGGCCGTCATACACTTTTTCGACGTGCGCACGGCCGCGTGCGAGCGATGCGTCGTCGCGCTCGACCATCGTCACCGGCAAACCAGCGTCGAGCAGCGCGACGGCGATGCCCGCGCCCATCGTGCCGCCGCCGACCACGCCGACGGAAGCGACCGGCCTCGGTTGCGCGCTGCGCGTTTCCGGCGCTTTCTGCACTTCACGTTCAGCCTGGAACGCGTGGACGAGCGCCGAGCGCTGCGGACTGTCGAGACATTCGAGAAACTGCGCACGCTCGAAACGCAGACCATCTTCGAACGGCAACGTCAGCGCAGCTTCGACACAATCGACGATCTTCAGCGGCGACAGCAGACCGCGCGATTTCTTCGCGGCATCGGCGCGCGCGGCGGCAATCGCGGCTGCGCTCGCGTCCTTGTCGGCGAGCGCCTGCGCATCGCGCGTGCGGCGCACCGGCGCATGATCGACCAACAGTTGCTGCGTGTACGCGAGGCCTTCGGCGAGCACGTCATCGCTCTGTCCGACGCGATCGACGAGTCCGAGCTTCAGCGCCTGCTGCTCGCCGATATGCTTGCCGCTCAGCATCAGCGACAACGCCGCTTCTGCGCCGATCAGACGCGACGCGCGCTGTGTGCCGCCCGCGCCCGGCAACAGGCCGAGCAGCACTTCGGGCAAGCCGAGTTTCGCGCCCGCCACCGCGAGCCGGTAATGCGCCGCGAGCGCAATTTCGAGCCCACCGCCCAGCGCCGCGCCATGAATCGCGACGACGACCGGCTTGCTGCACGCTTCGATGCGGTTGCACACGTCGGGCAGCGTCGGCATTTGCGGCGGCTTGCCGAATTCGCGGATATCCGCGCCCGCGATGAAATTGCGCCCCGCGCCGAGGATCAGCACCGCCCGCGCCGCCGCGTTCGCTTCGGCGGCCTCGATGGCCGCGACGAGACCGCGCGGGACATCGACGCCCAGCGCGTTGACGGGCGGGTTATCGACGGTAACGAGCAGGATGTTGCCGCGCAATTCATGCGAAACGGGCGCGGTAGTGGGGGTCGGCGTCACGGTCTGTGTCTCCTCGTGCGGCAGATGAGCGGAATCGCAGACGATTGTCCTGGCGATAAACACAATTGACAATCTCAGCACGGATTGACAGAGTGTCAAGTCATCTTTGACAGTAACGCCGCCTTGGACGTCAACGCGCTCACGCTGCTGGTCGAGATCATCGATGCCGGCAACCTCAGCGAGGCTGCACGGCGGCTCAAGATGACTCGCGCCAATGTCAGCTATCACCTCAATCAGTTCGAGAAGTCGCTCGGCCTGCAACTGGTCAGGCGCACAACGCGTCGCGTCGAGCCGACCGAGATCGGGCTGAAACTCTACGAGCATGGCCGCGCGATCCGCAATTCGCTGCTGGCCGCGCAAGAGTCCGTGTCGACACTCGGCGAAAGTCTGCAGGGCCGTGTGCGTTTATCCGTGCCGAGCGGCTACGGCCAACTGGTGATGTCGGCGTGGCTGATCGCGTTCAAACGCGCGTATCCCGGCATCGTGCTCGACGTGATGTTCGAAAACCGCGTCGAAGACCTGCTGCGCGATGAAGTGGACATTGCCGTGCGCGTGATGTCGGAGCCGCCGCAAAATCTCGTCGCGCGCGATATGGGACCGGTGCGCTGGGTGGCGTGCGCGTCGACGGCGTATGCCGCGCAGCACGGCATGCCCGCCGAACTCGAAGCCCTGCGCACCGCGCCGCTGATTACGTCGGCGGTAGTCGGCAGGCAACTGCGTCTCGCTGCCTATCTGAACGACGAGCGACACGAGGTGATGCTCGAGCCCGGCGTGATCTCCGAGAATTTTCTGTTCTTGCGCGAAGCGGTTCTGGCAGGACTGGGCGTCGGACTCGTGCCCGACTACGTGGTGCATGACGACATCCGGCGCGGCGACGTCGTCACCGCGCTGGATACGTGGCGGCTCAGCATCTTCGGCACGAACATGTACATGCTCTACATGCCGAACCTGCACCACACGCGCGCGACGGCGCAGTTCATCGAGTTCATGCTCGACGAAGCGCGCAAGGCAGGACGCGGCTTGCCGTCAACGCGCGCGTAAGCACGCTTCCCGCTACACCTTCGCGACAGCTTTGGCGCGTTTCTTACCTTCGCTCGCGGGCTTCTCCGCTTTTTCAGGCGTCGCGGCAACAATGCCCGCGCGCTTGAAGTACGGCGAACTCAGCGTCGCTGCGCCCATGTCCGACGCGGCGCTCAGCAGCGACGGCGCGAGTTCCTTCAATCGCGATTCCGGCAACCGGCTGGTCGGCCCGGCAAGACTGACGATCCCCACGACTTCGTTCGTGACGGGATTGCGCACGGGCGCGGCAATCGACGTCGTGCCCGCTTCGTACGTTTCGATCGCGACGCCGTAGCCGCGCTGACGCGCGCCGTTCAGATCCTTGAGGAACTGCTGGATCGTTTTCGGTGCGCGCGGCGCGTTCAGCGACTTCGCGGCGAGTCCGCCCTGCTTCGAGACGAGTTCGATCGCGCGTTCGTCCGACAGCGTCGACAGCCACGCCTGGCCGCTTGCCGTGCAATGCAGCGGCGGCTGGCTGCCCATGTCCGGGTCGTAGCGCAAACCGGACTTCGCGCCCTGTGCCTTGCCAACGAAGGTCAGATGATCGTCCTCGACGACGCCCAGCCGCGCCAGTTCGCCGGACGTTTCCGCGAGCCGGTCGAGCACCGGCTGCGAAATGTCGAACACGCCGCTCGTCGACAGATAGATCAGCGCGAGCGACACCAGCTTCAGCGCGAGCATGTATTCGCCATGGTCTTCGTCCTGACGCACGAAGCCTTCTTCGATCAGCATCGACAGCAGCCGATGCGTGCCGCTGCGCGGAATGTTGAGCGTATCGGCGATCGCCGCGAGCGGCATGCGGCCGCCGTTCTTCGCCAGCAGTTCGAGCACTGCCAGCGCCCGCTCCAGATTGCCTGCCATGTGGGTAGTCTCATTCAATCAGTCATGCGCAAATGAGAACACGATTCCACACTGGAATTCAAGCGGATTCGTGCTTCAGGCCGCATGACAGGTCATCGCGTGAGTGGCGATAAACGCTCAGTTTGTCGCTCAGGTCGTCGCGTAAGCCTGTTCGATGACGGCAAGCGTCGCTTCGCGCAAGCGGCGCGCGCGTTCGACTGCGGGTGTCGTCTTCGCCCACTGCTCGGTCGGCACTTCGATGCTGACGGGCAGATGATCCGGCAACGCTCGCAGAATGCCCGCGAGATCGAGACCGCCTTCGCCCGGAATCATCCGTTCGCAGCGCGCCTGGAAGAGCAACGTGTCGAGGTCCGTGGGACGCTCGGCGGGCGCGTCGCAGAACTGCACGTAGCCGAAGTAGTCGCGCGGCAGCGAGCGCAATTCATCCAGCGAACAGGCCGCGCGATCGAAATGCAGCGGATCGATGATGAGCCCCGTATTGCGCTTGCCGCTCGCCTTCACGACGCGCGCGCCCTGCGTGATGTTCTTCACGTCCGTCCATGGCATCGGTTCGAGCGAAGGCGAAAGGCCGAGCGGCGCCGCAAGATCGCACAGCTTGCCGAGGTTGTCGACGGTGCGCGCTTCGTCGGGATCGTTGCCCGCTACGAGCACGTAGCGCGCGCCGAGTTCGGCGGCCGTTTCGAGCATCGGTTTGAACGACGCGACATCCGTCTCCGGCTTGAGGCGGATGATCTCGACGTCGAGCACGCGCATGCCCGTGTCCTTCAGCACCGCGAGCGTTTCGCGCCGGAGCGGCGTATCGCCGACGATGTCGTGCCGCACTTCATGATCCGTCGCGGGCAACAGACGCAGGCCGACGAAGTCGTAGCCCGCGTCGACTGCGCATTGAACCATCTGCGGCGGAGCGAGTTCGAGTGCCGTCAGCGCCGACAGCGACAGCGCCCGCGATTGAGCCTGGCTCATGGTGTCTCCTTTATCCGTTTTCGTGTTTCGCGTTTCGTGTTCAGTCCGTTCAGCGCAGCGGCGAGAAAGGCGCGGGCATGTAGATCGTCGATTCCATCGTCGTCAGATGCGCGGGTCCGCCCTTCGGCGGCCAGATGCCGTCTTTCACGGCTTCCGCGCGAATCCGCGAACGCTCGTCGACGCTCGCGTACGGCCAGATGTTCAGAAAGCGCGGCACGGTGCCGTCGAGCGAATACATCGCGCCGATCAGCGGCGAACGCTTCGTGCGCTCGGGAACGGCTTGTTCCCATGCGTCGATCGTATGTTGAAGGCTGGCGAGCTTCGTGCCGTACACGCGCATTTCATAGATGCCGCCATGCACGGCGGGTTCGATCGGCGGCAAAAACGGGAAGAGCGCGTAGCTTTCCACCTTCACATCAACGACGAACTCGCCGCATCCGAACGGATTGCCTTCGAGCAACAGACGCTTGCGCTCGTTCACCAGCGCCGCTTCCGATTCGAAGCCGCGCAGCACCATCACCTTGCCGAGCGCGCCGATATCCGAATACCAGCAGCCGAGCAGCGTCGCGCCCGCCTGATTGCCGTTCGCCTTGATGCTTTCGAAAACCTGCGCGTTCGTGCCGATTTTCACCGCCAGCATGACCGTGTCATACAGTGTCATTGCAGTGTTCCTTTGATGTGAATGGATGAGCAGGCGCGCGTCTCGTCATGCGTCGCGCCAGCGAGAAAAAGTCCCGCGAGATAGCCGAACGTCATCGCCGGTCCGAGCGTGATGCCTCCGCTCGGATAGCAGCCGCCCATCATGCTCGCGCTGTCGTTGCCGACTGCGTAAAGGCCGGGAATCGCGCGGTCGTTGCGGTCGAGCACGCGCGCGTTCGCATCGGTGGCGAGGCCCGAGAAGGTGCCGAGACTGCCGGGCAGCAATTTCACCGCGTAGAACGGGCCACTTTCGATCGGCGCGTTGCACGGATTGGGCTTGTGTTCCATGTCGCCTTGCACGCGGTTATACGGCGTCGAGCCTTTGTGGAATTGCGGATCGAAGCCGTCTTTCGCGTAGGTGTTGTAGGCCGAGACGGTGTTCTCCAAACCTTGAGGGTTGATGCCGCATGCCGTAGCGAGTTCGGCGAGTGTCGCGCCGCGCTTCAGGTAGCCGGAGCGGACATACGGCGTAACCGGGAACGGAAACGGCTTCGAAAAACCCAGCCCATAACGCCGCTGAAAACGCTGATCGCAGATCAGCCACGCGCACACTTCCTGGCCCGCAGGCGTGGTGCCGAGCAAAGCCGAAATGAAATCGTGATACGACGACGCTTCGTTGACGAAGCGCTGCCCTGCGCGCGTGACGGCAATCACGCCGGGCTTCGCGCGTTCGATCAGATGCGGAAACGCGACATCCGGCGCGCCGCCACGTTGCGGCACGAGCGACACAGGCGCCCACGCAGCGGGCGCATCGAGCGACCCGTCGAACATTCCGCCGATCGATTCGCCGAGCCGAATGCCGTCGCCCGTATTGCTGAGCGGCGCCGCCGACCAGTGCTCACGCCCCGACGGCGTATAAGCGAACTCGCGTGCGCGCCGTTCGACGTCGTGCGGAAAGCCGCCGCAGGCGAGCACGACGCCGCGCGCCGCACGCACTTCATGCACGACACCTTCGATCTCCACACGCGCACCCGTGACGCGCGCATCGTCGCGCAGCAAACCGATCGCTTTGGCGCGCGTGCGCAGATCGACATTGCGATCAGCCGCCGACTTCAACAGCCGCGCGACGAGCGCGTTGCCGTTGACGAGATGCATCGAGCGTCCGTAGCGCAGCTTCTGCCACGCGAACGTCGCGAGCCTGCGCGTCACATACAGCGCCGATTTCAGTGAGCGCGTCGCGCGATAAAAATGCGCGAGGTCTTGCCCCGACGCAATGGCCATTCCCTTCAGCGTGACGACGCCCAGCGGCTCGCGCAGCTTGTGAATCAGCGCGCCGAGTTCGCGCCCATCGAACGGCATCGCGCACACGGAACGGCCACCCGTTCCCGCGCCCGGCGTCGTGTGGAAATCGGGGATGCGATTGCCGTCGATAAAACGCATCGCCGTGTTGCGCTCGAAAAACTCGATCATCTCCGGGCCGCGTTCGAGCAGCGCATCTGCCTTCGCCGCATCGAACTGCGTGCCGAGTTCGTTCTTCAGATAGCCGCGCGGCGCGTCGATGTCTTCGCGAATACCCGCCGCCGTCGCGAGCAGATTGCGCGGAATCCACATCCAGCCACCCGACCACGCGGTCGTGCCGCCGAACACGTCCTCTTTCTCCGCGACGATCACGCGCAAGCCCTGGGCCGCCGCCGTGACGGCCGCCGACAGCCCGCCCGCGCCGGAACCCAGCACCAGCACATCGCATTCGAGAATCGGTTCACGTTTCATCTTCGGTTCTGCTCGTCCGGGGAATTCACCAACTATGGAACTAACTTTCTTTCTGGAATACTATTCCACAAAATGCGATCTTGCAAAGATTTTGTGACGACGAGGAGGAAAGACATGCGGGTACTGGTAACAGGCGGCAGCGGTTTTCTGGGCGCGTGGATCATGCGGCGGCTGCTGGCGCGCGGCATCGATTGCGTCGCGTTCGATCTGCACGCGAAGCCGCAACTGCTGCACGCGCTTGCGCCCGAACACGCGGCATCCGTGCAATGGCGCACAGGCGACATCGCGCAAACCGACGACGTGACGCGCGCGCTGCAAGACTGCGACGCCGTGATTCATCTCGCGGGCATCCTCACGCCGGACTGCGCGGCGAACCCGGTGCGCGGCGCGCAGATCAACCTGATCGGCACGCTGAACATCTTCGACGCAGCGCGCGCAGCGGGCCTCAAACGCGTGCTGTACGCCAGCAGCGCAGGCGTGTTCGGACCCGACGACGGCGCGACGCCGCATCCGCAAACGCACTACGGCGCCTTCAAGCTCGCGTGCGAAGGCTCAGCGCGCGCGTACTGGAACAACCACGGAATCGCGAGCGTCGGCTTTCGTCCGCTCGTCGTGTATGGCGCGGGCCGCGAAACGGGATCGAGCGCGGCGCCGAGTCTCGCGTGCCGCGCCGCCGCGCGCGGCGAGCGCTACACGATGCCGTTCACGGGCTCGACAGGCTTCGTATTCGCCGACGATGTCGCCGCCGCGTATGAAGCGGCGTTGCTGCGCGATATCGAAGGCGCACACGCATTCACGCTGGCAGGCGAGATTGCGTCCGTCGCGAGCGTGATCGACAGAATCTCGACGCTCGTCCCCGACGCGCGCATCGATGCCGCCGGTGCGCCGCTGCCGATCGCGACGGCATTTCCGCATGACCCTGCGCTCGATCGACTGCTGCCCGATCTGCCGCACACTTCGCTCGACGAAGGCTTGCGGCAGACCGTGGCGTTCTATCGTCGCGCGTTGCAGACGCAATAAGACGCCATCAACGCGCGGGCGCCACCGGCCCGCGCGCCGCCACCGCCCGATGCACGGCAAGCGTCGCGGCGAGCGTGCGCGCGGCATCGTCGGCGGAACACAGCGGCGTTTCTTCGCGCGCGATCACGGCGGCGAAATGGCCCAACTGCTCGTGATACGGATCGCCGCTGTGCGGCGTGCTGCGCTCGACCGTCAACGGCTCGTGCCAGCCCTTGCGCGCGCGGTATTCCCACACGTCGAGTTGCGGCAGCGTCAGCGATGCATCCGTGCCGATCAGAAAATGCGTGTTCACCTGCTGACGCGGATAGTGCGCCGCTTCGCCCGCGGCGAGATCCCAGTTCCACGGCGAGACCGCGCAATCGGAGACGGCGAGCGTGCCGAGCGCGCCGTTGGCGAAGCGCAACAGCACGGCGGCCGTATCCTCGACTTCGAAACCGCGCACCGCATTCGACGTCAACGCCTGCACTTCGACGATATCGCCGAGCAGGAAACGCATGATGTCGACGTCGTGGATCAGGTTGATCAGCACAGGACCACCGCCCGCGCGACGCCGCCATTCGACGTCGAAATACGCGTCCGGCTTGTAGAACGTTGCGAGCGCATTCGCCGTGACAGGCTTGCCGAGACGTCCCGACTGCACGATTTCCCGCGCGCGCCGCAAGATCGGATTGTGCCGCCGATGATGACCGACCAGCAGCGGCACGTTCGCCTCATCCGCTGCGCGAGCCAGCCGCAGCGCTTCGTCGACGTTATCGGCGATCGGCTTTTCGATCAGCGCAGGAATGCCGCGCGCAATGCACGCGAGCCCGACGTCGACGTGCGTCGCATTCGGCGTCGCGACGATCGCGCCTTCCGGGCGCACGTCGTCCAGCATCGCCTCGTAGCCTTCGAACCAGCGCAGCCCTTCCTGCTGCGCGAACTCACGCGCAGCGGGCGACGGGTCCGCAATCGCCACCACCTCCGCCTGCGGATGCAGACGCGCCCGCTCCACATGCATGCGTCCAATCGCGCCCGCGCCGATCACCGCCAGACGTCTCCTAGCCATCGTCTCTTCTCCTTGGTTGAACACCGTTCGTTTCCGCGTACCAGGTGAATACCCGGATACTCTGAAATTCGCTTTAATTGTTGAATACTATTCCAATTCGAACTAGAGTTCACCAAAAGTTTTTGATGCGCGGCGTGCTGCACGACATCGCGCGATCCACGGGATACGAAAGGAGCGGAGAGACAGATGAACGACAAGCACAAGCAGACGGATGAACTTTTCAGCCACGACACGCAAGCGGCCGACGCCGACGCAAGCGCCGGCAGCGGCACGCGCATGACGCGCCGCGACTGGCTCGCGACGGCGGGCAAGACGATCGCGAGCGGCGCGGCCGTGCTCGCGGCGCCCGCGATCGTGCGCGCGCAGGGCGAGCAGCCGCTCAAGCTCGGCCTGCTGATGGCCAAGCAGGGCGTGTGGACCGAACAGGGCGAAGTGATCGCGAACGGCGTGAAGATGGCGCTCGACGACGCGAACAACCAGGCGCGCGGCCGCCGCCTCGATCTCGTCTGGTACGACGAACCGAATCCGCAATCGGCACAGCAGAACATGCAGAAGCTGGTCGAACAGGACAAGGTGATTGCGGTGATCGGCGGGACGAACAGCGGCACGTCGCTGGCAATGTCGTCCGTCGCGAATCGCACGAAGACGCCCTACATCGCGCCGAATGCAGCCGCGCGCGAACTGACGGGCAGCAGCTGCAATCCGTACACGTTCCGCGTGCTGAGCCCGACGCCTGTGACCTGCCGCGCGCTCGCGCCGTCGCTGCTCGCGATCGGCAAGAAGTGGCATTTCCTCGTCGCGAACTACGCGTATGGGCAGGACATCCAGCGTTCGATGTCCGATCTGCTGAAGCAGTCAGGCGGCACGATGACGGGCGCCGACGTCACGCCCCTCAACACCACCGACTTCAGCTCGTTCATTCTCAAGATCCGCCAGTCGAAGCCCGACGTCGTGCTGCTCGGCCTGCCCGGCGGCGATCTGTCGACCTTCCTCAAGCAGTACGCGGAAATGGGCATGAAGGACAAGATTCCCGTCGCGTGCCCGATCATCGGCGATTCGGATTTGTGGTCGATCAACGTCGATGCCGCGACGGGCTACTACGGCAAGCCGTGGCACTTCAGCTCGCCCGGCCATTCGCCCGAAGAAGTCGCGTTCATCAAGAAGTACACCGCGAAATACGGCAAGCCGCCCGCCGACAAGGCGTGGATCGGCTGGTTCACGACGCGCGCGCTGCTTGCGGGCGTCAATCAGGCGAAGAGCACATCGGGCGCGGACATCGTGCAAAGCCTGGAGACGGTGCAATTCGGCGACAGCAGCGGACCCGCGTATTTCCGTCCGTGGGATCACCAGATGCTGCGCCGCTGGACCGTGTTCAAGGTGAAGGACCACATCACCGACAAGTGGGACTGGCTCAACCAGGTCTCGGCTGTGCCGCAGAACCCGTCGGAACTCGACAAGCTGTACGGCACGCGCCAGGAAATCGGCTGCACGATGGCCGCGCGCTGATATGCGCTCGACGGTTTCCCGCGAAACCTGATCTTCACGACGGCCGTTTGCGCGGCATAACGCGTAACGCCGTCGACACCTGGAGTACGGCATGGCAGAAATGGTGTTGTCCCAGATCGCCAATGGACTGGTACTGGGCTTTCTCTACGTGCTGCTCGCGATCGGTCTGTCGATCATCTGCGGGCTGCTTGGCATCGTCAATTTCGCGCACGGCGCGCTGTTCGCGCTGGGCGCGTACTTCGCGATCGCGCTGTCGATGCAGTTCGGCTGGGCGGCCGTGATCGTCGCGCCCGTTCTCGTCGCGCTGGTCGGCATGCTGATCGAAGTGATCTTCATCCGGCGGCTGTACGGCAAGGAGCCGTTGCTCGGCCTGATCGTCACGTTCGCGCTGTCGCTGCTGCTGACGGCGTTGATCCGGCTCGTATGGGGCGCGGGCGGCTTGCCGTTCAGTCCGCCTGCCGCGCTCAACGGCTTTCTCGTTTATGGGCCGCTGCTGATCACGAAGTACCGCCTGTTCGTGCTCGCCGCGACGGTCGCGATCCTGCTCGCGCTGTGGTGGTTCATGAAGTTCACGCCGTACGGACGCATCCTGCGCGCGGGCAGCCGTGACCCCGAAATGGTCGGTCTGCTTGGCATCAATCTGCCGCGCGTGCTGACGGGCGCATTCGGGCTCGGCGCGCTGCTCGCGGGCGCGGCGGGCGTGCTGGCCGCGCCGCTGCTGACCGTCACGCCGAGCATGGCGACGGCCGCCGTGATGCCCGCCTTCGTGATCGTCACGATCGGTGGTCTCGGCTCGTTCGCGGGCGCTGTCGTCGCGGGCCTGCTGGTCGGCATCGTCACTGCCCTGGCCGTGCAGTTCTTCCCCGAAGGGTCGTCGGTGGCGATGTATGTGCTGATGGCACTTGTTCTGCTCGTGCGTCCGCGCGGGTTGTTCGGCGAACGCTGGGAGCGTTTCGAATGAATCTCAAACTTCTCACGCGGCACCCCGTCGCGCTGCTGGCGACGTGCCTGTTCATCGTCTCGATCGCGTTGACCGCGACGGGCACGCCGCTCGAACGCGCGACGCAGATCGCCATCTACACGCTCTACGGCATGGGCGTGAATCTGCTCGTCGCGTACACGGGCCTCGTGCCGTTCGGCGCGTCGGTGTTCTTCGGCACGTCGACGTATCTGGTCGCGATTTCGCTGCAACGTCTGATCGGCAACGAGATCGTCGCGCTCGCGGCAAGCGTGATTGTCACCGGCTTGATGGCGGCGCTGATCGGCGCTGTCGTGTTGAAGCGACGCGGCCTGTACTTTTCGCTGCTGACGCTCGCGTGCTCGCAGATCGCGTTTGAAATCGCGTTCAAGTGGACGGACGTGACGGGCGGCGAAAACGGTCTGCAAAACGTGCCGCGCCCGACCTTCGCCACGACGACAGGCTTCCACGTCTTTGCGTGCGTCACCGTGGTCGCCGTCGCGTACGGCTTGTGGCGGCTCGTGCATGCGCCGTTCGGACGCGCGCTTCAGGCGCTGCGCGACAACGAACAGCGCGCCGCGAGCCTCGGCTACGACACGTATCGGCTGAAGCTCTATGCGTTCGTGATCTCGGCTGCCGTGATCGGTTATGCGGGCGGCCTGCTCTGCCTGATGCTGCAAGGCGCATACGCGAACAACCTCAGCTGGGAACACGCGGGCGACAGTCTGCTGATGACGGTGCTCGGCGGCGTGCATCAATTCCTCGGACCGCTGTGGGGCGCTATCGCGTTCATCCTGCTCGAAGACAAACTCAGCAGCCTGACGGAGCACTGGTGGCTGATGTTCGCGCCGATCATCATCGCGTTCGCGTTCTTCTCGCCGGAAGGCATTCAAGGGCTTGCGCAACGTCTGCTGCGCCGGCCTCGCTGGACGCTCGTGCGCGACACGATTCCGGCGCGTCCCGAAGTGATCGCGCCGTATCGCGCGAGCCGCATCGACATGGACCCCGACACGCCGATTCTCAGCGTGCGCGGCCTGTCGAAGCAGTTCGGTTCGCTCGTCACCGCCGACAAGATCGACCTCGATGTGTATCCGTACAAGCTGCACAGCTTCATCGGACCGAACGGCGCGGGCAAGACGACGTTCTTCAACATGCTGACGGGCGTGCTGCCGCCTTCGTCGGGCACGATCACGTTCGACGGCAAGGACGTGACGAAGCTCGCGATGTTCCGTCGCGTGCGGCTTGGCATGAGCCGCTCGTTCCAGATTCTCAGCGTGTTTCGCAATCTCACCGTGTTCGAGAACGTGCGCGTCGCGGTGCAGGCGGCGCAGCGCGAGCGCCTCGGTCTCTGGCGCGATGCGCACACGCTCGACAAGCAGAATGCGCAGACGTGGTCGCTGCTTTCCGCCGTCGGTCTCGTCGAACGCGCGGCGGCATCGTGCGAAAGCCTCTCGCACGGCGAGCAGCGGCTGCTCGAAATCGCGCTGTCGCTGGCAACGCAAGCGCGGCTTCTGCTGCTCGACGAACCACTTGCCGGACTCGCCGAAGCGGATCGCGCGACCGTCGCGCGCATCGTGCGCGAACTTGCGAATCATCATGCCGTGTTGCTGATCGAACACGACATCGACCGCGTGCTGACCATTTCCGATCGTGTCAGCGTGTTGCATCGCGGTCATCTGATTGCGGATGGTTCGCCCGCTACCGTTGCCGCGCATCCCGAAGTGATCGAGGCGTACATGGGTCACGCGAAGGGCGAACGCGCCGTCGACGCCCGCCTCGCACAACGCATCGACGCGAAGCGCGACACGCCGCAACAGAAGCGCCCGTTGCTGCGACTCGAACGGGTGAACGCCGGTTACGCGGGCAACACGATTCTCGACGGCATCGACCTGACGCTGCACGAAGGCGAAGTCATCGCGATACTCGGACGGAACGGCGTCGGCAAAACGACTGCTTTGCGCGCAGCGACGGGCGTCGCGCAGGTCAGCGGGGGTACGATTACTTTCGACGGTCACGACATCACATCGCGCGCGCCGCATGAGATCAACCGCCTCGGTCTCGCGATGGTGCCCGAAGGCCGCCGCCTGTTTCCGAACCTGACCGTCTACGAAAACCTGCGGCTTGCCGCGCGTAAAGGCGGCGCCAGCGTCGATGAGATGTATGCGCTCTTTCCGCGGCTCGCGAATCGCAAGGACGTGCGCGCCGAGCATCTGTCGGGCGGCGAGCGGCAGATGGTGGCGATTGCGCGCGCATTGATGGCGCCTGCGAAAGCGATCCTGCTCGACGAACCGTTCGAAGGGCTCGCGCCCGCCGTCGTGCAGGAAGTGCTCGACGCCGTCGTGAAGCTGCGCGAGCGCGCGAGCGTCGTGATCGTCGAGCATCAGGCGGACATGGTGCTGCCCATTGCCGATCGCGTGTACGTGCTCGTCAACGGACGCGTCGCGTATGAGAACACGGCCGATGCGCTCGCTCAGGACGCCGCGACGCAAGCCAAACTGCTCGGCATCGTCCACGACGATGCCAGTTCTACTCTGGAGGTGAAATCAGCATGACCGAATCCAATGCAACGAACGTCGCCGTATCGCTCGACGAAGGACTCAGCGGCGCGACGCGCGTGGTCTTTATCGTCGGCGATCCGATTGCGCAGGTGCGATCGCCGAAAGGCGTAACGGCCGCGCTGCGCGAAGCGGGACGCGATGCAATCGTGGTGCCCGCGCACGTCGCTGCCAACGATCTCCCCGCATTCTTCGCGGGCGTCGCGCCGATGCGCAACGTCGACGGCGTGATCATCACGGTGCCGCACAAGTTCAGCGCCGCCGCGTACTGCAAGAGCTTTTCCGAAGAGGCCGCGTTTCTCGGCGCGGTGAATACGCTGCGCCGCACGCCCGACGGCGCGTGGCACGGCGGCATGTTCGACGGCACAGGCTTCGTTGCGGCGCTCGTCGATGCGGGCTGCGATCTGCAAGGCAAGCGCGCGCTGCTGGTCGGCGCGGGCGGTGCGGGCTCGGCGATCGGGCACGCGCTCGTTCAGGCAGGCGTCGCGTCGCTCGATGTGCTCGACAACGATACGTCGCGCACCGGATCGCTGGTGACGCGGCTCGCCGCGCTGCAACGCGGCGCGGTGCACACGGCGTCGAAGGACGTCGCGGCCGAATCGTTCGATGTCGTCGTCAATGCATCGCCGATGGGCATGCGCGCGGACGATCCGCTGCCCGTCGATGTCTCGCGTCTGCCCGCATCGACATTTGTCGGCGATGTGGTCACGAAGCCGCCGCTCACGCCGTTCATCGAAGCCGCGCGTGCGCGCGGCTGCAAGACGGTGACGGGCACGCAGATGTTCGCGCGTGTCTGCGACCGCATGGTCGAGTTTCTGCTGGACGCGCAAGCATGAATGCGACACAGCGGGTCCCCATCGTCACGGGTGGCGCGGGCGGCATCGGTCGTGCGATTGCAGCGCGGTTGCAGCGTGACGGCTTGCGCGTCGCGCTGTGGGATCTCGATGCACACGCGGCGCGCGAAGCGGCTGCCGCATTGCCGGACGGCACGGCGATCGGCGTACACGTCGACGTGACAGATGAAGCATCCGTCACCGCCGCGCTGCAAACCACGCTCGACCGCTTCGGCACGCTCCAAGTGCTGATCAACAGCGCAGGCACGACAGGCCCGATCGCGCCCGTCGCCGACAGCGCGCTCGATGCCTGGCAGCGCTGCATCGACGTCAATCTGCGCAGCGTGTTTCTCTGCTCGCGCGCCGCCGTCGCGCCGATGCTCGCGGCGGGCTTCGGACGCATCGTGAATCTCGCGTCGATTGCGGGCAAGGAAGGCAATCCGTCGATGTCCGCGTATTCGGCGGCGAAGGCGGGTGTGATCGCGTTCACGAAGTCGATGGGCAAGGAACTCGCGCTCACGCCGGTGCGCGTGAACTGCATCGCGCCCGCTGTCATCGAAACGCCGCTGCTGCAACAGATGACATCGGAAGCGCTCGCCGCGAGCCTCGCGAAGATTCCGATGCAGCGTCCGGGAACCGCCGACGAAGTCGCGAATCTGGCCGCGTGGCTCGCGTCGGACGAATGCTCGTTTTCGTGCGGCGCGACCTTCGATCTTTCCGGCGGACGCGCGACGTATTGAGCGTGCCATGAGCGCGTAATGGACATGACGGAACGAAGGAGACAACGCATGCAAGCGAAGCAGGAATCGCGCTGGGACGAAGAAGTCGATCTGCTGATCTTCGGCGCGGGCGCAGCCGGCATGACGGCGGCACTGATCGCGCATCACGAGGGACTCAACGTGCTCGTGTGCGAAAAGACGGACGCCGTCGGCGGCATTACATCGACCTCGGGCGGCACGACATGGGTGCCCGGCACGCAACTGAGCGTCGATGCGGGCGTGCCCGACAGCATCGACGACGCGCGGCGCTTTCTGCAATCGGTCGTCGGCGACCGTGGCGGCGACGAAGCGCGCGAAGCGTTTCTGCAAAGCGGGCCGCTCGCCATCGACGAATTGCAGCGCATCAGCGACGTGCGCTTCGTCGCGGCAGCCGCGCATCCCGATTACGTGACGGGCCCAGGCGCGGCGTTCGGTGGCCGTGCGCTCGCGCCCGTTCCGTTCGACGCTCGCGTGCTCGGCGCGGATTTCGCGCGAGTCAGGCCGCCGCGCAAGGAATTCATGGGACTGGGCGGCATGATGGTGAATCGCAGCGATCTGAACTCGCTGCTGTTTCCGTTTGCGTCCGTTGGCAATTTCAAGCGGACGCTGGCCGTCGTGGGTCGCTATTTCGTCGATCGCTTGCGCTTTTCGCGCGGCACGCAACTCGTGATGGGCAATGCGCTCGCGGCACGGCTTTTCTACAGCCTGCGCAAGCGCGGCGTCGATGTGCGTTTCGACGCGCCGCTCGTCGAACTCGTGCGCGAGAACGGCAAAGTGACGGGCGCGGTGGTCGGATCGAAGAACGGCGCAACGAAGCGTATCGGCGCGCGCCGTGGCGTCGTGCTCGCGACGGGCGGCGTCACGCGCCATCCCACGCTGCGCAAGCAGCTGTTTCCCGTTGGTGCGCAACCGCTGTCGTTATCGCCCGAAACGCATACGGGCGACGGCGTCGGCAGTGCGCTCAAGCTCGACGCGCGGCTCGAAAACGGCGGCGACAGCCCCGGCCTGTGGATGCCGTGCTCGATCCGTCGTTCGGGCAACGGAGACGATCATGTGTGGCCGCACATCATTCTCGATCGCGCGAAGCCGGGGCTGATCGCCGTCAACCGGCGCGGCGAGCGCTTCGTGAATGAATCGAACTCGTATCACGATTTCGTGATGGGCATGCTGCGCGATGAAGACCAAGGCACGAGCGTGCCCGCGCATCTGATCGTCGATGCAGCGTTCATCCGCGATTACGGTTTGGGCTTGCTGATGCCGGGACGCAGCCGCGCGCGTATCGCCGAATTCGAGCGCGCCGGTTATCTGGTGAAAGGCGCGACGCTCGCCGAGTTGGCGAAGAAACTCGATGTCGACGCGGCAGGACTCGCGCGAACAGTGGAAACGTACAACCGTCACGCCGCATCGGGCGAAGATCCGGCATTCGGCCGTGGCTCCAGTCCGATGAGCCGCTTCAACGGCGATGCAGCGCAAAAGCCCAATCCGTGCATTCGACCGTTAGGCGATGGACCCTACTACGCCGTCACCGTCTGGCCCGCGGATCTCGCGTGCAGCGCGGGACTCGCGGGCACCGCGAACGGCGAAGTGCTCGATGCACACGGCGCGGTGATTCCAGGCCTTTTTGCATGCGGCAACGATCTGGCTTCGATCTTTCGCGGCACGTACCCGGGACCGGGCACGACACTCGGGCCCGCGATCGTCTTCGGATGGCGGATTGCCAAGTTCGTCGCGGGCAAGGAAGTCGGCAATTCGGCAGTCAGGCAGACACGTCCTCAAGCGTGCCTGCACGACACACCATAACAGGCGCTCTATAGATCGACAGCAAAAGGGCCGCGAGGCCCTTCTTTTTTGTAGCGCAATGTATCCGCACCGTGCGCGGATACATACGCATACATAGACCGCGCACCTCGACACAAGCGGGATACATCGGCACGCTTCAATACGGTCATCGATTGTTTGCCCCCAACCACTCAACCGGAGCACGCATCATGGCCCAGATCGAAAAAGTACTGTACACAGGCAAGGTTCACACGACGGGCGGCCGCGAAGGCGCCGCGCGCAGCTCGGATGGCCGTCTCGACATCAAGCTGTCGACGCCCGGCGGCGCAGGCGCAGGCACGAACCCGGAGCAACTGCTCGGCGCGGGCTGGTCGGCATGTTTCATCGGCGCGATGGGCGGTGCGGCGCGTGCGCTGAACGTCTCGCTGCCGGCTGACACCAGCGTCGATACGGAAGTCGATCTCGGCACGACCGACGGCGCGTACTTTATTCAGGCGCGTCTGAGCGTGAGCCTGCCCGGCCTGCCGCGCGACGTCGCGCAGCAAGTGGTCGACCGCGCGCATCAGACCTGCCCGTACTCGAAGGCGACGCGCGGCAATATCGACGTGACGGTCACGCTCGTTTAAACGGTCGATAAAGGGCAGCGCGGCTACGTGTCTGCCCTGCTCCGTTTCGCCGCCTCGACCAGCGCGCGGATTGCCCAGCGCTTCACCTTGCGAGCCCGCGCGTCGTCGAGTTGCAGCACGTCCTTGAACACGATCATCGCTTCCGTGCCGATCACGAGGGCGAGCGCCTGCGTCAAGGTTTCGTATGCAGCGGGCTTGAATTCGTCCTGCATGGGTTCCAGCGCGGCTTCGATCAGCGCCGTCCGCCGGTTCTGCCGCAGCGGTGCGTCATCGCCGTTATCGCCCTTCGCGGCACGTTCCAGCGAATGAGCGAGCATCATGCGAAGCGGCGCTTCGTTGGCGAGAATCATCTCGTGCAGCGCCGTGTCCACACGCGTGAGCCGCGCCACGGGATCATCCGACGCGCGCGCGCCGAACAGCTTCGACGCATCCGGCGTGGCGACATCGAGCGACGCTTCGAGCATCAGCGCATCCATGCTCGGAAAATGACGATACGCGGTGGCACGCGACACCATCGCTTCTTCGGCGATATCTTCGAGGCTCGGCTTGCGCCCCTGCTGCATCAATCGCGATGCCGCCTGCAGCAAGTCCTTGCGCGTGCGCCGCTTCTGGTTCGCACGCCCGTTGATCGTCACGTCTGCCATATCACGCTTGCGGTAACTGTTGAATGATGGCGGCGAGATCGACCCACACGTTCTCGCGCCTGATTTGCCCGTTCTCCGCGAATTCCAGCACATGCAGCATGCGGAATTCGAGCGGACGTCCACGGCCTTCGAGTCCGAACGGCCTGCCCGACGCCTTGCCGCGCCATAGTGATTCGTCGATCACAAAGCCTTCGCCATAGAGACGCCGCAGGCATTCCACCCTGCTCTCCGACAGATCCGCGAACAGCGCCTCGTAAAACGGCCTTACTTCATCGCGGCCACGCACCGGCCCCGCAGGCCAGCCGATCACATCATGCTCGACATCCGGCGCAAGCGTGGCGAGCACGCCGTCTACGTCGTCGCGTCGCTCGAAACCGAAATGCTCTTCGATTTTCCCGTCCATCTGCACCGCTGTCAGCGTCATGATTGGCTCCTCGCGCGATTGCGTTCGCGCCGTTCGCCAATTCATTCTAGTGAGACTTCAGTCTCATTACAAGATAGTAATGTATCGACTTGCGCGAGTGTTCCGGGACGCCGCACCGCCCATCGGCGGCGCCTTGTTTTCAACCCCGGCATACTGCACGCTTCTGGCTCCCCGCGAGCGCTCAACAGGAGATGTCATGTCGGCCGTGTCGGCATTCAAGCTGGTGCTGCTTTCGCTGATTGCGATCATCGCGCTCGAACTGATCGCCAGGCGTCTGCGCTTGCCGCCCGCTGCGGCGTTGCTGGTCGGCGGCGCTGCGATGGCCTTCGCGCCCGGCCTGCCGCCTGTCGTCCTCGATCCCGATCTCGTGCTGATCGTCTTCCTGCCGCCCTTGCTGATGGACGGCGCGTACTTCTTCGTCTGGACCGATTTCAAGCGGCATATCAAGCCGATTCTGCTGTTCGCGATCGGCGCGGTCGCGTTCACGACGTGGATCGTCGGCGTCGTCGTGCATTGGGTCGTGCCGTCGCTGCCGTGGGCCGCCTGCTTCGCGCTCGGCGCCGTCGTCTCGCCGCCCGATGCCGTCGCGGCCAAAGCGGTGCTGGAACGGGTCGCGCTGCCGCGCCGCCTGATGGTGCTGCTCGAAGGCGAAAGCCTGCTCAACGACGCCGCCGGCCTCGTGCTGTTCCGCTTCGCCGTCGCCGCCGCGCTGACAGGCGCGTTCAGCGCGTCGCACGCCGCGCTGAGTTTCGCGGGACTCGCGGTGGGCGGCGTCGCTGTCGGATGCGTGGTCGGCTTTGTCGTCGTGTGGCTGCTGCGCCTGCTCGACGGCGACTATCTGATCATCACGACGTCGGTGATTTCGTGCTGGATCAGTTATATCGCGGGCGAAATGCTGGACGTGTCGAGCGTCATTTCGACGGTGACGTGCGGCATGGTGCTCGGCTGGCATCAGCATGAAATTTTTTCGGCGACTGTGCGCATGCGCGGCACGGCGTTCTGGCAAGTCATCGTGTTCGTGTTCGAAGCGCTCGTGTTCGTGCTGATCGGGCTGTCGCTGCGCGGCGTGATGCTGCGGCTCGGCGGCATCGACAACGCACTCGCGCTGCTCGGCCCGGCGGCGCTGGCGACCGTGGCAACCGTCGTCGTGTCGCGCGGCGTGTGGACTTTCGGGCTGGAAGCGATCAACGCCGTGCTGCACCGCATCTCGCGTCGCGCCGCGCCGCCCGCCGACTGGCGCTCGGCATCCGTCGTGAGCTGGGCGGGCATGCGCGGCGTCGTGACGCTGGCGATCGCGCTGTCGCTGCCCGAAACGATGCCAGGCCGCGACCTGATCCAGTTCTCGGCGTTCGTCGTGATTCTTTTTACGGTGCTGCTGCAAGGAACCACGATCGGCCTGGCGATCCGCATCATCCGGCCCGCCGCCGACGCCCACGCGTCGACCTATCTGACCGAACCGCAGGCATGGGCGCGCCTCGAAGCCGCGCAGTTCGAAGCGATCAAGCCGCTCGTCCATGCGCCCGACGGCAGCGTGCTACATCCGCGGCTGCTCGAACAGTACAGCTATCGCGCGCGCCTGACACACGAGTTTCAGGACGCCGAGAGCTTTCCGCAGGAGGCGCGCAAAGCGCATTACGACGTCGTGCTCGCCGCCATCGCGGCGGGACGCGCGGAACTGTTGCGCATGCATCGGCGCGGCCTGATTCACGACGAACTGCTGCACGTGCTGGAGCGCGATCTCGATCTGCAGGAAATGGCTTCGCGCCACGCTCAGGGATGACCCGGAGCGGCCTCGCGCACGGCCGTAAGCCGCCTCAAGTAAATGACGACGCATGCCGATATGCAGTTGAGGCACCGCCCCGTCTGATACTCCTAGCCGCCGTCAGGGCCCCGATATGCGCGTCGCATCCGCCGCAAGCGTTTCATTGCATGCTTCGATCACCTCGTCACGTCATGTAATCGGGCCCTGGTTGACCGGCAATCGTTTGCCTTCCGCCGATTCATCGCTCAGAGCGCATCGCGCGTCCATTCGGGACGCCGCTTCCGCTCGCCGGTGCGTTGCGCGGACCTGGCGCCGCGACGGACTTTCTCCACTCCGAACCTGACAGTGATTCTCACGTGCGACGACTTGCCTTTGCCTCCCTGCTATCCGGCCTGGTGACTGTCCTTTTTTTGTCGTTGTACGGTTGTCATCAGAAGGATTCCGCTTCGCCGGGCGCGGCCGCGCCCGCGAAGACGGTCATCACCGCGCTGGTCTGGGCGCCGGACTGGCCGGAAGAAATGCTTCAGATCGCCGCCGCGTTCAGCAAGGAAAATCCGGACATCGGCGTGAATGTGCAGTTCATGGTCGGCAATTCCGTCGAGGCGAACATCAAGCCGCGCATCGCCTCCGGCAACCTGCCGGACCTCGTCAGTGTGAACCCGAATGCGTACTCGGCCGAACTGGCCGATCAGGGCATTCTGGCCGACGCCGGCAAAACGTCGGCATGGAACAACATGCTCGATCCGCTCAAGGACGACTGGACGAGCCGTCGGCAGTCGAAGGCGTTCGGCATTTCGGGCGGCGTGGCGACGGTGTTGATGTACTACAACCAGGACATGTTCGAGAAAGCCGGCATCAAGACGCTGCCGACCAATTTCCGCGAATTCCTGGCCGTCTGCGAGCAGCTCAAGCGCGCGGGTTTCACGCCTGTCATGTGGAACGGCGGGTTTCCGAACATGCTGGGCAACGGCCCGTTCAGCTTCGGCTTCGCGAACAACGTAGTCGCGCGCGAGCCCGAGTGGAAAAAGAAGATCGACGACGGCACGCTGAATCTGAACACGCCGGCAGTCGCCGATATATTTGCGAAGATGTCGCTGATCGCGGATCGCGGCTACGTGCAGGATGGATACATGGCGACGGACTACGACGGCGGCATCCGCCTGTTCAAGGAAGGCAAGGTCGCGATGGCGTTCCACGGCAGCTGGGCGGCCGGTCTGCTGCTGCACGGCAATCCGTTCCGGGCGGGCGTTTTCATTCCGCCGTGGAATGCGCCCGGCAAGCGCGTCGTGCCCGTGATCGGCAGCGAAACGGGCTTTGCGGTGTGCGAAACCCCGAACAAGGCGGCCGCCTTGCGCTTCCTGGAATTCATCGCCGGCAAGGGTTTCAGCATTCTCCAGGCGAAGCGCCAGAACATCTCGCCGTTCAAACAGAGCGCGGGCGCGATTGCGGGCGATCCGCAGATCGTCGAATACACGCGCATGGTCAGTCGTTTTCCCGTCACGGCGAGCCCGTACTATTCGGAGCTTCCGTCGAACTCTATCGAGCGCCTGCATCGTCTGATGCAGGATGTCCTCTTGAAGCGGATCACGCCGAAGCAGGCCGCCCAGCAGCTCGACGCGTCCGTCAAGAATGAAGCAAAGATGCATTACAAATGAGCTCGATCATCGCTTCACTGCAACGTGCTTTTGAATATCTGTCGCAGGATCTGTTGCGCCGTGTCGAAATCCGCTACCGGCTGATTACCGCGTTCATCCTGCTGTCGCTGCTGCCCGTTCTCATTTCGGGCTACATATCGTACGCGGAGTCGACAGCGGCCATCAAAGAGAAGGCCGAGATCTTTTCGAAGGAAGTGGTCAAGCAGGTGTCGCGCAACGTCGTGCTGCGCATGGAGCAGATCGAGACGGAAAGCAGCCTGCTCGTGCTGTCCGATCAGGTTCAGGCCGCGCTGATGAAAGTCGCGAATGGCAACGCGAAGGAACAGAGCGAAGCGCGCCAGGACATGACGCGGCTGCTTCTCGATCACTACGGCTCGGTCGATTTCATCAACGAGAAGTACCTGCTCGACGACCACGACCGGATCATGGACACGCAGGCGTTCTCGCAACTGACGCGCGGCGTGATGCGCTTCGTCAGGCAGGCGCCCGATCACAACGGACGCCCTTACTGGGGCAGCTACGACAACGGCGTCGGCCAGCAGAATCTGGGGATGGTGCGCGCCGTCATCGGCAAGAGCAACAACCGGCGGCTCGGCAATCTGGTGCTGGTGATTCGCCCCGAACATTTCTCGACGATTTTCAACGACGTCGCATCGGGCACGGGCACACAGATCTGCGTGGTCGACATGCGCACCAACAAGCTGATCGTGCGCGCCGACGACACGTCCGCCAGTGCGGACACGACAGTCGCGCCCAGCCTGATCGACAGGATCACGCACAACAACGAGGCGCTCGGCGAGCCGAACGGCTTCGTCAGTTACGAGGGCAAGGACCGCGCGGGCTATTTCGCGGCGTACACGCGGATTCCCGGCACGACGTGGTTCGTCGTCAGCACGATCCCGGAAAAGAAGCTGACGGCCGAAGCGCAATCCGTGCGCAACCAGATCGTGCTGGTCGGCATTTCGGGTTTCCTGCTGTCCATCTTCTTCGCGTACTTCATCTCGCACAGCATTTCGGCGCCGCTGAAAAACCTCGTGCGCAAGATGCACGACACGGGCAGCGATGCAGGCGCCGAAGCCGACGCGCTCGCCGAAGAAGCGACTGTCGACGGCAACGGCCAGGACGAACTGGGCCGGCTCGAAGCGCGTTTCGAAAGAATGCGCGCGGCCATCCGGCAGAAGATCCACAAGATCAACGAGATCAACGCGTCGCTCGAACAGACCGTGGCCGAACGCACGGCAGAACTCGTCAGCCGTGAGCTGGAGTCGCGCACGCTGATCGAAAATTCGCCGGACACGATCACGCGCTACGACCGCGACCTGCGCCGCACGTATGCGAACCCGGCGTTCTGCGCGTCGGCGGGACGCAGCCTCAGCGAAGCGCTCGGCAAGCGGCCTTCGGAGATACCCGGCGGCACGAACGCGCTGATCTACGAGCGCAAGATCAACGAGGCGATTTCGAGCGGCAAGAGCGGGCAGTTCGAACTGCGCTGGCTCAGCAAGGACGGCCAGGAGCAGTGCTCGCATATCCGCCTCACGCCGGAGATCGATCCGTCGGGCAACGTGAATTCGGTGCTCGCCGTGGGACGCGACCTGTCGGACCGGATGGCGTTCGAAGCCGCGATCTGGCAGCAGGCCAACTTCGACACGCTGACGCAACTGCCGAACCGGCAGATGTTCCAGAACCGTCTCGAACAGGAAGCGAAGATCGCACAGCGCTCCGGACATCGGATGGCCTTGATGCTGATCGATCTGGACCGCTTCAAGGAAGTCAACGACTCGCTCGGACACGACACGGGCGACACGCTGCTGATCGAAGCCGCGCGGCGCATCACCTCGTGCGTGCGTGAAACGGACACGGTCGCGCGTCTGGGTGGCGACGAGTTCACCGTGATCCTGCCGGATATCGACAACGCGGGCAGCATCGAGCGGATCGCGCGTTCGATCATCGCCACGCTGTGCGAGCCGTTCGCGCTCGGACCGGACGAAGCGTTCATTTCGGCGAGCATCGGCGTCACGGTGTATCCCGACGACGCGCGCGAACTCGATGTGCTCTTCAAGAACGCCGATCAGGCGATGTACGCGGCGAAGAACGCGGGCCGCAATCGCCTGAACTACTTCACGCCTGACTTGCAGGTCGCGGCGGAAAAGCGCCTGCGTCTGACGAGCGATCTGCGCACCGCGTTGCCGCACGAACAGTTCCGCCTCTACTACCAGCCGATCGTCGATCTTGCGACGGGCGACATCTTCAAGGCCGAGGCGCTGATCCGCTGGCTGCATCCCGAGCGCGGCATGGTCAGCCCGCTCGACTTCATCCCGCTCGCGGAAGACACGGGCCTGATCGTGCCGATCGGCGACTGGGTGTTCAGGCAAGCCGTGCAGCAGGCGAAGCTGTGGCGCACGCGTTTTCATCCGTCGTTCCAGATCAGCGTGAACATGTCGCCCGTACAGATTCGCCAGGACAATCAGCTCGGCACGCAATGGTCCGACTATCTGACGCGCGAAGGGATGCCGGGACAGAGCGTGGCGATTGAAATCACGGAAGGCCTGTTGCTGCACGCCGACCCGGACATCGACGAGCGCCTCGCGACGTTCCGCAACGCGGGCATCCGCATTTCGATCGACGACTTCGGCACGGGGTATTCGTCGCTCGCGTATCTGAAACGCTTCGACATCGACTTCCTGAAGATCGACCGGTCTTTCGTGCAGAACCTGGGTTTCGACGCGGACAATCAGGCGCTGTGCGAAGCGATGGTCGTGCTCGCGCACAAGCTCGGGTTGAAGGTGATCGCGGAAGGCGTCGAAACGGTCGAGCAGCGTGACTTTCTGACGGCTGTCGGTTGCGACTTTGCGCAAGGCTATCTGTATTCACAACCGGTTCCGGCCGATCAGTTCGAGGCGCTCGTGTGGCCGCGTATCGAGGCAAGCATTTGACGAACGAGACGGCGTGGTCGCGCTTTATTGCTTGACGCGCGCGACCACGGTGTCGGCGACCTGAGACGCAGCCTGTTTGATGTCGGCCTGTTCGTCGTTGCCGGCCATCACGTAGCGCGCCGCCGCGACATACGGATTCAGCTTGATGATCGCGCCGGGCGCGTGCTTGTCGGACTGACCTTCGATGGTCTGATAAAGCGGCGCGGGCGATTCGACGGGCAACGTATCGATGGCGACGGCCAGTTCGATCTTGCCCTGTCCCGCGCCGAAACCCACGACGGCGCGCCGCACGCGATTGCCTTCGTCGACGGCCAGAAACACGCCGCGCACCAGCCAGCCTTGCGCGGGCAGCGGCGCGCCGGCGGGAAGACGGCGCGCATCGATGCCGCCGCGCTGCAGATCGCCGATCAGCGTTTCCGACATGCTCGCGACCAGCGCCTGCGACTTCTTCTGCGGATCCTGCTCCGACAGATGCAGCGGCGACAGACTGCCCGCAAGGCGACGCGCGCGGCTCAAGCGGCTTTGATCGGGCGTGATGTTGGCGGCGTCGAGTTCGAAATCCGACACGTAGACGACGGGCGCTGGCCCTGACGCTAAGCCGCTCTGCTGGCCCGAAGCAGCGGACGCGAACGCAGCGAACCACAACGCTGCAACAAAGCCCTTCCACCGTCGATTGTTCATCGCTGTCTCCTGATCGTGGCGATCATGCGGAAACTGTTTGCGCCATCGACGAATATACGCCGGCTGCGCTGAAATCACCGACAAAGCCGCGCTTCACATCCGCAGAATCAGGCAAGACTTTCAGAGTTTCTGGACAACAGAAGCGGCCCGCTTTGCGCCACACTCCGACACGCAGCCGCGCAACGCTGTGCAGCGCGCGCGCATAACCAGAACCAACTCGGAGTTATCGATGTCCACCACTCTGATTCTCAACGGGAAGTCCACGACGCTGGACGCCGATCCCAACATGCCGCTGCTCTGGGCCATCCGCGAAGTCGCGGGCCTGCACGGCACGAAATTCGGCTGCGGCATGGCGCAGTGCGGCGCGTGCACGGTGCATCTGGAAGGACAGCCTATCCGCTCGTGCGTCACGCCGCTGTCGGCGGTAGAAGGCCGCCACATCACGACGATCGAAGGCTTGCAGGGCAAACCCGCGAAAGCCGTGCAGGCCGCGTGGGTGAAGCTGCAAGTCCCGCAGTGCGGCTACTGTCAGTCCGGACAGATCATGTCCGCAGCCGCGCTGCTCGCGCAAAACCCCAAGCCGACGGACGCCGACATCGACGCCGCGATGAGCGGCAACATCTGCCGCTGTGCGACCTACACGCGGATTCGCGCAGCGATCCACGACGCCGCCGGCACGATTCAGGGGTGAGCGATGACGACCGATACCGTTGACATCCAGCGCCCGGCGCGGCGCTCGTTTCTGAAAGGCGCGGGCACGGTGGCCGCAGTTGCGCTGACCATCGGCTTCGAATGGACCGTGACGTCCCGGCGCGCGATCGCGGCGCAAGCGCCAGGCGCTGCGTTCGCACCGAACGCCTTCCTGCGCGTCGGCCCCGACGACAGCGTGACCGTGATCGCGAAGCACGTCGAAATGGGCCAGGGCGCTTACACCGGGATCGCGACGATCGTCGCGGAAGAACTCGATGCGGACTGGTCGCACGTGCGCGTCGAAAGCGCGCCCGCCGATGCGAAGCGCTACGCGAATCTCGCGTTCGGCACGATCCAGGGCACGGGCGGCAGTTCGGCGATGGCCAATTCGTGGATGCAGCTGCGCGAAGCCGGCGCGAAAGCGCGTGCGATGCTCGTGACGGCGGCGGCACAGCAATGGAAAGTGCCCGCGTCAGACTTGCGAACCGAGCGCGGCGTCGTCTATCACGATGCGAGCGGAAAGCATGCGACGTATGGCTCGCTGACTTCGGCGGCAGCGTCGTTGCCTGTACCGGATAACGTAACGCTGAAGGATCCGAAGAACTTCAAGCTGATCGGCAGCCAGGCGCCGCGCGTCGACGTGCCGCCCAAGACCGACGGCACCGCGCAGTTCACGCTCGACGTGACGTTCCCCGGCATGCTCGTCGCCGTGATCCAGCGGCCGCCGCAATTCGGCGCGACGGTCCGTTCGTTCGATGCATCGGCGGCGAAAGCGGTGCCCGGCGTCGTGAAGGTCGTGCAGGTGCCGCGCGGCGTCGCGGTCGTCGGGAAGAGCTTCTGGGCCGCGAAACAGGGCCGCGATGCGTTGAAGGTGGACTGGGACGATACGAACGCCGAGAAGCGCAGTTCGGCGGACATCATGGCCGAGTATCGCAAGGCCGCCGACAAGCCCGGTCTGCCCGCACGCACGGAAGGCGACGCGGCGAAGGCGATCCAGGGCGCGGCGCGCAAGATCTGCGCGAGCTACGAATTCCCGTACCTCGCGCACGCGCCGATGGAACCGCTCGACGCCGTCGTCAAGCTGACGGCCAATAGCTGCGAAATCTGGGCAGGCGACCAGTTCCAGACCGTCGATCAGGCGAACGCCGCTCGCGTCGCGGGTCTGCAGCCGCAGCAGGTCAGCATCCACACGCTGTATGCGGGCGGCAGCTTCGGACGGCGCGCGAATCCGGGTTCGGACTACATCGCCGAAGCCGTGTCGATCGCGAAGGCGCTCGGCGCGAACGGCACGCCCGTCAAGCTGCAATGGACGCGCGAAGACGACATCCACGGCGGCCTGTATCGCCCGATGTATTTTCACAAGCTCGAAGCGGGCCTGTCGCGCGATGGCAAGCTCGTCGGCTGGCAGCATCGGATCGTCGGGCAGTCGATCGTCGCCGATACGCCGTTCTCGGGGTTGATCAAGAACGGGATCGACGGGACGTCGGTGGAAGGCGCGGCGAACATCGCGTATGCGATTCCGAACCTCTCCGTCGAACTGTCGACGATGCGCACAGGCGTGCCCGTTCTCTGGTGGCGCGTCGTGGGCAGTTCGCACACGGCGTTCGCGGTGGAAGCGTTCATCGACGAAGCGGCTCACGCGGCTGGAAAAGACCCGTATCAGTTCCGGCGCGATCTGCTCGAACACGAGCCGCGCATGCGCGGCGTGCTCGATCTCGCCGCGCAGAAAGCAGGCTGGAGCAATGCGCCGCTGCCGTCTGGAAAGGGACGCGGCATTGCCGTAGCCGAAGCGTTCAAGACCTTCGTCGCGCAGGTCGCCGAAGTGTCCGTCGACAAGGATGGCAAGGTGAAGGTCGATCGCGTGGTTTGTGCGGTGGATTGCGGGACGGCGATCAATCCGGACGTGATTGCGGCACAGGTCGAAGGCGGTATCGGCTTCGGTCTGGGCGCAGCACTGTACGGCGCGATCACGCTGAAGGACGGCCGCATCGAGCAGAACAACTTCGACGGCTATCGCGTGCTGCGAATCGACGCGATGCCGAAAGTCGAGGTGCACATCGTTCAGTCGACGTTGCCACCGACGGGTATCGGCGAGCCGGGTGTCGCGCCTGTCGGTCCCGCTGTCGCGAATGCGATTTTTGCGGCGACGGGCAAGCGGGTCTATGCGCTGCCGTTCTCGACGGAGAACCTCGCCTAAGGAGGCTCGCCAACGCCTTCAACCGGCGATGATGCGGCGGGCAGCAAGCCCGCCGCATCGCACTTCATTACTGCCCGAAGAAAACCGGCTTCGGATTGCCGTCCGTCGACGGCGACGCCGGCGCGCCCATCTGCATCGTGCCGCTCGGCGAGACGCCGCCTACGGCTGTCTGTTCCATCGGTTGCCCGCCCGACACCCTGGCTTCGGCTGCCTGGATATCCGCGGGATAGGAAGCGTCATCGCCTACGGGACGATAGCCCGCCTGTTCGACGCGTTGCAGATCATCGCGAACCTGCGCGCGCGTGGCCTGGCCCTGGTCGGCCTGAGCGAAGGAAAGTGCCGGCGCAGCCAGCGCACACGATACGACTACGGCTTGAATCAGTGCTTTCATGATGGTTCACCTGCATGTGAGTCCTCGACCAGCGCCACATCCACAGATGTGGCCCCAATGCCCTTCGCCGCCTTTCCCTGCTTGTCGGTTTCGGTCCCGTCAGCCGTGCGGCTGCCGTTCGCAAAGGGTTAACGCCATTGTGTGCACTGAGTGCTGACCTAACCCTGTCTCTCACATGACAAATCGGTCATTTACGCAAACGACATCGTTTCGAGCCCTTTATGCTCGGCGCCAGATGTCAAATTCGTAATGTCACAGTCACCGACGAGTAAGTGCCCCGCCGCCACACTGCGATCCCATGAAAGGTTCGGGCGCGATCCGCGTTCGGGCAATCCGGCAGATCATCGTCCAAGGAAACGTCATGTGGATCGTCAAACTCGCGCTGCGGCGGCCTTACACGTTCGTCGTGCTGGCCGTGCTGCTCTTCATCATCGGGCCGCTCGCGATCCTGCGCACGCCGACGGACATCTTCCCGAACATCAATATTCCCGTCGTCAGCATCGTCTGGTCGTATAACGGCTTTTCCGCCGAAGACATGGCGCACCGGATCACGTCGAACTACGAGCGCGCGCTCACCACCGACGTCGACGATATCGAACACATCGAATCGCAATCGCTGAACGGCGTGGCCGTCGTGAAGGTGTTCTTCCATCCGGGCGCGGACATCAACCGCGCAATCGCCCAGGCCGCGTCGAACTCCGCGTCGATCCTGCGCGTGCTGCCGCCAGGCACGCTGCCGCCGAACATCATCACGTACAACGCATCGACGGTGCCTGTGCTGCAACTGGGTTTGTCGAGCAATACGCTGCCAGAACAGACGCTCTACGATCTCGGCAACAGCTTCATCCGCACGCAGCTCGCGACGATTCAGGGCGCCGCCGTGCCGCTGCCGTACGGCGGCAAGATTCGCCAGATCGTCGTTGAACTCGATCCGAAAGCGCTGCAGGCAAAAGGCCTCGCTCCCGCCGATGTCGTCAACGCCGTCAACGCGCAAAACCTGATTCTGCCAGGCGGCACCGCGAAGATCGGCTCGCGCGAATACAACGTCGAAATGAACGGCAGCACGAGCACGGTCGCGGCGCTCAACAATCTGCCCATCAAGACGGTGAACGGCAGCGTGGTCTATGTGCGCGACGTCGCGCATGTGATCGACGGCTATGCGCCGCAAACGAATATCGTGCGCAGCGACGGCAAGCGCGCGGCGCTGCTGCAAATCGAAAAAACGGGCAGCGCGTCGACGCTCACGATCATCCAGCAGGTCAAGGCGATGCTGCCGAAGATCGCCGCCGGTCTGCCGGGCGCGCTGAAGATCACGCCGCTCTCCGATCAGTCCGTGTTCGTGAAGTCGGCGGTTTCGGGCGTGGTGCGCGAGGCGTTGATTGCCGCGTGCCTCACGGCCGCGATGATCCTGCTGTTTCTCGGTAGCTGGCGCGCGACGTTGATCATCGCCGTGTCGATTCCGCTTGCCGTGCTGACGTCATTGATTGCGCTGGCCGCGCTCGGGCAGACGATCAACATCATGACGCTCGGCGGACTCGCGCTCGCGGTCGGCATACTCGTCGACGATGCGACCGTGGCCATCGAAAACATCACGCATCACCTCGAAAAAGGCGAGGCGCTGCACGATGCGATTTTGAACGGCTCCGGTGAAATCGCCGTGCCGACGTTCGTCTCGACGCTGTCGATCTGCATCGTGTTCGTGCCGATGTTTTTGCTGTCGGGCGTCGCGCGTTATCTGTTCGTGCCGCTCGCGGAAGCGGTGGTGTTCGCGATGTGCGCTTCATACTTTTTCTCGCGCACGCTGATTCCGACGCTCGCGATGTATCTGATGCGCGCGCCGTCGAAAAACGGTCACAACGCGCAAGGCCGCTTTGCGATTTTCGCGCACTTTCAGGCGCGTTTCGAACAGCACTTCGAAGCGTTGCGCCACGGCTATCACAACGTGCTGCAACGCGCGATCGCGAGCCGCCGGCGCTTCATCCCCGTTTATCTCGCGCTGTGTTTCGCGTCGCTCGCGCTGATTCCGTTTGCGGGCCGCGACTTCTTCCCCGCTGTCGATACGGGCGAAATCAAGCTGCATCTGCGCGCGCCGACGGGCACGCGTATCGAACAGACGGCGCGTATCACCGATGAAGTCGAAGCGAAAATTCGCAGCGTGATTCCGAAGTCGGAACAGGCGGCCGTGCTCGACAACATCGGCGTGCCTGTTAGCGGCATCAACCTGACGTACGACTCGTCGGACCCGATCGGTTCCGAAGACGCCGACATCCTCATTACGCTCACCCCAAATCACAAGCCGACGGCGCAATATGTCGCGCAGTTGCGCAACGTGCTCACGCAAGCGTTCCCGAGCGTGACCTTCGCGTTCCTGCCCGCCGATATCGTCAGCCAGATTCTGAACTTCGGTTTGCCCGCGCCGATCGACGTGCAGATCGTCGGCAACAAGCTCGAACAGAATCGCGTCGTCGCGAACAAGCTGCTCGCGCAGATGCGCGGCGTGCGCGGTCTCGTCGATGCGCGCATCCAACAACCCGGTGACGAACCGACCATCGATATCAACGTCGATCGCACGAAAGCGATTCAGGCTGGGCTCACGCAAAAAGATGTCGCGCAGAACATGCTGATCGCGCTGTCGGGCAGTTCGCAGACGACGCCGAATTTCTGGCTCGATCCGAAGAACGGCGTGAGTTATCCGCTGGTGACGGAAGTGCCGCAGTACGACATTCACTCGCTGCAAACGCTCACCAACATTCCGTTGACGACCGACAAGGTCAGCGTCAATCCGCAGAATCAGCTCGGCACGACGTCGCGCGCCACGCAGCAGGCCGTTGTCTCGCACTACAACGTGCAGCCCGTGCTCGACATTTTCGCGTCGACGCAAGGTCGCGATCTGGGCAGCGTCGCCAGCGACGTGACGAAGCTCGTCGATAACGCGCGTGCGCAGTTGCCGCCCGGTTCGTCGATCGTGATTCGCGGACAGGTGCAGTCGATGAACGAATCGTTCGCGGGTCTCGGCGCGGGTCTCGTTTTTGCAATCGCGCTCGTTTATCTGCTGATGGTCGTGAATTTTCAGTCGTGGCTCGATCCGCTGATCATCATCAGCGGCTTGCCGGGTTCGCTTGCCGGCATCGCATGGATGCTGTTCGCCACGCACACAACACTCAGCGTGCCCGCGCTGACGGGCACGATTCTGTGTATCGGCATCGCGACGGCGAACAGCATTCTCGTCATCAACACGGCGCGCGAATCGCTCGCGAACGGCATGGAGCCGCTCGCCGCCGCGCTCGATGCAGGCTTCAACCGTTTCCGCCCTGTCTTGATGACGGCGCTCGCGATGCTGATCGGCATGCTGCCGATGGCGCTCGGCCTCGGCGACTGCGGCGAACAGAACGCGCCGCTCGGCCGCGCGGTGATCGGCGGGCTGGCGATCGGCACGGTGTCGACGCTGATGTTCGTGCCCGTCGTGTTCGGCCTGGTGCACGCGTGGCTCGCAAAGCGTCGCGCGAAGAAGGCCGCCGATGTCTCCGATCAGACCGACGTGACCACACACGCTCAATAAGGACTTGCCATGACCACGCCCAATCTGCCGAACGATGGCGAACCTGCCGCACGCACCGATCTCGTTCCGGCTGAACCTGCATCCACACGTCGAAAGCGGCGCTACGTGCTGCCCTTTGCGCTTGCCGCCGTCGCTGCCGCGCTGCTCGTCATCGGCATCGCGCCTCGTCTGCAAGCGAGCACCGAGTTGACGAAGCAGGTCGACGCGCAGCGCTATCTCACCGTCGAAACGCTCACGCCGACGCGCGCTCCCGCATCGCAGGAACTGCTGTTGCCCGGCAACGTGATGCCATTCGCCGATGCGTCGATCTACGCGCGCACGAGCGGCTACATCCAGCACTGGTACGCGGATATCGGCGCGAAGGTCAAGGCGGGTCAAACGCTCGCCGACATCGACACGCCGGAACTCGATGCGCAGCTTCGTCAGACACGCGCCGACGAAGCGACCGCGAAAGCCAACTACACGTTCGCGAACAGCACCGCGCAGCGCTGGCAGACGATGTTGCAAACGCAATCCGTCTCACAGCAGGACGCCGACGCGAAGACGAGCGACAGCGCGGCGAAGCTCGCCGCGTGGCAAGCGGCGCAAGCGAACGTGGCGCGGCTTTCCGAGTTGGTCTCGTACGAGAAAGTGACCGCGCCGTTCGATGGCGTGATCACCGCGCGCAACGTCGACGTCGGTGCGCTCGTGACGGCGGGCGGCTCGCCGGGCATCGCAGCGGCTAATGGCGGAGAACTCTTTCATATCGAACAGACGGACAGGCTGCGCGTCTACGTCGACGTGCCGCAAAACGACGCGCAAGGCGTGACGCCTGGCACGAAGGTCTATCTGACGACGCAGCAGTATCCGGGGCGCAAGTTCGACGCGACGGTCGCGCGCAGCACGAATTCGATCGATCCCGTTAGCCGCACGCTGCGCGTCGAAGTCGACGTCGACAATCGCGACGGCACGTTGCTGCCGGGCGCGTATTCGCAGGTGCATCTCGCGCTGGAAACGGCGCATCCCGCGCTCGAAGTGCCTGTCAGCGCGTTGCTGTTCCGGCCGGATGGCGTGACCGTCGCGGTGATCGGCAACGGCGACAAGGTGCAGTTGAAGACCGTGACCATCGGCCGCGATTTCGGCACGTATGTCGAAGTCGCGACGGGACTCGCGGCTACCGACCGCGTCATCAACAATCCCGGCGATGCGATCAGCAGCGGCGAAACGGTGCGCGTCGCGCCCGACACGACGTCCGCGAAACGCGGTTAAGCAGAGGTTCTCATGTTCACTATCCGTGGATCGCTGGTTCGGAAAGCGATTGCCGTCGCGGTGGCATTCGCGTTGACTGCATGTTCGACGCTGCCGCATTACTCGCAGCCGCAAACGGCTGTGCCCGATCACTTCGCGAGCACGCCGCAGGCTTCCGCCGGCTGGTCACTCGCCGCACCCGCCGATGCGCAAACGCGCGGCCCGTGGTGGACGCTCTTCGGCGACGACGAGCTGAATCAACTCGAAGCGCAAGTCGATGTGTCGAATCAGACCGTGCAGAAGGCCGTCGCGCAACTCGAAGCGGCGCGCGCGCTGGTCGACTATCAGCGCGCGGGTTATGCGCCCGTCGTGACGGCGGGCGCGTCGGCGCAGCGCTATCGCACGTCGCAGAATGTGGTGCACAAGGGTTTGGCGGGTCATACCGTGCCGGATTTCTCGGCGGGACTCGCGGCGAGTTGGGAACCCGATCTGTTCGGCCGCGTGAAGGATGCAGCCGTTAATGCACGCGATAACGCGCAGGCCAGCGAAGCCGATCTGCAATCGGTGCGCCTCTCCGTCGCTACGGACCTCGCGATCGATTACTTCAATCTGCGCTCGCTCGACCGCCAGAAGAAGCTGCTCGACGATACCGTGACCGCGTACACCGCCGCGCTGCGGATCGTGCAGCAGCAACTGAAGGACGGCGCAATCGATGCATCGGCGGTTGCGCAGGCGCAGACGCAACTCGAAAGCACCCGCACGCAGGACAGCGACATCGACGTGCAGCGCGCGCAACTCGAACACGCGATCGCGACGCTGATCGGCAAACCGGCTTCGTCGTTCTCACTGCCGCCGAAGGTGCAGACCACCGCACTGCCGCAGATTCCCGCAGGCGTGCCGTCGCAATTGCTCGAACGCCGTCCCGACATCGCCGCCGCCGAGCGGCGGGTCGCGGCCGCGAATGCGCAGATCGGTCAGGCACGTGCGGCGTTTTATCCGAACCTGACGCTGTCGGCGACGGCGGGTCTCGAAAGCTCGTACTTCGCGCCGTGGCTCACGGCGTCGAGTCTGTTCTGGTCGCTCGGCTCGCAGATCGCGGGGACGCTGTTCGACGGCGGCCGCCGCGATGCCGTGCTGAAGAACGCGACCGCGCAATATGACGGCACTGTCGCCGATTATCGGCAAACCGTGCTGGTCGCCTTCCAGCAGGTCGAGGACCAACTGTCTTCGCTGAACACGCTCGCGAGCGAAGCCGACAGCCAGCAACGCGCGACGGCCGCAGCGGACCTGTCGCTCAAACTTACGACAAACCGCTATCAGGCGGGCGCCGTCAATTATCTCGACGTCGTGACGGCGCAGACCATCGCGCTATCGAACGAACGCACAGCGGAACAGATCGGCGCGCGGCGCATCGACGCGAGCGTGCAACTGCTGAAAGCGCTCGGCGGCGGCTGGGACCGCAGCGCGCTGACGGATGCGGCAGCAACGGACTGACATCGGACGGCCCACGCGTTGTCTCGGCTGCAATCACGTCCATGGACGTCGTAATATATGCCCGTTCATAACGCCAACGGGGAAATGTGATGCGCAAGCTGTTGTTGTCGGGAATCGTGTTGACGGGCCTTCTTTTCACGGGCGCCGCGTCCGCCGATGAAGGCAAGGTCGAAGTGCTGTACGCGGGTTCGCTGGTGAATCTGATGGAACGCAGCGTCGGTCCGGCTTTCGAAAAGGAAACGGGCCTGCATTTTCAGGGCTATGCGGCAGGCTCGAACAAGATCGCCAACGAGATCAAGGGCAAGCTGCGGCGCGGCGACGTGTTCATCAGCGCGAGCCCAAAGGTCAATACGGGCCTGATGGGCGCGGCGAACGGCGATCACGTGACGTGGTACGTCAATTTCGCCGAATCGCCGCTGATGATCGGCTACAACCCGCAAAGCCGCTTCGCCGCCGACTTCAAGAAGAAGCGCTGGGATGAAGTCCTGCAGGAGCCGGGCATTCGCGTCGGTCGCACGGATCCGAAGCTCGATCCGAAGGGCGCTTTCACGGTCGAGATGATGACGAAGGCGGCCGCGCTCTATAAGCAGCCGGATCTCGTTGAGAAGACGCTCGGCGATCCGGAGAATCCGGCGCAGGTGTTGCCGGAAGAGACGCTCGTCGGCCGTCTGCAATCGGGTCAGCTCGATGCGGGCTTCTTCTATTCGACGGAAACGTCGGACCTGAAGATTCCCGCGATTCGCCCGGCGCCTGAACTTCAGGCCAAGGCCAGCTACACGCTGACGATCCTCACCGATGCGCCGAACAACGCGGGCGCCGTGCGCTTCGTCGACTTCCTGCTGAGCGCGTCGGGCCGTGCGCTGCTGAAGCAGCATGGCGTCGATATCGTGAAGCCCGTCGTGACGGGTAACGCGCAGGCCGTGCCGTCTTCCGTGCAAGCCGTCCTCGACGCCGCGCAATGACACGCCCCACCGCCCGGCCTCTGCTGTGGCTCGCCTGCCTGCTCGCCGTCTATCTGTGCGCGCCGTTCGTCGCGAGCATTCCGCAGATCGACCACGCGGACTGGGCGGGCGTCGACTGGCGCGGCACGTGGTCGGCGGTGGGTGTGTCGGCGGGAAGCGCGAGCGTCGCGGCGCTCGCGATTCTGATCGGCGGTGTGCCGCTCGGCTATTGGCTCGCGCGCTCACGCTCGCGCGGCATGGCGTTGCTCGGTTTCATCGTGCAATTGCCGCTCGCGCTGCCGCCGCTCACGAGCGGCATCCTGCTGCTGTTTCTGCTCGGGCCGTATAGCTGGCTCGGGCGACTGACGAACGGCGCGCTTACGGACTCGTTCACGGGCATCGTGCTCGCGGAAACGTTCGTGGCCGCGCCCTTCCTCGTCGTCGCGGCGCGCTCCGCGTTCGCCGCGATCGATCCCGTCTACGACGACGTCGCCGCGACGCTCGGACATCGCGCGGTGAGTCGCTTCTTTCGCGTGATGCTGCCGATCGCTTGGCCGTCGATCCGCGCCGGTCTGGTGCTTGCATGGCTGCGCGCGTTCGGCGAATTCGGCGCGACGGTGATGGTCGCCTATCACCCCTATTCGCTGCCTGTTTATACGTACGTCGTGTTCGGCGGCCAGGGGCTGCCCGCGATGATGCCGCTGCTGCTGCCGACGCTCGTGATCGCCGTGTTGTGCGCGGCGCTTTCCGTGGCGTGGCGCGGCGATCGTCCGCGGTTGTTCGAGATCGCCGACAACGGCGATGCAGCGGATCAACCCGTTGCTGAAGCGGCGCGCCCTGCCCTGCCGAATCCTCGACTCGCCTTCGCATTGAAGCGCCATCTCGGCGCGTTCGATCTCGACATCGAATGGATGCCCTCGACCCGGCGGCTGGCGATCATCGGTCCGTCGGGTTCGGGCAAATCGCTCGCATTGAAGTTGATCGCGGGGCTCGAACGTAACGAAGCGGGCTTCGTGCGTTTCGGCGACAAGCAACTCGATACGCTGCCGCCCGAACAGCGTCATGTCGGCTACGTGCCGCAGGATTACGGGCTGTTTCCGCACATGACGGTTGCCCGCCAGCTGTCGTTTCCCGTCGATGCCGATGCCGCAAGCGCGCGTTACTGGGTCGAGCATCTCGGGCTGTCCGCGCTGACGGCGCGTTTGCCGCGCCAGTTGTCGTTCGGTCAGCGCCAGCGTGTCGCGCTCGCGCGCGCGTTGTCGCGGCACAGCCAGCTTCTGCTGTTCGACGAGCCGTTTTCCGCACTCGATACGCCGCGCCGTCGCCGCCTGCAACAGTCGCTACGCGCGTTGCAACGCGAGATTTCAGCCGTCACCGTGCTCGTCACGCACGATCCCGACGAGGCTGCGTTGCTCGCGGACGAAGTGCTTGTCATCGAACGCGGACGCGTGCTGCAGGCGGGAACCGTCGATCAGGTTTTCCGGCAGCCGGCTTCATTGCAGGTCGCGGCGCTGCTTGGGTTGCACAACGTCGGCGTCGGAACGATAGGCGCGCCGGGCACGATCGACACAGCGTCGGGCCTCTCGATCGAAATCGCGGACCACTCTGTTCCGGTTGGAGAGAATGTGATGTGGCGGGTCGCGCCGTCGTCGATCCGGATTGCGCGCGATGGCGCATATCCCGGCGTCATCGATTCCGTCGAATTGCGGCACGGCGATCTTTATGCGGTCGCGAATATCGGCGGAATGCGTTTCGACATTGCATGCGATGGCGAGCCCGACAACGCGCTCGCGTGCGGGCCCGCGCGTTTCTCAATCGATGCGCGTGGAGTCAGCGCCTGGCTCAGCGGCGTGAGCGTGAGCGCGGTGGGGAACGAAAGCCCGGTTTCTTCGCACGCGTAGCGTACAGCGCCTAGTCGCCCGATACGAGCGCGGCATCGTCATGCCTGAGCGCGACGGGCAGCCGATCGTATTTCGACTGCTCGACCAGCAAATCGACGAGCGCACGCACGTTCGGCGCGAGATTGCGGCGGCTGCCATACGCGACGGATAACCCCATCGAAGGCAACGGCTCATCCGGCATCACCTGCACGAGCAAGCGATCGTCCAGATCCTCTTCGACGAGCACGGCGGGGACCAGCGCGACGCCCATCCCTTCGATGGCCATACGACGCAGCATGTCGCTATTGTTTGCGCGGATATGCGTCGCGTGCGCAGCGTTCGCGTCGAGCCATCGGCGCACGGGATCATGTTCTGAGCCGGTCGTGCCGTCGTCGTGCGAGAGCAGCACGAGCGGATCGATGTCCGTCAGTTGCGCGACGCCGCGCAGAGCCGGCACATAGCGCGGCGACGCGACGAGCGTCATCTCGAGATGCGCGAATGCGCGCGCGACGACCGAACCGGGATGCGGATAGGTGTCGTTCGTCAACGCCGCATCGAAACGTCCTTCGACGAGACTGATGGGACCGTCCGCGAAGATGACCTGCGGCACGACGAGCGGATAGCGTTCGGTATAGGCGCTCAGTAGTTTCGCGAGATAGCCCGCACCCACGCTGCCCTGCACCGCGATACGCAAGGTGCCCGACGGCACACCCGTCGCCGCGAGCAGGCCGCCTTCGACGTCGTCGATATCGTCGACGATCGTTCTGACGCGATCCAGAAAGAGCCGCCCTGCTTCCGTCAGCGTCACGCTGCGCGTCGTGCGCTGAAGCAGGCGCGCGTCGAGACGCTCTTCAAGCGAAGCGACGCTGCGTGTCGCGACCGCGCTCGATACTTTCAGCTGATCCGCTGCGCCCGTGAAGCTGCCAAGCTCCGCGACCTTTACAAACATTCTGAGTGACTGCAGATAGTCCATCGTTGCGCTTCTGTAGAAGCGTCGACCGTGAGATCGACGAAGGTCAGATATCGACTGTGGACTGTACAAACGCGGCGCGCCGGGATAAAGCACCCGCAGCTGAATTGACTGTTCATGCCGCTCCGACAATTTCATCGAATGAAATCGTCAGGTGCGCGCGACGGTCAGCATGTGTGTGGGTTACCTGAGCGCCTTGCGAATCTTGCGCATGCCGGCAATCGTGCTCTCGAAGACTTCCGAGCCGATCTTCGCCTTGAGGCGTCGGCTGATTTGCGCGCTTGCGTCGTTGATCGTGGCGTCGAGTGCCTTGCCTGAGCGCGTCGGATACACGCCCCACTCGCGGGCGTCGGACGTGCCTTGCCGTCGTTCGACGAGCTTCTTCCTCGAAAGGCTATCGATCAACCGCGTCGCAGTCGGACGCGCGATGCCCAGTCTGTCCGCGATCTCGCTGCCCAGACAACCCGGCGCCGACAGGACGACGCGCAGCACGTAGCCTTGAGCGGGCGTCAAGCCGAGATCGGCGTAGACGGCGGCCCATTCACGCTCGACCAGACGGGCCAGCGCGGACGCGTTGAAATACAGGCATTGATCGAACATGAATCGATTCGAGCATGAATTGATTAGCAAGACAACTATATAGATAGGCACTGGTTCGAGAATCGTTGTCGGGTTCAGGATGGCGTTGGCGGGCAGGTATGGCGTTTGCTGCATTGCCGCCGATTCTGCGTCGTTATTAGAACAACGTTGTACATGGCAGCAACGCGCCGCGACCGCGGTTCCGCAACCCAAGACGTTCGTCGACATGACCAAGTTACCCGTCTACGCCAGCCTCGCCTATCTGATCTGCAATGCACCGGCAGCCCTGGCGCAAACACCCTCGCCGCTTGGCGAATGGCAATACTCCGCGGGCATCCCGCTCGAAAAGCTGTTTCAGCCCAATCGACCGACCTGGGAAGCGCGAATCGGCATCGGCTCGACCTTCGAACCGCGCTATGACGGCTCCGATCGTTATCACACGCTGGTCGGACCGAGCACCGACATCCGCTACAAGGATCTGGCTTTTCTTTCAACGGGCGAAGGTCTTGGCGTCAACGTGCTTCAGGGGCCGAACTGGCGCGTGAGTATCGCGGCTGTCTACGACCTCGGCAGGCGTGCGCACGACGATCCGACGCGACTCGAAGGCATGGGCAACATCAATCCGGCGCCCGAGGCGAAGCTGGCTGGCGAGTACGTGGTCTCGAAGGAATTTCCGCTCGTCTTCCGGGCGGCCGTGACGCGCAGCTTCGGCGGATCGAATGGCTGGGTCGCGGATCTGGGCGCGTATATGCCGCTGCCGGGCAGTTCGGAGAGCTTCTTCTGGTTCGCGGGACCGTCGGTGACGTTCGCGGATTCCAAGTATATGAATAGCTGGTTCGGTGTGAATTCGACGCAGGCTGCGTCGTCTCGATATTCACAGTACGACGCTAGTGCGGGACTCAAATCGGCTGGATTCGGGGTGACGCTTATCTGGTTCGTCAATAAGCACTGGTTCGTCACGGCTGACGGCGCGCTGAAACGGCTGCTCGGCAGCGCTGCCAATAGCCCGATCACGCAAACGAAGACGAACGGGGTTTGCGACGTGTCGATCAATTACCAGTTTTAAGTTGTTGATCGGGCGAGGTTTTTTGCTCACCTCGATGCGTATATTACCTGGAGTTCCTTACTTGTTTTTTTGGACCGTTGCGTGATCCGTCGGGAAATCTGCGCCGTGGGTTGGGCGACGAGTTGATTTCGCGAGGGCGAAGCGCGCGGAATTATTCCGGAATGGTGCTCATTGCATTGCGGGTTTTCGAGACGTGCGGGCGATTTGCATGACGGCCAGCAGTCTATTTATCGTAAATAAGCAATGTCTTGGGCTGATGTCCCCACTTGGGGCGGCTACCAGTTGAACCCCGCTGCGCGGGCGTCGATGCTGTGTCTGATGTCCCCATCTAGGGTGGGCGATTCATGAGGACACGGGCTGTGCGCTGGCTTGCGGCGCGTCCGATGGTCTGAGGAGGCTTCTTAAGGCTTCCGCGCCGCGAGTTGTGACTGATTGTCCCCATCTGGGGCGGCTTAGAGGCTCGGAAAGTACTCCGTGGCTATTGTCCCCAGTCAGGGTGGCTCTTTCAGGGCGCCTCGTAGTGTGAACCACTTATTTATGATAAATACACCTGCGCTCGCAGGACGGCCAACGCCGATTCATGATTTTACGATTTAGGTTCATAGAGTTAGCGAAGGTTGTTGGTAACGCTTCGAGTTTTGTTAAACGGCCGAAATCTCGCGACTCGTTTTCGTTAACTCGATGCGTTAGAGAAAAAGCAGCAACAAGAACGGCTTTTGTGTCCCCGTCTGGGGTGTATTGAGGTTTGTATACCGTTTGGTAAACAACGTTTACAGCGTTTACACATCTAAGAACCTTATCCAATAAGGCTTTCCAGCGGTAAACGTCTCCGTTTGGGGTGGCAACCGACCCTGGTCGGGGTGTCATTTACTACCAAACGTCCCCGTTTGGGGCTTTTCGCGCCCCCAGATGCGGTGGAATTGTCCCCGTCTGCGGTGAATTCACTCAGACGGGTGGTGATACGCTTCGTCGAGCAACGAGACTCGGGACATTTCGCTCCGCGCGTGCAACTGATGTCCCAGACGGTGATTGCATCGTGGGGTCATTTAGAGCACAATCCCGGCATGCCCAGACCTTTGCCGACTGAGGTACGTACCGAAAGCGTCAAAAAGCACGTGGCCGCCATTCATACGAGCGGCGAGCTTTCGCTGCTGGAGCGAAAGCTGTCCAACGTGCTGTTGCTGCATTCGTACGACAACCTTCTGACCACGAGAACCCACCGCCTGCCGGTGCGGACGCTCATGCTCGTGCTCGGCTGGACTGAAAGCGAAAATACCGAAAAGCTTCGGGAGGCGCTCAGGCAACTCGCGACGACTGCGGTCGAATTCAACGTGATGGATGACGGCCGCGAGCGCTGGAGCGTCATGCCGATCCTGTCGTTCGCGGAAATTCGCGCAGGCGTGTGCTCGTACCGCTACGACGAGGCGCTGGCCGAAAAGCTCTACGACCCGTCGATCTACGCGACCGTCAATCTCGGCGTGCAGCGCAAATTCTCAAAGTCGCACGCGTTGACGCTTTACGAAAATTGCCTGCGTTTTCAGAAGGTTGGCTCGACGGGCTGGATCGAGTTGCCCGTCCTTCGGAAGCTTCTGGGCGCCACGCAAGAGTACTACGACGATTTTCGCCGGCTGAACAGCAAGGTGATCCAGAAGGCTGTGAAGGAGATCAACGACGTCTCGGACATCAACGTCGACGTCGAATATCAGCGCATGGGCCGCTCCGTGACTGGCGTGAAATTTCTTATCCGCCAGGGCGCGCAGCAATCGCTTCTTACGCCGGAGACGGAAGACGAGTTCGCCCATGTTCGCGACAGCGAGATCTACCGGAAACTCCGGGCGCATGGCATCGGCGACAAGCTGGCGCTGAGCTTTGTCATCGAAGACGAAGAGCGCGCGCGGCTCGTCGTGCAGCTTGCCGAAGAGAAAGACAGAAAAGGGCAGATCAAGCGCTCGACAGCTGGTTTTATCCGTACGCTCATTGAGAACAAGGCAGACGTATCCGAGCCGGAATACGAGAAGGACAAGCGCGAGAAGGCCCAGAAGCAGGCCGCAGCGGCGCGTTCGCGGACGCTCGATGCACGCATGCAGGAATTGCGGATCGATTTCGACCGTCTTCAGTGCGCAGCGGCCGTCAAGGCGCTGACGCAGGATGAGAAGCGGGCGTTCGCGCGTCAGTTCGTTGAAGGCGACGGCGCAAAGTACGCGCGCGAGTTTCGTCCGGACAGCCCGGGCCTCTTCTCGGGCTCGGTCGGCCGCGTGAACTTCGCTTCCTGGCTCAGAAACCGCGTTCGCCCTGAATTCGACGCACCCAAGTTCGACGCGTGGTTATCGCAAAATCACCAGGACATTGCGTTGCAACGGAATTGACCAAAAATCCAAATTTCCGTTGAATTAATGGCTTTCTGTGGAGCCATCTGATATAAGCTGACTGCATCGTCTCTTGCGGATCAGCTAATGAACATCACTATTCAAGACATCGTCGATCAGGCCGCTCGCGCGACTGACATCGTCTCGCAGGTTCGGGGTCGCATGCTGGCGCCGAATGCCCGCAAAAACCCGCCTGTTTTCAACGCTTCACAGCTTGCCGCACTCTGTGAAGTCGACAAAAGCCAAATCACCTACCGCACTTCGAAGGGCGACTTGCCGCCTGGCACCGTCAACGCGACGGGTTCGCGGCGCGAATTCTCGCTGCTTGAAGCGCGCGAATGGGTTCGCGCGTATCGCGCCAACGCGCTGCGTCCGGAGAAGGCGCCGGCGATGACGGTGGCGATCGGTAACTTCAAGGGCGGCGTGAGCAAGACGACGACCGCGATGACGCTCGCACAAGGCTTGAGCTTGCGCGGGCATCGCGTGCTCGTGATCGACACCGATCCGCAGGGCTCGCTGACGACGCTGTTCGGCATTCTTCCCGACACGGAAGTCGAAGAAGATTCGACGATCACGGCACTCGCGACGGGCGATCAATCGAGCATTGAATACGCGATTCGCGAAACGTACTGGGACGGCATCGATCTTGTCCCGGCGTCGTCGTCGCTGTTCAACGTGGAATTCATCTTGCCGAGCCGTCAGATGAAGGAACCGGACTTCGAATTCTGGAACGTCTTGAACACGAGTCTCGAGCAGGCGCGTAGCAACTACGACGTGATCATCATCGATACGCCGCCGGCGCTGAGTTACGGCACTGTCAACGCGTTCATGGCTGCCGATGGCCTGATCGTCCCGACGCCGCCGAACGCGCTGGACTTCGCCAGTTCGGCACAATTCTGGACGCTCTTCAGCGATCTTGCGTCGAATCTGACGGCGGAAACGAACACGGACAAATCGTTCGAATTTATCCACGTGCTGCTTTCGCGCGTCGATCCGGCCGATGCCGCTGCGGGCGTCGTGCGGGAATGGATTTCCGCGACGTATGCCGAAAAGGTGTTGCCGGTGGAAATTCCGAAGACGGCGGTCACGGCAGCGAGCTCGGCCGAGTTCGGCACGGTGTATGACATTTCGCGCTACGACGGCAACGCGAAGACGTACCGGCGCGCGCGTGAGGCATATGACCGGGTGACGGAAATCGTCGAGCAATCCATTGTCGCCTTCTGGGCGAAGTCGGAATAAGGGGGAGCGATAGATGTCGATCAAGGACAGGCTTGCAAAGAAGACGGGCGACCTGATGGTGCCGGCTCCGGCACAGGAAGCCGGACGCGCGGCGTCTCCGCGGACGGCGCCCGGGCAGATGCTCGCGTTTCGTAGCGCGATGCGCGAAAGCTCTGATCGTGTTTCGCAGCTGGAGGCGCAGCTCAAGGAATATGACGGCTCGGTGCCGATTCGTTCGTTGGATCCGAAGTCGATTCAGGCGTCGAAGTGGGCGAACCGGCAGGATTTCGGCGATGAGAGTTTCGCCGAGTTGAAGATGCTGATCGCCGAGGCGGGCGGCAATACGCAGCCGATCAAGGTGCGGCCGGCAACTGAGGGCGAAGGCTACGAGATTGTATTCGGGCATCGTCGGCATCGCGCGTGTCTGGAGCTGGATTTGCCTGTGAACGCGATCGTCGATCGCGAGATTACGGAGCAAGGGCAGTTCGTCCAGATGGATCAGGAAAACCGGGCGCGGAAAAACCTGAGTCCGTGGGAGCAGGGCGTCTGGTACAAGCGCGCGCTGGATGATCAGTTGTGGCCTTCGCAGAACGCGATGGCGAAGGCGTGTGGGTTGTCGCAGGGGAATATTTCGAGCGCGCTGCTGGTGGCGGAGCTTCCGACCGAGGTGATTAGCGCGTTTCCGTCGCCGCATGAGATCCAGTTTCAGGCGGCACGGAAGCTGTCGGTGGCGCTCAAGAAGTCGGGCGATGAGATCGTGCAGCGTGCGATCGAACTGGCGGAGGATTCGTCGCGGACCTCGGCGGAAGTGTTGGCCGCGCTGTTGGGTGCGGGTCGGGCGGCTGCGCCTGTGCGCAAGGAAGAGGAAGTGGGCATTGAGCGGAAAGGCGATCTGCTGGTGATTCGGCTGCGTGCCAGCGGGGTGCCGCAGGATCGCGTCGAAGAGTTGAGGCAGTTGATCACCGGGTTTCTTGAGGACGTGCAGTCGTCGGGGGATTGAGGATTTGTCGGTGCCTGTTGTGGGTTGGCGGGCACCGGTTTGATTTGTGTTATCTGGCTGTTGGTTGTTTCTTTCCGGCGTTGCGTTCGTTGACGTCTAGGTCTCTCCTCTGCGCTGTAACTGGTTGGCCGTTTTTTCTCTCCCCCTGTTGTCCAAGCCCTTCGCTTCGAGCGAATCGTTTCGCTTTCGGGTGCGTACGTCCCGCGTGGCGGCAGATCGGGTCTGAGACGTGAATACGTTGCTCGATTGGGAAGTGGCGTGGGTCGCAGGTAGTCTGTGCGTTGTGGGGTGGCTGGGTTATTTACGGTAAATAAGGCGGTCGCGTTCCGTCCGTGCCGGAAGGCGCGAAACGGTGTTACGGGCGCAAGTTCGAGTGCGAGACGCGCGCCGCGATTCGGCCTAGTCTGCGCACCTGGGGCCACAGTGGCCATCAAATCCCGGTCGTTCCTCGGCGGGATAGATCGCTCTTCGAGGAAGGTTGTGCACTCGGGCGCCCTCTGAAATCAAACGATCCACCATCAATCAATCCGCCCGCCTATTTACGGTAAATAGCCCGCCGTTCGATCAGCATGGGACACCTCCATTCTTCCCCGCGCTATTTACGGTAAATAGGCGTTCGCCAATTACGGCGTGTTGGGCTAGTTCGGTGGCACTTGTCGCAAGGGCGGCTCTGAAATGCATCTACTGTCTCCCGCCTCCGACGACCGCAAGGAATCAACGTTGCATCGCAGGTCGATTTCATCGAGGGCTTTTTGACATGGGAGATCACCGAATTCGAACAAACGTCGGCGGCCTCCGAGGTCGATGCCCGTCCAACCATTCCTTTGATCGCGGCCCAATGAGCGAATCACGTCCGCCGCCTTGACCGGGAAAACGCAGCTAACGTCCCAATCCGCAGAGGCATTTTGGCCGAACCGGAAATATGGATCTGCGCCCGAACTTGTGGATGTGAAGGGCGCGTATTGCGACGATGAACCGGCGGATAAGGCTCGGATGCGTCGACGAGAACGTCGGCTCGCAACGCCACAGCCAAACTGCGCGACCCAGCCGACCCAGCCGACCCAGCCGACCCAGCCGACCCAGCCGACCCAGCCGACCCAGCCGACCCAGCCGACCCAGCCGACCCAGCCGACCCAGCCGACCCAGCCGACCCAGCCGACCCAGCCGACCCAGCCGACCCAGCCGACCCAGCCGACCCAGCCGACCCAGCCGACCCAGCCGACCCAGCCGACCCAGCCGACCCAGCCGACCCAGCCGACCCAGCCGACCCAGCCGACCCAGCCGACCCAGCCGACCCAGCCGACCCAGCCGACCCAGCCGACCCAGCCGACCCAGCCGACCCAGCCGACCCAGCCGACCCAGCCGACCCAGCCGACCCAGCCGACCCAGCCGACCCAGCCGACCCAGCCGACCAGCCGACCGAAGCGACCGAAGCGACCGAAGCGACCGAAGCGACCGAAGCGACCGAAGCGACCGAAGCGACCGAAGCGACCGAAGCGACCGAAGCGACCGAAGCGACCGAAGCGACCGAAGCGACCGAAGCGACCGAAGCGACCGAAGCGACCGAAGCGACCGAAGCGACCGAAGCGACCGAAGCGACCGAAGCGACCGAAGCGACCGAAGCGACCGAAGCGACCGAAGCGACCGAAGCGACCGAAGCGACCGAAGCGACCGAAGCGACCGAAGCGACCGAAGCGACCGAAGCGACCGAAGCGACCGAAGCGACCGAAGCGACCGAAGCGACCGAAGCGACCGAAGCGACCGAAGCGAGGCACTCACCACGTCCACAGATTTGCCGCCGGCATTTCTCGCGGCGCGCAATTCAATAAGGTTGATGCCGGTCGACTAGACGGCAGCGTATGGAAGAATAGGGCGGCGGGATAACCCGATCCGCCGTCAAATCCAGGACCACGAAAATGGGAAGGAAGACTCCCATGCGGCAGCGGTGGCGTGATCCCGGCACGCGCGCGATCGAGCACACTTGACCAAAACCCGATCGCTACCTAACCGCACGCCATACAAGCCGGTGCCCCGAGTCCATCACTAGACAACATCACCTCGGTCGCCGGTCGACATGGCGCCGAGGGTGACGCATGCGTCGGCACCGGACCTGGCGATGTTTCGAGCTCGACGACAAATAGCCGTAGCCCGAATTCATCGCCGATCCCGCTCACCAGCCACTATCTCAAAAAATACTAAGCAATCCATATAAATAGACACGGAAGCCACGACAACACCGGCCACGTAAACGCGACATCAATTCCAAAAGCCCCAAAACCCTCCCAAACGGCCCCAACGCATTCAGCAGAGCCTCGCACCCCATCACACCCCACAAACCCGCCAAACGCCCTTAAACCGACCCCAAAACTCAAAGTTTACGCAAAACCCATTTCCCGCCAACGACTTGCACCGCAATCCGTGAAACAACCTTAAGAAAACCACGGACGAAAAGAAACCTTTATAATGCAATGAGTTAGCTATCCACCCGCCGAATGTTTCACGCAATCCGCAGCTTCGAGTGAGATATTTCGCGTCAACCGGCCTGATCGCCGAATTTCCGCCGCAAATCGATACATTCGTATCGTCTGTTACGTAGTTCGTGGTATTCGCTACGACGTAACGCAACGCAGCGCCCCCAAAACCACACCACCGCGCTCTAAATCAAACGCGCGCCGGACCTCGCCGCATCTTCAGGCAATATCACGAGCACAAGCAGCTCATCAGCCGTTCGACCCAACACAAAAGCAAAAGAGCACCGCCCACGTCGACGAACAGAACACCGATCCGATCCAACACACCATCCCAATGAACAAGGAAGCCGAACTCAAACGCGCCAAGCGTCGCGCGACGCTCCTGCTGCTGATCGCCACCGCCATCTTCATCGCGACCGCCTTCATGCAGCGAAACATGTGGATCGACGGCATCAAGGCCGTTGCGGAAGCCGCGATGGTCGGCGCGCTCGCCGACTGGTTCGCCGTCGTCGCGCTGTTTCGCCGCGTGCCGATTCCCGGCGTCGCCGCGCATACCGCGATCATTCCGCAGAACAAGGACAAGATCGCCGACAACCTCGCGGTCTTCGTGCGCGAGAAGTTTCTCGACGAATCGTCGATCGTCGGCCTGATCCGCAAGCACGATCCGGCGCAGAGCATCACGAACTGGCTGTGCGTCGACGCGAACACGCGGCGTCTCGGCGACTACGTGCTCAAGCTGACGGGCGGCATCCTCGAATTGCTCGACGATGCGCGCATCCAGACCTTCATCAAGGACGCGCTCGACGCGATGCTCGACAAGATCGATCTGTCGAAAGCGACGGGCTCGATCCTCGACACGCTCACGCGCGACGGACGTCATCAGGAACTGCTCGACGAAGGCATCGAGCATCTGATGGCGCTGCTGCGCGAACCGGGCGTGCGCACGTTCATCGCCGAGCAGATCGTCGACTGGTTCAAGCGCGAATATCCGACGCTCGAAAAGATCATGCCGTCCGAATGGCTCGGTGAAAGCGGCGCGAATATCGTCGCCGATACGGTGAACAACATGCTGCTGCGCGTGAGCGAAGATCCCGGCCACAAGCTGCGTCACAAGTTCGATGAGGCGGCCGCGCGTCTCGTCGTCAAGCTGAAGTCCGATCCCGCGTTTCTTCAGAAAGGCGAGGAGATCAAGCGCTATGTGAAGGAGAGCGAGAATCTCGCGCTATACGTGAAGGATCTGTGGGCGCAGTTGCGCGACTGGCTGCGGCGCGATCTCGCACGCGACGACTCTGTGCTGCATGCAAAAGTGGCCGCGATGGGGCAATGGATCGGACGCGAACTGGCACAGGACGAATCGCTGCGCCGTTCGCTGAACGATCATATGGAGGAAGCGGCGCGCGCGATGGCGCCTGATTTTGCCGGCTATCTGACGCGGCACATCAGCGACACGGTCAAGAACTGGGATTCGCGCGATATGTCGCAACAGATCGAGCTGAATATTGGCAAGGATTTGCAGTACATCCGCATCAACGGGACGCTCGTCGGCGGATGTATCGGTTTGCTGCTTTACGCCAGCTCGCAGATTTTTGCGCTGGTGCGCCTGCACCTCGGCTAGCGCGTGATTACTGCGTCGACGACGGCTTCTTCTGCTGCGCGCATTCGTTCGTGAAGAGCATGCTCGCCTGATCGGGCGTCATGGCTTCCGGGCTGCTGTAGATGCGCTCGATCATCGCCGTGACCGCCTGACGATCCGAATCGTCCTTGTAGTACTTCTGCGCCTGGCTCAGCGCCTGAGCCTTGGTTTTCTTGTGACGTCGCCAGGAGGCGACCTGTCCCGCGATATCGCCGATCGCGAAACACTGGTCGGCGACGGTCTGCGCGAACGCCTGCGTCGATGGTTGCGCGAGGCAGACGGCAAGCGCCGCCACGGCTACTGCTCGTTTCATTTCCGGTTCCTGTGGTCAGATGGGCGATAGTATAAAGACGCGCGCCGCTGCGCCGCAGACGGGCATGCACTGCCACTGATCCACATCGACCCCGTACATCCGCAACACGCTCATGCCGCTCAATCCGTCATCGCCGCTCGCCCGCCTGCTCAACGGTCCCGTTCATCCCGGCAAGATCGTCTGGATCGGCTTGAGGCCGCGGCGAAAAGACGCGATGTCGGCCACCGAAACCGCGACGATCGATATCGACGCGGGTCTTGTCGGCGATCACTACGCGAGTCGCAACGGCGCGCGTCAGGTGACGCTGATTCAGGCCGAGAGTCTGCGGAGCATTGCGAGTCATCTGGGACGCAGCAATGTTGCCGCGCACGACCTGCGCCGCAACATCGTGACGGAAGGCATCAATCTGATGGCGCTGAAAGACCGGCAATTTCGCATCGGCGAAGCCGTGTTGCAAACGACGGGCGAATGTCACCCGTGTTCGCGCATGGAAGACGTGCTGGGTGTGGGCGGCTACAACGCGGTGCGCGGCTTCGGCGGGATTACGGCACGCGTCGTGAGAGGCGGCGCAATCAGGCTCGGCGACGCGATCGAAGCGCTGCCCGTCGAGGGCTAGCGCGTACGATCGCATCGTGCTGCTTACTTCTTCGCGACTTCGAAGAGATTGCGATACTGCCCGTAGCCCTCTGCTTCCAGCTGCGAAACGGGGATAAAACGCAGCGACGCCGAGTTGATGCAATAACGCAGCCCGCCCGTTTCGCGCGGACCATCCGGAAATACGTGGCCGAGATGGCTGTCGCCGTGCTTTGAGCGCACTTCCGTGCGGATCATGCCGTGGGTCATGTCACGCAGTTCGACGACATGCTCGTCTTCCAGCGGTTTCGTGAAGCTCGGCCAGCCGCAGCCGCTGTCGAACTTGTCCATCGACGTGAACAGCGGCTCGCCGGATACGACGTCGACGTACAAACCTGCTTCCTTGCTGTCCCAGAACTCGTTGTAAAACGGACGTTCCGTCCCGCTTTCCTGCGTTACGCGACGCTGTTCGGCGGTGAGTCGGGCCAATGCTTCCGGTGTTTTTTCGTACGCGGACATGTGTGAGTCTCTCCTTGATGGCGCAGCGGGCGAAGACGCCCGCCGCTCGAGTCTGACGGCCAGCTTTCCGGTATTGCCGCTGGCGGCTGCTCGTATATATGGGCACTGTGGATACGCACAAGCATACGCAAATGTCCCGCGGCTTGCAGTGCGCGCGCCAGCTCGCTTTTCAGGCGAAGGTCGCGATTCAGAGCGCGCGGCGGTCGATTGATGCGTGGACGGAATCATTCGCACGCGCTTGCGACACGACGGCGAGGAAGACGACAATAAGCGCGCCGAAAACCACGCCGCCGATCCACCGCCAGCCACGGCAACCGACGATGAAGAAAACCGCTCCCGCCACGAAGCGCGCCACGAAGCCCGCCACCAGAACCGCCCGCGCCGCAGCAAAGAAAGCGGCGCGCCCGAAGAAACCGCAGCCGCTCGACGCGATCGTCGGCGCGGACGGACTCGCGCGTCCGCCGTGGGCCGCCGTCGATCCGCTGCTCAAGCACTACTACGACACCGAATGGGGCATGCCCGTGCGCGACGAGCGCGGCCTGTTCGAGCGGCTGAGTCTGGAGGCGTTTCAGTCGGGATTGTCGTGGGCGACCATTCTGCGCAAGCGCGATGCGTTTCGCGAGGCGTTCGCGGGCTTCGATCCCGATGTGGTCGCGACATTCGGCGACAAGGACGTCGAACGCCTGCTCGCGGACGAACGCATCATCCGCAATCGCGCGAAAATTCTCGCGACGATCGCGAACGCAGCCGCGACGATCCGCTTGCGCGACGAGGGCGGGCTTGTGGCGCTGATCTGGTCGTTCCAGCCGCACACGACGCCCGCGCCCCGCACGATCGCCGAAATCCCGACGACTTCCGACGAATCCATCGCGCTGAGCAAGGCGCTGCGCAAGCGCGGCTTCGTGTTCGTCGGGCCAACGACGATGCATGCGTTGATGGAAGCGACGGGCATCGTCGATACGCATCTCGTCGACAGTCATCGGCGCGGCAGTTCGGGCGTCTGGCCGCGCGACTGAATCTCAACTGGCGCGGCGCGCGGCCATGAACGCCTCGACATAGCGAAGCGCCTGCTCGCATTGATCGAGCGACAGCATGTGAATCGAATTGGGCAGCGGATCGAAGCCCAGTTCGGTCGCGACCCAGCGGATCGCCTTCGCGCGCGCTTCGAAGGCGTTGACGCCGTCGCGCCGCACCTTGCCCGCGACGAGCGGTTCGAGCGCGTCGTGCAAGCGGCTTTTCGCGTCGCGCAACGCGGCGTCGGCGAGACGGCCGAGCGGCACATGCCGCGTGCTGCGCGCAGGAATGCCGATCCACGCCTGACACGGCGCGCAGACCCAGACGGGGCCGTGATCGTCGCGATACGGATAGATTTCGTCTCCGGCGCGCGCAAGCACGGCTTTCGCGCCGCAGTAGTCGCATAGCGGCTGCGGCAACGCCTTGACGGGTTTGCCTACGCGCATTGCAGCGCCTCGGCGGGTTTCACTGGCTTCATACGGAAAATGACGGTTCGAAGATGGGTGACGTTACCCAACGATACCAGTTGACCGTTCTTCGTACGAGAGGCGAGTCGGTGCGCTAAGGCCCGCCGACGCTTCCAGGCACCACCCCAGGCGCCGACGACGCCGGCGGCGGAATCGCGGTCGCCGGCGTGCCCAGACGCGTTGCGGACGACGCGCCTCGCATGCTGCGCGGCGCCATCGTCCGAAGCAGGACGAGATCGCGTTCGGGATCGGGCATGGCGATGATCGCGTGCAAGGTCACGCGCGTCGTCCAGCAGACATCCGACGGCGTCGCCAGTTTCGGGTTCGACGTATAGAACGCAAACCGCTCAAGGTTCTTCTGGTCGCCGCGAAGCTCGGCGATCAGCGTGCGCGTCAGCTGGTTCTCCGCCGCCGCGTACTGCTGCGGCGTCGGCGTGGGGACGGGCGCATTCGACACGTCGCCGACCAGCACTTTGTAAAGCAGCCCGAAATACTGGTCGACGTCGGCGTCCGACATCTCGCGCAGCGACACGTGATTCATCACCGCGCTCATGTCGTCGAGACCGAAGCAGTTGACGGGAACCAGTTCATCGAGAAAACGGGTCAGCAGCTTCACGTATTGAAGCCGGTCGGAAGGCGTCAGATGCGCAAGCCCGTTCGACATCAGATCTTCGCGCGCCCTTGGATCGAGAAAAATCTGCCCGACATGCTGCCCGCCGTTCTGAATGTCTTGAGCTATCACGGGATCCTGTTGAATCTTTTCGACCCAACGCAGGATGATCCGCGACTTGTTCGAGTTCGTCTCGATGCCGTGCTTGCGCAATAGCTGCTCGAGATCGTTTGGTTCCGTATTCATGCCGCTCACGGCTGAGCCTGGCGCAACAGACTGCGGTGCGGCGTCAGACTCGCGGCGTATCGCGGCTTGAGCCAATGCCGCGAAAATCAGTGCCGCTACGAGCAGAACGAGAATAGAGGCGGAACGTCTCATGTTGCCTCAGTGTGCAATTGCGCCGCGAGCGCGTTTCAGGGCTGCTCCTTCGTCCAGCCGGGCCCGGGATCGAACGATGTCATCGCCTTCGCTTTCTCCGCGCTGTCGGGCCCGAGGTCGCGCTCGTAGACCTGTCCGGCGTGACTCACCATGAAGCTCTTGATGCCCGTGTCCCCATAGCGCGCGGGCCACGCGATCACGGCGAAGCCGCCGAACAGCTTGCCGTGCGCGAGATAGTCGTATGCGCCGCCGGGCGCGTGCGGCCCTTGCGACGTGAGCAGCTTGTAGTGATAGCCGTGATAGCCGGTGTCGCCGGCACTGCGCATACTCGCCGCGCGGATGAAGGCCGGTCCGAGCGGACTCGGCGGCGCATCGGCCTGCGTCGGCCAGTACAGGCCGTCCTGTTTGCCGGGCGAACTCGACAGCTTCGATGCATACGACAGCAGGCCGTCGCCGTCGTGATCGGTGAGCGCGTATTCGCGCTGCGCGTCGTAGATTGCGAGCATCGTCTGGATGACGGCCAGCTCGTTGCGGCCGATGCGGCGCAGCCGCATTTCTTCGGCACCCGCGCGGGTATCGAAGTGCCATCCTTCGGCGGATTTCACGAGCGGAATAGGGAACGTCCAGCCGTCGCCGCCCACCGCGATGTGCGCGTGACTGGCGTCTTTCTGCTCTATTTCATGCGACTTGCCCCACTCGTCGACGAAACGGCTTCGCACTTCGGCACCGACGGGCGGAATCCAGTCGCGGAAGTCGCGGCCGAAGAGCGATTGCAGCGTCGCTTCCTCGTTGTCGGCGATGGCTTCGCCGAACGCGTTCATCGCGGCATCGGGCGAACTGAAGTTCTTCTGCGCATGCGCCGTCGACACAGCAGCGACGCACAGCGCGCACGCGAGCGTCAACGCGCGCAGTGCGCCTGCCGCCGAACCCGGACGCAATCCTGACGATGTGGTCATGTTCTGGTCTCCTAGCGTCTTCCGCGCCCACCGCCACCGGCTCGCATACCGCCGCCGCTCGGCCGGTTGAAGCCGGAGCCCTGCATGCTGGAGCGTCCCCGATCGTAGTTGCGCTGCGACGCGCCACCCGAACCTACGCCCTGAAACGCGTTGTCGCGTCCGCCGCTGAAATTGCCGCCTCCGGCGCTGCCGCCCACGCGATCGCTGGCGCGCGTGACGTCGCCTGAGCCGGCGCCTGCGCGGTTCGACACGCCGCCGCGGTCGCCAGCCGCCGAGCGGTCCGCCGTGCTCGCCCTGTTGCCCGTATTCGAACGATCCGTCGCCGACGCACGGTTGCCTGCATTGCCGCGATCGGCGGTTCCCGCGCGATTGCCTGCGCCAGCACCTGCACCCGCACGATCAGCCGTGTTCACACGTCCGCCGCCCGCACCCGAATCGCGGCCACGGAAATCGGAACGTCCCTCGGCACCGGGCACATTGCGCGAATACTTCTCGCGCGTCGCGTTGTCCCGATACGCGACGCCCTGGCGATGGCTGCCGTCGTGCTGCCAGCGGCCTCCCTCAACCTTGGTGCGGTCGAAGTTGCGATCGATGTTCGCGGCCTTGTTGACGTTGATATTGACGTCGCCGCCGCCCCAGTTGCAGTTGCTGAAGATCGCGCCTGCGGCGGCGAGGCCGATGCCCCACGCGAAGCCTGTCATCAGCGCCGCGCCCGGATAGTAGGCCGGGTACGGCGGCCAATAGGTCGGCGGATAGGTCGGATAACTCCACGCGCCATACACGACGGTCGGGTTGTACGCGGGCACGTAGATCACCTGTGGATTCGTCGGCTCGACCTTGATGATGGTCTGCCCGCCGCCCGCGGGCGGCTGTTCGACGACCACGTTCTGCTGCTCGTTCGATTTCAGATTGCCGGAATCCTTCGCGCGCGCACGCAGCCGCTGCACGGCGGCAAACACGTCCTTCTGCTGCGCAAGAAAGGCATCGCCGAGCTTCTGCGTCCATTCGAGCTTGTCGTTCATCGGTTCGAGAATTTGCGGGAACGCGACCATCGATTTCACGCTGACGTCCCACGGCTGATTCTCGACGGCCTTCACGGCGGCATCGCCCTTGACGTTCGGATTGGCCTTGACCCAGCGCGCCGCGTGCACGATTTCCAGCGGATACGTCGACGCCATCAGCACTTGCGACAACACGGAATCGGGATACAGCGCGATCGGCGCGACGAGCGCCTCGATTTCCTCTGGCTTGAACGGTTCAGCGGGGGCAGGCGCAGACGCAGGTTGCTGGGTTTGAGCGCGCGCGCCGCCTATGCCGAACGTGAGCGCGACAACGATCCACAGGCATAGCGTGAAGGCCCGTTGCAGGTGGCATGGGGACATGGCCGCTCCTTCAGACGGAATGGCAGGGATCCGAACGGTTCGGCCCCACCGTGACTGACGGAAAAACGGAAATGGCTTGTATTGGAATGCGGCATCGACTCTATAAGGATGTTAGGACATCCACGCCTGAAGTGATGCAAATACTCGGCCCGCCTGGCATCTATACAGGAGCCGATATCGGATGAAGTAGTTAAGAACTGCGCGAGTCACGCACGCAGCGAATCGATGGACGAGTGCATTGCATGTCTTGCATCAATGCGTACGCGCGGCGCGTGTCGACGGAAGTCGCCACGCGCCGCGCACTCGATGCGAACAATCAGACGAACTTTACTTGCCCGCGTTGAGCTTCAGCGTCGAGGCGCGCGCGTCGTCGGCCGTCATCTTCGCGCCGCTCGCGCGATAGCCGTTCGAATAGAGCAGGAACGCCATGATGTCTGCGTAATCCTGATCTTTCATCTTGCCCGGCTTGTCGGCGGGCATGTTCGTCGACAGGTAGGTGAACACGCCGCCGATCGTCAGATGCGCATTCGATGCCGGCGCGAACGCGGGCCCTTGCAGCGCCGGCGCCGTCACGCCCTGCAACTGCGCGCCGTGGCATTTCGCGCACACCGACGAGTAGAGCATCTTGCCGTGCGTCGCTTGCGCCTGATCGAATGACGGCGCGCCGGCGGCGTCGGCGGCGACCTTCACGAAGCCGCCGGCGTTGCGTGCATTCGCTGTCGCCAGCAACGCGGGTTGTGCGACGGCACGCGATGCAACCGGACCGTCGCGAAAGCGCGCGGCGTCGTCGCTGGCTGCCGCGTCGAGCGCGTGCGCGGGCATCGCCCAGTCGTGCGTCAGGGCGACGAGGCGGCCATTGCCCGACAGCTTGTCGAGCGCCGCGTCGATCCTCGGACGCATCGCAGCCGTGCGCGGCCCGAACGCGAATACGAGTTGCCAGTCGGCATACGGCGAGCGTGCGGCGGCAATCGTAAATTGACGCTGCGGATGCGCTTGCCGATACGCGACGACAGCCGGATACCAGACGATCGCGCGCTGCGCCTGCCCCTTCGCGACGGCTTCGACGGTCAACGCCGACGTGTTCTCCAGATCGAGCGTGACGCTCGGCTGTTGCACGGCGATGAGTTGCGCGGGGCTCGCGTACGTTGCGGCAACGGTGTTTCTGGCCGCGCCCTGCGGATTGGCGTCGGGCGCTTCGATGCTCACATACCCCGCGCGCAGATAACCGCGCGAGAAGTGCAGCTTGCTGCTGGAGCCGTCGGCGACGGCGGAGCGCGGAAAGCCTGCGATCACGTCGCATTCGCGCGCGAGCGTCCGGTCGAGTTCCTTCAGCGACACGCCGTCGTCGTCGCCTTCGCCGATACCGTGCCTGACGATCGTCGCGGCGATGCCCGCCTGCGCAAACGCGTCGCGCGCGACGGCTTCGTCGAGCGACGCCGAGGGACTGCCGGGAAACGTACAGACCTTGACGGCCGCCGCCGCGTGAACGGACGTGAGCGCGACACAGGCAGCAAGTACGCTTGCCGCCGGAATTCGATTGAGAGAGTGGTTCATTTCAAGGCGTCCGGAAAGAGCGGGACGTGCGCAGCCGCGCGTCCCGCTTCTGCAAAGATCACGAATGGTTGAGGGCGAACACGTACAGCGTTCCCCCGCGCGGCACCTTGTCGGCGGCCTTGGCCATCGGGCCGCCCCAGATCGGATTCGCGCCGCCGTAGCCCGCCAGCACCGCGACATATTCCTTGCCGTCGATCTCGAACACCGACGGCTGCGCGATGATCCCGCTCGCGAGCTTCGGGCTTTGCCACAAGACCTTGCCGCTCGTGACATCGAATGCGTACAGGTGTCCGTCGAGCGAGCCGCTGAACGCGAGGCCGCTCGCCGTCGTCGCGACGCCGCCGTTCCACGGCAGCTTGCTCCAGTGACTCCAGAGCTTCTTGCCCGTATTCACGTCGATGGCCTGCAATTCGCCGTAACCCTTGCTGCCCGGTTCGGGTTTGATCTCGAAGCCTTCGCCGAGATACGGCAAGCCTTCCATGTACGTGACCGATTTGCCCGACAGCGACATGCACGCGTGCAGCGTCGGAATGATCGCGATGTGCTTGTCCGCGTCGTAGGAAACCGACCACCAGTTCTTGCCGCCGAGGAAGCTCGGACAGGTCTCGATCGTCGTGCCCGTTTTCGGATATTTCGATTCGTCCTGCACGGGCTTGCCGTCGGCGGTATAGCCTGTGACGGACGTGGCCTTCACGAACGGACGCGCATAGATCAGCTTGCCGTTGCTACGGTCGATCGCGTGAAAATAGCCGTTGCGGTCCGCGTGAATGATCGCGTCATAGTCCTTGCCGTCGTATTTGATGTTGGCGAGGACGGGCGTGTTGACGCCGTCGTAATCCCACGTGTCGTGACGCGTGTATTGATAGTGCCATTTGAGATTGCCCGTTTTCGGATCGAGCGCGAGCAGCGAGTCCGAATAGAGGTTGTCGCCGGGACGAAGGTCGGCGAGCCACGGTCCCGGATTGCCGACGCCCCAATAAAGCGTCTTGCTGTCGGGATCGTAGGTGCCCGTCAGCCATGCGGGCGCGCCGCCGTGTTCCTGCATGCCGTCGGGCCACGTATTGCCGTTCGGCTCCTTCGCGCCGGGCACGGTGTAGCGCTTCCACTGCACGTTGCCGTTCTCGGGATCGAGCGCCGCGATGAAGCCGCGCGCGCCATACTCGCCGCCCGAACTGCCGACCACGAGCGCGCCGTCCAGCGCGAGCGGCGCCAGCGAAAACGCGTAGCCCGTGCCAGGCTCGAACATCGCCTTCTTCCACACGACCGAACCGCTTTGCGCATCGAGCGCGGCCACTTCGCCGTTCAGCATCGCGACATACACGTTCTTGCCGTACAGCGCGACGCCGCGATTCACGACATCGCAACACGCGTTCTTGAAGGCTTCCGCGCCGAGCTTCGGTTCGAACTTCCACAGTTGTTTGCCCGTCGCGGCATCGAATGCGTAGACGTTGTCTTTGGGCGTCGTCACGAACAGATAGCGACCGTTGATGATCGGCGTCGCTTCGAAACCTTGCTGAAGATCGGCGGGAAACTTGTAGGCCCACGCCTGCTTCAGATTTTTCACGTTCGACGTATCGATCTGCTTGAGCGGCGAATGCGCCTGGCCGTTGTACGTGCGGTAGTACGTGAGCCAGCCAGGATCGCTTTGCGCCGATGTGAGCCGGTCGTAGCTCACGGCGGGATAGTCGGCCGCGGCGGCTGCCGTCGCGGGCTTCATACCGATTGCCGCCACGACGCCCGCGACGAGTATCGCGAGCCGCGTGGCCGAAGCCGGACTTGTCTTCATCGTTGTCTCCTGTCCCATTCAAGATGGTTGTGGGTGAGTTATCGGTGCGACGCCTTGTCAGCAGCGCTTCGTCGGCGCGTGTGAAGGCGGCGGGCTCGTAAAGGCAAATCGCATGCCATTGTTTGGCTATCCTTGCGAATCGGCGTGTGCGCTGTCGGAGCGATATGCGCCTGCTGCGATCGCGCATGACGAGGACGCATGCGACGTGTTGCATCGTGGAGCAGGGGACAGTCCGGCTGTTGCCGTATGTGACACCGCGACGTTTCCGGGATCGCGATGTGCGATGACGATGTGCCGTCGATGCAATGGCATGCTTCTCGCACATTGCATCGCTAATCGAAGCGGACGTGCAGCGTCGTCAATCAGCGAGTGCGAAGGTCATGAACAGTTTGCGGGCGATGGTCGAGCGATGGCTGGCGCATATGCCGCCGTGTGAAGTGAGCTTTGCCAGATTCGGAAGCGAGGGCAGCGGACGCCGCTGTCATGTGCGTGTCGACGTGCATCGCCCGGAAGGCGATCTCGCGATTCACTTCTTTCGACATCGCGACGGCATGTGGCGCGTGTTTCCGCCCACGTCCGTACCGGTTGCGATGCGAGTCCTCACGGCAGGCATCGACGACTGAGCTGTTCGCTCGTAAATGCAAATCCGGGTCAATCGATCCAGCCGCGCTGCCGCGCGTGATCGATGAACTGATACACGTCAGTCGCGAGACCCGAATCGTTGAAGAGCATTTCCAGTTCGCCGATGATGTCGTCGAGTTCGCGCGTGCCGTCGCAGCGCGTGAGAATTTCGCCCGCGCTCGGATTGAGCTTCACCGCACCCTCGGGATACAGCAGTACATACGCGTCCTGCGCGGGCACCCGTTGCAGGCTGAATCGGTCACGTAGCCGCGGGCGCTCGTTCGCACCGGCGTTCGCTGGCGTCGGAATCATGGCGGAAGGTTTCATCGATGTGACGGGCAAGCCGTCGCGCGCTGGGCACAGCACGCGACGGCGCTTCAACGCGACGTTAGCGGGTGGCGATATACATCGTGATTTCGAAACCGAAACGCAGATCGGTGTAAGCGGGCGTCGTCCACTGCATGGCATGTCTCCTGGATGGTTTGCTGAACGACCGCGATCGGATCGCGGTCGGGGCGATTCAACGCAAACTCCATGCCGGTGAAGAATCGAGCGATGTGCGAAAGCTTCGCAGTGAAGAGACTGTGCTGATTTGGAGCACAGGTGCGCATATACGGGACGTTGACACCCATCCCTTCAACGACCGCGCCGCCGCTATCCGGAAAGCGGCGCGCGATCGGCAACGCATCAGAGCTTCGATCCGCCGTCGACGCGCAACGTGTCGCCCGTGATCCAGCGCGCGTCGTCGGAGGCGAGGAAGACGGCGGCGGCGGCGATATCGTCGGGCTGCGCGACGCGTTGGAGCGCCTGCATGCCGAGCGTGAAATCGCGGCCCGCGTCTGTCTTCGCGAAGTTCGACATATCCGTTTCTACGACGCCCGGCGCAATCGCGTTGACGCGAATGCCACGCTCGCCGAGCGCGGACGCGAAGTGGCGCACGAGCGTATCGACGGCACCCTTGGTCGCAGCGTACGCCGACAGATTGTTCACGGACGCGCGTGCCGCAAGCGACGACAGCAACACCACGCTGCTGCCGTCGCCCAGCACGGGCAGCAATTGCTGCACGAGGAAGAACGGCGCGCGCACGTTGACGGCGAACAGGTCGTCGAAATCCTCGACGGTCGTTTCTTCGATCAGCGCGGCCTTCGAGATGCCCGCGTTCGCGACGAGAATGTCGAGCCGTTCGCCTGTCAGCGAGCGCACGCGCTTCGCCAGTTCATGCGGTCCGTGCGCGTCGCGCAGATCGGCGGCGACCTTGTCCGCCTGTCCGCCTGCCGCGCGGATGGCTGCAACGACGGAATCGGCGGCCTGCTCCGCGCTGCTGTAGTGGACCAGCACGCGCGCGCCTGCTTTGGCGAGTGCGATGGCCGTGGCGCGGCCGATGCCGCGAGATGCGCCCGTCACGAGCGCGGTTTTGCCTGTCAGATTGGTCATGATGAAATTCCGTTTGATGATCAGTTGCGAGGGGTTTGCCTTACGACGCAGTCCGGCCGCCGTTCACGCGCAGCACTTCGCCCGTCATGAAGCTGGCCGACGCCACGTACACGATGGCTTCCGCAATCTCGTCGGGCGTGCCGGCGCGTTTGAGCGGCACGGTGTCGATAAACGCGGCCTTGCGTTCGGACGTCTGCGTGAGCCGGTCGAGCATCGGCGTTTGCACGGGGCCGGGCGCGACGGCGTTGACACGCACGCCGAACGCCGCAGCTTCGAGCGCCGCCGACTTCGTCAGTCCTTCGACGGCGTGCTTGCTGGCGACATACAGCGACGCGCCCGCAGCACCGCGCGCGCCCATCGTCGACGACACATTGACGATGCTGCCGCTGCGTTGCGCCGACATCGCGCGCAGCTCGTGCTTCATCGCGAGCAGGGTGCCGAGCACGTTCGCGTCGAACACGGCTGCGTAGCGCTCAATCGTCTGTTCGACGACGGGCGCGCTTTCGCCTTCCGTGCCTGCCGCGTTCACGGCGATGTCCAGCCTGCCGAAGCGCGCGATCGTGCGCTCGACGAGCGATTGCACGCTGTCTTCGAAGCGCACGTCGGCCTCGATGAACTCTGCTTCTGCGCCGAGCGCGCGCAGCGTGTCGGCAAGTGCGTGACCTTCGTCGGTGCGTCGGCCGGAAATCACGAGGCGGGCTTTCGAGCGCGCGAAGGCGAGCGCGGTCGCGCGACCGATGCCGCTCAACGCGCCGGTGACGAGCACGACTGTCTGTTCGTTCATGTCGGTTCCTTATGCACGTTCTTCGATCGAATCGACACGATCGTGGTAGAACGCGAGGTGATCGCGAATCGGCTCGACGGCGGGAAAGGGCGACTCGTAGGTCCAGATCGCATTGACGGCGCGCTCGCCGCCCGACGGAATCGAGAAGTACGCGGCATCGCCCTTGTACGGGCAGTACGTCGAATGATCGGTGCGTTCGAGCAGCGTCATGTCGACGTCTTTTCTCGGGACGTAGAACACGGGCGGGTAGTGCGCTTCACGCAGCGTCAGCGCGCTTCGCGTGTCGGCGACTGTGCGGCCGGCGACAATGACCACGACGCGCGATGGATTGCGCTCGATCGTGATGGGGTGATCGGGGCCGGGAATCTTCACGGTTTTTGCCGTGTTCGGCGCGGTGTTGTTGGACATGATGTGACTCCTTGAATCAGGCGGCGTAGTGGAAAAGCCGGTGTATGTGCGTTCGTTGCGGTTGATACGTCGTCGTCAGAGCTTCGACCCGCCGTCGACGCGCAGCGTGTCGCCCGTGATCCAGTTCGCGCTGTCAGACGCAAGGAACGTTACGGCGCCGGCGATATCGTCGGGCTGCGCCACGCGCTTCAACGCCTGAAGGCTCAGCGCGTAATCGCGGCCTGCGTCGGTGGTCACGAAGCTCGACATGTCGGTCGCGACGACGCCGGGCGCGACGGCGTTCACACGCACGCCGCGCTCGCCAAGCGCGGAAGCGAAGTGGCGCACGAGCGTATCGACGGCGCCCTTGGTCGCGGCGTACGCGGCCAGCTCGCCAACGGCAGCGCGCGAAGCCAGCGATGACAGCAGCACGACGCTGCTGCCTTTGCATAGCATCGGCAGAAGCTGCTGCACGAGGAAGAAGGGCGCGCGCACGTTGACGGCGAAGAGGTCGTCGAACTGGTCGACAGTCGTCTCTTCGATGCTCGCGGCAGTGGCAATGCCCGCGTTGGCGACGAGCACATCAAGTCTTCCGCCGACGATCGCGCGCACATGTCGGGCGAGCGTGTGCGGACCGTCGGCGATCCGCAGATTGGCGGCGATTTTCTGCGCATGTCCGCCGCTCGCCATGATTTCGGCGACGACGGAATCGGCGGCCGCTTCGTTGCTGCTGTAGTGCACCAGCACCTGCGCGCCGGCTCGGCCGAGTGCGAGCGCGATGGCGCGCCCGATGCCGCGCGATGCGCCCGTGACGAGCGCGGTTTTTCCTGTGAGGTCGTTCATGGCAAAGCTCCGTTGGATTGATCGGCGGCCCGTTCAGCGATAGCAAGCAGGTATGGCTTCAAGACTGCGCTGACGGCTTCCGCGTTGCTCGATGTGACTGCTGGCTTGTAATCTAGCCTTCGCTTGCGCAACGGAAAAAGACTTTGTAGGCTTGCCGTCATGCTTTGAAAGCATGGCCCCGAGCGACGCGGCAGAATGGAAGAAACAGGAGAAAGCATGGAGCTACGTCATCTGCGCTATTTCGTTGCAGTCGCGGAAACGGGCAGCCTCACCGTCGCCGCCGAGCAGCGGCTGTTCACCTCACAGCCATCGCTGAGCCGTCAGATTCGCGATCTCGAAGACGAAGTGCGCACGGAACTGTTCAGTCGCAGCGCGCGCGGTGTCGAGTTGACAGCGTCGGGCAAGGCTTTTCTCGACCATGCACGGCTTGCGCTCGCGCAGGTCGATGCCGCGATCGAAGCCGCGCGCCGGGCCGCGAGCCCCACGAAGCAGGTGTTTGCGCTCGGCTTTCTGACGGGCCAGGAAATGACGTGGCTGCCGCGCGCGATGCAGGTGTTGCGCGACGAGTTGCCGAACATCGACGTCACGGTGTCGAGCGGCTATTCACCCGATCTCGCCGACGCCGTCGCGCGCGGCAAACTCGACCTTGCCTTCGTGCGCACGGAGCCGGGGCTGGATCTCGACTATCGCGTCGTCTATCGCGAGAAACTCGTCGTGCTGATGCCGAGCGATCATCGGCTGACGGCGAAGGCAACGATCCATCCGTCGGACCTGCAAGGCGAGACGTTTGTGATGGCGTCGAACAAGGCGCGTGTGCTGCATGACGTGGTCGCGCGATATCTGCACGACAATGGGCTCGATCCGAAGCCCGCGCATGGCGTCGACAACCTTGCAATGGCGATGTCGCTTGTCGCTTCCACGCGCGGTTTGTCGCTGATGCCCGAGTACGCGAACAATCTGCTGCCGTGGTCGGTCGTGAGCCGACCGCTGGAAGGCGAGGCGCCGACTGTCGATCTCGCGATCGGCTACAGTCGATCGAACGCGTCGCCTGTGCTGAAGCTGTTTCTGTCGAGAGCGGATGAACTGATCGGCGCCAACTGAGTGAGGAGAATCGAGTACTGGCAGACGCTACCGGCTGCGAAGCTTCTGCCTGTGTGCGCTTGCTGACCCGTTGCGGACGAATATCATTCGCCTGTGGGGCACGGAAGTGCGTTTGAGTCGGTGGATTGAACCAGGGGCCGCTTATCTTGAGCCGCCGCCATTACCTCCTCCGCCGTTCCCGCCTCCGCCGTGACCACCGCCGTGACCACCGCCGTGACCGCCAGAGCCGTTTCCACCGGAGCCGTTTCCGCCGGAGCCATTTGCACCCGCACCATGACCGCCTGCACCTGCACCTGCACCTGCACCTGCACCTGCACCCGCACCCGCACCTGCACCCGCACCTGCACCCGCACCCGCACCCGCACCCGCACCCGCACCCGCACCCGCACCCGCACCCGCACCCGCACCCGCACCCGCACCCGCACCCGCACCCGCACCCGCACCCGCACCCGCACCCGCACCGCCTGCGCCTGCACCGCCTGCGCCTGCACCGCCTGCGCCTGCACCGCCTGCGCCTGCACCGCCTGCGCCTGCACCGCCTGCGCCTGCACCGCCTGCGCCTGCACCGCCTGCGCCTGCACCGCCTGCGCCCGCACCGCCTGCGCCCGCACCGCCTGCGCCCGAACCGGCCCCGCCGTGACCGCCTGCCCCCGAACTACCCGCCCCCGAACTACCTGCCCCCGAACTACCTGCCCCCGAACTACCCGACCCCGAACTACCTGCCCCCGAACTACCCGACCCCGAACTACCTGAGCCCGAACTACCCGAGCCCGAACTACCCGAGCCCGAACTACCCGAGCCCGAACTACCCGAGCCCGAACTACCCGAGCCCGAACTACCCGAGCCCGAACTACCCGACCCCGAACTACCCGCCCCGGAACTACCCGAACCGCCTACGCCCGAACCGCTCCCGCCGCGACTGCCAGCAGGCTGTCCTTGCGCCAGTCGCACTGAAGCAGCATTCGGGGAAGGTGTATCGCGATGAGCGAACGAAGAGGACGCCGCCGGCAACGACGCCACCGGCGGGGCGACATCAGCACTGCCAATTGCAGTTCCGCTGGCCGGATGTGACGATGAACTCGCGAGATGACGGGACGAATACGCTTGTTGCGTCGGCGATATGGGCCGGGTGATCGTGGGCGTATTCCGCGCGGTTGCTCTCACGTGCGGCGCTGCACGGTGGCGATGCTGCATGGCGGTATCGCTTGCCTGACCGGGTACTCGTGTAACTGGCTGCGGTGCAGCAGAATCCACGGGTGGTCCGGCGCGGAGATCGGGTGATGCGGACGACACCGGCGGGGCAGGTTCAGTACTGGCAACCGCTGGTTTGCGAGCGGGAGGCGACGCTGGTAGCGCAACATCACCGGACCACGACGTATGTGGCGCTGGGGACGTAGATCCGATGATCCCGAGCGCCCGACCATAGTCGAGCCGATCGCCGGACGCGACGATACCGATGACACCGACAGCCAGTGACGCGCTTGCCCACGCGACCCAAAGTGCAAGGCGTTTGCCCCGCACAGGCGGCGCACCCTTGGTGCTGGCATCGGGACTACCCGCAGCCGAATGCGCAAACTTGCCTTGGCGGGCCATTACGACTCGCTTCGGATCGTTTCGTCTGATCCTTCCATCCACGACGTTCATGTGCCGTCTCCTTGCGGAGTGCTCAACGAAATGCGCCGCGGGACCGTTCTCAGTGATCGCCCGCGGGTCCGCCACGGCAATGGGAGCGGTCAACCAGGTTTTCTATCGTAAGTCTTTGAACCATGAACGCGCTCGCCATCTTCATGGCCGATACGGACGGGTGGCGGGAGTCGCTGTCCTGCGGGCGTTCCGCGACGACATGATGCAAATGGCGCATTCGCTGTGCCAGCCAGATGCGGGCGTTCGCAATTGCTGCTGACGAAAAAACGCACCGAAACAACGAAGCGCGCGATGCGCCAACTGATTCACGACGCCGTGCGCGCAGCGATCGAGCGCGCGGGCATCGACGGCTGGTGGCAATGCGCGGTGATGGTCGTCCATGCGAGCGGCTCGCCCTATATCAAGACCGTGCAGACAGCGGCGCTCGCGTGAGCAGCGCCTGAGCATAAAAAGGAGACCGAAGTGAACACGACCGACTATGGAAATTCCACGACCGCGAGCGTCGTCGAGTCCACGCGTATCGAGCTTGTCGAAAGCCGCGCGCAAGACGATGGACGGTTGGCCGATGTGTATCGCCGCATCACGTGGAGACTGATGCCGATACTGCTTGTCGCGCAGGTGCTCGCGTATCTGGACCGTTGTCGAACGTCCGCTGTGTCCATGTCATTTTTATGCGCACCCGCCTGCACAGGTGTTGCAAAACTCAACACCGTGCAACAGCGCAACGCTAATCATCGCCGTGCGGGTTTGCACCAGCGCACAACGAAGGCATCTTCCGATACACCGTATTGCGCGAAATACCGAGCGCCCGCGCAGCCGCCGACACATTCCCGTTGTGCCGCGCGACGGCCGCCGCAATCGCGGAAGCCTGCACATCCTGAAGCCGCGTGCTCATCAGCGGCAACGTCGCGCCCGCTGACCGTGCGCCGAGCGCCGCGCCGCTGCGCAGATCGTCGAAGAAATCTTCGGGCAGATGTTCGCGCCTGAGTTCGCCGTCGTCGTCGACCATTGCGGCCGCCGTGCGCAGCAGATTGCCGAGTTGCCGGAAGTTGCCGGGCCATGCGCACTCCTCGAACAGCGCCATGACGTCGGACGTGACACGCAGCGGCGCGCCCTCCGTTTCGTCGCATGGCATCGACTGCAACATCCGCTCGATCACGACGGCGAGGTCCGTGCGCTCGCGCAACGGCGGCAGTTTGACGACGAGACCGTTCAAACGGTAATACAGATCCTCGCGGAACCGGTTCTGCACGATCATTTCGCGCAGATTGCGGTGCGTCGCGCAAATGATCGCGATATCGACGGGAACGGATTTGCTGGAGCCGAGCGGATCGACGACGCGTTCCTGTAGCACGCGCAGCAGACGCACCTGCAGCGGATACGGCATGTCGCCGATTTCATCGAGAAACAGCGTGCCGCCATTGGCCTGCAGCAGCTTGCCGACCGCGCCCTTGCGGCGCGCGCCCGTAAACGCGCCTTCCTCGTAACCGAACAGTTCCGACTCGATCAGATTCTCCGGGATCGACGCGCAATTGACCGCGACGAACGGGCCCGCGCGACGCGGCGAATCGTTGTGGATGGCCTGCGCGAGCAGTTCCTTGCCGGTGCCCGTTTCGCCTGTGATCAGAATCGGAATGTTCTTGCCAAGCACCTTGCGCACCTTGGCGATGACGGTGGAAATCTGCGGATCGCCTGTGTCGAGACTGTCGAGCCTCGACGGTGCGTTGACAACGGGAGCGCTTCTCACAGGCTGCGTGCGCGCGGTGGCAGGCCGCGTGCCGACGGCAGATTCGCCGCCCGGCCACGAACCTTCGCCGCCGAGCGTTGGCCGCCGAAACTCGACGTTCGCACAAACTACCGTGCCGTTGTTCAGATCGAGCGTGATGTGATGACCGAGGCTCGCGCGCAGCCGGTCGATCAGTTGCGGCGTGGTCAGCCCGAACAGCGACGACAGCGTGTGCGCGCGCATCGCGGCGAGCGGCAGCCCGACCTGAAACTGCGCGCTGCGATTCGCGGACAGAAAGCGCCCGTCGCACGTGAAGGCCATGATGCCTTCCATCAGCGTGCCGAGAAACTCAGCGCGGCCATGAAAGGCAATCTGCAGCGTGTTGCGGAACGTGTTCGCAAACAGATGGTTTTCGATCATCTGCACGGACATTTTCGCGAGCGCCATCGTGTGCTGATGATAGCTGCGGTGGTCGCCCGTCACGTCGAGCACGCCGACCAGATCGCCATACGGATCGAGAATCGGCACGCTGGAGCAGGTCAGGAAACGGTTCGCGGCGAGATAGTGCTGATCGCCGTGCACGACGGTGGCGCTGCGCTCGGCGATCGCGGTGCCGATCGCATTCGTACCTTGCCGCTCTTCGGCCCAGTTGGCGCCCGCCTTGAGCGCGACCTTCTCGGCGCGGCGCAGGAAATCGTCATCGCCGATCGAATGAAGAATCAGACCTTCGGCGTCCGTCAGCACGATCATGCTTTGCGTATTCGCGATCTGCTCGCGCAGCGTTTCCATCACGGGCGTCGCGTGCGCGCACAGCACGCGGTTCTGTTCGAGCTTCATCCGCAATTCGCCGTGCGTGAGCACGTCGTAGTCGGGGCACATCGACGCACTGAGTCCGAACGTTTCCGACCTCTCGTGCGCTTTCTGAATCGACGGAGTGAGCCAGCCGCTCTCTCGGGCTGTCAGTGATCCGATAGTCTGGGCATCGTTGCGCATTGTCTCCTCCGCTCATCGTGTCTCGTGCCGGTCGTCGTGCCGGCATCGCGGAGTTCAAAAGCAAGACGCGGGCCATTGGGTTCCAACGCTCTGCGCTGTCAGCTTCACGAAAGCATGCGTGGCCGCGGACACGATCGGCGAGAATGAACACATGAGCACGCACGACACTGCGCATCATCGAACGATCACACGCGACGGCCACACGGCTGCCTATACCGTGCATGGCGAGCGTCATGGCGTGCCTGTCGTCGTGTTGCACGGCGGACCGGGAAGCGGCAGCAATCCAGCGGCGTTGCGTCTCTTCGATCTCGTGCGCTTTCGCGTCGTGATGGTCGATCAGCGCGGCACCGGCGCATCGACGCCGCGTGGCAGCCTTCGCCATAACGACACGCAGCATCTGATCCGCGATCTCGAAGCGATACGCGTGCAACTGGGCATCGTGCGTTGGGGCGTGGTCGGTGGATCGTGGGGTGCGGCGCTCGCGCTGGCTTATGCGGGAACGCATCCCGCGTCGGTTAGCGGCGTCGTGTTGCGTGGACTGTTTCTGACGACGCAGCGCGAAGTGCGTCGTTTGTTCGTCACGTCGCGCTCGCGTGCGCCTTCGGCGTGGCGTGAACTGATGCACGCGACGCATTGCGAACGGGCGTCATCGTTGCCGTCCGCCTGTATCCGAACGACGCAAACGCGAACGCATGCCGACGCGTGGCGCACCTACGAGAACGCGATCTTGATGCGGCCGTCGTCGCGAACAATCTCTGCGCGCAGAAAAAAGGCATTGAATCGCGCCGGGACAACGACAGCGAAGTACCGTATCCAGGCTCACTATCTGATGCACGGCTGCTGGCTCGGCGAGCGGCGACTGATGACGCTCGCGAAGCGCGCCGTCGCGTCGGGCGTCGCGATCCACGCGGTGCATGGTTCGCGCGACCCTGTGTGTCCGCCCGACAATCTGCATCGGCTGATGCGTGCGGTCCCTGCCGTGCAGGGCCGGTTCGTCGACGCGGGTCATCTGGCTTCGGACGTGCGGCTCGCGCAAGCGCTCGCCGCGGCCATCGAAGCCCTGTTCCCCGCTCGCGAAAGCGACGACGCTAACTGTCCTGATCGGCGAACAGATCGCTGAAAAGATCTGGCGCGTTGCCGCGTTCGGATTCAGGCGCGGGCAACGTGCCGTCGCGAACCTGCGCGAGCACGGCGGGCGGCAGCCATTTCTCTTCCATCGCGGCGATGCCGCTTTCGATCATCTGTTGCAGAAAGTACGACTGCCGGCGACCTGTGGCGTCTGCCAATAGTCTCAACCTGCGCTCGATCGCGGGATCCACCCGCACTGCCACTACCTTCAGCTTGTTCTCGGCGGTTCTTTTCACCGCGTGCTCCTGTCGATAAAACTTTGCGCGGTGCTTCTACCACGGAGCCCTGTCGGATTGCAATTGTTTTCTTTGCTGAAGGTGTGGTTCGGGCCGATCGAGTCCTCAAGGAATGCAGATTATCCCTGCTGAAAATTACCCGTTAAAGGTGGCGTCAATCGTCGTCGTCATCGTGATGACGATGCCAGCCGCGATGACGGCCATGATCGTGCCACTCGCGCGGATCGCGATAGCCGCCGTATCCATAGCCGTAGTAGACGGGCGCGGGCGCATAGACGGCGGGCGGCGGCGCTTCGTACACGACGGCGGGCGCCGGCTCGACATAAACGGGCGCAGGCACGCCGAAAGTCACGCCGACATCGACGTGCGCGAGCGCCGCCGTGGATGCGCTCGCGGCAACGAGACCTGCTGCGCAAATGAGTGTGAGGCGTTTCAACGTAGGGCTCCGGTATGGGCGTGTGCGGGTGAATGCCAATCGATGGCAAGTGACGGGCATTGTAGAAATGCAGCCGTTCTCATGTTGCATCCGTCATGTTGCGTGTGTAACGGGTAGTAACCAGGCGAGCGAAAGCCCGCCGGGTGCTTGAAATCACGAAGCGGAGAGCGTATCGCCCGATACATGCACGCGTTGTCCGACCTGGACTTGCGGCTGCGTCGTGTAAGTGAAGTTGCGATAGCTGCCGTCCTGCATGCGGACCTGCACCTGATAGCTCGTCTGCTTGCGCACGGCGTGCTCGATGCCGTTGCCCGCGAAACCGCCGCCCACTGCGCCCGCGACGGTCGCGAGAATGCGTCCGCGTCCCGCGCCGAACTGGTTGCCGAGCAAACCGCCCGCGACCGCGCCGCCGACCGCGCCGAGTCCTGTGGTCGGTTCCGACGTCTGCACAGGATTGATCGCGACGACTTCACCCGCATACGGATCGGCAGCGACCTGGCGTGTGCCTGCCGCTTGCACGTTGCCGCTGTCCGCGTATTGCGGCGCGGGCGCGACGTGTGGTTTGCGCGCGTGATGAACGGGCCGCGGCGCAGCGGGCGCCGTTTGCTGGGCGACAGGCTGCGCGGTGTTCGCCTGCTGGACCGCGCCCGTTTGCTGGGCCGCGCTGGTCGGCTCGACGGCAGCGAGCGGCGCGCTGGCCGCTTGTGTGGCAACGGGCGTGACGGGCGCAATCGGTGCAATCGGTGCAATCGGTGCGATCTGCGCCGTCTGCGCAGCGGACGAAGGCACCGCGTGCGACACGGGCAAGATCCCCGTGATCGCCGCGACGCCCGTGACGCTGGCAAGGATCACGGACACAGCAGCGCCCGCAATCAAAGGATGGATACGGCTACGTTGCGGCATGCTGTTCGTGACGTTGGCGTTCATGACGGGCTCCACGGTGTGTGTGCCTGCAATAACGTCGCCCGAACGACGGCGGTGCACGCGCGACCGCAACGGCTTTGTAAGCAGTTGTAGCGCGTCTCATGCACTACATGGCGCGACTTTCGTGCTCAGCAAAAGCGCTGCGCGAGATCGTAGATCAGCAGGAAGACACAACCTGTATCGCTTCGGAAGCCGTTCTCCACCGTTCCCGTTTCCGCGATGCCGACCCATCCCGGCGACAGCCGCTGGCCGTTCTGCACGGCCTCACCTTCGAGCATGTAGATGAACTCCGGTCCCGTATGCAGATGCGTCGGGAACACGGTTCCCGGTTCGAATCGCACGAGCTGCATCGCGCGTCCGTTGGCCTTGCCGAGATTCTTGATCTGCACGCCGCTCGCGCAGGCCGATGGCGTCCACGGTAGCGCCTGCGCATCGGCGGATGAGAAACGCGGTGTGGCCGATTGCGGATTCATCTCGTCTCCTGTTCGTTCGTATGTGATCGCGTCGGACCGGCCAGGGATTTCCTGACACGAGATTCAGCCGGCTCCGCTTCGAGTCCGATCCGAATCCTGACTGCATCAAAGATTACGTCATGGGTCAATGGCTAGCCGGTGCACGTTGCACGCAGCGGTCTGGAGGAGGGGATGCCGTTCGAGGAGCTTTCCAACGAGGAGTGGTCGCTGATCGCGCCGACGCTTTGCGCGCCGCCGCCCGCGGGCATGCTGAAGCGCGGTCGCCCGCGCATCCGGCCGCGCGTGCTTGCCAACGCGGTGCTGTGGGCGTTGACCACGGGCGAATCGTGGGCGCGGCTCCCTGCGCACTATCCATCGCAGCCTACCTGCCGATGCCGCTTCGAAGAGTGGCGGCTCGACGGCAAGCTCGCCGAGATGATCCGCATCCTCACCGACAGAGGGCGCCGCTTTTCGTACGTGCCCGACACGCCGCGTCCGGTGCAGAAGGCGAAGCCGAAGCGCGAAACGCGCGCGATGGAAGAGCGCGGAATGCCGCGCGTGGTCTGGAGAAGCCAGGCGTCGTGGCAGACGTCGACGGCTGATACAGGCGCTCGTTTCGCGCACGCCGGGCCGGAACACAGCGCGATCACCGCGATCGACGCGCCCATGCACGAGCCGCTATGCGACCGCGACGCGCAGAATCGCGCGTTCTGGATGGGCCTCGCGGCCAAGGGCGCGCGCGTGGCCGACGAACGCGGCTACGTCGTGTACGTCGCGGCCGATCCCGTACCGGATGCGATGTTTCGCGGCTGGACGGAGATCACGCGCGAAGGCCGACGTGTCGCGCGATCCGGCCTCGTCGGGCCGAAGTTCGGCGCGCCCGAAGCGGCGATGCAATGCGCGCTGACATGGGCGCGTCGCTGGATCGAGCAACAAGGCGTGCGCTTCGAATTCGAACTGCTGCATCGGGCGGCCGATTGACGCACGCAGCCATTGCAGCCGTTTCGCGCGATCCAAAACGCATTCGGCACCAGTTTCGGGCGGTTTATAACGTTTCCTGAAACTGTGAGTTGGTCGATCGAGGGTTTATCCGGATGGGCGACGCTCCTAAACTGTTTTCAACGCAACGAACAAAACAGTTCGAAGCATCCGAAAACAAATTCTGGAGGTAATGATCATGAAATCGCTCATCAAGGCTGTCGCAGTTGCTGCTGTCCTCGCTGTTCCCGTCATGTCATTCGCGCAATCCAGCCAGCCGGTGACCCGTGCCCAAGTCCGCGCCGAGCTGGTGCAACTGGAAAAGGCGGGTTACGTTCCTTCGAATAGCAGCGACACGCAATATCCGGCCAACATCCAGGCTGCCGAAGCGAAGGTGAACGCAGCAGATAACAGCGGTGTCGGCGGCGTGGCGGATGGTTCGTCGCAAGGTGGGCAACGCGCTTCGTTCTCGGCCAGCTCGTACTCGGCACCGATTTTCGAACACCACTAATGCAACGGGCGCTGGCTTCGAGGCCAGCGCAGTACGCTGAAGTAATCGACCGCGACATGCACCGTCAATCGACGGAATGCTGTCGCGGTTTGTTCTTTCACGCTACGTGCGCATCCATCCACGCGCAATCGGCCACGCCAGCAGCTTGCGATACAGCAGCACCGTCAGGTCCGTCGCCGCGCCGCCTGCCCGCGACCACATCGGCGTCACGACGATATACGCAACACACGCGATCACGACGGCGCCCGCCATATCGAACGGAAAGTGCACGCCGATAAACACGCGCGCCCACATGACCGCCAGCCCTGCAATCAGCGTGAGCAAGCCGGTCCAATGCATGCGCGCGAGCAGCAGAGTCAGCGTGATGCTCGCGAACACGGTGCCGTGATCGCTGGGAAATGAAGAATCGGGCGCGTGCTCGACGAACGTATGACCCAGGCCGATCATGAACGGCCGCGGATGCATCCACGCAAGACCGATGATCTGATTGAATCCCATTGCGAGCATCGCGACGCAACACGCGCGCAACGCGGCTTCGCGGCTGTCGCGGTCGCCCGATAACCAGAGCGCCGCGAGCACGAGCGGAACGAGGTAGATCACATAATCGGCGATACCTGACGCGATGGCGATTTGCCAGTGAGGCGTCGACGTCGTCGCGTTGATCGTGAGAAAGAGCGTCTGGTTCAACGCTTCGAGTGTGTTCATGCGGCGATCGTGCGGGCTTCGAGCCCTGTAGCAAGGAGTCGCCCGATCGTACCCGCTGAACCTTATGTCACCCTTAGCCGGTCGAATCGACGGCTTTCAGCGTGATAACGATGTTCCCTTCGACCTGACGAACAGGAAACGTCGTCAGGCACAGCGCGCGGCTGGCGGGCGAACAGCCGGTGAGCAGATCGAACGCGAGGCCATGCGCCGGACACCGCAGCACGCTTCCGTCGATACGTCCCGCGAAAAGCGACGCGCCGTTGTGCGGACAGGCGTCGTCGATGGCGCGCAGTTCGCCGCCGAGATTGAACACCGCGATACATCGGCCATCGACGAACACGATTTTCCGCTGGCCTGGCGCGAGTTCGTCGGCCTTGCAGACCTTGCGTTCCAGCGACGATTCCATTTCCGTCAACATGGCGCGTTCGCCGCTTCACGGCTCAGTTCAGCGACGAGTTCGGCGGCGCGCGGCCATTCGCCGAATCCCGATGCAGGATTCAGATGACCGACGGCGCCCGCATGCACCAGCCGGCTTCCCCACGCCTGCGCCATGCCGGCCACGCGCTCGAAACGCGCGAGGGGATCGTTGGTGCTCGCGACGACGATGCTCGGAAACGGCAGACGCTCGCGCGGCATCGGCAGCCAGCCGTTGTCGCGCAGCGCGTCTTGCGTCGGATAGCCTTCGGGCAGCGGCGTTTCCAGATCGGCGGGCGTCGCGAGCAACGCGCCGTGAATGGGCCGCCGGTGCAACTGCGCCCAATGCACGGTAATCATCACGCCGGCACTGTGCGCGACCAGCACGACAGGGCCGTTGATCGCACGCAATGCGGCGTCGAGCGCTGCGACGCGTGCGGCGCAACTGAGCTTGTCGTGCTCCAGCGGCGCGACGGAGCGCGCATTGGGCAGCGCGCGTTGCAGAATCGTTTGCCAGTGATCTTCGACGTGATCGCGCAGTCCGGGCACGATCAATACAGTCGGCGTGGTCGATGATGTCATGTACGTTGGTCCTTATTCGGTTGCGATGGCGGCGGCGCGCGAGGTATCGACGCGTTGCAGGCCGCGTCCATAGTTGCGCTTGCCGATCGTGAACATCACGGTTGCGAGTGCCGCCGCGACGGGTACGAGTTGCAGTGCGCCCGGCAAACCGATGCGATCGGCGATATAGCCGGTGACGAGCGGACCGGGCGCCATGCCCAGCAGATTGTTCACGAGCGTCAACGTGGCAAACGCGGGCGCGTGAATCGACGGCGGCGTGAGATTGGCGACCATCGCGCCCGCCGGTCCCGACGTGCCCGCCACGACGAAGATGCCCGCGCCGAGCAGCACGAACTGAAGCGTGCCTGGCTGCAACTGGAAGCCGATGCCGAGCAGCACGAGCGAGATCACGCAATAGGCGATCGCCGTCATCCATTTGCGTTCCGGCTTCGACTTGCTCACACGGTCCGTCACGATGCCGCACACGATCATTCCGATGCCGCCGAGCAGCAGAAAGCCTGCCGCCGTGACGGCCGCTTTATCGGCGGGCATGCCGTAGTAGCGGTTCAGGAAGCTCGGCATCCACGCCAGCACGGACGCCATGATGAACAGCTGCAACGCGCTGCCGATATACGCGCACACCACTGAAACCGTCGAGAACAGTCCGCGCAATGTGGCGCGAAAACTCGTGCGCGTGCTCTTGTTCGCGCGGGCCGATCCGGCGATGTCGTTGCGCCGGCAGGCAACGCGCTTTTCCGTAACGATCAGCATGTAGGCGAACACCAGCAGAATGCCGAAGCACGCCATCGCGCCGAACGACCAACGCCAGCCGAGATGCACGGCCACCACGCCGCCGAGCGCCATGCCGAACACGGAGCCGAATGCGCCGCCCGCCATGAACGCGCCCGTGAGCGTCGAACGCAGATGCGACGGAAAGATGCTGAGAATCAGCGCGATGCCCACGCTGCCATACGCTGCTTCGCCGACACCGACGAGTGCGCGCGCCACGAGCATTTCGCCGTAATTGCTGGCGACCGCGCAGCCGAGTGTCGCCGCGCTCCACAGCGCCGCCATCACGACGATGCTTTTCACGCGACCCCAGCGGTCGGCCAGCACGGACAGCGGCACGGTCAGCACGCCGACCATCAGCGCGACGACGCCGCTCAGCGAGCCGAGTTGCGTGTCGCTGAGTCCCCACGTCGCCTTGAGCAAGGGGAATACTGCATTGAGCACCTGCCGCGACATGTAGTCCGACAGCAGCAGCCCGAAGGTCAGCGCGAAAACGATCCACGCATACGCGCGCGAGCCGGTGCGCGCGGCAGCGTCGTCGCGCGCGTCGAGATTGACATGATGAATATGCAAGATTGTCTCCTCCGAATCTGGGCGTCGCGGTGCTCCGCGCGCGCGAAACGCGCGGGCCCGTCTTGTCTGGGCCGAGCATCACGCGACGCCGGCCCCGCCCTGGAATGGGTTCGTTACGTTGGACGCCGCAATCCGGCGTCTTCTGGGCTTTGCTTTAGCAGCGCACGCGTCAAGCGGCCAGCGGCAAGTTCTTCTGGCCTTGCCGGCGATTCGGCGCCATGCCGTTTGCCGCAAGCGTCTCGTCGGCATCGCGGTATTGCACGCCGATCCGGTAAATGTCGCGCGCTTCCTTGCCGCTCGCAATCTCGCGGCCGAGTTCGCGCGCGATGCGCACCGTCTGCTCGATCTGCTGCACCGACGTCATGCGGTTGCCGTGCTGATCGATGATCGTGTCTTCGATGCCGCAGCGCGGATGCAGACCCATCGCCAGCGCCATCGTGTTGAACGGCAGCACGTTCTTCAGCAGCGATTCGGCCGTCAGCGTGCAGCCGTTCGGCGCGCGATGAATGAAGTTGAAGAAGTTGAACGGATTCGGACCGTCGAAGCCGCCGCCGATACCGATCCACGTGAGGTTCAGCGGACCCGTGTACACGCCCTTGCGCACCAGACGTTCGAGCGTCTCGAGCGCATGCATGCCCGTCAACTGGAAATGCGGCTGAATGCCCGACGCCTGCAGACGGCGCAGATGCTCTTCGACCCATGCCGGACCGGCGGGGACGGTCATCTCGCTGTACGCGGCCTGGAAAGCCGGATTCGCGAGCGACGTGCCTTGCAGATACTCGGGATACAGCAGCTCCATGATGTTCATCTGCGTCGTGTTGATCGCGACAGTGACCTGATCCGGCTTCGGATCGAGTTCGGCGAGCATGTGACGCGTGTCGTCGGAGAGCCACTTGGCCGCTTCGCCGTCGCTTTCCGGCGCGAACGAAATCGAGCCGCCGACCTGGATGATCATGTCGGGCACGGCGGCGCGCACGCCGGCGATCAGTTCGTTGAACTTCGACAGCCGCTTCGAGCCCTTGCCGTCGAGTTCGCGCACATGCAGATGCAGCACCGTGGCGCCCGCGTTATAGCAGTCGACGGCTTTCTGGATCTGCTCGTCCATCGTCACGGGAATGTCTTCGGGGAAATCTTCCGGCATCCATTCCGGTCCATACGGCGCGACCGTGATCACCACTTTGTCCATGTGCTCGGGGTGCAGCGAGTCGTCGAGAAATTGCATTGTCGTTCTCCAGATATAGGCGTGTTCAAGCCGCCAGCCGATGACTGGCGCTTCTTCCTGTCAAGCGTTTGATGTGCGGCGCGTCGGTCTAGAACGGCACGTCGCCGACGATGCCGGCCCGTTCCATCTTCCGGTGGCACGGCGGGTAATCCATCACGGCGTAATGCTGCGTGCTGCGGTTGTCCCAGATCGCGATGCTGTTCTTCTGCCAGCGCCAGCGCACCTGATACTCGGGCACGAGCGCCTGGCTCACGAGATAGTTGAGCAACAGACTCGCGCCGGGATTCGCGTCCTGGCCGAAGCGCACGCGCGACGGCGTGTGATAGTTGGTGAAGTGCGTCGTGAAGGCGTTGACGAACAGCACTTTCTCGCCGGTTTCCGGATGCGTGCGCACGACGGGATGCTCGGCGTCCGGATACTGCGCTTTAAGCGCGAGGCGTTTTTCGATCGGCATGGCCGCGCCGAAGCTCGCTTCGATGCTGTGACGCGCGCGCAGATCGGCGATCTGCGTCTTCACGTGGTCGGGCAGGTTCTCGTACGCGAGCACCATATTCGCCCACATCGTGTCGCCGCCGACGGGCGGGCATTCCACGCAGCGCAGCACGCAACCGAACGGCGGCGCGTCGCGCCACGTGGCGTCCGTGTGCCAGGCGTTCTCGTAGCGGTCGTTCGGTTGATCGGGCGTCTTGTAGATGCGCACGAGGCCGGGATGCTCGGGATCGCTGCCCGCAATCGGGTGATCTTCGAGTTCGCCGAAACGCCGCGCAAACGCGACATGCTGGGCGCGCGTGATTTCCTGATCGCGCAGAAACAGCACGCGGTGGCGCAGCAGCGCGGCGCGGATTTCAGCGAACAGGCCGTCGTCATGCACGGCGTCCGCGAGATCGACGCCCGTCAGTTCGGCGCCGATGGAACAGGTCAGCTGTTCGATGCGCATGTCACTCTCCCTGCACGACGAAAATCGACGAACCCGTGGTCTTGCCCGCTTCGAGATCGCGATGTGCCTGCACGGCGTCGTTGAGTTCGTAGCGCTGGTTGATCTCGATCTTGATCCGGCCCGACGCCACGTGGCCGAACAGCTCGCCCGCGAGTTCCGCTTTCTCGGCAGGATCGGCGATATAGTCGGCGAGCGCGGGGCGCGTGAAGAAGAGCGAGCCCTTGATGGCCAGCTGCATCGCGTCGATCGGCGGAAACGCGCCCGACGACGTGCCGACGCCGACCAGCAGTCCGCGGCGCTTCAGCGAATCGAGCGATGCCGTCAGCGTGTCCTTGCCGACGCTGTCGATCACGACGGGCACGCCGACGCCGTCCGTGATTTCGCGCACGCGTTTCGCGACGTCCTCACGTCGATAGTAGATGATGTGATCGCAACCGTGAGCGCGCGCAACTTCAGCCTTTTCTTCCGTCGATACCGTGCCGATCACGTTCAGCCCGAGCAGCTTCGCCCATTGGCTCACGATCAGACCGACGCCGCCCGCCGCCGCGTGCAGCAGGAACGTGTCGCCGCGCTTCCACTGATAGATGCGGCGCATCAGATACGCGGACGTGAGGCCGCGCATCGTCATCGCGGCAGCCGTTTCGAACGGAATCTCGTCCGGCAGATGGATCAGGCATGCGGCGGGCAGCACGCGTTCCGAAGCGTAGGCGCCAAGCGGGCTGCCCGTGTAGGTCACGCGATCGCCCGGCTTGAAACCGGTCACGTTATCGCCGACGGCTTCCACCACGCCCGCGCCTTCCATGCCGATACCCGAGGGCAGCTTCGCCGGATAGAGGCCGGTGCGGAAATAGATGTCCGCGAAGTTCAGGCCCACGGCCGCGTGACGCACACGCACTTCGCCCGGACCGGGTTCGGCGCGTTCGACGTGTTCCCAGCGAAGGACTTCCGGCGAGCCGGTTTCATAAAAGCGGACTGCACTTGGCATGCTTGTCTCCTGTCATGCTCGCGAGCCACGCGGCTCGCCGATGGTGTGTTCAAGATTCGCGGACGGCGCAGCAACGGCAAGTGCCGCGCCGATTTCCTGCCAGTCCGCATCGCTCAGATAACGGCGCGCGGCGGGCAGAATGACGCCTTCCTCGCGTCCCATGTGTTCCCAGATGAACTGGGCGCACGTCTGCAACTGCTGTTCGAAGCACGCGGGCGGAAGCTCGCCTTTCGCCACTGTGCGGGCGCTGTCGATCAGCGCGCCTAGCAGGCGGTTTTCATGCCGATGCTGGCGCTCGAGTTCGGCAAGTTCGGCGTCGAACGCGGACGTGCGTTCGCGCAGCCGCGCAAACACGCACGCGTCCCTGCCGGGCCGGTTGCGCAAGGACTGCACGTTGCGCAACGCGGCGACGGGCGAATCCATCACGACTGCGCCCGACGACTGGCCGCGCGAAACAGCCGAGTGAACTTCGCCGAGCAGATCGTGCAGCAGCGCCCCAATCGCGCGATGCTGGCCGAGCAGCTTGGCGATCACGAGATCGGCCACCCGATGCCGCGGCGCAGCGCACATCAGCACGGGCATGCCGCACGAGGCGAACGCGTCGCCGGTGTGCTGCCGGCGGATAAGCCACGATGCGTCGGTCGGCGCGCACAACAGGTCGCAGCCTTGAGCGCGCGCCAGCTCGACGATGACTTCGAGCGCCAGGTTCGCCGTGTGCGCCGGAGCCCGCGACGCGCTTTCGCAGGGCACGCCATGCGCGCGGGCCGCCGCTTCGGCTTTGGCGAGCCGTTCCGCTGTGCGGTTTTCGGCGGACGCTTCACCGCACGCATCGAAAAACGTGACGCGCGCGCCGATCGACCTCGCGAATTCGAGCGCATGGCCGACTGCTTCGATGGCCGGGTCGGTGCCGCCTACGGGGACGAAAAAATGACGATACATGGCGTCCGCTAGCTTGCTTGAATGGGGCGATGAAGCGGGCGGGCGGTGCCCGCCGTCGACGTGAACTGCATGATCTGGCCTCGCTCGCAACATCTATTGAAGGCTATCGTAGTGAGGTAGGGGACTCGAAACCCCACTCGCCAAGAGGGGGGGCGCTGTGCCGCGCGGGCCGGGACTCCCCGGCTTTGCGCCCGCGCGGTGCTCGCGTAAGCTGTTCTGTATCCCGACCGACATGGCCCCGATGGCAACGACAAACAACAGCGACGCCGACGCCGCCACCGAACTGATCCTCAAGACCATCGCGCCGCGTGCGCCGCAGCATTTACTGACGCGCGCGCGCCTGGGCGTCGACGAGCCGCGTCTGCGCAATCTGCAGATCGCGCTGGTTCAGGCGCCCGCGGGCTATGGCAAGACGTCGCTGCTTGCGCAGTGGCGGCGCGAGCACCTCGCGCACGGCGTGGCCGTCGCGTGGCTGTCCGTCGACGAACGCGACGATGCGCAGCGCTTTCTGCTCGGGCTCGTACACGCGGTGCGCGCCGGTTGCGCGCGTCCGACCTTCGGGCGGCTCGTGCTGAACAGTGCGGCGGCGCCGTCGCGCGAACTGGAAGGCATCACCGCGTGGCTCGCCGAAGTCGCGCAGCTGTCGCTCGACGTCGTGCTGATCGTCGACGAAGCCGACCGTTTGCCCGTCGAAGGGCTCGCTGCGCTCGCCTATCTGCTGCATAACGCGCCGCAAAACCTGCGCGTGGCGGTCGCGGCGCGGCGCGGTCTCGACGATGCCGCCGGCGATCTGCTCGCCTACGGCGCGGGCGAACTGATCGGCCCGGACCTGCTGCGCTTCCGGCTCGACGAGGCGATTGCGCTGGTCGGCGAGCGCTTCGGCGCGCGTGTCGAAGCGGACGTGTGCGCGCGGCTGTTCGAACTGTCCGATGGCTGGCCGCTCGGCCTGCAACTGGCGCTCGCGGCGATGGCGCGCGCCGACGATCCGCGCCGCGCGGCGCAGGCGTTGTCGGCGGATCATGGCGGCTTGCGCGATCACCTGGTCGTCGCGCTGATCGCCAAACTGTCGCCCGACGACGACGCATTCCTGACGCGCATCAGTGTCGTCGACCGGCTGCATCCGCAATTGTGCGAAGCGTTGACGGGCGACAGCGACGCGCCGGAGCGCCTCGCGCGTCTCGTGCGCGACACGCCCGTCTTCATCGCGAGCGAGGACAGCGCGTGGTGCCGGCTTCACGTGCTGGTGCGCGACGTGCTGCGAGGCCGTCTCGACGCGTTGCCCGAGCCGGAGCGCGCCGAGCTGCATGCGCGCGCGTCGACGTGGCTCGCCGCGCACGGCATGCTCGACGAGGCGGCGCGCCACGCGCATGCGGCAGGGCAGCATCAGGCCGCTTACGATCTCGCCGAACGGTGCCTGTACGAAGCCGTGAAAAACGGCAGTTTGTCGGCGGTGCGCGACTGGCTCGAATTGCTCCCCGAGGATGAACTGGAACGCAGGCCGCGTCTGCGTCTTGCCGCCGCGTGGGTGCTCGCACTCGGCGAGCGTCATGACGAGGCGGAGCGCCAGGTCGAACAGGTGCTCGCCGATCCCGGCGCCGCGCCCGAACTGCGCTACGAGTGCGCGATGATCCTGAGCGCGGCCGCGTATTACGCCGATGAAATCGACCGCTTCGTGACGCTGTTCGAACCGTGGCTGGACACCGCGCCGCCCGCCGGATCGTGGCTCGAGCAGATTCACGCGAACCGCCGTTCTGCGTTGGCCATTCTTCAGGGCGAACCGGCGCAGGCGCGGCGTTTTCAGCAGCAACTCGCGCCGCGTCACGGCAACGGGACGGGCACCGGCTACGTGATCCGCTGGGGCGATCACACGATCGGCTTCAGCTATCTGCTCGAAGGGCAACTGAGTCTCGCGGAATCCGTGCTGATGCCCGCGCTCGCCAGCGCCGAAGCGGACCTCGGCAGACGGCATCCGCTGACCTGCATGTTCGCGGCGATGTGCGCGTCGTTGTGCTACGAAACCGATCGCGTCGAGCAGGCGGCCGCCTTGCTGGCGAACCGGCTGGACGTGCTCGAACATGGCGGCACGCCGGAATTGACGATGCTCGCGTATCGCACGGCAGCGCAGATCGCGGCCGTGCAGGGCGTCGAGCATCGCGCGCTCGATCTGCTGGAGGCGATGTACGCGATGGGCGTCGGCCGAGACATGCCGCGCCTGTGCGTCGCGAGTCTCGCGGAGCAGGTGCGCATGCATGCCGCACGCTATCGCGCGCAAACATGCGACGCGCTCGCGGAACGTATCGACGAAATCGTCGCGCACGAGGCTTCGCGGCACGGCCCGTTGTGGCAACGGCATGTCGCGATGCTGCAGACGCTCTCGCATGGGTATGCGGCGATTGCGGCGCGGCGCTGGCCGCAATCGCTCGATGCCCTCGATGTCGCGCTCGACCACGCCAACGCGATGAAGCTCGGCCGATACCGGATCGAGATCATGGTGCTGCGCGCCTTCGCACTGGAACAGACGGGCGCGCAAGGCCGGCCTTTGCTGCTCGAAGCGATGAATCTGGCGAAGACGTTCAGTCTGACGCGCACGCTCGCCGACGCGCATCCCGCGATCGCTGACTGGATGCGGCGCGTGAGCGAAGAAGAAGCCAGCGCGGGTCAGCCCGTTCATGCGATGCCCGCGCCGCGCGTCGTCCCCGTACCGGCGCGTGCGGCAAGCGGCGCGCCGCGCGCGGTGCCGAGCGTCGTCCTGACGCCGAAAGAGCGGCAAATACTCGAACTGCTCGGACGCAGCCTGTCGAACAAGGAAATCGCGCTGGCGATGTCGGTTGGCGAAGAGACCGTCAAGTGGCATCTGAAGAACCTGTTCGGCAAGCTCGACGCCAGTTCGCGCAAGCACGCCGTGCGCCGGGCGCTCGTTCTCGGTCTGCTGGAAGGCGCGCAGTAGTTCTCTATCTCAACGCTCTGCCGTAAAGCACCGCTCCATTCTCCTGAACCCTCCCCCTCCGGCCTGGGGGGGCAGGGACATCGCGCGTTTCGTACTCTCGCTTTCATCGCGCCGCTCAACCGTGCGGCGCCGACTTCCACCAACGGGAGCCATTCGTGCGAGAAACCGAGACGCCCGACCACCTGATTACCGCGGCTGCCTCCGCATACGCCTATCCGCTGCTCGTCAAGCAACTGCTCGTCAATTCGCTGAGCGTGCGCGCCGATCAGGAGATCACCTATCGCGGCGAACTGCGCTACACGTTCGCCGCTTTCCACCGACGCGTCGGCCAGCTTGCCAACGCGCTCGCCTCGCTGGGCGTGCGCGCGGGATCGACGGTCGCGGTCATGGACTGGGACACGCATCGCTATCTGGAAAGCTACTTCGCGATTCCGATGATGGGCGCGACCATCTTTACCGTGAACGTGCGCATATCGGCGCAGCAGATCGCGTACACGCTCAACGACGCGCGCGCCGACGTGCTGATTGTCAACAGCGAGTTTCTGCCCGTGCTCGAAGCGATTCGCGGCGAGTTGAAGCACGTACGCGAGGTGATCGTCGCCAGCGACGACACGCCGATGCCGTCCACGTCGTTCGCGATTGCTGGCGAGTACGAACAGCTTGTCTCGTCGATGCCCGAAGACTTCGCCTTCGAAGACTTCGACGAGAACACGCGCGCCGCGATCTTCTATACGACGGGCACAACGGGCGATCCGAAAGGCGTGTGCTACAGCCATCGGCAGATCGTGCTGCACACGCTCGCGACGGCGACGACGCTCTGTTCGCCGCGCACCGGCCAGCGCCTGCATCGCGACGACGTCTACATGCCGATCACGCCGATGTTCCATGTGCTCGCGTGGGGCATGCCGTACATCGCCGTGATGCTCGGGCTGAAGATCGTGCTGCCTGGACGCTATCAGCCGGACACGCTGCTGCATCTGAAGAAGACGGAACGCGTCACCTTTTCGCATTGCGTGCCGACCATTCTGCAAATGCTGCTCGACGCGGCGGCGCGCGACGCGCACGACCTGTCGGGCTGGACAATGATCATCGGCGGTTCGGCGCTGTCGCCGAGCATGTGCCGCGCGGCGCTCGAACAGGGTATCGACGTGTTCGCGGGTTATGGCATGTCGGAGACGGGGCCTGTTGCTGCGCTGTCGCAGTTCGCGCCCGATGTGGCGACGGCCGGTATCGACGAATCCGTGCGCAAGCGCTGCATGACGGGCCGGCCCGTGCCGATGGTCGAGCTGCGCGTCGTCGATGCGCAGATGAACGACGTGCCGCGCGATGGCCGCGCGCAAGGCGAGATCGTGCTGCGCTCGCCGTATCTGACGCCCGGCTATCACAACAAGCCGGAAGCCTCCGAAGCGCTGTGGGAAGGCGGTTATCTGCATACGCAGGACGTCGCCGTGATGACGCCGGATGGCTACGTGCAGATCGTCGACCGCATCAAGGACGTGATCAAGACGGGCGGCGAATGGGTGTCGTCGATCGAGATCGAGGCGCTCATCAACGAGCTGCATGGCGTCGAGGAAAGCGCGGTGATCGGCGTGCAGGACGAACGCTGGGGCGAACGTCCAAAGGCGCTGATCGTGTTGCGTCCGCACGCGACGCTCGATGCGCAGGCCGTGCGCGCGCATCTGCTCGGCCACGCCGACGCCAAACGCATCAGCCGCTACGCAGTGCCTGAGGCCGAACGCGTGATTTTCGTCGCGGCGATACCGAAGACGAGCGTCGGCAAGATCGACAAGAAGCTGCTGCGTCAACGCTTCGAATAACGAAGCAACGGTACGTGCAGCACCCCGGATCGCCACGATAGACGGAGACTCCATGAACGCGAAACTGGTCGGCGCAGCGGCGCTTCTCGGATGGGCGAGTGTCGCGAGCGCGCAGTCGTCTTCGGTGACGCTGTATGGCGTCGTCGATTCGGGGCTGCTGTATCAGAGCACGGCGGCGGCATCGTTCGCGCCGAATGCGAAGAATCTCGGCAAGGTGTATCGCTTCAAGGACGGCGGCATCTACGCGAGCATGTGGGGCATCAAGGGCAGCGAAGATATCGGCGGCGGGTATCGCGTCAATTTCAAGCTGCAGAGTTCCTTCGATACGGGCACCGGCAAGTCCGGTCTCAGCGACACGCCCGGTGTCACGGCCGCGTTCAACCAGTTCGCGACGGTCGGCGTGTCGGGGCCGATCGGCACGTTCAACGCGGGTCGCCAGATCGTGCCGATGATCTACGCGATGGCCGAAACCGATGTGCGCAACGCGCAGTACTTCGGCAGCATTCTGACTGCGTGGCTCGGCATGAATCAGGCGGCGGGCTGGGCAGGGACGAGCACCAACGGGCCCATCGGCGCGCTGTACGACAGCAATGCGCTCGTCTACCAGACGCCGAGTTTTGCGGGCGTGTCGCTCGCACTCGAATATGCGCCGGGCGGCGTGCCCGGCGAGTTTCAGGGCGGCACGCGCGAATCGGCGGTGCTCAGGTATTCGAACTACGGGCTGAACCTGGCCGCTGTCTACTACAACGGACACGACGCGAACCCCGCGCCGGGCGCGCCGTTGACGGGCGTGAACAACAACCGCTTCTTCTATTTCGGCGCGAAGTACACGTTCCATGACTTCCTCGTGTCCGCGTCGTACGGCAAGGGCAAGAATCCGGCGCACAGCAGTCAGGCCGACTTCGACATGTATTCGTTCGGCCTCGGCTATGTCTTTTCGCCGACGCTGCGCGTGACCTCGGGCGTCTATTACCTGAAGGACGCGAACCACTCGGGCAATCATTCGACGGAATTCGCCGTCGGCGCGGAATACAGCCTGTCCAGACGCACGGTCGTGTACGGCCAGGTCGGCCATGTCAGCAACTCGGGCACGATGAACCAGACGATCGTCTACGGTCAGCCGGTTGCGCCGGGTGTCGGCACGACGGCGGCCATGATCGGCCTGCGCCACAACTTCTGACGTAAGCACTTCACGTCGCGCAGCGTGTGCAGTCCGCGCGACGCCCGCCCGCAGCGAGAGTATTCTTTCGGTGAACTTGCAAAAGACGGTACATGTGCCGTCTTTTTAGCAGAATGCCGAAGAAGGGTGGTGCCTCATGGATGCGGTCTCCGACGTGCTGCGCGTCGTGCGCCTGGGCGGCGCGGTTTATCTTCACGCCGAACTGACGGCGCCCTGGGGCTTGATCGGGCACGCGGATCAGGCGTTGTGCACCGCGTATCTGCCGAGGTCGGACCGCATCGTTTCCTATCATCTGATCACGGAAGGCACGTGCTGGGCGCGCCTGCCCGACTCGAACGATCCCGGTATCTGCGTCGGCGCGGGCGAACTGCTCGTCGTGCCGCAGGGCGAGGCGCACATCATGGGCAGCGCGCCCGATGTGGCGCCTGTGCCCGCCGGGCCGCTGCTCGAAACGCAACTCGCGACCATGCGAGGCGAAGTGCTAAACCTCACGTACGGTGGCGGCGGCACGCCGACGCGCATCCTGTGCGGTTTTCTCGCCTGCGACGATGCGCTGAGCAATCCCGTGCTCGGCTCGCTGCCGCGGCTCTTCAAGGTGGACGTGCGCAACGATCCGCAATCGGCGTGGATCGAGGCGTCGTTGCGCTATGCCGCCGAGGAGGCGGCGCAACGGCGCGCAGGCAGCGCAATCGTGCTGTCGCGTTTGTCGGAGCTGTTGTTCGTGTGGGCCGTGCGGCGCTGTATCGACGAACTGCCTGCCGATCGCAAGAACTGGCTCGCGGGCGTGAAGGATCGCTTCGTCGGCCGCGCGCTGTCGATTCTGCATGCGCAGCCCGCGTACAACTGGACTGTCGATGAACTCGCGCGCAAGGTCGGGCTGTCGCGCTCCGCGTTCGCGCAGCGCTTCAGTGATCTGCTAGGCCAGCCGCCGATGCAATATCTCGCGCGCTGGCGTCTTATCGTCGCGGCGCAGGAACTGTCGTACAGCAGCAAGGCGATTGCAGCGATTGCCGAAGAGGTCGGCTACGAATCCGAGTCGGCGTTTCATCGCGCGTTCAGACGCGAGTTCGGTCAACCGCCTGCTGCCTGGCGCAAGCGTCACAGCCAGGTGACGGGTACGGAAGCTCTGGTTGCGAGCCAGTAGCGCGTGACGTTCAGCAGAACCTGGCTGGCGCGCAGCACGCGCAGCGCTTCGCTGCGCGCGCCGCTCCGTGTTGCTTGCATCAGGCAGTCGCGCGTTGACGTTTGCATGGGCGTCGCATGCAGCGCATGAAGCTCGCTCGCGATCGTATGGATCAGGCGACGCAGCGCGGCATGCCATGCAAGCGGATCGAACATTCGCGAGCCACGCAGCGACTTCATCAGCGAGAGGGCCGTGCCGAGTTCGCGCATGTGTCTGCCGTGATCATTGTTCAACTGACGCGCGACCGCGAAGCACACATCCCATCCGACATGCGTATGCACATGCAGCAACGCGAACAGCAGCACGGGCGGCAGCAGCGCGAGACTCTCGCGCATCAGCGGATCGCTGCGCAAGTGTTCGAGCAGTCGGGCATGGGAATCGTCATGGATGGAGCGTCGGTGCAAGTCCGGCTGATGATGCATGACAAGGCCTCCTGTTACGCAAGGGTTCGCGGGCTCTCGTAGCCGATGGCGCGCGACGATGCATCGCGACTGACCACGGCGAGGGAACTGGCTGCACACCCTGACTTCACAAGACCTTGCTGCCCGACGTTGTAGAACGCGCTTGCTGCAACAGATGATTCATGGTGCTCGATGCCGTCTCATGACTCACTATGCGGCAAAGTGTGGCGATGACCTTTGCCCTTGCGTCGCGCCTCTTTATCCGATCGTCCAATTTTGTTGTGCGTCTTGCTTTGCGATCTTGCGTCGATTAAAAGGAGTGCCTACATGCACGACGAACGGCAAACGGTCCTATCGACAATTGACGCGCGCGTGCCTTGCGACAACACTGTCTTTCGTGCGCGCCGTACGCTGCGAGTGATCGCGTGACGGCGCGCACATTCAATTGAACTTCGACCTGCGTTGGGAGCGCGTACTTCATGAACAGCTTGGACGGAACGATCGTCGCGATTACAGGCGCCTTCGGCAATCTCGGTCTCGTGACGGCGCAGGCGCTTGCGGAGCGTGGCGCGAAGGTCGCGCTGATCGGCAGAGGCAAGCCGCCGTCGAGTCTGCCCGCGTCGCTCGCGCAGGCGTGCGTCGTCGGCGGCATCGATCTCGCGGAACGCGACGCGGCGCAACGCGCGCTCGATTCGATCGCGAGTCAGCTCGGCGGATTGAATGCGCTCGTGAACGTTGCGGGCGGTTTCAGCTGGGAGACGATCGCCGATGGCAGCGCCGACACCTGGGAACGCATGTTCGACGTGAACGTGAAGACGACGCTGAACGCATCGAAGGCCGCGCTCTGGCATCTGACGAGAGCGACGGGCGGACGGATCGTCAATGTCGGCGCGATGGCGGGGTTGAAGGCGGGCATGGGAATGGGCGCGTATGCCGCGTCGAAGGCGGGCGTGATGCGACTCACGGAAGCGCTTGCCGAAGAACTCAAGGACAAGGGCACCACCGTCAACGCGATCCTGCCGAGCATCATCGACACGCCGCAGAATCGCGCCGACATGCCCGACGCCGATTTCTCGCGCTGGGTGACATCGGAGCAGATCGGCGCGGTGATTGCGTTTCTGCTGTCGAAGGACGCGCAGTGCATCACGGGCGCATTGATTCCCGTTGCGGGTCGCGTTTGAGTGCTCAGCAGCGTTTTTCAGACATTACAAACGCCTGTCAAACATATTTCATAATCATTTCCTAAAGTAGCGCGTCATACCGGCGCGCCGTGGACTGCCTGATCCTGGCGTGGACTGGTTGTTGATTCAACCAACCCATCCCCATCAATGGATCACAAGAACATGGCGCAGCCTCTCGACTTCTCACGCCGCAAGGCGCTCAAGATCATTGCCGGCGCACCGATGCTGCCGCTCGGCAGCGCGGCAGCGGCTTCGTTGCTCACTGCATGCGGCGGCACCAGCGATCACCCGGCGAGCACCACGCCTGCGGCATCGACGGCTGCTTTCACGGCGGCGTCGTTCGGCGGCATGGCCGCGCCGTCGCTGGCCGATCCCGCCGCGATGGCGACGACCACGGTCGCCTCCACGCTCACCGCGCAGTTCAGCGACGGCAGCAGTCGCTCGTACAAGCTCGCGTATCAGCCGTTCTTCATCACGGGCGACACGGTGCCGAACACCACGGGCGGCACGATCGTCGCGGGCGGTTATTTCGACATCAGCAACCAGCCGATCATCGACAGCTCGGTGGCCGGCAAGGAGCGCCAGTTCTTCTCCGATTGCCCGGACGGCACGTCGCTGATCCGCCTCGACAAGCCGACCGTGAAAGGCGTGAAGGGCAACCCGGTGTTCGCCGTCGTGCAGTTCGAATACACGACGCGCGACCAGACGCAGACGGCGGCGGGCGACATGTACGGCAAGCTGCCGTCGCCGATCGCCGTGCTCACGCTCGATCAGGATCCGGCGACGGGCAAGCTCGCGCTGGTCAGCTACTCGAACGTCGATACGTCGGGCGCGCATGGTCTGTGGATCACGTGCGGCGCGAGTCTGTCGCCGTGGAACACGCATCTGTCGAGCGAAGAGTACGAGCCGGACGCCGCAAGCATCGCGACGAACACGCAGTTTCAGGCGTATAGCCAGAACCTATATGGCAATGCATCGACGGCGCGTCCGTATCACTACGGCCATCTGCCCGAAGTCACCGTGAATCCCGACGGCACGGGCACCGTGAAAAAGCACTACTGCCTCGGCCGCATTTCGCACGAGCTGATTCAGGTGATGCCCGACAAGCGCACCGTGCTGATGGGCGACGACGCGACCAACGGCGGCCTCTTCATGTTCGTCGCCGACAAGGAAGCGGACCTGTCGGCGGGCACGCTGTATGTGGCGAAGTGGGCGCAAACATCGTCGGCGAGTGCGGGCGCCGCGACGCTCACGTGGCTCAATCTCGGCCACGCGACCAGCGACGAAATCGAAGCGCTCGCCAACACGCTGACGATTACCGACATCATGGACATCGTCACCGACGAGCTGAATCCGCCGACCGATCCGACGTACACGAAGATTCACGTCGGCGGCAAGTTCAACTGGATTCGCATCAAGACGGGCATGGAAAAGGCCGCCGCGTTCCTCGAAACGCACCGCTACGCCGCGCTGCGCGGCGCGAGCATGGGCTTCACGAAGCTCGAAGGCACGACGGTCAACGCGAAGGACAAGATCCTGTATTCGGCGATGTCGCAGATCACGTCGTCGATGGTGCGCGGCAATGCGCATTCGACGGATATCGCGCTCGACAAGGGCATCTCGTCGGGTGCCGTGTACGCGCTGAACATGAAGGCGGGACAGAGCGACCTGAGCGGCGCGGCCATCAACAGCGAATGGGTGCCCGTCGACATGAGCGCGCCCGCCGCGCTCGTCGGCGAAGACCTGACGACGGCCGATAGCCTCGGCAATACGGCGAACCCTGAAAAGATCGCGAATCCCGACAACCTCAAGTTCTCGGAGAAGCTGCGCACGCTCTTCATCGGCGAAGACAGCGGCATGCACGTGAACAACTTCCTGTGGGCGTACAACGTCGACACGAAGACGCTCGCGCGCATCCTGTCGTGTCCGGCGGGCGCGGAATCGACGGGCCTGCATGCTGTCGATGAAATCAACGGCTGGACGTACATCATGAGCAACTTCCAGCACGCGGGCGACTGGACGAGTCTGCACGCGAAAGTGCAGACGACGCTCGATCCCCTCGTGCGCGCCAACTACAAGGATCGCTTCGGCTCGGCGGTCGGCTATCTCACGGCGGACCCGACCTCGATCAAGCTCGTGTAACGCTCAGGCTTGCGGCGATCCCCAACGATCTCATCGCGGGGAATTTGATGACGCTTCGGGCTGGACGGAAGGCACGGTTCGCTGGCGATTCATCGACCCCTCTCCGGAGGGGTTTTTTTATTCGTGCAGAGTCTCTTGCAGCGCCGATATTCCTTGCGCAATTCAGCGATCTTCGCGACGACGCTCGCCAGAATGCCGAGCGCGCCGACCGTTTCTACCAAAGCGGAAAGCATGAGGGTGTCTCCTGTTTCTGAGGCGAGGCGAGGGTGACGGCTCGCGCAGATGCAGAGTAAGTGCGCGGCCACCTCGTCACAATCTGGAAGTTCCAAAGCCAGATTTCGCCCTTGCCGAAGCGCGGAGTTCGCGCGCCGGCATTCAGAAGGACGATCCATGCTGTTCGATTTGAAGCGCGCAGGCGTGCCGTGGAGGCAGTCCTCGAAAGGACACTTCCTCTCCACGCTTCCTCACCGCGTCTTTCACGCGAGCGCGCAGGCCGCTCGCGTCTGTCACTATTTACGCCGATGCGGCGCAATCAAACGACGATGAACGCGCCGAAAAGGATTCGGCTTACGTGGAAGAGTATTTCGTATCGAGAGCGAGTGCCGTCGAGCGCGTGATCTTCGCCCGGCGCGCGCTCATGCGAGAGATGGAAGGCGCGAGCGCGGGCGCCTACGCACTCAGCCAGGGGCCATCGCTGCTCGACAAGCTCGAACAACTACTCTTCGATGTCCGCGCGGGGCGCGTATCCGATTTCGTCATGCCCTCGCTGAATAGCAAGGTGCGGATCCTCGTGACGAGCGACTAGCGCGTTGCCGCGCAGCTTCGCCGATCCGCTGCGAACCAGAATCAGAATCAGCAGGCGGGGGCGCGGCCTTACACCGAATACGAAAGTCCGGCCAGTCGGACGCATCCGGACGCAATCGTAAAACTGAGCGGACGCTCGGAATTTGACATTCCGCACTTAACATTTACGTTCAGCTGTCGATAAAGCGTACTTCACCTGCCTCTTTCCGCGGATAACGGACTGCTTCATTCACCAAAGTCCGGCAGCGGTCGAGGGAACATTCCTGGGGGCTCTTATGTTACAGGGCAGCTACAACAGTCTTCTCGTGCTGTTCTCGCTCCTTGTCGCGGTACTGGCTGCGTACACATCGCTCGAAATGGCGGGCCGCATCATGACGGCGACCGGCCGGGCCGCGCGATGGTGGCTGACGGGCGGCGCGTTCGCGATGGGACTCGGCATCTGGTCGATGCACTTCGTCGGCATGCTCGCGTTCAGCCTGCCGATCCGGCTCGGCTACGATCCGATGATCACGCTGGCGTCGCTGTCGATTGCCGTGGCGTCGTCGGCGTTCGCGCTCTGGCTCGTGTGCCAGGAGGCGCTGCCCGCCGGGCGGCTCGCGTGCGGCGCGGTGCTGATGGGCCTCGGCGTCGCGGGCATGCACTACACGGGCATGAGCGCGATGCGCATGGAGCCGGGCATCGTCTACGACGTGCCGCTGTTCGCGACGTCGATCGTCATCGCCATTGCCGCTTCGGGCGTCGCGTTGAAGACGGCCTTCAGCCTGCGCCACAACTCGCGCCGCATGCGGCCGCTGCGCGCGGGCGCCGCGATCGTGATGGGACTCGCGATCGTCGGCATGCACTACACGGGCATGTCGGCGGCGGGCTTCCCGGCGGGGAGCTTTTGCGTGGCCGCGACGGAAGGCGGACACAGCGCATGGGTCGCCGTCGCGATCATCATCGTGACGCTCACGGTGACGGCCGTCGCACTGACGATTTCCGTGCTCGAAGACCTGCGGCTCGAAACGGAGAACGCGGCGCTCACGCGTTCGCTCGCGCAAGCCAATCAGGAACTCGGCTATCTGGCCTTGCACGACGCGTTGACCAAGCTGCCGAATCGCGTGCTGCTGGAGTGCCGGCTCGACAACGCGTTGTCGAAGGCGCACGAGGACGGCGGCCAGTTCGCGCTGATGTTCATGGATCTCGACGGCTTCAAGGTGGTCAACGACGCCTACGGCCATCAGGTTGGCGACCGTCTGCTGGTACAGGTCGCGGAGCGGCTCGCGGCGGCCGTGCGCGGCAAGGATACGTTGGCGCGTGTCGGCGGCGACGAGTTCGTGCTGCTGGTTCCCGACGAAGATCAAGCGGGTGCGACGGCCGTCGCCAGCCGGTTGCTCGCGGCGATCAGCGCGCCGTTCCAGGCCGACGGCCACGATCTGCGCATTTCGACCAGCATCGGCATCGCAATGTGTCCCGCCGACGGCGCGTCCGTCCACGATGCGCTGATGCACGCCGACGCCGCGATGTATCACGCGAAGTCGATGAGCCGCAACGCGCATTGCTTCTTCGACACGTCGATGAACGAGAACATGCAGGGCCAGCTGCAACTGACGCAAGACCTGCGCGCGGCGATCGAACGCAACGAACTGGTGCTGCTGCACTATCAGCCGCAGTTCGCCGCGCCGGACGGGCCGATCAGGGGCGTCGAGGCGCTCGTGCGCTGGATTCATCCGAAGCGCGGCCTGATCGGTCCCGACGAATTCATTCCGCTCGCCGAGAAGACAGGGCTGATCGTGCCGATCGGCGAATGGGTGCTCGACGAAGCGTGCCGCCAGGTTCGCGAATGGCTCGATTCGGGCACGTGCGACTGGAACGTCGCCGTGAACCTGTCGCCCGTGCAGTTCAGCCATCCGCAGCTGACGGCGCTGGTGCGCGATACGCTCGAACGGCATCGCGTCGAGCCGCGCCATCTGACGATCGAAGTGACCGAGTCGGCCGCGATGCGCGATGTCGACGCCAGTCTGCGGATTCTGCAAACGCTGCATGACATGGGCGTGCGCATTTCCATCGACGATTTCGGCACCGGCTATTCGAGCCTGATGTATCTGAAGCGGCTGCCTGCGAGCGAACTGAAGATCGACCGCGGTTTCGTGCGCGAGCTTGCGCACGATGCGGAGGATGCTGCGATTGTGTCGTCGGTGGTCGCGCTGGGGCAGACGCTTGGCATCGACATCGTCGCGGAAGGCGTCGAGACCACGACGCAGAAGGAGTTTCTGACGCGGCTCGGATGCAATTCGCTGCAAGGCTTTCTGCTCGGGCGGCCGGTTCCGGCTGCGGAACTGGATGCGCTTTCGAGAGAATGCACGCAGGCGAGCGTGTCGTGACGCAAGCGTTTGGCGCAAGACGCGCTGCGATGTGTTGCGCGGATGCCGAATCTTCGGGTGTCTTTTGTCTGAATGTTCGGTTGGCCACATAGCGGCGTGCGCAGGTCGGAGATACTCTGCTTGCGCACGGGGGAAGTTTGCGCAGTACGCGATAATTCGAAAGAGGCGAAGGGTTGAACCGTCTGCAAAGTGTGAGCGCTCAACGGCGCGAACCTTTGCTGAATGTCTAGCCTTCCGGCGCCGTCAGGCGACCTGGGCCTTCAAAACTACAGCATGAACGCCGGCTTTGGCCGGCGTTTTCTTTTTGGCGCGCCGCGCGCCTTCATGGTGCTCGCTGCAGCGTTTGCGCCTGCTTCTTTTCATCGCCGGTAGTATTCGGGTTTGGCTTGCGCCTTTTCACTTTCCGTCGATGCCACAATCCATGCGCGCAGTTCTCGTTAAATGGCTGTTCATTGTGTATCTGCTGGGCAGCGGGACGCTCTGGTCCACGGTGATGCTGCTGCTGTATCCGTTCATCAGCCGGTCGGCGCGCTACCGGCTCGCGGCGCTCTGGTGCCGGGCGCTCGTCGCCGTGATGCGCGGCGCGTTCGGCATTCGCTGCTCGATCGAAGGTCTCGAACATCTGCCGCACGAACCGTCGATCATCCTGTGCCGTCACGAATCGACGTGGGAAACGCTCGCGTTCCTCGCGCTGTTTCCGCGCCGCGTCAGCTTCGTGTTCAAGCAGGATCTGCTGCGCATTCCGTTCTTCGGCTGGGTGCTGAAGGGACTCGATATGGTGAGCCTCGATCGCGGTTCGCCGCGTCAGGCGCACGTCGCCGTGACGCGCGAAGCCGCCGAGCGGCTCGCGAAAGGCGATATGGTCGTGATTTTTCCGGAAGGCACGCGCGTGCCGCATGATGCGCCCGTGAAGCTCACGTCGGGCGGCGTGCGGCTCGCCTGCGCGACGGGCGCGCTGATCGTCCCCGTGGTGCACAACGCGGGCAAGGTGTGGCCCGCGAAAGGATGGCCGACGGGCGCGGGACATATCCGCGTGGTGATCGGTCCTACGCTGTCGCCTGTGGAGCGGTCGCCGCAGGAACTCAGCCATCAGGTGCATGACTGGATGCAGGCCGAACTGCACAAGCTTTAACTCAAGCGTCTCGTCTCGCGCGAGGGGACGCGGCGGTCGCGTTCAGGCAGCGACGGCGTGCGCCAGTTGCTGCTCGGTGCGCATCAGACCTTCGATCATCCGTGCTTCGGCCTTCGCGATGTCTTCCAGCGATGCATCGGCGAGCTGGCGATCGAACGCATCGAGCGCAATGGTCAGCCACGCGTAGTTGTCGCCATCCACCGTCCAATTGCCCGTCGCCTTTTCGGTCGTGTCGATGTCCGTCATCGCGATCTGCGCTTCGGCGATATCGTCGATTGCTTCGGGCACGTGACCGATACGGCTCAATTCTTCGGCCACCAGCAGCTGCCGGCCGAGCGTCGTGAACAGTTCGCGCGAACCCTGACCGCGGCGGAACGCATCGAGACTCGTGTACGCCTGCAACAGCATGGCCTGCGTAATCGGCTCGTGCGCGGCGCGGCTGAACGTCAGCGCGCGCAGCAGCGGCGACATGGCGGGAGCGTGGCGGGTCTGTTTGCGGTTTCTCGACTTGTTCGACATGGTGATGTACCTCTTTTCTTCGTTTCCGGCGCGGGTGAATCGGCTTGTGCTTGCGCGGAAAAAGGTGCCGCCGATGCTCTGGCGGCACGACAGGGGATCAATGACAAGCCTGCGAACGGATATTGAGCCGCGACAATTAAGACAGACTTAAATCGCGAGCGTCCTACGAATCATGGCGCGCAGGCTTGCCCGTATTACTGATACTGGGCGTGAGGCGCCTGATGTTGGGCGGCCTGTTCTTCAGCGTGCTTTTTCGCAAGATGACGTCCGACGATGCAACCGCCCACTGCACCGACCACGGCGTGATGGCCCGCATAGTGTCCCGCGACGCCGCCGACCACGGCTCCCTTGATGCAGCCCGCCGCGTGCGCTGTTCCGCTGACGGCAAGAATGAGCGATGCGGCGGCGAGTGTGGCTTTCCCGAAAGCTGTCATGCTGTTTTCCGATTGTTTTGATCGAACCGATGTTGCGCCGGCGCGTCCGATTTCAATAGCGTGTTGCATCGATTCGCGCCGGTTACTGTGAGCGCAGTCTACGCGCGGCCCCATGCCGAAGGTGCAACATGTGTGCGAGTTTCGTAACAAGCAGTTAGGCGGCGTGGGTTCATTCGCGCTTCATTGCGTCACGGTGCAACGGGAGCCGATGCAGGCGCAGGCGTCTGTTCAAGACGATGCGTCGTCTTCGGCGCAGCCGCCGCAGCCGATGCCGCCTCCGATACGCCCGCAGCACCCGAAGGCACATCAACGGGACGCGTCGACGGACCGGCTGCGGCGGGATACATCGCCATCAGCGTACGCAGCACACCATTGGTCCAGCCGAAGCCATCCTGCAACGGATACTCGCCGCCGCCCGCTGCCGTCGCGCCCGCCTTCGCATCGACGTCGTATTTTTCGACCAGCTTGCCCGTGTGCTGGTAATACGCGACGTTCGTGGTGATCCAGCGCGTCGCGATCTGCTGCGCGAGGTCCGCCTGACCGTAGCGACGCAAACCGGTGACGGCGAGATATTGCAGCGGCGCCCAGCCGTTCGGCTCGTCCCACTGCTGACCCGTCTGAGCCGTCGTCGTCGCGAGTCCGCCGGGACGCAGCAGACGCGCACGAACCGTTGCAGCGACGGCAGCCGCCTGCGTTTTCGTCGCCACGCCCGCGTACAGCGGATAGACGGTTGCCGCGCTCAGCCGATGCGTGAGCTGATGTCGCGTGAAGTCGTAATCGCCGAATGCGTTGAGCTGCGGATCCCACAGCACGCGCCGGATCGCATCGGCGCGCGCGGCGGCGCGCTGTTCGAGGTTTTCCGCATGCGTCGCGTCGCCTTGCACGCGATACGCCTTCGCGAGCGTGCGTTCGAGATCGACGAGCAGGCTGTTCAGATCGACGGGAATGATGGAAGTGACTTCGATCGTCGCGAGCGTCTTGCCGTCGGCGAACCAGCGCGAGCTGAAGTCCCAGCCTGTTTCGCCGCCCGCGCGCAGATTGCGCCACAGATCGTCGGCCTTAAGCTGCGGTGTTGCCTGCGCAGTGGCGACGTCTTCGCGATACGACTCGTCGCGAGGCGTGGCGCGTTCGTCCCAATAGCGATTCAGCAGCGTGCCATCGGGCAGACGCACGAGGTGCCGATAAGCGCCGCCCGGCGCAACCTTGTCGTGACCGTCCATCCAGTACGCGTATTCTTTGCGCAGCGCGGGCAGATAGTGCAGATAGACCTGGTCGCCTTCGCGATCGGCGGCGAGCCGCACCATCTGCGCGAAGAACGGCGGCTGCGAACGGCTCAGGTAGTACGTGCGGTTGCCGTTGGGAATGTGGCCGTATCGTTCGATCAAGGTCGCGAAGTTATCGAGTTCGTTCTTCAGCAGATCTTCGCGTCCGCTTTGACGAAGGCCGAGCATGATGAAGTACGAGTCCCAATAGTAGATTTCGTCGAAGCGGTCGCCGGGCACGATGTACGAATACGGCAGCGGCAACAGCGACGACCACGGGCTCGCGCTCGCATCAGGATCGCGCCGGAGTACGGACCAGAGCGTGTCGATGTGCGCTGTCACGCTCTGGTTCGGATCGGACACGTAGTCTTTCGTCTGGCGCGCGGGCAACGTGAAGTGCTGCTCGACGAACGCTTTGAGCGCGAACTGCGGGTCGTCTTTCTGCCCGGCATAATCGGCGACGATCTGTTGCGGCGGCGCGTTCGGCACCATGTCGGCGAAAGTCTTGCTGTCCGGATAGAGATGCGCGAGTTCGACATCGCGATACAACGCGCCGTACAGATCGGACGGCGGCACGGGCACGACAGGCGAAGCGCTGGTGTTCGATGCAGCAGATGCAGCAGAAGCTGTGGCTACGGATGAAGCATCGGCTGACAACGTCTGTGCGGCGACCCTTTGCGTACTCGATACGAGCAGCGCGGCGGCGCAGAGCGCGACAGAAAGAATGCGGCGGGCATGGGCTTGCTGCATCGGCATGACGCTCCTGAGGAAGGCGTTCGATGAAGGCTTTCGAATACAGGGAGTCACGGCAGCAAAGCATGTTCCCCAATGACGCCAGTTCATGCGTTTTGATGGATATACCCGAATGACAGTACAAGACCAAAGCTGGCTCAGGAACCTGCTTCGCGCACCCGAAGCGCGCCGCTTCGGGCGCACGTTGACGGGCTGCGTGCTCAGCTATGGCGCGGCGAAGCTGGCCGCGTTGCCCGAGGGCTACTGGGCATTGATCACGACGATGATCGTCGTCACGCAACCGAGTCTCACGCAGGCCATCACGACCGCGCGCGACCAGATCATCGGCGCGTGCATCGGTGGAATCGTCGGCGGGATCGGGCTCGTCGTGATGGATCACGGCTTCGATCCGCTGCCCGTGTTCTCCGTCGCGCTGCTGCCGCTGGCGGCGCTCGCCGCGGCGCGGCCCGGCTTGCGGCTCGCGTGCGTGACGCTCGTGATCGTGCTGCTCGTGCCCGGTGACGCCGGCTCGGCGTTCGTGCGGCCCTTGCATCGCGTGGCCGAAATCCTGATCGGCGCGGCGGCCGCGTTCGTCGCGACGGTGATGTGGCCGAATCGCGCGTTGAAGAGCGCACATCGCAACGCGCACGATTGCCTGGAAGCGCTTGCACAGATGATCGAACACAAGCTCGCGTTCTCGCGCGACGATACGGCGCTCGCGCTGCTCGAACAGAACAGTCTCGCTGCGCAGACTGCGCTTGCTGAAGCGCTGCAAGAGGCGGGACGCGAGCATGTGTTCGTGCCGATCCTGCGCGACAGTTCCGATGCCATCGACAAGGTGCCGCCGTTTCTGAGCCGCCTGCATCGCGACGTGCTGGTGTTCGGCCAGGCGCTCGCGCACACCTGCGCGGACGGCGCGAAACCGCATGTCGATCAGGTGTGGCTGGCTTTGCCGCGCACGTTGTCGGCGCTCGCCGATGCCGTGAATCAGATACCTGTCAACGCAAGCAAGGCGAAGGCAGCGCGCGAGGCGCTCGACCCTTTGCTCACGCGCATCAACGAACGCGTCGACGGTTCGCACGCGGCGCCTGCGCCGGGCATCGAGCTGGTGATGGCCCTGATCGTGAAGGACACCGACGGCCTGCTGCAAGTCCTGACGCCGACGGGCAAGGCCAAGTCGATGTGACGCGCGACCAGCCTCAGCAAAACTAACGCCCACGCGAGGCAGCGACTATGCTTTTTACGTGTTCCGTCGATCCGGATCACGCCCGTGGTCAACGTTTGCAAACGATCGAACAAGGAGGTGAACAATGAAAACGCTTGCGTTTGTTCTCGCTCTCGTGGGTTTGGCCGGACTCGCCGCGCCCGTGGCCTCGTATGCGAAGGCCGATCAGAACGCCGAATACTATCGGGCCGACGACCGTGTGCGCGAAACGGGCGGCGATACGAAGGAGGCGAAACGCCAGAGCAACTGCCAGAGCCGCGGCAACTGTGCGCCCGTCGATCGATAGAGCGGCTTTTTGTGTGGTGAATTGTCGCAGTGCGCGTGCAAGACGCCGCTGCGATCCGTCGTGAACGCCGTGCGTTCGTCGAGGGCGAGCGCGTGGCAGCGTTTTGCCGGAAACGAACAGAGAATGATTGGGGCGCAAACGGCAATCCCCAGCCCGAAAGACTCTATCAACCGTCAGGAGTTAATCGCGGCCCTCTCGCAAGCGATAATCCACGCTCGCCAGGCAAGTCAATCTTCCCGCATGCAGCACCTCGATCCGCGCAAGCCGACAGCGAAAAGAAAGCTGCCGAACGAATGAGCGTTTAAAATCCGGGCTCGCGTTTTTTTCGGACCGGACGCAACGCGCCGGTCTTTCTGTCACTCATTCTGTTCAAGCCCCATGTCGACACCCAATCGTGCCAACGCTCGCCGCTCGCTGACGCTCCTCGAAACCCTCGGTCTGATCGGTATCGCCGCCGCGCTGGTCAGCACGCTGCTGCGCCACTATTTCTGAGCGCAGCGGACGCCACGTCATCTGCGCGGCGAACGGCAGCAGCATGCGTTCGCTCAACGTCACTTCACATGTACAAGAAAGCCACTGCTGTAGAACTCCAGTTTTCGCCTGATCGACTCAACGACGGCGCCGGCGATCCGTTCTGGATCGACCTGAACCACAACGAAGCCGTCGAACTGCATCAGGCGCTGCAACGCTATCTCGACACGACTGCCGCGGAACGTCCCGCGCCGTTCGTCGTGTCGATCGATCATGACGACAACGCCGACGCGCCGGAATCAACCGGCTCGAACGGCGCAGCGCAAACACAGACATCTTCCGACGACTTCAAACAGTGGGTCTGCGTGATCTGCGGCTGGGTCTACGACGAAGCAGCCGGCTTGCCGGATGAAGGCCTCGCGCCGGGCACACGTTGGGCCGATGTGCCCGACGACTGGCGTTGTCCACTGTGCGACGTCGGCAAGGAAGACTTCGCGCTCGTCGAATTCTGAGCGCTCGCATGCGCTTACGAGCGCGTGCACTCCTTCACCATCGCGCGATAGATCGGATCGGCGACACGGCGCTGGAAGTATTCGACCAGCGTGTCGCCATCATGTGTTCTGAGCCGCACGCCGATAGGCACGCCATGAAACAGCGATTGCGCCTCGAGCCTGACCGCGTCGTTCGTGTGCACTTCGCGCAGATGGCGCGCGCTGGTTCGCCAGCGTTCCGCGATGCATCCGGCGACATCCGATACCGTCTGCACCGTTCGTCCCGTGTAGTTCGGCGCGAGCGAAAAGACGCTGTCCTTGCGCGTGCAGGCGACGAGCGCCACGCATGCCACCGCGATCACAGCGATATGAGCGAGATTCAATTTTCGATCCGTTATGCAGGATTGAAGTCACGCGAACGGCCGCGCGACGACACGCGCAGACGACGCAACCGATAAAAGCCCGGCGAAGAGGGTATACTTTCGCGCCTTGAACGTTTGCAACACATTTGCACCTTCGGGCACCTCTTCGCAATGAAAAGTATCACGGCCCTATTGGGCATCTTCAGTCTCATCTGGTTCTGCACGAGCGCGTTTTCGCAAACCGGGGCCGACGTGCCCGACGATTACGCGTATCTCTCGCGCCTTCACGTGCGTCCTGCCGTCATCAACTGTATCGCCGAACTCGACCGCTGGATTCGCACTACCTCACGTTATGACATGTTTCTCGCGCCGGACCGTCGCGTGCTGAAAGCGAAGGTCGAGCAGGGCACGGGCATGTTCGCGGGCAACAACGGTTCGCAACCGGTCGAATCGACGGTATCGATGCGCGCCTTTGCACGCGTGCATGCGCGTCAAGCGTGGATTCCCGTGATCGCGAAATGCGGGATCTGGCGTGAGCATGTCGTCGGTGTTTCGCTGCAGCAGATCGAGAGCCGCACGCCCGCCGTGCATTGATCCTTGCACGATTCACTCGCCGTGATTGTTCAGCGTGAATCCCGACGAAGGGCTGTATGAAAATCGCCGCGCGAGCGAACGCACATCGTACTCGCGTAACGCGGAAAGATACGACGGTCCGTGGATGATGGCGGGCGATGGCGTAGACGATTTGTGCCGGTCGTGATGTTCCTGCTCGACGAGCGGCGAATCGAAACCGGAAGTGAGATCGGACGAGGGATTGGCGAGCGCGACGATGACGGGGCCGTCCGCGTGGGCCGAATACATGCTGGCTGCGCTGAACGCGGCCATCCATGCTGCAAGCAGGACGACATAAGGCTTCATGTGCGACGGGCAGCCGTTTCGATTTCGGCGTGTCGTTCGCGCACAATGCGCGCAGTTCGCCGCCATGAATCGATATTAGTCACGCAATGACGGCAACGCAAGCCGGGCCGCGGGCGCGCGTCAGGTCAGCTCGTCGATCATCAGCCGCGCGGCGGCCGACAGCGCGGAGCCGCGCCGCGTCACGATGCCATATGGCTCGTTGCGCGAGCGGACATCGATCGCAAGCGGCCGCGCGAGACCATGCTCGGCCAGCAGCGCGGCCATGTCGCGCGGCATCAGCGAAACGAGCGTCGGGTCGCGCTGCAGCATCAGCACGGTGGTCATCGTCGATGCCGTTTCGATCGGATGCGGCGGCACGGAAAGCCCCGCTTCCTTGAACTCGCGTTCGAACAGGCCGCGCAGCGGCATGATGCTCGGATACACGATCCACCGGCTCGTCGCGAGATCGGCGAGCTTCACCTTACGCGCCTTCGCCAGCCGATGCAGCGGACTCGCGACGATCGCGAGCGGCTCGTCGCGCAGTTCGACGTAATCGTAGTGATCGGGCTGCTGCGCGACGGTCGTGCGGCAGATGGCGAGATCGAGGCGGCCCTGATCGAGCAATGCCAGCAGCCGCGCGCTGGTGTCTTCGACGACTTCGACGGTCAGCGTCGGCTGCCGTTCGCGCAGACGCGTCAGCGCATCCACCAGCACGCCCGACACGGCGCCCGTAATCGCGCCGACCGCGAGTCGTCCGCCCGAGCCTTGCAGGATGCCTTCCATTTCTTCGCGCAGATGCGCGACGTCCATATGAATCAGCCGCGCGTAACGGATCACGCAGCGTCCCAGTTCGTTCGGCTGGATGCCTTGCGGCGAACGCGTGAAGAGCGTCGCGCCGAAGGTCGCTTCGATCTCGCGCAGCGCTTTGGTTGCGCCGGGCTGCGTGAGCGCCATCTGATCGGCGGCGCGATGCAGCGAGCCGTGCTCGTCGAGCGCGATCAGGAGGCGCAGTTGCTTGAGCCGCAGACGGGCGACAATGGAATCGACGTTCGGCAGCATGGATGAAGACAAGAGGGAAGAGTTGCAGGATCGCGCCGATTGTATCGAGCGTTTTACGCTCTGAGCTTGTCCACCAGAAAGTCGACGAAGCAGCGCACGCGCGACGACAGATGCCGCGCATGCGGATAGAGCAGCACGAATGGCCGCGTGCGTCCGCCGTACGGTGTGAGAACTTCGCGCAGCGTTCCGTCTTTCAGGTCACGTTCGACGACGAACCGGTAAGTCTGGAACAGCCCCGCGTCGTGTCGCGCGAGTGTCGCACCCGCGAGCACGTCGCCCGATGTGCCGTACGCGCCGCGCGTCATCATTTCGATGTCTTCGTCTCCCTGCCTGAAGATCCACGGAATGTTGCGGCCCGTGCTCGGCAGCGCGAACTGGATGCATTGGTGATGGACCAGATCGTCGGGTGTGTCGAGCTTGCCCGCCGACTTCAGATACGCGGGCGAGCCCACCACCACGAGTTCGGCATCTTCGAGATTGCGCGCGATGAGGCCGGAGTCATCCGGCGCGCGGCCGCGAATCGCGAGGTCGAAGCCTTCTTCGGCGAAATCGATGTTGCGATTGCTCAGATGCGTTTCGACGGTGACATCGGGATAGAGCGCGCGAAATTCCGCGAGCAGCGGCAGCACGCGATAGTGGCTGTACGGCGTCGGCATGCTGATGCGCAACACGCCCGACGGCGTGCTCTGCTGCCCCGTCGCTTCGCGCTCGGCATCGGCGAGCTGGGTGAGCGCGAGACGGCATTGTTCGAAGTAGCGGCGGCCTGCGTCGGTGAGCCTGATTTGCCGCGTCGTGCGTACGAAGAGCCTGACGCCGAGCCGTTCCTCCAGTCGTGCAACCGAGCGGCTCACGGCCGCTGGCGTCACGCTCGCGGCGTTCGCTGCCAGCGTGAAGCTTTCGAGTTCGGCGGCGAGGCAGAAGAGTTCGATGCTGCCGAGGAGTAGGTCTTCGAATTGACGCTGCATGGCGCTTCCGTGATGGGCGTGCCGCGAATGCGCACGCTGCGAAGGCGCGGCGCAAGGGGCTGCGCCGCGCGTCCGCAGAGAATAGCAGGTCTCACGCCAACTGATACTTCTCGCGCACGAGATGACCGATGCCGATGCGATCGAGTATGGGCAGCGGGCAAAGCAGCGTGACGCGCACAGTGCCGGGCAAGCGGCTGATCTCGATCGAACCCGCGATCGTCGCGCGATTGAGCACTTCCTCGTAGCTCAGACCCGTGACGGCGGCGGCGCGGCGCAAGCCGTTTTCGGTCGCTTCGTTGAGGTTGACGCCGCTGCCGATGAAGGTCACCGGCCCGTTCTCTTCGATGTCATGCTGGCCATAGCGCGCACCGAGTTCGACCACTTTGCGGCGCTGTTCGGCGCTCATCGGACGCGCCATCGGCGGCAGGTCTTCGAGGTTTTGCAGCAGGATCGGTCCTTCTAGCGACAACCGCTTGATGACCTCGACAGTCAGCTCGGTTTCGCCCGACACATCCGTTGCGTGCCCAGCGATTTCGCCGTTGCCCTGCTGCGCGTGCATGTCGCCGAGATAGACGCCCGCGCCCGGCACCTTCACGGGGCAAATCACGATGCAGCCTTCGCGCACCGAGTTCGTGTCCATGTGTCCGTCCGTTTTCGCGCTGTGCAGCTCTTCCGTCGTCATGCCGAATCGATGCGGCGCGCCGACCAGATATTGTCCGAAGTCCGCGCAGTTGTGCGAGTCGGGCAGATCGCGCGCGGGCGTCGTGCCGATGTTGCCGAGGAACGGCCGCATGTGCGCGGCGAGGCCCGGCATGTCGGCGCGGGCGAGCGAGAGAATCGAATGTTGCGCGGCCAGTTCGGGCAGCGCGGACATCGCCGATGCCTTGCCCGCCAGCCGGTTGCCGACTTCCTGATTGACCGTGAGACTCACGCCGTTTTCCTGATCGAGCACGATGATGTAGCCGTGCCGGAAGCGGAACGCGCTGACTTCCGCGCCGCAGTGATCGCAGCGGATCGCTTCGGCGCCGATGCCTTCGACGTGACTGGCGGGATGCTCGGTGCCGCACGACGAGCAGAACTTCGCGACGAATGGATCGCCGTGATAGCGGCCTTCGACGAACTGCATCACGCCCGACGACGTCGCGTGCGACGTCACGCGCATGCGCTGGATTTTCAGCGCGACGGCATCGCCGACTTCCGCGCCTTCGATCGCGACAGGCTGCGTGACTTCATGGCCGCCCTGGAACGCGGGCGTGATCATCGGCCCCCAGCAGCCGGGCGGCGTGCCGGCGATCAGCGTGCCGCCGTCGGCGAGCGGTCCGAGCATCGTCTGGCTCGGGCCGAGGATGCCGTTCGTATAGGACTCGACGCGCAGTTGCGTGACGGGCGGCCTACTGGTTTGTGCGTTGGCTTGTACGTCGGAATGGGCGGTCGTCGTGCTCAAGCTTGTCTCCTGCCGGGAAAGGTTCGTCATATAAATCGCATGCGATTAAGGCGTGTAAGCCGGATCATACGCGGAGTTTCTGCTGCGTCAATCCTTTGCGATGAAATCGTATGCGATTAATATCCGCTGACACAGCAGGGTAAAGCCCATTCGCGGTATCTTTCCTGTCTGGAATCGATCCGCCCAATTGGCGCACAGCGTTCAACAGTCGATATGCGAAACGTCGTTGCCTTGAGAACAACGAGTCGTGAACCTTGTTGCTGTTGGTCGGCGTGCCCGTTTGCCTGTACGCTTGTCCGGATCGGGTCCTTTCCCCACAACCGGCGCGCCACATTGCGTGCAGCGCGAGGCAGAACACAGGAGTTTCAATGCTTTTACATCTATCGACATGGGCCGAGATCGAGCAATACCTGAAGCGAAGCCGCGCGATCGTCGTCCCCATCGGCTCGAACGAACAGCACGGCCCGACGGGTCTGCTGGGCACCGACTGGCTGTGTCCGGAAATCATCGCGCGTGAAGCGGAAAAGTCGGCCGATATCCTCGTCGCGCCCACTTTCAACATCGGCATGGCGCAGCATCATCTCGGCTTTCCGGGCACGATTTCGCTGCGGCCGTCCACGTTTATTGCCGCGATTGGCGACTGGATCCGCTCGCTGGCGACGCACGGCTTCGAGAAAATCCTGTTTCTGAACGGACACGGCGGAAACATTGCATCGATCGAAGCGGCGTTCTCCGAGGTCTACGTCGAAGCGAGCTTCGCGAAGCGTCACGCGGGTTTTGCGATGAAGCTGTGCAACTGGTGGGATCTGGAGGGCGTGGGTGAACTCGCGCGCAAGCAGTTCCCGGAAGGCCACGGCTCGCACGCCACGCCGTCCGAAATCGCCATTACGCAATGGGCATTTCCCGACGCGATCAAAACCGCCGACTACTCGCCGAAGATCGCGCCGTCCGGCCCGATCCGCGAGGCGCTCGATTTCCGCGCGCGTTTCCCGGACGGCCGCATGGGTTCAGACCCGGCGCTGGCATCGCCGGAAAAAGGCGGCGAACTCGTGCGGCTGGCAGCGTCGAGCCTCGTGCGCGAGTTGAACGCCTTCGCCAGCGAACCGATGCCGAAGTAAGTCACCTGTTCCCCGCGCTCAAGAGTGAATTGCCCGCTTAATGGTTGACCCGTCGTCCACTGAAAAAGATGATCTGGGGTATAGATAGCATGTCGGGAGCGCCCGCAAGCCCAGCGTTTGCGGCGCAGGCATGCGCAAACCGTTTCGATAAGGACATGACATGAGCACGCGTTCAGAAGGCAAGACGCTTTTGAGTCTGCTGGGCATCAGCAAGCCGATCATCCAGGCGCCGATGGCGGGCGTCTCCACGCCCGCGCTCGCGGCCGCGGTTTCCAATGCAGGCGGACTCGGCTCGCTCGGCGTGGGCGCGATGAAAGCCGACGCCGCGCGCAAGACCATCCGCGACACGCGCGCGTTGACAGGCGCGCCGTTCAACATCAACGTCTTTTGCCACGCGCCCGCAACGGCCAACGCGAAAGTCGAACAGGAATGGCTGAACTGGCTCGCGCCGCAATTCGCGAAGTACGGCGCGAGCGCGCCCGAAAAACTCGGCGAAATCTACACGAGCTTCGTCGAAGATCAGCCGATGCTCGACGTGTTCCTCGAAGAAAAACCGGCTATCGTCAGTTTTCACTTCGGGCTGCCGTCGAAGGAAATCATCAAGGCGTTGAAGGATACGGGCATCACGTTGCTGGCGTCGGCGACGAATCTGGAAGAAGCGCAGCAGGTCGTCGATGCGGGCGTCGATGCGATCGTCGCGCAAGGCGTCGAAGCGGGCGGGCATCGCGGCATGTTCGACACGCAGGTCTTCGATGAAGGCATCGGAACGTTCGCGCTCACACGTCTTTTCGTCGAGAAATTCGATCTGCCCGTGATCGCCGCAGGCGGCATCATGGACGGCGCGGGCATCGCGGCGGTGCTCGCGCTCGGCGCGCAGGCCGCGCAGCTCGGCACGGCGTTCGTGCCGTGTCCCGAGACGTCGATCGACGACGGCTATCGCCGCGCAATTCTCGGCGATGCCGCGCTTCACACCACGTTGACGTCGGCGATTTCGGGCCGTCCTGCTCGCAGCATGGTCAATCGCTTCACGGAACTCGGACGTGGCGTGGATCGTCCCGCGACGCCGGATTATCCCGTGACGTACGACGCAGGCAAGGCGCTGCACGCCGCTGCGAAAGCCCAAGGCGAGTTCGGCTTCGGCGCGCAATGGGCGGGCCAGGCGGCGGCTTTGGCGCGTACACTGCCGGCTGCGGAACTCGTCGCGCGGCTCGAAACGGAACTCGACGAAGCCATTCGCCGTTTGCAGCAGTTCGCGCGCTAAACAGTCACAGCAAACATAATCGATGGACGACACGATCACGCAGACAGACTCAGGCGACAGCAGCGCACACAAGAAGGGCGCGCGGCTGCTGTCGATCAACACCGGCGTATGCCAGACGCTCGAGATCGGACGCGCGTCCGAAGGGCTGACGGTCGAGTCGGCGATTCGCAAGTGCCCGGTGAGCAGCGCAAGCGAAGGCGCGGTGGTCGAAGTGCAGAAGCTCGGCCTTGCGGGCGACGAGCACGCGGATATGAGCGTCCACGGCGGTCTCGACAAGGCCGTCTATCTCTATCCCGTCGAACACTATGGATGGTGGCAGCAACGCCGTATCGATGCCGAAGCGCCCGACGCCGACAAGCCGCTCGCATTCGGCACGCTCGGCGAAAATCTGACGACGCAGGGCTTGCTCGAAACGGATCTATGGATCGGCGATACGCTCGTCATCGATCAGGTGAGGCTACGCGTGGAAGCGCCGCGCAATCCGTGTTTCAAGCTCAATGCCGTGATGGGCTACCGGAAGGCGGTCAAGCATATGTACCTGAGCGGGTTTGCGGGCGTCTATCTGAGCGTCGTGCAAACGGGCTTTATTCAGGCTGGCGCGCATATCGAAGTGGTGCCGGGGCGCAGAGAGGAATCGATCAGCAATATTCTCGACTGGCGGCGCGGCAGGGCGCATCGCGAGCCGTAAGTCATGGGCGCGGAGACTTGAACGCCGGATTCCCCGCGCCATGTACAACAACAAACACGAAGGCGCTCAGCCCTTCTTCTCCGCTCTCAGCTTGCGATATTCGTCGACAGGCAAACCGCCCCAGCCCCAGTTCTCCTTCTCGACTTCCTCAATCACGACGAACGTCGCTTCCAGCGGCTTGTTCAGCACGTTCAGCAGCAGTTCGCTCACGCCCTTGATGAGCTGAGCCTTTTCTTCCGCCGTGACCGCGCTCGTGCCGGGCTTGTTGCCCTCGCGGGTTACCTGAATAGTCACGATAGGCATGAGATTCTCCGTAACGCAGTGGTTGTGATGGTGGGACGAGACGCCGTTACCAGCGCCTCGTCATACGTGATTAGTGACCTGCGCTCTGGCCGCCGTCGACGTGCAGGATTTCGCCCGTCACGAACGACGCCGAATCGAGATACAGCACGGCGTTGACGATGTCCTTCATTTCGCCCATGTGGCCGACCGGGTGCAGCGCGCCGAGCGCGTCGTGCGTTTCCGGCGCGTGCATCGGCGATTTGATGATGCCGGGCGCAACGGCGTTCGCGCGGATGCCCGACTTCGCGTATTCGATCGCAAGCGACTTCGTGGCTGCGTTCAGGCCGCCCTTGGTCAGCGACGCGAGAACCGACGGCACGCCTGCAATCGCGTGATCGACGAGGCTCGTCGTGATCTGCAGCACGTGACCGCTGTTGTTCTTTTCCATCTCCGCGATGGCGAGCTGCGTGATGTGGAAGAAGCCGTTCACGTTCACGTTCAGGATGGCCGCGTAGTCTTCGGCGGTGTATTGCGTGAACGGCTTGGCGATGAAGATGCCCGCGTTGTTGATCAGCGTGTCGACGCGGCCGAAGCGCTTGACGGCTTCCGATACGGCGCGCTGTGCGACTTCGCGGTCGCCGATGTCGCCGGCGATCGCCACGACGCCCGGATCGTCCGAAGGCTTGATCGAACGCGCGACGGCGACGACGTTATAGCCTTGCTCACGGAAGCCCTTGACGATCTCTGCGCCGATGCCTTGCGATGCACCCGTGACGATAGCGACCTTTTGCGAATTGCTCATGATTGACCTCTAAAGTTTGTTCGGCCTGCGTCGAAAGTGACGTGCCGTTAGGTCGTAAATCTAGGCTTCCTCGAGCGGCTTGCGAACACACGGAGTGGACAAACAGTTGTGATCGGCAGGAACAAATGCGGCGTGGTCCGGCAGGCAATGGGCAAACGGTACGCCTAAGCGAAAAAAGCCGCACCGGACGGGCCGGATGCGGCTTCATGCATGGACGAATGGCGCGGAACGTCAGGCGGATCGCGCTACGTGTTCGGCGGGAAGTAAGGGAGCACGTCCTGATGAAGCTCGTCGAGAATCTCCCGGTAATCGCGCGGCGTCACACGCGGATTCAGCGCGACGTGCGATACGCCTTGCTCGCGCGCCTGATCGAGAAAGTCGCGCAGCGTGCGGCTGCCGATCGCGAATCCGCCGCCGATACGTCTGAACGGATAGTCGCGCCGTGGATGCAGATACAGGAACCCGCCGAATGCGAGCGGCTTCGCATCGTCTGCCGCAGATTCGCCGCCGTTCGTCTGACGATTCGCCGTCTTCCATTCATCGGCGAAGGCTGAAAGTTTCGCCGGTTCGGGCACGAAGCCGAGATAGGCGTCCATGTTGTTCGCGACCCAGTCGAGCGTTTGCTGCGAACGCCCCACGGCCATCGACGGAACCCTGCCGGATAGCGGCTTGGGCAGCATGGTCAGCGAACCGTCGCCACGCCCGAAGCGCTGCGATTCGAAGCGTGGGAAGTTCTTTTCGCTGACGCTGCGATACACCTCGTAGGCGTCCCTGAAGCGCTCGCCGCGGCTCTCGAAGTCGATGCCGAAGACGGGATATTCGGAAGGCCGGTCGCCCGACGACATGCCGATCACGACGCGCCCGTCCGTCAGACGATCGAGCGAGTTGATCTGCTTCGCGAGGATCAGCGGGTCGCGCATCGGCAGAACGATGCCTGTCGTGCCGAGCGTGATGTTCTGCGTCGCGGTGGCGAGATGCCCGATATAGATCAGCGGCTCGAAGATCTGGCCGGAATCGCCGTATTGCGGGTCGTAGAACGGAATGTCGCGCGCCCACAAGGCGGCGACGCCGGCCTGCTCGGCGCGCTGCGCCATCTGCAGATGATCGGCCATCGTCGGATGCGGCGACGCCGCGTGGGTTTCGAGCGGCAGGATCAGGCCGACTGTGAGCGCGTCGCGCCGAAAGACGCGGTCGTAACCGCGATGATGTTGCAGAGGGAACGGCGCGCGTTCGACTTGCGGTTCGGGAAAGGGAATTTGCATGTCCATGATGTGCCTCCAGTGACGTCAGATTACGGATTCACGTCGACGGGAAAAACACAGCGCCGCTAACAACACTTGATACACGGCGTCATGAGCGGTGGACAGACGAATGACGCGAACGAGGCGCCCTCCGGCGTCATCTCACTCACGATGATGGTACGCATCACCAATCATCATTTTACTTGATCGATGCTGGCTTCTATCGTTGGAAAAAACAGAAGAGCGCGGCGGGCAGCCCCCGACATGCGCCCACTTCCAAACGAGATACAGGAGACATCGTGGTCCATACGACTGCACATCACGACGTGCGGCTGTCGCCGGCGTTCGTTCGACTCGTCGCGCGCCGTCGCAGGCTCGTGGCATCGCTCACACTCGGTACTTTGCTGCCTTACTACGCGTTCGTGCTGATAGCGGGATTCGCGCCGAAGGTGCTTGCGTTGAAGCTGTATCCGGGAAGCGTGATGACGATCGGCTGGCCGTTGGGCGTCGCGCTGATCGTCGGCACGTGGGTGTTGACGGGCATCTATATCCGCCGCGCGAACGGCGAGTTCGACGAGTTGACTGCTCGCATTCTCGCGGGAGACGTGCAATGAAACGCTACGTCTCGTTCATCGGCTTTATGCTTGCCGTGTGTATCGCACAATCAGCCACGGCAGCAGAAACCTTCGGCAAGGTTCAGAAGCAACCGCTCAACGTCACGGCCATCGCGATGTTTCTCGTATTCGTCGTCGCGACGCTCGGCATCACGTACTGGTCCGCGTCGAAGACGAAGTCGATGAAGGACTTCTACAACGCGGGCGGCGGCATTTCCGGCTTTCAGAACGGACTGGCGCTGGCGGGCGATTACATGTCGGCGGCCGCGCTGCTCGGGCTGACCAGCATGATCTTCTTCAACGGATACGACGGCATGCTGTACGCGGTGAGCTTCTTCGTCGCGTGGCCGTTGCTGATGTTTCTGTTCGCGGAACGCATCCGCAATCTCGGGCAGGTCACGATCGCCGATATCGCATCGTTCAGGCTCGACCAGCAGAGAATCCGCACACTGATGGCGTTCGGCTCACTGACGGTCGTGTGCTTCTATCTCGTCGTGCAGATGGTGGGCGCGGGCCAGTTGATCCAGCTTCTGTTCGGGCTGCAATACAACTACGCGGTCGTCGTGGTCGGCGTGTTGATGGCCGTGTATGTGACGTTCGGCGGGATGGTCGCGACGACGTGGGTGCAGATCATCAAGGCCGTGCTGATGCTGTTCGGCGCAAGCCTGCTGGCGTTGCTCGCGCTGAGTCAGTTCGGCTTTTCGTTGAACGACATGTTCGCGCAGGCGATTGCTACGCATAAGAGCGGCGCAGGCATCATGCTGCCCAGCAAGCTCGTCGCCGATCCGTTCGCGATGCTGTCGTTGTCGGTTGGACTGGTGTTCGGCACCTCGGGCCTGCCGCATATCCTGATGCGCTTTTTCACGGTGCCGGACGCGAAAGCGGCGCGCAAATCCGTGTTCGTCGCGACGGGCTTTATCGGCTATTTCTTTCTCGTCGTGACGGTACTCGGCACGGCGGCGATCGTGATCGTGAATCGCAACCCCGCGTTCTTCGAGGGCGGCGTGGCGGGCGGCAAGCTGATCGGCGGCGGCAACATGCCTGTCATGCATCTGGCGAAAGCGATGGGCGGCGATCTCGTGCTGGGCTTTCTGTCTGCGGTCGCGTTCGCAACGATTCTCGCCGTCGTCGCGGGACTCACGATGGCAGGCACTTCCGCCATTTCGCACGATCTCTACGCGATGGTCATCAAGCGCAATCAGGCCGATCAAGCGAAGGAAAAGCGCGTGTCGAGAATCGCGTCGGTGGCGATTGCGGGTGTCGCGATCGTGCTTGGCATTCTCTTCAAGGATCAGAACGTCGCGTTCCTCGTGGCGCTGACGTTCAGCGTGGCCGCGTCGGTGAACTTCCCGATCCTCACGCTTTCGATCTACTGGAAAGGCCTCACGACGCGCGGTGCGTTGATGGGCGGCATTGCGGGACTCGTCAGCGCGGTCGGTCTGGTCGTGCTGTCGCCGGCGGTCTGGGTGAAGGTGCTCGGGCATGCAGCGCCGATCTTTCCCTACGACTACCCCGCGATCATTTCGATGTCGATCGCGTTCTTCTTCACATGGATCGGCTCGGTCACCGATCAGGGCGCACGCGCAGCGAACGAGCGCGAACAGTTCGACGATCAATTCGTGCGCGCACAGACAGGTATCGGTGCGTCGCGCGCGGCCAGTCATTAGTGAACCGTCGATATCGAAAGGGAATGCAAATGTCGAACTCGCATATGTCCTCCATGAACGATGCTCCATCGCCCGACACGCACGCACAAAGCCGCTTTCAGTGGCGCGATAACGGTCTGGGCTTTTCGCCGGTCACGATCGCATTGCACTGGATCGTCGCGGCGCTGGTGCTCGCAATCATCGCTATTGAAATCGTGTTGTGGATCTCGCCCGATGCCGGGCTCGCCAGAGTGCTGAACCTGCTCGGCACGATCCTGTTTCCGGTTTCGATCTATCGATTCTGGGCACGCGTGACGTCGTGGCACCCGCTGCCCGTCGGTACGCCGAATCCCGTCGAGGTGATCGTGAGCCGGTCGGTCGCCACGTCGCTTGCGCTTGCAATGGTGCTGCTGCCCGTCGCCGCGTGGTTCGCGAAATCGGCTGCTGGTCAGGTTGTCGGGTTGCCGGGCGGCTGGTTCATCCCTTCGCCGATGCAGCCAGATGCGCAGGCCGCGCACGTCTTCGAAGTCCTGTTCAGGATCGGCGCGACGCCGTTCGTGCTTGGCCTCGCGCTTCATATCTTCGGTGCCTGCAAGAACCATTTCGTGTTGAAGAACGATGCGTTGAAACGCATGCTTGGTAAACGCGTGGAGCTTTGAATCATGAGCACAACAACAGAGAATGAGTTTGCTGGAAACGCCGTCACGAAGCTGTGCGGCATCCACTATCCGATTTTCCTCGCCGGTATGGCGGCGATTTCCGGGCCGAAGCTGGTGGCTGCTGTCGCCAATGCGGGCGGGATGGGGACGGTCGGCGGGCTGCGTTTGCCGCCGCTCGCATTGCGGCGCTGGTTACGCGAAACGAAGGAGTTGACGGACAAGCCGTTCGGCGTCAATCTCGTGCCGTCGTTCGGCGGCCCGGATGTATTCGAAGCGCAGTTTCAGGTCGTGCTGCAGGAAAGGCCGCGCATGTTGTCGCTGTTCTATGCGGAGCACTATCCGCAGATGATCGCGCGGGCGAAGGATGCGGGGATGATCGTCATGGTTCAGGTCGGTTCCGTCGAGCTTGCGCGCCAGGCCATCGCGCACGGCGCAGACATCATCACCGCGCAGGGCAGCGAGAGCGGCGGCCACCTGAATCGCGGCACGATCGGACTGCTGTCGCTGTTGCCGGCACTGATCGACGTGGCGGGCGGACGCCCCGTGCTCGCCGCTGGCGGCATCACGAATCGCGATGACGTTCGCACGGTGATGCGGATGGGCGCGGGCGGCGTGCTGGCGGGCACGGCGTTCGTCGCGTGCGAAGAGTCGAATGCGCATCCGTTGTACAAGCAGAAGATCGTCGATGCCACCGTCGACGACACCGAATACCGCACCGGCTATTCGTTTGGCTGGAAGTACGGCACGCCGCATCGCGTGATCCCGAACCGCGACAAGTGGAACCTGTTGCGTTTCATGGGCGGCGGCGCGCGTGCGATCGACAAGCCGAAGATGGCGCAAAAGCTGTCGCTGTACGCGGGGCAGGGCGTGGGCAAGATCGATCGCGTGATGTCGGCGGCCGAGCGTGTGGAAGAACTGGCGAAAGGGCTTGCCGACGAGCGTGAGCGGGCCTCAGGCGGGCGCGTTGATGGACTGATGCTGCGCTACGCGTAACGTGCGCTGAAGCAAAAAGGCGGCGCAGTTCATGCGCCGCCTTTTTCATTTTGTAGCTATCGCAGCAACATCACGCAGCGTCGAAACAGGCCAGCGCGGAAGCCAGCATGTTTTGAGCGCCTGATGGCCGAATGTCGGCATCGACGGCAAACTGCGCATGCGCGAGTTCGGTCAATGCAGTCAGCGCGGGCGTGACGATGGCGTCCTTGTTGCGGATGAACACCGTCTTCACGTGCGAAAACTCCGGCGGCAACGTATGGCAGTGCACGGCTTGCCGCGTGCCATGACCCTCCACCACCGATCGCGGCAACAGCGTCACGCCCATTCCCGCTGCGACGCACGACATGATGCCGTCCAGCGTGCCAAGCTCCATCACCTGGCCGGGAATGATGCCTGCCTGATAGAACCAGTGTTCGAGCGTCGATCGATAGAAACAGCCCGTCCTGAACGCGAGCACGGTTTGCCCGGACATCTGGCTGGCGAGCGCGTCCAGCGATTCGAACCCGATCCCGCTGACGAGCACCAGCTCCTCATGAAAGACCTCTTCCTGATGAAGCGACGCACTCTGATGAAAGCCGCCGACGAACGCGCCGTCGAGCCGATGACATTCGACGGCCTTGATCAGTTCGGCCGTGGTGCCCGTCATCAACGATAGCTGAACCTGCGGATAGCGCTCGTGATACTTCGCGAGCACTTTCGGCAAGCGAATAGCCGCCGTCGTTTCCATCGACCCAAGCCGCAGCAGTCCACGCGGCGACGCGTTGTCGAGCATCGCGTTGCGGCTTTCGTCCGTCAACTGAAGGATGCGTTGCGCGTAGCCGAGAAAGATCTGCCCGGCCGACGTGAGCATCACGCCGTTCTTCTGGCGGATGAAGAGCTGCTGATTCAGCTCGCTTTCAAGCTCCTTGATGCGCATCGTCACGTTCGACTGAACGTTGTGGATTTTTTCAGCCGCTGCCGTGAAGCTGCCGAATTCGGCCACTGCACAGAACATTTTCAAATGCCTCAGTTCCATCATGCGCCTCGCCGGATCACTTCGGATGATGAACTTTCAGGCTAGCACATCAAATCTGGTGATTGACTGGCGCGCGGCGACACAAACGCAGGCATCGTTGACGCGTTGGAAAAGCAGCGGATTGCGCGTGAATGCGCGCTATCCTGCGGGAAGGTTTCTGCACGCAAGGGGCGTCATGATCGGGCTCGCCGATGCAGTTCTCGTGGTGCATGCGCTGATCGTGCTGTTCATCGTCGGCGGATTGCTGGCGATCTGGACGGGCGCGGCGATGCGGCAAGCGTGGGTGCGCAACCGTGCGTTTCGCATCGTGCATCTGGCGGCAATCGGCGTCGTCGCGATGCTTGCGGCCCTCGACGTGCCTTGTCCGCTCACCGTTCTCGAAGACGAACTGCGCACGGGCGCGGCAGGCACGCAAGGCTTCATCCAGCACTGGGTGAGCGTCTGGATGTACTACGATTTGCCGCCCTGGGTGTTCGCGGTGGCCTACGTCGTGTTCCTGCTGATCGTCGCGCTGACGTGGTTCCGTGTTCCGCCGCGCCGATAGAAGTGCGCTTGCATCGCATCATTCCCGCAGCGCTTCGCACGACATGCGCGGCCTTGCCTGCATCGCCAACGACATGCAGCCGAGCGCGAGACCGACCACGCACACGCCCGGCCACTGCCAGATGCTCCACGCCCAGATGCCCAGCGACGAACCGAGTGCGCCGCCCGCGAAACGGATCGTCATGTAGAGCGTGTTGATGCGGCTCATCGCATCGCTCTTGATGCTCATGTTGCGCGCCATGTTCGCGACGTGTCCGCTCTGCAAGCCGAGATCGAGCACGATTACACCTGCCACGAGTCCGGCGATGGTATGGCCTGCGGCCGCGAGAATCGCGAAAGCGATGACGAAGATCACGCCGCTCGCCAATACGACGAGCCGCGGATTGCGCTGGTCGATCAGCTTGCCTGCTTTCGTCGACGCAAGCGCGCCGACCACGCCGACGAGCCCGAACAGTCCCGCGACTTCGCTTCCATAGTGCGGATCCATGGCGCGCAGGTGAAAGGCGAGCGTCGCCCAGAACGCGCTGAAAGCGGCGAACTGTAGCGCAGCGATCGCCGACGTTTGCCGGATGAGCGGCTCTTCACGCAACAGCGTCCACAGCGAGCCCATCAGGCGGCCGTAGGTGCCCTTGTACGTCGGCTCCGCGCGCGGCAAGGTCCGCGACAGCACGGCGGCCGTGACGAGCATCGCCGCCGCCGCGACCCAATAGACGCTGCGCCAGCCGAAATGCTGCGCGATCGAACCGGAGATCGAGCGCGATACGAGGATGCCGCACAGCAAGCCGAACATCACGATGCCGACAGCTTCGCCGCGTTGCTGCGGTCCGGCGAGTTGCGCCGCGAACGGCGTCAGCAATTGCGGCGCGACGCTGGCGAGGCCCGTCAGAAAGCTGGCGGCCACGAGCCAGTTCAGTGTCGGCGACAGCGCGATCGCGGCGAGCGACAGGCTCGCGATGCACAACAGCGTGCGCAGCATCGAACGACGTTCGAGCTTGTCGCCGAGCGGCACGAACAGCAGCAGTCCGAGCGCATATCCCGTTTGCGCCGCGACCGATACCGTCCCCGCCTGCCGTTCGCTGGTGTGAAACGCCAGCGCGAAATCGGCGAGCAGAGGCTGGTTGTAGTAGTTGTTCGCGACCACGATGCCGGCCGCGGCGGCCATGAGCCAGTAGATCGAGCGTTTCATCTGGATAGCAGGGTCCCGTGATTTCGTCTCCACATGGATGAATGTAGACTATTCCGAAAATCGCCGGTATCCCTGCGTAACGGCAAGCACCCTTGCCAAATCCGGAAGAGTCGAATCATGGACCGCTTTGAAGCGATGAGCGTCTACGTGCGGGTCGTGGAGACGGGCAGCCTGTCCGCGGCGGCGCGCGCGATCCCGATGTCGTTGACGTCGGTCAGCCGGCATATTTCGGCGCTCGAAGAGCAGTTCGGCGCGCAACTGCTCCGCCGCACCACGCGCAACCTCGCGATGACGGACGAGGGCCGCATTCTCTACGATCGCGCGAAGTCGATTCTCGGCGAAGTGGACGAGCTTGGCAGCGCGCTATCCGCGGGTCGGGGGAAGCTGTCGGGACGGCTGCGGATCGCCGCGCCGAACCTGCTCGGCCGCCTGCTGATCGCGCCGCTGCTGCCGCGCTTTCTTGCACAGCATCCGGATGTCGCCGTCGATCTGATGCTCGTCGATCGCGTCGTCAATCTCGTCGAGGAAGGTCTGCATCTCGCCGTGCGCGTGGGCCGGTTGCCGGATTCGAGCCTCGTCGCGCGCAAGCTCGATGACATCGAAATGGTGGTGTGCGCCGCGCCGTCGTATCTGGCGCAGCGCGGCACGCCTCGCAAGCCCGACGATCTGCGCCAGCACGATTGCCTGGTGTTCTCGGATGCGTCCGGGCCGGTGGACTGGCGTTTCCAGTCGGGTGCGACGCGCACGCGCGTAAGCGTGACGGGGCGTCTGTGGATGAACAGCCTCGATGCGCTGGTGTCGGCGGCGCTCGAAGGTGCGGGCATCGTGCGCGCGCCCGCGTGGCAGGTCGCGGCGCATATCGAGGCAGGACGCTTGCAGCCCGTCCTCGACAGATTCGCGCCGCCCGCGACGCCCGTGTATGTGCTGTTCGAACGCTCGAAGCTGGCGTCGCCGAAGATCAGAACCTTCGTCGATTATCTTGCCGATCACTGGGGTCGCATGTGAAGCAAACGCATGCAAGCGTATGCGTTCAGACCGTCGCCGCGAGTTTCGCACGCAACGCGTGCAGCGTCTCGCGGGCTTGCGCGAGTTGTGCGACGAGTGCCTCCGACGCTCGCGTGATGGGCATGCGCACTTCATCGGCGATACGGCCTTCGAGCGACAGCATCGCCTTGATCGCCGATGGATTCGGCGCCGCGAACAGCAGCTTGAGAACCGGCTTGAGCCGCTCGAAAATCAGACGCGCTGTCTCTTCGTCCTGCGCCTGCATCAGCGACTGAATCTCGACAAGCAGATCCGCGCAGACATGCGCGCTCGCAAGAATGCCGCCGTGGCCGCCCGACGCGAGGCAATCGACGAAAGCCTCGTCGGTGCCGCACAAGACGTTGATGGGCAGCTTGCAGAGCGCGTCGAAGTGACGGCTCACGCACGCCTTGATGGCCACGATGTTGTCATGTTCGGCGAGCCGCGCAACCGTGTCTGGTTCGATCGGTGCGCCCGTTCGATGCGGCACGTCGTAGAGCACGATGGGCCGTTCGGTCTCGCGCGCGATCTGTTCGAAATGCCATTCGATGCCCGCCTGGTCGGGGCACACGTATGCGGGCGCCGAGACGAGAAACCCCGCCACGTCCCATCGTTCGAAGCGACGGATTTCGCGCACGAATTCACGCGTATCCATTCCGCCGATGCCGACCAGCAGCGGCAACCGGCCATCCACGACATCGCTGATCGCCTGCAGCACCGTCACGCGCTCGATGTCGGAGAGCAGCGCGGCTTCCCCCGTCGTACCGAGCGCGACGATGCCCGCGATGCCCGTGCGTGCGTAGTGATCGGCCAGTGATTGCAGCGCTTCGATATCGACTTCGCCCGAACGGAACGGCGTGACGAGCGGAAGCCAGATTCCCGAGTACATATCTTCTTCCTCTCAGTTGGCGATGCGCGAAATCTTGCCGATCGTCGCTTCGGAGATCGTGCCGATCAGCGTGTGAAGCGTGAAGTCCAGGTCTTCGGGCGCGATGTTGAATTGCACGCAGGTCTTGTTGCGCAACAGCTGCGCGTGCGAGATGTAGACGCCGAGCGGGGAATGGAAGAGCGTCGCGAGATGGGTGCGGCGGGTGGCAGGCGAGGTGTCTGCGAGAAAGACTTCGAGTTGGACGCGGCGAGCGCGCAGAGGAATGACGTTGGAGAGGACTTGCGCAGCGGGGACGTCAGGGACGACGTCTCGATGCGCGAGAGGTTGTGCAGAGCCCATGCTTTGATTGCCATGCGAGGCGGTTGTCGAGATGAAGCTAGCGTAGTGCGATTCGTATAAAGGTGGTGTAAAAAACGCGCGGTTTCAGCATACAGGCGGTATTTCGTTCGCGATTTTTTATCGACTACCGGAAAGCGCATTCATGCTGAATAACGTCGATTTACCGCGCATTAACGTTACGCATAAAATCGGCAATGCTTTCTTATTTAAATTTAATTCCGTTTTATCGCGGCCTTCGATAAAAACAAATGGTCGCCCGGAGGGTCTCTTCATACAATTAATTTGAATGCGCCCGCCTACGCAGGCCGGCGCGGCGATAGGAGAAACAAAATCGCATTCCGGCAAATACGCGGAATGCATAGGGACTTCGGAGCTAAACATGGACCGTAGCAGCGAAGTGATCGAACAAATCCGCGAAATCAATCTGTCGTACATCATGCTTGCGCAACGAATGCTCCGCGAAGACAAGGCGGTCGGCATGTTCCGCCTGGGGCTGTCGTCGCAGGTGGCCGAGATTCTCTCCGGGCTGTCGCTCGCGCAGATCGTCAAGCTGGCCAGTTCCGAGCAGCTTCTGTGCTCTTTCCGTTTCAACGACCACGCGATCCTGGCGGCCTTGACGCACACCTCGAAGCACGCGGAAGTGGCCGCCACACATGCCGCTCTCCTGCTGGCCGGTCAGCCAGCGACGCAATTCGGTTGAACAGGGGCCTCCCATGTCGAAGAAAAGCCTCAGCGAAGACGCACAGGAAGTGTTCCGCGCGATTGCCCTGATCGAACTGGGCGCGCGCATGCAGGTGCTCGAAAGCGAACTGACGCTTTCACGCGACCGCATGATCCGTCTTTATCGCGAAGTGAAAGGCGTCTCGCCGCCCAAGGGCATGCTGCCGTTCTCAGCCGACTGGTACACGACGTGGCTCGCGAACATTCACGCTTCGCTGTTCTACAACACGTACCGTTTTCTGAGGGACGAAGCGCATTGCTCGCATCTGGACGCGCTGACGAAGGGCTACCGGCTGTATCTCGAACATTGTCATCACAACAAGACGGAAGCCGTGCTCGATCTGACGCGTGCGTGGACGCTGGTGCGCTTCTTCGACGCCGACATATTGCAACTGACCCCTTGTTGTCGGTGCAGCGGCAAATTCATCGGCCACAAGCACGACTTGCAGCACAACGTCGTGTGCGATGCGTGTCAGCCGCCGTCGCGCGCCGGCAAGACGAAGAAGGCCGCGGCCGCGAAACGCGACGCGCAGCCGCAGATCGTCGAGGTGCGCCATGCTGCCAACGACGTCGAAGAATCGATCGAGATCGTCGCAGCCGTCGAGAGCATCGCGCCCGGCGTTTTCGCAGAAGCGGTGCTGGCAGCCTGACCGTCGATCACGTCGCTTTTTGTGCGTTGAGGGCCGCTGTGTGCGGTTCCTCACACTTTGTTTCAAATTGTTGCATCTTGCTGAGAGGCCCGCCCAGCAAGGATCTGAAGGCTGCGGCGGGAGCGGGGACCGATCGCAGCCCCTGCTTCATGGTGAAGATTTCAAACCGAAGACCGTTAAAGGACTCAACAGTCGAGGAACACACACCATGAAGATCGATTCCAGCAATAGCACGTCCGCGATTCTCCGGCCCGCAACGGTCCGCGCCACCAACGACGCCGAATCCCAGGCGACAGCCGGCGCGGTGGAAAAAGTCAGCGCCGGCAACGCGAGCAGTTCGACGGTGAGCCTGTCGATGCTGCACGCGTCGGATAGCGCCGACATCGATACCGCGAAAGTCGAATCGATCAAGGCAGCGCTTCGTGACGGCAGCTACAGCATCGACTCGGGCAAGATCGCCGACGGTATGCTCAGCAACGCGCGCGACCTGCTGCAAACGCGAGTCGCTTGATCCGCGGTTGAAGGCGGCGACATGTGCCACCGCCGCGTCCCGCTTCAGAACCGGTGACGAAGCCCCAACGTCACAGACGTGCTGTCGTCATGGCCCGCATACGGGTCGTTGAACGCGCTGCTCACCGTGCTGTACGCGCCGACAAGATAGACATCGGTGCGCTTCGACAGCAGATAATCGCCCGTCAGGAACGCCGACAGCTTGTTGCCGCCTTCGCCATTCGCATTGACGTGTCGGGCGAGATCGTAAATGGCGGCAGCCTTGAATTGCACAGCGGGCGTCGCCTGCCACGTCGTGCCTAACTGGAACACGTGATCGGTACGCGCCTGAGTGCTGCTGCCGATATTGGTGTTGCCGGGGTTCGTGTACAGCTGCGCATAGGTGCCGTACGTCGGCGAGAAGTCCTGTCCGCTCGTCGGCGTAAAACGGCCATCGCGCCGCGTGTACAGGTAATAGGCGTTCACGGTCACAGGACCGATCACATAGAACGCGCCCGTGCCGAGGTTCGACTGCTTGTTCCCCGCGATATCCCTCGCTTGTTGCGCGGTGAAGCCCGCGGAAAATATGTCGCCCTGATAGTTCACGCCAACCGAATACGTCGAGCCGTCCGTCACGCTGCCCGCCTGTCCGCCGAACGAATACGCTGCCGCGAACTTCCACTTGTTCACGTTCAACGTGTACTTCGCGGTGTTGTCGAGCCGCGAGCCCGCATACTGCTGAACCCAGACATCGGAGGCCGCCGAGTTGGCCCAGCCGATCGTGTCATAAGGCAACAGCGTTTCGAACGGCAAGCTGTACTGCCGACCGAGCGTCACCTGTCCGTAGTTCCCCTTGATACCGACATACGCCTGCCGTCCGAACAAACGGCTGCCTTGCAGTGAAACGCCCGTCGTCGGATTGAAGCCCGACTCGATGCGGAAGATCGCCGACGTGCCGCCGCCCAGGTCTTCCGTTCCGAACACACCCCAGCGTGAGCCGTTAAAAAACCCCGGGCCGAGCGCAACCGAACTTCCGCTCGACGTCGCGCGTCCATTCGCGGCCGTCGATCCGACCTGATGCGTTTGCCAGGACAGGGCGGTGTCGATCAGGCCGTAAAGCGTCACGCTGCTTTGCGCGTGAGCCGCACAGGAAAAGAGGAGTGCAGCCGCAGGCACGCACACGTATTTCATCGTTCGAGTCTCCTTTGTTGTGATTAGACATCCGAAATAATTACCGAACGCAGAAACGGCGCTCAATAGTGAAAGCCTGGATTCGTTACGGGAAAATCAGCCGGTCAGGCGACCGACGGCAGTCCGGTATTCGTCGACGATGCGCGCCACCACGTCCGCCGCAGCAGGCAGATCGTCGATGAGACCGGCCGATTGCCCCAGCTCGACCTTGCCGCGCTCGATGTCGCCGTCGAGCGCGGCCTGCTTGAGCGTGCTGCTCATGAAGAGCGCGTTGTAGGCGACGTCGTCGGGTTCGTGCGCGTCGGCGTGAAGCACGTCGTCGGCGAAGCGGTTCTTCGTCATGCGCACGGGCAGCTTGCGTACGCCGACGAGCACCGTGCCGTCGATCTCCGTTTGCAACACCGCGCGCTTGTAGTTGTCGTGGACGCCCGCTTCGCGCGTGGCGATGAAGCGCGTACCGAGTTGCACCGCGTCGGCGCCGAGCGCGAGCAGGGCGGCGACGCCGAAGCCGTCGGCGACACCGCCGCCCGCTGCGATCGGCATCGAAGGAAACGCCTGCACCGCGCGGCGCACGGCGACCAGCGTGCTCACGCCGTTGGCAGGCGGATGCCCGCCCGCTTCCGCGCCCACGACGACGAGCGCATCGACTCCGGCCGCCGCCGCCTTGCCCGCATGTTCGAGCGTGGAAACCACATGGATCCAGCGCGTGCCGATGCCCTGAAAGCGCGCGAGATGCGCTTTCGGTCCGCCTTGCGACGCGAAGATGACGGGCACGCGCTCTTCCTCGATCACGTCGAGAAAGCGTTCGGCTTCAGGGCGATAGAGCGGCAGATTCACGCCGAACGGTTTGCCGTTCACCGCCGCCTTGACCTCGCGCACGGCATCGCGGAACGCGTCGAGATACATCGGGCCCGCAGCGATCACGCCGAGGCCGCCTGCATTGCTGACGGCGGCGGGCAGCGCCGCGTTGGACGACGCCCAGCTCATCCCGGCCTGAATGATTGGATACTCGATATTCAGCATCCGGGTGAGTCGAGTCGACATCATCGTCATTGTCTTTCCTGCCTGTTCCTGTGTGGCGCGCGTGAAGCGCAGAGGGTTCGTTGTATTCGAGCGATTCAGCTGGTCTTGTCGACCGCGAGCAGGCGTGCCGGAATGCCGATCAGCAATCCGATGCCGCCCAGCAGAATCACGCATCCCGCGAGCTGGATGCCGAGCGTCAGACTGCCCCATACCGACTTCACGTAGCCGATCATGCTCGGTCCCACGAGTCCGCCGAGCGAGCCGATGCTGCTCACGAGCGCGATGCCCGCCGCTGCGCTGGACGACGCGAGATAGGTCGATGGAATGGTCCAGAACACCGACAGACTGGACAGATGCCCGGACGTCGCGATCGCGAGCAACGCGACGGCAAGCGCTAGGTCGCCGCGCGCGAACGGCAGTGCGATCAGACTCGCGGCGGCGAGCATCAGCGGAATGGCGGCGTGCCAGCGGCGTTCCCGCGTGCGGTCCGAATGCCGGCTCACGATGACCATCATCACGATGCCCGCGATGGGCGGAATCGCCGCATACAGGCCGACGCGAAACGGATCGTGCACACCGCTCGACTGGATGACCATCGGTGCGAAGAACGCGATGGTGCTGGCGAGGATGTACGCGCAGAACGACACCATGCCTGCGACGAACACGCGCCAGTCGCGCAGCGCCGACAGCATGCCGCCGTGTCCGTGCGTCGCGCGTTGGCGGCGTTCGGCGTCGAGCGCGGCAACGAGACCGGCTTTCTCTTCGGACGTGAGCCACGCGGCGCTTTCGGGGCGATCCTCAAGACGAAAGTACACGACGATGCCGAGCAGAATCGCGGGCAGCCCTTCGAGCAGAAACATCCATTGCCAGCCCGCCAGCCCGTTGACGCTGTGGAAGCTGCGCATGATCCAGCCCGAGATGGGCGCGCCGATCATCGTTGCAACGGGAATCGCGATGAACGAGAGCGCCGTGACCCGCGCGCGCCGCGCCGCCGGAAACCAGTAGCTCAGATACAGGATGATGCCCGGAAAGAAGCCCGCTTCCGCGACGCCCAGCAGCATGCGCGCGAGATAGAACTCGGCGGGCGTGCGGACGAACATGGTCGCGCTGGAGACGGCGCCCCACAGCACCATGATGCGCAGCAGCGTCTTGCGCGCGCCCATCTTCGCGAGCAGCAGATTGCTCGGCACCTCGAACAGCAGAAAGCCGACGAAGAACAGACCCGCGCCGATGCCGTACACGAGATCGCTGAAATGCAGATCGGCCTTGAACTGGATCTGCGCGATACCGATGTTCACGCGGTCGATGTAGTTGATGATGTAGCACAGGAACAGCAGCGGCAGAATGCGCCGGCTGATCTTGCGGTAAGTCGTTTCGCTCACGGCCTCATTGGGACGCAAAAGTCCGACGGCGTCGGATGCGCACGTTGTCATTGTCTCCTCCATGTGGTTTGCGGCGATAGCGGCTCATTCGTGCCGCCGTCGCCGGCACATTCACGCCAGGCCGAATTCGCGGATCGCGTAATCGCGCAGCTTGTTTTTCTGAACCTTGGAACTGCCTGTCATGCCGATATCGTCGAACGACTGCACGAGCCGCAGATAACGCGGCACCTTGAAGTTCGCGCAACGGCTCTTGCACCAGTCGATCAGTTCTTCGCTCGACGCCTGCGTGCCTGCGCGCAGCACGACGAAGGCGGCGGCCACTTCGCCCAGCCGCGCATCGGGTACGCCGACCACTTGTGCGAGCTGCACGGCGGGATGCGCGAACAGCGTTTCCTCGACCTCGGCGGGCGCGACGTTTTCACCGCCGACGCGGAACACGTCCTTCAGCCGCCCGAGCATGCGCATGCGTCCTTCGCCGTCGATCACGCCGAGGTCGCCGGTACGCAGCCAGCCGTCGTCACTGAACGCTTTCGCGGTTTCCTGCGGCTTGTTGTAGTAGCCCTTCATCACGCTCCAGCCGCGCACCTGGATTTCGCCGGGCATATCGGCGGGCTGCACGTCGCCCGTTTCCGTCGATACCGTGCGGATGTCGAGGCCCGGATGTGGCGCAGCCCAACCGGCGACGCGCAGTTCGAGCGGATCGCGCCAGTCGTTGAGCACCACGTTCGGCGACGCTTCGGATTGCCCGTACGCGCCGACCATGTACTTCACACCCATCACGTCGTGGATCTTCTGCATGATTTCCGGTCCCGCCGCCGCCCAGCCGCCGCGCAGATGGATGCGCTCGCGTTTGAACTCGGGGTGGCCCATCATCATCAGGAAGATCGTGTCGTTGCCCGACGTGAGCGTGCAGCGTTCCTCGTCGAGGATGGTCAGCACGCGGGCGACGTCGAACGACGGCACCGACAGCAGACATGCGCCTGACACGAGCGCGACGAGCAGCGACATCGTTGTGCCTGCGACGTGAAAGAACGGGCGCACGCTGAAATAGCGGTCGTCGGGCTGCACGCCGATGCGCAGCGCCGAGGCAGCCGCGTTCATCAGCATGTTTCGATGGCGCAGCAGCACGCCCTTCGGAAACGACGTCGTGCCCGACGTGTATTGAATCAGCAGGATGTCGTCGGGCGTCACGCGTTGGGCGCGCGCAGCGGCTTCCGCGCGTGTTTCGGGCGTGTCCGCGAGCGCATCGAAACGTTCGACGCCAGCGGGCACCTTGCGCTCCGTTTCGCCCATCAGCACGGCGCGGCGCAACAGCGGCAGCACATCGCCGGGAAGCTTTGCGTCGAAGGCGGGCTCGACGTCGCGCAGCAGTTGCGTGTAGTCGATGTTGAGGAACGTATCGACGTAAAACAGCACGCGCACGTCGCCTTGCTTCAGGCAGTAGTTCAGTTCGTCGAGCTTGAAGCGCGTGTTCACGGGAACCGTGACTGCGCCAATCGACGCCGCCGCATAAAACAGCACGACCCAGTCGACGGAATTGCCCATCAGGATGCCGACGTGCTCGCCATGCTCGACACCCGCCGCGATCATGCGCGCCGCCGCGCTCTGCACGCGCTCATGCAGCGTTCGATAGTCGATGCGCTGTCCGTCGATGACGAGCGCTTCGGCGTCGGGCGTCGCGGCGGCGCGCGATGCGAGCACGGCGGGCAGCGTCACCGGCTGCGCGAGGCCGAAGCATTCGACCCACTTTTCCCAGTCAGCATGGGCGATGTCTTCACGCATGACCGGCTCCGTTGTCCTTGTTCTGGCCGAAGGTCGAGATGGATTGCTTCCAGTCTGACGTTTGCAGCAAGGTATCGATGGCGAGCATTTCGATGGCGAGCGCGCCCGCCGGATCGCTTTCCACGCCACGGTCGATGCAGTCGCGCGTGAGATGCATCGCGAGCGGCGGGGCGGCGGCGATCTCGTTCGCCATCTGCCGTACTCTCACCACGGCTTCGGCCGCGGGCATGATGCGCGACACGAGTCCCGCTTGCAGCGCTTCCTGCACGGACAGCGTGCGGCCCGTGTAGGCCATGTCTTTCGCGAGCCGCTTGCCGACGATGCGCGGCAGGCGTTGCGTCGCGCCTACCGTGCCCCACAGCGCTTCCGGCGTGCGGAAGCTCGCGTTCTCCGTCGCGACGATGAAATCGCACGCCATCGCAATCTCGCCGCCGGAGCCCACTGCCGCGCCTTCCACCAGCGCGATACACGGCTTGCCGATTTTCTCGAGAGCGTCGTATGCGGCGAATGCCTTGAGGCGGCGCGCGCGCACTTCGTCGATGCTCATGTCTTTGCGTTCCTTCAGATCCGCGCCCGCGCAGAAGACCGGACCGTTCGCACGCACGATCACGCAGCGGATCGTGTCGTCGTCGCGCAGCGCGACGGCGGCGGCGCGCAACGCGTCGCACATGGCCGCGTTGAGCGCGTTGCGCTGCTCGGGCCGGTTCAGGATGATCTCGGCCACGCCTTCGCGGCGCTCGACGATCAATGTTTCTTCAAATGTCATCACGTCCCCTTGATGTCGTATCTCTCGTGCGTGGCGTCAGATTGCGCCGTCGCGCCGCAGCGCCGCGATGTGTGCTTCGTCGTATCCGAGCCGTTCGCGCAACACCTGCTCGGTGTGTTCGCCGAGCAACGGCGGCCGCTCGACTTGCGGATCGGCGAAACCATCGAACTTGAAGGGCAAGGGCAGCGCGCCGAATGTGCCGACCGTCGGATGCTCGAACGAGCCCACCATGCCGCGCGCGTTCACGTGCGGATCGGCGAGCACTTCCGCGACGTTCTGGATCGGTCCAGCGGGCACGCCTGCGGCGTCGCAGGCTTCGCACAATGCTTGCCGCGTCCAGCCCGAAATGGCTTGCGTCAGCGCGCTCATCACGCGATCGCGATGCTCGACGCGCCCTGCGTTCGTCGCGAGCGTCGTGTCGCCGGCGAGCGCTTCGAGCCCGAGCAACTTGCAAAGCGGCAGCCAGTGCTGATCGCTGCACGTGATGTGCACGAACGCGCCGTCGCTGCATGCGAACGTGGCCGACGGCACGCGTCCCGGATGTTCGGTGCCCAGCCGCGGCGGCACTTCGCCCAGCGCGAAGTAGCGGCCCGCCGCGAGCGTGAGCAGGCTCACCTGGCCGTCGAGCATCGAGAAGTCGATGTGACAGCCCTGGCCCGTCACTGCACGCCCATTGAGCGCCGACAGCAGGCCAATCGCGATCCACATGCCCGAGGTCAGATCCGCGATGGGCAGGCCGGGCTTGACGGGGCCGCCTCCGCGCTCGCCCGTCAGGCTCATCAGGCCGCCCATCGCCTGGAACACGGTGTCGTAGCCTTTGCGCTTCGCGTAGGGACCCGTCTGGCCGAAGCCTGTGCATGAAACGTAGATGAGCCTTTCGTTCGCGGCGCGCAATGCGGCGTGGTCGAGACCGTAGCGCGCGAGTGTGCCGACCGGAAAGTTCTCGATGAAGATGTCCGCGCTCTGCGCGAGGTCACGCACGATGCGCCGTCCCGCGTCAGTCTTCAGATTCGCCGTCACCGACTGCTTGCCGCGATTGCACGCGAAGAAATACGCGGATTCGTCACCGACTTGCGGCTCGAAGGTGCGCGTTTCGTCGCCGCTGCCGGGCTGCTCGATCTTGATGACGTTAGCGCCGAGTTCGGCGAGGATCATGTCCGCGAACGGACAGGCGAGCACGCGCGCAAGCTCGACGATAGTGACGTTCGCGAGCGGTTTGATCGGCGTCGTGGTCATGACTGTTTCGCCCGGTCCTGGCGGAAGCTGCGCATCATCATGTTGGTGTCGAGCGATGCATCGAGCGCCTGCTGCAACGGCAGATCGGCCACGCGATGGAACAGCCGCTTGGTCGCGGCCATGGCGGGCGCATCGAAGGACGCGAGACGTTCCGCGATACCGACGGCCGTGTCGATCAATGCATCGTCCGCGACGACGCGATTGGCGAGCCCGAGCGACAGCGCGCGCTGCGCATCCACCGGCTCGCCCATCGACACCAGTTCGAACGCTGTCTTGCGTCCGACCTGGCGCACGAGATTCGCCATCACGATGGCCGCGACGATGCCGTGCTTCAGTTCCGGATAGCCGAGCTTCAAGCTGTCGCCTGCGACCAGCATGTCGCACGCGAGCGCGAGGCCCGCGCCGCCGCCCATCGCATAGCCTTGCGCAGCGCCGATGACGGGCTTGCCGATCTGCGAGAACACGCGATGCAGGTTCGTGGTGAGGTGCGCGCGATCCAGCGCGGCTTGCGCGGCGTTCGCGGAGTCGCCGGAATTGACGAAGCCGCCGAATTCGTTGATGTCGGCGCCCGCGCAAAACGCCTTGCCCGCGCCCGCGAGCACCAGCGCCTTGACGGATGCGTCGCGGTCCGCTGCCTGCAATGCAGCGAGCAGCGCGTGCGTCAGTTCGTTGTTGAGCGCGTTGCGCTTGTCGGGGCGATTCATCGTCAGCACGCGCACGCCGGCGCGGTCTTCAACGATGAGGCAGGCGGAGGAAGTCATGAACAGCCTTGCGAAGAGGAGGGTGGGATGCGCCTGCAGGGCGGCGCGATGGATCAAGAGTAAAGCATGATGCGTGACAAAGTCAAACAAAGATGCGTGAGTTTGACAATCAGTTATGGCGTTTTTTGGTGGTCGATTTCAGTCATCACTGTCGATGATGGGTCTGATCGTCCGATGCGTAGATATCAATAAATACACGTAAAAACAGCGATTTAGTGAGCATATCCGAAGTGGTAAGGGTCATTGCGACCGGCGTTTCGCGCCGCGTCATTTAGTTGACTTTGCATCGCAATAATGGTTTGATGAGATCGAAAGTCAACTATCTATGCGACACACCGCGAATCATGTCCGACCTGACCCTATGTGAATGTTTTGCCCGCGACGGGCTTCAGCACGAGACCGAGTTCATCCCGACAGCGCAGAAGGTTGCGTTGATCGATCGCTTTGCGCGAGCAGGTTTTGCGCGAGTGGAGGCGACGTCGTATTCCAATCCCGCCGTCGTTCCGCAGTTCGCGGACGCGAGCGAGGTGCTGAAGACGTTGCCGCGCGTCGACGGCGTGTACTACAAGGCCACCTGCGCGAACGTGCGTGCCGTCGAGCGCGCGCTGGCGGATCTCGATGCAGGCATCGGTGCGAACGAAATCAGCTTGCTGGTCTCGGCGAGCGACGCGCATTCGCTTCGCAATCTCAAGCAGTCGCGCGAGGATCAATGGCAGCGCATCGAGGCAATGGCTGCTGCCGCGCAAGGGCGCTTCCGGTTGATCGGCACGATTTCCGTTGCGTTCGGGTGTCCGTTCGAAGGCGAGATCGCGGAGTCGAGCGTGCTTGCCGACGTTGAACGTTTCGCCGCGCTGGGCGTGCGTCACGTGACGCTCGGCGACACGATCGGCGTGGCGACGCAGGCGTCGACACAGCGTCTTTTCGGCGCGATGCTGCGCGCGTTTCCCGACGTGCACGCCATCGCGCATTTCCACGACACGCGCGGCACGGGCATCGTCAATTACCTCGCCGCGTTCGAGGCGGGCGTGCGCCACTACGACGTGGCGTTCGGCGGCGTAGGCGGCCATCCCGCCAAGGTCAAGTATGGCGGCGGGGTGACGGGCAACGTGTGCACGGAAGATTTCGTGAACGTGCTCGAAACGATGGGCGTGAACACGGGCATCGATCTCGCAGCGATGATGGAAGCTTCCGAAGCCTGCGAGAACGCGCTGGGCCGCACGCTCGCGAGCCGTGTTGCGCGCACCGGTTTGAATCCGATGCTCACGCGCGCCGGCGAACAGGCGAGCATCGCATGAGCACGCTCGCGATCGAATCGGAGTTCTGCATCGACCAGGGTTTCGAACTCGTCGATCACGGCGACAACTGGGCGACGCTCGCGTGCGTGGTTCGGCCGCGTCATTCGAATCGTCACGGTAATGCGCATGGCGGACTGCTTGCGGCGCTGCTCGATACGTCTATGGGCATGTCGGTGCGAACCAGTGGGCGGGTCGAGAATCTCGGCACGGCGAGTCTCACTGTCAACTATCTGAAACCGGCGCGCGGCCGTATCGTCGTGCATGCACAGGTACGTCGATGCGGCCGCACGCTCGCGTTCTGCGAAGCCGAAGCGCGCAACGCCGACGACGATGTGGTCGCGACCGCGAGCGCCGTTTTCGCAGTGGCGCCCATCAATAAATAACGGCCCCGGCGGGCACGGAACAGTAAGATCCTTCTGCTAAAATGCGTGACGATGTCATACAAGTTGCGCGCGGCCGCGTCGAGCGGAATTCGGCGGAGGAAAATGTGGGAACGGCGGTTAAAAAAGGAAAAGGGCAATCGGCCGGTAGCGCGGCCGCGCAAGCAGACGACCTGCCCGCGTTGGGCGATTTGCGCGACCTGGTCTCGTTTCAGCTGCGTCAGCTGTCGAACATCTACACGAAGGGCTCGTCGAGCGCGTACGAACTCCGTTTCGGTCTCACGATGAATGAGTGGCGCTGCATCGCGCTGCTGCACGGCAAGCGCGGCATGTCGATGAATCGACTCGCGGAGCATGCGCAGTTCGATCGCGGGCTCGCGAGCCGCACGGTGCGCGGCCTCGAAGAGCGAGGTCTGCTCGCACGCGAGGCCGATGCATCCGACGGCCGCGGCGTCATCATCACGTTGACAAAAAGCGGCAAGGCGCTGGTGTCGGAAGTGTTCCCCGTCGCGGAAGAGCGCAATGCGCGCTTGCTGTCGTGCCTCACGCGTGCGGAGCGGGAGATGTTGCCGGGCATACTGGAAAAGCTGACGCATCAGGCGCGCGCGATGCTCGATCAGGAGCGCGAGGAAGCGGAGCTTCGGTCGGAAGAGGATTGACTCAGGGATTGACTCAGGAACGGCGAATGCGACCCGGAAGGGTGATTCAACCACCGGAGCGCACAATCATGTCCCATCGACTCAAAACAGGCGATCGCGTCACGTGGAACACTCCGCAAGGCCCAACGACAGGCACGGTCGTCCGCCGGATCATCCGGGATACGGAACTCGACGGTCAGAATGTTGCCGCGTCGAAGGACGACCCGCATTACGAGGTCGAAAGCGAGAAAAGCGGTGAACACGCGGTGCGGTCCGCGGAGGGACTGGAAAAGGTGCACAAGCACTGACCTGAACCCTGAGTGACATCGTCGTTCGTGGCGGTGTCGGCATTGGAATAACCGCCGTTGCCAGTCCCGGTATCAGGCTTCGCTCGCACGCGAACGGGCTCGGGATTGGCGCGTCGGCGACGTCCGTCTGGTCGCTGGGCTTCGTCACCACACCCCCACCCCATCTTTTCCCAATCCTCCCCATTTCTCGTGATATATTACATATCAATCCGCCGCCATTCTGCTTCTGAATGACAGCGCGGTCGGCTACTGCCAGAAGATTCGTTCATGCGCACACCGCGCTCCATCCGGGTTCCACCATGTTCGATCCATCGCTGCTTGGCCGACTGTCCTTCACGCCCGCGCAGGCCGTCAAAGGTCCCTTTCCGCCCGGCCGCAACCGGCTAGGCATTGCTGGCGAACGTGACGCGATCCTGTATGTGCCGGCCGGCCTCGAACTGGATCGACCCGTGCCGCTCTTCGTGATGTTTCATGGCGCAGGCGGTTTCCCGGAAAAGGTTCTGCCCTACATCGAAGAACACGCCGAACGCGACAAATTCCTCGTCCTCGCGCCACATTCGCTGTACCCAACGTGGGACATCGTAATCGGCGGCAGCGGCCCGGATCTGGAGCGGCTCGACCGCGCGCTCGTCGAAGTAACATCGCGCTATGCGATCGATCGCACTCGTCTCGCTTTCGCAGGATTCTCCGATGGCGCGAGCTACGCGCTGTCGATGGGCATCACGAACGGCGACATCGCGAGCCACGTGATCGCGTTTTCCGGCGGCTTCATGTCGGTGTTCACACAGGAAGGCGCGCCCAGAGTCTTCATCGCGCACGGCTTGAGCGACGAACAGTTGCCCATCGAAACCAGCGGCCGCGCAAACGCGACCAAGCTGAAAGCGGCGGGCTACGACGTGCAATACATCGAATTCAATGGGCTGCATGCCATCCAGCCTGCCGTCGTCGGCATGGCCGTGCAGTTCTTTCTCGGCTAGCGGGCGGCGCGGTGCTGCCGTGAAGCCGCGTCACCATCAGATACGAGTGCGTCTATGGACTTTGAAATACCGGAATCGCTGGTGCATCCGCTGCTCGCGATGATCGAATCGGGATCGCCGCTCGCAAGACAACTCAATCAGCACGGCGCATGTCACGGCAGCATGGTCGTGTCGAGCAAGCTGTTCGATTCCCGGGCGCTCAACACGCTCTATTCGCTGAGCAAGGCGAACAACGAACGTGCGCTGATGTTCCAGATGCTCGCGCTCGACAACATCTACAACGCGCCGCAAGCGCGCACGATACCGAGCCTCGAACAGCTGGTGGCGGGCCTGATCGCGTATCTGACGCGCGACCCGATCGACGGCTGGCTGTACAGCCGCGCGAAGGACGGCACGCTGCTGCCGTGGCTCGTGCGCCGCATGCGGCTCGTCGAACCCGATCAGGGCACGCCGTATGTCGTGATCGACATGCTCGCGAACACGATGCAATCCGCGAACTCCGAGCGCACCGAGCATCACTTGCGGCTTTCGGGCATGACGACGTCGCTCGTGATCAACCGGCACGATATTGTCGATCGCACGATTCCGGAGTTGCTCGCCGAATTCGGCTTCTACAAGGAATGCGCCGAGTTCAAGCACGAATACGAGCGGCACGCGGAGCGCTTTCTGCAGTTCCAGCCGCGTTTTGGCGCACAGTTCGTCGTATCGAAGGCAGCGTTCACGGTCGATCCGAAAAACGGAGCGGAGCTGGTCCGCATTCCCGACGGCGTGATCGCGAAATGCGTGAATGATGAAGAGACGCTGGAGCGCCGTTTCCAGGCGACGGCCGACGCAGGGTTCTGGCGCGGCGCGAGCATCGACAGCGGCTTCGACAAGGTGCCGCTGCATTGCTACGTGTGCCTGTTTCATCTGGAATGGCACAGCAATATCTGGGTGCATGTGCAGCACATCGACGAGTATCGCTATCAGCCTGAACTGCGCGACAAGCTCGTGTTGCCGAACAATCATCGCGATCTGATCGACATTCTGACGTCGAAGACGAATGTGTTCGTGCAGGACTTCGTGCCGGGCAAATCGGGCGGCACGACGATTCTTTGTCAGGGCGCGCCTGGACTCGGCAAGACGCTGACGGCGGAAGTCTATTCGGAAGTGGTCGGCAAGCCGCTGTATCGCGTGCATTCGGGGCAACTCGGCACGACGGCGGCGTCGGTCGGCGCGGCGCTGTCGGGCATCCTGCAACGCGCGACGCGCTGGGACGCGATCCTGCTGCTCGACGAAGCCGACGTCTATATTCGCCGCCGCGACAACGACCTCGAACACAACGCGATCGTCGCGGAATTTCTGCGCACGCTCGAGTACTTCAACGGCTTGCTGTTCATGACGACCAACCGCATCGACGATGTCGACGATGCGATCCTGTCGCGCTGCATCGCGAAGATTCACTACGAAACGCCGCCGCGCATCGACGCGATGCGTTTGTGGAAGCTGCTCGCCGAACAGCTGGGCGCCGATCTTTCCGACGATCTGATCGACGCCCTCACGAACGCGTGGCCACAAGCGAGCGGGCGAGACATCAAGGAACTGCTGAAGCTGACCACGCGCTACTGCCGCGCCAAGGAGATTCCGCTCTCGGAAGACGCGTTCAGAATCTGCGCGTCGTTTCGCGGACACGCGTAACGCTGCGCGCAATCAGTCGGCGCGCACTTTGACGTAACGGCCCGGCGCGGGTTCGATGGGCTTGTACTTCGCGCTGCCGGGGGTCGTGCGCGCCTTCACTTCGTCGCCCGCATGCTGCTTGACCCAGCGGATCCAGTGATTCCACCAGCTGCCCGCTTGTCGCGTCGCGCCCGTCAGCCATTGCTCCGCATCGCTGTCCGGCGTGCCGCCCGTCCAGTAGCTGCGCTTGTTTCTTGACGCTGGATTGATGACGCCGGCGATATGGCCGCTCGCACCGAGCACGAACTCCGTGTCACCGCCGAGCAATTGCGTCGACTGATACGCGGAGCGCCACGGCACGATGTGATCTTCCTCGGTCGCGAGCAGATACGCAGGCATGTCGATGCGCCCGAGATCCACGGGCGTGCCGCACATCCTCAGCCGGTTCGGCACGCGCAGGCTGTTCTCCAGATACATGTTGCGCAGATACCAGCTGTACATCGGGCCGGGCAGGTTGGTCGTGTCCGCGTTCCAGTAGAGCAGGTCGAACGCGGCGGGCGTCTTGCCCTTCAGATAGTTGTTCACGACGTACGGCCAGATCAGATCGTTGGCGCGCAGCGTCTGAAACACGAAACCGAGTTCGCGTCCCGGATAGAGGCCGCCGCGACCGATCGTGTGCTCGCGCATCGACACGCCGGTTTCGTCGATGAACACGCCCAGATCGCCGGGTTCGCTGAAGTCGAGCAGCGCCGTCAGCAGCGTCGCGCTCGCGACGGTGTCGTCGCCCTTCGCGCGCATCACGGCGAGCGCCGACGACAGCATCGTGCCGCCGACGCACCAGCCCAACGCATTGACCTTGTCCGCGCGGGTGATCGTCCGCGCGACTTCGAGTGCCTTCATCACGCCGCTCTCGAGATACGCGTCCCATTGCGTATCTGACATCGTTTCATCCGGATTCCGCCACGACACCAGAAAGACCGTCAGGCCCTGTTCACACGCGAAGCGCACGAACGAGTTGTCGGGTTGCAGATCGAGAATGTAGAACTTGTTGATGCAGGGCGGAACGATCACGAGCGGCCGTCGCGCGACGGTCGGTGTGAGGGGCGCGTACTGGATCAGCTGAAACAGTTCATTCTCGAACACGACCGAGCCTTCCGACGCTGCCACGCTGCGGCCCACTTCGAACGCGCTGCGATCGGTGATCGAAATGCAGCCGTCCTTCATGTCCTCCAGCAAGCGGGTCGCGCCCGACACGAGACTGCTGCCGTTCGATTCGAGCGCGTGCCGGATGACTTCGGGATTGGTCGCGGCATAGTTCGTCGGACTCGCGAGATCGATGAACTGGCGCGTGTAAAAGCGCAGCTTGTGCTTTTCTTTTTCATCGAGCGTGCTCGCCTCGACCATGTCTTCGAGCATGCGCGCGGTGATCAGGTAGTGCTGCTTGAGCAGGCTATACCAGCCATTGTTCGACCAGTCTTCGGCATGGAAGCGGCGGTCGCCTTGCTCCGGCTGAACCACCGGCTGCGATGCGAACTTGCCGCCCGCCGTACTCGTCAACACGCTCGTGAACAGCGCGGTCTGCTGTCGCCAGTAATCGGCGCTTGCCTGTGTGAGCGTCTTGCGCGTGTTGCCCGTTTCATTGCCCGCTTCATTCGACAGCGGCAGCGCACGCCAGAAATTGAACCCGGCTTTGACCCAGCCCGACGCGAATTCGTCGGGCATGCTAAATGGCATCTTCATGTTGCGTCCTGCTGTTACGCGTTTGCTGCCGCAAGCCCGGCGCTTGCCTTGATCTGCGCATCGCGCGACGTGGGCATGACCACTGCATCGCCGTCGATCACAACCTTACCGTCGACCGTGCATACCGTCGACAACACCACGCGGCGTTTTTCGGCGATCAGTTCCTTGATCGTGACTTCCGCCTGCACCGTATCGCCGGGACGAACGGGGGCCTTGAAGCGCAGGTTTTGTCCGAGATAGATGGTGCCGGGACCGGGCAGGCGGCCCGCGATCGTCGCGGAGATGATGCTCGCCGTCAGCATCCCGTGCGCAATGCGTCCCTTGAAGGGTGTGGTTTGCGCGAATTGTTCGTTGATGTGGACCGCGTTGATGTCGCCCGAAGCACCCGCGAACAACAGAATGTCCGCCTCCGTGATGGTCTTGGCGAACGTGGCGCTCATGCCAGGACGCAGGTCTTCGAAGTCGTATCCGTTCAGCTCGTTCATGATTCTTCCTTGCAGCAGGCGCGCGATTGCACGCATGATGTGCCGCTGTCTGGCGGCTTTCCGATGTGAGAAAGCAAGGTAGCACGGCGAAAACGGGCTGCTCCCCCCAGGCGCGGGGGGTATGCGCGTGAGGCCCTAACGACACTCGCGCACGGCGATCACGCGATTCTGTGCGACGGCATAAATCGCCGCGTCGTCGGCGGAGTGATTGACGACGAAGCCGCCCGTGAATGCGCCGAACGCAGGCAGCACACCGCAGCGCGCGGAGAAACGGAAGCAGGGCACGCGTACGGTGTCCGCGCGGCTCGCGATCACATAGACAGGATGCTGGTGGCCCGCCAGCACATACGCGCCGTCGACGGCCTGCGGATAGTGACACAACGCCCACGGCCCCAACATCCACGGCTCGAACACCGTTTCGACGCCGAACGACGGCGGCAACAATCCGGCATTGCGATCGTGATTGCCTTCGACCATCACGACGCGAACGGGCGCATGCCGCTCGCGCCACGCGTGGAGCGCATCCATCGTCTCGCTGCCGAGCGATTCGCGGCCATGCAGCAGATCGCCGAGAAACACGATCGATTCCGGCCGATGCGCGTGGATCAATGAATCGAGCCGTGCGAGATCGTCGGTCGTTGCGCCGGCGGGCACGGGCACACCGTGCGCGCGGAACACGGCGTCCTTGCCGAAATGCGCATCGGCGATCAACAGGCATTTCAGTTGCGGATCGAACGCGGCACGTTGTGCCGACAGCAGCAACGGATGACCACCCGCTTCGACGGTGACGGTTTCGAATGTCATCAGCGCGCGGCCTTGTCGAGTTCGGCGAGCATGCGCTCGATGCGGTCCGCGAGCTTCTCGGTGCTGACCTTCTCGCGAATGCGCCCGACGATCAGCGGAAACGCAAACGGCGTCGGCTTTTTCGGGCGCGTCAACGCGAGTCGGCTCGTGCTCATCGCATCGAGCGCGCGCTTCATGCGATCGAGTTCCAGTTCCTGCAGCATCACTTCCGTATCGGCCTGTGCGAGCAGCAGGTTGTCGCTGTCGTGCTTGCGAAAAACCTCGTAAAACAGGCCGCTCGATGCCTGCAACTGCCGCGCGCTTTTTTGTTGTCCCGGATGCGCCTGATAAACCAGACCCGCGACGCGCGCGATTTCGCGAAAGCGCCGCATCGCGAGTTCGGACGCGTTGAGGCTGTCCATGATGTCGCCGGCAAGACGCGTCGGGGAAAAGAGACCTTCTTCGATCAGCGTCGGCCAGTCGAATGGCTGCGACGACAGCAGTTCAAAGCCGTAATCGTTGGCGGCAATCGAGAACGTGCCGGGCTGTTCGCGCGCCGCGCGCCAGCCGAGCAGCGACGCAAGGCCGATATGCGCGATGCGTCCCGCGAACGGATAGCAGAAGAAGTGATGGCCTTCGCGCGTGCGCAGCATTTCGGCGACCAGCACGCCTGCTTCGGGCAACGCCGACCAGTTCGCCTGCAACTCCAGCAACGGACGGATCGCGATCATTTCCGGTTCGACGTAGTCGCCGCGCCCGGCTTCGGCGAGTATCGCGAGCGCCGCGTCCGCCAGTTCCGACGACAACGGCATCTTGCTGCCCGCCCATTGCGGCATCGCGCCTCGCGACGAACTCGCGCGACGCACATAGGCGGTCATGTCGCGCACGCGCACCAGTTCGAGCGCCCGGCCGCCGAACGTGAACACGTCGCCGGGTTTGAGGCGCGAGATGAACGACTCTTCCATCGAGCCGATCCGGCCGCCCGTGAGCCACGCGACGTGCAGCGTCGCGTTCGCCACGATGGTGCCGACGTTGTTGCGGTGTCGGCGGATCAGATCGTCGCGCTGCACGCGATACACGCCGTCCTCGTCGCGCACGACGCGATGAAAGTCCGGATACGCGCGCAGCGATGGACCGCCGCGCTCGACGAACGCGAGCGCCCAGTCGAATTCCTGCTGCGGCAGGTCGCGATACGCGAAGGTCGTGCGAACTTCGTCGAACAGTTCGGGCGCCTTGAAGCCGCCGCCGACCGCGACCGTGACGAGATGCTGGACGAGCACGTCGAAGGGCTTGCGCGGCGTTTCACGGCCTTCGATGCGCCGCGCTTCCACCGCACGGCGCGCTGCCGCGGCTTCGACGAGTTCGAGCGCATGCGTCGGCACGATCGTGATGCGCGACGCGCGGCCTGGTGCGTGGCCCGAGCGTCCCGCGCGCTGCATCAGCCGCGCGACGCCTTTCGGCGAGCCGATCTGGAACACACGCTCGACGGGCAGAAAGTCGACGCCGAGATCGAGGCTCGACGTGCACACGACGGCCTTCAGCTTGCCGTTCTTCAAACCGTCCTCGACCCATTCGCGCACTTCCTGCGCGAGCGAGCCGTGATGAAGCGCGATCAGTCCCGCCCAGTCGGGACGCAGCGCGAGCAGCGCCTGATACCAGATCTCCGCCTGCGAGCGCGTATTGGTGAACACGAGCGACGTGCGCGCTTCGTCGATGCCTTCCGCAACCGGTTCGACCTGACGCGTGCCGAGATGACCGCCCCACGGAAAGCGTTCGATCGTCTCGGGAATCAGCGTGTCGATGATCAGCGTCTTCGGCTGCATGCCGCTCACGGACACGCGCGGTGTGCGCACGGGCGCGAGCAGGACGTCGGCGGCGAACGAGAGATTGCCGAGCGTCGCCGACAGTCCCCAAACCTGCAAATCGGCGCGCCAGCGCGCGAGATGCGCGAGCGCGAGTTGTGTCTGCGTGCCGCGCTTGTTGCCGAGCAGTTCGTGCCACTCATCGACGATCACGAGGCGCACATGCTTCAGTTCTTCGCGCGCATCGCTGCGCGTGAGCATCAGCGACAGGCTTTCGGGCGTCGTGACGAGCGCGCTCGGCATGCGGCGGCTCTGGCGCGCGCGCTCGGTCGAACTCGTGTCGCCCGTGCGCAAGCCGATCGTCCACGGCACCGCGAGTTCGCGCGCCGCGCTTTGTAACGCGCGAGCGGTGTCGGCGGCGAGCGCGCGCATCGGCGTAATCCAGAGCACGGTCAACGGATCGGCGAGCGCACGCGGCGCATGATCGCCGTATGCCGCCATCGCGCCGAACCAGACGGCCCATGTTTTGCCCGCGCCCGTCGTCGCATGCAGCAGGCCGCTCGATCCCGCCGCGATTTCGCGCCACACTTCACGCTGGAACTCGAACGGTTGCCATTGCCGCGCATCGAACCACTGCTGCACGCGCGCTTCGAACGGCACGTTGGTCTTGTCGGGCTCGGGCGCGTAAGCCGCCGATGTGAACGCTTCCGGAGGCCGCTCGACATGCGCCTTCGGTATCCGACGAGGACGCGGCGCGCGGCGGCGCGTTTCGCCGCTGGCTGCATCGTCGATGCGCGATGCATCGGATGAATCGCCATTGGAATCCGTCCCGGCGGCGATTCCGGCTCGCGCTGCGTTGCGCTCAGGATCGGTCGGATCGGTCATGGGATCCTATACGTGACAACCGTGACAGACACTCGAAGCCGGGCTTTTCGGGTAACTCGCCCGGCAGATCGCACAGCGCAGCATCGCGCATGCCTGCACCATCCGGCGCAATGAAGCGACTACTGAGCAACATGAACTCGCTGTATTTTCAGCGTAAAATGCGATGGCCGCCGCGATGTACCGGCGTAGAGCCCTTACGTCAGCGATGCATGTCGATCTTATTACGCTTTATCTCCTTGCGATCGGGACTCTTCTTGCCAGCTCAGTGATGACGCTGTGGGAGTGTCGCGTTCATCCCAAGCGCGGCAAGGAATTGAGAATACTGGCAGCGGCCTACGCTACGCTCGCAGTCGGCTGCGCAGTGGCGTCGTGGCGTCGCGAACTGCCCGGCGTGCTCGGCTCCGCGTTGAGCAATCTCATCATCGTTAGCGGTTATCTGCTGATCCTGCACGGCGTCGCTGTGCTGAACGGGCGCAAACACGTGCGAACGTCGGCCGCAGTGCTCGTGTTGCTCGCGATCGCGTGGGCGATTGCCGGCGTGCGCGGCCAGGACTTCATGTGGATGTATCTGAGCGCGATTCCCATTGCCGTCGCGTGCGGTCTGACGGCGCGCGAACTTGCGCGCTGCGACGGAATGAAATCGCTGCAATCACTGCGTATCGCGATGCTGGTGTCGGGTGGACACGCCGTCTTCTACGCATTCAGAGCATGCATGCTGCCGTGGCTGACGGCGCTGTTCGGCCTCGACTTCCTGATCACCGTGAGCAAGATCACGATGTACGAAGGCGTGTTGTATTCCGTCGTTCTGCCGATGACTCTGCTGCGCCTGGTTCGCGAGGAAACACACGGACAGCTGCTGCAGGAATCGCAGACGGATTATCTGACGGGCCTCGGCAATCGTCGATGGTTCTTCGAAGAGGGCGCGCGCATTATCCGCGACAGCAGTGAATCGCGGCCCGTTGCGCTGCTCGCCATCGACCTCGATCACTTCAAGAAGATCAACGACCGATACGGTCACGAGACGGGCGACCGCGTCCTCAAATCATTCGCCGATATCGCGCGCAGCGTGCTGGGGCGCGATGCGATTTTTGCCCGCATCGGTGGAGAAGAATTTGCGGTCTTGCTGCCGGAGTACGACAGCCTCCGTGCGAAAGAGGCGGGCGAAGCCGTCGTGAAGAGTTTCGGCGAGACGGTGACGCTCGGTGGAAACGGCGCCGGCGTTCAGGCCACGGTCAGCATCGGTCTTGCGCAGTCCGGCAGCGAGGCTTCGTCCCTTTCCGATCTGCTGGCAGCCGCCGATCAGGCGCTCTATCGCGCGAAATCGCTGGGCGGCAACCGGCTCGAACTGGCTCACGCCGACGCGCGTTCCGCCGCCGCGTGATTCCAATGTAAAAGCGGCCGGTTGAGCATTCGTTATCGAATGCCGAACCGGCCGTCCTTGTTTCCAGATCAGTCAGCAGATCGCAGCGGAAATCAGCCCACGAACCACAGCGCCGCCGCATAGATCACGAGCGACACCGCGAACGTGACAGCCGTATAGCCCATCACGCGCTGAATCCGGATACCCGCAATCGCGACGATAGGAACAGCCCAGAACGGCTGCAGCATGTTCGATACGTTCTCGGCCATCGCCACGCCCATCGCGGTGCGCGGCACCGATGCGTGCAGGCTGATCGCCGCAGGCAGCACGAACGGCCCCTGCACGGCCCAGTGACCGCCCGCGCTCGGCACCAGCAACGTGATGATCAGCGAACTCAGATAGCTCCAGAGCGGCAGCGAGAGGGGCGAAGCGATCGTCACAAAAGCCTTCGCGATCATCGACGCGAGACCCGTGCCCTTCATGATGCCCATGATGCCGCCATACACAGGGTATTGCAGCAGCATCGAACCCGTCTGACGCGCGGCGCGGCGGATCGCGTTTGCATACGCGATCGGCGTGCGCTGCAGCGCGAGACCGATCAGCAGGAAGATCAGGATCGTCGTGTTGATGTCGAGATCGAACTTGTTCTCGTGCCATTCCATCGCGAGATAACCGACGCCGAGTGCGAGCAGCAGCAGCGTGCCGAGCATCGACTGTTCGAGGCGCGAGGCAAACGACGCAGGCGCGTCGCTGGGACGTGCGTGCGGATCGGCGTCCGATGCGTCGGCGTCGTCGTTGCCTGCATCGCGGAACGCGACCACGTTCTCCGACTTCGGATGCATCCTGATGAAGATCGCGGTCATCACGACGACGACCAGCACCGTCGGAACGACGACGAACGGCGCGAAGATCGTCTCGCTGAGCGGCACGACGTGGCCCGTCGCCTTTTCGACAAGATTGAGCGCATTGCCGTGCGAGGCCTGCGACAGCGCGATCGAACTCGACAGCCCGCTATTGCAGATCGACCACGCCGAATAGCTGCCGGCGACGAGCCACGCGAAATCGACATGCACGCGGCGTGCAATTTCACGCGACAACAACGCGCCGACGATCAGCCCGAGTCCCCAGTTGAGCCACGCGGCGATCGCGACGACGGGGAACACCAGCAACGCTGCGCGCGCGGGCGTTTGCGCGTTGGCCGCCAGCGCGCGCAGGCCGCGCTGGACGATGGGCGCTTCGGCGATCGCGTAGCCCGTCGCGAGAATCAGGATCATCTGCAGCGCGAACGCCAGAATGCCGAACGTGCCCGTGTACCAGGAGTCGAGCAGCGTCGGCACGTTGCCCGTCGGCGCGATCAGCAGCGCGAGCACGGCGACGAAAAACGTCAGGCAGATGGACAGCATGAACGGGTCCGGCATGACCCGCTCGAAAACATAGACAAGGCCTTCGACGATGCCGCGCGGAGCGGCAGGCTGGAGGGCGGCGGTGGGTGATGTGTCTCGCTTCATGGTTCTCGCTCGATGTGGCATCCGCCCGCGTACGGGCGGCGTGAACAGAACCGGCACGCGGCGTGTCCGTGCACGAGGGATGCACCGCCGGCAAGCTTGATGTCACCCGGCTGTCAGGCGACTGTAGGGGCAGGAATTCCGGGGTGAAGCTCAGGCTCGAGCGCGCCAAGTCCTTGTTCCATCAAGGTTTTGTGCGCGATTCGTGTTCTGTTTCTAGAGTTCGCTATTCGAACATGGTTTCGTTAAACGAACGCTTCATTATTCGTCTTATGCGTATTGGCTGTCAAGGCAGCGCGCGTTCGTTTAATGGGGGACACGCCGCGAGTGCGGCGTGTGCAATTGGAGAGGAGAGAGAGGACCGTCGTGGATGACGGCCCGAAAGAAATGACTTCAAGCGTGCGCGAGAGCGCGATCGACACGGAACACCGACACCGCGCCCTTCAGCGCGACGGTCTGTTCCTCGAGCGCGAGGGCCGCCGCCGATGCCTGCTCGACGAGCGCGGCATTCTGTTGCGTGACCTGATCCATCTGCGTGATCGCGCGGTTCACCTGCTCGATGCCTTCCGACTGCTCTTCCGAAGCGGCGGCGATCTCGCCCATCAGATCGCTCACGCGATTCACCGAAGTCAGAATCTCGCCCATCACCTGGCTCGCCTTGCCGACCTGTTCCGCGCCCGCTTCCACGCGGCTGAGCGAATCGGTGATGCGCTCCTTGATTTCCTTCGCGGCGCTCGCGCTGCGCTGCGCGAGCGAGCGCACTTCGCTCGCCACCACCGCAAAGCCACGGCCTTCGTCGCCGGCGCGCGCCGCTTCGACGGCCGCGTTCAGCGACAAAATGTTGGTCTGGAACGCGATGCCTTCGATCACATTCGTGATGTCCGCGATCTTGCCCGACAGATCGGACAGTCCTTGCATCGTCAACACGACTTCCTGCGCGGCGCGGTTGCCCTGTTCCGTGATGGCCGCCGTGCTCATCACGAGCTGCGTCGCCTGTTTCGCGTTGTCGGCGTTCTGACGCACGGTGCTGGTCAGCTGCTCCATCGACGACGCCGTTTCCTGCAACGCCGCTGCCTGTTCCTCGGTGCGCTGCGACAGGTCCGTGTTGCCGCTCGCCATCTGATGCACGCCCGTCGCGATCGTGTCGGTGCCGCCGTACACCGAGTGCACGATACCCGCGAGGCTGCGCTTCATTTCCTTCATCGAGTCGAACAGCTTGCCGATTTCATTCGTCGATTCGTGGCGGATCTGGACCGTCAGATCGCCGCGCGCGACGTGATCGAGCACGCTCATCGCTTCGTTGAGCGGGCGCACGACGTTCTGTTCGAGCGTGTAATACACGAGCAGAATCAGCGCGCACGACAGCGCGAGCAAAGCGACCGAGGTGCCTGTCAGCACCGACTTGGAGTGCGCCTTTTCGGCCTTGAGCTGGTCCGTTTCATCGGAAGCCACGGCGAAGAACGCATCCGCCGATTTACCGAAGGCGGCGCTCGTCTTCGTCATCGGACCTTCGTTCGTCGCGGCGTATGCGGTGACATCGCCCGAAGCGATGGCGTTGAACAGCAGGTCGATCGCGTCGGTGTGCGCATGGAACGTTTCGCCGACGAGCTTCGCTGTTTCCTGTTGAGCCGCCGTTTCCTTGGGGATGCCGTCGAATGCCGCGAAGGCCTTCTTCGCCTGGTTGTAGTAGCCCCTCGCTGCGGCGACGGCTGAGTCCTTGTCGGCGGGATTCGACGACAACGCGATAAAGGCGCGGCTCAATGCGCTGCGGGCCTTCAGGTTGTTGATGTAGACATCCTTGAGATCGACCGTTTGCGCATTGAGCGTGCTGATCTGCTCCGATAACCCGTTGTTCTTCGAGAGCGAGTAGAGACCGAGCAGGGCGGTGACGAGAACGAGTATTCCAAACAGTGCGAGAACCGCGATAAAGCCCGTTCGCACGGGCAGATTCTTCAGTTTCATAGTTTTCGTTTGCTAAATGAGCCGCGATGTTGTCCCCCGCAGCCGGGGGCGAGAGCGATGGCCGCAGGACGATGCTGCGGCTGTGTTAACGGTCACTTAATTGAGAACTTGACGGTCGCGGAAAGCGAACGGGCGTGCGCACGGACGCGATGCCGGTCGGGAAACCGGCGCGTGGAAGTGGATCGGGAGGCGCGCTTGGCGGTTTGGCCGTGAGCGAATCAGGCGTGCTGCGTGGCGCTCGCGTCGGCATGGCCGACTCGCGAGAGGACGAACGCGCGACGCAACTCGAAGCCGAGTCGTTCGTACAGACGGATCGCCGTCGTGTTGTGGCTGAACACGTGAAGGAAGGGCGTTTCGCCGCGCTGCCCGATCTCGTTTCGCAGGATGTCGATCAGGCGGCCCGCGAGTCCTTTACCGCGCCAGGAATCGTCGACGCACACGGCGCTTATCTCGACATATCCGTCGATGCGCATCCGTTCGCCTGCCATCGCGATCAGCCGTCCGTGATCGCGAACGCCGATGTAACGGCCCATCTCGTGCGTCCGTTTGCCGAACGGCCCCGGCTTGGTTCGCTGCGCGAGATCGAGCATCTCTGCGGAATCGGCGCTATCCAGACGGATCACGTCGAGATCGTCGGCCGTTCCGGCAACCGCGCGCGTCGCGACCATTTGATGAATCGTGCCGACGTTCTCCACCCGCAACGCTTCCGTTCCGTCGAGCGGCGCCAGCGACAGCAGCGCAGCCTGTTCGTGCGGCTGCAGGAGCTGGCGCAGCGCTTCGTACGCGGCGGGCGTTTCGCTCGACAGCGCGGCGAAGGGCGCGACGTCGGCATGATATCGACGCGCCAGCGCATCGCCTTGCCCGAGGTGCGCCTGGCGGGTGGTCAGCGCTGTCCAGATCGGACGGTCGAGATCGGCGTGATTCATGATGGCTCCAGCTGCGAAGTTGATCGGAAGCGGTCAATGTAGATGGAAAGCGGCGTTTCGGCTATTGCCGCAAATGCCATTTTTGACATCGTTTACGCCAACCTCAGCAGAGTCATTCGACCGGGCGCGAACCGAGCAGCAGAATGTCGACCAGGCGCCGGGCGCTCTGTTGCCAGTCCGGCGCAGACGCCACGTTCGACACGCCGACGAGCGCCCGAAAGAGATCGAGCGGATCGAGATCGGCGCGAATGTCGCCGTTTTCGATGGCCCGCGTGACGAGCGCATGGATCGCGTCCGTGATCTGCGCGCCGGACGACTCGAACACCTTCGTCGAGCCGCCCACAAGCGAGTTAAGCGCGGGCGCGATGATCTTCTTCGTCGCGATGTAGTCGACGAAGAGCAGCATCCACGAGCGTAGTGCTTCGAGCGGCGGCAGCGTGTCGCGCAACCGGCGTTCTTCCTTCGCGAGCTTCTCCACTTCCGCGCGATAGACGCTTTCCAGCAAGGCATCGCGCGTCGGGAAGTGCCGGTACAGCGTGCCCGCGCCGACTCCCGCCTGACGCGCGACGTCTTCCAGGCTGATGTCCGCTCCTTCACGCGTGAACGCCTTCTTGGCTTCGTCGAGGATGCGCTCGCGGTTGCGCAGCGCATCGGCTCTGGGTTTTCGTTCTTTTGGCGTCGGGTGATTCATTGATCTCTTTGCTTGCAAACGGAGGGTGACTCCGTTTAATATCTAAAAACGGAGAGCGGCTCCGTTTTATCCCCGATGGGACGAAACGTCAACCTTACTGCAAACAGAGGGACGGAAATGGCTGAGAAATTTGGCGCAACTTCAACGACGGACGACGTGCTCGCGGGCGTCGATCTGCATGGCAAGCGGATTCTCGTCACGGGTGTGTCGGCGGGCCTCGGCGTCGAGACGGCGCGCGCGTTGGCGGCACGTGGCGCAAACGTTGTCGGTGCGGCGCGCGATCTCGACAAGGCGACGCGCGCGATTGCCCAAGCGCGGCGCGACGCGGCTTCGGGCGGCGGCAGCATCGATCTGGTTTCGCTCGACCTCGCCAATCTCACGAGCGTGCGTGCATGCGCCGACAAGCTGCTGGAAAAGGGCCAGCCGTTCGACGTCATCATCGCGAATGCGGGCGTGATGGCGACGCCCTTCGGCAAAACGGCCGATGGCTTCGAAACGCAGTTCGGCACGAACCACATCGGGCATTTCGTTTTCGTGAACCGGCTTGCGTCGCTGCTGCGAGATGGCGGCCGTCTGGTCGCGCTGGCGTCGTCGGGACATCGCTTCTCCAATGTCGATCTCGACGATCCGAACTTCGAACGCACGCCGTATGACCCGTTCGTCGCGTATGGCCGGTCGAAGACGGCGAACATCCTGTTCGCGGTCGCGTTCGATCAGCGGCATCGGGCGCGGGGCGTCCGCGCGGCCGCCGTGCATCCGGGCGGTATTCACACGGAGCTGGCCCGTCATATGGACGAAGGGCAGATGGCCGGGCTGCTCGACAGCATCAACAGCCAGCTTGCGTCCGAGGGCAAGCCGCCGTTCCAGTTCAAGACCATTCCGCAGGGCGCGGCCACTTCCGTGTGGACGGCAGTGGTGGCATCGGCGGAAGAAGTCGGCGGCCGGTATTGCGAGAACTGTCACGTGAGCAAACTTGTCGCCGACGACGTCGTCATTACGCCCATCAGCGAAGGCGTGCGCCAGTACGCGCTCGACACGGCCAATGCCGACGCGCTATGGCGCAAAACGGAAGAAATGGTGGGCGAAACCTTCTGACGTCGGACGGCAGCTTCTTTGCGGATGCAACCAGTTTCATCCGACACATGAAGCGCGCTTGTTTATTCGCCCATCAACGGAATGCCGGCTCTTGCAGCCGGCGTTTCGCTTTTTGGCGTCAGGCGATAGCCGCGGCCCGGTATGTTCTGGATCAGCCGCCGGTCTTCGCCGAGCGCCTTGCGTAAAGCGCAGACCTGCACGCGTATGTTCGATTCCTCGACGACGGTGTCGGGCCACACCTTGCGAAGAATATCCTCGATCGACACGACCTGGCCGTGCGCTGCCATCAGCACGGCGAGGATGTCGAATGCACGGCTGCCGACGGGGACGGAGGTTCCACGCACCTGGATTTCTCGGGTCGACAGATTGACGTCGAAGCTACTGGCCTTCATGTTCGATTCTCACGAGTGTCATGCATCAGGGATGATGAAACCGCAAGTGCTGAAGTGAGTCGATAGCACATATGTATCGGTCACTATACTTTGGTATTAACGCGCGGCGCTTCGTTTGTCGACGCTATGGGCAGCGACTATAGTGCTCTTGCCACTTTACGTGGATGGTCCGTCCAATCGGCAGGTACATCGTCCTTTCATCATGCGAGTGCGACAATGAAGATCCTGATGGTGTTGACGTCTCACGATCAACTTGGCAATACCGGCAAGAAGACAGGTTTCTGGTTAGAAGAATTCGCGGCGCCGTACTTCACGTTTCTCGATGCCGGCGTCACCATAACAGTCAGCTCACCTAAAGGTGGACAACCGCCGCTCGATCCGAAGAGCGACACGCCCGAGGGCAAAACAGAGCTGACCGAGCGTTTCAAGAGCGATCCCGCTGCGCAAAAAGTGCTGGCCAATACGGTCAAGCTCGACACGGTCAAAGCCGACGACTACGACGCCGTGTTCTATCCCGGCGGGCACGGCCCGATGTGGGATCTCGCAGAAGACCCGCGCTCCATCGCGCTGATCGAGAGCTTCTACAACGCGGGCAAGCCGGTAGCATTTGTCTGCCACGCACCCGGCGTTTTGCGTCACGTGAAGGTGAACGGCGAACCGCTCGTCAAAGGCAAGCGCGTGACAGGTTTCACGAATTCGGAAGAGGAAGCCGTTCAACTCACGAAGGTCGTGCCGTTTCTCGTCGAAGACGAACTGAAGCGGCTCGGCGGACATTTCGAAAAAGTCGACGACTGGCAGGTTCTGTCGATCATCGACGGACGCCTCGTCACCGGACAGAATCCCGCTTCGTCGACGGCGGGCGCGCGCGATCTGCTGAAAGTGCTCGATCAGCTGCATTCGAATCGCTAACCGGCTTTGCCCAATACGGATGGAGATTGATATGAGCAACGCCAATGCGAATCAGCAGTTTCGAATCGAAAAACGCAGCCCGGCTTACTGGCGAGTGATCATCGATAACCCGCCCTTCAATATCTTCGGACCGGATTCGATCCCGCAGATGAATGCCGCGATAACGGCGCTCGAAACCGATCCTGACGTCAAGGTAGTCGTGTTCGAAAGCGCGGTGCCGGGATTTTTTCTCACGCACTACGACTTCATTCCGCCTTTGCAGGAGACCACGAGCATGCCGCCGGGCCCGACGGGCATGCCGCCGCTGCCCGACATGCTCGCGCGGCTGGGGCGCGCGCCCGTCGTGTCGATCGCGTCGATCCGGGGCCGCGCGACGGGCGTCGGCAGCGAACTGGCGCTCGCGAGCGACATGCGCTTCGCGAGCCGCGAAAAAGCGCTGCTGTCGCAATGGGAAATCGGCGCGTCGCTGGTGCCGGGCGGCGGGCCGATGACGCGCCTGTCGCGTCTGATCGGACGCGGGCGCGCGCTCGAAGTGCTGTTGAGCGGCGACGATATCGGCGGCGAACTGGCGGAGCGCTACGGCTACGTCAACCGTTCGTTCGCGGATAGCGAACTCGACGCCTTCGTGGATGCGCTGGCGTCGCGTATCGCGTCGTTCGACAAGGAGAGCATCGTCGCGATCAAGCGTCAGGTGAATCTCGTTACCTTGCCATCCGACGACCTGGTCGCGCCCGAATGGGATGCGTTCATCGCGTCCGTCGGCCGGCCGCAGGCGCAGGAACGAATCGCGCAACTGATGCAGCTTGGCCTGCAGAAGAATCACGATGTGGAAGCACGTCTTGCGCATTACACGGGCACGCTGGGACGTTAGCCTGCACGGCGGCGGTTGCATCCCGTCGTTGCGGCTGCAACCGTCGCGCTCGTTGTTCGGCATTGTTGTGCGGCATTGTTGTGCGGCACCGCTGTCGGCACTTATAGGGCGCAATTCCACCCTTGCGTGTTAGCCTTTTCCCGATTCGTTACCTGAAGGCGAAACCGGGAGCGTCGTCATGGACTTCACTGGATTTCAGCTGGAGCTGCTCCACGACGATGGCGATCTGTCGTTGTGCCGCGCGTTGCGGCCCGACACGACGGTCTCGTTGCTCGCGTTGATCGCCACCCGCCCCGCCGCGCAAAGCATCGCGCGGCTGGAACGTGAATACGAACTGGCCGCGCTGCTCGATCCGCGCTGGGCCGCGCAGCCGATTGCGCTCGATCTCGGCAGAGTGCCGCCGATGCTCGTGCTCGACGACGATGGCGGCGACCCGCTCGTTCGCCTGCTCGGTCAGCCGCTCGATCTCGCGCGATGCCTGCGCATCGCGGCGAATCTGGCGCGCGCAATCGGGCACGTCCACGAGCGCGGCCTGATCCATAAGGACATCAAGCCGGCGAACGTGCTCGTCGACGGCAACGACGGCGTGCGGCTGACGGGCTTCGGCATCGCGTCGCAACTGCCGCTCGAGCATCAGTCGCCCGCGCCGCCGGAGATCATCGCGGGCACCTTTGCCTACATGGCGCCCGAGCAGACGGGCCGTATGAACCGCTCGATCGACGCGCGCAGCGATCTCTATTCGTTCGGCGTGACGCTGTACGAGATGCTGACGGGCGGGTTGCCTTTCGCGGCGGCGGACGCGATGGAATGGATTCATTGCCACATCGCGCGCAGGCCGACGCCGCTTGAAGAGCGCAACGAAAGCATTCCGCCGACGGTTGGACAGATCGTGCTCAAGCTCCTCGAGAAGACTGCGGAAAGCCGTTATCAGACGGCGGCGGGCGTCGAGGCCGATCTGCGTGCGTGCCTCGCGGCATGGGAAACGACGCGTGCGATCGCACCGTTGTCACTCGGCGAGCGCGACGCGTCGGACCGGCTGCTGATCCCTGAAAAACTGTACGGCCGCGATGCGCAGATCGGTGAGATCGTGGCCGCGTTCAATCGCATCGTCGGCGGCGGGCGCAGCGAGCTTGTGCTGATTTCGGGTTACGCTGGCATCGGTAAATCGTCGGTGGTGAACGAGCTGCACAAGGTGCTGGTGCCGCCGCGCGGCCTGTTCGCGTCCGGCAAATTCGATCAGTACAAACGGGACATTCCGTATGTGCCGCTCGCGCAGGCGTTTCAGTCGCTCGTGCGCGAGCTGCTGAGCAAGAGCGACGCAGAAATCGAACCGTGGCGCCGCGCGCTGCAGGACGCGCTGGCGCCGAACGGCCAGGTGATCGTCAATCTGATTCCCGAGCTTGCGCTGATCATCGGCGAGCAGCCGGCCGTGCCGACGTTGCCGCCGCAGGAATCGCAAAACCGCTTTCAGCTCGTGTTTCGCAGCTTCCTCGGCGTATTCGCGCGGCGCGAGCATCCGCTCGCGCTCTTTATCGACGATCTGCAATGGCTCGATGCTGCGACACTCGATCTGCTCCAACATCTCGTCACGCATCCCGATGTGCAGCATGTGCTGCTGGTCGGCGCGTATCGCAGCAATGAAGTCGACGACGCGCATCCGCTCGCGCGCACGCTCGACGCGATCGCGCAGACGGAAGCAACCGTGCATCAGATCGAACTCGCGCCGTTGACGGCGGACAGCGTCGCGCAACTCGTCGCCGATGCTTTGCACTGTCCGGCCACGACGGCCGTGCCGCTCGCGCAACTGGTGCACGAGAAGACGGGCGGCAATCCGTTCTTCGCGATCCAGTTCCTGAGCGCGCTCGCCGACGAAGCGTTGCTGACCTTCGATCGCGATACGTCGCGCTGGACGTGGGATTTGCCCCGCATCTGCGCGAAGGGTTTCACCGAGAACGTCGCCGATCTGATGGCGGCCAAGCTGACGCGTCTGCCCGACGCGACGCGCGAAGCGCTCGGCCAGCTCGCGAGTCTCGGCAACGTCGCGGACGTCGCGACGCTCACGCTCGTCCACGGCGAACCGGAAGCGTCGATTCACGCGAAGCTGTGGCTCGCCGTGCGCGCGGGACTCGTGTTCCGAGTGGAAGCAGCCTACGGGTTCGCGCACGACCGCGTGCAGGAAGCCGCCTACGCGCTGATTCCGGCAGACCGCCGCGCAGCCACGCATGTGCGCATCGGCAGGGCGCTTGCGTCGCGGACTTCGCCCGATGCGCTCGAAGAATCCATTTTCGACATCGTCAATCAACTGAATCGTGGCGCGGAACTGATCGATACCGACGAAGAACGTGAGCGGACGGTCGCATTGAATCTGATCGCAGGTCGACGCGCGATGCGTTCGACGGCCTATGCAGCGGCGCGCAGCTATCTGGCGCAAGGCGTCGCGCTGCTGTCACCGGATGCGTGGACGCGACGCTACGAAAGCACGTTCGATCTGTATCTGGCTTACAGCGAATGCGAATACCTGGCCGGCGACTTCACGGACGCCGACGCGTTGTTCGACATGCTGCTCGAACGCGCACGTTCGAGTCTGGATCGCGCGAAGGTGTTCGGCTTGCGCATGTCGCTGTATCAGGTGGCAGGGCGGTTCGACGAAAGCTTCGCGGTCGCGCGGCTCGCGCTGCGCGATTTCGGCCTGCTTCTGCCCGACACCGATGGCGAAGTCGAGTCCGCCGTCGCAGCGGCATTGCAGGAGATTCCTTATCGTCTTGCGGGACGTGCCATCGGCGATCTGGTCGATGCACCCGTCGCGCAAGACCCGGCGATACGCGCGGTGATCGATCTGCTCGTCGAGGCGATGCCTTGCGCGTTTATCGCGCGGCCTGCGTACTATCCGCTCATCACGCTGAAGGCGGTCCTTCTGTCGCTGCAGCACGGCAATACCGACAACTCGAGTTTCGCGTACGGCAATTACGCACTGATGCTGGTATCGAGCATCGGCGATATTCCTTCTGCCGTGCAGTTCTCCGAGATGTCGCTGCGCCTGAACGAGAAGTTCGACAACCGTCGCTTCTACGGAAAACTGCTGCATCTGCACGGCAATCACATCAACTTCTGGCGGAGGCACATCGTGACCGATCTGCCGATACTGGAGCGCGCGAGCGCCGCGTGTCTCGAAGTGGGTGACCTCGTGTTCGCCGGCTATCTCGCCTTTACGACCGTCTGGCAGACGATCGAAAAAGGCTCGGCGCTCGACGACGTGCAGGCCGTATCGGAGAAGCATGCTGCGTTTGCGCGGCAGAGCCACAACGATGCCGTGTTCGAAACGATCCGCCTGGAGCAGCAGTTCATCGCGAGTCTGCGCGGCATAACGACCGAGCCGCTCAAGCTCGGCGACGCACTGTTCGACGATGCCGCCTGTTTCGACGCCATCGAAACAGCGAACTTCGGTTGCGGCATCGTGTTTCATCACATCATGCAGATGATTCTCGCGTATCTCGATGGCCGCCATGCGGACGCGTCGAAGGCCGCGAGCGATGCCGCACCGATGCTGGGCGCAGTCATGGCGTTGCCGATCGAATCGACGTATCACTTCTTCAACGCGTTGACGCTCGCGGCGCGCTATCCCGGCGCCGGAATTGAAATGCAGCAGGCGTGGCGAAGCACACTCGCGCAGACGCTCGACAGGTTCGAGTCGTGGAGCACGCACTGCCCGGAGAATTTCCGTCATCGGCATGCGCTGCTTGCGGCGGAAATCGCACGCATCGAAGGGCGCGATTCCGACGCGATGCATTTCTACGAAGAAGCGATCCGCGCGGCGCGTGAACACGGCTTCATCCAGTATCAGGCGATGGCGCACGAACTCGCCGCACAGTTTCATGCCGCGCGCGGCCTCGAAACCATCGCCGATACGTACCTGTTCAACGCGCGTTCCTGCTACGAGCGTTGGGGTGCGAAAGGCAAGGTGCGGCAACTGGCACGAACGTACGCTCAATTGCGGCACGATCCCGCGAGCCTCGACGGCACGATCGCCACGTCGAACGAGCAACTGGACCTCGCGACCGTGGTGCAGGTGTCGCGCGCGATCTTCAGCGGCATCGACCTGAACGAACTGATTCATACGCTGATGGTGCTCGCGCTGGAACATGCGGGCGCGAACCGCGGCCTGTTGATCTTCAGGCGCGGCAACGACTTGCGCGTGGAAGCGGAAGCATCGACGGCGCAGAACGGCGTGGACGTCCGTTTGCCGAAAATGCGCGCGACGGGCAACGAGCTTCCCGAATCGGTGCTGCGCTACGTGATCCGCACGGGCGACAGTCTGCTGCTCGACGACGCATCGGCGCGCAGTCCGTTTTCGTCGGACGAGTACATTCGCCGTCACGATTGCCGCTCCATCCTGTGCCTGCCGCTCGTCAAGCAGACGCGGCTGATCGGCGTGCTGTACCTCGAAAACAATCTGACCACCGACGCGTTCACGCCTGCCCGCACGGCCTTGCTGCGGCTGCTCGCATCGCAGGCGGCGCTCTCGCTCGAAACGGCCCGCCTCTACGCCGACCTGCAGGACGCGGAAGCGCTGCTCGCCGACGCGCAGCGCCTGAGCCATACAGGCAGCTTCGACTGGCATGTGTCGAGCGGCGAGCTGGTCTGGTCGAAAGAGAGCTTCCGCATCTTCGGTTACGACGTCGACACCACGCCGACGGTCGACATGATGTTCGGCCGCGTGCATCCCGACGACGTGACCTTCGTGCGTCTCGCCTTCGATCGCGCGACACACGACCGTCAACCGTTCGACATCGAACACCGGCTGTGGATGCCCGATGGAACGATTCGCCATCTGCAAGTGCTGGCGCATGTCGTGGTCGATGAAGAGAGCCGGATGCGCGTGCTCGGCGCGCTGAAAGACATCACCGTGCGCAAGCAGGCGCACGCGGCGCTCGAACGCAGCGAACATCGCTACCGCAGCCTGTTCTTCGACATGCCCGTTGGCCTCTGGCAGATCGAGGCGCAGCCGTTGATGACCTTGCTGACGGAGCTGCGTGCGCAAGGCGTCGACGATCTGTCTGCGTATATCGACGATCACCCGGGCTGGCTGAATCGCGCGATGGAGATGCTGGTGGTCGAAGAGATCAATCACCACGCGGCGCAGATGTTCGGCGCGACGGACCGCAGCGCGTTGCTCGGTCCGCTGCCGTGGGTCTGGCGAGAAAGTCCTGGCACGTTCCGGCGCGCGCTCGAAAGCCGCTATAGCGGGGAAGCGATTTTTCAGGAAACCACCAAGCTGCCTACGCTCGACGGGCGGATTATCGACGTTCTCTTTACGATCGCGCGTCCGAGTTCGACCGAAGATCTCGGCATTGCGCTGATCAGTCTCGTCGATCTGACGGAGCGCGTGCGCGCGCAGGACATGCTGCAACGGCTGCAGGCCGACTTCGCGCACGCGGCGCGTATTTCGATGCTGGGCGAGCTGACGGCGTCCGTCGCACATGAACTGAACCAGCCGCTCTCTGCGATCGCGATGAACAGTGCGATCAGCAACCGCTGGCTCGACCGCGCCGTCCCCGACGTTGCCGAAGCGCGGCTGATCAACCAGCGCGTGGCCGCCGATGCACGGCGCGCGGTCGATATCGTCGATCGCATCCGGAGCATGGCGCTGCGCCGCGACCCGAAGCGCGCTGTCGCGCAACTCGACGAACTGATCGACGAGGCGCTGATTTTTCTGCAGCACGAAGTGCGCTCGCGCGGCGTGATCGTGTTACGCCAACGCGCCGTTGTCGCTCCGATGGTGCTCGCCGATCGCGTCCAGCTTCAGCAGGTGATCGTCAACCTCGTCGTCAACGCGATGCAGGCGATGGAGCAGGCGGCCAGTTCCGAACGCAAGATCACGATCCGCACGCAGACGCCCGATGGCGCGACGGTCAATTGCGCACTGGAAGACAGCGGTCCCGGCATCGCGCCCGAAGCCATCAGCCGCCTGTTCCAGAGCTTCTACACGACCAAGGAAAACGGCATGGGAATGGGCTTGCCGATCTGCCGCTCGATCATCGAGGCGCATGGCGGACGCATCTGCGCCGACAACGGCTCGGTGCACGGCGGCGCGCGTTTCTCGTTCACGCTGCCGTCTGCCGAAGCCGCACGCTAGAACGACGGGCAGAGTGACAAGCGGGGATCGTGCCTGCATCGAACATACGACGGTATGAAGCCGTCATGCGATGGTGGGTGAAATCGCAAGCAATAGTAGGCTGGTGCGCCCGCCGCGCGCCCGATAGGCTAGTCGCGTGAAGTCGGGAAAGACATCGGACATCGGGGTGCACATCATGGACGTGGCGGATCTGAAAGTATTCGACGCAGTCGCTCGCCTCGGAAGCATGAGCCGCGCAGCGCTCGAGTTGCATACGGTGCAGTCGAACGTCACCGGGCGAATCCGTTCGCTCGAAGGCGAAGTGGGCGTCGCGCTGTTCGAGCGGCACGTGCGCGGCGTGAAGATGACGCCCGCCGGACAGCGCATGCTACCGTATGCGGCGCGCGCTGCCCGCCTCGTTGCCGACGCGCGGCTTGCCGCGCTCGACGATGGTCCGCCGAGCGGCACGCTCGCCATCGGCGCGTTATGGACGACGGGCGCGTTGCAGTTGAGCCGCGTGCTCAGTCATTTCGCGGGTCTGTATCCGCAGGTCGGCTTGTCGTTGACGACGGATACGAGCAGCGGACTGACGGCGGCCGTCGCGGACTGTCGTCTGGACGGCGCGTTCGTCGCCGGCCCGCAGAGCGATCCCGGCCTCGACGTTCAGACCATTTTCAGCGAGGAACTCGTACTCGTCGCACCGACGACCATGCGCTCGCTCAAGGAACTCGGATCGATTGAAAACCTCAAGGCGATTGTCTTTAGTCCGGGTTGCTCGTATCGCGAGCGCCTCGATCTGCTGCTTGCCGAAATGGGCATTCTCTCCGTGACGGCGCTGGCGTTCGGATCGATCGACGCGATACTCTCGTGCGTCGCGGCGGGCATCGGCATTACCTTGTTGCCGCGAGGCGTCGTGTCGAACGCGGCGCACAGGCATTGCGTCGGGGTGCATCCGCTGGCGTCCGACACTGCGCGCATGGAGACGCTTTTCATTCGGCGGCGCGACGCGTATCTGTCGAATGCGATGCGCGCCTTTCTGGATGTGTCGAGTTCCGAAGCACTCATTTCGGACAGTGCAGATGCACGCTTTCCGGCCTGATTTTTTCTGAGCGTTTGCTCATTCCGCTGGAACGCCAGGCGAGAACAAATCGCCTGGTTTGCGCGTCTTGTTCGCCGCTAAAAACCAATCGATGAAATATCGGTTTATCGATGCGTGTCATCGGCCGCAATCGGCGCTTGTGACGCGATAGCATCTGATCGTCTTTTGCCTGAAGCGTTCCTCATTTCAGCACCTCTCCTGGCATTCAACACGCGACTTTGCTTTGCGCTCGCCGCCGTTTGGTACAACAATGTATGTATTGCTGAATCTGCATCACACACTCCACGGTTTGCACAGGCATCTCTCACTCGTTCACAAGGAGGCGGAATGGTCTCAGGACCGAGTTCGACGTCGACGACAAGAAGTGAAGAAGGTATGCATCCCGGCAAGCTCCCCGGCGGACGTTCCGTCGTGTATGTCATCGACGACGACGAATCGATCCGTTTTGTACTGAACGGCCTCGTGCGTTCGGTCGGTCTTCATGTGGAGACATTCGAGTCACCCAAAGATTTTCTGGCGTTCCCAAAGTATGACGCGCCAAGCTGTCTGATACTCGACGTCAGGCTGCGCGGCGAGAGCGGCCTTGCCTTCCAGCAGGAAGCACAGCAATGTGGCGTGCGCATGCCGATCCTCTTCATCACGGCGCATGGCGACATCGAGATGACCGTCAAGGCAATGAAGGCGGGCGCACTCGATTTCTTCGCGAAGCCTTTCCGCGATCAGGACATGCTCGATGCGATCGCTCATGCTTTGAAGCGCGACGCCGAGCGTCGCGAATCGGAGCATGCACTGGCCACGCTGCGCGAAGCCTATGACACGCTCACGCAACGTGAGCGCGAAGTGATGAAGTTAGTGGTGGCGGGCATGCTGAACAAGCAGATTGCCTACGAACTGCATCTGAGTGAAATCACCGTGAAGATTCATCGCGGACAGGTGATGAAGAAGATGGGTTCGCGTTCGTTGCCCGATCTCGTCAGAAAGGCAGAAGCGCTCGGCATCGATCAGAAGCAGCCGAGTTCGAACTGACTGGCGGCGCGAGCCACACCGCGCCGCTACGTTTTTCCATTCGTTCAAAAGACAGTTTCATCTCTTTCGTCAAATCTCATCCTATATATGCCGTAAACGGAGCAACAAGTTGGCACTCCGTTGAGTTGCATCCGATCGGCAAATAAAGAGGTTGAAAAAAGAATGAAGCTGTCTTTCGCTCAAAAGTTGTGGCTCCCTTTGATTCTGAGCCTGTTGTGTGTGGTTGCGTTATCCGTCTCCGATGCCTGGCGCATCCGTGAAATCAGCGTGCAGGAACGCAAGGACGGTCTCGTCCATACGACTGAACTCGCCATCGCAGTGATCAAGACGTTCGCCGATCAGGCGTCTGCTGCGAGCGCGCTCGAATCGCAGGCGGGCGATCTCAAGTCAACCATCAACGTGTTCCGACTCGCCTAGTTGTGCCTGGTTGTGCACTGGAAGCGCGGCTGGTGCCGCGCTCGACGTTCAGCAGTCTTTCACTGATCTCGTTCTGGAGGTGCTATGAAATTCCCGAAGCTCCACGCATCGGCTGCGTTGCTGTGCGGCATGTCCGTCGCGTTCGTTCCCGCTCACGCACAACAGGCCCCGGCACCCGGTTATCACTACACGCTGCCGCTCAATCTCGCCGTCGAAGCGGCGGAAGAAGCGATTCGCGTGTGCGAAGACAAGCGCTACTGGGTGACGGCGACAGTCGTCGATATGGACGGTGTGCCGCAGGTCGTCATGCGCGGCGATCACGCGACGGTGCACACGGGCGAATCCAGTTTCAGAAAAGCCTTTACCGTCGTGACGCTCGGGCCTGAATTCGGCTTCGACCGTTCGAGCGGATTCTTCGAACTGGTCAAGACCAGTCCTTACGCGCCGCAACTCGCGACGGTTCATAACGTGATGGCTTTGCCGGGCGCTGTTGCGTTCAAGGCGGGGAACGAGATGGTGGGCGCGCTGGGGATCGGCGGCGCGCCGGGCGGCGACAAGGACGAAGTCTGTGCAGCGGCCGGTGTCGCGAAGGTGGTGAACCGGCTGCCGCACTAGTCGAAATCTCAAGCGGCTGCGAGGCCGCCGTCGACGAGATAGATGGCCGCGGAGAACGTGATGATCGACAGGACCGTGCTGACGAGAATCGACGTTGCGGCTTCGCTCTGATACGCGCCCGCTTCGTTGGCGAACATCGCGGGAATGGTCGCCGACGGCAGCGCGCAAAGCAGGATCATCTGTTGTGCGTAGAGCCCATGAACGCCGAGCAAGACCGTCGCCGCGAACATCAGCAGCGGATGAATCAGCAGCTTGAGCCCGAGGTTCGCCCACACTTCGTTCGACAGCTTCAGCTTGACGGACGACATGATCAGCCCGAGACAAAGCAGCGACACGCCGGGCGTCGCCTTGCCGAGCAGATTGAACGCTTCGGCGAGCACAGGCGGAAACTTGATCTGCAGCAGCGAACACAGGATGCCGAGCGCGGGTGCCCACATCAACGGACGCCGCACGGCGCTCTTGATGCTCGTCAGGAACGCCTGCGTGCCGCTTCCTTGACCGCTTGCGACCGTGAGCAGCATGGTTGTCAGCGGAATCATGAAGAGGCTCGCGATCAGGTTGAGGATCAGCACGGAATAGATGCTGCCCGGACCGAACATCGCCTGCAGGATGGGGATGCCCATGAAGGCCGCGTCGGGGTAACCGTTGACGAAGCCCTTGAGCGTCGCTGCCCGGAGTTCGCGATAGCGCCACCAGCCGATCAGCAGCGCGAACGTGTACATCCCCATGATGCCGATGAACGTCGCGACGATCAGCCGGAAGTCGAACAGCTGCGAACGGGGCGTGCTCGCCATGCCGACCAGCAGCAGCGCCGGAAAAATCCAGCCGAGCACGAGGCGGCTGATCAGCAGGCTGTCCGAATGATTCAGACGTCCGCGCTTGCCCGCAATGAAACCGAGCACTATCACGAACGCCACGGGTAAAAGAGGTCCAACGATCCTGTCTAACATGTTCTCCTGACTCCAGGTTTTGTTATGCGTATGCAATGCCGAAGAGGTGTCTGCTTAAAGCTCGATGCGATAGTCGCGGATCACATCGGGGTTCGGTTCGAGGCCGAGGCCGGGGCCTTGCGGCACGTCGATGCGTCCATGGCGCGGAATGATCGCGTCGCCGTAGAGCTGCGCTTCGAGGTCGAAGTAACGCCATTCGACGAGCGCCTTCGGACCGCCGAGCGCCGCGCTCGCATGCACGCTCGCGAGCAGGCCGGGGCCGTCGTAGAACGTGTGGACCATGACGGTGACGTTGTGCGCGTTAGCAAGAGCGAAGACCTTTTGCAGTTCCGTGATGCCGCCCATCTTTGCGGGGCTGGGCTGGATGAAATCGACGGAACCAGCTTCGAGCAAGTGCTGGAAGTCCATCAGCGTCGATGCGTTTTCGCCTGCCGCGACGGGAATGCCGCCTTGCTTGCGCACGGTCGCGAGACCCGCGTAATTCTCGGGCGGCCACACGGGTTCTTCGATCCAGCGCAGATTGAATTCACGCAGCCGTTCCGTCATGTCGAGCGCTTCGCGGACCGTCCACGGGCAATTGACGTCGAGCGTGATCTCGATGTCGGGGCCCGCCGCTTCGCGTGCGGCGCGCACGGTTTCCACCGTGATCTCATGCAGCTTCAGATGCCGGTAGCCGCTTTCCACCGCGCGCCGCACGTTGACGGCGACCAGTTCGGGATCGGCGTAGCGGATCAGGCTCGCGTAACACGCCAGCGATGTGGCCTCCGCGCCGCCAAGCAACTGATGAACAGACTGGTTCGCTTGCTTTCCTGCGATGTCCCACAGCGCGATGTCGATCGCCGACAGTCCGTAGATGAACGCGCCGCTTCGGCCGAACACATGGAATTTCTTTTGCAGATCGAGCATCGTCTTCTCGCGCAGCCCGATATCGCGGCCGATCAGTTCAGGCGCAAGAATCCTGTCGATCACCAGCTTCACGGAAGGAATCGCGGTGAAGCCGAAGGTTTCGCCCCAGCCGACGGTGCCGTCGTCGGTCGTAATTTTGACGACGAGCGAGTCGACCACCTGCAGGTCTTTAGGGCCCCACACACCGCCCGCCGACGGTCCGCCCGTCGTGAAGGGAATGCGCAGTGGGATGGTTTCGATGCTGGCAATGTTCATCTGGATCTACCTCAATTCGGATTGCAACGAGCACGGACGAAAGGCCGCCGTATGCTCCGAATCGTAGGAGACATCCTGTTGTCCTTCAAGTGAACAACTTGTTCCTTTTGTGCAAATGAGTTGAGCGCCGCGTGCAACATCGACGCTCGATAGCCACGCTCCGCTTGCGATTTCGAGTCGGATCGGCTGAAGATTCGTGCGCGCGCGGCCGAGCCGTGGGGCCGTCCAGATGTAGAATAAGAAGACAAGCCACTGCCCTGAAACGACCATGAGCGAAATGAATGTGCGGCGCGTCGAACGGCGGCCCCATCTCGCGGAGCACATCACCGCGTCGCTGAGCGAAGAGATCGCGTCCGGACGATTGAAGCCCGGCGATCGTCTGCCCACCGAACACTTTCTCTCCGAGAACTTCGGCGTCAGCCGCAATGTCGTGCGGGAGGCGATTGCGAGCTTGCGCGCGCAAGGGCTGATCGAGTCGCGCCAGGGCATCGGCGCGTTTGTTGCGGCGACGCCGCAGCCATCGGAGCCGCTGCGGCAAGTGAACTCGCAATGGCTGGAGGGCGACAACACGATCCGCAACATGTTCGAAGTGCGGGCCGTGCTCGAAAGCCAGGCCGCTGCGCTCGCGGCAGCACACATGACGCCGCGCAGGCTCAAGCCGATTCAGGACGCCGTCGAACGGATGCGCTACGAAGGCGCGCCGACGGCCGACACCGTCAACGCCGATCTCGACTTTCATCGCGCCGTCGCGGCCGCGGCGGGCAACGACTATCTCGCCGCGATGATTCGCACCGTGCTCGAACCGATGCGTCCGCTGATCGCGGCGAACTTCGCGCGGCAAGGTCCGATGTTCGGCAACATTCCCAACGCCGCGCGCGCGGAGCACGAAACGCTGATTCAGGCCTTCATCGACAAGGACGCCGCTGCTGCGCGCGTACTGATGGGCAAGCATATCGTCAGCGCTGCGTCGCGCTTCGGCTACGACATTTCGTTTTTCTGAGCGCTTTTGAGTCGCTGTGTCTTCGTCCAACGCCTGCTTTACACGGTGTAACGACTGATGTGCCGCGCACGTCGTTCATGCGTCTGCGCGTCGAACGTATAGTCGGCTGATTCGCGCGTCCCGCCGGGCCGCGCTTCTCAGACGAAGATGGAACAGCGTATGAAACTGATATTTGTCGGCGACCCGATGTGTTCGTGGTGCTATGGCTTCGGTAAGGAAATGAGCGCGATTGCGCAGAGCCTGCCGGATCTCGAAGTGCAGATCGTCGTGGGCGGCATGGCCGCGGGATCGACGCAGGTGCTCGACGACGCAGGCAAGCAGTTCAGGCTCACGCATTGGGCGCGCGTCGAACAGATGAGCGGCGCGGAGTTCAACCGCGAAGCGCTGATGGCGCGCGAGAACTTCGTGTACGACACCGAGCCCGTATGTCGCGCGGTCGTGACTGCGCGCACGATCGCGCCGGGCGTCGACGTGCTGAAGGTGTTTCGCGCCTTCCAGCGGGCCTTTTATGTCGACGGACTCGATACGACGGACGGCAGCGTGCTCGCCGAAGTCGGCGCGAAGGCGATCGCGGAGCAAGGCATCGCGACGACGGCCGATGCCTTCTTCGAAGCCTTCACGTCCGATGAAGTCATCGATGCCACGCAGCGTGATTTCGAACTGACGCGGCGGTTGGGCGTGCGAGGCTTTCCGTCGCTGTTCGTCGAGATCGACGGAAAGATCGGCCAGCTCAGTTCGGGCTATACGACGGCCGAGCAGGTCACGCAGGCGCTCAAGCCGCTCGCCGCATAAAGGCAGCTAGATCCAGTAGAGCCACGCGAGCAGCGTCACGATAGAGAAGAGCGTCGTCATCGAAATGGCGGCGCCCGTTGAGGTCTTTTCGACGTCGTACTCGCTTGCCAGCACGTAGGCGCTTTTGGCCGTCGGCACGGCGGCGCAGATCACGGCGGCGAGTGTGAGCGTGCGGTTCAGTCCCGCCGCGACGCACAGCCCGTACACGACGAACGGCATCGCCACCAGCTTGAGCGCAGCCAGCAGCGCATAGCGGCTCAGATGACCTCGCAACTCGCCGATCGAAAGATCGAGTCCGATGGCGAACAACGCACAGGGCGTCAGTGCTTCGCCGAGTATGCCGAGATACGTCGCGGCGGGCGCGGGCAGCGCCGCGCCGCTGACGGACCACAGCAAGCCGAGAATCGTCGCGAGAATCACGGGGTTCGTGCCGATCTGCCGCGCGAGCGCGCTTGCACGCATCTTGTGCGTGCCGCTCTGCTGATCGACTTCGAGCAGGATGACGAGCGCCGGAAACATGATTGCGCCGACAAACACCGTCGCGACGGCGGCGGCGAGCACGCCATGCTGACCTTGCAGCGCTCTGAGAATCGGCAGCGCGACGAAACCCGTGTTGGTCATCGACACGACGGCGCCGAGCATCGCGCTTTTCCCGAGGCTCGCCTGCAACCCGAGGCGCGCGGCCAGCAGCACGGCGACGAAGCAGAGAATCGAGCCGCCGCCGAATGCGGCCAGAAAGCGCCACTCCAGCAGCGAATCGAGCGGCTCTTTAGCGACGGTCAGGAACACGAGCGCGGGCATCGCGACGTAGTAGGCGAACTGCATCAGCGGCCCGGCGACGCTGCGCGCGAGATAACCCGTTGTGCCCGCCAGCCAGCCCGTCAGGATGATGGCGAAGATCGGCAAAATCAGACTCGCGACATGCATGATGGCGCTCCGTCGGCAGATGGGACGTCCGGATGCAGCTGTGTGAGGTTTCGCGAGTGGTGTGGCGGGCCGGCTTTCGGCCGGAAGAAGCGGTCTCGCCAGTAAAGAGTAGCCGATATGCGCGCGAATGCGTTGTTATCCGTGGCGTTCGACTGCGAGCGTCCCCTGCGGGACGCTCGCGTCATGCAGCATGTCGAAACGATGCAGGCGCTTTACAGCGAACGCTGGATCGCCTGCCCAAGCAGTTCCAGGCCGAGATCGATTTCCTCTTCGCTCACCGTCAACGGCGGCGCGATCCGGAACACGCCGCCCATGCCGGGCAACTGCACGATGTTCATGCTCAGGCCGAGATTCATGCACTCGCGGGTGATCTTCGCGCCGAGTCCGTCGGCGGGTTCCTTCGTGCGGCGATCCTTGACGATCTCCATGCCGAGCAGCAGGCCGCGCCCGCGCACATCGCCGATGCACTCGAAGCGCTCCATCAGATCCAGCAAGCCGCGCCGGAGCCGGTCGCCCATCACGTTTGCCCGCGCAACGAGTCCTTCGCGCTCGACGACATCGAGCACACGCAGACCGACCGCAGCGGGCAACGGATCGGACACGTGCGTCGTGTAGAACAGGTAGCCGAGTTCGTGCGCGCGCTCCTCGATCTCTGCCGACGTGACGATGGCGGCGAGCGGCAAGCCGGCGCCGAGCGTCTTCGATAGCGTGAGGATGTCGGGCGTGACGCCGTCGCGCTGGCACGCGAACATCGTTCCTGTGCGGCCAACACCCGTTTGCGCTTCGTCGAGAATCAGCAGCATGCCGCGCTCTTCGCATTTGCGCTTGAGCGCGGCCATATAGCCTTCCGGCAACTCGATGATGCCGCCCGAACTCAGGATCGGCTCCGCGATGAATGCGGCGAGATTGCCGCTCGACTGGCGATCGATCAGATCGAACGCGTAGTCGAGTTCGGCGAGGTAATCGTAGTGACCGCTGCGCTCGAAACGCGGCCGGTACGTGAACGGCGCGGGAATGGCGAACGAGCCGACGGCTGCGGGACCGACACCTTTGCGGCCCGCGCTGTAAGTCGCCGACGCTGCCGCGCCCGTCATGCCGTGCCATGACTGCGCAAAGCCGACAATTTCATACTTCCCGGTGACGAGCTTAGCCATGCGAATCGCGGCCTCGTTCGATTCCGCGCCCGTGCTCAGCAGCAGCGCGCGGTCGAGGCCTTCGGGCGTGATGTCGGCGAGGCGCGTCGCGAGATCGACGACGGGGCGCGAGAGCATGCCGCTGAACAGATGATCGAGCTTGCCCGCGTATTCGTTGATAACCGAGACGATTTCCGGGTGGCTGTGGCCCAGCACGGCGCTCATCTGCCCGGACGTGAAGTCGAGGATCGCGCGGCCATCCGCGTCGTAGACGAAACTGCCCTGCGCGCGCTCGATGATCATCGGCTCGAACGTGCCGCCGTAGCGGATCAGGTGCTGCCGTGCGTTCTGCCAGAACGCTGCGTCGTTGTTTCGGGACACCGTGATTCTCCTCGCGATTGATCGGATCAGCTTGCAGTCTAGGCGGCTCTCTGGTTTTATAGAAACGAATAGTATTAATGTGAGATAGAAGAGGATCTAATATCTTGAGTCTGTCGCTCGAAATCGATCTGTTGCGGTCGTTCGCCGTAATCGCCGAGGTGCGGGCGCTGAGCCGCGCGGCGAGCCGCGTAGGACGGACGCAATCGGCGCTGAGCCAGCAGATGAAGCGGCTCGAAGAAATCGTCGATCAGCCGCTGTTTCAGCGCACGGGGCGCGGCGTCGTGCTGACGAATGCGGGCGAGCGTCTGCTGATTCACGCGCAACGCATTTTGCGGCTGCACGACGAGGCGATGGCCGATCTGTGCGGAACGGGCCTGTCGGGCAGCATCCGTTTCGGCTGTCCGGACGATTACGCCGCCGTGTTCCTGCCGCCATTGCTCCGGCAGTTCTCGAGCCAGCATCCGCATGCGCTCGTCGAAGTCGTGTGCGGGCCGACGCCGCGGCTGCTCGAACGGCTGAAAAAAGGCGCAGTCGATCTCGCGATGATCTCATTGCCCGACAGCGGTCCGGGAGACGACGTCATCCGGCGCGAGCAATTGGTGTGGATCGGGTATCCCGGACTGGATTCGGCACATTTCGATCCGTTGCCGCTGGCGCTGTCCGACCCCGACACGCTCGATCACATCGCCGCCTGCGACGCGCTTCAACGCGCCGGCCGGGCTTACCGGATCGCGTATGCGAGCAGCAGTCTGTCGGGCCTCACAGCGCTGGTGCGTTCGGGGCAAGCGTTCGCCGTGATGACGCAAACGGCCGTGCCGTCCGATCTGTCCGTGCTCAGTGCCGATCATGAACTGCCGCCGTTGCCGGCCGTGGGTGTGTCGCTGAGATTTGCGCGGGCGCGACCGTCGCTGCTGACGTCGGCATTCGCTGACCACATCAAGGCGATGCTGCCGCTGTTGTGAGCCTGCCCTACACTACGCGGACACCGGCCGCTTCCTGTGAACCCATGCGCTCTCGCGAACATTCCAACGCCGCACCATCGTCAGCCGGATCGGCGGGCGTCGAATTGCAGGATCCGGCGCTGCTGCGCCGTCTGCTGCGCGCCAAAGACCGGATGGATGCCGCCTCGCACGAGGCCTGGCCCGTCGATCGGCTGGCGGCGATCAGCGGCGTGTCCAAAGCCCATTTCGCTCGCTCGTTCAAGCAGGCGTTCGGCGTGCCGCCGCACCGTTACCTGCTGACGCGGCGCATCGAGCAGGCCACCACGCTGCTGCGCGACACGGATCTCAGCATCACGGACATCGCCTTCGCGACGGGGTGGGAAAGTCTCGGCACGTTCGGACGCACATTCCACGACGTCACGGGCCGAAGCCCCAGTGCGATGCGCGTCGAGGCGCGCGCGAACGGTCATCAGCTGGCGCTCGTGCCCGCCTGCGTGCTGAAGGCCGCGCAGAGGCCGGACCTCACGACCGCAGTTTTGGAGAAGCGGCGGCGCAAGTCCAAAGGTACAGTGCGGCCATCAATCGAGGAGGAGGTATCGTGATGACCCAAGGTATCAACTTGGTGGGCCTGTACGTCGACGATCAGGATGAAGCGCTCGCGTTCTACGTCGACAAGCTCGGATTCCGCATTCATACGGACGTGCGCAATGGCGCGTATCGCTGGCTGACGGTTCAGCATCCGGAACAGCCTTCGTTCCAGCTCGGCCTGTTCACGCCGGGGCCGCCCGTTCACGACGAGGCCACCGCGCAAACCTTGCGCGCGATGGTCGCCAAAGGGGCGATGCCGCCGCTCGTTCTCTCCGTCGCCGATTGTCGCGCGAGCTATGCGCGGCTCAAGGCGAATGGCGTCGAGTTCACGCAGGAGCCGGTCGATCGCTTCGGCAGCGTCGATGCGGGTTTCCGCGATCCCGCCGGCAACGGCTGGAAGATGATTCAGGCGCCTGCATAGACGCACTTCGTCGGCTCATGCGCCGATGAGCGGCTCGAGTTCCTCGGCATCGAAAGGCTTTGAGAAAATCGGCACGCCGGTATGCCGCGCTCGTTCGAGTTCGTCGGCATAACCGGTCATCAACGCGAGGCGCTGCTCCGGCCGGTGAGTTTGCAGCCACTCCGCGAGGTCGATGCCGCTCATCTTGCCGGGCATCTGCACGTCGGACAGCACGAGCTTGAATGCCTGGCCTTCCTGCAACGCGATCAGCGCGTCGTCGGCGCTCGGGACGTGCGTGACGTCGTGCCCCATCAACTGCAGCACGGCGGACAGGCTGGCCGCGACCTCGTCGTTGTCTTCGATCAGCAGGACATGTTGACTCGCCGTTTCCGACGATGCCGCCGGCACGTATTCAACGGGCTCCCGTTCGGGCTCGGCGCGCACGGTGGTCCTCGGAAGATAGAGGCGCACTGTCGTGCCGACGCCCGGCTCGCTGGTGAGTTTCACCGTGCCGCCGCTCATTTCGCACACGGCGAGAACCTGGACGAGTCCGAGGCCGGGATGCGAGGTGCCGCCTTTGGTCGTGAAGAGCGGTTCGAATGCTTTGGCCGCGACATCGCGCGTCATGCCTTCGCCATCGTCTGAAACGGACAGCAGCACGTAGTCGCCTGCGGGCACGCCGACCACATGGGACGCGACCGCGATGTTCTGCGCGCGGATCGCGAACTTGCCTCCGCGATGAATCGCGTCGCGCGCGTTGAGCGCGAGGTTGACGATGGCCAGTTCCAGTTCGGCGGTATCGCTGCGCACGGGCCAGATGTCCGGCGCGACGTCGATGCTCGCCGCGACGGAATCGCCGACGGTCGCCTGCACGACCTGCATCATGCCGGGAAGAAACTGCGCGAGATCGACTTGCGTCAGCTTCAAGGGCTGCTTTCTCGCCGAGCCCATCAGCGTCCGGACGAGTCCTTCGACCGTGCCCGTGGCCCGCTCGATGGCGACGATCTCGTCGTGAATGGTCTCGTGTTGTTTGGCCTTCGCTATTGCCACATTCGACTTCACGACCATCAGGTAATTGTTGAAGTCGTGCGCGACGCTTGCGACGAGGTTGCCCAATGCACTCGCGCGCTGCAGATGCCGCGCCGATTCCTCGGCGTCGAGACGTCGGCCTGCTTCGCCGCGCCATCGCTCCCACGCGCGCTCTTCCGTCGACAACTGCTTCAGCGAAAAGCCGATCAGCAGCCAGATGATGAGGCAGGGCACGCCCGTCAGCGTGCAGATCAACAGGAAATGATGCAACCAGACGGCGTAAAGCTGTGCGACCTGAAAGCCGACAGCGACGAACAGTCCATAGTTTCCGACGTGGCGGTAAGTCACGACGCGTTTCTGTCCGTCTGCAAATGTCGACGACACGAGATGACCCACCGATTCATTGCGCGAAAACGCCTGAGAGAAGAGGTTGGCTTCCTGCGGCGCTGCGCCGGGTGAATCTTCGGGGAAACTCGTCAGCACCGAACCGTCGGCTCGATAGAGTCCGATGAACGTCGCGGCATGCGCGTCGATGAGTTTCTGATAGAAGCTCGAAAAATAATCGCGGCGCAGCGCGACTGAAACGACGCCGATAAAGCGGTCATCGGCGACGCGCGCGTCGGTCACGTTGAAGACGCTCGTTCTGGAGATGCTGGCTTGCATCGGCAGCGACACGTAGGCCTCGGGCTGAAAGTGCCGCGCGTTGATGAAGTCGTCGCGCCGCTCGATGTTGACAGCAGGGGCCGGAAAAAAGCGGCTGCTTACCAGCAGTTGTCCCGACTGGCCGAATGTGGAGATCGCGGCGACCTGAGGAAAGCCGCCCGCGATCCGGTTCAACCGCTGATGAAGCGCGGACTCGTCTTGTGCAATCTGCGCGTCCGTCATGTTGCCGAGCAGCTCTTCGACGCGCGATACGAGTTCGGCGTTCAGATCCATCACTTTGAGCGCCTGTTCTTCGCCGACGCGGCTCATCCGTTCGCTTGCTTCGACTGCGTCGTTGTAGCGCTGCTTGTAGTTGTAGTAACCGTAACCCGTCAGGCAGCCGATCGGAACGATCACCGTCACGACCAGCATGATGAACAGCACTCTTCGGGTACGAGCGAAATTACGCGATGGCAACGCGTGTCCCGACTCGGTCGTGTAGAGGGAATGTACGCTACGGGGTTGGATAGGCTCACTCATGGTCGGGCAAGGCGCGTAGGACAAGCGTTATGCGGATGGCATGGATATCGAAGTCACCACACTTGAAGAGAGCACATTCCATACCGCTTTTGTCCTGTTGCATGCGACGGGCATAGGCGTTGCTAGGTGCAATCCGCGCGCAGCACGAGGCATTCATCATCCCGACGACAGGAGTCGCCATGCATTGGATCGATCCACGCTATTTGCCGGAAACGCGCGGCGATGCCAGCGACATCTGAATCGAAAGCCCGCAGTCGGCGCAGCCTGCGCAGTCTCGATGGTCTGAACTTCCTGATGGCCGACGTGCGCGACGGCCTTGGGCCGTTCCTCTCCGTATTCCTGAAGAGCAGTCAGCACTGGGATTCGGGCAGCATCGGCATCGTGATGGCGGCAAGCGGGCTGGCCGCCGCGGTGTTCCAGATTCCAGCCGGCATGCTCGTCGATTCCGTGCGCGCGAAGCGTCTGCTGGTCGCGCTATCGGGTCTGTTCGTCGCTGCCGCGTGCGTGCTGATCGCCTGGTTTCCGCGACTGCCCGCCGTGCTCGGTGCGCAAATTGTGCTCGGCGCGGCGGCGGCGATCATTCCGCCGTCGCTCGCGGCGATCAGTCTCGGCATCGTCGGACATCGGCGGCTGCCGGCGCGGATCGCGCGCAACGAGAGCTTCAATCACGCGGGCAACTTCACGGCAGCAGTGCTGGCGGGCGGACTCGGGCAGTTCGTCGGCGTGTATTGGCTCTTCTATCTCGTGTGCGGTTTTGCAGTGGCGAGCGCGCTCGTCGTGCTGCTGATCGATCCGCGTGCCGTCGATCACGAACTCGCACGCGGCGGCGAAACGCTGCGCACTGACGGCGGCGCGCATCGTCCTGTGCCGCTCGCGGACCTCTGGCGCGACCGCCGCTTGCGCGTTTTCCTGCTGACAGTGGTGCTGTTTCACTTCGGCAATGCGGCGATGTTGCCGCTTGCCGGGCAGTTGATTGCGCAGACGCATCCCGGCATGGACGTGATCGCGCTGAGCGCTTGCGTGATCGCCGCGCAACTCGTGATGATCGCCGTCGCGACGTTAGTCGGACGCGCGATGAAATCGGGCGTCGGCAGGAAGACGATTTTTCTTGTCGCGCTCGCGATCCTGCCCGTGCGCGGCCTGTTGTTCTGCCTGACGACGAACCCGTATGCGATCGTCGGAATTCAGCTGCTCGACGGTGTCGCGGCGGGCATCTTCGGCGTGGTGGCCGTCGTCATCACGTCCGATCTGATGCGCGGCACGGGACGCTTCAATGTCGCGCAAGGGTTGATGGCGCTTTGCGTGGGCATCGGCGCGGCGTTGAGCAACGTGATGGGCGGACTTGTCGCCGCCCGATTCGGTTTTGTCGCGGCGTACCTGAGCCTATCGGCCGTCGCGGTGCTGGCCTTTGCGCTGTTCGCGTGCTGCATGTCCGAGACGGGGCGCGAAGACACGCGGACGGGGGATGCGCTCGCCTAAGGGCACGTTCCGCGCAGCGACGCTCCAGCAATTGATGAGCAATGCGAAGTGTCGGGCTGCGTTGTCCCTCAGTGCATCCTGGCGATCGTGCCGCTCGGCGCGAGGGCTTTGGCTGCGAGGATGCCGCGAATCGTCGCGAGCGCCTGCTCGCCCGTCGCGGTCGGTGCCGGACGGCTGACGGAGGCCAGAAACTCGGGTGGCCGTACCCCGATCTGCCGGCAAACCGACGACAGAAACGGCTTGCCGCCGACGCACCGTTTGACGGCGGCAGCGATGGCCGCGTCGCCGACGTGCTTGCGAAGCCATTCCAGCGTCCGACGATCCTTCTCGTTGTACACCCTGACCAGATGCTCCATGATGCCTCCGATACTGTATGCAAACACAGTACTGTGAATATATACAGTAATTTGAGATAGAGCAAGGACCAGGCGCAATCCGCCGCTTTGCCGCGCCAGCAAAGGCGCAGAGGCATATGGCATCGGGACGCCGCAGGTGTCGCGAGCGCCTGACAATCTGACGCGCATATCCAACAACCGTCCGACTGCAACTTTACAAATGTAAAAAGGCACGCCAAAATGCGATCGCTAATAACAATCATTCGCATTTATAAAGTTGGGCAAGAGGACAATGAAAACGACCAGGAACCACTCGACCGCGCTACGGCCTCTTACGATGGCCGTCCTTCTCGCATTCGCCGCCAACCACGCCGGGGCGCAGTCCACGGAATCGCAACCCGCCACCACGACCGCCGACGGCCAGAAACAGGCCACGCTGCCGGCCGTCAACGTCACCGCGCAAAACGATGCCGATCAGCCATACGGCCCGACGCATGGCTATGTCGCGGAATGGAACTCGAGCGCGACGAAGTCCGGCACGCCGATTCTCGAGACGCCGCAGTCCGTGTCCGTGATCACACGCGATCAGATCGAACAGCAGAACGCGCAGAACCTGAACGCCGTCGTGCGCTACACGTCGGGCGTGACGCCCGAAACGCGCGGCAGCATCGCGACGCGTTACGACCAGCTCAAAGTGCGCGGCTTCGACGCCGACACGTACTGGAACGGTCTGAAGCTGATCAGCAACGGCTGGTACGCGGTTCCGCAGCTCGATCCGTACATGATGGAGCGCGTCGAGGTCGTGAAGGGCCCGGTTTCCGTGCTGTACGGACAGGCGGCGGCGGGCGGTCTGCTCGACATGGAAAGCAAGATGCCGACGGTCGTGCCGCTGCATGAAGTCGGCGTCGAGTTCGGCAACTACGGCCACGTGCAAGGCAAGTTCGATTTGTCCGGTCCGATTGCCGGCGACGACCGCTATCTGTTCCGCGTGACGGGCATCGCGCGCAAGGAAGATGGTCAGGTCAACATGACGAAGAACGAGCGCATCGCGTTTGCGCCGTCGTTCACGTGGCGGCCGGACAACAAGACGTCGCTGACGCTGTTCGGTCTCTATCAGCACGATCCGCGCAGCACGTCGTACGGCAGCGTGCCGCCGCAAGGCACGGTGCTGTTCAATCCGAACGGCAAGCTGCCGAGCAACTTCTACGACGGCGATCCGAACTTCGAGAGCTTCAATCGCGTGCAGGAGTCGATCGGCTACAAGTTCGAGCGTCGGTTGACGAACACATGGTCGTTCCGTTCGAACGCGCGCTTCCTGCACCTCGCGCAGGACTACAAGAGCGTCTACGCGTCCTCTCTCGAAGACGATCTGCGCACGCTCGATCGCGGCACGGCGGCATCGGCGGATAACCTGAACACGTTTGCAATCGACAACCAGGTCGAAGGCAACTTCTCGACGGGCCCGATCGACCATACGCTGCTCGTCGGTTTCGATTACCAGCATTACGCGAGCAACTTCGATGCGGGCTTCGGTGCGGGGCCGTCGATCGACATGTTCGCGCCCGTCTACTATCAGACGGTCACGCCGCCCGATCGCTACCACCAGATTCTGAGCGGCACGCAATACGGCGTCTATGCGCAGGATCAGGCGCGCCTCGGCAACGCGATCCTGACGCTCGGCGGACGCGAAGACTGGGCCAGCAGCAAGACGAACAACACGACGTTCAACACGGCGTCGAGCCAGTTCGATCGCGCGTTCACGGGTCGCGCAGGCTTCACGTACGTGTTCAGCAACGGCATTGCACCGTACGTCAGCTACACGGAATCGTTCACGCCGCAGGCAGGCACCGACATCAACGGCAAGACGTTCGATCCCGAGCGCGGTCATCAGTATGAAGTCGGTGTCAAGTTCCAGCCGAAGGGTTACAACGCGCTGTTCACGGCGGCGCTGTTCAGCCTGACGCGCGAGAACCTGCTGACCACGAATGCCGACAATCCGAACTTCCAGTCGCAGGCGGGCGAAGCGCGTTCGCGCGGCGTCGAACTCGAAGCGAAGATGAGCCTCACGGATTCGCTGAACGTGACGGCCAGCTACACGTACCTGAACACCGTCTACACGAAGGACAACAGCGGCCTGGAAGGCAAGCATCTCGCCGGCATTCCGCAGAATCAGGCTTCGCTGTGGGCGTATTACACGATCGATCGCGGGCCGCTCGCCGGGCTGTCGATGGGCGCGGGCGGACGTTACACGGGCACGACGTACAGCACCGACAACGACTTCAAGGTGCAGAGCTTCTTCCTCGTCGATGCCACGCTACGCTACGACCTCGGCCGCGCCGCGTCGCAGCTGAAGGGTGCCGAGGTCTATGTGAACGCGCAGAACCTGTTCAACAAGGAATATGTCGCGTCGTGCTACTACGGCAGCTGGTGTGCGTTCGGCTATGGACGCCAGGTGTTCGCGGGCATGAACTACCACTGGTAAGCACTGCACTGAACTGCAGGTTGAAGGCGCGCGCCTTCGACCTGCGAGATCTGAGCGCCGCCGCTTACTGGAATCCCACGACGTCGTGCGGCACGTACGGCGCTTCGAGCGAAGCGACTTCATCTGACGTCAGCTTGATATCGAGTGCCGCAATCGCATCGCTCAGATGCTGCGGCTTCGACGCGCCGATAATCGGCGCGCTCACTTCCGCCTTGCCGATCACCCACGCCAACGCCACCTGCGCACGCGGAACGCCGCGCGCCGCCGCGATCTTCGCCACCGCTTCTATCACGCGACGATCGGCGTCCGCCGTCTTGTCGTACAGGCTGTTGCCGAATGAATCGGTTTGCTGGCGTTCGGTTGTTTCGTCCCAGTCGCGCGTCAACCGGCCGCGCGCGAGCGGGCTCCACGGAATCACGCCGATCCCTTCGTCTGCGCAGAGCGGAAGCATCTCGCGCTCTTCCTCGCGATACAGCAGATTCAGGTGATTCTGCATCGTGACGAAACGCGTCCAGCCGTTTCGTTCGGCGACATGCAGCGCCTTCGCGAACTGCCACGCGAACATCGACGACGCGCCGATATACCGCGCCTTGCCCGCTTTCACGACGTCATGCAGCGCTTCGAGCGTCTCTTCGATGGGCGTCGCATAGTCCCAGCGATGGATCTGATACAGATCCACGTAGTCGGTGCCGAGGCGCGCGAGGCTCGCATCGATCGACTGGAAAATCGCCTTGCGCGAGAGGCCCGAGCCGTTCGGCTTCTTCGGGTCCGCGCGATTGCCCATCGGAAAGAAGACCTTGGTGGCGAGCACGATGTCGTCGCGCTTTGCGAATTCCTTCAGCGCGCGGCCGACGATTTCTTCTGACGTGCCGTCGGAGTATGTGTTTGCCGTATCGAAGAAATTGATCCCGGCTTCCACCGCCTGACGGATCAACGGGCGGCTTGCATCCTCGTTCAGCGTCCACGGATGCGGGCCGCGCTCGGGCACGCCGTATGTCATGCAGCCCAGGCAGAGCGGGGAGATATCGAGTCCGGTGCGGCCCAGCTTCACATAGTCCATCTCATCCTCCGTGGAATTCGGCATTCGATTATGTCGCAATTGCCCGACGTACGCGCGGACGCGGCCAGTCGCAGTGGCACGCGCGATGCTGCCCGTCAGTCACACGTCAACTCACAAGAGGCCATGCGATGGACACGCTCTGGACACGCCCAACCGATACGCAGGTGCAGGTGGACAACAAGCTGTACGGTTTCCGTTCACGCGACCATGCCGACAGATTCGTGCAATGTCTGCGCGAAAAAAATGCGAGCCAGTGCGTGGCGGAATGTGTTCCCGACAGCACGACCGACGCCTACCCGCAAGGCACGCCGAACGAATCGGGTGCCGGGATCACGATCGGACCGCCGCCGGGCGCGCTCGATTCGGAAGAGTGAACCGTCGCGCAATCAGTGCGTGTTCAGCGCACGCGCACGGCCGCGATACATGCCGTCGGTTGCGGCGGGCGTGTGCCGCTCCTCGTGTCCGTTGCCGCGAATCGGGTTGCCGCGCCGGGTTCCGGAAGGACGCACGGCGACGGGATCGGCGGGCGTATCGGCGGCCGTACTCGATGCGGCCGGTTCGCCATGACGGGCAGCACTCGACATGGTCGGCAGCGCTTCGCCGCCATCCAGTTCGGCCGTCACTTCAGCGCGTGCATGCGGCAGATACTGCGGACAGTGCTGCTGCACGAACGCGAGCAGCCCTTCGCGCACGCGGCAGCGCAAGTCCCAGTTGAGCCCCGAATCCGCCGAACTGACGAGCACGCGCAGCTGCAACGCGCGCTCGGTCGCGTCCGTCATTTGCAGCACCTGCACGCTGCCGTCCCATTCCGGCGCGTCATTCAGCAGCCGCCCGAGTTCTTCGCGCAGCGGCGCAAGCGGCGTGCGGTAATCGACGTAGAGAAACACCGTGCCGATGATCTGCGAACTGCTGCGCGTCCAGTTCGTGAACGGATGCTCGATGAACCACTGGAGCGGCACGACCAGCCGCCGCATATCCCACAGACGCACCGACACATACGTGCCCGTGATTTCTTCAATGCGGCCCCATTCATCCTGAATCACGACAACGTCATCGAGACGGATCGGCTGCGCGAGCGCGATCTGCAATCCGGCGATCAGATTGCCGAGCACAGGGCGCGCGGCAATACCTGCGACCAGTCCCGCGACTCCCGCCGACGCAAGCAGGCTCGCACCGATCTGCCGCACTGACGGGAACATCATCAGCGCGCCGCCGAAACCAAGAATGATGATCACCACCATCACCGAGCGCGCGAGCACGCGCGCCTGCGTGTGGATGCGGCGCGCATGCAGATTGTCTTCGGCGTCGAGGGGATGCGCCCGGATGATCGCTTCGCCGATCGAGCCCGCGAGGCGCAGCGACAGCCATGTAATCGCGGCGATCAGGACGAACGCCCAGGCGTCGCGCAGAGGGCCGATGAAGCGGAGCGTGTCGGGCGCCTGCCAGAACACGAATCCGAGCGTCAGCAGCATCAGCAGCACCCGCGTGGGCATATCGATGCTATGAAGCACGATGGTCGTGAACGGATAGGGCCGCGCAATACGCATGACGATGCGCGCCCCGACGCGTTGAATGACGAGCCCGATTGTCATCGCAACCAATGACACAACGATGCCGCCGAGCCACGAATGCATCGGCGCTTCCGTGATGCGCGCTACGTCATCGAATGAAACCACCAATACATTGTCCTCATGCTTTTGGGTTGGCAGAACGGGCGCTGCGGAAGTTGTCCGACGCGACCGCGTCGGTAAGCGGCGCACAAAGCGTGCCGCAGCCGTTACTCCGTGCAGGACCGCTTTCTGCTGCGAGAGAGGCCAGCAGAATGGCGGCGTGTCGGCCGTCATCGCGAACAACGGAACTGGAGCTGACGCATGAAGAAAATCACGCTTTCGATCATCGTGGCGACGACGGCTTTCGCCTTCGCCAATGCAAGCCACGCCGAAGGCTGCGCGAAAGGCGCGGCGGTAGGCGGCGTCACAGGACATGTGGCAGGTAAGCACGGCGTCGCCGGCGCAACGGCGGGTTGCGCGATCGGACACCACGAAGCGAAAAAGAAACAGAAGGCCGCGAGTGATGCCGAAGCGAAAGGGAGTGCGCCCCAGTGATGGTGAAAGGCTGTCGTCGACCGATGGCGCTCAGTGCTCGCCAACGTAATCGTCGACAGCACTGCCCACGGTCGGATGGAACCGCTGATCTCCAACGATTTCCAGCATTTCGAAACGTCGGAGCTTGTCGCGCACCGGGTCTTTCATTTCGGCGAAGTGCAATGCGATATCGCGCTCGCCCAATATTCGAATCAGTTCCCGCAACATGTCCGCCGAGGTCACGTCGATACTCGTTACCGGTTCGGCGGCCACGACGATCCGGCGCACGGCCGTCGACGACTCGTCGACGGCTCGCAGCAGGCATTCCTGGAAAAGCTCGGCGTTTGCAAAGAACAACGGCGCATCCCAGCGGAACAGCAGCAGCCCAGGAATCCGCGTGGCCTGCGGATAGCGCTTGATGTCGTGGTAGCCGCGCAGATCTTCCACACGTCCGAGAATCGCGTAATGGGGACGCCAGCCGTCCCAGAGAAACTCGATGACCGCGATCACGATTGCGATGCAAATTCCGGGAATCGCACCGAAAACGGCGACGCCTGCGAAGCAGACCACGGAGAGCCAGAACTCCCATTGCTGGATTCGATAGATACGTCTGAGGTCGGCAAATTCGAACAGGCCGAGCGCTGCCGCAATGACGACGGCGGCCAGCGCGCTATTGGGCAGATACCGCATCAGATTCGGTGCAGCGAGCAGAAGAACCGCCACCGCAAGCGCACCGACGACGCCCGTCATCTGCGTTCTTGCGCCCGCCGCTTCGGCCACAGGAGTTCGCGAAGAACTGCTGCTGATCGGAAAGCCCTGAAAAAAGCCGGCCGCCAGATTGGCCGCCCCTAATCCGACCATCTCCTGATTGGGGTCCACGCGCGTGTGAGAACGCGCCGCAAAGGTACGCGACAACACGCTGGTATCCGCGAACGAGATCAGCGCGACCGCGCAGCCGCCAAGCAGAATCCTGACGAAATCGATGTCGCCGATCCATGGCAATGCGAACGATGGAAGACCCTGCGGGATCTTGCCGAGCACCTTGACGCCCACACCGTCCAGGTCGAATGCAATGACGCTCAGCGTCGCGAGCACTACGGCGATCAGAATGCCGGGTACTTTCTCGAAGCGCTTGAGCAACAGGATCAACACAAGGCTTCCTGCACCCACCGCGAAGCTGTACCAGTTGGCTTTGCCTGCCGCGATAGCCGCTACGAGCGACAGTAGATCGCGCAGCGGTCCCCGATCGTCGAACGAAATGGCAAAGAGTTTCGGCAACTGGCTGATCAGAACCGTCAGTGCAATGCCATTCATGTAGCCGTACCGGATCGGTTTGGAGAGCAGTTCCGTGATGAAGCCGAGCCGCAGGAGCCCCATCACGATGCAGAACAGTCCGGAGACGATCGCCATCATGCTGGCCGTCGCTATCGCGCGCGACGGGTCGCTGCCCGCGATAGCGATCACGACGGCGAGAATCGGCGCAGCAAGTGCGGAATCGGGACCGAGCACCAGAATCCGGCTCGGACCGAAAACGGCATACGCCAGCAACGGAACGATCGTCGCGTAAAGGCCGTAGACGCCGGGAACACCCGACGCCTCTGCATAAGCGATACCGACGGGCACCAGCATCGTCGTCAGCACCAGACCGGCGGTGAGATCGTTGGGTAGGTAGCTGCCCCGATATGTCCTGAGCATCGTCAGGCCCGGCAGCCAGCGCAACCATCGCGGCGCACTGACGGCAGCCTGTCCACCTTCGTGAATGGGGCGATCGGATTGCATTTGTCGGAGGGATGTAATCGGGAGCGCTGCGCTCCGGAGGTGGCGGTACTGCCGCTCCAGATAAAGAATAGGCCAGCCAGACGGGCTGGGCGTATGGGACCAAGGTCCAATACCTTCGCCGGCAGACAGTGCATAGACTGGTTCCGATTTACCCGGCGGCCATGTCGTCAGGACGAGCGTGCGACAGCAGGCGGACGGCGGTGTCGTCGTGCAATGCGATTCGAAGCCCGCACGCGATCCGGCATTGCCCCATTGCATTTCGCGCAGCCATGACGGGCGCATGGGACGCCTGGCGGAAATGCGCCGCTGGCTGCGGCCGTGGAGGTCCGGATGACGAAGTTACTGATCGACCTGGTGATCTTTCTCGCTTCCGCGCTGATTGCCGTGCCGCTGTCAGTGCGCCTTGGCTTCGGCGCCGTTCTCGGCTATCTCGTCGCAGGCGTTTTCATCGGGCCATGGGTACTGAGGCTGGTGACCGACATCGATGCGATCCTGCATTTTTCCGAGTTGGGCATCGTGTTGATGATGTTCGTGATCGGACTGGAAATGCGGGTCGATGAGTTGTGGTCGATGCGCCGAACCATCTTCGGCTACGGCACGATGCAAATGACTGTCTGTGCCGCGGTCCTCCTGGCGATCTTCATGATGCTGGGGTTGCCCTGGCGCATCGCATTGACGGGCGGGCTCGCCCTTGCACTGTCGTCGACGGCGATGGTGATGTCCGAACTTCAGGAGCGCAAGTTGATGGACATGCCGACGGGGCGCGCCGGATTCGGCATTCTTCTGTTCCAGGACATGGCAGCGATCCCGCTGATCGCTCTGTTGCCGTTGCTCGGACCGTCGGCGATCACGCCTGCAGCCGAACCCGGATGGCTCGTGGCGTTGAAAGCGCTTGCCATGCTCGGTGCGGTGGCGCTGGTCGGCCGCTATCTGTTGCACATCGTGCTGCGCGTGATTACGAGCATCGGCGTGCCCGAGATATTCACCGCTTTCGCATTGCTCTGGATCGCAGGTATCGCCTTGCTCATGGAAAGCGTCCATCTGTCGATGTCTCTGGGCGCGTTTGTCGCGGGCGTCCTGCTCGCGGACTCGGATTATCGCCATCAGGTCGAAGTCGACATGGCGCCTTTCAAGGGCCTGTTGCTCGGCCTGTTCTTCATTGCAGTGGGCATGTCGATCGATTTCGGCGTGATGATGCGCGAGCCGGTTCGTGTCGCGATACTCGTCGTGGCGCTGGTCGGCATCAAGGTGATCGCGCTGTGGTTTCTCGCGGACAGATTCGATGTGCCTGCTTCGCAACGCTCGTACTTCGCCATTTTGCTGTCGCAAGGCGGCGAGTTCGCCTTTGTGGTGATGGCGGCTGCGATGACGGCCCACGTCATCGATCAGCGGCAGTCGTCGCTCGTGACACTCGTCGTCGCACTCTCGATGGTCTCGACGCCTTTGCTGCTGCTTGTGCATCGCAAACTCTCGCCATCGTTTGTCAGCCGTGAACTCGGGTAAGACGCACAGCCCGGAGTCGGTAGCGCTTTAGCGTCATCGCGCCCGCGCCTCGCAGGAGTTATCGGCCGGGCGCTTCTGCAACTGATCCCCTTCAATGGACCGTGCGATCAAGCCGCATGCTGTTGGACGCCCCGTGCATCTGACGGATTGCCTCAGTATTTAACGGGCCGACAGTGAAGCGGAAAACGGGTTAACCCCGCCCCCCCCTGGCGAGGGGGCCGAGCCTTCGCGCGTCCCGGTACGCTGGATCATTGCACGCAATTCGAATGCGTCGCTGACATGCCAGCGAGCTGGGCAGATGGTGGAGAACCGGATTCATGAACTTCGTTGACGCAAGCGCGATTCGACTCGACAGTAAGGCAGCAGGCGAGGATCGCTCGCTGTCGATCGAGATCTACTTCGATTTCATCTGTCCGTGGTGCCTGATCGGCAAACGCAATCTGGAGACGGCCATGCGCCGCTTTGCCGCGTTGCGTCCCGACGTGCGGCTCAATCTTGTGTGGCGTTCACGTGAGCTGCTTCCCTCTACACCTCCCGAAGGCAGGTCTTACCCGGCGTTCTATCTCGACCGTCTGGGTAGTGCCGAAGCGGTCGCCACGAAGCGCGCCCAAGTGCAGCGCGCGGGATACGACGCGGGCATCGAGTTCGCGTTTGACAGGATCGAAGTGCTGCCGAATACCGCCGCCGCGCACGATCTCGTTGCCTTTTCGGCCAGCCGGTCGCAACGCGCGATATTAATAGAGCGCCTGTTCGTCGCGTACTTCATCGAGGGCGAAAACATCGGCGACTGGCAGACCCTCGAGCGTCTCGGACTGGAGTGCGGTCTGGAGCGTCAGGGGTTAGCCGATCATCTTGCGCAATCGCGGCGCCTCGCCGGCTCTGCCGCGCTGCGGTCGCTGCACGTCGATCATCGTGTGAGTGGCGTTCCGCACTTTGTTTTCAACGGTGTGTACGCGCTCTCCGGCGCCTATTCCGCGGAAATGATGATCGAAGCGATGGCGCTGGCAATTCCAGACTGAGGGATGTCGCGAAGTGTGGCGCCACGCGCATTAAAAAGCTCGCACTGTCCGAAAGGATCGCGGGCTTTGATTTCTTTTACCTGAAACCAGATCAACAGGAGACTTTCTTGAAACCAATCTCTGCACACAGGCTCGCTTTCGGCGGAATCGTCATTGCGCTTTCGATCAACGCCTGGGCACAAGGTGGCGATCCCACCAGCGCACCGGCCGCTTCCGTTTTGGCGGCATCGGGCGCGAGCGCGCCGGCCACCGGGAAAAAAGCGGATCGCGCGCTGCGGCGAAAAGTCTATGCCGCGATCGGGAAGAACAAGGAGATCAAAGCCGGAAGCATCAGTGTCACGGCGAAAGACGGCGCGGTCACGCTGAGTGGCTCGGTTCCGGATAACAACCAGATTCCGAAGGTCGCGGAGATCGCGAGAGGCGTTCCCGGCGTAACCTCGGTCACCAGCAAGCTCGTGGTCCAGAAACCGTTTGGCGGCCAATAGGCACGCGTCGATGGATGACGCAGGCGGGGCGTCGCCCTGCCTTGCGGATTTCCGGCATGCGTCGCCGGATCGGTTTGAATGGCGGCGCACAGTTCTTCACTTCAACGGGGCTCGCATGCCCCGTTGTCATGTGCTGTCCGCCATGATGAGCGACGCCGTGTCGATCATGCGCACGGCTCGCGTTGAACCTCGAACGATACGAGCCTGGTGGCCAACGCCATCAGACCCGCTTCCCGCATCAGAACGCGTGGCGGATACCCACCATGCCTGCGGCGGTGTTCTTGCCGACAGCGACGGGTTGCCCGTACACGAGCGTCTGGTTCATCGTGCCGCGATTCGCGACATAACCACCCTGCGCATACAGCGCCGTCGTCTTGGACAGGTTGTAATCGGCGCCGAGCACGTAGGCCGTCGACTGGTTCTGGTTGTGCTTCTCGTCCTTAACGTAGTAGATGCCCGACGTGAGTTCGAACGTCGGAGAGAAGCGATAACCGATGCCTCCCGTCCACATGTCGAAGTCACCCGAGGCGATGCCCGCCGCGAGGTTCCCGTTCGGGTTCGACGGATTGCGGCCGTTGCTGAACGAGCCTGACACCGAGAGACCCTTCCATGTGTACTTCGCGCCAAAGTATACAAAGCGGTTGTTGTTCACGCCGGTTGCAGGAATGGGCGTCGCGCCGGGATTGCCCGCTGTCGGATACGGGAACGGGCTGGTGTCGTGTCCGTTGTAATAGACGGCCGCGACGTTCAGGCCGAAGTTCGAATACTTGAGTACCGCCGACTCGCGTGTGCCGCCCTGGAAATGACCGGCGACGCCACCCGGCGCATATTCGAGCGCTGCGGAGAAGCCATAAAAGCTCGGCGAGTTATACACGAGCGCGTTGCTGTCATAGAGCGCGCCGATGCTGCCGTTCGTGCTGTTGGCCGTCCAGCCCGACTGCTGGTTCATGGTGAGCCACGCGGTCAGCACGCTGCCGAAGAACCACGCGTTGCGCACGTCCGTGTCGGCGAATGCATAGGCCATCGGCGCGAGCTGGCGGCCCATGTCGAACTTGCCGAACGGTCCGGAGACACCAACCGTCGCGATCTGGTTGAAGAGGGCCGGCGCGTTAGGCGTGTCGCTTAGCTGGAATCTGCCTGTGCCGCTATCGAACGAACCCTGCAGCCGGAAGTTGATCTTGTAGCCGCCGCCGATGTCCTCCGTGCCTTTCAGGCCCCAGAGGCTCGAATAAAGGCCACCGTCCTTGAAGCGGACGACATGCCCCAGGTTCGGGTTCTTCGAAGCGACTGGCAGAAAGTTTGCTGCCGCGGTGTTTTGCCACAGCAAGCCCGAATCGATTGTTCCGTAGAGCGTGACGGACGATTGCGCGTGAGCGACGCCAGCGATTGCGAGAAGCGATGCCAACGCCGTGACTTTCAATTCCGACTTCATGAGGTCTCCATAACGGTGTTCTGATCCGATGCATAACGAACCCGTTCTTCATGAAGGGACATTGCATCCGGTACGAAAGCATAAGCACTGTCGCCGGATCAATTCCCCCCATCGGTGGGGGGCAGGGTTTTCCGTAGTGGAGGCGAAAGGCGAAGGCCGTCCCGCGTTCGCGTGGGAAGAACGACGGGCGGCGTGGGACGCTTACGAGATGGCTGCCCGTCGACGGGCGCCGGGAGGGCCGAATGTCTTGCAATGGTCAGGCGAAAGCGTGTCGCTGTGTGTGGGCCGCTGACGCATCGAACGTTGCGTCACGCCACCAGAAGGCCAGGCTGCAGCCGGGACGCGCACGGCACCCCCAGCCGACCATGCTGGCCGTGCTGTGCAGGTGCTGCTTTCGCCGGTTGCTACGGACAGAGTGACCGGCTATTGCTGAACGGCCGTCGCACTGCCAGTGGCGCCATGCCGTCGTGCGACGATGAGCGCGGCTGCTTCGGCATTGTCCGGATAGTGAGCCCACTCTTCCGGGTTAAAGCCGGCAGCGAACCACTCGTTCAGTTCGGCGACCACCTGAGCGCGTGTCCTCGGCGCTGACGGATCGGTCGAACCCGACGAGACTTGCGCGTAGGCGGAGGCCACACAGGACGTGCCGAAGAGTACACACGAGGTGAAGCGGAGAAAGAAGCCCATGACTTGAGCCTCCATAAAGGACTGGCGTTTTTATTGTAGGCGTCGAACCCGTTAGCGCGGGTATAAATCGTCGGCGCGAATCGGGTAAGCAGCACCTACACGCGCCGGGGACCATGACTCTGTCTGTGGGAGCCGGATCGATCAACCGAAGCGGATCGAGCCACGGCACTTGAAATGCGGCCCTGGTAACGTATTCTGGCTTAATGGGCCGCTGCCGCCTCTCGACGGCACTGGTCGGCAAGTCGTTCAATAATCCATGTTTCGGCGGGTCTGGCTGCGATATACCTGTATCGGGGAGCGACGACCATGGCCATCCGTACCACGCGCGAAGCGCTGTCCCGCATTTTTTATCAGCGCTGTTTCTGGCTGTTCGTCGTACTGCTCGCGCTTATCGGCGCGGTGTCGTTTGTTTCGGCGAGCGACAGCGGGCGACTCGTCCTGAACGTCGTCAATATGTTCCTTCTGATAGCGACTGTTGCGGCAGTCGGCCGTACGACGCTGTCGTTTGTGATCGCGCTGTTGCTTGCCGTTCCAGCCATGTGGTTTCAGTACCTCGGCTTGTGGCGCGACGACGACAGAAGCCTCGCGATATCCTGGCTGTTCTGTGCCGTCCTCTATGGCATCACGGTCGCGTATCTTCTCCGCTACGTCTTCCAGCCGAAGATAATGACGCCCGATAAGCTGTTCGGCGCTGCTGCGGCTTATCTGTTGATCGGCGTGCTGTGGGCGTACGTCTATGCGAGCATCGGATTCTTCTATCCGCAGTCGTATATGATCGTCGGGCAGCCGGGGCGGCTCGTTTATGCCGACGCGCTTTACCTGAGCATCACCGTTCTCACGAGCACAGGCTTCGGCGACATCACGCCGCTCACGCGTCAGGCGCGCGGCATGTGCATGGTGGAACAGATCGTCGGCAGCCTGTTCGTCGCGATCCTGATCGCCCGGCTCGCGGGCGTGTATCCGCCGCGTGAGAGCTATACCGACGGCAAATCCTGAGCGCCATCTGTTGCTCGCATGGCCCACGCCATCAGAAGCGATGTCTCAAGCCGACCGTCGCCTGAACCTGGTTGGTTGTGGAGGAGGGGGCGCTGACACCGTTGATCCATGCGACACCCAACGGCGACGTGCCGCTCGGGCTCACGCGTTGCCACACGGCTTGAACGTAGACGTCGGTACGCAGCGAGAAGTGATAGTCGGCCATCGTACTCACCTGATTCCAGTGAGGGACGCCGCCGCCGCCGTTTCCGCCGGCGCGCGAATACGTGTAAGCGCCCGCAAGCTCGATCGACGGTGTCAGCGCATAGCGGAAGTTGCCCTCGAAGTTCTGGAACGTTCCACTGAGCCCGGTCTGGAAGAACTGGGCGAGCTTGCTGTGCGAGTACACGAAGCCCGCCACAGCGGGGCCGAACGTGTAGTTCACGCCGAGGCCAAAGGTCTTCTGACTGCTGGCCAGCACGCCCAGAGGCACGGCTGACGGCGACAATGCGCCCTGCAGCGACGCGCCCGTCGTATCGGTGACGGCGCCGTTCGTATTCAGCTCGGCCGGCGTGCGTGCGGAACTGTTGAGTTGAAGGTAGCCGGCACCGAAGTTCAGCGCGCCCGCTCGATACGACATGCCGAAGCTGTAGGCGCGATTGTTCGTGAAACTGCCCGCCTGATTGGAAAAACCGTACAGCGCGCCGAACTTGAGGCCGCCGAAGTCCGGGCTCTGATACTTGACCGAGTTGTTGATCTGGAACGAGTCGTTCAGGTTGTCGTTATCGAGCGGATGCGCGAAACGCGTGCCGCCGAATTCCGTGCCCGTCAACGAGAGCGGCGCGACGAAATCGACCATGCTGTCGGTCTGGCGACCCAGCGTGAGCGTACCGTAATCGCGGCTCGTCAGGCCGACATAGGCCTGACGATTGAAGATCCGGTTGTTGGACGAATACTGGCCATTGTTCAGGTTAAAGCCGCTTTCCAGCGTGAAGATGGCCTTCAATCCCGCACCCAGGTCCTCTGCGCCACGAAGGCCCCAGCGGCTGTACTGGACGGCGCCGCTGGTCAGTTCCCAGTTGCTGTGTCCGCCGCCCGTCCCCGCGATCTGACTGTTCGTGTAGCTGAGGCCGGCGTCGATCAGCCCGTAAAGCGTGATACTGCTTTGCGCATGGGCTGCGCCGGCCAGGGAGATCATCGTCGTCGCACCGGTTATGAACATCTTTTTCATTTGGCCGCTCCAGCTGAGATCGAGAGAACAGCTTCACACGACTCCGCCCCCGGCGACATCGACGTCTCTGTTCAAAGCGTTTCACGAGAATCTGGCGCGATGTTCTTCATTTACTTTATGCGACTGCAGTCAGAATCGCCAGATTCCGCGTCTCGATCGATCTGAAGACACCTGCTGTGAAAACGAAGGTTCAAGCTTTGCAAGCAGCGAGACTACATCGGCTACATCCGCGATCAATACCCATAGCCGCCCTGGCAGGGCACATAGGCGCGTTGATAGCTGTCGTAGCAGGCGGCTGCCGGCGGCTGCGCATACGTCTGTTGCACATAAGCGGGTTGCTGATAGACCGGTTGTGCATACGTGGGCTGGGCATTTGCCACCGACGTCACGAGTGCGCCGAGCACTGCGCCGCCGATCAGCGCCCCCACGATCGCGCCGCCGTCGCCACCGCCGCCGCGACCGTGGCCCCAGCCGCCGCGTCCGTGTGCCGACGCCTGTTGCGCCACCGACAAGCTACCGATCATCAACAAGATAACTGCTGCGCGTTTCATGAGATTCTCCGTTTCCCGTTCGACGGGTCATGGAAATCATCTTAAGCGGACGTTGTTGAAATAACTTATGCAGTTGGTAACCGCACATTTCAAAATTTACAAAGTCGTGGATCGGTAAATTAGTCTGCATAGCGAAGTTATCTTTCTGCATTGATGCGATCGTCGCGCTGACAACATCTTCCGGTACTGAACGCGCGGTTCGCAAACCGGTTGAAACGGCAACCGGGACGAACTACGATTCGTAACGACCTACGCGTCATCTCGATGCAAAAAGGACACTTCTCGTGACGGCATCCGGCAAAAGGATCCCTCGTCTTCGACTGCTGGCCGTGATATCGGCATTGCTTCCGATGATCGCAGGTTGCTCGACGATGGCGCAGGACGTGCGTGTCGACGGCACCGTATGGCAGCCGGACGAAAAGACAGCGAACCCATCGGCGCATTGGGATGTTCTCGGAGCCGACAATCTGCTCATCCAGTGGACAGCGTTCGACGATATGTCGCTGATCGACGGCACGCCGTTACCCGCGGCACCGTATCGCATCGACTGGCAGCGGATCGGTCAGGAACCGTGGGCGAAGAACGTGATACTGGGACTCGCCACGTATCCATCCGAACCCAAAGCGCGCGCCAATGTTTCGAAGCTGGTTGCGCAGTCGCTCGATATCGCGCGAACACATGTACCGTTGCACGTGACGGGATACTACTTCCCCGTCGAAGTGGATCCGACATGGACAGACGTATCGGCCTTTGCCGCGCGACTGGTGGCGTTGCCGAGGCCGCTCTGGATCACGGTATACGATCAGAGCAACATTGGCCCCGTGCCGCTTGCGGACTGGATGCAAACCTGGCTGCCTCCGGACATCGGCGTCTTCTTTCAGGACGGATGCGGCGTCTATGCGCGCGAACCGAGGGTTGCGCGCCAGTATCTCGATGTCCTGTCCGAGCGCTTCGGCAAGGAGCGCATCCGCGTGATCGCCGAGGCGTTTCGTCCGGCCGATGCAACCACGTTCCGTCCCGCTACCCCTGAAGAACTGCTTCCGCAACTACGCGCGTATAACGGCTATTCGGTCTATCTCTTCGATGGACCTCACTATGTTCCCGACACAACGATCCGGCAACTCGCGCCGGGCGCAGCCGCCGCGAAGGGAATGTAAGCGCTCCTCGCAGCAAAAAATGCGCGCTGGCCTGTGAGGGCGAGCGCGCAAAGAACAACACCGAGGGCGTTACTGCGCGGTGCTGGGATCGACAAACGTATAGCCGAGCCCAGTGATTCCGGTGATGATGGATTTGAAGTCTGCCAATCCAGGCTGACCAAGATCCGGTTCGAGCCAGAACGGATGGAAGAAGAACGACGCGAATCCGTCGCGCACGGTCAATCCGTACTGAGCGTTGGTCAGGATATCCTGCGCCGTGTACGTCAGGCACGAGAACGGATCGATCGAGCAGATGTTGTATTCGACGTTCCCGAGGTTTTCAGGCAAAACCAATTGCCCGTAGTAGTCGCTCTTGATGATGTACGGGAAGAACTGACCAACCTCGAAGTCCTTGTTAGGCACGTTCGCGTTGACGTTCGGCGTATCCGACGTGTAATAGACGACACGTTGATACGTCTTCTTGAAGAGCGGCGGAACGGCTTTCATGGCCAGTGGCGACGACTGGTAATGCGGCGCTTCCCACGCGAAAGGCGTATAGCCGTTCTGGGAGAGTTCCAGCAAACCCGCCGACAACCGACCTGCGGCCCAAGGCGTCGAATCTTCATCGACGGGTCGCTCTTGCGGCTTGTACCAGAACTCGTAATCGTTCGCGCTGACGGCGTTTTCGGTATTCGGAACGGAGTTGTACTGGTGCGTATAGCCGTGCATCACGATTTTGCCGCCTCTGGCCAGCGCATAGTTCAAGGCCTGCTTCAGGCCTGTCGCCTGCGCGAGGTGGATGGTTTGCGGCACGCCGCCGTTATAGGCGCCAAGCGGATCCTTGTACAGCGGGATCGTTGCAATCGAGAACGGCACTCTCTTCGAGAACAGATAGTCCGTCAGCGACTTCATCGAACTGACCGTGGTGACGGCGCTTACGTCCTCGAGTCTGACCAGCGCGCGATGGCTCGTCGCTACTCCGCTCTGCAAGATGTCGTGAAGCATGTCGCAGATGACGAGATAGCGGTCGCGCGGTCCGATAAAGGAGAAAGGCACATCCGCGAAGTACCAGAAATTGCCCGCCTTCACGACATAAGGTGCGACTTCGGCGGTCTGACTGTCCTTGATGGTGACGACCGTCGTTGCCTTCGTCGGATCGGCGATGGCGGTGACGCCGATGTCGGGATCGGCGCTGACCGTGCCCGACGTCGAATCGAACGCGTAGTACTTCACCATATTGAGGTTCTTGTAGGTGACGGTGTCGAAGAAGTCGGGTGTCGGATTACTCGATGAAGGCGTCGAACCTAAACCTCGCAGACCGGAGAACGTCAAGCCAGTCTTGTTGGTGAAGTTATAGGTCTGGTCCCAGGCGAGGTTCCAGATGTTGTACTTGAACCACACGACGGTCTTGGTGCTCGCGGCCACGTCGGAGAGAAAAGCAGTCGGCGTGTTGTTCCCGTAATAACTGCCGATATAGAACACAGCCGTATAGGGCGCGAGCTGACCGGCTGTGTAGTTGTTGACGGGCGCGAGATCGACAGTGGCATTGAAGTGGCCAATGAGATTGCGAAGCATGATCGCGTATGCGAGACCGAGCTTCGAATAAACATCATTGGCAGGCGCATCGTAAAGCACGAGTACTTTTGCCGTAGTCGTTTGCGCTTGCGAGAAGCGCGGCGTGACGGCGAGGCATATCGCACAGACGAGTACCGCCATCGCAAAAAGCTTTTTCATGATGAGGCTCCTGTGTCTGCGTCGCTATTGACGGATGAACGTGCCATCTGCGCCGTTGAACTGCCGCAGATTTTTCCCGGATCGCTGGCCGTGTCCCGTTTCGGTATCGTCCTTGACCTCTTTCGGTATGCCCGGTGACACGACAGAGACAACAGGTGGCTTGTCAGGCGGCGTGACCTTGCCGCCGGGCCGCGGCGCCGGTGGCTTGTTGCCGTAGATGCGCAGGTTCGGCGTCACGGCGAGTCCGCCTGGACGAGCCGAAGCAGCGGAACTGACCACGCTGGCGGCCGGCTCGGCGGCGAGGATCGGCCATGCCATGCAGAGTGCCGCATACAAGGCCGCGGATGCGACGAGCTTCGAAGGTTTCATCATGAACTCTCCATTAAGCATTCCTGAACAAACATAACGGATACCGATGGCGAAAAGCCGTAGTGCTTAATCGGGGCGCACTTTGATGCTGTCGACGTCGTCGAGCGACAAGTCGATTCCAGTCGTGCTGTCCAATCTGTCTACGCGCGGAACCTTGATCTCTGAATCCAGGATCTCCGCGAGGTGTTCGCCGTTGAGAGGCTTGGCAGGTGCGATTGCGAGCACATCGACGAGTGTCGGAGCAATCGACACTTCGATGGGGCTGCGCAGGGGCACGTCTTCGAGAGCCGCCACGATTCGCGAGCACGCCCGGCCGTCGCCATACGGGTTCGTTGCGCAGGCCATGCTGCGGTAAGCGTGTTCGTTGTCGAGCAGCGTCGATGCTTCCGTGAGAATCCGGCCGATGTCCGTGCCTACCAGTTTTGCGGTTCCGGCTTCTATGGCTTCGGGACGTTCCGTGGTATCGCGCGTGACGAGTACCGGCTTGCCGAGAGAAGGGGCTTCCTCCTGAACGCCGCCCGAATCGGTGATGACCAGGTATGAGCGCGACATGAGGAAGACAAAGGGCAAGTAGTCCTGCGGTTCGGTCAGATAGATGTTCTGCGAGCCGCCAAGAATCTGCTCCGCCGGCTCGCGAACGTTGGGATTGAGGTGAACGGGATACACGATCTGCACGTCTGGATAAGATTGTGCAAGGATGCGTAGCGCCGCACAGAACTTATGAAATGGTTCTCCAAAACTTTCACGGCGATGACCTGTGACGAGAATCAGACGACGCGACCAGTCTATGCCGGGGAATCGTTGTGATATCTCGTTTGCAAGCGCGCTATCGTTGTCTATTTTTTCTCGTACGCCGAGTAGCGCATCGATCACCGTGTTGCCTGTCAAAACGATCTGTTCTGCGGCTGCGCCTTCAGCCAGCAGGTTGTCGCGTGCACGTACCGTTGGCACGAAATGCCAGCTTGAAACGGCGTCGCACAGCTTGCGGTTGAATTCTTCGGGCCACGGGGACCAGATATTCCCCGTCCGCAAGCCGGCTTCGACATGGCCGACCTTGATGTGCCGATAGAACGCCGCAAGACTCGCCGCGAGTGTCGTGGTCGTATCGCCGTGTACGAGCACGATCTCGGGCTTCGCCGAGTCGTAAACCTCGCCGATGTTATTGAGGATATCCGATGTGATCTCCGTCAGCGATTGCCGCTTGCGCATGATGTCCAGATCGTAGTCTGGCGATATATCGAACAGATCGAGAACCTGATCGAGCATCTCGCGATGCTGTCCGGTTACACACACCTCGACGTCGAAGCAGGGCGTCTCTCGCAGCTTGTGAACGAGCGGCGCCATCTTGATCGCTTCGGGCCGGGTGCCGAATACCGTCAACACTTTCTTCATTGTTACTCTCCTTCAGATGCGTCATCAGAACCATAAGGTGGCACGCACGACGAGACCGCGAGCGCGGGCTGCCGACGTCAACGGGACGCGATACTGCACGGTGATATCTGCCCAGCTTGCCGGGGCGCGATATTTGGATTCGCGGAACCAGAAACGAAATTGCACGCCGGGTCCGATGCCGATCGCTGTCTGATCGGTGGCCTTGTTGTCGTGATCGCCGGCGAGTGCGATGTGCGGATAGACGGTGAGTTTTTCGCTGATGGGCGAGACGCGCCATGTGTGCCCATAGCGCAATTCCGTATAAATGATGTAGCGGCCTGCGTTGACGAAATACGCGCCTTCTATATAAGCCTGCCAGCTTCGCCAGCTAGGTTCTGTCACGCGCAGGTCAGTACCGTCTTCGGATGAATAGCCGAGCCGGAATAGAAAATCGTTCGTCGAGAGACTGCCGATCTTGAACAGCCGCTCGCCCGTCACCACGAGGTTTTGCGATGGGAGCGGCTTATAGCGTGCGCCGACCGAGCCTTGAACCGTCGGCGCACCCGTCACGTTGCCGGAGCCGTCATAGGCAGTGCCGTAGCCGCGCACGAAAAACTGGAGAATGCGTCCATCGCGATAGCCTATTTTCGGCGGCTGCCAGTACGCTTCGAAACCCGGCTGCAATACGTCTACCGTTCCTTCAGGCCCGAATGCGGCCGTCTGATACGGCAAACTGAGCTGGAATCCCCATTCTCTTTCCAGTTGCTCGACTTCGCGTTTGTACCCGAAGCGCCGCTGCTGGTCGAACTCGTGCTCCTTGTCGTCGGCGTCGAGGCTTTGCTCGAAGAGCTTGACGGAGCGGTCGTTATCGAAGGTTCGCTTCGCAGCGTAGGCAGCGTCGGCATAATTTCCCGCGTTGCCTGCGCCCGCATCGAAGCCGGCCTGGAATTCTTCGAGCGCCTGTGAATCCTTGCGCTCACGCAACAGGTCGTAGGCGGCCTGCAGATGAGCGCGTGCGTTCGCTTGCGCCTCTTCGGCTTCGGCGTTGTGAGCCTGATCGATGATCGCCTGTGCGTATTTGCGGTCAACGTCCGTCGTTGCGTGGTCGAGTGCCGCTTGCGCCGCAGAAACGGCGGCCTGGCGCTTGCCTTCGATCAACCGCGTCTGGGCGAGTCGCAACTGGACGCCTACGTCGGACTCGTCGGTCAGCGGCCCGAGTGCTTTTTCTGCCTCGTCGGGACGCTCGGCGGCCAGTGCGCTATCGGCCCATGCCAAACGCAAGGTTCTCTGCTGTTCGCTTGTCCAGGTTCCTTTCTCTAGCGCCGCCGAGAGATACCTGAATGCCATCTGACTGCGCTGCTGGCGCTGCGCGAGAAAGCCGTTTTGCGCCAGCACCTGTGGACTGTCGGGAAACTGCTGCAGCAGCTTTTCGGCGAGGGCATCTGCTTCGGGTGTTTTACCCTCACGAACGTACACGTCGAGGAGCAGCAAGCCGAGTTGTTCGCTGCCCGGCTGTACTTTCCATGCCCGCTCCGCATAGCTTTCGGCGCGGGGAAGATTGCCATTGGCGATGGAAGCATACGCCGCGTCGGCGAGCCGGTACGCACGGGGCGAAAGTTTGGGCTGTGCATAGGCATCGACGCCGCAAAACGTGAGGCAGACAAGCACAGCAGCCGCACGGCCAAGCGGGAAACGTGCAGGAGTGAATTGAGTGCGCCTGGCCGTATTCATGCGACCCCCGGTCCGTGACTGACCTTCGGATCGATAAACGGCAGAACCTGTGCGCGTGCCCGTTCGAGTTCATCGTAGCGATTGTGCTTGCGCAGTTGGCTTCTCAATTCCGCATCGGCGGCGATGAAGTAGGCCACTTTGGTACCGGCGCCGCGTCGGACGATCGCCTGTTCGTCGGCAGTCAACGGGCAGCCGATCGCGCAATTGAGCGTCCCGTCTTCGGCGATCGAGAACGGAACGATGCCGAAGGCGTGCTGAAGCTCGTAAGGCAAAACGCCCGAGCAGAGATCGACGGCGACATTCGCGAGGCTGACGCGCGGAAGTTCCGATTGCTCAGCAAGGGCGTCGGCGAGCGTGTCGGCCATCACATACGCATGCTCGATAAGGAGTTCGCCGAGCTTTCTGCCGCACTGGCCTTGCACGGTCAGAATGTACTCGAGCTTTTCCTGAGTTAGCGCGCCCCATTCGATCAGAATCTCGCCCAGACGCCGACGAGATTTCCCCATTGCTTCATTCGAGAGAAACGTGTGGGCCGTTTTGTCCCACGCGATCGCTTTGCCCGTTATCAGGTGCCGGATATAGATCTTCCATGCGCGGCATACGGCGCAGAAATTGATCAGGTTATTGACGATGATGCGCGGTATCGCAAGCAGGCCCTGTAGTCGCCCATTCAGCTTTGCGACGAAGTAATACCGTTCCCATACGCGCAAGATCAGCAAAACGGCATTGATCGACAGCAGCGGATAGAGATAGTCGGTGGCCATCGCCAGCCGTGCATCGACGAAGACTTCCTGACCTGCCGCCTGCAACCCGGCAAGTGCGAGGAAATTGACCAATACGACATACGCGATCACTGAAACGACCGACGTGACCATTCCCTTGCGATCGCGAAAGAACATATAACGGGTGCGCAGATTGCCTTTCCAGCCGAGTTGTTCCCATCCCTGGAACGCGATACCGAGAATCCAGCGGGCGCGCTGTCGGTAGGCGGTTCTAAAGGTATCGGGAAAGTACTCGCGCGTCGCAAGTAGTTCGACTTTCTCTTTTGGATTCGCTTTGCCATCTTCTCCGATTGCATCGCTCGACTCTCCGGAAATGGAGAAATGCGCGAATGTTTCCGTCATGCCCATTTCACGCAGACGGAAACTGAAGTCGTAGTCTTCCGTTAGCGAATCCGTGTTGAAGGGCGAGCCGCCGCGCAGTTTCATCGCTGTTTCGATCGCACGCCGGCTATAGCACGACGCGACTCCTGCGCCGGGGACAACACCTGTCAGCCGTTCGCGCGTCGGTATATCTTTCTGATGCGTCTCGCTGAAATCGTCCATGTAAGTTCCCGCTACAAATTCGTTCCATTTGCGCGGAAGCGAGAGAACGGGAAGTTGCACGAGATCGTGACGCTCGATCGCGTAGTTGAAGTACTTCAATTCGATGGGGTGAATGACATCTTCGCAATCGTGCATGATCACGCCTGCGAAGCGGATGCGATGGGTTTCCTCGTAACGCAGAATGGCCGCGATGATCCAGTTCAGGCAATCGGCCTTGCACGTCGGACCATCGTTCAGAACGGTTGCACGCGTGACGCGCCCGGGAAAGCGGCGGATCATGCGCTCGACTTCGGCTGTCGTTTCCGGATCGTTGTGGTAAGTGCCGACGAAGATCGTGTAGTGCTCGTATTCGATGGTCGACAAGGTGTTCTCGACCATTTTGGCGATCACGTCGTATTCCTTCCACGCGGGCACCATGATCGCGAAGTGCTGCTCGGTGAGTTGCCGAAGCATCGGCGGATTGACGGTCTGTTTTTGTTCGCCGCGAATCTTGCGCTTCAACGTGGTGATCCAGAAGAACCCGTCTAGCATCAGATCGTCGATCGTACTGATGAAAATGATGCACGCGACTACAAGCGCAACTGCGTTGAGCCCGGTCAGGTACACAGTCCAAAGAATATTCGTTTGCATGGCGTCGTCATGCTCTTCGATCTCGGCAGACGTATTGAAGGTGTCGCGTGCTCAATCGGCAATGGAACATTTGAACCATTGCTTGCGATGTACGCAGCGCCTATCACTTCTACATCGTCGTTGAAACGTGCTGCCGTTTGAGTCGGGGGTGGATCATGTGCGGAATCGTAGGAGCCGTGTCGCAGCGGAATGTTGTACCGATGCTGATCGAGGGACTACGCCGGCTGGAGTACCGAGGCTATGACTCGTGTGGTATAGCGGTTCACCGGACGGGCAAGCCAAGACGTGCGCGATGTACCGCGCGCGTCAATTCGCTCGCGAGAACGATTTCAGATATTCATCTGGAAGGGTCGCTTGGTATTGCGCATACGCGTTGGGCGACGCACGGAGCGCCTGCAACGATGAACGCGCATCCGATCTTTTCGCGGGATCTGATCGCGATCGTCCACAACGGAATCATCGAGAACCACGAATCGCTCAAGGCGATGTTGTTGGGCCAAGGCTACGAATTTCAGACGGAGACGGATACGGAGGTCATCGCGCATCTCGTGCACTCGTTCTATGACGGCGATCTGCTCGCCGCAGTGATGCGCTCGACTCACATGTTTCGCGGCACGTATGCGATCGCGGCGTTCAGCAATAGCGAACCGGGCCGCATGGTCGGGGCGAGGGAAGGCTCGCCGTTGGTGGCGGGGCTAGGTGAGACGGAGACATTTCTCGCGTCGGATGCGCTGGCGTTGGCGGGTTACACGAATCGCTTCGTCTTTCTCGAGGATGGCGACGTCGTCGACTTGAGGCCGGGTCATGTGACCGTATTTGATCAGAACCGGCGCAACGTGGAGCGACCGAACCGGCTGATCGAGCAATCGCTTGAAGACACGTCTCTCGGATCGTTTTCTCACTACATGCAGAAAGAGATCTTCGAGCAGCCGCTTGCGATCACCAATACTTTGAGCAATATCACATCGCTTGATCCTTCTATTTTCGAGGACGCCAACCGTTCGACCTTCGAGAAAGTCGAGAAAGTTCTTCTGCTGGGATGTGGGACGAGCCACCATGCGGGGCTGGTCGCGCGTCAGTGGTTTGAGAGTATCGCGAGAGTACCGGCTCAGGCCGAGATTGCCAGCGAATTCCGCTATCGTGAACAGTGCCACGATCCGCGAACACTTGTCGTGCCGGTGTCACAGTCCGGCGAGACGGCTGACACGCTCGCGGCATTGAAGTACGCGCAGACGATGGGCCTCGACAATACGCTTGCAATCGGCAACGTCGCGAACAGTGCGATGATGCGGGCGGCGCGAAGCCGCTTTCAGACGAGGGCGGGCGTTGAAATAGGCGTGGCTTCGTCGAAGGCATTCACGACGCAGCTGGTTGCGCTGTTCCTTCTCGCGGCGACATTGGGGCGAGTGCGCGGCACGTTGTCGTCACAGCAGGAGACGAGCTATCTGCAGCAATTGCACAAATTGCCGATAGCGTGTCGTGCAGTGCTCGCGCAGGAACCGCAAGTGATCGCGTGGGCAAACGAGATCAGTGCGCACGACAACGCCTTCTATCTGGGCCGCGGCATACATTTTCCAATCGCAATGGAAGGCGCACTGAAGCTCAAGGAAATTGCCTATATCCATGCCGAAGCGTACGCCGCCGGAGAACTCAAGCATGGACCATTGGCGCTAATCACGCCCGACACGCCGGCCGTGGTCTCCGCACCGAACGACGCGCTGATCGACAAACTGAAATCGAATATGCAGGAAGTACGCGCGCGTGGCGGCAAGCTGTTCGTGCTTACCGACAGCGGAAGCGAAATTGCAAGCGGCGCAGGGATAAGAACGCTCGAAACAGGCGCGCACTTCGGACTGCTTTCTCCAATCGTCCATGTGCTGCCGATGCAATTGCTCGCTTATCACAGTGGGTGCGCGAGACATACCGACATAGACAAACCGCGCAATCTCGCCAAGTCGGTGACGGTGGAATAAAAGAGCCAAAGAACTCTGCGGATAGCGATCTATCCGCAGAGTTCTATTTCCAGCTATGGACTAATCCCCGGACCCAGCTGAGCCGCAAGTTCCGCGTTGTTGCGCACGCCCATACGCTCGTGTATCGAGACGATCTGTTTTCTGACAGTACTCGGAGAAATACCGAGTAGTCGCGCTATTTCCTTATGAGTGAGGCCGAGCGCAATGTGCTGTGCGACCTGCAATTCGCGCGCGGTCAGTGAATCGACGGCTCGTCTCGGATGCGCGCAGATACACGCGATCGGTCCGTCGCGCATGATGCGATATCTGTGAGCGTTTTCGACGAAGTACGTTTTTCCTGCAATCAATGCGAGGCGGAGCGGATCAGGAAGATGCGCGTCCACGGGCCTCGGCCATCGCGTGGCGACGTGCTGCACGAAGCGATCGTCGGCAAACAATACGATGCCGCTCGCGGTGACGATTGCACCGGCGCCTTCCTGTTCGTGCTGGACATGCAGAAAGCGCTCTAGCCTGTCGGTGGCATTTGTTCCCCAAGCCTCGCTGATGTGATCGTGCAACGTCTGCACGATCTCGCGATCGTTGTCCGTGAATGAAGACGAAGGACCATCGCGTTGCAGCGAGAGGACGAAGAACGACAGGTTCGCAAAACGAAGACCGCTTGTGACGGTAGGCGTGTCCGCACGTTCTCCGAAGCGATACCAGACAGCGATCGTATTCGCGAGATGATCGAACTCGTCGCGATCATGTGTACTCTCGTCCGGCGGGCAACTGATGCGCGGTAGCAGGATAGATTCGCTGCCTTTGACATGACTGACATCGATCGGATTGCGTTCGGAAACGCGAGGCGCTGTGAACGCTCCGAGCGTGTAAATGGTCAGGCCCGCGTCGCCCACGACTCCGGCACGCCAGTGAATACGGTCATAAGGTACGTATTCGCCAATGATCTGGAATGCGTGAGCCAGGAATTCAGTTTGAGTACTACTTTTCGACGCTTTATAGATAGACAGTATCGCGTCGCTTAGCCGTCTCATTGTCGTCTCCTCGGGTCGCGGCAGGTTTAATTCCGCAGAAGCAACACTGGACAAAAATGGGCGTGACAGTACATTGCGCTGTCGGACCAATTAAACAGTTTTCTTCGGGATCGGGACTTACGAGTGACGGCTCTTTACGCTTCTATGACGCAATGCCGTTATACGGAATTTTTTTCTTTCGTACGAGGTGACTAACAGCCTGAACTACTCAGTGTTCGAGCGGTTTACAGATTCAATCACGTCGGGTCATTTATGGGCAATACGCGCGGGAAATGAGGATGATAGGTAGTTGTTCGCATGCAATTCAGAAACAGGCCCCTTAAATTGCTACTTCGATAAGCAAGTTGTACTTCCATGCGTGCGCCCGCAGCACAATCTTACCTGGTATTACATGCGGATTGTTCGATGATCCCGCGGCTACCGTCCACACCTGTTGATATTCGCGAGTGAACGCAGATAGGGACTTTCCTTAACACCTGACAATCGTCAGGAGATAAGCGGTCTTCTCGTTCGCTCTAAAGAACTTCGTATATATGCAGTTGAATTGCGACTTTCGCTTTGCGAAACATTTGCACTTTAACGACCGTATTCAACTGGCGTCAGAAAAGGCCGTGAAAATGATAAGCAAGGTGCCTTTCCCTGCCATTCGAATACCGTTAAATGCGTCGGTTGTGTGACGACAAGTGTGGTGTGCCTGAATATCGCGCGCGTCGAAACGATGCGATGAGGAGTGCGCGTGTCCGGCGATACTGCGATCGCCGGACAGCAACCGCGATGCAGTTAGTTCGGCGCTTTCAGGTTAATCATCGTCTGACGGAGCAGCTGCCAGTAGTTGCTCTTCGCGTACGGCACCATCTGCTCGGCGTAATTCCACCAGAAGAATCCGCCGATAAAGCGCGGGTCGTTCATCGAATTGACCATCGGGTAATACGTCGTGATCAGGTTCTGCTGAACGGACGCGGGAGCCGAGACGCTCGACGTGCCGATCTCGCCGAAGCCGACCTTCGCGTTGGGGAAAATCTTCTCGAGTGCAGAGAAGTCCGCATTCCAGTTCGGCGACAGGCCCGTACAATCCTGATACGGGTAGTAGCTGAAGAGCGCGTAGTCGGTCGACTGGAGCACGTTCGCAGGAAGGAAGCTGGTCGGCCAGGTCTTCCAGTAGTCTTGCGGCTTCTCCCAGCAGTTCTTGCCTTTGCTGTCGTCGTTGTAGTAAAGCGTGATGGCCGTCTTGCCGCCCGCTCCCTTCACGATCGTGTTTGCTGCCGCAACCATCTGACCGATCTGCGATTCTTCCGAATTGACGACGGACGCGGAACCGGACGGATGCGGACGCAGCCACTCGCCGTTGATTTCATTCGCGATCTCCCAGACGTCGACCGTGCCCTTCAGCGTCGACACGAGTTCCTGGGTGCGCGCCTTGTAGCTGGTGAGATTCGTCGGGAAGTAGTACGAGTCCAGGACTTCGCCCATCACGTAGGCGACTGCGTGCAGGCGCAAGAGGGGGGCGTAGTAATCCGAGGCCGGGGTGTCGGGATCGAACACGACTCGCACGGTCGGACGGTACGGCAGGTTGCTGAGCGACGCGACGATGGCGTCGAGTTTGCTGAGGTCGTCGAGCGTCACGCCATAGACGGGCGCCTTCAGGGTTTCGACCTGGGCGTGGGCTGCGGGGGAGGACAGCACGGTGGCGGCTACGAGGGACGCGGCGGCGGCCGCGACGGGGACGGATTTTCTAAACAGGTCAATCAAAGGCATTAGTCTGATCTACGCAAAAAGCGCGATGTTACCAGTACTTTGATGCCTATTTGTCTGATGTTAGAGATCTGTCATCCGTCGGCGGCCACCCTTCGGCGTCGCTACTTGATGCCGATCGCCATCGAGTCAGGACCCACCAGCCGCTCGACACGCACGTCCCTGAAGCCCGCCTCGCGCATCCAATCGATGCACTGCGCGCCCGTGTAGTCGAAGCCGCCGCGCGTCTCGATCAGCATGTTCAGGCTCATCAACAGGCCGAACGCATTGTGCCGGCGCTCGTCGTCGATCATCGCGTCGTAGACGATCAGGCAGCCGCCATCGGGCAGCGCGTCGTGACATTTCCTCAGCAACGCGCGCTTCTGGTCGAGATCCCAGTTGTGCAGGATGTGGCCCATGACGAGCACGTCGGCGGTCGGACAGGGATCGTCGAAAAAATTGCCTGGGTGGAAGCGCAACCGCTCCTGCAAACCTTGCGACGCGACGTACTCCTCGAACACGGGCCCCACCGGCGGCAAGTCGAAGCCGCCGCCCGTCAGATGCGGATGCGCGAGCGCGATCTGCACCGGCAACGCACCCTGAGCTGCGCCGATGTCGACGAACGTACGGTAGTTTTGCCACGGAAACTGCTGCGCGATGGCGCGCGCGGCGCCGAGACTGACGCCGCTCATCGCGTGCAGGAACGTGCGCAGCCGCGCTTCGTCGCGATAGATCGCCTCGAAGACATTGCCGCCCTGCTTCGCTTCGTTCTGCGGCTCGCCGGTGCGCAACGCTTCCGTGAGCGAACCCCAGAACGGATAGAGCCGCGAGTTCGCCATTTCGAGCAACCCGCCGACATAGGCCGGCTTCGCCTGATCGAGAAAAATGTCCGCGTCGCGCGTATTGCTGTAGACGCCGTCGACGCGGTCCAGCACCTTCAGCGCAACCAGCGCGTCCAGAAAATCGAGTGCCGATCGCGGGTGCAGTTCCAGCGCCGTCGCGAGTTGCTGCGCGTCCTGCGGGCCGCGCGCGAGATGCGTGAACAATTGCAGTTCCACCGCCGAGAGCAAGGTCTTCGATGCCCAGAAGCCCATGGCCACCTGAAGAATGTGCTCGGGCGAAGGCGCCGTGTCTGCGACCTGATCGGCGCGCGGCGCCTGCTGCTCGTTGTCGGGTGTCCGTGTCATCGATGCCTCCTGTGCGAAGCGCGTTCGTCGTCGGATCGCACATGGTAGGCGTACGATTCGCTTTCAAATGTGGGCTACCGCACAGAGCGATGTGCTCCGTCCGGTGTGCAAGTCCCGATTCGATGATTCGACTGTAGTGCGCTTTCCGCTCCGGCGATGCCGCGTCGCGAAGCGAGCCATCGTCATACGAAGCCATCCACGCCGCCCGCCATCCCTCCGAAATCGGGCTGAATTCCCGAGCCGCCGCGTCCCCATGCCTTCATTGGGTCAACCCTACCGCAAGTGTAGGGAGGTGCCCCATCCCGTCGACCTGCGTCCATCGACAGAATCCAGATACGGGAAGGCGCGCCCCCGCGCTGACTGACTCCTCAGCGGAGGTCCTATGTCCAGCACCCTCGCATACCGCAACGGCGTGGCGGCGCTGTTGCTGCTGCTGTTTGCGTTGCCGTCGTTCGCTCAGTCGTTCCGGGTGCAATGTCCACCCACGACGACCTTGCACCCGAAGGCTCTGCCGGCAGGCGCGGGTGAGCCTGCCTACACGGGCCCGTCCGTCACCGGTCAGACTTCGCAGCCGACGGGCGTCACCAACGGTGCGATCAAGTGCCAGCAGATTTCGGGCGGCGACGGTTACGCGACGATGGCGGACGGCACGCAGACCTATCTGTTCGCGTTCGGCCCGTTGTCCGGTCTCTCCGATATCCGGAAGGGCTTGCCCGGCACCGAGTTCGCGTCGGTGTTCAACGTGGTCGGCACGGCCGCCGATCCGAACTACAACGGCGCAGTCGGCCTCGTGCCCGACCCGGAATCGACGCCGCCCGGACAGTTGACGGGTCACGTCGATCCGCGCCAGATCATGGACGTGGGCGTGATGAACGGCAACATGCCCGCGCCGACGATGGCCATCGACGAAGACGACGAGTTCTTCCTCACGCTGACCAACGTCGGCATGATCATGCGGCCCGACCTGTTCGAGCAGCACACGGTGCACTTCCACGGTTATCCGAATGCATCGGCGTTCTACGACGGTGTGCCCGACGCGTCGGTCGCGATCAACATCGGCGCGAGCTTCACCTATTACTATCTCGCGCCCGACGCCGGCACCTACTTCTGGCACTGCCACATCACGCCGCCGGAACACCTGCAGATGGGCATGGTCGGCCAGATTTTCGTGAGGCCGCGCCAGAACCGCGTGTCGAGCGGCACGCTCTACAACGCGTTGCTTCAGCAGCAGAAGGATCTGCGCACCGCGTGCGGCAACGACATCCTGTGTTCGACGCCGCTGCCGCAGCAAAACGGCATGATGCACGCGAAGAACAAGAGCGGCACGCCGACGCTGTATGCGTACAACGACGGCGACGGCTCGACCGCCTATGACGTCGAGTATCCCGTGCAGATTCACGGCTTCGATCCGAACTTCCACTTCGTGGGCATGACGTTCAATCCGGAGCCGTTCACCGACATGAAGGACAAGTACTTCCTTCTCAACGGCCGCAGCTATCCGGACACTGTCGCGCAAGGTCCGATGCAAACGCCTGTTGCCGACGGCTCGCAACACATGTCGCAGCCGCTGCCCGCGCTGATCAACGTGCCGGCGGGCGGCCGGGTGCTGTTGCGCATTTCGGACCTCGACACGAGTGAATTCCAGACGCTCGCTTCGCTGGGCATTCCGATGCATGTCATCGGCGTCAACGCGCGCCTGCTGCGCGATCTCGCCGGCAACGACATGACCTATCTGACCAACTCGATCACGCTGGGCGGCGGCGAGTCGATCGACGTGATTCTCGACGCGAGCGACACCTCGCGCTACACGCCGGGGTCGATCTTCTATCTGTACACGCCGAACCTCGACCACCTGTCGAACGATGCCGAGAACTTCGGCGGATTGATGACGGAAGTCCACATCTGCCACGCGGTGGACCCGAGCACGAAGTCCTGCACCTAGGAGATCAGCCGTGGGCACCCTCATCGACAACTTCCGGCGCACCGCTGCGCGCTGCGGCTCGCTGCGCCTCACGCCATTGCAGGCGTTGCTGCATGCGTCGTTCTATGCGCTGCTCGTCGCCGTGCTGATCTGCCAGCATGCGCGCGCCGCGGCGCCCGGCATCACGGGAACGAGCTTCGACCTCACCGCTCAAGCCGACCGCATCAGCCAGCCTGACGGATCGAGTGTGTATTCGTGGGGTTACGGCTGCCGCACCGCACCGGCGGGCTTTTCGCCCGCGAATGTGCCGGGCGCGAACTGTCCCGGCATGCAGGTGCCGGGACCGACGCTGATCGTCAAACAGGGCGACGTGGTCACCGTGACGTTGACGAACAACCTGCCCGAAGCGGCCGGCAATACGTCGATCCTGTTTCCGGGCTTTCAGGTCTGTGCCGCGCAGCTCAACAGCGACGGCACCTGCCCGACGGCGCTGACGGGCGTCCCCGGCCTGCTCACGCGCGAGGCGACGCACGGCAACAGCGTGACCTACAGCTTCGTCGCGGCGACGCCCGGCACGCACGCGTACTACAGCGGCACGCAAGGCGATCTGCAGGTGGAAATGGGACTGTCGGGCGCGATCATCGTGCTGCCGACTTCGGCGCCAGGCGCGGTCGCCGTGCCCGCGGGCTGCCGTGCCGTGCAGGCGTCGTTGCCCGATGGCCAGCCCGACTTCCGCAATGCCGCGGCGGCGTACAACCATCCGTCGGCATGCTACGACCGCGAGTATCTGTTCCAGTTTTCCGAAATGGATCCGCGCATTCACGCGCAAGCCGAGCAGGAAGCGAGCAAGTCGTGCACGCAGCCGACGGGCTGCATGTCGGTCGAAACCGAACCGTATCACCCGGCGTATTTCATGATCAACGGCCGCTCGATGCCCGACGACATGGATCCCAACTACGCGCAGCAGTATCCGCATCAGCCGTACAACGGCAATCCGCACATGCATCCGGGCGAACTGGTGCTGTTGCGCGTGATCGGCTCGGGACGCTGGCAGCATCCGTTCCACGAACACGGCAATCACGTGCGCGTGCTCGCACGCGACGGCAACCTGATGCTGAGCAAGACGGACGCGACGAAACTCGCCGGCCCGCTGCTCTTCACGACGACCACCACGCCGGGCCTCGCGATGGACGGCATCTTCTACTGGACGGGCAAAGGCCTGAACTGGGACGTCTACGGCCATACGGCGGGCGACGGCAGCGTCTGCATTCCCGACGCGAACGGCTACTACACGGTCAACAGCAACCCGCCCGCGCCGCCGAACGCGCCGAACTACTACGAGTGGTGCGCCGATCACAACAAGGCGCTCGAAGCGCATCCGTTCGGCAACGTCGGCAGCGGCGGCCCGGTGACCTTGCCCGATGCGCGCCTGTTCACGAACGGCGCGTGGTACGGCGGCAGTCCGTATCTCGGTCCCGATGCGACGGTGCGTGCGACGTCGTACACGGGCACGACGCCGCCGAGCGGCACGATCGCGAACTCGCCGACATCGGAAGCCGGGTTCGCCTACATGTGGCATTCGCACAATGAGCGCGAGATCACCACCGACAACATCTTCCCTGGCGGAATGATGATGATGATGCTCGTCGATCCGCAGGCGTTCACGATCAACGAAGGCAATTAGAGAGACGGGGAGAATCGCGATGAGATCCAGCGATTTCAAAAGAACGCTTGCCGGCCTCGTGAAGGCAGGTGTCGTGGCGTCGGTGCTGATGTCGGCGAGCGCGATAGTCTGCGCGCAGAGCGCGAGCGTGACGCTGACAGCGAAGGCCCAGACGATTGCGCTTCCCGACGGCCAGGTCGTGCCCATGTGGGGCTACACCTGCTCGGCGGCGGCCACTGCTCCCGCGACGTGCGCGGCCAGCAATTCAGGCGCGGGCGCGAACTGGTCGCCTGTGGTCATCACGACGCCGCCCGGCTCGCTGACGATCAACCTGACCAACAGTCTGCCTGCGCAGGTGCCGACGTCGCTTGTGATCGTCGGGCAGTTCGGCGGCGGTCTCGGTGCGTCGGCCACGTCGACGCCGAGTCCGGTGCACGCGACGCAAACCGCGACGACCTGGCCTATCGCCGGAACGGGCAGCGGCGCGAGCTTCACGCCGCCGACGCAAGGGCCGCGCGTGCAGTCGTTCTCGACGGAAGTGCAGACGGGCGCGACGACGGCGCTGACCTGGAACAATCTGCGCCCCGGCACGTATCTGATCGAATCGGGCACGCATCCGTCGATTCAGGGGCCGATGGGTCTGTACGGCGTGCTCGTCGTCACGACGCCGCCCGCACCCGGCACGACTCAAGGGCAGGCGTATCCCGGCGTCAACTACGATGCCGACCTGCCGCTCGTGTTGAGCGAAATCGATCCGGTGCAGAACCAGGCGGTCGCGACGGCTGTCGCCACGGCCGGCTTCAGCGAGACACGTGTGTGGTCCGGTTTGTCGGGCGGCTGCGGCGATCCCACGTCGGCGACCTACGGCACCTGCTATCCGCCTGCCGTCAACTACGATCCGCGTTACTACCTGATCAACGGCGTCGCGTTCGACCGCTCGAATGCGAACGGCTCGTCGTTCCCGATCACGGCGCCCGCCTCGACGACGACGACCACCGGCCAGATCCTGCTGCGCTTCGTGAATGCGGGCTTGCGCATGCATGTGCCGTCCGTGGTCGGCGCGCAAACGGGCCTGCCTGCAACGTCCGGCTTCTCGCTGGTCGCGGAAGACGGCAACGTGTTGCCGGGCAATCCGCGCGTGCAGAGCGCCGTGTTCCTCGCAGCGGGCAAGACCTACGATGTCCTGATGAATTCGCCCACAGCGGGCGCACTCGCGTTGCCTGTGTTCGACCGCCAACTGAGCCTGTCGACCAACAACCAGCGCGACGGCGGCATGCAGGGCTATATCAGCGTGAACGGCGGCGCGCTGCCCACTTCAGCGGCGGGCAACGCCAACGCGAAGGCGGTCCCCGATGCGTACTATCTCGTCGCGGGCAACACGCTGACTGTCTCCGATCCCGGCAAGGGTTTGATGGCCAACGACGTCGGCGTCTATGGCGTGCAGATCAAGACGCAGCCGACGGGCGGCACGCTGACGCTGAACCCCAACGGCACGTTCACCTATGTGCCGAACTCGGGCACGACATCGGACACCTTCGTCTATCAGGCGAACGGCAATCCCGCCCTGACGGCCGTCGTGACGCTTAACGCGTGCTCGGCGGGTTCGAGCTGCCTGACGGGCGCGCCCGTTGCATCGGACGATGCGTTCAGCAGCAATATCGCGTCGCAGCTGCATATCGGCGCGCCCGGCGTGCTCGGCAACGACCGCGATCCGGCAGGCTTGCCGCTGACGGCATCGATTGCGGGCGGCGCATCGGGTGGCACCGTCACACTCAATGCGGACGGTTCGTTCAACGTCACGCCATCGGCTGCGCCTGTCGGCAACGCGACTTCGACGGTCACGTTCCAGTACAAGGCCGTCAACTCGCAGAACACGGCGAGCGCACCGGCGACCGTCACCGTGACCTTCAAGGGCGGCAGCGGCCTCGTGGTCGCGGTGAAGGACGCGAAGACGGGCTCGGCGATCAACGACTACCGCTGGATCATCGAGGAAGACCGCACGTTCCAGATCGATCCCGCCTGCCAGGTCAACTCGACGACGCGGCCTTCGACCTGTCCGCCGCTGCCCGTGCCGAGCCTCGGCACGAGCTTCCACACGAGCTACATGCCCGTGGTCGCAGCGGGGTGCGTCGGCACGGTGTCGTGCGAATCGGGACAAACCGTGTTCGATCCCACGTCGAACACGCACGTGCCCGCCGTGTGCGACGTCGGCAACGGCGTGTGCCGCACGGGCGTGGCCCAGCAGACGGCCGTCGATCCGGCGCAGGTCGCGCTCGACCCGACCAAACACTACTACCTGTCGATCCTGCCAGGCGACGCCGGCAACACGTTCACGAACGGAGCAGGCGCACCGCAACCCGTCGATCCGAATAATCCGGACGGTCCGCAACGGCAGTTCGATATCGCGAAGGATTGCCCGTCCGGTCCCGGCGGCGCTGACTTCGCGCCGGGGTCGGGCACGTGCGGCCACGCGATGGGCGGCGCGCCGATCGCGCCCGCGCAGCATGCCGTCAACGTGCTGTTGCAGCAGACACCGTTGCAGACCGCGAAGATCTCCGTGTTCGTGTTCGAAGACGATGCGCCAGTGAACGGCGAAGTCGACGTGAGCGGCGGCACCGATGCCTTCGGCACGGCGCGCGAACCGGGTCTCGGCGGCTTCGAAGTCAAGCTGTTCGACGACGCGGGCGGCACGGGCGATGCCACCGGCCAGATGACCTACGACATGTTCAACATGCCGCTGTCGAATTCGCTGCAAGGCACGATCGACCCGAGCACGGGACTCGATGCCTGCCCGATCACGAAGGCCAAGGATGGACTGGTCGGCATGATTCCGACCTGCCCGAAGTTCGAGTCGGACGGCAAGACGATGTCGCCGCTCGTCGGCCAGGCGATCATCGCGAACCTGATGCCGGGCCGCTATGGTGTCGTCGCGACGCCGGCTGCGGATCGCATCGCGAAGGGCGAAGAGTGGCTGCAAACGAATACGCTCGACGGCCAGAAGGCGCACGACGCCTTCATCAAGGTGGGCGGTCCCGCCTACTTCCAGGAGTTCGGCCCGGCGGGCTTCCACGTGACGATAGGCTTTGCCAATCCGAAGATCATCAACGCGCGGCTGCCGGGCGTGTGCAAGGGCGTGGCGTGCAACAACGGCGTGACGGGCAAGATCACGAACCTGCACTACAGCCGTCCGCCTAACGAAAACCTCTACAGCAGCGGTTCGCGCGAGTCACTGAGCTTCACGCAATGTTATGTGAGCGTCGGCGATCCCGATCTCGAAGACATCGCGTTCACGCGCTGCAACGCGGACGGCACGTTCAGCATCAACGGCTTGCCGGACGGTCTGTTCCGCATCACGGTGTTCGACCAGTGGAACGACCAGATCGTCGACGGACTCGCGACGGCCGTGCAGCTGAAGGGCGGGCAGGTGCAGAACATCGGCGATCTGCCCGTGCTGCAATGGCACACGAACCTCTACACGCGCAGCTTCATGGATACGAACGGCGACGGCGTGTCGCAGGACAACGAGCCGGGTCTCGCGCTGGTGCCGACCAATATCCGCTTCCGCGACGGCAGCTATTCGAACTTCAACAACACGGACCTGAATGGCTACGCGTCGTTCAACGAAGTGTTCCCGCTCTTCAACTGGTACATCGCGGAGGCCGACACGACGCGCTACAAGCAGACGGGCGTGCACGTCGTCTATGACGCGGGCGGTCCGCCTGACGGCACGCCGGGAGGCGGAAGCTCGTCGATCGCGGCGAACTTCGCGAACACGAAGGAGTCGTCGACCGCGCATCTGCCGTCCGCACTGCGCGTGCCGGGCGCGACCTACTGCAACGACGCGGATTGCAACGACCGCACGGGCACGAATCCGTCGACGGGCCGTGTCGATCCGCCGTGGGTCACGACGATGGGCTGGCAAGGCTTTTCCGGCCAGAACTCGTTCATCGAGTTCGGCAAGGCGCCTTACGGGGCAAACGAGAACGGCGGGATTCACGGCGAAGTGATCTACGCATCGACGCGTCCGTTCGACGATCCCGCTCTGCTGATCCATACGAGCTGGACGCCTGACGTGCCGAACGTGACGGTCAACCTGTACGCGGAAGGCACGGCCGCCGACGGCACGCAAAGTCTCAAGCTCGTCGATACGACGAAGACCAGCAGCTGGGACGACTGGGCGCAGGGCTTCCGTTCGGACGGCATGCCGAACATGAACTGCCCGGGCCAGGAAACCACCGACCCGTTCTTCTTCACGCTGAAGGACAGCCCGCAGTGGCTCGACTCGCAACATCGCGCGCTGCCTGCTCACTCGCAGTTCAAGTGCTACGACGGCATGCACGCGTTCAACCAGCTGCAGCCCGCGCCGTATGACGGGATGTACCAGTTCCCGAGCGTCACGGGCCGCGATCCGTCGAAGGGCACGCCGACGGGCTCGAACTGCGCGATCTGCAGCAAGCTCGCGGACGGTTCGTACATGCTGCCGCCGGGCAAGTACGTGGTGGAAATCATCGTGCCGCCGGGCTATGAACTCGTGAAGGAGGAAGACAAGAACATCCTGATCGGCGACAACTACATTGCGCCCGTCACGCAGCAGTTCGGCGGTCTCGGCAACATCTTCATCCTGCCCGACCAGGCGGCCGTGAACGCGACGTACAACCGCAACAACGCGCAGAACCCGACGACGGATCTCGGCTCGTCACCGCGTCACGAAGGCGATACGGGGAGCGTCGAAACGTTCTGGCCGTGCGTCGGTGCGCTGCGCGTGGTGCCCGACTACATCAGCCTGTTCCCAGGCTCGCAGGAAGTCGCGCCGTTCGCGGGTGCGTCACGCCATCTGTGCGACCGCAAGGAAGTCGTGCTGACCGATCAGATGTCGGTGCTCGCGAAGTTCTGGGTGTTCAGTTCGACGCACGTGGCCGCGCATTTCACAGGCTTCATGCTCGACGACTTCTCATCGGAGTTCGACCCGTATTCGCCGCAATTCGGCGAGAAGTTCGCGGTGCCGAACGTGCCTGTTTCGCTGAAGGACTTCGCGGGCAACGAGGTGAGCCGCGTCTATTCGGATCAGTGGGGCATCTTCAACGGCATGAATTACTCGACGTGGGAAGTGAATCCGCCGAATCCGACGGGCTACGCGCCGACGATGATGGTCGCCTGCATGAACGATCCCGACATGCCCGACCCCGCGCATCCGGGGCAGACGATCCGCGATCCGCTCTTCAACCCTGCGTACAGCCAGTTCTGCTACGAGATACCGTTCATGCCCGGACAGACGCAATACATGGATACGCCTGTCGTGCCTGTGTCCGCGTTCGCGGACGGCTACAACCCGCCCGATTGCGCGTACCCCGATGCGACGCCGGCAATTTCTTCGGTGACGGGTGACTCGAGCGGCGGCGGCGCCGGTCCGTGGGTGAGCCAGGCAGGTCACACGCTGACGATCAAGGCGCTCGGCGACCAGCAGGTGCCGAACCACGCGTACGGCGGTCCCGCCGCGACGACGGCGCCGTACAACCAGAAGTTCGTCTCGCGCCACTATGGCTTCGGCACGGCGCAAGGATCGGGAACGGTGACGATCGGCGGCGTGAATGCGCACGTCAATTCGTGGTCGGATACGCAGATCAGCGTCAACGTGCCGACGCTGTCGGCGAACCAGTCGAGCTGCACGATCCAGCAACGCGGCGTCAACACGCAGACGCGTTGCGGCGAACTGGTGATCACGTCGGGCAACGGCAAGAAGTCGATCGATACCGTCACGGTGACGATCGGCGGCAAGCCGCCAACCTATGTGGGCGGCGAGAACGGCACCAGCAACGCGCTGCAGGCAGCCATCGACAAGGCCACGCCGGGCGACATGATCATCGTCGGTCCGGGCAACTACAACGAGATGCTGCTGATGTGGAAGCCGGTCCGTCTGCAAGGCGTGGGTGCGCCGTCCGTGGTCGTGAACGCGAACACGCATCCGTCGGGCAAGCTCGATCCGTGGCGCAGAGAGGTGGCGTGCCTGTTCGGTGTGTCGCTCAACGGCGGCGCGATCTCGGCGGGCAATCCGTACGATCCGTCGGGCGCGTACTCGTGCGCAGCCGCGATGCAGCGCCAGGTCGACGCAATTCCGCTCGAGCCGACTGTAGGCTGGGACAACACGCTCAACGGCAATCTCGGCGAACTGCTGATGGAGCCGACGCTGATGGGCGCGTACGAAGGCGCGGGCATCACCGTGCTCGCGAAGGGCGTGCGCGACGTGCGCGTCGGCGGGCGTCTGCAGCCCGATCCGAACTGCACGGCGAACGGAATCTGCGTGCCGCTCACGGCCAGCAATGCCGACTGCAACACGTACTCGAGCAACTTCCTGTGCAATCCGTCACGGGTAGACGGCATCACGTTCACCAACAGCTCGCAGGGCGGCGGCGGCATCTTCCTGCACGGCTGGAACCACTATACGGAGGTGTCGAACAACCGCGTGTTCGCCAACGCGGGCACGCTGACGGGCGGGATCACGGTCGGCCAGGTGGAAGTGCCCGACGGCACGATCGCCGCCGATGGCTTCACCGAGGAGCCGTTCGCCTACAACACGCATGTCAACGTGCACCACAACTCGGTGACGTCGAATGCGTCGTACGGCGACGAGATCAACTCGACGACGCCTTCGTCGGCAGCGGGCGTGACGTTCTGCTCGGGCGCGGACAACTATCACTTCAACTACAACTGGGTCTGCGGCAACATGAGCAGCGGCGACGGCGGCGGTGTCGCGCACTTCGGCTTCAGCTACAACGGCGATCTGTCGCACAACTGGATCCTGTTCAACCAGAGCAACAACCCGACGCTGCCGACATACGGCGGCGGGCTGATCGCCCAGGGCGTCCCGCCCGACGGCACGTTCTGCGAGAACAACCCCGTTGATATCGACTGCGCGCCGCAGCTCTCCGACGGCGTCGGACCTGGCCTCGTGATCGACGGCAATCTGATCGTCGGCAACACGGCGGAAAGCGGCAAGGGCGGCGGCCTGCGTCTGCAGAACATCAATGGCACGGACGTGCAGCGCAGCCCGCGCAACCGCAACCGCTGGTACGAAGTGAGCGTGGTCAACAACATCATCGCGAACAACGTGGCGGGCTGGTCGGGCGGCGGCGTGTCGGTGCAGGATGCCGTGCGGGTGAACTTCATCAACAACACGGTGATGTCGAACGATTCGACGGCGTCAGCGGGCGTGCTGTTCAACACGGCGCTTGCCGCGCAGGCCAACGTCGGTCCGCCGAACTGCACGACCGTCGGCTCGGAAACGACGTGCAGCCCGATCACCACGTCGACGATGCAGCCGTCCGGCCTCGAAACGGCGAAGCACACGCAGAACTTCCTGACGGCCTTCACCGCGGGTAACGCGGGATGTCCGAACGGGCAGGACTGCAGCCACTTCTCGTTCCCTGTGATGACGAATGACGTGTTCTGGCAGAACCGCACGTTCTATATCACCGTGGGCGGGCTGAATCCGAATATCCCGGGCTTGCAGAACATCGTCACGCTGAACCCGACGCTGAACCAGGCGGGTCATCAGACGGGCTACTGCGATCCGAAGGCGGTGTACTGGGATATCGGCGCGTATGGCGATACGAAGCCGTCGGATCACTCGTCGGGCATGCGGCTCGCACCGCAGTATTCGATCATCACGGACGCAACCGACTACCCGGGCGCGCACAACAGCGGAGCGAATCCGAACGTGGTGAGCCAGTACTGCAACGGCGCACGCGTGCCGCCCGAAGGCGGCGGGAATGGCTTCGCGGTGCCGCCCGGAATCGCGGACACCGTGCTGCCGAATCCGCTGTTCGGATTGATGCCGTCGGCGACACCGGATGAAGGCAACCAGTGGATCAACATGTCGTATGGACCGCTGTCGCTGTTCAACATGACGGTGAGTTCGGGCAGCACGGGCTACGGCGTGCCGCTCGGCAACTACTCGATCAAGACGGGCTCGCCTGCCGTCAATGCCGGCACGAATGCGGGTGCGCCGAATCACGACTTCTTCGGCACGCAGCGTCCGCAGAGCGGCAGTTACGACATCGGCGCTGTGGAGTTGCCGCGCACGGGGCTGTTCGCAGGCGGCAACCTGCCGCTCGCGCCCGGCGCGCTGCTCGATCTGCTCAATCAGGTGCTGAACAACGGAGCGGCGGGAGCGGGCGGACAGCAGGCGAACGCCGTCACGGGAGGCGTGCAATGAGACGCCTCGTCATCGCGGCGGCATGGGTCGGCTGGGCCGCCGCGCTGGCGGTCCCCGCAACGGCGCAGCAGACCCAGCAGGTGTCGGTGCAAAGCGGCAGCGCTCACACTTCTCACGCGTCGCACTACGAGCCGATGAAGCTGCCGCAGCATGCGCGCGCGTTCTACCAGTCGGTACGCGGCATCGACAGGCTGAGCGTGCGGCGCACCGCGTCGGGCAACCTGTTGCGCTTCAGCTATCGCGTGACGGATCCAGCGGCAGCGAAGCTGCTCGGCGACAAGAGCACGACGCCGTATCTGTACGGCGAAGCGAAACACGTGCTGCTCGAAGTGCCCGTGATGGACAACATCGGCCAGTTGCGGCAGACGGGCGACCTCGAAGTCGGCCAGGAATACTGGATGGTGTTTTCGAACAAGGGCGATGTGGTGAAGGCAGGAGACCGCGTCAACGTGCTGATCGGCTCGTTCCATATCGACGGACTGGTCGTTCAGTGAAGCGGTGCGCGCGGCAACATATCGAGGAGACAGACATGAAACGGGGCATTCGGATGACGGCTGGCACGACGCTCGCGCTGACCGCGATCGCCGCTTCGCAGGTGGCAATGGCGGCGGGCGGCGGCGGCATGAGCGCGTCGCAGGTGGTCGAACGCAACGTGGCCGCGCGCGGCGGATTGCAAGCGTGGCGCGCCGTCACGACGATGATGATGAGCGGGCAGATCGACGTCGGCGGCACGAAGCCCGTCAAGCTGCCGTTCGTGATGACGATGAAGCGCCCGCACAAGAGCCGCTTCGAACTGAACTTCGATAACCAGATTGCGTATCAGGTCTACGACGGCGCGCAGGGTTGGAAAGTGCGGCCGTTTCTCGGGCGCAATGTCGCCGAACCGTATACGGCTGCCGAAGCGAAATCCGCGGCGGAAACGGCAGATCTCGACGGCCCGCTGATCGACTATGCGGCCAAGGGCAGCCAGATTGCGATGCAAGGCATGGAGACCATAGAGGGTCATCGCGCCTACAAGATCCTGCTGACGACGAAGGACCAGCGGCAGCGGCATGTATGGATCGACGCGTCGAGCTTTCTCGAACTGAAGGTTGAAGGCGATCCGCGCCGGCTGGATGGCCGCCTGCATAACGTCGCCGTGTATTACCGCGATTACCGGCGCGAAGGGGCGTTGACGGTGCCGCATGTTCTCGAGACGCAGGTGACGGGCGTCAAGCAGAAGCATCAGATGACGATCCAGCGCGTCGCGGTGAATCAGCCCGCCGACGATACGCTGTTCGCGAAGCCCCAGTTGCCCGCACAGGGACAACCGGCACCCGCGCCCGCGAAGGTCGCGGCCAAATAAGCGGCGCGTTCGCACGAGGTCCGATCATGAAACGCATCGTCACCTGGTTGCTGGCGGGCTGCGTATCCGCCATCGCGTGGGCGCAGATGCCCGCAGCCGAACATCCCCTTACCGTCGACGAAATCATCGCGAAGAATGCGACTGCGCGCGGCGGCGAAGAAGCATGGCGGCAGATTCGCACGATGCTCTGGACCGGGCACGTGGAAAGCGCGAATGCGCCGACGCCGAACGCGCCGTTCGTGCTCGCGCTGCGGCGGCCCAGCAGCACGCGCTTCGAGATCACGGCGATGAGCCAGCGGATCGTGCGCATCTTCGACGGCAGGGAAGGCTGGAAGATCAGGCCGTCGTCGGGCGGCGCGCCCGATGTGCAGGCTTATGCGCCCGCTGAAGTGCGCTTTGCGCGCGACGAGCAGGTGATCGACGGTCCGTTGCTCGATCACGCGGCGAAGGGCATTACGGTGGCGCTCGACGGCATGGAAGCGATCGAAGGGAAGAACGCTTACCGGCTCAACGTCACGTTGCCGTCGGGCGCGCATCGGCATGTGTGGGTCGATGCCGCGACGTTCCTCGATATCCGCTACGACCGCGAAGCGCCCACCCTGTCGCGCACGCCGGTGATAGTCGAAGTGACGTATCGCGACTTTCGCGAAGTGGACGGCTTGCAGGTGCCGTTCGTGATCGAGAGCAGCGTGGCGGGCGCGGCGAAGAAAGACCGGCTCGTGCTCGAAAGAGTGTCGATGAATCCGCCGCTCGACGAGGGCATGTTCATCAAGCCCGCGATACCGGGGCGCCACGCAACGGTGGCCGTGGGCGTGAGCGGCATGCCCGCGCTGCGTCCTGCGCCGTAGTCATGATGCGCGGTCACGTCGCGAGCGGGTGGCTGCTGGGATTCGCACTGGCCGCGAGCGCGCTGCTATCCACATTCGGCGCGCACGCATCGCCGCCTATGAATCCCGGCGAGGCGATCTTTCGCGACGGCATCGCGGGCGACGGCAGTGCCGTCGAAGCGACGCATCACGAGCAGCTCGCGATGCGCGGCGCGGCCGCTGCGTGTGCGAATTGCCATCGGCGCAGCGGTCTCGGTGCGAAGGAAGGCAACACGACGATTCCCCCGATCGCCGCGCAGTATCTGTTCCGTCCGGGCGCGCAGAGCGCGGACGAACTCATGGTGCCGTTTATCGACGGGATGCGCACGGCTCGCCAGCCATACAGGGAAGCGACGCTTGCCCGCGCGATCCGCGAAGGCATCGATTCCGAAGGCAGGCCGCTCGGTTATCTGATGCCGCAATTCGCGCTCAGCGATGCGGACATGCATGCGCTGATCGATTATCTGAAGACGCTCGACCGCCGCAGAGCGCCCGGCGTGACCGACACCGTCCTGCATTTCGCGACGATCATCACGCCTGACGCCGATCCCGTGAAGCGGCGCGGCATGCTCGACGTGCTGCAACACTATTTCGCCGACAAGAACGCCGCGCCGCTTGGCGCGACGCCCGCGCTGCGCTCGTCGCGCAAGATGATGTTCATGGTCAATCGACGCTGGGAACTGCATGTGTGGGAGCTGCATGGCGCAGCGGATACCTGGCGCGAGCAGTTACAGCACTATCTCGCGCAGCAGCCGGTGTTCGCCGTGATATCGGGGCTGGGCGGCCGGAACTGGGCGCCTGTTCACGACTTCTGCGAACGCGAGGAAGTGCCGTGTCTGTTTCCGAATGTCGAAGTGCCCGTTGAAAGCGAGCATGATTTTTATTCGATGTACTTCTCGCGAGGCGTGCTGCTCGAAGCGCAGCTGATCGCGCAGCGAATACGCGAGCCGGCGCGGCCCGTCAGAAGCGTGCTGCAGGTGTATCGGGCAGGCGATAGCGGCGAGGCCGCCGCGCAACTGCTCGCCACGACTTTGCGCAGACAGGGTATTGCCGTCGACAATCGCGCGTTGTCGGCTAATGCAGGCGTTGCTGCCGCGCTTCGCAACGCATCGCATGCCGATGCAGTCGTGCTGTGGCTGCGGCCGCCCGATCTCGCTGCGCTCGGCGAGGCGCCGCATCCATCGACGGCCGTGTATGTGTCGGGAATCATGGGCGGACTCGACCGCGCGCCATTGCCCGCGTCGTGGCGCGCCAACGCGCGGCTCGCCTATCCCGTCGATCTGCCGCAAGGGCGGCGCGTGCGTGTCGACTACGCATTCGGCTGGTTCGCGATCCGCCATATTCCCGTCGTCGACGAACGCGTGCAGGCCGATACCTATCTCGCGTGCGGACTGCTCGCGGAAACGCTGAGCCATATGGTGGATGCTTTCGTGCGGGACTATCTCGTCGAACGTATCGACGACATGCTCGAGCATCGCATTCTCACGGGCTACTATCCGCGCCTGACGCTTGCGCCGGGGCAGCGTTTCGCGTCGAAGGGCGGCTACATCGTGCGCTATGCGGAGCCCGACCGGCTGCGTGTCGTCGCCGATAGCGACTGGATCGTGCCTTAGACGCAAGCACCGACGCGCTCTATGTGCTCAGCCGCTGGCAGGCAGTAGCCGCCGGTATTTTTCGAGCACGCGCGGCACGTACGAACGCGTCTCGGGAAACGACGGCACCCGATAACCCGCGCGTATCACCGCGTTCTCGCCCGCGTTATACGCGGCGAGCGCCAGTTCGACATCGTCCTTGAAGAGATCGAGCAGGAAGCGCAGATAGCGCGCGCCGGCGAGCACGTTGTCGCGCGGATTGAACATGTTGCCGTCGGAGAATCGGCGTGCCGTGTCCGGCATCAGCTGCATGAGACCGAGCGCGCCCTTGTCGGAGACGGCATACGGGTTGTAGCGCGATTCCACGTCGATCACGGCGTGAATGAGTTCGGGTTGCAGATGAAAAGTTTCGCTGGCTTCCGCGATCACCGTATCGAACTGCGCGGTATCGACGGGCACAGTGCGCGAGTCGCCGGGCTGCTTTGCGCGACCAGAAGCGACAGGCGCAGCGACGATCACCGACATGCCCGCCTTGCCCGGCGTATCGGTCAGCACGACTGCGCCCGAGCGATCGACCTTGCCGAAGATATCCGCGTGCGCCGCGTGCATGAACACGAACAGCACGGCCCCGAGTACGACGGATGGCGCGGTCGACGAATGAGCCGGTCGTGTCGCTGCATGCCCGCGCATGATGGATCTCCGCTGGTGTTCTGATTCTGTTGCGCGGTCCAGCGCTCGGCAATGGGGCGTGTTCCCCTTTTTCGAATGGGCGAGTGGAGGGCTTTCACCCACTGTACAGAAACGTTACAGGTGGGCCGGTTAAGGACGCCAGCGTCTCGCGCAGTCCGGAGGCGTGTGGCGGACATGAAAGACGGAAGCAGGAGAGCGCCGCACGAGCGTGAGCGGAAACTTCTCCAATAAAGATCGCGCTGCGTGGAAATGAACTTTTTGCGGATTATTACCGAACGGCGAAACGGAAAGAAAACGATCAGAAATGAAACGTTTTTAGAGGCAACTTTTACCGATATCTGACGAATTCTTAATCGACCATCCGTCTGATCAGGCCGCGCGAGATTGGCAAGCTCCTTGCTGTTTCTGCGCGAAAGCTCGCTGCAGAGGGAACTTGAAACACGTAGTTAGCATATCGAAATACTAACGTAATGTTCAAGAAAGTAACAATCGAAAGAAGAAGAATTTGTGCTCGCCGATCTTAAAGCCATAACAGATGTCGGAGCCGAGGAGCCGAAAGTGAACATCAAACATCGAGTCATCATCGCAGAAGATCATGACCTGCTGCGCAGCGGGTTGCGATCGATGCTGTCGACGCAAAGCGAATATGAAGTAGTGGGCGAAGCGCGCGATGGAAAAGAAGCCTGTCAGATTGCGATGTCCGTTGCGCCCGACCTGATCCTGATGGACCTGTCGATGCGCGGCATGAACGGCATCGACGCAACGGCCGCGATCAAGCGGCGTTCGCCTGACGTGCGGATCATCGCGTTGACCGTGCATCAGAGCGAAGAGTACGTGCGCGAGGCGTTGCGCGCGGGCGTCGACGGTTACGTGCTCAAGGACGTGTCGTTCGACGAACTGCTCTTCGCGATGCGCACCGTCATGCAGGGCAAGAAGCATTTGAGCGCAGACGTCTACGGCTTCATGGTCGATTCGTTCGTGACGGGCCGTGAGATCGCCGCGCCCAAGAAAGCATGGGATCTGCTGACGGCGCGCGAGCGCAGCGTATTGAAGCTGATCGCGGAAGGCCGCACGAACCGGCAGGTCGGGCAGTATCTGAACCTGAGCCCGAAGACCATCGAGAAATATCGCGCGAGCGTGATGCACAAGCTCGAAATCGAAAACGTCACGGGGCTGGTGCTCGCGGCGATCAGCATGGGATTGCTGACCTCGCTTGCATCGAAGTGCGCGGAGCCGGATTCGGACGACAAGCTGACGTGTCTCGGTGTCGACGACACGCACGTGACTCATGATCCCGGCACCTTGCCGCGCATGACGGGCACGGAAGCGGGATAAAAGCGACGCGCTACAGCCGCCAGTGAGCGGTAATCTCCGTGCCGCCGTCGTCGCCGGGGTTCAGGGCGAACACGCCGCCTTGAGCCTCGACGCGATGCTGCATGCCGATCAGGCCCAGCCCGTTCGTGCGTGCATCGTTCGAATTCAGCGGATGATGGTCGTAGCCGCTGCCGTTGTCGTGAATCGACAGCCGCAGATACGCGCCGTCGCGTTGCAAATCGACGCGGACCTCCGACGCGTCCGCATGCTTGACGATGTTGTTGAGCGCTTCCTGCACGACGCGAAAGATATCGGCTTTCAGATGATCGCGTATCTCGCCGTCTTCGACGCCGCACGCGAACGCGACGCGCAAGGTTTCGACGCTCTTCTCGACGCGCCTGCACAACGTGCTCAACGCGGCGGGCAAGCCGAGACGCTCCAGCGCGAGCGGCCGCAACTCGCCGCATATTTGCCGCATCTCGCCGATGGTGTCGCGGATCTGCAGGACGGTCGAGTCGAGCAGTTGCGCGGCGTCGTCGGTATGACCGGCTCGCAGGCGCATGCGTGCGTCTTCCACCATCAGCTTGATCAGCGTCAGCGCCTGGCCCATGCCGTCGTGCAGTTCGGCGGCGAGGCGCTCGCGTTCGCGCTGCTGGCCCATGAAGAGCCAGTTCGTGAACGCGTGAGTGTCGCCGTCGATTGAATTGACGTTCGCCAGCGTCAGCGGCTCGACGAACATCAGGAGGCGCAAGGGCGCGTTGCTGGCGTCTGTTGCAATGCTCTGCTGAAACACGCGCAGGAACAGCCGATGCCCTGTGCGGCCCACGAGCGTGACGTCGAATGAACGGAACGCTTCAGCGGCATTGCTGCGAAACTCGTGCTCGGCGTGCGCGTGGTCGTCGTCGTGCGCGAAATCGGCGAGCTGCTTGCCTGCAAGCTCGGCGTTCGCGTAACCGAACAGCACCGTCGCGCTGCGATTCACGCTGACGATTGCGCCGTCGCAGGTCGTGACGGCGAGCGCCGCGCCGCGCGCGTCGCTGACATGCGCGGCATGCCCGGCATGCGGCTGCGCATGGCGCGCGGCGTGGCCCAGCTTGCGCATCGCGTCGATCAGATCGCGCAGCCTCACGGGCGGTTCAGGCGGCGTAATGGCATGCATGGGCGCTCCTGCTGATAGACCCGAAAACGTTCAAGCCGCTGGACGATTGTAGGCCGCGCACTCGACGCACGGCAACGGGGCACATGCTGCGATCCGTACGGGGAACCTCTGACCGCGAGGAGCGGAGCAACCCTCAGGTGGAAGTCTCCTACCTTGCTTTGGGTAGCTTCATCCAATGACGCTCTCCACCCGTTTGACGAGACTGACACGAGCAAGGGCGAATTGCGCGCCGGCCCCAGGTTCGCAGCCCATTGCGTCATGACGAGGAGGTTGCAATGGACACGCAAACGCGCGTACTCGGCGCGCTCATTCTGACAGGCGCGGCATTCGCAGCGCAAGCCGCGTTTGGCGCCGATCCGCAGACGCCGGCGCATCATCACGATGCCTCGATGAACATGGACGACGCCAGCGCCGACGATGCCGCGATGGCGAACATGTCGGCCAAACAGCGGGTGATGAAGCAGGCGGCAGCGGCGGCAGCGGCGAAAGAAAAAGCAACCGAAGAGGCCGCCGCAGACGAAACTCACGCCATGCCCGCCGACATGCCGATGCCCACGGCGAACGACGCAAACGATACACACGAAGCGACGACGCCCGCCGGCGCCGCGCCAAGCCAGGACGAGCAGGCAAAAGACGAACAGCATTCGATGTCCGGCGAGCACGACATGCACGCGCATCATCACGACATGGCGCCGGGCACGACCCGCACGACGGCCGACTACGCGTTGCCGCCCGTGACGCTGGTGCGCGACGACGGCAAGTCAGTCTCGCTCGCCGACGAGCTGAACGATGGCCGCCCGGTCCTGCTGACGTTCATCTACACGTCGTGCACGACGATCTGCCCGATGGTCAGCCAGACCTTCGAGCAATTGCAGGAACAGCTGGGCAGCGAGCGCGACAAGGTGCACATCGTGTCGATTTCGATCGATCCCGAAGAAGACACGCCCGCGCGCCTGAAGTCCTACGCGGAACGCTTCGGCGCCGGTCCCGAGTGGCAGTACTACACGGGCACGGTGGACGCGAGCGTCGCCGCGCAACGCGCCTTCAACGTCTATCGCGGCGACAAGATGAATCACACGGCCGTCGCGTTTCTGCGCGCGGCGCCCGGCAAGCCGTGGCTGCGCCTCGACGGCCTCGCGACACCGGACGAACTGCTGAGCGCGTATCACGAGGTGCTCTCCAGCAACGGATCGTGAAGCGCTGCACGGAGGTGGCAACGTGGACAAGATCCACCGGGTGTTGATCGCCGAAGACCAGCCGCTCTTGCGCGGCGGTCTTTGTTCGATGGTGCGCAGGTTGCAGCAATACAGCGTCGCAGGCGAGGCGAGGGACGGCGTCGAAGCGTGCAGTCTCGCCGCGGCGCTGCTGCCCGATCTGATCCTGATGGATCTGTCGATGCCCGGCAAGAGCGGCGTCGACGCGATCGCGCAGATCAAGCGGCACACGCCGCAGATACGCATCATCGCGCTGACCATCCACGCCAGCGACATGCATATGCGCGAAGCGCTGGCGGCGGGCGTCGACGGTTACGTGCTGAAGGACGCTTCGTTCGACGAACTCGTCGAGGCGATGCGCCTTGTCATGCTCGGCCGCCGCAACCCGACACTCGACGAATACGGCGCGCGGCATGGCGAACCGCCCGGCCTCGCGGCCAACACCGAACACGCGCAGACATGGAGCGCGCTGACGGGCCGCGAGCGCAGCGTGCTGCGGCTCGTCGCGGAAGGCTGCACGAATCGCGAAGTGGGCGAACAGCTGCGCCTGAGTCCCAAGACCATCGAGAAACATCGCGCGAGCCTGATGCGCAAACTCGGCGTTTCGAACGCGACGGGGCTCGTGCGCGCGGCGCTCGATCTGGGCGTGCTCGCGCTGCCCGACGAGACGTCGAATGGGTTGAACTACTTCATCTAGCCCGTCGAAAACTGGAGGGGCTTTACCCATCCGTTTGCACGGGTCTCCCTACTTAGCGCCTCCGCGCACCTGAACAAGAATGCACTCAGGTATAGCGGCAGCGCGCAGCCCGAGGGAGGAAATCAACGTGAACGATGCGAGCGACGTGAGCAGAAGGTGCGTCCGGCGGGCTGCGCGTGAACGTGGTGAGCGTGGCCAACGTGGATTTACGCTGCTCGAACTGCTGGTGGTGATGGTCATCATCGGTCTGCTGGCGGGTCTCGTCGCGCCGCGCTATTTCGAACAGGTCGGCAAGTCGAACACGAAGATTGCGCGCGCGCAGATCGAATCGCTCGGCAAGGCGCTCGATCAATACCGGCTCGACGTGGGTGCGTATCCGTCGACGGAAGAAGGTCTGCAGGCGTTGATGGCGAAGCCGCAGGACGCCCCGCACTGGAGCGGTCCGTATCTGCAGAAGAACGCGCCGCCCGACCCGTGGGATCGTCCGTATCAATACCGCTCGCCCGGCGAGCATGGCGACTACGACCTGTACACGTACGGCAAGGATGGCCAGCCGGGCGGCGCGGGCGAGAACTCGGACGTGACTTCCTGGTGAGCGGCGAGCGCTGCGGAAAGTAGCGTGAAGCAAGGCAGCGTGAGGAGAAGCGACGTGAAGTATGTGCTGCGGGTCTTCGATACGAACGGTGCGGTGCAGACGGTGCGCGTCGAGAGCGACTCGACGGCGGATGCCGCTGCCGTGGCCCGCGCGCGCGGACTGCGCGTCGTATCGGTGCGCGGCGAACGCGGCAACGCGCCGTGGCGCGTGCGCGCGCCCGCGCTCGCTCGCGGCAAGCTGAATGTCGAACTCTTCGCGCGCGAACTCGCCGCGCTGCTCGCAGCAGGCGTCGGTGTGGTCGACGCGTTGCGCACGTTGGCGAGCAATGAGCGGCGCGACGCATCGGCGGCTGTGTATCGCGGCTTGCTGCGGCGGCTCGAAGAAGGACAGTCGTTGTCCGCCGCGCTCGAACAGGCAAGCGACGTCTTTCCCGCCGTGCTCGTCGCGTGCGTGAAAGCGAGCGAGCAGACGGGCGGTCTCGCCGACAGCCTCACGCGCTATTCGCGCAACAGCGCGATGCTGCATGAACTGCGTGGCCGCGTCGTGTCGGCGGCGATCTATCCGTCGGTCTTGCTGGGGGTTGGCGCGGTAGTCGTGCTCTTTCTGTTGGGCTTCGTCGTGCCGCGCTTCTCGACGCTGCTCGAACATAGCGGGCGCGAACTACCGCTTCTTTCTCAACTGCTGATCGCGTGGGGCAGCATGGTTCACGCGCACGGCAAGGAACTGTCGTTCGGCTCGGCGGCGCTGGCAATCGCCGCTGCCGTGATGCTGCGCCGTCCATCCACGCGCGACTGGATCGCGGATCGCATGCTCGCGTTGCCGGGCATCGGCCAGTACTTCCGCGTGTTCCGTCAGTCGCAGTTCTTCCGCACGACGGCGATGCTCGTCGATGGCGGCATTCCCGCCGTGCGCGCGTTCGATCTGGCGAAGGGACTGGTAGGCCGCTCGGATCAGGCGTCGCTGGCCCGCGCGCTCGAACAGGTGCGCAACGGCACGAAGATTTCGGACGCGTTCCAGCAGGCGTCGCTCGCCGATGCGATCACGTACCGGCTCTTGACCGTCGCCGAGAAAACGGGCGGTCTCGGCCCGGTGCTCGACCGGATCGCCGCGTTTCAGGAAGCGCAGGTCGCGCGAGCAATCGATCTGATTTCGCGGCTGATCGAACCCGCGATGATGATTTTTATCGGCGTCGTGATCGGCGGCATCGTCGTGCTGATGTATATGCCGATCTTCGAAATCGCGTCGAGCATCCAATAGTTCGATGCTTCAAAAGCAGGCGAGGGCGTCATGGACACGGTGAGCACAGCGAACGGCAGCGACGGCAAGCACGAAGCCGATCTGCGCGAAGCGCTGCGCACGCTGATGGAGCGTCACGGTTCGGGTGTACGCGCGCTCGAAGATCTGTTCACGCAGACCGACATGCGCGCCGACGACCTGCTCGCGCAACTCGCTGCGCAATGCCATATGCGCGCCGTCACGATGCAGATGCTGAACGCGATGCAGCCCGACTTCGACGTCGTGCCCTTCGTCGAGGCATCGAGCCGCCTGTGCGTCTGTTTCGCCGATCCCGACGATGCGCGCGGCCTGCTGTTCGTGATCGCCGATCCGCTCGACCGGCGCACGCGCGGCAGCATCGAGCAACGCATGCGCGCGCGGCCGATGGTGCCGTATCGATGGGCGCTCGCGAGCGTCGGCGACATCGCGGCGTGGCTCGCCGTGCGCGAGAAAGACGTGCGCGCGATGGACTCGCTCGCGTTCGACGAAACAACCGTGCACGCAACCGATCCCGCCTCGCTTGCGCTGACGTTGCAGGGCATCAGCAACGACGACAGCGCCGTCGTGCGTCTGCTCAATTCGACCATCTACGACGCGCTGAAGATGATGGCGAGCGACATTCACCTCGAATGCCGCGCGCACGGGCTGATGATCAAGTGCCGTGTCGACGGCGTGCTGACGGTGGTGGGGCGCGTCGAAGGACGCGATGTCGCGGATCAGGTGCTGTCGCGCGTGAAGGTCATTTCCGAACTGGATATCGCGGAGCGGCGCGTGCCGCAAGACGGACGCTTCAAGGCCGTCTATGCAGGGCGCGAAATCGATTTTCGCGTGTCGATCATGCCGAACCAGTTCGGCGAAGACGCCGTGCTGCGTATTCTGGACCGCTATCAGCTGTCGCAGGCGTCGGGCGGTCTGACGCTGGAAGCGCTCGGTTTTCAGGAGGAAGACACGCGCTTCATGCGCACGGTCGCGGCGATGCCGTACGGCATGCTGCTCGTCACAGGGCCAACGGGCAGCGGCAAGACCACGACGCTCTACGCGATTCTCACCGAGATCAACGACGGCCTCGAAAAGATCGTCACCATCGAAGACCCTGTCGAGTATCAGCTCGGCGACATTCTTCAGATTCCCGTCAACGAGGCCAAAGGCCTGACCTTCGCGCGCGGGCTGCGCTCGATTCTGCGTCACGATCCCGACAAGATCATGGTCGGCGAAATACGCGACCCCGAGACCGCGCAGATCGCCGTGCAGGCGGCGCTGACGGGCCATCAGGTGTTCACCACCGTGCACGCGAACAACGTGTTCGACGTGATCGGGCGCTTCACGAACATGGATGTCGATCCGTACAGCTTCGTGTCCGCGCTGAACGGCGTGATCGCGCAGCGTCTGCTGCGCCAGTGCTGTGCGGATTGCGTCGTCGAAGACCGCGTGGATGCCGACACGCTCGCGCGCTCGGGCATCGATCCCGATACGGCGGGCGACTATCTGTTCCGGCGCGGACGGGGCTGCGCGGCGTGCCGTGGCAGCGGCTATCGCGGGCGCCGTGCGGTCGCGGAGGCGCTGCGCATGGACGACGAGTTGCGTCAGTTGCTGTCGGAGCGCGCGCCGCTCACGCAGATCAAGGCTGCCGCGTTTCGCCAGGGCATGCAGACGCTGCGCAACGCGGCAGTGAAACTCGTTCGGCAAGGCGAGACGACTCTCGAGGAGATCAACCGTGTCACGATGGTCGAATGATCTTTTCGGCGAGTGCATCGGCATTGGCGTCGGCACGCGCGAGGTGGCCGTCGGCCAGCGCGTGTCGCGCTGGAAGCGCTCGCGCAATGCCGCATCTGAGAACAACTCGCGGATCGTCGCGATGTCGCACGAGCAGTGCTACACGGAAAACGGCGTATTCGACGCGTTGCGCGCAGCGTTCGAAGCAGAGCCGGATGAAGCAGCACCGATAGAAAATGGCCGTTCGCGCAGCCATGCCGCACATATCGTGCTCGACGACTTCTGGGGCAATCATGCCGTCCTGCGCGGCGATTTCCGGGCGCTGCGCGCGCGGGAAATCGACGAGGTCGCGCACGCGCATTTCGCCGATACGTATGGCGTCGATGCGCAAGCGATCTGCGTGCGCGTCTGCGTGCAGCGCGGCGGACGCGCGGCATTCGCGAGTGCGCTGCCGCGCACGCTGGTCGACGGCATACGCGATGTGGGCGCGTCGGCGGGCGTTGATGTGCGGGCGCTGAAGCTGTGTCTGCCGGAGATGCTCAATCGTTCGCTCGATACGACACAGCAGCCGGACACGATGCTGCTCTTCGCCGCCGATGCGCTGTTGCAAGCCGTGTTGATCGAAGCAGGACGCTGGGCCGGCTACGATGCGCAACGTCTGTTCCCCCACGACGCGCGCGATCCGCAGCGAATCGCTGTGCTCGCCGAACAGGCATTCGAGCACTGCGCGGAACGCACTGCCGCGAAACGCGAAACCTGCGCGCTCGCGCTGCATGGCATCGATATCGATCCTGCGCCGCTCGAAGCGCGCTTTGCGAGCGTGACCGTTCATGCGTCGTCCGCGTCTTCGGTCGATAACGCGGCTCGTAGTCTGCTGGAGTACGCGCGATGAACCAGCGGCTCGACATCGACTTCGCGCGCAACAGACCGCGTATCTCGCACGCGGGGCTGGCCCTGCTGGGCGTTGCGCTGGTGTTGCTGTGCGCGAGCGGCGTCAGTTTGTGGCAGGCCTACGACGACAACGATCGCGTGCAGGAGCAGGTCGAGCAGGCGCGGCATCGTCTCTTCGCGAAGTCGCATCCTGTCGTCAAGCCCGCGACGCCCGCGGCGATGCACGCCGAGAAGCAAAGTCTCGCGGTGCTGCGCGAACTCACGGTGCCGTGGCAAGACCTGCTGTCGATACTCGAAGACTATCCGGCCCACGATGTCGCGCTGATCGGCATCGACCACAATCCGGTGCAAAGCCAGATTCGCATCACGGCGGAAGCGAAGAATTTCGACGCGATGATCGCGTATCTGCGCTATCTGCAATCGAGCAAGCTCTTGCGCGAGGCGATTCTCAACGACCACGAAATCGAAAACAACGTGCCGGGCACGCCCGTCCGTTTTCAGATCACAGCCGTATGGAGCCGGTCATGAACTCCGACGCGCTTCGCGACCGTCTCCTGACACTGCGCTTCGAACTGACGCGGCGCTTCGGCATCGCGGGACTCGCGGGCGTGCTGCTGTTGTGTGCGGCACTGATCGCGATGAACGGCGCGATGTGCATGCGCGCGGACACGCTCGGCCTCGCATCATCCGAAGCACGGCCAACGACTGCGGCGAAGAAACCATCGGCGGAAAGCGAAGCGCATTCGTATGCGGACTCCGCGATGCTGGCGACGTTGCCCGAACTGTTTCCGCCCTTCGCGCGCAGTGCCGACGACATCGCCGCGATCCTCGCGCATGCGAGCGAGAACAGTCTGACCGTCGGCTCCGCGGAATACCTCGTCGTCGCCGAGTCGGGCGGAAGATACGTGCGCTATCAGATGCTATTGCCCGTCAAGGATCAGTACGGCGCGATCCGGCGCTTTCTCGCCTCGGTGCTGAACAACTTGCCGAACGCGGCGTTGCGCGAGATTCATGTCGAACGGCCTGCCGTCGATGGCAGCGTGCTCGATGCGCGCGTTCGCTTCGAACTCGTCTATGGGACGGCGCGGCCATGAACCAGCGACTCATTCGTCATGGCGTGCTGGGACTGTGCCTGATCGCGACGATCGCGCTGTCGGTGAAGGCGTGGCGCATGCCGCGCGAGGCTTCGGTTGCGGTGGCGGCTGTGCCTGCCGTGCATCGAAGCGTGCCGCCGTCGTCGGGGCCCGTTCGTGACGCTGCGGCACACGTGCGGACACATGCTCACGCTTCGCACGAGACCGCAAAGGCGGCCAGCACGCCAACAGCGGATACGCCCGCGCAGAAACTCGCGGCATTGCGCAAGCCGATGTCGCTCGAATCGCGCAACAACCCGTTTGTCGCGTCGTCGTGGCTGCCGCCTCCGCCGCCCGTGGTGCAGGCCGCGCCGGAGCCTCCGCCGCCGCCCACGGCGCCGCCTGTGCCCTACACGTACCTCGGCAAGCTGGACGGCTCGACGCTCAAGCCGCAGATCTTCCTGAGCCGCGGCGACCAGTTGCTGATCGTGTCGCAAGGCGATGTCGTAGAAGGGCAGTATCGCGTCGAGTCGATTTCCGACGGCGATGTCGTGTTGACTTATTTGCCGCTGAATCAGAGGCAGGTCGTCTCAATGCAAAGCGAAGGAAAATAAATGACAGCCGCACGCAGCCGCGATCGGAGCCGCAACGGGGACAGCGGCTCATCCACGCGCTATCCGCCCGGTCCCATTGCTCACACGCGTCACTGGCCGCTGATGACGCGCCAGGCGGCGTGCGTCGCGCTTGCCGTGCTGGTGCTCGGTGGCTGCGTGACGCCGCCTGGGACGCGCCAGGACGATCCCACCAACGCGCAGCTGCAACTCGACTATCTGCACGACCGCGACGCCCGCGTGAATGCGGCGCTCGACGCGGCGGAAGCGTATCGCGCGAGCTATCAGTACGACCTTGCCGTGCAAAAGCTCGGCGAGGCGTATCAGATCGATCCGACGAGCGAACGTGGACGCAAGATCGGCGCGGCGCTCGACCGCGACCGGCGCGATCTGTCGACGCTGCAGGAAGCCGACCGCATGATGCAGCGCGGCTCGTATGCGCTTGCCGAAGAACGCGTGCATCGCGTGCTGGTGCAGAATCCGACCAACCCGATGGCGCAGCAGATGCTCAAGGAGATTCAGGACAAGCGCAATCAGCAGCGCGCGTTGAAGGAAGAAAAGATCGCTGCATCGTCGATCATGCGCACGCCCGTTACGCTGCAGTTCCGCGACGCCAACGTGCGGATGGTGTTCGAAGCGCTGTCGAAAACCACGGGGCTCAACGTGATTTTCGATCGCGACGTGCGCGCCGATCTGAAGACGACGATCTTCGTGACGAATGCGACGCTGCAGGATACCGTCGACATGATCCTGATGCAGAGCCAGCTCGACAAGAAGCAGCTCAACGCGAACACGCTGTTCATCTATCCGGCTACGCCCGCGAAGGAACTCGAATATCAGGAACTGAAGGTGCGCACGTTCCAGTTGTCGAACGTCGACGCGAAGCAGATTCAGGGCTTGCTGAAGAGTCTGCTCAAGCTGAAGGAAGTGGTGGTCGACGAACGCGCGAATACCGTGACGATACGCGGCACGCCCGACACGATCCGCGTGGCCGAGCAGATGATCGCCGCGCAGGACATTCCCGAGCCAGAAGTGATGATGGAAGTGCAGGTGCTTGAAGTCTCGCACGACCGGATGACGGATCTCGGTATCGAGTGGCCGAACTCGTTCACGATGTCGACGCCCGCGACGGCGAATACGTGGGGCGAACTGCATCATCTGCCCATCAATGCGTTCAACGTGAGCGGCCTGTCCGCGACGGCCAATTTCAAGCTGAGCGACACGGACGCCAACCTGCTCGCGAGTCCGCGTATCCGTGCGCGCAACAAGGAGAAGGCGCGCATCCTGATCGGCGACAAGGTGCCTGTCATTTCGAGTTCGAGCACGCCGAGCACGAGCGGGCCGTCGTATACGCAGATGGTTCAGTATCTCGATGTCGGCATCAAGCTCGAAGTCGAGCCGCAGGTCTATCGCGACGGCGATGTCGGCATCAAGCTGAACCTCGAAGTCAGCAATATCACGAAGGTGATTCAGAGCGACAGTTCGCAGGCAGGATTGACGACGCTCGCGTATCAGATCGGCACGCGCAATGCGTCGACGAGTCTGCGTCTGCGCGACGGCGAAACGCAGATTCTCGGTGGCCTCATTTCCGACGAAGATCGCGCGACAGCCGACAAGGTGCCCGGCCTCGGACAATTGCCCGTGCTCGGACGGCTGTTCTCCAATCACAACGGCGATCACGTGAAGACGGAGATCGTGCTGCAGATCACGCCGCATATCGTGCGTCCGCAGATCGCCGCCGATGCGGACACGCAGGAAGTCTGGTCGGGCACCGACGTCAACGTGCACGCCGATCAGCTGCGGCTCGATCCCGTCGTCGCGGAACTGGAGCCCGCCGTGCCGCGTCCTGTGATGCGTACGCCTGGCAGTGTCGGTGGCGGAACGACGGGGGGCGCGCAGCACAGCAGCACGCAGAACCGGCCGACGACGCCGCCAGCGAGTGCGTTCGGCCAGTTGCCCGTGCAGCCGCGCACGACGCCGCCGCCTCAGCCCTACGGCGGACGCTATTCGACCTTGCCATCGCTGCCGGCGCCCGCCGCCACGCCTGCCAACGGCGCAGCGCCTGCAGCCGAGCAGGCCGCGCCCGAGACGCCGCCTTCCGGCAACGATAGCGGCAATACGAGCGGCAGTACGAACGGCGGCGCGCCGCAAACGGGTTATGCAGCGCCGGCCGCACCGCCGCCCACTGCACCCGCGCAACCGGCGGCAGTCGCGCCACCGCCGATGCTCACGATGCCGCCCGGCGACATGCCCAGCGACAACCCGTTGCGCCCGGTCCAGAACGGCGGGTATTAGACGATGTTCGCGCTCGCATGCCGCGGCCGCTTGCTGATTGCGCGTCCTGCGAGACAGCGCGGCTTCACGCTGATCGAACTCGTGATCACGCTGGCGCTCGTCGGCATTCTCGCGCTTGCCGTGATGCCGTTCTCGCAACTGATCGTGCAGCGCGAGAGGGAACAGCAGTTGAGCGCTGCATTGCGCGAAATCCGCACCGCGCTCGATGCCTATAAGGAAGCGAGCGATACGGGTCTCATCGAGCGGGAGGCGGACGCTTCGGGTTATCCGCCGTCGCTTGCCGTGCTCGTGGACGGCGTGAAGAACGTCAAGGATCCAAAGGGCGGACTGCTGATGTTCCTGCGCCGCGTGCCGCGCGATCCCTTTTATACGGGCGATCCCGAAACGCCGCCCGAAGACACCTGGACCATGCGCGCGTTCGGCGAACCGCCCGCGCATGCGGACGGCGGCAGCGCGGACAGCGCCGATGCCGCCGATGCATCGGCGCGCGGCACAGCGGGCAAAGACGTGTTCGATGTCTCGTCGAAGTCGGACCGCGTCGGCATCAACGGCATTCCCTATCGACAGTGGTGAGCGTCATCATGAAACGCATCGCTTCCAGACGCCGCAATACGGGCTTCACACTGATCGAACTGGTCGTCGTGATGGCGATCATCGGTCTGTTGCTGACGATCGCGTTGCCGCGCTACATGCACAGCATCGATCGCGGCAAAGAACACGTGCGCGCGCAGAATCTCGCCGTGATGCGCGACGCGATCGACAAGTTCTACGGCGACAACGGCGCATACCCCGATACGCTCGACGAACTCGTCACCCGTCACTATCTGCGCGCGATTCCGTTCGACCCGGTGAACGGCGACGACAAATGGGCGGTCGTCGCATCGCCCGACGATACGAAGCCGGGCGTCTACGACATCCTTCCCGCGAGCAGCCCGCAAGGCGCGGCGTCCGATGCGGCAGGAGCCGCGCAATGAGCGAGGCGGCGGCGCGTTTCGGCGGCGTGCAACGCTCGAAAGCACACGGGACGAGCGAGCGCGGCATCGTCATGCTGACGCTGCTGATCGCGCTGATGCTGCTGTCTATTGCGCTGATGGGTGCGCTCGATGTCTGGTCCTTGCAACGCAAGCGGGAAACCGAACAGCAGTTGCTGTTCGTCGGCAACCAGTACCGCATTGCGATCCTGCGCTACTACCGTGCAGGCCGCGTGTTGCCCGCATCCGTCGACGAACTGCTCAACGATTCGCGCTTTCCCGAGCCGCAGCATCATCTGCGACGCGCCTATGCCGATCCCGTTACCGGACAGAACGATTGGGTCTATCTGTATCAGGCGGGACGGATAGCGGGTTTGCACAGCAGTTCGACCGACGCGCCGATAAAACGGTCGCGCTTTCCGCGCCAGTTCGAAGACTTCGAAGGACAGCAGACTTACGCGGGCTGGCAATTCTTCTATCTGCCGCCCGTCCAGCGCTCCAATTCCTCGCCTGAGCAGCCCAGAAAGCCGAGACCCGGCTCACCGGATGCGCCTTTCGATCCGATGAACGACGGACTCACGCGTTTCACTCCCCGAAGCCTGGGTTCTTCGCATTGGTAAGCCGTTATAAGCTCATTGAAATAGCGCTATAAGAATTCAATGGTCATGGAATTGAAATGTTTATTCGTGCCGTTGATTCTCATTACGAAGGCGTTCGCATTTCATTAGGCGGTGCCGCACATTTCTTCGCCGAATGACGGCCACATCTCTCTTCGCCCGCGGAATAGGGCGTAAATCTTAAGGCGTTCTTCAGCTTCATCCGCCGACACTTCCTTTACAGCACATTTTCTATTTCTTGTCGCAGCGATCAGCTTTCCTTTCTGATTAGAACCGGCCCGAGAGGCGTTATATGGATTCGGTGACAAGAAAGCTCTTTCACGTTTGCCGTGGTAGCCGCGCGTTGCCGGACGCGTTCTTGCCGCAGAGTGGCTGGAAGATCGAGCGGATGGATATCTGTTCGCGCAACCGGCAACGCGCGCGATTCGCGGCAGGCGCGGCCGGGCTGATCGATATTGCGTCGATGAAGTTTCCACGCGATCTGGAAGTGCTCACTGAAGTGCTCGCCACGCGCGACGTCATCTGGGTCGCCGTACTATGGCCCGAGCAACTGGAAGACAGCGCGATCCGTTCGCTCGTGCGCGGCCGCTGCATGAGCTACGTCACGTTGCCCACAACCGCTGACGAACTCCGTCACGCGATAGGGCACGCGCGCGGCATGTGGTCGCTGGCCGAGCCGATCGTTCACGATCCGTGGGCCGCCGCCGACGGCGAAATGATCGGCTCGTGCGACGCGATGCTCTCGCTCTTTCGCGCGATCCGCAAGGTCGCGCTATGTAACGCGCCCGTGCTGATCCAGGGCGAATCGGGCACCGGCAAGGAGTTGACCGCGCTGTCGATCCATCGTCATTCCGCGCGCCGGCATGCGCCCTTCGTCGCGATCAATTGCGGCGCGATGCCTGAGCATCTCGTCATGTCGGAACTGTTCGGCTATGAGCGCGGCGCGTTCACCGGTGCGAACGAGCGCAAGACGGGGCGCATCGAGGCCGCCAATGGCGGCACGGTGTTTCTCGACGAGATCGCCGATCTGCCGCTCAAAAGCCAGGCGGGGCTGTTGCGCTTTCTGCAGGAACGGAGCATCGAACGGATCGGCGCGTCGCAGACGATTCCCGTCGACGTCAGGATCATTTGCGCGACCCATGTCGATTTACGCACGGCGATCGCGGAAGGTCGGTTCCGCGAAGATCTCTATCATCGGTTGAGCGTACTTCAGCTTGGCGAGCCGCCGCTGCGCGCGCGTGGCGCCGATGTCGAATTGCTGGCTCGGCATCTGCTGGATCAGTTGCACGTCGATTCGAATCGACGGATACGCGGTTTTTCGGAGGACGCCGTGCGCGCGCTATACGCGCACGACTGGCCGGGCAATGTGCGTGAATTGCGTAACCGTGTATGGCGCGCGGTCGTTCTGTTCGACAGTCCGACGATCACGGCAAGCGATCTGGGTCTTTCGCATTGCGTCGATGCGCGCGTGCGCTCGCTCGATCAGGTGCGACGCCACGCCGAACAACTGGCGATTGAAGGCGCTTTACTGCGGCATCGCGGGAATGTCGCCGATGCGGCGCGCGAACTGGATATTTCGCGTGTCACGCTATATCGGCTGCTCGAATCGTACGAATGCGATATGGCGAAGTTTCTTAGAGGCATGCGTGCCGATGTCGCGTTGACGATGGAGCGATAGCGCGCTCGAACGATAAAAGCTAAAAGAATTCGAGCACGGAATGTGCAATCAGCGCGGCGCCCGCGGCAATGGTGGTGAGCCAGCACAGCACGCGCAACGACCAGTGCGCGACGAGATCGCCCACCGCTTCGCGCTTCGAACTCAGCAGCACGAGCAACACGAGCACGGGCGTGATTGTCATCCCGTTGACGAGTGCGCTCCAGTAAAGCGCGATGACGGGATCGATGCCGATCATCGCCAGCGTGATGGCGACAGCGGCGCCTATCGCGGTGATGACGAGCAGCAACGCCGCGATGCGTGTGTTGCGCTTTTCGCCGTGTTGCCAGTCGAACGAACTCGCGGCTGCCTGTGCAGCAGAGCCCGCAAGCGGCGGCAACGCGAGGAGCGCCGAGCCGAGCAATGCGAGCGCGAGCACCTGTGGTGCGAATCCATGTGCGAGCGGTTCGAGCACGCGTTCGAGCGCTACGGATTCACCGGGCGCGTGGTGTGAAAACTGAAATGCAGCTGCCGATGCAATCATGATCGCGATTGCGGCTGCGTTCGAAAGCGCGGTTCTCAACAGCGTGTCTCTGCGCAGCTTGCGCAATTCCTGATCGGAACCCGCCGACGGTTTCGACGACGCATGTTCCTGCCGCTCTTCCACTTCCTGCTCGGCTTGCGAGAACAGCAGATACGGACTGACCGTGGTGCCGAACAGCGCGAGCATCATCGTCGTGTACTCCTTGGTCCAGACGATCCGCGGAATGAACGCGCGGATCGCAACGGTGTGCCACGGCACGTGCAGCAGCAGGATGACGCCGACATACGCGAACATGCCCAGCGTCAGCCATTGGATCACGCGCGCGTAACGCGCGTAGGGCACGCACCATTGCAGGATCAGCGATGCGCCGCCGCACAGCAGCGACAGCAACGCGACGGAACCGCCCATGACGGCGCGCGCGGCGGTGCCCATCGCGAGGATATCGACGGCGATGTTGAAGGTGTTGGCGAGCAGGAATCGCGCGACGGCGAAATAGAAGAAGACGGGCGCGTAGTGCTCCCGCATGTTGTCGGTCAAACCCTTGCTGGTGATCGACGCGACGCGCGCGGAAATCAGCTGCAGCGCGACCATCGACGGATAGGTCAGCACGCACACCCACAGCAGGTCAAAGCGATACCACGCGCCCGCGAGCGTATACGTGGCGATGCCGCTGGGATCGTTGTCCGAGCCGATTGTCGCGAGGCCGGGGCCGACGTCGGCGGCCCATGAACGGGCGGGCCGTTCGGTGCGCTTGCCGTTTTTGCGCAGAGCCTGTCGCAGTGCCTGTTTATGCGGATGACGCTCCATGCGACAGACCTGCACGAGGGACGATGAGATTCATCGTCCGCATAAAGCGTTCCCATGCTGCTGCCGGCTCGAATGCCGGTTCAGAACCCCACGCCCACGCCGACACCCACTCCGCCGCCGAAGCTGCCGCCTCCCACGCCCACGCCGATGGCAGGACCAGGCGCGTAATAACCGGGACCATATGCGGGGTCGCTGCTCTGATAGGGCGGGGCTGCAACGCATCCCGCGACGGTCACTGCCAGGGCCAGGATGCCAAAAAGTCTGATCATGATCGCCTCCCGTTCATGAGCTGCGCAGCAAGAGCCGGTCCTCAGCATCACATGTTTTTACGGGGAGGGAAAGCGCGTGTCGCGATTGGCGAGCGATCGAAGATTGAAGCGGGGAAAGTGGATGTGATGTGCGTCAGCAGCTGCTTCGGATTGAAGCGGGCCGCTGACGTAAAGAGCGATTCATGTCGAGCGTGAGCGCACGCATGAATGCTTAGCTGCCGAAGTAGATGTTGCAGTAGCTGACGGGGCCCACGCACGAATCGTTACCCGTGCTGCGCTTGTGGAACAGGCCGCCTGCCTGCGACGTGCCCGACGCGACACCGCCGTATGAGTTTGCGGCGTTATCGCCCGTTTGGGCCGCTTGAGCAACCGGGCCGCGCTGCGAAGCCGGTGCGCCTGCTTCGGGGTTGTAGTACGGAGCGGGACCGAAGCCGCTCGCGAACACAGGAGCCGAAACGAATGCAGTAGCGGCAAGAAGGGCGGCGGCGACGAGCTTGGTTTTCATGACATTTCTCCAGTAACAGATCAGGGATCGAAAGTTCGTTGAACAGCAGTGCGTCAACGTTGATGCCAAGTCTAGTCAGCGAAGTTCTGGAGAATAAGGCGTCTGGCAGGAAGGCTCACTTGCTGGATTCGTGCGTAATCGGCGAAACGAATGGGAGAAACCGCGATGTCGTTTCTATGAGACTGACGTAGTGCGTTTTGGAAAACAGTGTTGAGCCGGTTTCGCTTTGAAACGGCGCTCGCGAAATGGATGCCTGACCGTATCGTCAAAGAAGACGATGGCGTGATCTGTTTGATGTGGAACGGAGCGGCGTGTGCCGCCGCTCCTTTATTTTTTTAGGCGCTCAAGGCCTGATTGAACGGTTGCGCATCGGAGCGGCGCTCAGCGGAGAATTCCGCGCGACGTTCGAGCGACGCCTTGCGCTTCTCTTCAGCGCTCGCGATGAAGTCGAGGAGTTCGCGTTCCATCGCGGAATCTTTCGCACCCGGCTTCCATGCGGCCGCGCCATGGCGTCGGCGCGTGGCGCGGGCTAGCGCCAGCGCGAAGGTGGCCAGCTTCGCGCATTCGTATTCGACGCGGCTGCAAAGATCGAGCGGCTCGCCGAGTTCGCGGAACGCTTCGAGGTACTCGCGGGCGGCGTGCACCATCGCGGGATACTCGCGCAATTCGGAAATGACCTTTCGATTCAGGACGGGCCACGCGAGCTTGTCCGGATACGCAAACGCAGGAATGGACACGCCTTCGATGGCTTCGAGGCTCATGGGACCGACGGGTTTCGCCGCGGCCCACGCGGCCTTGTGCATCATCGTCCGGCAGGTGCGCGCGTAGCTTTCCAGCGACAGGGCGAGTTCCAGCGCGGTATCGCGCCGCTGACGCCTGCGCTCGCGCGCGTCGCGCACGGAGACCCAGACAAGGGTGATGCAGGAGCCGATCGCTCCCGATGCCAGCGCCAGAGTAATCGGCGCATTCAAGCTGATTCGTTGGAAATATTGAAGCGATTCCTGCCACATACAGTGCGCCTCGGAGAAAGAGGTGCACAGAGTATAAGCAATCGTTTGCGGCATGATCAGAGAAAAAATACGGTGTGTGTTTTCGGCACAAACGGTCAGTTCACGCAGCGCGCATCTTGACAGACTCGTCCAAAAGCAGGCGGGCGTCAGCCGTTTCCCGGATGACGCCCGCCTGCAAACGATTACACGTCGGGATTGCCCGCGATGAAGCCGGTGAAGGCGCCATACGGCTGGGTCAGCGCGACGCCCTCGACCATCAGACCGTACGTCGCGTCGCCGCTATCGAGCACGTAGTACATCACCGACTGCACGTTTTTGGTCTTTCGAGCCTTGAAGAAGTTGGCAAACTGCGTGCCGATGTAGGTCGCGCGATAGGCCTGCGAGCTTTCCGGGCCCGTGTTCCACTCGGTGATCAGGAACGGCACGCCGTAGCGGGCCTTGCAGTACGTCGGCAGATCGAAGCCGGGGCCCGCGCCGTCCGTGCCGATATTGAAGATGTCGCCATAGACTTCGTAGTTGTGCCACGTCGTCATGTCCCAGCGCACCTTCGGATAGCCGCCGCTGCCGTCCGGCTGCATGCCGTCCCACAACGCATCGGCCGCGCCGATGTCGGCCACGCAGAAGTTGATGCCGCACTTCGCCGCCGGTTGCACCGACTTCACGCCGTCGATCATCCCGCGCATCACGCCGCGCATCACCGGCCAGTTGGTGTTGCTGAAGTCGACGGCCTTGGTTCCTGCATTGGTGAAGTCGAGGATGATGTCGTTCTCGCGCGTCAACTCGTTGCCGCATTCGTACATCGTCACGCCGTACGGCGCGAGCGCTGTCGCGACGACCGCCGCGCACGCTTTGCCGCGGTTGTACGCGACGGATTCGTTTGCCAGCAGCGTGCGGTTGTTGTCGTAGATGCCCTGGTTGATCAGCACGAACAGCGTCAATCCCGCCGACTGGAACGCCTGCGCGAGCTTCACGACGGCATTCAGCTGCACCGGATTGTCGGTGCAGCCCACGCGATACGTCGTGCATCCGCTGCTCTTCATGATCGCTACGATCTGCGCAGGCGTGTAGCGATAGTCGTAGTGGCCGTTGACGCCGTAGAACGTGCCCGCAGTCGCCGCGATGGCGATGCGCGGATCGGTGCACGGCAGCCAGCTGGTGCTGACGTCGCTGAGCACATAGAACTGGCTGCCTGTGCCGCGATGCCAGATCTTGCCGCCGTACCACAGCAGCAGCGTCACGTTGTACGTGTTGCCGACCGTCTTGTTGTTGCGATAGATGACGCCGCCCACGACCGTCCATACCGCGCCGGCCTTGTCGATGATGTACGACGCCGACGGGATCGTCGTGCCGTCCGCAGACGTGCCGCCCATCCGCGGATCGTTGCATGCGATCCACGTCGTGCCGTTCCATCCGTAGAACTGGCCGCCCGTTCCCTGATGGTAGACGCCGCCGCCGAACCAGAGCATCAACACGACGTTGTAGTTGTTGCCGGCTTTCACGCCGTCCTTGTAAACCGAGCCGCCCGTCAGCGTCCAGACGGAGCCCTGATAGTCGATGATCGAATTGGCCGGAGGGACGGTCGTGCCGTTCGCCGATGCGTTAGCGGCCGTCTTGCTCATGGCCTTGACGACGGCGCTGCCGTCAGCGCCGAGGTCGGAGCCGCCGCCTCCGCATGCCGTTAAAACGTAGCTGCCGCCGAGCGCTGCCAGGCCGCCGAGAAATTGACGTCGATTGGTCACAAAAAAGTCCGCCGCCGGGAATCCCGGCGAAAAAGTGTCAGGTGGTCATTGCCGAGTCGCGTCGCGGCAATCAGGGAATCCGCGTGTGATTTGGAATCCTGATTAAGTGCCTGATGGTGCGAATCGATCTGCGAGCGACTGCGGAGTGCCACCCGGGCGCCGCAATGCGTTATCGAAATACGCTCAGAAAAAGGACTTCGACTGTTCTTTTCTCGCCTGGTGAAGCGGGAGAAGAGAATCGGAAAATCGGTAACTTATTCCCGACTGTCCTTGCGCTGATGTAATTGATACCTGGCTGTCGGCACAAAGCAGGGCGGACGTTAGAGGGTCACGTGAAATAAGTTGAATCTTCTGACAAATAGCCGGCTGAAAACCGTTTTCGCTCCGCTAGCGGTTGTGGCTGGGGCTCGTCGAGGCACAGCAGGCGGGGTTCGGCGCAAGAAGAATGCGCCTCGTATGGACGGGGATCGCGCGAAAAAATATTCTCGATGCGGAGCGATTTTGTCCGCGTTTTAAAGGGTGACGGATCGCGCGATCCCAACTTCGTTTTTTGCCGGGCGGTTTCGCGTCGATGCGCGCTCGCCGCTACGCCGCTACCTACACTCCGGGCAATGCGGCTCGCGAAGAGCCTTTTCTTTCGCTTTCTATCGGAGACGACAATGCCTGTTCACGGCCTCCCAAAGACATCGCACGTTGCGAATACGGCAGCGTCATCGGCGGCGACTTCCTCGAATGCGCCGAAGACCCAACATGCCCCGTCGAAGCAAAAGACCATGCCCGCTGCGCTCGGCATGTTCAACGAGATCGACAAGCCGGGCGGGCACAAGAACACGAAGTTCGGCAAATCGGCGGGCGGTGCTGCGTCGAAGAGCCCCGACGAACTCCGGCCGAATGTCACGCAGACAGCGGCCGAATATGCCGCCAAGCCGGGCGCGAGTTATTACCCGCATGCCGTTCATCTGGTAAGCCAGGGGTTGCAGGACAACAAGTTCGGTATCACGCAGTCGTCGCATGATGGCGTGATCGGCAATCTGCAGGGGCTTCACGAAGGCAGCCAGCATCTCGTCGGTGCACACATGACGGAGAGCGTCGGATTCGGCAAGGACGCGCTCAAGCACGCGATGAACGGCGAGTTCCGCGATGGCGCGATGACGGCGGCGGGCTCGGTGCTCAACGCAGCGGCATCGATGACAGCCGCGCCCGCCCATATGTTCGACAGCATGCGGAAGTCGGATAAACCGGAACACGTTGCAGCGGCGCTCAGCTCGCACACCGATTTCGGTTCGCTTGCGGATTGATCCGCACGCGTGACGCGTGGCATTTCCCTCGCGCAGCACGCGCCAATCATCACGCGATTCGCGCCGCGCCTGGCGCCTTTTGCATGTGTCCTCTCTAAGATCAGCGGAAAGCGGTGGCGCTGTTATTGCTGTTTGCATTCGCGCAGTTGCACCGCAGTGGCTCCGCATTCGCCTTTCAACGCGTGATCGAAACAGAGGACAAAGAATGAGCGAAGTGAAGTTCGCGTCGTTCTGGCATGGTCCGGAACTGTCGCCGTACGAACATGCATGTCTCGCGTCATTCACGGCTTATGGCAACGAGGTCTCTCTATTGCTATGAAAAACCTGCAAACGTGCCGTCAGGTATTCAAATCAGGGACGCCAGACGCATCTTGCCGATCGAAACGACGCAGCATTTCAGACTGAACGGACTGCCTTCGATGGCGCATTTCACCGACTACTTCCGCTACATGATGTTCGCGAAGGCGGAAGAGACATGGGTCGATACGGATATGCTGCTGCTCAAGGCATTCGACCTTCGCGAGTCCTTCAATCTGATCGGCCGCGAGACGGCTGACAGCGCGTGCACCGCGATCTTGCGTCTCGATCCGCAGGATGCGCGTTTGCCGACGCTGATACATCGCGTCGACGCCATCAAGGAACTGCCGATCAATTGGGGCGACACTGGCCCGCGTCTGTTGACTTCCGTATATGGCGTTGTGGACACGTATGCGCCCTCATACTTCTATCCCGTTCATTTCGACGACTACTACAAGGTGTTTCTGCCGCGCTTCGCCGACGAGTGCGCGCTGCTCTGCTCGAACGCCTATACGCTGCATCTGTGGAATAACCGTGTGGTCAAGATGGGGCTGTTCAAGAGAATCGGCCCGCCTGCGGGCTCGTATCTGCATCACGTGTTCGCGGAGCAAGGCGTGCTGCCGTCGTTTGTCGATCTGTATCCCGAGTCGGTGATGGAGACGATGGTGCACAACGTCGAAAACAGAGTGGGTTGCGACGAAGGCATGCGCAAGCTCTTCAGAGTCGCCGTGCCGTCGATGAAGGCCGCGATCGACAAATGGCTTCTTCCTTCGGGCGGTGCGCGCGCGACTCAACGCAAAAGAACGAGTTGAGGCGTGGCGTCTTCCACCGACCAGACAATCGCGTTCTGACCATATTTCGTGGCGAGCGCCTTTGCGGTTTCAAGCGAGAGTCCCGGTACAAGAAAACTCGCCTCGCCGGGCCAGTCGTTCGACGGATGCTTGCCGATGCCGTCGATAGCGACAAGTCCCAACTGTTCCAGATCACGTGCCAGGGCCTGTTGGCGTTCGGCGTTGAACTCGGGTGTGCGATGCTCGCTATAGGGATTGCAGCCGGTGATGAATGCGCTGCAATTGACGCCGTAAGCTTTGTGCAGAGCCGCTAACGCCGCGCTGGTTTCGCCGATTCGTAAAGTCGTGGGCGGGTCGCCAAACGCGATGTATTCGGTTTCCAGATAAGCCTGGATCGTTTCGCGTGGAATCTTCGAGTCTGAAAACAAAAGCACCTCCTCCTTGGATAAAGCACCGGGCCCGATAACTCGAAGTTATCACCCCGGCAACAGCTTTCATTATTCAACCACGCCCCGTTTCCCTACATTGTGCGGCAGACGCAATGTAGATCAGTCAACCTGGAGACGAGGAACCTCATGAAATTGCTGCGATATGGCGCGCCCGGTCATGAAAAGCCCGGCATTCTCGACGGCAGCGGCGCAATTCGCGACCTGTCCGGCGTTATCGACGATATCGCCGGTTTGACGCTGTTGCCCGAAGCGCTGGAAAAGCTGCGCGGGCTCGACGTCAACGCGCTGCCCATCGTTAGCGCAGAAGAGCGCATCGGCGCATGCGTGGGCCGCATCGGCAAGTTCATCTGCATCGGGCTCAACTACGCAGACCACGCCGCCGAATCGAATCTGCCCGTGCCCGCCGAACCCGTCGTGTTCGGCAAGTGGACGTCGGCTGTCGTCGGTCCGAACGACGACGTGCGCATTCCGCGCGGCTCGCAGAAGACCGACTGGGAAGTCGAACTCGGTGTCGTGATCGGCAAGGGCGGCACGTACATCGAGGAAGCCGACGCGCTCAGCCACGTCGCGGGCTATTGCGTGATCAACGACGTTTCCGAGCGCGAATATCAGATCGAGCGCGGCGGCACATGGGACAAAGGCAAGGGCTGCGACACGTTCGGTCCGATCGGTCCGTGGCTCGTCACCGCCGACGAAATCCCCGATCCGCAGCGTCTCGCCCTCTGGCTCGAAGTGGACGGCAAGCGCTATCAGAACGGCAACACCAGCACGATGATCTTCAACGTCGCGCATATCGTCTCGTACCTGAGCCGCTTCATGAGCCTGCAACCGGGCGACGTCATCTCGACGGGCACGCCGCCGGGCGTCGGCATGGGCCAGAAGCCGGAGCCCGTCTATCTGCGTGCCGGGCAGACGATGCGCCTCGGCATCGAAGGGCTCGGCGAACAGCAGCAGCGTACCGTCGCGGCATAACAGGGAGCGCGCGCATGAACCAGTACGACTTCACGCAGCGCGCCGCCGTCGTCACGGGCGGTGCGCAGGGAATCGGCTATGCGGTCGCGGAGCGGTTGTTGCAGGGCCACGCGCGCGTCGCACTGTGGGACCGCGACGAAGCCGCGCTCGCCGAAGCGAAGGCGGGCCTTGCACGTTTCGGCGACGTTCAGACCGTGCTCGTGGATCTCACGCAGCGCGACGACGTGCACGCAGCCACGCAAGCGAGCGTTGCGCATCTCGGCGCGATCGACATTCTCGTGCACAGCGCGGGCATCGCAGGCGCGAACGCAACGGTCGCCGATTACGCGCCGGAAGAATGGTCGCGCGTGATCGACGTCGATCTGAACGCAGCCTTTCATGTGAACCAGGCCGTCGTGAAGACGATGATCGCGCGCGGCTATGGGCGCATCGTCAACATCGCGTCGATCGCGGGCAAGGAAGGCAATCCGAATGCGAGCGCGTATAGCGCGGCGAAAGCGGGCGTGATTGCGCTCACGAAGAGTCTCGGCAAGGAAACCGCGCAACTCGACATCGCCGTCAACGCGATCACGCCCGCCGCGGCGCGCACGCGCATCTTCGAGCAGATGTCGCAGCAGCATATCGACTACATGCTGTCGAAGATTCCGCGCGGGCGCTTTGTCGAAGTGAACGAAATCGCCGCGATGGTCGCGTGGCTCGTGTCGGCGGAAAACTCGTTCACGACGGGCGCGGTGTTCGATCTGTCGGGCGGACGCGCGACGTATTGAGCGTCACGCATCACACGCTTCACGCAAGCGCGCCGTACAGCGTGCCCGCCACCTCCTTCAACGCGCGCACGACCTGCGTCGAAGCAGGCGACAGCAACTGCCCGGTGCGCGTGATGATGCCGAAGTCGTCCATGCGCAGCGGCATGTCGAGCGGCAGGATCTGCAGCAGGCCATGCGCGGCGTAGTAATGCGCGACTTCGGCGGCCAGCACGGCGAGCATGTCGCTTTGCGACAGCAGGCTCGTGACGAACAGCAGTTCCGCGCTTTCGACCACGTTGGACGGCGGCGCGAGGCTTTGACGCTGGAACATCAGCTCGAAGCGATGGCGCAGCACGCTTTGCGCGGGCGGCACGACCCACGACGCATCGACGACGTCCGAAAGCGTCAGCGACTGCGCCGCCAGCAACGGATGACCCGAACGGGCGACGGCGAGCGCCTGTTCCTCAGCGAGAGGCTCGTAGCGCAGATGCAGCTTGTCATGTTCAGCGGAAAGCCGGCCGATCACGAGATCGAGCTTGTCCTGCGCGAGACTTTCGAGCAGCACGTTGCTGCTGTCGATCTCGACACTCACGCTCAGGCCCGGATGCGTCGCCTTGACCTGCGCGATGGCGGCAGGCAGCAGGCTCACAGCCGGCGACGTAATCGTGCCGACGGCCACGCGCCCGAGTTGCCCCGATTTCAGCGCGAGCACTTCTTCGCGTGCCTGATCGAGACTGCCGACCACCGAACGCGCGTGACGAATCATCACGTCGCCGTACAGCGTGGGCCGCATGCCGCGCGGCATCCGCTCGAACAGCGGCGCGTCCAGCATCTCTTCGAGTTCGCGCAACAGCTTCGACGCGGCGGGCTGCGACATGCTGAGCGCGTCGGCGGCACGGTGGATATTGCCTTCCTCGTCGAGCGCAACGAGCAGCAGCAATTGGCGCGTCTTCAGGCGCGTGCGGACGTACCAGGGGTTCGAATCGAGCATAGGGGTTAATACCAATAATTAAAGCGATATCAGTTAGACGCCAATTTTCATTAGAAAGATATCAGACCGCTTCGTACACTTTTCTTTTCCCATGATCCGCGATCACGACTTTCGCCATTTAAAAGCACTGCGCAGGCAGCGTCGGATCGGCGGTTCAGCACATCAGCACTTGCCTTCAGGAAGTAAGCATGTCGGATAAGAAATCGAAGCTGCGTTCGGCCCAATGGTTCGGCACGGCCGACAAGAACGGCTTCATGTATCGAAGCTGGATGAAGAATCAGGGCATCCCCGATCACGAATTCGACGGACGCCCGGTAATCGGCATCTGCAATACGTGGTCGGAACTCACGCCGTGCAACGCGCACTTTCGCAAGATCGCCGAGCACGTGAAGCGCGGCATCTACGAAGCGGGCGGTTTCCCCGTCGAATTCCCCGTGTTTTCCAATGGCGAATCGAATCTGCGCCCGACCGCGATGCTCACGCGCAATCTCGCGGCGATGGACGTCGAAGAAGCGATTCGCGGCAATCCGATCGACGCTGTCGTGCTGCTGACCGGCTGCGACAAGACCACGCCCGCGCTGCTGATGGGCGCGGCCAGTTGCGACGTGCCCGCGATCGTCGTGACGGGCGGCCCGATGTTGAACGGCAAGCTCGACGGCAAGGACATCGGTTCTGGCACGGCCGTGTGGCAGTTGCACGAATCGCTGAAGGCGGGCGAGATCGATCTGCACAAGTTCCTGTCGGCGGAAGCGGGCATGTCGCGCTCGGCGGGCACCTGCAACACGATGGGCACGGCATCGACGATGGCTTGCATGGCGGAAGCGCTCGGCACGTCGCTGCCGCACAACGCCGCGATTCCCGCCGTCGATGCGCGCCGCTACGTGCTCGCGCACATGTCGGGCATGCGCATCGTCGAGATGGCGCATGAAGGGCTCACGCTGTCGAAGATCCTCACGCGCGAAGCGTTTCTGAACGCGATTCGCGTGAATGCGGCGATCGGCGGCTCGACCAATGCGGTGATTCATCTGAAGGCGATTGCCGGGCGTATCGGCGTGAAGCTCGATCTGGACGACTGGGTGCGTATCGGCCGCAATACGCCGACCATCGTCGATCTGATGCCGTCGGGCCGTTTCCTGATGGAAGAGTTCTATTACGCGGGCGGTCTGCCCGCCGTGCTGCGGCGTCTGGGCGAAGCGGATCTGCTGCCGCATCCGGGCGCGATCACCGCGAACGGCAAGGCGCTGTGGCACAACGTGATGGACGCACCGATCTACAACGACGAAGTGATCCGTCCGCTCGACAAGCCGCTCGTGAAAGACGGCGGCATCCGCGTGCTGCGCGGCAATCTCGCGCCGCGCGGCGCGGTGCTGAAGCCTTCTGCGGCGACACCGGAGTTGCTGAAACATCGTGGCCGCGCCGTCGTGTTCGAGAACTTCGAGCACTACAAGGAACGCATCGTCGACGAAACGCTCGACGTCGACGCGAATTCGGTGCTCGTGATGAAGAACTGCGGACCGAAAGGTTATCCGGGCATGGCGGAAGTCGGCAACATGGGCTTGCCGCCGAAGCTGCTGCGCCAGGGCGTGAAGGACATGGTGCGCATCTCCGATGCACGGATGAGCGGCACTGCATACGGCACGGTGGTCTTGCACGTGACGCCGGAAGCCGCCGACGGCGGGCCGCTCGCCGCTGTGCAGGACGGCGACTGGATCGAACTCGATTGCGACGCGGGCACGTTGCGCGTCGATATCAGCGATGAAGAACTCGCGCGACGGCTGGAACAGCACATGCCGCCCGAGATGCCCGCAGGTGGCGGTTATCAGCGCCTGTATATCGATCACGTTTTGCAGGCGGACGAAGGTTGCGATCTGGACTTCCTCGTCGGCTGCCGGGGCGCAGGCGTGCCGCGCCATTCGCATTGAGCATCGAACATTGAAGCATCAAGGAGAGAACATGAATCTGACGGGTGAACTGCTGATCGGCGCACGCACGCGACGCGGCCAGGGCGCTGAATTTCACGCGATCGACGCCGCCAGCGAACAAGCACTGCCGACGCCGACGTACAACAGCGCACAAGCAGGCGATGTCGACGAAGCCTGCACACTTGCTGAAAACGCATTCGACACTTACCGCACGCTGGCCGCCGAGCAACGCGCACGCTTTCTCGACGATGCAGCAGCGCGTATCGAAGCGCTCGGCGACGCGCTGATCGAACGCGCGATGAGCGAATCGGGCTTGCCGCGTGCGCGTCTCGAAGGCGAGCGCGCACGCACCGCGAACCAGTTGCGCATGTTCGCGGCACTCGTGCGCAGTGGCGACGCACTCGACGCGCGCATCGAGCCCGCGTTGCCCGAACGACAGCCGCCTCGTACCGATCTGCGTTTTCAGCGCATCGGCATCGGCCCTGTCGCCGTGTTCGGTGCAAGCAATTTTCCGCTCGCGTTTTCCGTCGCGGGCGGCGATACGGCGGCGGCACTTGCAGCCGGTTGTCCCGTCGTCGTGAAGGCGCATCCCGCGCATCCCGGCACGTCGGAACTCGTGGGCCGCGCGATTCAGGAAGCCGTGCGGCACGCGCAGTTGCCCGAAGGCGTGTTCTCGATGCTGTTCGACGCGAGCTACGAAGTCGGCGCAGCGCTCGTCGCGCATCCGGCGATCAAGGCTGTTGGCTTCACGGGTTCACGTACAGGCGGACGCGCGCTGATGGCGATCGCCGCCGCGCGCGCCGAGCCGATTCCCGTCTACGCGGAAATGAGCAGCGTGAATCCGAATCTGCTGATGCCCGCTGCACTCGACGCACGCGCCGAGTCGCTCGCGCGCGATTTCGTCGTGTCGACGACGCTGGGCTGCGGCCAGTTCTGCACGAATCCGGGTTTGATGCTCGGCATCGCGGGCGAAGGTTTCGAGCGCTTCGCTGCAACGGCCGCGCAGACGCTGTCAGAAGCGTCGGCGGGCGTCATGCTGACGGGCGGCATTCTGCGCACTTACGAGTCGGGCATCGAACGGTTCGCATCGAATCCTGCTGTGACGACGCTGGCGCGCGGGAAGGCGCCCGAAGCGGGGAGCCGTCGCGCGCAAGCCGCGCTGTTTCGCGTGAGCGCGCAGAGCCTGCTCGCCGATCACACGCTCGCCGATGAAGTATTCGGTCCTTGCAGCGTGCTCGTCGAATGCGCAAACGCAGACGAGTTGCGCACGGTGCTGAACCGGATCGAAGGCCAGTTGACGATCACGCTGCATCTCGACGACGCCGATCAGCAAGCCGCGCAGTCGTTGCTGCCGATACTCGAACGCAAGGCAGGCCGCATTCTCGCGAACGGCTTTCCGACGGGCGTCGAAGTGTGCGACGCGATGGTTCACGGCGGCCCGTTCCCGGCGACTTCAGATGGCCGCAGCACGTCGGTCGGCACGGCAGCTATCGAGCGCTTCATGCGGCCCGTGTGCTACCAGAACCTGCCCGCCGCGCTCGTGCCTGAAGCATTGCGCGACGCGAATCCGCTCGGCGTGCATCGGCGTGTCGCGGGACGTTACGAAGGCTGATTTGCGGGGACGCCGGCCGTTAAAACGAAACACAGCCGGCGCATAACGACAGACATTGGAGACATTGCAATGACCACACCCTACGCCAGCGCGCAGCAGGCCACGCCCGTGGCCGATGCGGGCACAGGCGCGGCACAGGCCGACGAACAGCGGATCATGAATCTGCTGGTTCGACGGCTGATTCCCTTTCTCGCGCTGATTTACGTCGTCGCGTATATCGACCGCTCGGTGGTCGGCTTCGCGAAGCTGCACATGAACGCAGCTGTCGGCATCAGCGACGCCGCATATGGCCTCGGCGCGGGCCTCTTCTTCATCGGCTACTTCCTGTGCGAAGTGCCGAGCAATCTCGCGCTAGAACGCTTCGGCGCGCGCGTGTGGTTCGCGCGCATTCTGGCGACGTGGGGCGTCATCACGATAGCGATGGCGCTCGTGAACGGACCGACGAGCTTCTACGTGCTGCGCTTTCTGCTCGGCGCAGCGGAAGCGGGTCTGTATCCGGGCATTCTGTACTTCCTCACGAAGTGGTTTCCGATGCGGCATCGCGCGCGCATCATCGGCTTGCTGGTGCTCGCGCAACCGCTCGCCGGGATTCTGACGGGACCGATCGCGGGCTTCGTGCTGTCGACGCATGGCGTGTTCGGCCTGTCGAACTGGCAGACGCTGTTCGTGCTGAGCGGCTTGCCGGCGGTGCTGCTGTGCGTGCCGACGCTGCGTCTGCTGCCCGAGTCGCCCGTTAATGCAAAGTGGCTTCCTGCGGCGGATCGCGCGTGGATCGAACGCGAACTCGCAGCGGATAGCGCGTCATACGGCCTGAAGTCGCACGGCAATCCGCTCGCGGCGCTGAAGGACAAACGCGTGCTGCTGCTCGCGCTGCTGTTCCTGCCGTTTCCGTTGAGCATCTACGGACTCTCGCTGTGGCTGCCGACGATCATCAAGGCCTTCGGTGTCAGCGACGCAACGACGGGCTTGCTGTCCGCCGTGCCTTATCTGTTCGCAGTCGTCGGGCTGTGTGTCGTGCCGCGTCATTCGGATCGGAAGCGCGAACGATACTGGCATATCGTTGTCGTGTCGGGTTTCGCGGCGATTACGATGGCGTTGAGCGCATGGGCACCTTCGCCCGCGCTGCAATTCCTGTTCATCTGCCTGACGGCGTTTTCGCTGTATTCGATTCAGGCGGTGGTGTGGGCGCTGCCGGGGCAATTCCTGACGGGCGCGCGCGCCGCCGTCGGCATCGCGACGATCAATTCGCTCGCGAATCTCGGCGGCTACGTGGGGCCGTACGGCATCGGTCTCATCAAGGACGCAACGGGCAGTCTCGCCGCCGGCCTCTATTTCCTGTCCGCGACGCTGCTGTTCGCCGTCGTGATTACGTTCGTCGTGCGGGCGTCGCTGCCCGAACCGAAGGCGACTGCGCGCTGATGCGCGCCGTACATTCAACTCATTTCTAGCGGAACATACGCCATGACCTCGCAAACCACTCCCCGCTATCGCGGCATCTTCCCCGTGGTCCCGACCACCTTCACCGAAACGGGCGCGCTCGATCTGGAGAGCCAGAAGCGCGTGGTCGATTTCATGATCGACGCGGGCTCGGACGGCCTGTGCATTCTCGCGAACTTCTCCGAGCAGTTCGCCCTCTCCGACGACGAACGCGAAACGCTCACACGCACGATGCTCGAACACGTCGCGGGCCGTGTGCCCGTCATCGTGACGACGAGCCACTACAGCAGCGCCGTGTGCACCGAACGCAGCCGCCGCGCGCAGGATCAAGGCGCATCGATGGTGATGGTGATGCCGCCGTATCACGGCGCGACGTTCCGCGTGCCAGAGACGCAGATCTACGAGTTCTACGCGCGGCTGTCGGATGGCATCGACATCCCCGTCATGATTCAGGATGCGCCCGCGAGCGGCACGGTGCTGTCGGCGGCCTTCCTTGCACGCATGGCGCGTGAGATCGAGCAGGTGTCGTACTTCAAGATCGAAACGCCGGGCGCGGCCGCCAAGCTGCGCGAACTGATCCGTCTGGGCGGCGAAGCAGTCGAAGGTCCGTGGGACGGCGAAGAAGCGATCACGCTGTTCGCAGACCTCAACGCAGGCGCGACGGGTTCGATGACGGGCGGCGGCTATCCCGACGGCATTCGCCCGATTCTCGAGTTCTTCCGCGAAGGCAAGCGCGACGAAGCGTTTGCGCACTATCAGCGCTGGCTGCCGCTGATCAATCACGAGAACCGTCAGACGGGTCTGCTCGCCGCGAAGGCGCTGATGAAAGAAGGCGGCGTGATCGCGTGCGAAAGCCCGCGCCATCCGCTGCCGCCGATGCATCCCGACACGCGCGCCGAACTGATCGACATCGCGCGCAAGCTCGATCCGCTGGTGCTGCGTTGGGGCAAGTGAAGTCGTAGTGCAAATGCGCGTCGGCATCGGAAAAGCCGACGCGCAACACTCCAGCCAGCATCGAGTCGGACCACACAGAGTTCACAGCAGGCAACGAAAGGAGGAGACAGAATGGATGACAAGCTCACGGCAACAGGCGCGTCGGCGGCAGGCACGACGCGCATGAATTTTCGCTGGCACGTGCTGATCTGGCTGCTGCTCGGCGGGATCATCAACTACATGGACCGCGCGAGTCTTTCGATCGCGGCGCCCGGCATGATTCAGGATCTCGGTCTCACGCGCACGCAGATCGGCCTGCTCGGCACCGTGTTCGCGTGGACGTATGCGGTGATGCAACTGCCCGCAGGCTGGATCATCGACCGCTTCGGCGCGAAGAAAGCGTATGCGATCGGGATGATCTGGTGGAGCGTCGCGACGTGGCTGACGGGCGTGGTCGGCTCGATTTCCGGGCTGATCGTGATGCGCGTGCTGCTTGCCGTGGGCGAAGCGCCGTGCTGGCCGACGTCCGCGAAGATCACGGCAGCGTGGTTTCCGGGCAAGGAACGCGGCTTCGCGACGGGCGTCTGGGATTCGTCGTCGAAGTGGGGCCCGGCGCTCGCGCCCGCCTTGCTCGTCGCGCTGATGATCGCGTTCGGCTGGCGCTCGCTGTTTCATGTGACGGGCGCGTTCGGCATCGCGTTCGCCATTCTGTTTCTGTTCCTCTATCGCAATCCGGCGCAGAGCAAGCGCCTGTCGCGCGAAGAGTTCGCGTATATCGAGGCGGGCGGCGGCGGACATGAGCATTCGCTTGCGACGTCGTCGATCAAATGGCGCTCGCTGTTCGGGCATCGCAGCGTGTGGGGCATGATTCTCGGCTACTTCTGCGCGATCTGGCTGTGGAATCTGTTCCTCGTGTTCCTGCCGCTGTATCTGCTCGACCGGTTTCATATCTCGCTCGCGCAGCTTGGCGTGTACGCGAGTATTCCGTGGTTTGGCGGCGCGTTGGGCGAAATCCTGGCGGGCTGGGTCGCGACGAAACTGGTCGATCGCGGTGTGGCGTCGGCGATGGGGGCTAAGCGCGTCATCATCGTGTGCTGCTCGCTCGGTGCTGCCGTTTGCGCGATTGCACTGCCGTTCACGCAGTCGATCGTGATGACGATTGTGCTGATGACTGTCGGGCTTGCGTTTATCGCTGCGACGATTGGTAATGCGTGGGCGCTTGCTGCGGATATCGCGCCGTCTTCGATGGTCGCTTCCGTTAGCTCAATTCAGAATTTTGGTGGGTATTTTGGTGGGGCGTTTTCGCCGGTTGCCGCCGGGTTTATTGTCGATCGGACGGGGTCTTATTCGCTTGCGTTCGTGATTGGTGGGGCGATTGCGGGTTGTGCTGCCGTGTTTTACTGGTTTATGGCGCGGAGGCCGATTAACTGATTCAATGTTTGTGGGCTTTTTGCTGCGCTGGCATCCGCGATTTCGTATCGGTTTGCTAGCGTTGCCCCTGTGCGGGGCGGCACCTACTTTTCTTTGCAGCGGCAAAGAAAAGTAGGCAAAAGAAAGCCGCTTCAAACCTCCGGTGCCTGCCTGGATAGCGCTGCGGCGTGCCGCAGTTGAGCTGTCGCGCAGCAACGTCCGCACTCTGTAGAAAGCCCGCAGTCAACCGCGCACAGTGCGAAAACCCACACACAGTTGGGAGCGCATAACGCCGCAATCAGACCGACGGCAAACGCGCAAAAACAAGCCGACCGAATGTGCCCCAGATGGATGTCATCTTTCGCGCCGCGCGCGCCTGACTGCGGGCTTTCTACGGAGTGTTTGCGTTGCTGCGCGACCGCTCAAAGACCGTGTACCGTGGCGTTATGGTGGCGGGCACCGGAGGTTTGAAGCGGCTTTCTTTTGCCTACTTTTCTTTGCCGCTGCAAAGAAAAGTAGGTGCCGCCCCGCACAGGGGCAACGCTAGCAAACCGATACGAAATCGCGGATGCCAGCCAAAAGCAAAAAGCAAAAAGCAAAGAATGGCGACTGGCGTCGCAGACAAAAAAACCTTAAACCCCTGGCACCCGAATCCACCCTTCCATGAGTACGCGCGCACTCCGACTCATAACAGCCTTCCTAACAACCCACTCACCATCGACCAAAGCGGCCTCAGCCCCGACTCGCAGAGTCCCAGAAGGATGCCCGAAGCGCACAGCTTCGCGCTCCCCACCACCAGCGGCAAGATTCACTAAAGTCCCAGGAATAGCCGCAGCAGTCCCAATAGCCACAGCAGCCGTCCCCATCATGGCATGATGAAGTTTCCCCATAGACATAGCCCGCACAAGCAAATCAACATCACCGCCAGAAACAGCCTTGCCGCTAGAAGCAACATAACCAGCCGGCGCAGCAACGAAGGCAATCTTCGGCGTATGCTGCCGAGTCGCAATCTCATCGAGATGCTTGATCAGACCCATGCGCATCGCACCATGCGCACGAATGGTCTCGAACTTCTTCAGCGCCGCGTCATCGCCATTGATCGCATCCTGCAACTCGGTACCCGTATATCCAATCGCGTCAGCATTGACGAAGATAGTCGGAATGCCCGCATTGATCATCGTCGCCTTCAACGTGCCGACGCCAGGCACTTCGAGATCGTCGACCAGATTCCCCGTCGGGAACATCGAACCGCCCGCACCTTCTTCCTCGGCAGCAGGATCCATGAACTCGAGCTGCACTTCGGCAGCAGGAAACGTCACGCCGTCGAGTTCGAAATCGCCCGTTTCCTGCACCGCGCCGTTGGTCATCGGCACATGCGCAATGATCGTCTTGCCGATATTCGCCTGCCAGATACGCACGATAGCCACGCCATTGTCCGGCACGCGCTCCGGGTCCACTAGCCCACCGCTGATCGCAAACGGCCCCACCGCCGCCGACAGATTCCCGCAATTGCCGCTCCAGTCGACGAACGGCTTGTCGATCGATACCTGACCGAACAGATAATCCACATCGTGATCGGGCCGGCTGCTCTTCGCGACGATCACCGTCTTGCTTGTGCTCGACGTCGCGCCGCCCATCCCGTCGATCTGCTTGCCGTACGGGTCCGGGCTGCCGATCACGCGCAGCAGCAACGCATCGCGTGCCGCGCCGGGCACTTGCGCTGCTTCGGGCAAGTCCTTCAGGCGGAAGAACACGCCTTTGCTGGTGCCGCCGCGCATGTAGGTCGCGGGAATCTTGATCTGTGGTGCGTGTGCCATGTGTCGTGATCCTGATGTGAGTAGGGCGGCACGTTGCGCGCCGCCCGCAAGGAATACAAGTGAAGCGTTCGGCCTTACGCCGCAGCCTTCGACGATTCCAGGAAGTCTTGCGCAAAGCGCTGCAGCACGCCGCCCGCTTCGTAGATCGAGACTTCTTCTGCCGTGTCGAGGCGGCACGTAACAGGCACGTCGACCCGCTCACCGTTCTTTCGATGAATCACGAGCGTCAGGTCCGCACGCGGCTTGCGTTCGCCGATCACGTCGTACGTCTCCGTTCCGTCGATCCCCAGCGCAAGCCGGTTCACGCCCGGCTTGAATTCGAGCGGCAGCACGCCCATGCCGATCAGATTCGTGCGGTGAATGCGCTCGAATCCCTCTGCCACGATCGCTTCGACACCCGCGAGACGCACGCCCTTCGCGGCCCAATCGCGCGACGAACCCTGGCCGTAGTCGGCACCCGCGACGATGATCAGCGGCTGCTTGCGGTCCATATACGTTTCGATCGCTTCCCACATGCGCGTGACCTTGCCTTCCGGCTCGATGCGCGCAAGCGACCCCTTCTTCAACTGACCGTCGACAACCGCCATTTCATTCATCAGCGTCGGATTCGCGAACGTCGCGCGCTGCGCAGTGAGGTGATCGCCGCGATGCGTTGCGTACGAATTGAAGTCCTCTTCGGGCAGGCCCATTTTCGTGAGGTATTCGCCCGCTGCGCTGTTCGCGAGAATCGCGTTCGATGGCGACAGGTGATCGGTCGTGATGTTGTCGCCAAGCACGGCGAGCGGCCGCATGCCCTTCAACGTGCGCTCGCCCGCCAGCGCGCCTTCCCAATACGGCGGACGGCGAATGTACGTGCTTTGCGCGCGCCAGTCGTAGAGCGGGCTGATCGGCTCGCCGCTCGCAGCCGTCACGGCGAACATCGGCTCGTAGACCTTGCGGAACTGCTCGGGTTTCACACTCTGTTTGACGATCGCGTCGATCTCGTCATCGCTCGGCCAGATGTCCTTCAGATAAACCGGCTTGCCATCGTGATCGGTGCCGAGCACATCGCGCTCGATATCGAAGCGGATCGTGCCCGCAATCGCATACGCGACGACGAGCGGCGGCGACGCGAGAAACGCCTGCTTTGCATACGGATGAATGCGGCCATCGAAGTTGCGATTGCCCGACAACACAGCCGTCGCGTACAGATCGCGATCGATGATCTCCTGCTGGATCTTCGGGTCGAGTGCGCCCGACATGCCGTTGCACGTCGTGCATGCAAACGCGACGATGCCGAAGCCGAGCTTCTCCAGATCGGGCAGCAGATTCGCTTCCTGCAAATACAGTTCGACGGCCTTCGATCCCGGTGCGAGCGACGACTTCACCCACGGCTTGCGCGTCAAACCACGCTCATTCGCATTGCGTGCCAACAACGCAGCCGCGATCACGTTGCGCGGATTGCTCGTGTTCGTGCAACTCGTGATGGCCGCGATGATGACGGCGCCATCGGGCATCTGTCCCGGCACGTCTTCCCATTTGCCCGCGATGCCGCGTTCGGCGAGGTCCGAAGTCGGCAGACGCTTGTGCGGATTCGACGGGCCCGCCATGTTGCGCACGACGGTCGACAGATCGAACCTGAGCGTGCGCTCATATTCAGCATTCTTGAGCGTATCGGCCCACAAGCCCGCCGTTTTCGCATACGTTTCGACGAGCTTCACTTGTGCATCGTCGCGACCCGTCAGACGCAGATAGTCGATCGTCTGTTCGTCGATGAAAAACATCGCGGCCGTTGCGCCGTATTCGGGCGCCATGTTGGAGATCGTCGCGCGATCGCCGAGCGTGAGGCTCGACGCGCCTTCGCCGCGAAACTCCAGATACGCGCCGACCACTTTCTCCTTGCGAAGGAATTCGGTCAGCGCGAGCACGATGTCGGTCGCGGTGATGCCCGGCTGACGCTTGCCCGACAGTTCGACACCGACGATATCGGGCAAACGCATCCACGACGCGCGGCCCAGCATCACGTTCTCCGCTTCCAGGCCGCCGACGCCCACCGCGATCACGCCGAGCGCATCGACGTGCGGTGTGTGGCTATCGGTGCCGACGAGCGTGTCGGGATACGCGACGCCATCCGCTGCGTGGATCACGGGCGACATCCGCTCCAGATTGATCTGATGCATGATGCCGTTGCCGGGCGGAATCACGTCGACGTTCTTGAACGCCTTCTTCGTCCAGTTGATGAAGTCGAAGCGGTCTTCGTTGCGCCGGTCTTCGATCGCGCGGTTCTTCGTGAACGCATCGGGATCGAAACCGCCGCACTCGACGGCGAGCGAGTGATCGACGATCAGTTGCACCGGCACGACGGGATTCACCTTCGCGGGATCGCCGCCCTGATCGGCGATCGCATCACGCAGACCCGCGAGATCGACGAGCGCGGTCTGACCGAGAATGTCATGACACACGACGCGCGCCGGAAACCACGGAAAATCCAGTTCGCGCTTGCGCTCGACGATCTGTCGCAGCGAATCGTTCAGCGTCGCGGGATCGCAGCGGCGCACGAGGTTCTCGGCGTGCACGCGCGACGTGTACGGCAGCTTCTCGTACGCGCCCGGTTGAATCGCGTCGACGGCGGCGCGTGTGTCGAAGTAATCCAGCGAAGTGCCGGGCAGCGGTTTGCGGTATGCAGTATTCATGACGTGGGGACACATGCGGTAATTATCGGAAGCGGAGGCGCTGGCATCACGCCGTCTCCGGTTCGTGCGGGAACGTTTTCACACGCTTTCCGCGAAGTGTAGCGCGTGAACGGGCACGCGGTGCAGCAAAGCACGTTCGGCAAAAAGCAGCCCTGGCTCGCGGGTATCGACAAGCCAGGGCCCAACTTCGATGCGGCTCTCACATCCGCAATCGAGAGAACGGCTCGTCGTGTCAGGCGCGCTTTGCGAGCGGCACGAACGCGAGGTTGTCCGGTCCCGTGTAGTTCGCGCTCGGCCGAATGATCTTGTTGTCGACGCGTTGCTCGATGATGTGCGCGGCCCAGCCGGAGGTCCTCGAGATCACGAACAGCGGCGTGAACATGGCCGTCGGCACGCCCATCATGTGATACGACACGGCGCTGAACCAGTCGAGATTCGGGAACATCTTCTTGACGTCGCCCATCACGCTTTCGAGCCGCTCGGCGATGTCGAAGAGCTTCATGTTCGACTGCTCTTTCGACAGCTTCTTCGCGACGTCCTTGATCACCTTGTTGCGCGGATCGGAGATCGTGTACACCGGGTGACCGAAGCCGATCACCACTTCCTTGTTTTCCACGCGACGGCGGATGTCGGCTTCCGCTTCATCCGGTGTCTGATAGCGCGACTGGATTTCGAACGCGACTTCATTGGCGCCGCCGTGCTTCGGCCCGCGCAGCGCGCCGATTGCGCCCGTGATCGCCGAATACATGTCCGAACCCGTGCCCGCGATCACGCGGCCCGTGAACGTCGACGCATTGAACTCGTGCTCGGCGTAAAGGTTGAGCGACACATGCATCGCATCGACCCACGACTTCGACGGTTCGACGCCATGCAGCAAATGCAGGAAGTGCCCGCCGATCGAATCGTCGTCGGTTTCGACTTCGATCCGCTTGCCGTTGTGCGAGTAGTGATACCAGTACAGCAGCATCGAGCCGAGCGAAGCCATCAGCTTGTCGGCGATATCGCGTGCGCCGGGCAGGTTGTGGTCATCTTTCTCGGGCAATACGGTGCCGAGCACGGACACGCCCGTGCGCATCACGTCCATCGGATGCGCGGCGGCGGGAATCCATTCGAGCGCGGCCTTCACGTTCGCGGGCAGACCGCGCAGGGCTTTCAGCTTTGTCTTGTAGGCCGCGAGTTCGGCGACATTGGGCAGCTTGCCGTGCACCAGCAGATGCGCAACCTCTTCGAATTCGCAGGCGCCCGCGATGTCGAGAATGTCGTAGCCGCGGTAGTGCAGGTCGTTGCCCGTCTTGCCGACCGTGCACAGCGCAGTGTTGCCCGCCGTCACGCCCGAGAGTGCGACCGATTTCTTCGGCTTGAATGCGCCCGCGTTCGTCGCGCCGTTGTCTGCTTCGCTCATGTGTCTTCCTCCAGATTCCAGATTCGATTACTTGTTGGCCGCGAACAGCGCGTCGAGCTTGTCTTCGTACGCGTGATAGCCAAGGTATTTGTAGAGATCTTCGCGCGTCTGCATCGTCGGCACGGCGGCCTTTTGTGTGCCGTCGCGCAGCACGGTCTCGTAGAAATTGAGCGCCGCCGCGTTCATCGCGCGATACGCGCCGCAGCAGTACAGCGCGATATCGACGTTCGCCTCGCGCAGTTCCGTCGTCGTGAAGAAAGGCGTCGTGCCGAACTCGGTCAGGTTCGCGAGGATCGGCACCTTCACGGCAGCCTTGAAGCGGCGATAGTCGTCGAGCGTGCGCATCGCTTCCGGAAAGATCATGTCCGCGCCCGCTTCGACATAGGCGATCGCGCGCTCGATCGCGGCGTCGAGTCCTTCGGCGGCGGCGGCGTCGGTGCGCGCCATGATGACGAACTGGTCGTCGGTGCGTGCGTCGACGGCGGCTTTCACGCGATCCACCATTTCTTGCGTCACGACCACTTCCTTGTTCGGCCGATGCCCGCAGCGCTTCTGCCCAACCTGGTCTTCGAGGTGAACGGCAGCGACGCCCGCCTTGATGAACGAGCGGACCGTGCGCGCAATGTTGAAGGCGCCGCCCCAGCCGGTGTCGATATCGACGAGCAGCGGCAGGTTGGTGGCGTCGGTGATGCGGCGGGCGTCGGTCAGCACGTCGTCCATCGTGCTGATGCCGAGGTCGGGAATGCCGAGCGAGTTCGCGGCCACGCCGCCGCCCGACAGATACACGGCCTTGAAGCCGACGGCTTCGGCCATTTTCGCTGCGTAGGCGGTGATCGCGCCGACGACTTGCAGCGGTTGTCCTTCTGCGACGGCCTGGCGGAATGCAGCGCCGGCGCTGGTGGGTTGTCTGGTTGAGTTCACTGTGAGGCTCCGTGGATTTGCGGGCCTATATCTGCAAATGACGTGCCAGGCGTGCAGGCGTGTCTAAGTCACTGATTTTGCGAGGTGCTTGCTTGGTGTCGGTTTCTATTCGGTTTCAAAAGTGAAATCTCGGATTTCTGTTATGAAATCCCGGGCGCATAATGGAAGTCTGCTGTGAATCTGAACCGGACCGCCCGATGAGCACGCCTTCCACCATTTCGACTCCGCGCCCGCGCATCTGGGCGATGGGCATCAGCCGCTTGCGCGATCTGTTCGTCGATATCGCGAGCGAATATTCGGCCCGCGCGGATCTGCGCGTCGTCGCGCGCGGTTTCGACGATGCCGTGCAGGAAATCGAAGCCGCGGGCGCAGAACGACCCGACGTGATCGTCGCGGGCGGCTCGAACGCCGCGTATCTGAAGGCGCGCGTCAACGTGCCCGTCGTCGCCATCACGCCGACGGGCTTCGACGTGATGCAGGCGCTGGCGCGCGCGCGGCGCGACGGCGCTTCCGTGGCGCTCGTCACGCACGGCGACACGCCCGACGAGGTGAAGCGGTTCACGGCCGCGTATGGAATCGACGTGATCTTCGCGTCGTACCGCTCGACGGAAGACGCGGAAGATTGCGTGCGCGAACTGCATGAACGTGGCGTCGACGCCGTCGTTGGTCCGGGACACGTGACCGATCTGGCCGAGCGCGCGGGCATGGGCGCGGTCTTTCTGTACTCGCGCACGTCGGTGCGCAGCGCCTTCGATACCGCGCTCGACGTCGCGGACGCCACGCGCGCCGAAGGTGTGCGCCGACAGCGTCTCGACAACCTGTTGCAGCACCTGCGCGATGGTGTCGTCGCGCTGGACGCGCAAGGGCGCGTCGAAGCGATCAACCAGCGTCTCGCTGGCGTGCTCGGCATCGATGCCGCGAGTGCTGTGGGCGTGCCGTTGCAGCAGCTTGCACCGGATATCGCCGGCGCGCTTCCCGATAGCGACGTCGATACGCTCGTGTCCATGCGCGGCACGAGCTATCTCGTGCATCGCGGGCCGCTGGCGGGCGCGGGGCCTTCTGCGGGTACCGTGCTGACGTTCCAGGAGTCGCGTGCCGTCGAACGGCTCGACCGCACGCTGCGTTCGCGGCAGCGCGCGCAGCAGTTCACGGCGCGATACGAACTCGACGACCTCGTCGGCGAATGTCCGTCGATAGAGCGCGTGCGCACGCTCGTGCGTCGCTATGCGAAGTCCGACGCGACCGTGCTGATACTCGGCGAAAGCGGCACCGGCAAGGAAATGGTCGCGCAGAGCATGCATCAGCTGAGCGCGCGGCGCGACTTCGCGTTCGTCGCGATCAATTGCGGCGCGTTTCCGGAAGCCTTGCTGGAAAGCGAACTGTTCGGCTACGACGAAGGCGCGTTCACGGGCGCGCGCAAGGGCGGCAAGGCGGGGCTGATCGAAGCGGCGCATCGCGGCACTTTGTTTCTCGATGAAATCGGCGAAATGCCGTTGCCGCTGCAAAGCCGGCTGCTGCGCGTGCTGCAGGAGCGCGAAGTCGTGCGACTCGGATCGACGGAGCCGACGCGCGTCGATATCCGCGTGGTCGCTGCGACGCACCGCGCGCTGACGGAAGGGATCGAGGACGGCTCGTTTCGCGCGGACCTCTACTACCGGCTGAACATTCTGAGCATTGCGCTGCCGCCGTTGCGCGAGCGCACGGCCGATGTGTTGCCGCTCGCCGCCGAGCTGCTGCTGCAAGCCGCCGCGCGCGAGCCGAGACTGGCCGCGCGCGTCGCCGATCTGTCGACGGCGCAGCGCGTGCTTGCGCAGATCGGCGAGCCGTTGCGCGGCTATGCGTGGCCGGGCAACGTGCGCGAATTGCAGAACGTGATCGAACGGATTGCCGTCGAGCTTGCCGACGCAGAAGGCAATGGAGACGCCGCATTCACGCGCGAGATGCTCGATGTCGTCGCGCCGGAATTGTCCGCGTCGTCCCGGCCGAAGAAGAAAGACGCATTGACGTTGCGCGAACGCAGCCGCCACGTCGAAGCCGATGAAATCCGCGCGATGCTGGCCGCTTGCGGCGGTAATCGCGATGCCGCGTGCAGGGCACTCGGCATCAGCAAGACGACGTTGTGGCGCAAGCTCAACGCCGCTTCATAGTGAGTTCACACGCCGATCAACGCAGTGACGAACAGACCAACGGAGATGACGGCCATGCCGATCGTGAGCTTCTGAAGCCAGCGCTTTTTCGTGAGCAACGTGATGGCGGCGAGCGCGATGGAGATCTGGATCAGCGTCGTCGCCTGCGCCCAGCGATGATGCTGATGCTGTAACGACTCGCTCACTTCATTGTCCTGTTTCACCTGCTTTTCGAGCGATTCCGCCTGCTGGCGGATCGGCTCTTTCTCGGTCTTGTAGCGCTGCGTGTCGGTGACGAACTTCGCATGCGCCGCCGACGCCGGATCCGTCAACGCCGCACCCAGTTCGGCGAGATTCTGCTTTTCACCTTTAGCCTGGTAGTAGGCCCACTGGTTCGCGGCTTCCGTCTTGAGGATCGAGGCTTCGTTCTTGTAGAAGAGCGCGAGATTTTCATTGGCGCCGCTCTGATAAGCGGCAATCGCACCGACGCTCGCCAGAATGGCCGTCATGACGGCGAGGCGCGAAGCATTGTTGTCGCTGCCGTGAGCGCCTGCATGCTCGACGGCATGATCGTGCGGGCCGTGGACTTCGTATTCGTCGGACATCGTGATTCGAAAGATGGAAAGCGGGAAAGCCGCCAGCATACCGCAGCACGCGGCAGGCAAAAACCTGGTCAAAAGGGGGTGTTGTATCTTGTCGAATCCAGCGTGCGCCGTGTTGCTCAACGCGTTGGTCAACACTGCATCCGGCGTTGTGCGCGGTACTCGCTCGGCGACGTTTTCATGTGCCGCCGGAAGCTTCTCGCGAGATGGTCACCGCTTGTCAGGCCCGCGCGCTTGGCGACCTTGTCGACGGGCAGGTCGGTCTCGATCAGCAGATTGCAAACTACCTGCAAACGCGCATGCATCAGATAGTCGGAGGGCGTCATGCCGAGCTCGCTTCTGAAGTGGCGCAGCAGGCTGCGTTCGCTCATTGCGGCGACCTGGGCGGCGTCTTCGATCGTGATCTGGCGGCGGCAATTGTCCTGCAGCCAGTGAGCAGCCGCGCGCACTTTCTCTGCGGGCGTGATGCCGACCACATCCTCGAAGATCGCGTTGAGCATGTCGCGCGAACACACCGACAACCGCTCGGCGACACGCCGCGCCATGCCGTCGCCCATGTCGCGGCGGATCAGTTTCAGCGCGCCCGTGAGCGCGTCGTTGAGACTTTGGAACTTCGTCTTGCAGTCGGCGGTATGGTGCGCCGCGTGGGTACGCGAATCGGGCGCGGGTTCATCGGACAAGTTGTACGCATGACCGTCGAGTCCCGGCGGCGGCGCGCCGACGAGCCGCACGTCGCTCGCCTTCGAGCGCGCGCGGTTGATCCACGCGACCAGCGGCGCCGAGCGCGAATCGATGCACGCATCGGCGCCGACGATCGCGAAGATCGCGTCGAATTCATGCTCGGAGTGTGCATCGAATGCTTCCGCGCAGAGCAGCAGTGCGGCAGAACTGGCGACGTACCCAGTCTGACTGGAAAGTGTGGCGATGCGGTATGTCCATTGAACCGGGCCACGTGTCGAGAGTTCGCTCGCGAGTTCGAGCGTATTCGCGATCACGCTCGCACTCATCAGATCGAAGCCGTCGAACAGCACAATGGCGACTTGCCGCAATCGACGGGGTATGACGTCTGTGCCTTCCGATTCTTTCGTGTCGAGTCTTTGAGGCGCACGTGTGGACATCATGTTCTTCCCCAACCTGAATGAACTGGATCAATACTTCGAAGACCCGGCGTCGACACGCGATTCGTCACGCGCGCTTCTGCTCCAGTTCGCCCGTGAGCCTCTCATGCTGCCTTGCTAAAGCGATCGGCGGATGTGGGCAAACGCACGCAGCACGACGCCTTTTCAATGTAGTGCAGTCTTTCTCCCTTGATAAGCGACTGGGCGGTTGGCCTGAACAAGAAATAAGGCTTGGCGAGAAGTAAGTGTGAGAAGTAAGCGTGAGAAGTAAGCGTCATTCCTTTTGTGTGGCAATGATCTCGCCGATCATCGCGCGATAGGTGTCATGACACCGCTCTGCTGCATGAAAGATCTCGTTCAATGCGGCGCGCGCGGAAGCGGCATCGTGTTGCCGCGTCGTGTCCGAGAGTGTGAGAATCGTTCGCATCGCATCGCGTTGTTGATCCAGCAGCAGTTGCAGCGCGCTGCCGAAGCTGTCCTGTTCATGGGCTGCAGGTTTCATGTCGATCCCGTTGGGCGGTTGATGATTCCACGCTCACATCGATGATTCGTTGCTCTTCCAGTCGTGCAGCGATGCGTTCTCCGCGATGCCGTCTCCGTGGAAAACGGTCTGTGCGATCTTCAGGTAGCGCTCGGCCGTGTCGCGCAACGTATAGCCATCGAGCACGCGACGCGCGCGTGGCGCGTTTAACGCATCGAGCAGGGCGCGCGCATACATGGCGGGGTTCTTCGTATCGACGAGCGATACGCCCGGGAAGTCGCGCGCGAATTCGAATGCGGCAATCCGGCTCGCAACCACGGGAATACCCGACGCCAATGCTTCGAGAAAGCCGATGCTGTGCGCTTCCATATGAGAAGGCATCGCAAATACGCGCGACGTCTGCAGAATGGCGGCGACATTCGATGAGGGGCCGCACAACGTGACCCGCTCGGCCAGATTCAAACGGTGCACGAGATTCATGGCCATATCGTGATAGGCCCGATCTTCGATCACGCCATACACGACGAGTCGCGCATCGGGCTCGTGTTGCAAGACGATCTCAAACGCCTGAATGGTTTCGAGCTGGCCTTTGTCGACGACATAGCGGCCCAGCTGCACGATTTGCGGCGCAGCAATAGAAGTGTCGAGTTCCGGCGCGGGTACTGCAGGCTCGAATCGCGGTAGATCCACGCCATTGGGAATCACTGTCACGTACGGATGCGGGCCGACTTCGCGAAGATAGTCACGCGTGTTTTGCGGCGATACGCCGACCACTGCCTTCGCGCGATGCGACAGCATGCGCTCGGCCCATTTCAGCTTGGGATTGGCGAAATCGTTGGAGCCCGAATGCATCACGTAGACGACAGGCGCGACACTCGGCAGAAGGCGTATGTAGAGCGCTGCGAGCGTGGCGTGCGCGATGATGATGTCGGGTCGGAACCGCCGTACGCAGCGCCACAGATGCCTGAGGCGTCCCACTCTGCCTAGCGGCGAGTCGGGAAAATCGCATAGAACGCCCGCAGCGGCGAGTTCGCCGCGGCTATGATCGAAGTCCGCCAGCTGCGGTTGCATCGACGTGATGCAGACTTCGTGGCCACCCTCCCTGTGCTGGATAGCGAGACCCTTCGCCAGAATCTCGGCACCCGACAACCGTGGCGCGTAGACAACCTGTAGTATCCGCACGTATCACCATTCCAAATTGGCTTGTACTTGTAGAGTCGGCTCGCCGAACCGTGGACCTCTTCTTATCTTGTAGCGTACGGTTTCATGGTTCGATCGTCTTCTTGCGATCGCCCTATGTGGATATACCATAGCCAATCGCCCCAATGCGATTCGGTCAAGCACTAGTCGTTACTGGACACGTATCTCCTTCGTCAGAGCTTTCCTTTTTATCTCCAGATCAAATAGATGTACTCAATTCTCATTTGAATAGAATTGCGGTCAATCTATTGAGCGAGACGTTCACGCCAGAGCGATTCCGAGTAAACGTATGGCAGCTGAAAAACTTCCGCCCGTGTGTTCGGTACTTCATTTCTGTCAAATACATAACGCGCGAGCGCGGAATTACCGGCGGAGAAGAAAGTGTTGGTCAATGTTACGTCGGTACGTTCGTAGAAGAAGAGGGCCGAGCTGTTTGCATCGCGAAGCACGGATGGCGCGGCGTCTTGCCAGCGGAGATCGCGAAGGTACGCGAGAGAAACAGGCGCAGAGTCGGGACGAGCGAGATTCCATTTCCACACGTCCACGCCCCCCGGTTCCGCGAAATGCGGCGCCGTCACGACAACCGACATGTCCGTGCTGGCGTCGCTCGTGAAGCGCGTCATGTCACGGTTGAATAGCGACGGAAGAACAGACGTTGCGCCGGTATTCCAGCGGCCATTGTCGAAAGCGAATGGGGTCACTGCTATACGGCGATTGTCGTCGGTCGATTGAATAGCAATAAACGGTGCGAATCTTTTGCGTTCGCTTCTCAAGGAGAGGATCTGGACGACCGATTTGAAGCGAGTGGTATCGAGCACCTTTGTCTGCTCGATATGCCCTGCTCGATCGGCACCTACTGTCCACAACTCGACGGCATTGTCTGATCTTTGTACTGCAATCAGTACTTTCTCGTTCGGGGATTCCCTGGTCGAAAAGGCAATGTACTGCTGGGTATGTTCTCCAGGGATTCTCTCGTCGCTCTGAAACCACAGCCTGGGCGTGAGAAAGCGGTTACCCGCGCTCTTGAGGAACCAGAACGCTGAGCCGCCCTTTCTCGGCGTGATGACCATCAGATCCGCGCGGCCGTCGCCATCGAAGTCGCCGATCAGAAAGCGCGCACTGTCGAAGCACAAGGTGTCGGCGTTGCACGTCGGCTGTGTCGCGCGGCTGTCGAAGCGCACGACATTCGCGTACCAGTTCTCGGGTTCTTCAGGGTGGCTCAATAACGAAGTCTGAACATGGACGTCGAAGCCGGGGCCGTCGGAACGTCGCTGCACATAGACGGCCGAGGGCGTGCCCTGTCCCGTCACATCGCCGTACATCGCACCCGCGAGACGAAGGTCGGTGGCCCACGTCGGGCGCGCTGCGGACCATCGGTAGCGCGTCGTCAATGAAGCACATCCTCGAATACGAAGCCGGTTGTTTTCTTCTCCAAGGCACCGCCGAGACGGTGTAAAGATCAGACCAAAATCCCAGGGCGTCCAGCGTTGCGACGCATTCCATTCTTCACATGGTTCTTCTGCGAGTGTGCCGTCGTGTTCGCCCACGCAAAGCCCTGTCGCAGCCGAGACGAGGGCCGCGTTGTGCTCGTTGCCCGGATAGGTAGCACGAGGTTGCCATTTCCATTGCTGACCGATCGAATCGTCGCAACCCGCTAGTGCTGGCTCGCGTCCGGGCCCGCGCGATGTCAGGCATTGATTGGACCCGGTATTGAATAGAACAGAAGGCAGTGCGACGAAATCCTGCGACTTGTGAAGCGTCATATCGTTGCGTGCGTAGTTGCGCAATACCCAGTTTCCGTCCCACTGGTACTCGCCGAATACATGGGCGAAGTCGTTACCATCGACAGAGAAATAGGTCGCCGCGACGTCGCGCTTGCGTTGCGCTTCGTCGCCGAAAAGCGTCGCGGGCCAGTTGCCCGTCGGATATGTGACGTAGTAACTGATGGGAATGGACCGGTCCAGCGTCTGCGCGACGTGACGTGTGATGCGGGCGGTGTAGATGTGGTCGGGGTGTTCGATGAATGGAACCGTGTCCGGATTGAGTGTCGCAATGCGCGTAGCGTTTTGCAGAATCATTCTCACTACTGCGGAGAGCGAGTCGCGCGTGTAGCGCGCTGCGGGAAGTTCTCCATTCCCCATCGGATAAGTGGTGAGTGTCGCGCCCTGGTCCCATAGCAATGCGAGCGGCACACGGCCGCCGCGCACGGCGCCGCCTGGCAGTCGAAGTTCGAGTAAGCGCACTCGGGGTTGTTCTTTTAATGTGAGCTGAAAAACCGGCTTTCCCGCGATTCGTATCGTCGACGCGTCCCACACATTCGCGACACCGGCGGCGCGTGCATAGGCGAGGCGCGAGCCTTCTTCGCGCTTCTGCACGTACGCGAAGTTCGCGCCGTTGGCGCCGCCGATCAGATGAACCGTCGTCACGCACCATCCGGCGCGCAGCCGTTCGCTGATAGCCGGCTCGACGAAAAGAAGATCGTCGTCGAGATGCGCGACGACAGTGACCAGCGTACCGGCGCTGCAGTCGGCAGTCGACGCGCGCGCAGTCGCGCTGAAAAAAAAGCAGAAGCAGAAAAGAAAAAGGACGTGACGCGACAGCGAGAAAAGTGGCGACGGATTCATATGATTGCGATCGTCCCTGTTCTTCTTGGTATTGTTCCCGAGAGCCGTCATAGACAGGATCAAGTAGCCTCGGCTTGTTTGCACGCAGCGTCGAAAGGCTTGACCTGCTTACGTTTTGAAAGTTAAGCGGCCTTTTATGCGGATGCGAAATTAATGCAAATTCCTCGCAATAGGAGCACAAGGGACCAGTCTATCTTTGTGAGTCGTTTTTTAATAGAGAGTAGTGTCCGCACATAAAAGGAGGATCGTATTGTCATGAACAGCCATTAATAGACAAATTGCTGTCACGATTGGCAATACATACAAACGTAACGAGCCACACGTAATAGAGTAAGTGGCGGCTGGTGAGGTGTTCGCCAGTAGTCTGAACAATCAGGAACATCGTCGAATTCAGCAGTGGCATCCCGACGGGTTAACGTATCGAGCGTTTCTGCCAATAGCAGTGATTTGAGGACGTCATGCGGATGCTGTTCGTTATCGGTCACCTGGGTGACTACCATGTGCCACGCTATGAAGCGCTGATGCGACTTGCGGCCAGGCGTGGCGATGAAGTCTGTCTCGTCGAAGTATTCGGCCGATCAGGTTTCTATTCGTTTCCGCAAACGCGGCGCGCGTCGTTTTTCGAGCAGCGTCACGAGCGGGTCACTACCCTGGAGAAAGATGTCAGCGATGCAGGCGGCCGCTGGCTGAGCGTGTTTGCGCAACTCACCGCGATCATCCGGCGAGTCGAGCCCGATGTGGTCGTCACGTTGGGCTACGACACGCCGTATTCGTTGTGGCTCTGTTTCGTCCGAAGGTTCACGCGTCCCTTCGCGCTGATCTACATGTCGGACTCCAAGGCCGACGACGGATCGCGCAGCAACATCAAGGAATGGTTGAAGCGGCGGTTGGTGCGCCGGTTCGATGCCGCGCTCGTGGCAGGCGAAAGGCATCGCGACTATGCGGAGTTTCTGGGCATTCCGCGCTGGCGTTCGCGTGTGGGTTTCGATGTGATCGACGTCGACCAGTTTTCGCGTCGCGCGCAGGCCGCTTCCTCGACTGCGGACGAAGTGCGCGGACTGCGCGGCTTGCCGCGCCGTTACGTGCTGTGTGTGAGCCGCTTCGTTGCGCGCAAGAACGTGGACGTGGTGATCAATGCATTCGCCAGTTCCCGTCTCGCAGATCAGGCCATCGAACTGGTTCTGATCGGGCAAGGAAGTGACGAGCCTGCGCTGAGAAACCTCGTGTCGCAGCGCGAACTGGACGGCAGTGTGCGCTTTCTCGATGCGATGCCGAACGCCGACATGCCCGCGATCTACGGGCTCGCCGATTTCGTCGTGCTGGCAAGCGAGTTCGATCAGTGGGGCTTGTGCATCAACGAGGCGTTCGCTGCATCGCGCACGGCGATCGTCACACATACATGCGGCGTGGCGCGCGAACTCGTGTTGAACGGCGTCAACGGCTACGTGATCGAACCCGGCGACGCTGACATGCTCGCGGCGCGCATGCGGACGCTCGCACTGGACGATGCGCTGCGCGAACGGTTATCGGCGCGTGCACGGCTCACAGTCGAACAATGGAAGCCTTCCGTATTCGCGAGCAATCTGATGGAACTTGCCGACTGCGTGCTCGATCCGGGCGAGGTCGTGTCGCGGGCGGAGCATGAATAAACGCACGGGGTCATGTCATCCACGTGCGATCTGTGCAGGGAGAGAATCATGAATGAGCCAGATGGCTTTCAGGCGCGCAGTTCGTTTCACCTCAGCATGATGGCCGACGAGCAGGATGAAGCGCTCGCCGATGTGATGACGTTGGCGCAGCAGCATGACGCGCTCGAACTGGGCGACGCACTCGACGCGCTCGCGGAGATCCATCAACTCGTCAAGAGCTATCTCGACGTTTGATTCGAAAACATCGCACGGATCGCATCGCGCAGCCAGGCAATGCCGGGATCGGCGGAAAACTGGGTGTGCGTGTGCACCTGGATTTCGATGGGCGGCAATGAAAACGGCAATGGCAGGATTCGAAACGCCTTGTTCCGGTTGAAGCGCAGCGCGATGCTTTTCGGAAAGATCACGGCGAGATCGGTGTTCTGAACGATCTCGGGCGCAACGACGAAATGCGGCAGCCGCAGCACGATATCGCGGCGCAGATTCAATTCCTCCAGCCATTGCTCGACCATCCGGTGGCCGGTCGCATTCGTACTGGCATATACGTAGCGCAATGCGGCGAGATCGTCTTTGGTCGGATGCCGCTTGCGCAACGGATGGCCGGCGCGGACCACGCACACATGTTCGTCGACGAACAGCGTCCGGCTCACGCAAGCCGGATCGAGTCCCGGCACGTAGCCGAGCGCCAGATCGATCTCACCGCTTCGCATCGCCGCGCTCACGGTCTCCACGGAAAAATTGACGACCTCGATGCGTATGCCGGGCGCCGTCCCGTCGATCATCGCCAGCAGCGGCGGCAGAAAATAAAACTCCGACATGTCCGACATCGACACGCGAAACACGCGATGCGCCGTCGCAGGATCGAACTTCGCCAGCTGCTGAACCGCGACGTTGATGATCCCGAAGGCCTGCGTGAGCGGTGCGTGCAAGCGGAGCGCGGCATCGGTGGGGACCATGCCCGACGGCGTGCGGACAAAGAGCGGATCGTCGAATAGCGTGCGCAGGCGGCGCAGCGCGTGACTGACTGCGGGCTGCGTGAGTCCGAGGCGTTCGCCCGCTGCCGTCAGGCTGCGCAGATCGGAAATGGCCAGAAACACGCGCAGAAGATTCAGGTCCGTGATGCCGGGGGGCGTCTTTGTCATGTCGTTCGAATCTCGGCCGTGTCCGGTGCTTTCACTTGCGCGTCAGATTACCGTAAATGCTGCGCATCGGGTAATGCGGAGTCGCGCCGCTATACGGTGGAAACGAATCGAAGTCCGCTTTCATGCGCGTGCGAATGGGCGACGCGAGCGCGGCATCGAGTGCAGCGATATCGTCGAACACGACCTTGTTGCGCTGCATGGCCGTCGCGCGTGCATGATGCAAACCCGAGCGATAGTCGATGCGCGTGTAGATCTCCAGCTCGCGAATGCCGGGCAGTTGCGTCATCAACGGCGGATGATGCGTCAGGTAATGCGTGAGCCACGCATTGAAGTTGTCCGCTTCGCCCTCGTAGCTGACGAGGTAGGTGCACCGTTCATCGCGCGGTTCGCAAGCGTGCGGATGCGGCGTCGAGAAATTGCGCACGGCCATCGCCTGCTGATACAGCGTGCCATTCGATGCACGCTCGGCGATGTCGTCCGCGACCGTTGCTATTGCATTGCCCGGTTGCAGCGACGCTTCCATCAGTTCGAGATCGTCGAAATACCATTGCGTAACGCAAAAGGGCGCGTTCGGGACGGACGGAACGTGCGTGACGAAGCGCTTCAATCCCGCCGCGTCTCGCGCGATGGACTGCAAGCGGGCAACGTCCGAATGATCGAACGCATGGTGCGCGGGAGCGCTTTCGCCGATCAGAAAGAAGCAGACCTCCACACTCACCTCGTGCATTGAGTGGCAACCGACGCGGGCCGCGCGAGTCGATGAAACTGCCGCGCGAAATAGATCAGCCCGTCGCCGTCGTTGCGAACGGTGATGTCGTCGATCTGCACGAACATGACCGAGTGCGATCCCACGCTCTTCAATTCGACGATCGTTCCTTCGAGGTTCGCAATCGCGTGCGAAAGCACGGGCACGTCCGATCGTCCCGGCTTCCACGCGTGACGTGCGAAGCGATCGTCCATCGCGCACGACGTCATGCCCGCGAAATCGCGCGCGAGTTCCTGATACTCGCCCGCCAGCACATTGATGCACACATTGCGATTCGCACGCAGCACGTCGTGCACATAGCTGGTCTGATTGATACAGACGAGCATCGTTGGCGGCGAGTCCGTCACCGAGCAGACGGCGCTCGCGGTGAGGCCGCAGCGTCCGCTCGGGCCGTCGGTGGTGATGACATTGACGGCGGCGGGGAGGCACGCCATCGCGTCGCGAAAGCGGCGCTTCATTGCTTCGTTCGACATCGCATGTTCCTCACGTTCGATAGCGCACGGCATCACGGGTACGGCGTAACAGGTGGAATGCCGACGAACAGCGCGCCCGACGCATCGAAAGTGCCTTCGCCGAGAAACGCGTGCTGTGTCACGACGATCGAATCACGCACCAGACGTTGCAGACGGCTCTCCTTATAGATCGCTCCGATGCCTGCCATCTGATAAGCCTGCATCACGACTTCGGCGCAGACATGAGCCGCATGCGTCGCGCTCAATCGCATCAGGTTGGCCTGGCTCGGCGTGACGGGATCGCCTGCGATGATCGTGTCCCACGCGGCCTGCGCCGACTCGTAGAAGAACGCGCGGGCGCTGCGCCATTGCGCTTCGGCTTTCGCAAGCCCAGAGCGGTAGTAGCCGCGATCGGCGAGGCGCGGTGCGCCCGTCGTGGTCTTCGTCGCGCCCGACATGTCCGTCACGAGATCGAGCGCGGCGCGCGCGAGGCCGACGTTCACGGCGGCATGCACCTGAGCCTGATAGGCGACGGCGGGATAGCGGTACAGCGGTTCGTCGATCAATGCTTGGCCGCCGCGCACGAAGGTCCATTGCGCATCGACGAACTTGTCGCGCAGACGCAGATCGTGACTGCCCGTGCCTTGCATGCCGACCACGTTCCAGTTGTCGACGATCTCGACTTCGCTGGCGGGAAATACCGCTGTGAAGGGCTTGCCTGCGCCCGCATCGCCCGAACTCGCGGGCGTGCCGCCGATGCCGACGCCGATCCAGTCCGCGCCCTTGCAGCCACTCGCAAAGCGCCACTGGCCGCTTACCTTGTAGCCGCCCGGCACGTTGATCGCGGGTTGAAGCGGATAGAGTCCGCCTGCGAATACCTGGTCCGGGCCTTTCGCGTAGATCTGCTGTTGCGTTTCGACGGGCAGCGATGCGAGGTACGTATTCGCGGAGCCGAACGCGGCGACCCATGCCGTCGATCCATCCGCGATCGCGATGCGTTCGAGTATCGCGAGAAATTGCGGCGGCGGCAGTGCGTCGCCACCGAAACGGCGCGGCGTGCTCGCGCGATAGATGCCCGCGCGTTTCATCTTCGCGACCATGTCGCGCGACACGTGCGAGAGCCGATCGAATTCGTCGCGGCGCCGTTCGATCTCTTCGATCAGCACGTCGAGCGAAATGGGACCGGCATACTCCGGGTACGGTTCGCTCGCGTTGACGATGCGGGGCTCGTGAGCGTACGTCGAAATGCTGTGAAGGCTTTGCATGATGAATACGTGTTGGATTGAAATGGGCGATCAGGCGGTGACGGGCTCGGCGCCCTGTTTTGCCTGCTGTCGTGCGGCGCGCGGGAAGGTTTCGGGCGCAATGCAGGTTGCGACGACCGTAACGAGCGCGAGCGCAACGAGGTAGATGACCACGGGCGTTGCGCTGCGATAGTGCGCGAGCAAAGCGGTCGCGATCATCGGCGAGAGGCCGCCGCCGAGTACCGACGAAATTTCGCGTCCGATGCCGAGGCCCGAGAAGCGCAGATGAACGGGCAGCAGTTCGCTGATGAACGCGGGCTGCGCGCCTTCAAGAATGCCGAGCGTGATGCTGTTCGCGAGAATCAGCGCGGCGATCACTTTCCACAGCACGCCTGAACTGAGCAACGCGAAGTACGGATACGCGACCAGCACCATCGCGATTGCACCGGCGAGGTACACGGGCTTGCGGCCGATCTTGTCGGTGATGTGCCCCATCAGCAGCGAGACGGGAATCATCAGCAGCATCGAAAGCGTGAGCCCGCTGAGAATCCACGTGGATTTCAGGCCCAGAAACTGGCCGTATGCAATCGAGAACGCGAAGAATATGTACGACGCGCCACCTTCGCCGAAGCGCAGGCCGAACACGGTCAGCACCTGGCGCGGGCAACGGCGCAGCACTTCGACGATCGGCATGCGGCTTTCGCCATGCGTCGCTTTCACTTCGACGAAGTCCGCGCTTTCTTCGACGGAGCGGCGCATCCAGAGTCCGAGCACGACGAGCACGGCGCTGCACAGGAACGGTACGCGCCAGCCCCAGCTGAGGAAATCGTCCGTCGCCATGTTCTGCGCGATCAGAAAGGCGGCTGTGGAGAGCACGAAGCCGAAGGCCGCGCCGCACGGGCTCCACGCAGCGAGTGCGCCGCGTTTCGATGCGGGCGCGCTTTCATGAATCAGCAGAATGCTGCCGCTCCATTCGCCGCCCGCTGCGAGGCCCTGAAGAATGCGCAGCAGCACGAGGCCGATGGGCGCGGCGATGCCAACCTGCTGATAAGTCGGCAAAAGTCCCATGCAAACCGTCGCGACACCCATTGTCAGCAGCGTGAGCATCATCACGGTCTTGCGTCCGTAACGGTCGCCGATATGTCCGCACAGCACGCCACCCACCGGCCGCGCGATAAAGCCGACCGTGAAGCCGCCGAATGCCGCGATGGTGCCCGTCAACGGATCGCTGCCGACAGGGAAGAACAGTTTGCCGAATACGAGTGCAGCCGCGGTTCCATAGAGAAAGAAGTCGTACCACTCGAGTATCTGTCCGAGCACGGCCGTCGTCACCGCACGGCGAACCGTGCTTGTCTTGCGTCGAGGCATCGAGGAGGAAAGCGTGGCTGTCGCGTGAGGGTTCATGGCATTGAGCAGAGCAAGACGTTGAGGATTCCGCTTCCGTTGCATGGGAGCGGGCAGGGCGACTTGGCGATTCAGGCAGGCATGAGCGAACGATAGGAGCGAGAGAAAACACCGTCAAATTCAGGCCAAAAATGCGCGACATAAATGCCATTCATGTTGGCTTGCCGTTGAAAACCGCTGCGACAGAGCGCGTGGAAAAGCAAATAAGGCACGCTTATCGAAGGTTCTTTATTTGACTGATTTGACCGTGCATATCGACGAACTTAGATTGCGGTCCTCGTAAGAGCCGCGGCGCAGCCATCGTTCGCTGCGTCATTCAATCGAAGCAGTCGATATGAACGGGATGACGAAATCCATGAGAATCAAAACAGCAACGGCAGTCGGCGCAATGATGTTGTTTGAAATCGGATTCGCAGGCGTGGCGCACGCGCAGAGTTCGGTGACGATGTACGGCATCGTCGACGATGGTTTCAACTGGACGTCGAATGCGGGCGGCCACAATCTGTACAACGTGTCGAGCGGCGTCATGCAGGCGAGCCGCTGGGGCGTGCGTGGCAGGGAGGACCTTGGCGGCGGACTCGCTGCGCTCTTCGTGCTCGAAAACGGCTTCGATCTGAATAGCGGATCGCTGGGACAGAAGAACCGCGGCAGCACGCAAGGACTGATGTTCGGACGCCAGGCGTATGTGGGTTTATCGAGCGCGTATGGCTCGATGTTGCTTGGTCGTCAATACGATTCCGTCGTCGATTATGTCGGCCCGTTCGAAGCAGGCGATCAATGGGGCGGTTATATCGCCGCGCATCCGGGCGATCTCGACAACATCAACAACGCGTATCGCGTGAACAATGCGATCAAGTACACGAGCGCGAACTACGCGGGTCTCACGTTTGGCGGCGTGTATAGCCTGGGCGGCGTGGCGGGCGAAGCGTCGCGCAACCAGGTGTGGTCGCTCGGCGCCGGTTACGCGAACGGGCCGCTTTCGCTGGGCGTCGGTTATCTGAATGCGCGCAATCCGAACGTCGGTTTCTTCGGCGACAACGGCGCGAGTACGGCAGCGACGGCAGGCACGAACTTCATTTCATCGCCTGTTTATAGCGGTTATGCGTCGGCGCGAACGTATCAGGTGATTGCGGCGGGCGCGGCTTATACGTTCGGCGCGGCGACGCTCGGCGCGACGTACTCGAATACGCAGTTCAGGAATCTCGGCGACACGGTGGAGTCCGGGCCGAATCCGCGTGGCTATCGCGGCAATGCGACTTTCAACAACGCGGAAGTGAACTTCAAGTATCAGATCACGCCTGCGTTCCTCGTCGGCGCCGCGTTCGACTATACGCATGGTGGCAGCGTGGATTCATCGTCGGGAACAAACCCAGGCGCGCGCTACTATCAGGGCGCACTCGGCGCAGACTATTTTCTGTCGAAGCGCACGGACGTCTATCTGATCGGCGTTTATCAGAAGGCATCGGGAACGGACTCGACGGGCACCGCCGCCGTCGCGGCCATCAACAATCTGACGCCTTCCACCAGCGACCGGCAAAGCACGGTGCGCGTCGGTATCCGGCACAAGTTCTGATGATGTTGTCGCGAGCCGCGCGCATCTCGCGGCTCGCATTTTTCACAGCGGCTAAAGGCTTTTAGAACCGGTGCCGTATGCCAACGGCAACGACAACCTGCTGATCGTTCGACGAAGGGCTTTGTCCGCTGATATCGGCAGTGAGACCCGAGCCGTCGCTGGCGATGTGCTGATAGCTCGCCTGCACATACAGATCGGTTCGCTTCGACAGGAAGTAGTCGGTTTGCACCGACACCTCATGCCACTTCGGATGATGCTGGCCCGTCGCGTTCGACATCGAGCCCGACGTGTACGTGTATTCGCCGTTCAGCGCGATCGTCGGTGTGAGTGCGTAATTCGCGTTGACTTCATAGTTGCTGAAGTTCATGCCCTGGCCATTCGCAGCGAGACCGAGACTGTTTGCACCGTTGATCGTCGCGACTCCGCCGAGTTGCGTGCGCGTCCACACGAAGCCGAACGTTGCAGCGCCGATCGCGTAGCTGCCGCCCGCGCCGTAAGTGCGTTGGCGCGCGGCGATGAACGTGCGATCGGTCAGCGTCAACGCGCCGTTCGTGTTGCTGCTGCCGCCGTTGTTCGCCTGGAAGTAGCCTGCACCGAGACGCAGCGGACCCGCTTCATACGATGTGCCGAAGCTGTATAGCCTGTTGTCGTCGAATCCACCCGCTTCGTTCGAGAAGCCATACAACGCGCCGAATTTCACGCCCGCATAGCTGTTGCTCGCGAACTTCACCGAGTTGTTCACGCGGAACGAGTTGTTCAGATTGTCGTTGTCGTACGGGTGCGCGGAGAGGTTATTGCCGCCGGGATGATGCCCTGTGAAGCTGAGCGGCGCGAGATAGTCGACGACGGAATCGTATTGACGTCCGAGTGTCACGGTGCCGAGTCTGTCGTTCGCGAGGCCCGCATAAGCCTGATAACCGAACAGACGTCCACCCTGACGCAGCGTGCCGTTCATCACGCTGAAGCCATTTTCCAGCTGAAAGATCGCTTTCGTGCCGCCGCCGAGGTCTTCGCGTCCGAGCATGCCCCAGTGGCTGCCCGTCACGTTGCCGCTGCCCGCTTGCCACGCGCTGCTGCCTTTCTGGTTGTCGGTGTAGGAGAGTCCCGCATCGATCACGCCGTAAAGCGTGACGCTGTTTTGTGCCTGCACATGGCATGCGTAGCTTGCCGCGATCGCTGCCATGACGAGTGTCTTTTTCATTTTTTCCCCTGTTTTAAGATTTGAACGATGCGACGAGCCACGCCGCAGCGCGGCGCTTGCCGGATGGCGAGCGTCGTGCTTCGAAACGAATGCGGCGTGGTGAGGGTGGCTGGCTGGGTCGCTCGACGAATGTCTAGCGGCTGGCGATGCCGTCCTGAACGGCGAGTCCGTCGATCAGGACTTGATGCTGGCCGCGCGAGCAAGGCTCGATTCGCGCGGTAACACCGAATACTTCTGCAAGGCTTGCTTGCGTAATGACTTCTGCGCTCGCGCCGAAGCCCGCGATGCGGCCTGCGTGCAGCAGCATCGCGTGATCGCACGCGCGCATGGCGGTGTTGATGTCGTGCAGCACGACGACCGTCACGATGCCGCGTTCACGCGTGATGTCGCGCAGCACGCGCATCACGTGAAACTGATAGTTGAGATCGAGCGCGGAGAGCGGTTCGTCGAGCAGCAGCACTTGCGGTTCGCGCACCAGCGCTTGCGCAATGCCGACGAGTTGCCTTTGACCGCCCGACAGTTCATCGAGCGAGCGTGACGCTAGCGCATCGATTCCGAGCCGTTCGAGCACGGTGCGCGCGTTCGCGAGATCGTCCGCGCGCGTGGCGTGCGCGCGAAACGCGCCACGTGTCGCGCAACTCGCGACGAGCACGGATTCCAGCACTTGCAGCTTCACGCCTGCCGGCAACGATTGCGGCAAATACACGACGCTGTGCGAACGCGCGCTCATCGCCGACAGTTCGAGCGCGGCGCCGTCGAGCGTCAGTTGGCCCGCATGCGCGCGCGTGAGACCCGCGAGCGCACGCAGCAGCGTCGACTTGCCGCTGCCGTTCGGACCGAGCAGTGCGGTGATCTGGCCGCGCGGCAACGGTCCTGCATCGAGCGATCTCAGCACGGGGCGCTTGCCGTATTGCACGCTGAGGCCGTGAATCGAGAGACCACGACTCATTGCGCCGCTCCTTGTGAACGCACGACGATCGCGAGAAAGAGCGGAATGCCGACGAGCGCCGTCACGATGCCGACGGGAATCAGCACGCCGGGCACGATGGTCTTCGACGCAATCGATGCAAGCGACAGCATCAGCGCGCCGAGCAGCGCGCTGCCGGGCAGATAGAAGCGATGGTCCTCGCCGAACACGGCACGCGCGATATGCGGCGCAATCAGCCCGACGAAGCCGATCGTGCCGACGAACGACACAGCCAGCGCCGACAGCACCGACACGCGCAGCAGCGTGCCGAGCCGCAGACGTCGTACGTCGATGCCGAAACTCGCCGCGCGATCTTCGCCGAGCCGCAGCGCCGTGAGCGTCCACGCGTTGCGCATCGATAATGGCAACGCAATAGCGAGCGCGACGGCAAGCACGGCGATCTTCGGCCAATCTGCACGCGCGAGCGAGCCGAGCGTCCAGAACACGAGTCCTTGCAGCGCGTCGGCGGAAGCGATGAACTGCATCAGCGACACGAGCGCATGGAACGCGAACACGAGCGCGATGCCGAGCAGCACGACGCCCGACGTGTTCATCCCGCGCCAGCGCGCGACGCCGTCGAGCAGCAGCGCCGACATGAACGCGAACAGAAACGCGTTCGCCGACACGACCCACGTCTGTGCGATGCCAGGCAACGTGACATCGAGCACGATGGCGAGCGACGCGCCGAATGCCGCCGCCGCCGATACGCCGAGTGTGTACGGACTCGCGAGCGGATTGTTGAGGATGGTCTGCATTTCCGCGCCCGACAGTCCGAGCGACGCGCCCACCAGCAGCGCCATCACCGCGTACGGCATGCGGATCTGCCACACGATCACGTTCGTCGCGGCATCGGCGGATGCGTGATGAAACACTGCTTGCAGCAGCGTGGAAATGGACAAGCCGGACGGGCCCGAGCGCAGATCGAACAGCAACGATCCCGCGATCAGCAACGCGACCGCGCACAGCCACAGCACGCGCAGACGCGTCATGCGCAGATATGGCTGCACGCTGGCATCTTGCTGCGTGTGCGCGGGACGGAGCGCGGAAAGAGAGTCGGACATGGGCGCAACCGTCGTTCAGTGCGAAGCCTGCAGCGCGGACGGCGCGAGCGGCGTATCGACCCATTCGGTGCCTTGCGGCGGCACGGCGAGGAAGCGCTTGTACAGTTCGGCTTGCGTCGCGTGCACGTCGAGATCGGCGAACTGCTTCGGATAGAACCACTTCGCGAACGCTTCGATGGCGAGAATGTTGTACGGCGAGTCGTAGTAGTTGTGCGAGATGCCGTGCGCGTTGCCGTCGTGAATCGCCTTGATCGTGTCGAAGCCGGGGCGTGCGATCAGTTGCGCGAGGCTCGCGCGCGCGTCGTGCTCGCTCGTCAGCGTGCCGACGCGCAGCGACGCGAGGCCCGGTTTCGTGCGGCTGCCCGTCGCGATGTAGACGTCGGGCTGCGCGGCAATCACCTGTTCCATGCTGATGTCGCCGAGCACGCCAGGCACGAGGCCCTGCGCGATATTGCGTCCGCCCGCAGCCTGCACGAACTCGCCGAAGTTGCCGTTGCCTGCCGTATGGCAGCAGCCCGCATCCCAGACGCCTGCGAGCAGATCGACGAAGACCTTCGGACGCTGCGCTTCAGGCACGCGATTCACGACGCTCTGCACGCGCGCCAGATGCTGTTGATAGAACTGCGCGTACGCATTCGCCTGCTGATCGCGATGCAGCACCGCGCCGAGCAGCTTGATGCTCGGCAGCGTGTTTTGCAGCGGATGCAGACGGAAATCGACGAATACGACGGTCGTGCCCGTTGCTTCCAGTTGCTTCACGAGCGCGTTGTAGCGGCTCGGGCCGTGGCCGCCCAGGCTGAAGATCGCGAGGTCGGGCTTGAGGCTCAGCGCTTTCTCGTCGCTAATGCTGTCTTCCGTCGCTTTGCCGATCAGCGGAATCGACTTGATTTCAGGGAATTTCTGCGCGTACGCGTCGTAGGTCTGCGGATCCATCAGCGGCAGATCGCCTTGCCAGCCGACAATGCGCGCGAGCGGCTTCTGTCCTTCGAGCAGCGCGACCGCCGACAGCAAACGGCTTTCACCGAGCAGGATGCGCTGCGGTTCGGCGACGGGCACGCGTATCGTGCGGCCTGCGACGTCGGTGACGGTGGCAGGCGCCGTTGCGCTCGCAGCTTGCGCCGCGAATACCGAAGTACTCGCTGTGAACGAAGCGCCCGCCGTCAACACGAGCGCGGCAACAGTAACGGAAGAGACAGCGCGCGCCGCCGTCGAAACAACCCGCCCGCAGGCCAAAGAAAGCACGGAAATCGACATGATATAGTTGCTGGATGAGAATTATTTGCATTTACGGGCGCAACTGTAGCGGCGGGATGTAATGGCGATGTGTTGAAACGGCGCACTTTTGTAATGGAATGTGTTGAGCCGCTTTTTGCCGAGGAAAAGAAGAGCTTTTGATGGACCACATACTTGTCGTCGACGACGATCCGAACATTCGCCAGCTGCTCGGCGACTATCTGCGCAGCATGGGCTATCAGGCGACGACGGCCACCAACGGCGCGCAGATGAAGCAGATCGTCGCGACCTTGCCCGTCGATCTCGTGGTGCTCGACCTGATGCTAGACGGCGAAGACGGACTCGAACTCACGCGCGAGTTGCGCCGCGAGCGCGGCATGCCGATCGTGATTCTGAGTGCGCGCGGCGGGCTGCTCGACCGGATACTCGGGCTCGAAATGGGCGCGGACGATTATCTGCCCAAGCCCTTCGATCCGCGCGAACTGGTCGCGAAGATCAAGTCGGTGTTGCGGCGCGCGCGCAGCATGCCGGGCACGCGGCCCGCCGATGCCGCCGCTTTCGTCAGTTTCTCCGGCTGGCGGCTCGATACGCGGATGAAGCAGATGCTGTCGCCCGAAGGCGTGGTCGTGTCGCTCGGCGGCTCCGATTACCGGACGCTGCGTACGTTGCTCGATCATCCGAACCGGCCGCTGTCGCGCGAATTCCTGCTCGACCATGTGTTCGGCAAGGAGCACACGCCGCTCGACCGTTCGATCGACGTGTGCGTCAGCCGTCTGCGTCATCATCTGAAGGACGCGGCACGCAGCGCCGCGCTGATCCGCACGGTGCGCAACGAAGGCTACATGCTGGTCGCGGACGTCGCGTTCGAAGCGTGATGAACGTACGAAGGAAGCTGCGCCTGTGGCCCGATTCGCTGTTCGGGCGGCTCGTGATGATCCTTGCTGTCGGCATGTTCGCAGGGCAATTGCTGACGAGCACGATCTGGTTCGATACGCACGACAACCGCACGCTCGAAATTCCCGCGCGGCTGTTCGCGAGCCGTCTCGCGGATACGGTTCGGCTGTTGCAGCACGCGCCCGATGCAGCGTCGCGCGATGAGATCGTGCACGGTCTCGCGGACGCGCGTTATCGTCTGCAATGGATCGACACGCCGCAGACGGTGCCGCCGATGCAAACGACGTCGCTTGCGAAGCGCTCTGTGAGCGATCTGATTTCGGGCGTGATTCAAAGGCGTCTTGGCGAGCCGGTCGACGTGCGCGTGATCGACGCCGAGTTGCGCGACGAAGCGCGCAAGCACAAAGGCATTCTGAGTCTCTTCGATTCGCGCATGCCGACGGGCGATTTCCACGTGCAGATGAAGTTGCCTGGCGTGCGTGACGCTGCATGGCTCGACGTGCAAGCCAACGAAGGCCAGGCGGGCATGCAGAGCGAGCCGGATTCGCTCGTGTTCGACTATCTGGTGCGCATCTATCTGATCCGCTTCATTGCGATCTGCGCGCTGGCGCTCGTCGCGGTGCGCTTCGCTTTAAAGCCGCTCCGCGATCTCGCGAAAGCCGCCGATGCGCTCGGCCGTAACATCTATCGGCCGCCGTTGCCCGTCAGCGGTCCGCTCGAAGTGCGCAGCGCGGCGCAGTCGTTCAACTCGATGCAGCGTCAGTTGACGGCGAGCTTCGCCGAACGCGAGCGCTTTCTGACTGCGGTGTCGCACGATCTGCGTTCGCCGCTGACGCGTCTGCGCCTGCGCACGGAGATGTTGCCCGATGCACAATGGCGCGAGCGTCTGCGCGGCGATCTCGACGACATGGAAGCGATGGTGCGTGCGACGCTCGACGCCGTGCAAGGCATTGAAGTGACGGAAACGCGCCGCGACATCGACGTCGATTCGATGCTCGAAGGGCTCGCCGAAGATGCACGCGAAGCGGGCCATACGGTCACAGTCGAAGGTAAAGCGGCGCGGCCGGTTGCGGGCTATCCGCGCAATTTGAAGCGCTGTCTGCAGAATCTGCTCGATAACGCGATCCGCTATGGCGGCGACGCATCGATTCACGTCTCCGACGACGGCCGCGCCGTTCGCATTGCGATTCGCGACAACGGGCCGGGCATTCCCGACGAAACGATGCTCGCGCGCGTGTTCGAGCCGTACTTTCGCGGCAACGCGGCGGCGGGCGGCACGGGCCTCGGACTGACGATCGCGCAAAGCATCGCCGCGACGCATGGTGGCTCGCTCGCTTTGCGTAATCGCACGACGGGCGGGCTCGAAGCGGAGCTGATTCTGCTGCGCGAATCGTGAGTTAAATGGCGCTGCGTCCCGCTGCGCAAAGCTGTCGGCGTCTATTCGATAGCTGCATCAATTGAGTAAATAAAGTTGTTTGATACATGTACGGGAAAACCCTAGACTAGATGGCTCATAGGGTTCTTTCGCGAGCAACGCCGTCATGCCGTCCATCATCACACTCGAGCGCAAATCACTGGCGCGCCTCGCCGCCGTCACGGCGCTGACGGGCGTCGGCGCGGGCCTGGGCGGCATGCTGCTGGCGCTGCTGCTGCACGCGATCCAGCACGTCGCGTATGGCTACAGCCTGCATGCGATCGTCGGCGGCGAGAGTTTTCTGGAAGGCGTGAGCGGCGCGTCGGCTGAGCGGCGCGTGCTCGTCATGAGCGTCTGCGGTCTCGTCGCCGGATTGGGCTGGTGGGCAGTGCGGCGCTTCGGCCAGCCGCTCGTCAGCATCAAGCAGGCAGTGAAATCGCCGGATGCGCCCATGCCGATGCTCAGCACGCTCGCGCATGCCGTGCTGCAAATCGTGACGGTCGCGCTCGGCTCGCCGTTGGGCCGCGAAGTCGCGCCGCGCGAAGTCGGTTCACTGGTGGCGGGCTGGCTGTCGCGCGTGGCGGGTTTGTCGGCGAATGAAACGCGCGTGATGATCGCGTGCGGCGCGGGCGCGGGCCTCGCCGCCGTCTATAACGTGCCGCTCGGCGGGGCCGTGTTCGTGCTCGAAGTGCTGCTCGTCACGTTCGATGCCACCACGGTCGCGATCGCGCTCGTGACGTCGGTGATTGCGGCCGTCGTCGCGTGGATCGGACTCGGCGACGAATCGCAGTACGCGATTCCGTCGTTCGCGTTGAGCGGCAGTCTCGTCGCGTGGTCGGTGGCGGCGGGTCCGCTATTCGGCATCGCCGCGTATGCGTTCTCGCGTTTCATGGAGCGCGCACGCAAGGCCGCGCCCAGCGCCGGCTGGCTGATGATTCCGTTGAACGTCTTGAACTTCGCCGTGATCGGCGTGCTCGCCATGCACTTTCCGCAATTGCTCGGCAACGGTAAGGGCACCGCGCAACTCGGTTTCGACGGTCAGTTGAGCATCGGACTCGCGGCTGCGTTGCTCGCGTTGAAGGTCGCCGTCAGTGCAAGCAGTTTGCGCGTTGGCGCGCATGGCGGCCTGTTGACGCCGGGTTTGACGGTGGGTGCGCTGCTTGCCATCGTGCTCGGCGGCGCGTGGAATCTGGTGGGCGCAAGCGTGCCGACGGGCGCGTTCGCGCTGGTCGGCGCGACGGCGTTTCTCGCTTCGTCGATGAACATGCCGATCACGGCGATCGTGCTCGTCGCCGAGTTCACGCACCTCGGACACGACATGCTGTTCCCGGTGGTGTTCGCCGTGGCGGGCTCGGTCGGTACGAGCCGTTTGTGCGCGATGCTGGCGAGCCGCGCGAGTGGCGCGGCATTGAATGCGGCAAATGTTGCGCGTGAACGGACTGCTGCGATGAAGCTGCTGCCCGTCACGTACAAGTGATCGTCAGAACGTTTCCCAGTCGGCTTCCGAGCGGCTCGCAACCGGTTCGGCCTTCGCCGCGGGTGAAACGAGCGGCCTGGCCGGGGCTGCGCTACGCGGTTTCTTCGACATGGAGACTGCGGCGCGCGCGACACTCTTCGGCGCGTGCGAAGCAGTCGTACGCGTTTCATGCGCAGCGGGCAGCTTGAACGTCGACACCACGTCGCGCAGCGTCGATGCCTGCGACGCCATCGACTGCGCTGCCGCCGATGCTTCCTCGACGAGCGCCGCATTCTGCTGCGTCACTTCATCCATCTGCGAAATCGCGACGTTGACCTGTTCGATGCCGCGATGCTGCTCACCCGAAGCGGCGCTGATTTCGCCCATCAGATCCGACACCTGACGCACCGATTGCACGATCTCGCTCATCGTGCGGCCTGCTTCGTCGACGAGCGCGGTGCCGCTGTTCACGCGATTCACCGATTCGTCGATCAGGTCCTTGATTTCCTTCGCCGCCGACGCGCTGCGTTGCGCGAGCGTGCGCACTTCGCCCGCGACGACAGCGAAGCCGCGTCCCTGTTCGCCGGCACGCGCCGCTTCGACGGCGGCGTTCAGCGCGAGGATGTTGGTCTGGAACGCGATCCCTTCGATCACCGAGATGATCTGCGCGACCTGCTGCGAGCTGCTCGAAATGCCGTGCATCGTATCGACAACGCGGCTCACGACTTCACCGCCGCGCGCTGCCGTGTCGGATGCGCGCGCCGCGAGCGCATTGCCCTGGTTGGCGTTTTCGGCGTTCTGCTTCACGGTCGAGGTCAGCTCTTCCATGCTCGCCGCCGTTTCTTCGAGCGACGCCGCCTGTTCTTCCGTGCGCTGGCTCAGATCGGTGTTGCCTGCCGCGATCTGCGACGAACCCGTCGCGATGCTTTCGCTGCTGGAGCGCACGCGGCCCACCGTATCGAGCAGACGTTCGTTCATGTGACGCAGCGCGCCGAGCAACTGGCTTAGTTCGTCCTTGCCGTCGACGTGAATGGCTGCCGTCAGATCGCCGCGTGCGACGGTCTCGGCCACTTCGACGGAACGGCGCAGCGGACCCGTGATCGAGCGCGTGATGACGAAGGCGATCCCAGCGCCGGCCGCCAGCGCGAACGCCGACAGCAGCAGGATCCAGATGCGTGCGCTGCTGAACGCGGCGCCGGCCTTCACGACTTCGGCTGCGGAGCCGTCGTGATTCAGCTTGATGTCGCTGTCGATCAGTTCGAGCGTCGCCGTGAAGCGCTTCGATCCTTCCGTTGCCGAAAGTTGCCGCGCTTCCGTTGCACTGCCGGCGCCCGCGTCGATGAGCTTCACGACCTTGTCGTCGACTTCGAGATAGCTGGCCCACGACGATTTCATGCTGTCGAGAATCCGCTGTTCTTCCGGCGACGAAACCAGCTTCGAATACGCATCGAGCGACGAATTGAACGCATTGATCGCCGCCGTGTGTTGCGCGCGCGTCGTGCTCATCTGGTTCGCATCGACGGCCAGCAGTTCGCGCAAGGAGAGACGCCGTACGTCGTCGGCGCGGGCGCGCAGCGAGCCCAGTGTTTCGACGCTCGGAAGCCAGTTGCTTCCGATTTCATTGGTGCCGTCATAGATATGCGACGCCTGCATCAAACCGATACCGCCGACTACGCAGAGAAGAACCAGAACGATTGCGAAACCCGCGCCAAGACGCGGACCGATTTTGAGTGTGTTGAGAAATGCCATTGCTCGTCGTGATTGCATGTGAACTGACAAGTCTTTTTATCGGCAAGCACCCACGCCTTCTGCAATAAAGTTTCAAAGATGACGGATAGCCAACGGGCATGCTGCCTGCGCATTACGGTGACGGATCGGATGAAAGGTTGAGGTGACATGTCAGCTTCAAACTTCCTCCGACCCCGCATTGCGCGCGAACATCGACATCTCACGCAAGATCCAGTCGAGCAGTTCGTTCGCGGCGGCGGCGAGCGGCCGTCCCGACTTCACGAGCAGTCGCGCTTTTGCGCCCTGAAACAAGGGGTGATCGAGGGGCACGATGGCGAGTTCTTGCGCATCGAGTTCGCGATACGCGGCGAACTCGCCGATCAACGTCACGCCGTCGCCATGCGCGACGAATCGTTTGAGGGCCGTCAGCGAATTGCTGGTGAGCGTCGCGCGGATCTCGATGTTCTCCGCGAATTCGAGCATCTTCGCGGCGTGGCCGATGCCGAACGTGGCGGGCATCAACGCGAGCGGCCATTCGAGCAGATCCTTCACGCTCGCGGGACCGCCGCGTGTCGCCAGCGGATGATCGCGCCTGACGAGCAGCACGACAGGCTGCGCCGAACTCGCGCGATATTCGATGCGCGGATGCGGCGGCGGATTGTACGCAAGCCCGATATGCGCGCGGCTTTCGGCGACCTGATTCAGCAGATCGTCGACGGCGAGAATGTCGATGCCGATATCCAGCATCGGATACTTCGCGCAAAACGGTGCGATCACTTCTTCGATCAGCGGATCGACATAACCTTCGCTGACGGCCAGTTGCACCTGACCTTGCTGTAGCCCTTTCAGCAGATGAAGCTGGTCTTCGAGCTTCTCCTGCTGCGAGCGGTAGCCGCGCCAGAATTCGAGCAGATGCGCGGCGGCTTCTGTCGGCTTGACGCCGCGCGCCTCGCGCTCGAACAGCGTCGTATCCAGTTCTTCTTCCAGCAATCGAATCTGCCGCGTAATCACTGACGGCGATGTGTTCAGGCTGTCCGCCGCGCCGCGAATGGTGCCGTGCGTCAGCACTTCATGAAAGTAGCGCAGCCGTTGCTGATTGATTTCCCGCATCACGGACGTCTCCCCGGACGATTTTCGAAGCGTTGCCCAACAGGCAACGAAGCGTGAACTTAGTTGCTCTTGCTCGCGCATTTTTACCCCGACACCATGGCAACACGCAAGCAAGGGTACGAAACCCGACACACGGAGACGAACATGACAGCGATACAGACACTGAGGGAGAGCGACGCCGTTCGGGCCCTCTACAACCGGCTCAACTGGCGGTTGCTGCCGTTTCTACTCGCCTGCTACATGTTCGCGTATCTGGACCGCGTGAACGTCGGCTTCGCGAAGCTGCAGATGCAAAGCGACCTCGGTTTCTCCGATGCCGCGTACGGCGTCGGCGCGGGCATCTTCTTTCTCGGCTATGTGCTGTTCGAACTGCCCAGCAATCTGCTGCTGCCGAAGATCGGTGCGCGCAAGACGTTCAGCCGCATTCTGGTGCTGTGGGGTTTGACGTCGGCGTGCATGCTGTTCGTGCACAACGTGCCGATGTTCTACGGCATGCGCTTTCTGCTCGGCATCTTCGAAGCGGGCTTCGCGCCGGGGATGATCTATTACCTGTCGTGCTGGTACGGCCCGACGCGCATGGCGCGCGCCATCGCGATCGTGTTTCTCGCGGGACCGCTGGGCGGGATCGTCGGCGGCCCGCTGTCGGCGTGGCTGATTTCCGCGTTCTCGGGCGTCTATGGTCTCGCGGGCTGGCAGTGGATGTTCCTCGTCGAAGGCTTGCCGTGCATCGCGCTCGGCGTGCTGACGCTGTTCGTGCTGTCCAACCGTCCCGCCGATGCGCGCTGGCTGAACGCTGACGAGAAGCAGTTGCTCGAAAGCGAAACGGGCGTGGCGCACGCACACAACCATTCGTTCAAGGCCGTGGTCCGCGATCCGCGCATCTATGTGCTCGCGTTCGCGTACTTCTCGATCATCTTTCCGATCTACGCGATCAGCTTCTGGCTGCCGACGTTCATCAAGGAGCAGGGCGTCAGCGACACGCTGCGTCTCGGCTGGTACGCGGCGATTCCGTACGTCGCGGCGGGCATCGCGATGTATGTCGCGGGACGCAGTTCGGATCGCACAGGCGAGCGGCGTTTGCATTGCGCGGTGCCCGCGCTGACGGGCGCGCTGCTGCTGATCGCATCGATTTTCACGCAGGGCAATCTGTTCGCGACGCTCGCGCTGCTGACGGCCGCGACCGCGATGATGTGGATGGCCTACACGGTGTTCTGGGCGATGCCGGGCGAATACATCAAAGGACCGGCGGCAGCGGGCGGCATTGCGCTCATCAACACGATCGGGCTGTCGGGCGGCTTCTGGGGACCGGCGGCGATCGGCTGGGCGCGCACGGCGACGGGCAATTCGCATCTCGCGCTGATCGTGATGGCGTGCATGCCGGTGATCGCGGGGCTGCTGATTCTTGCCAGCAGTCGGAGCCGCAAGCCCGCTCGCGATGCAGCCGAATTGGCGTTGAGCCCTGAATCGAACTGAGCACGAGGACGAGACGAATCATGAAAATCCTGATCGCCGGTTTCCAGCACGAGACCAACACCTTTGCGCCGACGAAGGCGTCTTACCAGAGCTTCATCCAGGGCGAAGGCTTTCCGCCGTTGTCGCGCGGCGCCGACGTGCTCGCGTTGCGCGACGTGAACGTGCCGATCGGCGGTTTCATACACGCGGCGCAACGAGCGGGTCACGAACTGATTCCCGTGATCTGGGCGGGCGCGAGCGCATCGGCGCATGTGACGCAGGACGCCTACGAACGCATCGCGGGTGAGATCGTCGACGCCGTGCGCGCCGGTGGTTTCGATGCGATCTATCTCGATCTGCACGGCGCGATGGTCGCCGAACATATCGACGACGGCGAAGGCGAGTTGCTGGCGCGCGTGCGCGCGATCGTCGGCGATGCGATGCCGCTCGTCGTTTCGCTCGATCTGCACGCGAACGTGACGGACCAGATGCTGGCGCTCGCGGATGCGATCGTCGCGTACCGGACGTATCCGCATGTCGATATGGCCGAGACGGGCGAGCGCGCCGCGATACTGCTCGATACATTGACGCGCGATGAACGTCCGCTGAAGCGCGTGGCGCGGCGTATTCCGTTTCTGATTCCGGTGAACGGGATGTGCACGCTCGTCGAACCTGCGCGCGGCATGTACGACACGCTCGCCGCGCTCGAGGAAGAAACGGTTGTGTCGCTCTCGTTTGCGCCGGGTTTTCCCGCCGCGGATTTCCCTGAATGCGGGCCCGTGCTGTGGGGCTACGGTTATGACGAAGACGCGCTCATTGGCGCGATCGATACGCTATACGAGCGCATGCTCACCGACGAATCGAAATGGGAAGTGCAGTTTCTGTCGCCCGATGAAGCGGTTGCCGAAGCGTCGCGTCTCGCGCAGCACGCGGACAAGCCCGTCATCATCGCCGACACGCAGGACAACCCGGGCGTCGGCGGCGATTCGAACACGATGGGCATGGTGCGCGCATTGTTGAGTCATCGCGTCGAGGATGCCGCAGTCGGCGTGATCTGGGACGCCGAGGCGGCAGCGGCGGCACATCGAGCGGGCGTCGGTGCGCGTATCGAACTCGCGCTCGCAGGACGTTCGGGCGTGCCGGGCGACGAGCCGCTGAACGGCGTGTTCGAAGTCGAGCATCTGTCGGACGGGCGGTTCCGCTTCGACGGTCCGATGATGCATGGCATGCAGGGCGATCTCGGCGCGGTTGCGTGTCTGCGGATCGGCGGCGTGCGGATCGTCGTCAGCACGATCAAGATGCAGATCTTCGAGCGCAATTTCTTTCGCGTCGCGGGTGTCGAGCCCGAGGCGATGAAGCTGCTCGTCGTGAAAAGCTCGGTGCATTTTCGCGCGGACTTTCAGCCTTCCGCACACGCGATTCTCGTCGCGAAAGCGCCGGGCCCGATGGCCGCCGATCCCGCCGATTTGCCCTGGCAGCGTCTTGCATCGGATATGCGCGTGCGTCCGCTGGGTCCGACGTTTCGCGATTGGCGTGCGCTGGCTTCGGATGAAGCCGTGGCGCAATTGCCATGAGCAGACGCATGCATTGAACGCGCTTGCATGCGCGCGCCGATTCGGGCGAAATGGCGCATTCTCCATTTCCCGCGCATGCGCTCACACCGATGATTTCATTCGACACCGACGGTCATCGTTTCAACTTGCGCGCGGTCGCGGTGATTCTTTCGGGCGACCACGTGCTGCTGCACAGGCTGGACGGCGATGAATACTGGTCGCTGCCGGGAGGACGCATCGAAGCCGGCGAGGATGCCGCGACGGCCGTCGCGCGCGAGATGCGCGAGGAGCTTGGCATCGCCGTCACGGTTGGACGGCTGCTGTGGATCGTGGAAAACTTCTTCGGGAGCGGTGGTCGCGCGTATCACGAGGTCGGCTTGTACTTCGCCACTGACGTGCCGTCCGACGCGCGCATTCTCGATCTCGACGCGCGTCATTTCGGCGACGAACAGGGCCGCAGAATCGAATTCGCGTGGTTCGAGCGCAAGGAGCTGGCGGATATCGATGTGCGTCCCGCTTTCTTGCGCGATGCGCTTGTGCAGGAACCGTTCCAGTTCGCGCACGTCGTCAATCGCGACGCGGGATGAGCGGCGGCCGTCGCTTGCCGCCGCGGACCTTCAAGTCCTTATGAAAGTGCCCGCACGGGCACCTGGATGATCACTGGCAGGAAAGCACAACGAGACCGTTGACGTCGCCCGTGTTGGTCAGATGCGCGCCGTAGGCAACGGCGAGCAGCGGCTTCGTGACGTCGTTGCCCATCGGTTGCGATGCGACCGTGACGCCGCCGCCCATCGACGTGCCTGCTGCCATGGCGCTTGCCTTCGTGATGATCGCGGCAGTGTCCGAGCCGATCGTGACCGTGGCGGTGAAGTTCACGATGCTGAGCGTCGTCAGATCGAGTGTCGCCGTTGCAGACACGAGCGAGCCCGGCGCAACGCTGCCCGTCGCGGACGAGGGCGAGGTCGCCATCAGGTTGGTACACGAAAGGCTACCGGTGCCCGTCGTCAGCGTGAGCGGCGAGCCGACTGCGTAATGCGCACCCTGATTCGCCGTGTAGTTGCCGCCGCTCGAATCCGATCCATGCGTCCACCGGCCGATTGCCACGTAGCCGCCCGCGCCGTTGATATCGGCGATCGTGCTGTGCTTCGTGAGTGAGATAGCGGGCCCGGTGGTGGCAGAGAGCGTCGTGAAGGCGCCGCCGTAATTCGCCTGCTGCACCTGGCTGGTCAAAGGAGTACTCGCGGCGTTGAACATGGACCCCGAGATGCCATTTCCCGTCAGCGAGTCGGGGATGAACACGGCCGCGACCTGTCCGTTCACGCCCGTGATGGTCGGTGCCGAGCCTTGATAGATCCAGTCACCGACTGTGGTTGTTTGAGGTGTGGAAGTCGTCTGTGTTGCCGCCGACGATCCCGTTGAACTGCCACCGCCACCGCAAGCCGTCAGCATGAGCGCTGCAATCGCGATGGAAATCCCCGTGTATTTCGTGTTCATTCTCAGTCTTCCGTTGATATTGTGGTTTGCTGCGCACCTGCTTGCGGCAGGTTCCTCGGCGCACGCATCACCTATTACGGAAGATCTGGTAAGAAATTTAGCGGTTGCTGAATATTATGCGGAATGGGTTAGACGAGAGGATTAACAGCTCTCTCGGATGCCGATTCTGCATTGCGCTTTCGACATCGCGTTCGCGATGTCGCATCGATCCCCGCCAAGGAAATACGCGCTTCTCACGTGATAGATCCCGTAAGGCACAGCACCCTAAAGCCCTCTTGTCCAACGTCTGCCCCACCTCTATGATCCGCGACAGGTTGTGACAAAATGTAAATTCTGTATCAGACCTCCCCGGTGATTCGAGAGAGGGACGAGCAAAAATAAGGCACGGCAAAATGCCGGCATCACCACGGGGTTTTTCGGTTCACGGGAAACCAATGCAGACGAGCAGCGAAGTACTGAATTCGATCCACGAAATTAACCTGTCGTACCTGATCCTTGCGCAAAAGATTCTGCGCGAGGACAGGTCTGTCGCGATGTTCCGGCTTGGCGTATCGGCCGAACTCGCAACCATTCTTGCCGACTTCACTGTCGCGCAGATCACGCGGCTCGCGATGACGGATCAACTGTTGTGTGCGTTCAGATTCTCCGGGCATGAACAGCTTGCCGCATTGGCGCGGCCGGCGCGGCACGAGGATGTGAAGGCGACACACGCCGCTATTCTGCTGGCAGGGCAGAGCGTGGAGCAGTTCGCATGACATTGACCGCCACGCCCGTCAAAAGCGTCAGCGAGGACGCGCGCGAAATCTTCCGTGCCATCGAACTCATCGAACTCGGCGCGCGCATGCAGTTGCTCGAGAGTGAGTTGAATCTCTCGCGCGACCGGATGATCCGTCTTTATCGGGAACTGAAAGGGGTTTCTCCGCCGAAGGGAATGCTGCCGTTTTCTGCGGACTGGTATTTGACGTGGATGCCCAATATCCACTCGTCACTGTTCTTCAACATCTATCGCTTTCTGAGGGAGCAGGCGCGCTGCGAGCGGCTGGACGCCATTACCAAAGCGTATCGGCTGTATCTGGAGCATTGCGCGGGCAACGGGCTCGAAGTCGTCGTGAGCCTGACGCGTGCGTGGACGATGGTGCGCTTTTTCGAGGCCAACATTCTGCACATGACCCGTTGCAGCCGATGCACGGGCATGTTCGTCGCGCATACGCTCGACCTTCAGACGTCACGCCAATGCGGCGTATGTCAGCCTCCGTCGCGGGCAGGAAGAACAAGAGAGGCGGCGAAATCTCGCGAGACGCAACTCGACGAGTCCGCGCATCCGGAAGTAGCGGACTGCGTCGGCTAGCGCTGCTTACTTCCAGCGCCGTTGATTCATGAGCTTCACGATATCGCTCGTGGGACCGCTGGTCATCAGGCGATGAATGTCGTCGAGGTGAACCCAGCGGCACCTGGCTATTTCGTTACTCGGACGAGCTTTGGCGCGATTCGGGATTTCGCAGGCGAACACGTGATGGTGTTTCTGCTTGCCGCGAAAGTCGAAGAGATGTTTGGCAGACTTGCCAGATAGTCGCGTTTCTTCCTTGAGTTCACGAAGCGCTGCTTCCGTGCGATGTTCTCCACGCTTGAGAATTCCACCCGGCAAGGCCCACTTCGATTGACTACGCGCGACGAGGAGGATTCGTTTGCCTCTACGACAGATTACGGTGGCGCGCTTCTTCAAACCGAACTCCTACGTATGTCCCGGATGTTTTAGCGGCGCTCGATGCGTCCGCGAATCGGGCATTATTTGACGTAGCTCAGCATCCTAATACAGAACGCGCAGAATGTCGCGATGTGAGGACGCGTATGCGCCACACGTCGAGTTCATTTCATCAAAGTGTCACGACACTCGCGACGCTAGAAAATCGATGTGGTACCGTCTGGGCAATTCGGATTTTTGTCCAGACTCGAGGCTGCAATGGATATGGATGGTGACTGGCCGTTACCGCGGCCAACCACTCTCTTCAAGTTCAACCGGCGTCCCGCCGGTTCGTCACTTTCGCAAGCGAACTCTGTCGCCAGTACTTTTTCGTCACTGGCGACGCCCGTCGTGGCCGAAGCCGTGCAAAGAGCAAGAGACCTGGCCACCAAAAGCGACGCTGAAGGATTTCATCAGCTCCGCGTGGCGTTCAGAAAACTTCGCGCTTTGTACTGGGCGTACTCTCCTTACCTCGGAGAAGAAGCCACCGCGCATGCCACCGAGGAGTTCAAGCGACTCGCTGCGCTGGCGGGCGGAACGCGTGACTGGGACATCGCGGGCGATCTTTTGCAAGCGGCCCAGGAATCAGGCGCGTCGATTGAATTGCTTGTAGCGGCGGCGCGCGAGAAGCGTGCGCAAGCCGTCGTGCATAGCCAGACGATGATCAAAAGCGACGCCGTCGAGGCATTTTTAAACGATGTCCTGCTTCGCGCGCAAACCACGCTGCAGTCGAGTTGCAATGATCTTCCCATTCGTGCGTTCGCCAGGAAGCGTGTGCGTCTGGCGCAGCGTGCACTTCAAAAGCGAAGCAGGCGTGCAGTACGTAGCGACGCCGCTTGCGAGGAAGATCTTCACGACGTTCGAAAGGCAGGCAAAAAGCTGAGATACCTGCTCGAGTTCTTTCAACCCGTTATCAAAGGCGGGCACGATCGCACCATCAGGGAGTTGACGTCGGTGCAGAATAAGCTGGGACTGTTCAACGACATCGCCGCAAGCGAGAACCTGATTCGCAGCGCGTCGTTCAACGAGGTTCCACCGCAGGTCGTGCAGGAATCGCTGCAGTGGCTGGAGAAACAGAAGTTTCGAAGAATGCGCGCCGCGTCGCGGCGAGTGCGGAACATCGCCGGCTGACACGCGCTCTTCAATTCCCTTGAGGCTCCTCGACGTCGATATCGAGGAGCGCTGTACTCATCGACTTGCCGTGGGCGTCGAGTGCCAGCGAGCGCGTGACGCCGCCGCCGAGCGCGCGCCCGAGCACGAAATTGAACGCGCACAGAAGCGGCAGTTCATAACGCACGACATCGCCTTTCACCACATCGGCGAGATGCGCCTTGACGCGCTCGGGCGTCAGCACGTTGCGCAAATGCGCGTAGTGCTTCGGGTCGAAGCAGATCACGGAGACATTGAGCGTGTTGCCTTTGTCGCCGGTGCGGCCGTGCGCGAGTTCACGCAGTTTCATCGCTAGCCTCCACGATTTCGAAGACGGGATTCACATGCTCGCGCGGCAGCAGCACGGATTGAACCGCGAGCACTTCTCGGACCGCTTTCGTCACGCCGCCGCCGCCCGCTGGTCCATTGGTATAGAGCGTTTCGACTTCGTTGCCGATCCGCGCGGCCTCCGCTGCGTTCGTTGTGCGGCCTGCCACTCGCACGCGCACTTCGTATGGATCGTCGTGAGTCGATGCGAGATCATCCCCGTATAGGCTATTCACACCGATCAGATCGAAGCGCAACTCGCTGGTATCGACACCCGTGATCGTCAGACGCTCGCGCACGATATCGAGCGCAAGCCGCGCCCGCGCGACCGCGCCCGGTCCGCCGTAAGAGATTTGCCCTTCGCCGATGTAGCCGTCGACATAGGCGACGGAAACCTTCAGCGTATCGGTGCGTGCGTGGCCGCGCCCGCCTGTCACGCGCACGCGGTCTTGCGCTTCCTGCGCAACGCGTACCTGCGTGAAATCCGCGACGACATCAGGCTGGTAATAGCGCGCGGGATCGTGAATCTCGTAGAGCAGTTGTTCCTTGCACGTCGCTTCCGTCACGCAGCCGCCCGCGTGCGGCACTTTGCCGATCACGACATTGCCTTGCGCATCGACTTCGCCGATCGGAAAGCCGAGCCGCGCGAGATTCGGCACATCCTTGTAGCCAGGGTCCGCGAAGTAGCCGCCCGTCACCTGTCCCGCGCATTCGAGCAGATGGCCGACGACGGTCGCCTGCCCGAGCGTGTTCCAGTCGTCCATCTGCCAGCCGAATTCGTGGATGAGCGGCGCCGTGAACAGTGACGGATCGGCGACGCGTCCGGTGAGCACGACATCGGCGCCCGCCGCGAGAGCCGCAACGATCGGCGCGGCGCCGAGATACGCGTTCGCCGATACGATGCGGTCGGCGTACGCGCTCACGTCATCGCCGGATTCCTCGAAACGCAGATGAGATTTTTGAACGACATCGAGCACCTCATCGCCGGTGACGGCTGCGATCTTCAGGCCACGCAAACCGAGTTCGCGCGCGATTTGCGCCGTCTTGCGCGCCGCCGCGCCGGGATTGGCGGCGCCCATGTTCGAGACGATCCGCACGCCTTTATTGGCAGCGACGGGCAGCACGGCGCGCATGCGCGCTTCGAGCAGCGGATCGTAGCCGAGCGACGGATCGCGGCGGCGCGTCTGCTGCGCAATCGCGATGGTGCGCTCGGCGAGGCATTCGAACACGAGATAGTCGAGCGCGCCGTGTTCCGCGAGTTCGACGGCCGGCTCGATGCGATCGCCCGAGTAGCCCGCGCCCGCGCCGATGCGAATGCTGTCTTTCATGATGCTGATTCCTTTACAGCGGAAATATGCCGAGCACGACGCACGCGATCGTCATCACGATCGACGCGCCGAACAGCAGCGGAAACGTGAACTTCTGATGATCCGCGAGATCGATGCCGCACAGGCCGACGACGAGAAATGTCGCGGGCGTGAGCGGGCTGACGGGAAAGCCCGTCGTCATCTGGCCGAGCAGCGCGGCCTGTCCGACATGCACGGACGGCACGCCCAGTTGCGACGCGACTTCCGCGATCACGGGCAACACGCCGAAATAGAACGAATCGGGATCGAAGAGCATCGACAGCGGCATCGACGCGATGCCGAGCGCAACGGGAATGTGGCTCGCCATCGAAGGCGGCACGAAGCCGACAGCCGCTTGCGCCATCGCCTTCAGCATGCCGCTGCCCTGCATGACGCCGGTGAAGACGCCTGCCGCGAGCAGAATGCCCGCCATCATCAGCGCGGCGCGTGCGTGCGCGTCGATGCGCTTGCGCTGCATATCGACGTTCGGGTAATTCACCATCAACGCGATGCACAGTCCGACCATGAACATGATCGCGGGCGGAATCTTCTCGCCCATCGCGACCATCGTGCCGAGCACGACGATCGTCAGGACGATGTTGAACCAGAAGTTCTGCGGACGGCGCAGCGCCGCTTCCTCCGGCGTGAGCTTGCGTTCGGGCACAGGCATCGAGCCGTTTGCGCTCGAATAACCGAGCCGCTTCTCCTCGCGGCGGCCAAGCCAGTACGCCATGCCGAACACGAAAACGAGGCCGACAGCCTGCACGGGGATGAGCGGATTGAAGAGCGACGAAATCGGCAGATGCAGCGATGCTGACGCGCGGATCATCGGCCCCGTCCACGGCAGAAAGTTGATGCCCGCCGCCATCGACACAGCCGCCGCCAGCACGCGCTTGTCCATGTCGAGGCGCTCGTAAAGCGGCAGCATCGCGGGAATCGTGACGAGAAAGCAGACCGCGCCGGAGCCGTCCAGATGAATGAGCAGCGCGAGCAGCGTCGTGCCCATCACGATGCGCGTCGGTTTGGTGCCGACCGCGCGCAGGATGCGGTCGATGATGGGATCGAGCGTGCCCGCATCCGCGATCGTGCCGAAGTAGAGAATCGCGAACACGAACATGCCGACGACGGGCGCGAGGCTCTTCAGGCCGTCGATGACGAACTTGCTCGTCTGCAAGCCGAAGCCGCCTATCAGCGACGCCGCGATCGGCACGATGATGAGCGCGACGAGCGGCGACATGCGTTTCGAAAGAATCGCGCCGAGCAGCACGACGATGGTGGCGAGCCCCAGCAAAGGCAGCATGGATGTGTCTCCGAATCTTGTCTTTTGATGGGATTCAGCGTAAGTTCGACGCGGCAATTACACAATTGAAATGATTTGATCGCAGCAATCACAAGTCATAATGGATCTGAATCTTCGCGATATCCGGGCGCTGGTTGCCGTGGCCGAGGCGGGCAGTTTCACGCGCGCGGCCGAGCGGCTGCATCTGTCGCAGCCGGCGCTCACGGTGCAGATACGTCGGCTGGAGGACGTGGTCGGCGCGCGTCTGTTCGACCGCAATAGCCGCAATGTCGCACTGACGCCGACCGGCCGCGAGTTGCTGCCGCTGCTGCGCAAATCGCTGCAGGACATGGAGAACGTGCTGCGCGATGCGCGTGCGTTGGGCGAAGGGGAAAGCGGCGCGATCCGCATCGCGTGTCTGCCGACGTTCGCGGCGAGCGCGTTGCCGGAACTCATCATCGAAATGAAGCGCGAGGTGCCGCGCGTCGTCTTTCAGATTCGCGATGTCGTCGCGAGCACGGTGAATTCGCTCGTGTGCAACGAGGAAGCCGATATCGGCCTGACGGGCGGCGAGGTGCTCGATCCGCTGCTCGAAGTGCTGCATACGGGCGTGGACCGGCTCGTGGTCGTGTGTCCGCGCGCGCATCCTCTGGCGAAGAAGCGCCGCATCGGTTCGGACGATCTGGCGCGCACGCCGCTCGTGCTCACGGCGCCGGGCACGAGTGTGCGGGCCGTCGTCGACGCGGCGCTCGGCGGCTTGCGCGAGCCCGTCGATGTCGCGTGCGAACCCACGTACATGATGACGGCCGTCGCGATGGTGCGCGCTGGACTCGGCGTGACGATCCTGCCAGAGACTGCTCGCGAAGTGCGCGCCGAACCGGGGCTCGTCGTGAAGGCAATCGACGATCCGGCGTTTGTCCGGTCGATCGCGATCGTCAAAAAGCGGGGAAGAACCTTGCCGGCGATAACGGATAAGTTCGTGAAGCTGATGCGTCAGGGCGTCGTGGCGGAGTGAGGCGCGGCGTAGTTGTCGCGCGCTCCTTTGAGCGCGCGCTTCTCGCGGGCATCGCCCTTATTGCTGCCCGTGGTCCGTTTCAGCAGGCGCAACGACTGTCGTAACGCGCCCCGTTTCCACGTCGTAGACGAGGCCGGACACGTTGACGCCCGCGGGAAGATTCGGGTTCGCCTTGAGTGCTGCGACGTCGAGCGCGACGGCCTGATAGGGATCGGTGATCGCGAGCGCGTCGAGCTGGTCTTCCGCCACGCCCATGTGCTTCGCGAGCAGCTTCGGCGCGTGATGGTAGCAGCCCGCGATGCCGCAATCGGTATGCTGAAGGAGCACCAGATTCCAGCCCGCGCCGACTTGCGCGCCAGCCGCGCGCGATACCGTGCCCAGGATCGCCAGCGTTTCGAGCAGGGCAGGATTGACGCGTCCGCCGACGTTGCGGATAACGGCTGCTTCGCCTGGTTCCAGCTGGAGCACGTCCATCGGATCGACGCGCGGATCGACGCAGCCGACAATCATGGTTCGGCGCGACGGCAACATTGTGAGTCCGGCCGAAAAGCCGGTTTCGGCAAAGTCTGCGTTTCGCTGGATGAGCGTTTCGTGAAAGTACATGACTACCTCTATCGTTCGATGTGGCGTTAGCCACGTTGCGGCAGACGTGCGGACATCTTTGCCTGCAAGCCCTTCGGATCGGCCGTAAAAGCCTGGTGAATGGCGCGCGACTGGCCGCCGGCGACAATCTCATCGTTGATGCCGGCTTCGATCGCATCGAGCGCGTCGTTCACGACTTCCTGCGGCGTCAGTCGCGGCTCGGGCAATTTCGCGCCCATGGCCGTTTCAGTCTGCACGGCCAGAACGCCGACGACCTGCGTTTCCTGCGCGGCCAGTTCGGCACGCAGACTGCGCGTGAGCGACAGGCCCGCTGCCTTCGACGCGGAGTAAGTGGCCGCCATCGGCAGACTCACTAGCGAGAGCATGGACAGCATGTTGAGCAGCGCACTGCCTTGCGTCTTTGCGAGCACCGGTGCGAAGGCACGCGTCAACGCGAGCGTGCCGAAATAGTTGACCTCCATTTCACGCCGGGCATCGTCGAGATCGGGCGCGGAAATCGCGCCCTCGAAGGCCGCGTAACCGGCGTTGTTGATCAGCAGCGTGACGTCGGCAGCGATTGCCGCGGCGGCCGCGACCTGATCGGGATCGGTGACGTCGAGAGGCAGCGGCACGAGCCGCCGGTCGCCGCACTTGAGTACTTCCTTGAGCGACGCGGTATCGCGTGCCGCGACGTAGATTTTCGACGCGCCGCGCTCGAGCAAGGCTTCGACGAAAGCGCGACCGATGCCGCGATTGGCGCCCGTGACGAGCGCGACGGAGTTGATGAGTTTCATGTTGATGACCTGTAAGCCGGTGGAGAGAGGAGTGTCGATTCCGGCACGCGGCGAGCGAGCCGGAACCTGTCAATGTCAGTTGCCGTTGAGCCTGTCGATATGAAGGCGCGCGAATTCGCCGACCGTCATGGCCCTGCGGCCTGTCAGTGTTTCGACGTTGTTGTCGGCGCCCGACATACGGCCAACCTGGTAGTCGGCCATCGCGCCGCGCAGATGCTGGACGACGTAGGGCGGCACGCCCATTGCCTCGATGGAACTGCAATACTCGTCGATGGGAAGATCCTGAAACACGATCTCGCGACCCAGCGCCTCCGACAGTTCTGCCGCCATCTGCGTGTGATCCATCTCGGCGGGACCTGAGAGCGGAATCGTCTTGCCGATGTGGCCGTGCGGATTTTTCAGCAACGAGGCAATCGCGCGGCCCTGATCGTCGGCGGCGATGGGCGAATGACGCCCGCTTCCGACGGGCAGACGCAACACGCCTTGTTGCAGATACGGCAACTGCCACGGATACAGCAGCCACTCGAGGAAATAGGTCGGCCGCAGATGGATGACGGGCAGTCCCGACCAGTTGAGGATTTCTTCGGCGATAAACGTGTCGCGGCACGAATCGCTGGTGGACTCGCGATTCGCCGAGCGTTGCGAGAGGTTGATGACCGTCTTGACGCCCGTCTCCTTCGCGGCCTGCGCGAAGTTCACCGTCGCGTTAATCAGCCCCGGTTGAACGGGCCACACCAGATACGCCGCGTCCACGTCCTTCATGGCATCGCGAATGGTGTCGATTTCGAGCAGATCGCCCGTGACGACTTCGGCGCCGAGCGCTTCGAGTGCCGCCGATCGCGCGTCCTTACGATGAACCATCGCGCGAACATTGAGGCCAAGCGCAATCGATTCGCGCACTGCTGCGCGGCCGGTGTCTCCGGTAGCGCCTGTGATGAGAACTTTCTTTGACATGATTAAGCATCCTAAGTAATGAAATTTCAGATTGGTCCGTGCAAAAGCGGACGGATCAGTTGGCGGAGTGAGTCAGCGGATAGTCGAGGACGAACTTCGACAGGTTCGCGTGAATGAACTGCTCGACCGTCGCCAGCGGTTGGCCGATGATCTCCGTGCCCGTGCTATCCGTACCGGCGAGCAGGCCTTCCTGCTGATCGATCGTGACCGCTTCGAAATGCCGCCGCATCGCATCGGCATCCTGCAGGCCGAACAGTTCGAGAAACGTGGATACCGTGACATGCTCGTAGGGCAGATTCTTGCCGAGCACGCGGCCCACTTCGGCGGCGAGTTCTTCGTGGCTGTATTCGACGGGACCGTGCAGCGCGAGTGCTTTGCCGACATAGGGCGCGGCATTGTCGATAATGCCCGCGATGATCCGCGCAATGTCGCTGCCAGCAATGGGCGCGAAGCGGCTGTCCTTGTTGTACGGCATCACATAGCGTCCATAGCGAATCTGCGGCGCGATATACAGAAGCCACTCAGCGAAGAACGTCACGCGCAGATGCACGGAAGGCACACCGGACCAGTTGAAAATCTGCTCGGAGAGCCAGTGGTTTTGCGTCGCCTTGCTGCGTGCAGCCGGTCGCGATTGCTTATGCGACATGTTGACGATCAGTTCCAGATTCTGTTCCTTCGCTGCCTGGGCGAAGATCACGGCCGCTTCGACCAGGCCTTCGGCGAGCGGAAAACAGAAGTAGGCACGTTGAACGTCTTGCATGGCGATACGGACATCGCGCAGGCTCATCATGTCGCCGAGCACGACTGTGGCGCCCAGATCGCGCAGACGCTGTGCGCGATGGTCGTCTTTGCGCACCAGTGCGCGGACGTGAAAACCTTTTTCCAGAAGTCGTTCGACGGTCGGACGGCCGGTGTCGCCAGATGCGCCGGTTACGAGGACTGTGGTCATTGCATGTACTCCAGTTTGCGATGAGAGCGCCGCTACGGGCGGACGCATTCACCAGGGCTGTCGGGACATCGGAACGGTCGCCCACTGCTGATTCCGATCACGGCTGGTCGGTTGATGCCTGCCATGTGACTAATGTGACGTTTTCCCGCTCATACCGGTAGTCCATGAATTTGGCTAACATCTATGCTGGATCAGCATGGGTGCGTCTGACGATTGCTGCGGCGGAAGGCGGACGAGTTCCAGACGGAGGGGCACGTGAAGGATGTGACGACGTTCAGGCTTTACACCCGCGTTGCCCGCCTGGGCAGCTTTTCAGCCGCGGCGCGGGAGAGCGGGCTGGCGCAATCTCAGGTTTCGAGAATGATCGCCGAACTGGAAGCGTCCCTCGGCGCGCGTCTGCTGACGCGTACGACGCGCGCAGTCGTGCCGACGGAAGCCGGCCAGGAATTTCTGGCGCGCATGGAGCCGATCCTGGCGGCGATCGAAGATGCCGAAAACAGCGTTCGCGAAACGGGCGAGCTACGTGGCGTCTTGCGGCTCGCGATGCCTTCGACCATGGCGATGCGCGTGATCTTGCCGCGTCTCGCGGGGTTCACGGAACGTCATCCGTCGCTGCGTATCGATGTCATGCTCGACGACCGATGGCAAGACATGGTGCGCGAAGCAATCGATGTCGGTATCCGCGTGGGCAGGCTGCCGGATTCGTCGGGCACGGCGAGACTGATCGGGAAAATGCACCGTCTCATCGTTGCGGCACCCGCGTATCTCGAGCAGCACGGTACACCCGTCGCGCCGGATGATCTCCCCGGACATCGTGTCGTTGGAGGACCGGCCGGGGCGCACGCGTCGTCATGGCAGTTCGAGCGCGACGGAGAGATCACATCGGTCGATCTCCAGCCGCACGTGTCGACGAACGACACCGCGGGCGCGCTTGCAGCGGCCACTGCGGGGCTCGGAATCGTTTCGACGACTTCGTGGGCCTGTCGGTCGGAGATCGTACGTGGCGCGCTCGTGCACTTGCTGCCGGACTGGAAGATGGCGGAAGTGCCCGTGCATGCCTATTTCCCGATGGGGCGCGCAACCCGCCTGGCCGCGCGTTCATTTGTCGATTTCATTGCGGGTGAACTGAAGACGCAGTCACTCGATTTCATTGCGGCGAGTTAGGCGTGCTGCGGCAGATCGTGGCTTCGCACAGCGAAGTACAGCGATTCCTCGCTAACGCTGGATGACGATCATCCTTATGCAACGACGGAATCACACATGACTCATTTACCCGATTGCTCCGAGCCATTCGCTGCCGGACCGTACGCGGCGTTCGCGCTGGCTTCCCGTTGCGCGATGACGGCTTCAGCATGTCGCAGGCTTCCCGGACAATTCCCGGAACAATTGCCGAGCGGGTTATAGCCCGCATTTTCCAGTTGTACGAGTTGCGCGCGAACCTGCCCGCGCGTGAGAGGCCCGCTCGATTGAGCGAACGCCAGTGCCGGGACCACGGCAATTGCGATGACGAAAGCAGCTTTGATCGACAAGTTCATTTTCCTACCCCTTCTAACACGATGATGGCCACGCATTTCCGCAGCAACGAGGTCGTATTTGACGCTAGGGAAAACACTTAGACCATTGAATAAAAGCGGCGAAGGGTTGAGTGTTTCGTAAAGCCGCAGCGACGGTGTTCTCCCGTCGCTCATTTGCCCCGCCCATCGGGCTTCTGAGAATGCATTTCAACGCGCCGAGCCTGGCTTAACCATTCGCTCAAATCCGAAGCCGTTTTTCTCAATAGACGTGCCGCTACGCGCTGTCAAAATTTCAGTGCGTTACAAATAAACGAAAAGCATGGTCCTGGCCGGTAGCAGTTCGCGATCTGGCACATTGTGACCAATTAACGGAGACGGCATCGATCATGAAACACAGGACGGCAGTATGTGCCTGCGCGGCGTTGATGGGCGTTGCGCCAACGTGGGCACTGGCTGGAGACGCAGGCGTGGCCGACAGTAGATACACGGGTACCAGCATGGTCACGATCTATGGCTTGATCGATCAGGGGCTCGAATACGTCAACAACGTCGCTAAAGGCAAGAGCGGTACCACCAACGCTTATCGCATGGGAGACGGAACCGCAACATCCTACTTCGGGATTCGCGGCAGCGAAGATCTTGGCGGCGGGACGAAAGCCATCTTCGATCTGCAAGGCGGCTTCATGCCGGGCAATGGCACATCGCGGCAGGGTGGCCGGCTGTTTGGGCGGCAATCTTATGTCGGTCTAGATGGAAAATTCGGGCGTCTAACGTTCGGTCGCCAATACACGATGCGGTTCTTTGCTACCTCGTTCATCAATCCGTTCGGAACGGGCGCTCAAGGTCTGACCACATTGGATAACGGCATCGCCAACGCGCGCGCCGACAATTCCGTGAGCTACCGATATTTCCTCGGCGGCTTCGAAGGTGGCGTGAATTACAGCTTCGGTCGTGATGCCGTCAACGGTAACCCGGCGACGTCCGCAGCCGCCAATTGCCCAGGACAGACAACACCGTCGAACGAGTGCCGGGAATACTCGGTAATGGGCAAGTACGACGGACACACCTGGGGCATAGCAACCTCGTACGAGCGCAATTATGGCGGCACGTCTGGAACGTTCGGCGGTCTCACCTCGCCGAAGCTCACCGACAGCCGGTTCACGTTCGGTGGCTACTTCAAGATCAACAAAGCCAAGTTCGGCGTAGGCTGGATCAGGCGTGACGACGAAGGCCTCAAGACGCCGAAGAGCAATCTTTTCTGGGTGACAGGCACTGTGCCCGTTACACCGTTCGTGTATGTCGACGGCATGGTTGCGCAACTCAAATACGATCACTCGCCTAACAAGGCCCTGGTGCTCGTGTTGCGCGGTGAGTATCTGCTGTCCAAACGCACGTTTCTTTACCTGACGGGTGAGCGCATCCACAACTACGGCAATCTCGCGCTCGCAGCGACGACCATCTCGCCGGTTCCTACGCCGCCGCCCGGCAGCTCGCAGATCTCTGTCATCGCGGGTATGCGGCACACGTTCTGACATCGGGCAAAGCGCTCGCGAAGCATCCAGTTGAATCACACCCCGAACGTCGGCGTTCGGGGTGTTTTGTTGTGAAGGACGCGGCCTTTGCGTGCGAGAAGCGCCGCGTCCTGAATCGTTCGATCAGATCACCAGCTTCGCGGCCGCTTTTGCGGCCGACATGTCGGCCACTTCCGCGAACGGTTGTTTCTGCTTCAGGCTGCCCAGCGCGATGAACATGTCCTGCAGATAACCGATCTCGCCGCTCGTGAGAGACAGATCCTTCGAATAAGGGCGCTGCGCCTGATTGAAGTCCCAGATGGCTTGCGCCGATGCCTTGTCGAAGTGTTTCTGCGCGCGCTTGCGGGCTTCGAAGAAAGCATCATGCGATGCCGGCGACATCAGGTAGTCGTAGAGCGCGCCGTAGGCGGCCATGATCGCGACGAGGCCCTCACGCTTGTCTCGTAGGGCGGCATCCGATGCATATGCGGTCTGGAAGATGCATCCCGGCAGCGCTTGCCACATGTTGCCTTCATCGATCACGACGAGCCCGTCTCCATCGTTCAGATGCGAGATGCTCGCACAGCAGGCATCGGCTTCGTTCTTCACGACCGCTTCATAGCACTGATCGTTGCTGCCTTTATCGACGAAGTTGATCTGCGAAGCGTCGAGCCCTTTTTCTTTCATGAGTTGCAGCATCAAGGTATGCAGCAGCCCTGACTTCGGACCGACGGCGACTGTCTTGCCCTTCAGATCGGCGAGTGTCTTGATCCCATCGGGCCTGGCAAACACGGTCAGCGCGCACTTCTTCATCCCCGCACCGACGATCTTGACTCGCGCGCCCTGTGCGATGCGCGACAACACCATGTTGTAGCCCGACACCATGCAGACATCGGCGGCGCCCGCAGCGATGGCATCGAACGGGCCGGTTGCACCGGGAATCTGCGCGATCATGGCATTGACGCCGAATCGCCTGAAGTAACCCAGTTCGTCCATGAGCGCGTTGAGCGTCGCGTTCTCCAGGCCGGGGTTGCTGACGATCCGTATCTGCGAGGCCGCGCCTCGTGCAATAAACGGCGTGGCGAGTCCGCCCGCCGCGACACTCAGGCCAAGCAGGCCGGCGCCGCGCAGAAAGCGGCGGCGGCTGAACGATTGGGTCATCGTTTGTCTCCGTACGCCGGTCGTGCCGGCATGTTGTCGTTCATCGTATTGCGTGCGACCAATGCCAAAGACGCCAGCAGGCGCATCGCGATCCTGCCAGCGAACAGCACCAGCGGGCAATTGAGTAAAATGGCCTCAGGCTTAACGAATTGGTAAAAGGGGCATACGACGTGTCGGAGCTTGACTGGTACCTGCAGATCAACCTGAAGGCGCGACACCTGCATCTGATCGTAGCCATCGACACCTACCGCAACCTCACTCAGGTTGCAGACGTCACGCACGTGACCGTGCCCGCCGTGTCGAAGTCGCTCGCCGAACTCGAGCGGGGACTCGGGCTCACGCTGTTTTCACGCACGGCGCAGGGCCTCGTGCCGACGCAGTATGGCGAATGCCTGATCCGGCATGCGCGCGAGATGCTGAACATCCTGCATCAGGCACGCGACGAGTTGAAGGCGCTGAGCTCGGGTGCCGAAGGCAAGGTGCACATCGGCATGCTGGCCGCATCGGCTTCGGTGCTGGTGCCGCAGGCGCTGAGCTTTCTCAAGCAGCGCTCGCCGGGCACGAACGCGGTGGTGACGGAAGGAACGACGGCCTCGCTGCTGCCCGAACTCTGGCAAGGCCGCCTCGATCTCGTCGTGGGTCGTCTGCCGCCGCCGGATACGCTCGGCAGTTTCGAAGAAAGGGAACTGCTCGAAGATCCCGTGACGCTGGTAACGGGCCGACACCATCCACTGGCCCGCAGAAAAACCCTCAAATGGTCGGACCTGCAACCGTATCCGTGGATACTGCCGCCACCCGGCTCGATCCTGCGCGATCCGCTGGAACGCGCGCTCGAAGCGCACGGTGTGCCGTTGACCAATAACTACATCGAGACGCTGTCGGTACATGTTGTGCGCGCGCATCTGCAGGTATCGGAATTTATTGCCGTCATGGCCGATACGCCCGCCAATGATCCCGCGCAGCCGCTTCATACGCTTCCGTTAAGCCTGCCCCGCTTGCTGCGTCCTTCCGGCGTGTTGTGGAACCGCAATCGCGGTCTCTCGCCCAGCGCGCAACTCATGGTCGAGTGCCTTGAAGAGGCCGCTCAACGTCTCGCCGACAAGAGCACGGTCACACGTTAACCGTCGTCAGCGAGACGAACGGACCCGCCGCGCCCGCCGCACCACGCGATTCCTCCCCCGCGAAGCAAGCTCGCAGGCGAACGGCGCTGTGGTCCCGTTCCGTCTCGTTCTGCGCGCCTTAACCATTTGCTCAAACCCCGAGCCGTTTTTCTCAATTGACCCATCCCGGCGCGCTCGCAAGAATTGCACTGCGTTCACTCGATAAATGAACGGAGACAGCGCGATTCACACCGGAGGCTGCACCGCTTCCGGCTCTCTGCAAGGCGAATCGCGCACATTACTGGAGACAGGGACGACCATGAAGTTAAGGACCGCAATTCGCGCTTGCGCGGCGCTTTTAGGTATTGCCGCAATGGCGATGACGGGACCCGCGTTTGGTCAGTCTGTCGAAAACTTCTATCACGGCAAGACCTTGACGCTCGTCGTCAGCGCCGACGCCGGCACGCCGACCGACATCATCGCGCGCCAGTTCGCGCGCTTCTTCGTGAACTACATTCCGGGCAAGCCCCGCGCGGTCGTGATGAACGTGGTGGGCGCGGGCGGCATGGTCGCGGCAGCGTCGCTGCAATCCCGGCAGCCGAACGACGGCACCGTGATCGGCTTCCTGCAGCGCAACAACCTCTATATTCCGTTGCTCGATCAGCGGCAGAACCGTTTCGATCCGCGCCAGGTGAGATGGCTCGGCAGTCTCAACAAGGTCGAATACTGCATCGTTTCGATGACGCGTTCCGGCGTCACCACCGCTGACGATCTCACCAAAAAGAAGATGTACATCGGCGCGACAGGCTTCGCGAACGAGGACCGGACGCTGCCCGCATTGCTCGACGAATATCTCGGCGCAAAGATGAGCATCGTGCCTGGCTACACGGGGCGCGGCGAAGTGTATCTGGCGATGCAGCGCGGTGAAGTCGACGGTTGGGCTTCGACCATCGACGGTCTGCAGCAGGGCGAGCCCGTGCGGATGCTCGCTAACGGAAAGATGAAGGTGCTGTTGCATCTGGGCTGGAAAAGTCCGGCGCCGTTCTCCGACATCCCGAACCTGAGCGCGTACATCACCAATCCCGATGTGAAGGCGCTGTTCAACCTGTTCCTGCTGCCGTTCCAGGCAGGACGTCCGATCGCCGTACCGAAGGACGTTCCACAGGATCGTCTCGATGCGCTGCGCGCTGCCTTTGCCAAGACGATTGCGGACCCCGAGTTCATCGCTGCGATGAAGAACTCAGGCTTCCCGATCGATCCCATCGACGGAAACGCGGTTGAACAGATCGTCAGCAAGTTGTACGCGACGCCTGCGCCGCAACTCGAAAGCGCGCGCAAGCTCGTCTTCAGTTCGCACTGAAAGCGCTGATCCGAACACGCGAACGTCATGACCCTGATGCGGGTGAATGACAGCAATCACCATGAGGTTTAATCACATGACACCCGAAATCATCGACATTCATCCCCACATCATCTCGACGGATACGGTTCGCTATCCGATCGCTCCGCAGCATGGGCATCGCTCGAAGTGGTCCGCCACGCGCCCCGTCACGTTCGAACAGATGATCGAGGAGATGGACGAAGCGGGCGTCGCGAAGGCCGCGATCGTGCATTCGTCGACCACTTACGGCCACAACAATTCGTACGTCGCCGACAGCGTGGCGCGCGATCCGAAGCGCTTCACGGGCGTCTACTCATTCGATCTGCTGGCCCCCGACGCGTTGAAGACGTTCGATCACTGGCTGGCGAACGGCATGGGCGGCATCCGGCTCTTCACGGGCGGCGCGACGCATCAGAGCGACGGCAGCTGGCTCGTCAATCCCGCGACCTTCCCGATCTGGGAGCGCTGCGCCGAGATCGGCATGACGATGGCCGTGCAGACGACGCCCGATGGGCTCGCGATGGTCGCCGAACTCGCAGAACGCTTCCCCTCGGTGAGAATCGCGCTCGATCACTGCGCGCGCCCCGATCTCGAAGATGGCCCGCCGTATGCGCGTTGCGCAGCGCTGTTCGATCTCGCGAAGTACGACAACGTGTACATGAAGATCACGCCCCGGACCTTCGACCTTGCGCAGACGTCGCCGGGCGGCGCGGAAGCGTTCTTTCCGAAACTGGTGGAAGTATTCGGCGCGGATCATCTCGCGTTCGGCTCGAACTATCCGGCTTCGGCGGGGCCGTTGAAGAAGCTGATCGAGCAGGGCAACGCCTGTTTTGCGAGTCTGAGCGAGGAAGACCGCGCGTGGGTGTGGGGCCGTACGGCGAAGGTGCTTTATCCGTCGCTGGCTGATTGAACGCTTAACAGTAAGCCAACCCGGCTTGCCCTCTCATCAGGATCACGCATGGAATTTTTCAACGATGCGACGCTCATGGCAGCAGGCCATGCTCTGTCGACGCTCCTGCAATTCAACCGGCTGATCTTTCTTGTGTTCGGCGTCGTGGTTGGACTGGCGATCGGGCTGTTGCCTGGAATCGGCGGCTTGACCGGCTTCGCACTGCTGGTGCCGTTCACCTACACGATGGACCCGTACGCGGCCTTTGCGATGCTGCTCGGCATGGCGTCCGTCATCACGACGTCCGACGTGATTCCCGCCGTGCTGTTCGGCGTGCCGGGACACGCGGCGTCGCAGGCGACCGTGCTCGACGGTTTACCGATGACGAAGCGCGGCGAAGCATCGCGCGCATTGAGTGCGTGCTACACGTCGTCGCTGCTCGGCGGCCTGATCGGCGCGGTCATTCTCGCGTTTTCGCTGCCGCTGGTACGGCCATTCGTGCTCTCGATCGGCACGCCCGAAATGCTGGGGCTCACGATCTTCGGCGTATCGATGGTGTCGGCGCTGTCGGGCAATGCGCCGCTGCGTGGCGTGGTCGCGGCATGCTTCGGCATTCTCGTCGGCATGATCGGCACCAATGTCGCAACGCGACAAATGCGCTGGACGGGCGACATCCTCTATCTGCAGGACGGCATTCCGCTGGTGCCGATCATCCTCGGTATCTTCGCGTTGCCCGAGCTGTGCGAACTCGCGATACGACGCACGGCCATCGCCGAAAACGTGCAGTTCAGTTCGCGTCGCGGGATGCAGCAGGGCGTCGTCGACAGTCTGCGCAACTGGTTTCTGGTGCTGCGCTGCGGTGGGCTCGGTGCGATTCTCGGCGCAGTGCCGGGCATCACGGGCGCGGTGACGGACTGGATCGCCTACGGTCATGCATTGCAGACTTCGAAGGGCGCGAAGGAAACGTTCACCACGGGCGATGTGCGTGGCGTGATCGCGCCCGAAGCCGCCAACAACGCGCGGGAAGGCGGCAGCCTTGTGCCGATGCTGTCGTTCGGCGTACCCGGCGGCGCGGCACAGGCGATTCTGCTCGGCGCGATGATGGTGCACGGCTTCATTCCCGGCCCCGACATGCTGACCAAGCACCTCGACTTCACCTATTCGATGGTGTGGTCGATCGCGCTGGCCAACATCTTCGGCGCGGGTCTGTGCTTTCTGCTCAGCGGGCAATTCGCGAAGATTTCGACGCTGCGCTACACGCTGATTCTGCCCGTCATCATGCCGATCATCTATGTCGGTGCTTTTCAGGGCTCGCGCAGCTGGGGCGATCTGTTCGTGCTGCTGATCGCAGGGGTGATCGGCTGGACGATGAAGCGCCTGCGGTGGGCGCGCCCGCCGCTGATTCTCGGTCTCGTGCTCGGCGTGCTGATGGAGCGCTACATGTCGATTTCCTTCGTGCGTTACGGCACCGACTGGCTGACGCGTCCCGTCGTGATGGTGCTGCTCACGCTCGCCGCGCTGGTGTTCTTCAAGCCGCTGTTCAACGCGCTGCGCAGCGGCGGCCTCGCACGGATGCGGCCGAGCGGAAAGATCGCATTCAAGCTCGAAGATCTCGTCTACGTGTTCTTCATCGGCATCGGGCTGTACATGCTGATCACCTCGCAGAGCTGGCTGCTGATGGCGCGAATCGGACCGACGGTCATTGCGAGCATTCTTGTGATCGCGGGAACGTCCAGTCTCGCCTACAAGGTCTTCGTGATTCCGGCGCAGGGGGGAACCGCGCATGCCGGCGGCGGCATCCACATGGATGTGTCGAGCGACGGCGGAGAAAAGCTGTCGAACAAGGTCACGTTGCAGCGTGCAGCGAAGTTCTTCGGCTGGTTCGTCGGGTTTCTCGTGTGCATGTCGCTGATCGGCATGATCCCGACGGTGCCGATCGTGATCGTCGCGTTCATGCGGATTGAAGGACGCGAGTCCTGGCGCCTCAGCCTGATCCTCGCGGCGTGCGTGACGGCCGTCATCTACGGCGTCTTCGACCAGATCATCCACATTCCCTGGCCGAGCAGCCTGCTTTGACGCAGCCGCGAAGCCATGTGACGAAGAACACTTGAAGGACATCAAATGACGGACAACCGACTCGAACGCATCGACCCGGACAACGCCACGGTCGATCAGAAGAAAGTGATTGCGAAGCTGGGCGAAGGGCGCGGACGTATCCCGACGCCGTTCAACATCTGGCTGCACAACCCGAATCTGGCCGAAGGGATGGAGATCATCGGCACGCACGTCGACCATTCGCCGGTGTTGAGCGAGGCGGAAAGCGAAGTCGCGATTCTGGCGACGGCCGTGTTCTGGAATGCGCCTTATGTGATCGCCAATCATCGTCGGCATGCGCTGAAGTCCGGCGTGCCCGAGGCAGTCGTCACGGCGATCCTGGAGAAGCGGCGGCCCGAAGCTGGCGACGATCGTTTCGGCCTGATCTGCGATGCGGTTTGCGACATTCTCGCGGGCGGTGTCATCGACGACACTCGCTTTGCGCGCTACGACGCCGGGCTAGGCCGCGCGGTGATCGCCGAACTGCTCGTCACGGTGGGCTATTTCACGTCGATTTCGCTCGGCATGACGTTGCATGCGCTGACGCCGAAGCATTGATGCGGCGTGGCAAGTTGATCAAAACGCGGAGGCTCACGACGTGTCAGCTCTCGACTGGTACCTGCAGATCAACCTGAAGGCGCGGCACCTGCGCCTGCTCGTGACGATCGACACATACCGCAACCTGACCCAGGTCGCCGATGTCACGCATGTGACCGTGCCCGCTGTTTCGAAGTCGCTGGCCGAACTCGAAAAGGGACTCGGACTCACGCTGTTCTCGCGCACGGCGCAGGGCCTCGTGCCGACGCAATACGGCGATTGCCTGATGCGGCACGCGCGCGAGATGCTGACCATCCTGCATCAGGCACGCGATGAACTGAAGGCACTGAGTTCGGGAACGGAAGGCAAGGTGCATATCGGCATGCTGCCCGCGTCGGCTTCGGTGCTGCTGCCGCAGGCGTTGAGCATTCTGAAGCAGCGCTCGCCGGGTACGAACGTGATGGTCACGGAAGGCACGACGGGTTCGCTGCTGCCTGAGCTGTGGCAAGGCCATCTCGATCTCGTCGTGGGCCGCCTGCCGCCGCCGGATACGCTCGGCAGCTTCGAGGAGAAGGAGCTGCTCGAAGAGCCCGTGACGCTGATGACGGGCCGTCATCATCCGCTCGCGCGCAGGAAGACGCTGACGTGGGCGGACCTGCGGCCCTTCCCGTGGATACTGCCGCCGCCCGGTTCGATCCTGCGCGATCCGCTTGAGCGCGCACTGGAAGCGCACGACGTGCCGTTGACCAGCAACTACATCGAAACGCTGTCGATTCACGTGGCGCGCGCGCATCTGCAGATTTCGGACTTCATTGCGGTGATGGCGGGCACGCCCGGCGGCGAGACCGCCCAGCCGCTCCATACGCTTCCGTTGAGCCTGCCTCGTCTGCTGCGTCCCGCGGGCGTGCTGTGGAACCGCAACCGCGGCCTGTCGCCCAGCGCGCAGCTGATGGTGTCGTGTCTCGAAGAGGCCGCCGAGCGGCTGCAGACGGGCGCAGGGTCGGCGCCGCGTGCAGTGTCGGCGTCGTCGAAAGCCAACCGGGCGAACGGGGTTTCCGAGGCGCGTTGACGGCTGTTCGGCTTTCGTCGTCTCCCGTTCGCTCGTACTCGCCGCCATGCAGGACATGGCAGATTTGTCAGCGGGCTGCCAGCTTTCGGACAGTTGCGCGGTTCTACACTTCGTCGTGGTGTTCCCGTTTTTCCTCAAGAGCGGAGACCATGATGAAGATCGTTCTTGCCTGCCTGACGCTTCCCGTATTGCTGGCGGCTTGCGCCGCTCCGTCTGCCGACAGTCTGTCGAGCGCCCACATCACGCCACAGCAGTGCCAGGATCTCGCCGCGCTCAAAGCGGGCGCTGCACCCACGCACCAGCGTCTGACGAGCGAAGTCGCGGTGCTGCTGACGGCGGACTACAACCCGGTGACGGAAGCGGACACCTATCCCGGATCGTTCCATCACGCGCAGCGGCGCGTGAATGACTGGTACGCGAACGACTGTCGCGATGTGAGACTCGAGTAAAGCAGCCGTTGCCCACGCTCCGGGTTCGCTCGCGCCGGGCGGCAGCGCGCGGGCGATCCTTCGCTGTTAGCTATTGAGTCAACATAACGGAAGACTCAAGCGCCCGCTTTGCCTCAACGCCGGATCGCCGGATCGCCGGATTGTCCCGACGAATCCAGCCGTCAAGCGCACATTCCCTCTTTCACCCGATACGCATCGCCGGTCGCGTGCAGCGGCGCGGCCGACGTCTTCCTCACCGCACCTTACCGGGCTGGAACAGCAACTGCGTTCAGACGTTCAGATATGGCGCGCCTTCGCCCATGCTGGCGCGCGTCGACGTCTGCTGGATCTCGCGAGCCTTTACCAAATGGTTAATGCTCCCGCAGGTTAATTCAATAGACGGAAAACCGGCGCGGAAAGATCATTCAGTCAACGAGATCGCCTGAACAGCCGAGCGGCTTGCCAGAGGCTGATCCGATCGTCCAAGTCACAGGAGACTAAGTTGACCAAGAAAGTTCATCTCAAGCTCGCCATCGCCGAGCATCCGCACACGGCTGCGATTCGTGACGGTTCCATTCCTATCGAAGGCGTGGATGCCGAATTCATCACCGTTCATCCGCAAATCGGCGCGTTCCGCCGCATGGTCCGCGACGTCGAGTTCGACGTATGCGAACTGGCGCCGACGACGTACATCATCGCCCGCGCTTACGGTGCGCCGTTCGTCGCGCTGCCGATTTTCGTCGTGCGCCGCTTCCACCATTCGGGCCTGCTGGTCCGCCCGGACGCGAACATCAAGACGCCGAAGGATCTTGAAGGCAAGAAGGTCGGCGTGCGCGCGTATTCGGTGACGACGGGCGCATGGACGCGTCAGGTGCTGATGGATGAGTTCGGCCTCGACGCATCGAAAGTGACCTGGGTCGTCGACGACGAAGAGCACGTCACGCAGCTGAAGCTGCCGCCGAACGTGATTCACGCGCCCGCAGGCAGCTCGCTCGCGGAAATGATGGAGAAGGGCGAACTCGTGGCGGGCATGCACGGCAACGCGGGCATCGGCCGCACCGGTGCGCCGACGGGCGGCTGGAAGGAAGTGGAAGCCGACTATCCCGACCTGTTCCCGAACGCCGCCGAACTCGAAGCCGAGTACTACGCGCGGACGGGCGTTTATCCGATGCACGGCACGATCGTCGTGAAGGACTCGGTGCTGGCCGAGCATCCGTGGGTCGCGAAGTCGATCTACGACGCGTTCGACAAGGCCAAGAAAGACTGGCTGGCGAAACTCGATGCAGGCGAACTCACCGACAAGAAGAACCAGAAGTACCGCGATCTGCAGAAGATCGTCGGACACGATCCGCTGCCGTACGGCATCGAGGAAAACCGCAAGACCATCGAAGCGCTCGAAGCGACCGCGTTCAAGCAGGGCCTGACGCCGCGCCGCATGTCGATGAGCGAGCTGTTCGTCGATCCCCGCGTTTGAACTCCGTAGTCAACTTCGTATTGAACTTCGCACGGAAGAAAAAATGATCATCGATTGCCACGGTCACTTCACGACCGTTCCTGCTTCCTTCCGCGACTGGCGCGCCAAGCAGATCGACTCCGCCAACGATCCCGCGAACGCGCCGCCGCTGTCCGGCGCGCACGTCAGCGATGACGAGATCCGCGAAGGCGTCGGCAACGGCCAGTTGCGTCTGCAAAAAGAGCGCGGCGGCGACCTCACGCTGTTCTCGCCGATCGCCGGCCTGATGAGCCACCACCTCGGCAACGAGCGCACGAGCCTCGAATGGGCCGAAGTGTCGAACAATCTCGTACGCCGTGTCTGCGATCTGTACCCGGACAACTTCGTGCCCGTCTGCCAGTTGCCGCAGTCGCCGTCGGCTCCGCCGAAGAACTCGGTTGCCGAGCTGCGCCGCTGTATCGAAGAGATGGGTTTCGTCGGCTGCAATCTGAATCCCGATCCGAGCGGCGGCTACTGGACGGGCAAGCCGATGACGGATCGCGAGTGGTATCCGCTCTACGAAGCGCTGTGCGATCTCGACGTGCCCGCGATGATCCACGTCGCCGCGTCGTGCAATCCGTGCCATCACGGCACGGGCGCGCATTACCTGAACGCCGACACGTCCGTCTTCATGCAGCTGTTGCAGGGCGATCTGTTCAAGGACTTCCCGACGCTGCGTCTCGTGATTCCGCACGGCGGCGGCGCGGTGCCCTATCACTGGGGCCGTTATCGCGGCATGTCGCTGGAGATGGCGAAGCGTCCGCTCGAAGGGCTACTGAACAACGTCTTCTTCGACACCTGCGTCTATCACCATCCGGGCGTGGAACTGCTGACCAAGGTCGTGCCGACCAGCAACGTGCTGTTCGGCTCCGAAATGATCGGCGCCGTGCGCGGCCGCGATCCGAACACGGGCGAGTACTTCGACGACACGAAGCGCTACATCGACGCGTGCGACGCACTGAGCGACGCCGACCGTCACGCGATCTTCGAAGGCAATGCACGCCGCGTGTATCCGCGTCTGGATGCACACCTCAAAGCCAAGGGACTGTAACGCAGCCGACAGGCTGGACGGACATCATGAACTTCATCGACATTCATCCTCACATCATCTCGGACGATGAGAAGCGCTATCCGCCCGCGCCGCTGTTCGGCAAGCGTTCGGACTGGTCGCAGGAGCGTCCCAACACCGTCGAAGCGTTGATCCAGGCGATGGACGAAGCAGGCGTCGCGAAGGCTGCCGTCGTGCATTCGTCGACCACTTACGGCTTCGACAACAGCTACGTCGTGGACGGCTGCAACCAGTACAAGGATCGGCTCGTGGCCGTCGGCTCCGTCGACATGCTGGCCGACGACGTGCCCGCCGTGATCAAGGGTTGGGCCGACAAGGGCCTTGCCGGGCTGCGCATCTTCACGGGCGGCTCGACGAAGGACTTCGATCCGAGCGAACTCGACAATCCCAAATCCTTCAAGGCATGGGAGATGCTGGCCGAACTGAAACTGCCGATGTGCATCCAGACGGGTCCGATCGGCCTGCCGCAGGTGCGCATGCTGGCGGAGAAGTTCAAGGGCGTGAACATCATTCTCGATCACCTCGGCCGCCCGGATGTGCTCGACGGTCCGCCGTACGCGAACGCCGCCAGCCTGTTCGCGCTCGCCGATCTGCCGAACATCTACCTCAAGCTCACGCCGCGCATTTTCGGCGACGTGAAGAAAGAGAAGGCGAGTGCGGAGACCTTCTTCCCGCGCGTCGTCGAAGCCTTCGGTGCGCAGCGCCTCGCATGGGGTTCGAACTTCCCGACCTCGCCCGGCACGCTCACGGAGATCCTCGCGACGGCCCAGGAAGGGCTCGCCTGCCTCAGCAACGAAGACCGCACGTGGATCTTCGGCAAGACCGCACAGAAGCTGTACCCGGCCCTGGGCTGAGGTTCGACAACATGCCACCCGCGCGAGCGCCCCAGTGAAGCGGCGCCGCGCAGAGAGAACGAGAGAGACACATGTCCAACAATCGCCTGAACAGCATCATTCGCGCGTTCGAATCGGGCAAGGCCGCGCACGCCGCCTTCGCCAAGCTCGACAAGCAGACCGCCATCGAAATGAGCGACTCGCCGTACGACGGCCTCGTCTTCGAGATGGAGCACAACCCGTACGACGTCAGCGCGCTCGGCGATGCACTGCAATACATGCTCAGCCGCAAGCAGATCGCCGAGTCGGCGTCGGTGGAAACCAAGGTCACGCCGATCGCGCGCATTCCCGCCAACGGCGTCGAGATGAACCAGAGCTTCGCGAAGCAGGTGCTCGATCGCGGCGCGTACGGCGTGATCTGGCCGCACGTGGCGACCGTCGAACAGGCCTACAACGCTGTCGCGTCGTGCCGTTACGCGCGGCCGAAGAGCGCGCCGCTGTACGAACCGAAGGGCGTACGCGGCGACGGTCCGGCCAATGCCGCGCGCTACTGGGGCCTGTCGATGCAGGAGTATTACGAAAAGGCCGACGTCTGGCCGCTCGCGCCGCAAGGCGAAATCCTCGTTGGTCTGATGTGCGAGAGCACGCAGGCCATCGAGAACCTCGACGACATTCTCGCGAACGTGCCCGGCATCGGTTTCATCCTGATTGGCGAGGGCGATCTCAGCCAGGAACTCGGCTTCCCGCGTCAGTACGAGCATCCTGAAGTCGTCGATGCGATGCGCCAGATCGTCGAGACATGCAAGAAGCACAACGTCGTCGTCGGCCATCCGCACGTCACGGCGAAGAACCATCGACGCCTGATGGAAGAGGGCTACCGCTTCCTGATGTCGGCGCCGCAGCGCACGTATGGCGTGGTCGGCCTCGCACGCGACATGGCAGGCTACTGATGAACGGCGCCGAAAGCCTCGTCGCGACCCTGGTCGAACAGGACGTCGACATCTGCTTCGCGAACCCCGGCACGTCGGAGATGCATTTTCTCGCCGCGCTCGGCAACAACCCGAAGATGCGCAGCGTGCTGTGTCTGTTCGAAGGCGTGGCGACGGGCGCAGCCGACGGCTGGTACCGGATGAAGGACAAGCCGGCATCGGCGCTGCTGCACCTGGGGCCGGGTCTCGCGAACGGCCTTGCGAACATCCACAACGCGAAGCGTGCGTCGTCGGGGATGGTCAATGTCGTCGGCGAGCATTCGGTATCGCATCTGAAGTACGATCCGCCGCTTACGTCGGATATCGAAGGACTCGCGCGGCCTTTGAGTCACTGGGTGCGCCGCGCGGAATCAGCCGATACGATTGCGTGGGATACCGCGCAGGCCGTCGCGAAAGCCTGCGAGCATCCGGGGCAGATCGCGACCCTGATCCTGCCCGGCGATACGTCGTGGCAGCAGACGAACGCTGTGCCTTTGTTGCCGCCGCCAGTTGAGGCTCGTCGCAAGACGCCGAGCGCCGAGCGCATCGAGCATGTCGCGCAGGTGCTGCGTTCGGGCGAGCCGACGCTGATCATTCTCGCCAACAAGGCGACGCGTGGCGCGGCGCTCGACAAGGCTGGCCGCGTTGCCGCTGCAACGGGCGCGAAGCTCGGCTCGCAGTTCTTCACGGCGCGCATCGAGCGCGGCGCGGGCCGCGTGCCCATTGCGCGCATTCCGTACGCGGTTGCGCAGGCCACGGCCTTTCTCAAGGACTACAAGCATATCGTCACCGTCGAGACGACCGAACCCGTCGCGTTCTTCGCATACCCGGACAAGCCGAGTCTGCTGAAGTCCGAGGGAACGCTCGTGCATCCGCTCGTCGAAGCCGACGAGGACAGCGAACTCGCGTTCGACATGCTGCTTCAGGCGCTGGGCGCCACCGGCACGGCAGCGCACTTGCAGCCGCGCATCGAAACACCGGTGCCGACGGGCGCGCTCAACCCGACAAGCATCGCGCATGCTTTGGCTGCGGCGCTGCCCGAGCACTGCATCGTCGTCGACGAATCGCTGACGACGGGCCGGGAGTCGATGAGCCTGACGATGGGCGCGCTGCCGCACGATCTCATCAACAACATGGGCGGCTCGATCGGTTACTCGACGCCCGTTGCGACGGGCGCGGCGCTCGCGTGTCCTGATCGCCGCGTGTTCTGCATGGTCGGCGACGGCAGCGCGATGTACACGATCCAGTCGCTGTGGACGCAGGCGCGCGAAAACCTGGACGTCACGACCATCATCTTCGCCAACAACAGCTACGCGATCCTCAAGGCCGAGTACGCGAACATGGGCGCGGGTACGCCGGGCGAGCGCGCGCTGTCGATGATCGACATCGACAAGCCGCGCATCGACTGGCTCGCGATGGCCAAAAGCATGGGCGTGCCGGGCATCGCCGTCGACACGGCAGAGGGCTTCCACAAGGCGATGGTCGATTCGACGCGCGAGCCGGGCCCGTGCCTCATCGAGGTCCGGCTGTAATTCGTTCTACAAGATACAAAGCATACGGAGAGACAAGCATGACAACGACGCTGACAGGCGTGCCGACGTTGCGCACGAACCTGGCCGAATACGCAGTGACGAAAGCGATGCGCGACGGACGCGTGTCGTCTGACCTCGTTGCGCTGGACTTCTGCGGGCCGACGCCCGCGCACAACGGCTTCAAGGCGATGGTGCGCGAAAACAAATTCGACGCGGGCGAACTCGCGATCGTCACGTTCCTGCAAGCGAAGGCGTACGGCAAGCCCTACGTGCTGCTGCCGACGCCTGTTTCAGGGCGTTTTCAGCATCACTGCGCGGGCTACAACATCGACTTCGGTCATCTCGATCCGAAAGATATCGAAGGCAAGAAGGTCGGCGTGCGCACCTACACGCAGACGACGGCGCTGTGGATTCGCGGCATCCTGCGTCACGAATACGGCGTCGATCTCGACAAGGTCACGTGGATGACGCTCGGCGACGGGCATCTCGCCGAGTACAGCGATCCGTCGAACTGCCAGCGTCTGCCCGCAGGTTCGTCGATTCCGGAGATGATGCTCAAGGGCGAACTCGCGGCTGCGCTGCTCGGCGAAGACATGCCGAAGGACGAACGCGTGCGCACGCTGGTCCCCGACGCGCATGCGGCCGCGAAGGACTGGTTCGCGCGCACGGGCGTCGTGCCGATCAATCACATGTTCGTCGTGCACGAGAATCTGTCGAAGGAGAGGCCGGATATCGTGCGTGAGCTGTATCGGATGATCGTCGAAAGCCGCTCGCTCGCGGAAGGCGTGCCCGCGATCTTTCCGCCGCTCGGGTTGGAGGCGAACCGCGCGGGGCTGCAACTGGCCGTCGACTGGGCGCTCGATCAGAAGATCATTCCGCGACGCCTGTCCGTCGACGAACTGTTCGACGATGTAACGGGCAGTCTTGGCTGAGTGCTGGACATCCGCGCCGGCCAGAACAAAAAATATCGGAGACGACAGGTGGAGACCATTCGACGGAAGGCGGCGCGGCCCGAGAACCGCTGGGCCATTCTCGTGCTGCTTGCGCTCGGGCTGATGATCTCCCACATGGACCGCACGAGCATGTCCGCGGCTTTCGCGGACACTCGCTTCGTGGGGGAATTCGCGCTGTCGCATGTCGAGCGCGGCTGGCTCGGCTCGGCGATGTTCTGGTCGTACGGGCTGCTGCAGATGCCGATGGGCTGGCTGGTGGACCGCTACGGCGTGAAGTGGCCTTACTCGATCTGTTTCCTGCTGTGGTGTCTTGCGGCAGCGGCGACGGGTGTCGTCACGACGTTGTCGGCGCTGATCGTCGTGCGTCTGCTGATCGGCGCCGCCGAATCGGTGGTCGTCCCCGCCACGTATCGCTATCTGGCGAACAACTTCGATGAAAGCCGCAAGGGCACGGCGCTCGGCATCTACTCGATCGGCGGAAAGATGGGGCCGGCGCTGGGCGCACCCGTCGCCGCGTGGCTGATCGCGTCGAGTTCGTGGAAGACGATGTTCATCGTGACGGGGCTTGCGGGACTGATCTGGCTGATGCCGTGGCAACTGCTGCTCAACAACGACTTTCCATCGAAGACCGAACTGGCGGCGGCCAAACGACGCGCGGCCTCGGTGCCGCTCGGCAATCTTCTGTCGAGCCCTGTCGTGTGGGGCGGCTTGATCACCAACTTCTGCTACAGCTATTTCGCGTTCTACTGCATGACGTGGATGCCCGCGTATCTGGTCGAACAGCGTGGACTGTCGCTGCGTCAATCGGGGCTGTATACGTTTTTCAGTTTCGCGGGCATCGCCGTCGTGGCGGCATTCGCAGGATGGGCCGCGGACCGGCTGATCGCGCGCGGCCGCGATGCCGTCGTCGTGCGCAAGTCGTTTATCGTCGCGGGGTTTGTCGGCGCGACGACTGTGTTGCTCGGCGCTTATACGCGCTCGGCGCAGATGGCGTTGTTCTGGAACGTCGTATCGCTTTCGCTGTTGGGACTGGTCACCGCGAACAATCTCGCTCTCGTCAAACTCACGTTGATTCCGAAGCAGGCGGTCGGTTTGAATACGGGCTTGCAGCAAGTGGCGACGAGTTTCGCGGGCGGTGTGTCGGCGAGTCTCTCAGGCTGGCTGCTTCATGTGGGACACAGCTACACGCTGCCGATGCTGGCCATTTTCATGTTCCTGTTGCTTGGAGCGAGCAGCACTGTCGTGTTGCTGCGCCGAAAGTGGGCGCCGAAGGTCAATGTGACCGAACTGGAAGGGCAGCAGCCCGATCAGCGTGCGTCGATAACCTGACGGTTAAAGCGCACGCCTTTTTATTCAATAGACGGCTGGCGCACGGATGCCGATGATTGCGTCGTCGTCAATCTGCAGTATCCGCTTTATGCCAACAAGAACTTTCGATCATCACGCGCGCGTCTTCGACACGGAAGGCGGGTCATCGACATGACGCGCATCAACGATACAGCGTCGCCGGCGATCGAGGCGCACACCGGAATAAGTCCCTTGCTGCAGTATTCATCGCTGACACGCTTTCTGATCGCACGCGTCGGCTCCATCACCGCGCAGCAGATGCTGATGCTGGCGATCAGCTGGCACATGTACGACCTGACGTCGAGCGCGTGGTATCTCGGTCTCGTCGGGCTCTTCCAGTTCATTCCCGGACTCGCCACGACCTTCGTCGCCGGACACTGCGCCGACCGCATGCATCGCGGGCAGATCGTCGCCGTGTGTCTCGCGGCGCAGGCCGTCACGGCCGCGCTGCTGGCCGTATCGACGATGTCTCACGTCGTAACGCGCGATCTGCTGCTGGGCCTTTCGCTCGTACTCGGCGCGATCCGGCCGTTTCAGATGTCGGGCCAGCAGGCGCTTCTGCCGATGCTCGTTCCGCAGAACCTGCTGGCGCGTTCGATGGCGCTCAGCGCGGTGGTGCAGCAGGTGTGTGTGATCGCGGGCCCGGCGTTGGGCGGCCTGCTGTTCGCGACGGGCGTCAACGCGCTGTATCTGATGTGCGCGGCCGTGTTCTGCGTGAGTGCCGTGATGTACGCGCTGATTCGCTACGACTACGTTGCGCCGCCGCGCGAGCCCGTCACGGCAGAGACCGTGCTTGCCGGCTTGCGCTTCGTGTGGAGCAATCCGTTGCTGCTCGGCGGCATCTCGCTCGATCTGTTCGCCGTGCTGTTCGGCGGCGCGACCGCGCTGCTGCCTGTCTACGCAAAAGAGATCCTCCACGTCGGGCCGCAAGGACTCGGCTTGCTGCGCTCGGCGCCCGCCGTGGGCGCCTTGTGCGTCGGGCTGATGCTGTCGCGGCGCGCGATCGTCAACGGCGTCGGCAAGAAGCTGCTCGTGGCCGTAGCGGTGTATGGAATCGCGATCGTCGCATTCGGCGTGTCGCGATCGTTTCTGCTTTCGCTGTTGCTGCTCGCGATCTCAGGCGGCGCCGACACGATCAGCGTGATCGTGCGGCAGACGCTCATTCAACTGGAAACGCCGGATCGCATGCGAGGGCGCGTTGCGGCGGTGAACACGCTGTTCATCGGCGCGAGCAATCAACTCGGTGAATTCGAATCCGGCGTGACGGCGACGGTGTTCGGTGTGATCGGCTCAGTTGTGCTCGGCGGCTGCGCGACGGTGCTCGTCAGCGTCGCGTGGAGCCGCCTGTTCAAGCCGCTCGCGAGGCGCGATGCGTTGTACGAGGGAAGAGCCCATTAACGCTTCGGTTAAGACATCGGATTGGAGTCTCAATAGACGTCGTTCAGCCAGCGCACGATCATAAGCATAGACAGGTCGGACGTTTGGAGACGGATATGGGCGATCAGTGCAGATCCCTTCGAGTTCTCATCGAGGAGTGGTTCGGAAGCGGCGAACGATTCAAGGTGACGCGGCCAGATCGATCGAAAACACTGTCATGCCGGGTCGTCAGAGTCGAAGTGATGCGTGCGTCCGGAACATTGGCGATCGTCTTCTTTCGTCATCGCGACGGCTCATGGTGTGTCTATCCGCCTCCCATCGTTCCGCCGACATTTCTCGGATGCTAACCACACTGCTCCGCGCCAGAAGAATGAATCCATCGAAAACGTTCAGGAAATCAGCATGACAATCACAGGCGAAATGCTCATCGGCTTCTCCTCGGTGCGAGGCAACGAGGGTGAACAGCGCGCGTTCAATCCCGCGACCCATTCGGAAATCGCGGAGCCGGTATTCGGCATGGGCGGTGTCGCGGAAGTCGGGCGCGCGGCGTCGCTGGCTGCGCAGGCTTTCGATGTCTACCGCAATGCTCCGCTCGCAAAGCGCGCGGCATTTCTCGAAGCGATTGCCGACAATATTCTGGATCTCGGCGACGAACTCATCGAGCGCGCGCATGCCGAGACGGGCTTGCCACTCCAGCGCCTGCAAGGAGAGCGTGCGCGCACGGTCGGTCAGTTGCGGCTGTTTGCACAGGTCGTGCGGGACGGGCACTTTCTCGGCTCGACGATCGACCATGCGCAGCCCGAACGTCAACCTTTGCCGCGTGCGGACCTGCGTCTCGCGAAAGTGCCTGTCGGTCCCGTTGCCGTGTTCGGCGCGAGCAACTTTCCGCTCGCGTTCTCCGTTGCGGGAGGCGATACGGCGTCGGCGCTGGCCGCGGGCGCGCCCGTCGTGGTCAAGGCGCACAGCGCGCATCTGGGCACGTCGAAGCTGGTGGGCTGCGCGATCCAGAAGGCAGTAAAAGAAAACGGCTTGCCAGAAGGCACTTTCTCGCTGCTGTTCGGTTCGGGCCGCACGCTCGGCGAAGCGCTGGTGTCGCATCCGGCGGTCAAGGCGGTCGGCTTCACGGGCTCGCGGCAGGGCGGACTCGCACTGTTGCGCATCGCGAACGCTCGCGCCGAGCCGATTCCCGTGTATGCGGAGATGAGCAGCATCAATCCCGTATTCCTGTTTCCGGCTGCGCTCGAAAACCGTGCTGAAGCAATCGGCCGCGCGTTCGTCGATTCTCTGACGATGGGTGCAGGCCAGTTCTGCACGAATCCCGGCCTCGTACTCGCCGTCGATGGCGCGGGCCTCGACAGGTTCGTGCAGGCAGCAAGCGAAGCGTTGACCACCAGGCCGGCTCAGACGATGTTGACGCCCGGCATCTTCGATGCGTACTGCGCGGGAACCCGCAATGTCGACGCAGTTGAGGGCGTGGAGAAGGTCGCGCAGGGGCAACCGGCAGGTGAGCGCGCAAATGCCGCGCAGGCTGCGCTCTACGTGACCGATGCACAGCGCCTGCTCAACTCGCCTGAACTCGAGGCGGAGATGTTCGGACCGGCATCCGTCGTGATTCGCGCGCGCAATGTTGATGAACTGCTGGAGGTGGCAGAACACATTGAAGGGCAGCTCACCGTGACGCTGCAAATAGATGCAGCGGATCATGCCGACGCGCAGCGCCTGTTGCCCGTGCTCGAAAGAAAGGCTGGCCGCATTCTGGCCAATGGCTTCCCGACGGGCGTCGAAGTCTGCCACGCGATGGTTCACGGCGGCCCGTTCCCATCGACTTCGAATGCGATGTTCACGTCGGTGGGCGCGACGGCCATCGATCGATTCCTGCGTCCCGTCTGCTATCAGGATCTACCTGATGCGTTGCTTCCGGACGCGTTGAAGGAGCGCAATCCTTTGGGCGTGTGGCGCTTCGTCGACGGCGAAAAAACGGCGCCCGCGCAAACGGCTAATTAATCTGTGATGCTAAATAAATGTCAGATTGAAAACTGATCGTTTACCCTGATGGCGCAACCTGCTAAGCTGTGATTGCTGCCTGCGTTCATGTCGAGCGCAGGCTTTAAAAGCAATACTCAGAGAGGTGGGGTTGCCATGAGATCGCTAGCCAAAACTGTCGCTGTCCTGTTCGTGCTTGCTGTGCCCGTCGCTGCGTTCGCGCAATCGACGCAGTCGCCAATCACACGCGCGCAGGTTCGCGCGGAACTGGTTCAGGCCGAGAAAGACGGTTACAGTCCGCTCGCGTGGGCCGATTATCCGTATGGCGAAATTCAGGCTGCGGAATTCCGCGCCGCTGCGCATAACGCGAAAGCCGCTGATGCGTCCGGTTATGGTCCTGCAACGAACGGCACTTCGCAGTCGGGCGATATCGCCAGGTGATCGTCGGGTGATCCTCAGTGAAGGGCCGTGATTTCTGGCCCTGAGAGGCGACAACGGGCCGACCATTGCCGCTTCGCCCAATATCTGACGGCTGATTTTCTTCGCTGCTTTGCTATCGCTCGAAGGTCGCGACTGGATGATCTCATCCACGTCCGCACGCACATACTCCCACCTCAATCTCGCGATCTTTCCGTAAGATCCGGACGTCCTCAGGGCGAACCGAGGCCTCTCGCGAGCTTCTCCTGACGATTTCGCCCCCTCGAAAACCCTGGCTCAGCGGGCTTTTTTGATCCGTTGACATATGACGTCTCACCTAATACCTTGTGTCCATGGCGCGACCGGCAAACAGTTTTCGGGCCGTGCCCGCCGATGTCAGCCTGCCGCCGCGCAGGGCGGACGCAGTTCATCCATTCGCAAACCGCTGAGGTATCAGATGAAGACCCCGCTTTCGTTCACACGCTTCGCGCTGGCCACGTCACTGGCTGCTGGCGCGCTCATGGCCAGTCCCGTGGTGTTCGCGGGCGACGTCACAATCGGCTTCGCGGCGCCGTTGACGGGAGGGTCGGCGCACTACGGCGTCGATCTGAAACGCGGCGTCGAACTGGCGCTCGATGACGCCAACGCGAAGAAACTCGTGATCGGCGGCCAGCCGGTGCACTTCGTGATCGACGCCGAGGACGATCAGGGCGACCCGCGCATGGGCTCGCAGGTCGCGCAGAAAATGGTGGATTCGAAGGTTGTGGGCATCGTCGGACACTTCAATTCGGGCACGAGCATCCCTGCATCGCGCATCTACAACACGGCAGGCATTCCGATGGTCTCGCCGACGGCCACGAATCCGACGCTGACGTCGCAGGGCTTTCTCAACGTGTTCCGCGTGGTGAACTCGGATGCGCAGATGGGGCAGCTGGCGGGCCACTCGGCCGTCAACGCGCTCAAGGGCAAGAGCATTGCCGTGATCGACGACCGGACCGCGTTCGGGCAAGGCATGGCCGACGAGTTCGTCAAAGGCGTCGAGGCCGCGGGCGGCAAGATCGTCGATCGCGAATTCACGCAAGACAAGGCCGTCGACTTCAAGTCGCAACTCACGCGCATCAAGTCGTTCAATCCCGATGTGGTGTTCTGGGGCGGTCTCGACCAGCAAGCAGGCTTGCTGATGAAGCAGATGCGGCAGCTGGGCATCCGTGCGGCGATGCTGGGCGGCGGCAGCTTCGAAAACGAAACGTTCCTCAAGGTCGCGGGCGAAAGCGCGGAAGGCGCGATGTCGTGGGACTACGGCATTCCGTTGTCGAAGATGAAGACGGGCCGCGAATTCGACGAAAAGATGAAGGCCAAATACAAGGAAGGCGTGGTGGCCTATGCGCCGTCCGCGTACGACGCCACGTGGGTGCTGATCAACGCGATGCAAAAGGCCAACTCGACGGATCCGAAAGTATATGGACCGCTCGTAAAGTCCGTTTCGTTCGAAGGCATCTCTGGAAATATTGCGTTCATGCCGAATGGCGACATGAAGGATCCGACGGCGACGTTCTACAAGGTGGTCGGCGGCAAATGGGTGCCGCAAGCCGTTGCCGTCGGCGACAAGGTCGAGCCGCTCAAGAACTGAAGTCCGGCTGCACCGGCTCGAACTTCGCGTGTCGATAGCGGAAACCTGCTCACGCTCAGGTTTCCGCTTCGGCGCAATTCAACACCCACTCTCGCCACGAAGGGGATCATTCACAGATGGATGTCAACAGCGAAGCGGAGTACCTTCTCGACGACGACAACAATCCTACCGCTCGTCGACACGAAACCGGCCCCACGCGCCGCACAGTCGGACGACGCGAGCTGAAGCGCGTCGTACTTGCATCGGTCGTGGGCAGCTTCGTGGAGTGGTTCGAGTTCTCGGTGTACGGATACCTTGCCGCCGTCATGGGGCGCGTGTTCTTTCCAGCGAGCGCGCCCGGCACGCAGCTTGTCGCGTCGCTGGCCGCATTCGCGATTGCGTTTTTCGCGCGTCCATTCGGCGGCTTTATTTTCGGGCCGATAGGCGATCGCTACGGACGCAAGAACGTGCTGACTGTCACCATCGTGTTGATGGCGCTCGCGACGTTTTGCATCGGCCTGATTCCTGATCACGACGCGATCGGTATCGCATCGCCGATTCTGCTCGTGCTGCTTCGGTTGCTGCAAGGCGTGTCGGCAGGCGGCGAAGCGAGCGGCGCGGCGATCTTCGTCGCGGAGTATTGCAAGGATCGCAACCGCACGCTGGTAACCAGCTGGATCGAAGTCGGCTGCATGAGCGGTTTCTGTTTCGGCGCGCTGGTGGCGGCGTTGCTCAGTCACGCGTTCGTTCAGACGCAGATCGATGCGTGGGCGTGGCGGCTGCCGTTTTTGCTTGCGCTGCCGCTCGGTGCGATCGGCCTCTATATCCGCAATCGGCTCGAAGAGACGCCGACGTTCGAAGCTGCACACAGGGCAGGCGGCTTTCGCGAGCTGTTCGCGTCGCACAAGGCTGCGTTGTTGCAATCGAGCGGCATCATCATCGTGACCAACGTGACGCTGTTCATCGTCGTCACGTATATCCCGACTTATCTGGTGAGCACGTTGCGGCTCGATGCATCGACGGGCTTCACGATCGCGCTCGTATCGCAAGCGTTCCTGATCGTGACGATTCCATTGCTGGCTGTGCTAGCCGACAAAGTCGGACGCAAGACGATGATGCTGGCGGGCAGCGTTGCGCTCGCCGTGCTTGCTGTGCCGTGTTTTCACCTGCTCACAGTCGAAAGCGTCGGACAGCGCTTGATAGCCTTGCTGCTTCTGAACCTGTGTCTTGCCGCGCTGCTGTCGTGCATCTATTCGCAGATACCGTCGCTGTTCGAAACGGGTGTGCGCTTCACGGGCATGGCGGTGAGCTACAACGTGTCCGTGGCGCTGTTCGCAGGCACGGCGCCGATGATCAATTCATGGCTGATACAGAGCACCGGCAGCCGCATGATTCCCGCCTACTATCTGATCGCTGCTGCCGTGATCGGTTTGATCGCGCTGGCTTGTTGCGTGGACCGCACGGGCGGGCCGATGCGTGGAGATTCGCGCAGCGTCGGTTGAAGAGACGACGGTCCAGGCGTGTTTGCAAAACGCCTGGACTTACACATCGCCAAGTTACTCTGCGCGCGTGCTCGACAGATTGTGATAGCGCTCGAGGCTCTCGTTGAGATGGCGCCGCATCGCACGGCGCGCCGCGCTTTCGTCCTGCTTCTCGATTGCATCGAGAATGTCGCCGTGTTCGCGCTGAATGCGCCGGATGTACGTCTTGCGTTCTTTCGGATTTGCCTTCGCGTGCTTCAGACGCAGATCGATGATGATCTCTTGTCCCAGCGTCCGCAGGATCGACGTGAAATGCGGATTCTCGGAGCAGGTGGCGACGGCAAGATGGAATTCGAAATCGGCGCGTGCGCATTCGGCGTCGTCATCGACGGCGACGATTTCCATGCGTGCATACACTTCCTTCAACGCGCGCAAATGCGCCGCCGAACGGCGCTGCGCGGCATACGCTGCACATTCGGTTTCGACGCCGATGCGCAACTCGAGCACGTGCATGGAGTTGTTCAACGTGTTGGAATCGATGAAGCCCGCGCCGGCGGATTGTGCTGCATCAGCGACGAACACGCCCACGCCGTGACGTGCGATCAGACGGCGACCGAGTTTGAGTGACGCGACTGCTTCGCGGATCACTGTGCGGCTGACGCCGAATTCGGTGCACAGCTCGGGCTCGGTAGGCAGCTTGGCGCCCGGCGCATATTCGCCGCGGTCGATCTTGTCGTTGAGTGCCTGAATGACCAGTTCGGTCAGGCTGCGGCGCTTTCCCGAACTCGCAGCGTTTTTGAGGAGGGTTTCAGCATCCAGAGTCATTCCGTGTGCTCCACACCGGATAGAGAACTCTGCAATTGACGGCTGCAGACGTACCGCGCCGGCGCATCTGTAGGTGTGTAATCTGCGCCGTATGACATATTATGACTTTAACACAGCCGCGGCCTCGTCATCGCTCGCCCCTGGACGCGAAGGGGCGAGCGGTTGATACAACTCAAACGGACTTGAGCGTGAATCAGGCGTAGATATAACCGCCGCTCACGATCACGTTTTCTCCCGTCGCATAGGTGTTGCGCGCGCTCGCCATCATGACGACCCATTGCGCGATTTCTTCGGGTTCCGCTGCACGTCCCAGCGGATTCGCAGCAGCCAGTTCGCCGAGGAAACCTGCCTTCTTCGCCTTGTCCGTCGCAAAGCCCGCTGGTGCAACCGAATTGACGAGAATGCCGTCCTTCGCCACTTCCTGCGCGAACGATTTCGTGAGGCTCACGACGGCCGCTTTCGTCGCAGCATAGTGCGCGTTCTGCGGATGAGCCTTGAATGCATCGACCGACGTGATGTTCACGATGCGTCCCGCGACATGCGCCTCGACCTTCGGACGGCTGCGCATGTGCTCGATTGCAGCGACCATCATGTGATACGTGCCTTTGATGTTGACGGCGTTTTCGAGGTCCCACTCGTCGTCGGAGATTTCGAGGATCGGGCGGCGCGGATAGATCGCCGCACTGTTGATCAAACAATCGACACGGCCGAGTGCTTCCAGTGCTTTGCGAAAGACCACCTGCGCGGATTCCTTGCGCGTGATGTCGCCCACCGCGCCGAACACCTGATGACCCTGCGCCTTCAGCGCGCCGACGGTTTCGTCGAGCAGCGGCCCGTTCTTGTCGATCAGCGCAACGCTTTCTGCGCCGTCCGCGAGCATCAGCTTTGCGACGGTCAACCCAAGCCCGGAAGCGCCACCGACGATAACGACTCGTTGATTCTTCATGATTCGAATGTGTCCTGTTTGACGATGCATTGATTACTCGACCGCGACGATCTGCGAGCCGCCCGCAGCCTGATCGGTCGGAAAAACTTCCATGCGCGAGACGTCGACGGCATCGGGCAATGAGAGCGCCGTGGCAATCAGTTCGGCGATGTTCTCCGGCTGGATCGAACGATAGGCGTCGTAGAGCTTTTCGTTCGCGCCTTGCGTGCCGAGCGCGGTGCGATACAGGCTCGTTTGCACGCGGCCCGGCGCGATCTCAGTGACGCGGACTTTGGTGCCGAGCAGATCGCACCGCAGCGAATCGCAGAACATGCTGATCGCGGCCTTGGTCGCGCCATAGACGGCCGTGTTCGGATGCGGGAAGCGTCCCGCACTCGAACCGATAAAAAACAGATGACCGCGCTTGCGTTTCGTCATGCCGTCGAGCGCCATGTGCGCAAGACGCAACGGCGCACGCAGATTGATATCGATCATGCGGTCAATATCCGTCAGCTCGCTGTCGCCGAATTTCGCAATCGCGGGCAGCAGCCCCGCGTTGTTCACGACGACGTCGATGTCGACGCGCCCGAACAGATCGCGCAAAGGCGCCGTGTCCTGCAGATCCAGCGCGATCGGCGTGACGTTGCATTCGCTCGCGAGCGCATCGAGCGCCCTGGCATCGCGGCCGAGCGCATAGACTTGCAGCCCGTCATTGACGAGCCGCTGCGCGATCGCGCGTCCGATACCGCTCGACGCGCCCGTCACCAGCGCGGTCCGATAGGAATGGGAAATCATGTTGTTAGCCTTTGTAGACGGTGATGACGCATTCAGATCACGCCTTCTTCGAGGAAGGGCTGATTAGCGACCACGCGCTCATAACCGAGCGGCGCGAGATCGAGCGAACGGTACTGGCCGTAGACGATCAGTTCGCTCAAGCCCCGGCCAATTGCCGGCGATTGCTGCAAACCATGGCCGCTGAATCCGTTGGCGAACAGGAAGTTCGCGACTTCCGGATGCGGTCCGACGATCGCGTTATGGTCCAGCACGCAGAAGTCGTAATGGCCCGCCCACGAATTCACGACCTTGATCGCTTCGAATGCGGGAACGCGTTCGGCAAGCGCGGGCCAGATGATCTCTTCAAACTCGGAGTGGATCACGTCGAAGTCGTCGACGTCAGCAAGCGGATCGGGCTCCGGATAGCAGCCCGTCAGGTAGTACTGTCCTTCGGGTCGGAAGAAGATCCCCGTCGTATCGATCGTGAGCGGAACGGTGCCTTGCAGCGGCGTGCGGCAATCGAAGACGAACAGACAGCGCTTGCGCGGCTCGACAGGAATATCGAGGCCGGCTAGACGCGCCATCGCCGGGCCGCGCGTGCCCGCTGCATTCACCATCAGGCCGCAACCGATGCTCTCGCCGCTCTTCAGTTTGACGCCTGTGACGTGCGCGCCTTCGCGAATCACATCGACCACTTCGTTTTCGATGTATTCGATGCCGAGCGAGCGCGCCTTCTTGCGCATGCCCTGCAGCAGACCATAACTATCGAACCAGCCTTCGCCGCTTTGTCCATAGACACCGTTCACGAGCCCTTCCGTATTCAGCCACGGAAAGCGCTCTTTCAACTTCGCCTGATCGAGCAGCGCGACATCGGCGCCGTTCTCGCGTTGCGTCGCGTAGTTACGCTCGAACATCGGCGCGCCTTTCGCATCGCCGAGGTACAGGTAGCCGTTTTCCTTGAAACCGAGTTCGGGCGCGTCACCGTCCACCTCAACGAGTTCGTGAAAATTGCGAATGAACTCAGTGCCGAACTGCGAGATCCTGATGTTCAGCGGATTCGAAAACTGATGACGAATCGACGCGCTCGACAGCGCCGTCGCTGACTTCGCGTAAGTCCAGTCGCGTTCGACCACCAGCACCGAGCCCTTGAAATCCGGATTCGTCGCGAGAAAATACGCGGTCGCGCTGCCGACGACTGCGCCGCCCACGATCACCACGTCATAGTGGTTCTTTGATGCTTGCTGTGCCATCTCAATGCTTCCAGAAAGTCGATCGGGTTAGCGGCGCTTACCGGTTCTTCGGATCATCTTCGAAGTGGCCGTCGGCGGCGAACTGACCGCCCTGAAAGCGCACGGCAGGATGCTTCGGATCGCCGATGGGCGTGTTCGCATAGACCTCGGCGCGATAGCTATCGGCGGCATCTTGCGGACGATAGCCAAGGTAGCCGGCCTGCGTGTTGTCCCAGAAGTTCGCGCTGTTGTTCGAGTTGCCGTAGACGATCATATGGCCGACGCTCGGCGTCATCAGCGCCTGAATGCACAGATGCGAGAAGTCGTCGTAGGAAAGCCAGGTTGCGAGCATTCGACGATCGACAGGCTTCGGGAAACACGAGCCGATGCGCACGCACACCGATTCGAGTCCGAACTTGTCGAAGTAGTAGCGCGAGAGATTTTCGACGAACGCCTTGCTCACGCCGTAGAGGCTGTCCGGGCGCTGCGGCACGTTGGCATCGATGGTCTCTACGCATTCGTAGAAGCCGATCGCGTGCACGGAACTCGCGTAGATCACGCGCTTCACGCCTTCCTGACGCGCCGCTTCGTAGATGTGATAGCTGCCCGCGATATTCGAATCGAGAATGACCTGGAAGGTGTTCTCGCGCGGTGCGCCGCCCAGATGAATCACCATGTCGACGCCCTTCATCATCTCGAACACGGCGTTGCGGTCGGCCAGCTCGCAGACGAAGTGACGCTCGTTCGCGCGGACTTCGCCGAGCGAGGCGCGATCGCTGAGCGTCAGCTGTTCGGCGTATGGTCGCAGCGATTCGCGCAGCACGGAACCGAGCGCGCCCGCGGCGCCCGTGATCAGGATGTTCTTGAACGGAGGCTTGCTGATGTCGGTCATGTCGGTTCCTTACTGTCCTGCCGATGTTTTCAGCGCATCGAGCGTGAGCCCGTAGTCGTCACGCAGTTGCGCTTCGGAGATGTACTCGTTACGGATATCGCGCAACAATGCTTCGCGGTCGCGCTGCTCCGGCGAACCGATGCCGCCGCCGCCCGGCAGCGACAGCGTGACGCGTTCATGTTCGGCGACGGCCTGGGTGCCTTTGCCCTTCATCTTCGTGCCGTCCGACAGCGTGACCTGACCCGGTGCGCCGGACTGGCCGCCCGACTGTCCACGCGCGGGATGATCGATGCGATCGAACATTGCGTTGAAGCGGAAGTGATAGCCTGCGCGCGGTCCGATTTCGACGATCTGTCCGAGGCCGCCGCGCAGCTTGCCGGCGCCGCCCGAGCCCGAGCGCATTTCCTTGCGCCACACGACGATCGGTCCAACTTGCTCAGTGGCTTCGACGGACATCGCGTGCACGCCGCTCGGAAATGCCGTTGCGGACAGACCATCGAGTTCCGCACGCGCGCCCGTGCCGCCGCTGTTGAACATCAGGATTTCGCTGCCCTTGAGGCCGGACCCTTCCTGCACGGGACGCGCGCTCACATGCAGGTTCCACAGCGCGCCGGAGCCTTCCGCAGGCACGCGGTCCGGCAAGATCTTGTGCAATGCGCCGAGTACGAGGTCAGGCACGAAGTGGCCGAGCACGTGACGAACCGCGACGGGACTCGGGCGTTGCGCGTTGAGAATGCAGCCCGCAGGCGCCTGCACGCGGAACGGTTCCAGCGATGCCGCGTTGTTCGGCACTTCCGGCGCGATGATGCATTTCAGCCCATAGCATGCGTACGCTTTCGCGTAGAGCAGCGGCACGTTGATGCCGAACGGACTGGACGGCGACGAACCGGCGAAGTCCGCCAGCAGATGATCGTTCTCGACAGTCAGCGTCACGTTGAGCTTGACGGGCGTGTCGTAACCGTCGAGCGTCATGTCGTTGGTCTGCGTGCCCTTCGGCAGCGCGGCGATGCGTTCGAGCGTCGCTTCGCGGCTGCGCGCCAGAATGAATTCGCCGATGCCTTCGACATCTTTCAGATCGAACTCCCTGAGCATTTCCAGCAGACGCTTGTGGCCCGTTTCGTTACACGCTGCGAGTGCATAGAGATCGCCGACGACCTTGTCGGGCTCGCGCACGTTGTTGCGCAAAATGTTAATCAGATCGCGATTGACTTCGCCGCGCTCGATCAGCTTCATGATCGGCACGAACAGGCCTTCTTCGTAGATTTCGCGCGAGTCCGGGCCGAAACCGCGGCCGCCGATATCGACCACGTGCGCCGTGCTGGCGAAGTAGCCGATCAGTTCACCGTTATGGAACGAAGGGGACACAACCGTGAAGTCGTGCAGGTGGCCCGTGCCTTTCCACGGATCGTTGGTCAGATAGACATCGCCTTCGTACATCCTGTCGATGCCGATGTCGTTCATGAAGTGCTCGACGGCTTCCGCCATCGTGTTCACGTGTCCGGGCGTGCCCGTCACGGCTTGCGCGAGCATGCGGCCGCGCTTGTCGAAGATACCTGCCGAGAGGTCGCCCGCTTCGCGTACGCTGGTGCTGAACGCGGTACGGATCAGGGCCATCGCCTGTTCTTCCACGACGGAAATCAGGCGGTTCCACATCACCTGCATGTGGATCGTGTCGAGATTGCTAAGAGACATGTCCGGCTCCTGATTAACGGCTGGTGTTCAGTTCTTTGGCGACGACGAGGAGACACCCGTCGGGCTGCACCATCGCATCGAATGACGAGGTGACGAGCGTCGACGTTTCCGGCTCGACGATGATCGCCGGGCCCGTCACGCATTCGCCCACTTTCAGCGAGCCGCGTTCGACGATGGCCGCATCGACGAAACGATGCAACGCGGCGTCGAAAATCTTGCGGGTCTTCGCAGCGCTTACGGCATCACGCGACGTCTCGAGTTGCAGGCGTTCGACGGGCGGCATCGGCGAACTTGCTTTGACGGCCCAACTGACGATTTCGATGTCGAGACCGTCGATGGGGCGACCGAAGAACTGCGTGTAAGCCTTCGTGAATGCGTCTGCGAAGGTGCTGCGATCGTCGGCGGTGAAACCGCGGTGCGGAATCATCACGGGGATTTCCCAGCCCTGGCCGACATAGCGCATGAACGCCTTGATCTCGACGAGCGGTTCGGCATCGCCTGAACCTTGCCGCGCGAAGTGCACAGCTTCTTCGCTCAACTGGCCGACGATTTCGTTCAGTGCGTCGGCGTCGAAGTCGTTGAAGCGCATGCTCGCGCTGCGCACGCTTTCATAACCGAACGGCGCGCGCAGAAAGCCGATAGCGGAACCGACACCCGCGCCCGGCGGCACGATGAACTTGCGGATGCCGCTCTTCTCGCACAGACGCGCCGCGTGCAGCGGACCCGCGCCGCCGAACGTGATCATCGTGTAGTCGCCGATGTCCTTGCCGCTTTCGACGGCATGCACGCGCGCCGCATTGCTCATGTTTTCGTCGACGACTTCGGCCACGCCGTAGGCGGCTTCTTCGGCGTTGAGATCGATTGCGCCGCCCACTTCCGCGACCATCGCGCTGGCAGCGTTGTCGGTGGAAAGCTGGATCGTGCCGCCTGCGAAATTCGCGGGATCGAGACGACCGAGCAGCAGGTCGGCGTCGGTCACGGTCGGCTGTGTGCCGCCGCGCTGATAACACGCGGGACCTGGCTCCGACGCCGCGCTATGCGGGCCCACGCGAATCTGGCGCATCACGTCGAGCGAAGCGATCGAGCCGCCGCCCGCGCCGATTTCAACCATCTCCACGACGGGAATCGAAATCGGCATACCGCTGCCTTTCTTGAAGCGATACGTGCGGGCGACTTCGAAGGTGTTGGCCGTTTTCGGCGTGAGGTCGTCGATCAGGCAGATCTTGGCCGTGGTGCCGCCCATGTCGAACGACAGCACGCTGTTCAGGTCGTAGCGCGCCGCGATGTGCGCAGCGAAGATCGCGCCGCCTGCCGGGCCCGATTCGACGAGGCGAACGGGAAACGCGGAAGCGCTTTCGATCGAGACGATGCCGCCGCCCGAGTGGATGATGAACAGCGGACAAACAGCGCCCGCCTCGCGCACCTTGCCGAGCAGCCGGTCCAGATAGGACTTCATGATGGGTCGCACATAGGCGTTCGCGCAGACCGTATTGAAGCGCTCGAACTCGCGGATCTGCGGCGACACTTCGCTGGAGATCGACACGGACACATTGGGCAGGCGCTTCTCGATCGCGTCGCGCATCATGCGTTCGTGCACGCCGTTCACGTACGCGTGAATGAAACCGATTGCGACGCTCTCGTAGCCGCCTTGCTCGATACGATCGACGATCGATTCGATTTGCGCTTCCGTCGGCGCGAGCAGAATGCCGCCCTGTGCATCGACGCGCTCGCCGAGCGTGAAGCGGTCGCAGCGCTCGATTAGCGGAGGAGGGAGCTTGATGTTCAGATCGTATTGCTCGAAGCGGTTTTCCGTGCGCATTTCGATCGTGTCGCGAAAGCCTTGCGTCGTGACGAAAGCCGTCTTCGCGCCGCGCCGCTCGATGAGCGCGTTGGTTGCGAGCGTGGTGCCGTGGATGATGACGCCGATATCCTTCAGCGCGATACCCGCCTTGTCCGCAACGATGCCGATGCCTTTGATGATGGCGCGTTCGGGCGCCGTGTAATCCGTCAGCACCTTGGTGGAAAAGAGCGCTCCACCGAGTTCGAGCGCAACGTCGGTGAAGGTTCCACCGATATCGACACCTACTCGTGCCTTGTCGTGACTGGCCACCATGACTCTCCTGTTTAAACCATGACATGCGCCGGGCGACTGCCGCCCGCCGAAAAATCCCGTTGACGAACTTCGGAAACCACTGTTTTTTTGTTCGTTGACATATGATGAGTGACGTCTTACAGTTCTGTCAACACGAACAAAATGAATTTCGCCTTTTTCAGCATTCCCGGTCTTGCGATTTTCTTTGTTCAGCCCTGTTTTATAAGGTCTTTAAGGGTTTTTGCCAGGTTGCCTGGGAGGCTGCGCCGAGGGTCGCTGGAGCGGGCTGGTGATGATGGAAGTTTATGCGAAAGTGAAGATTTTTCGAGATTTTTGGTCGCTTTGAAGACGCAACGGCAAAGGAACGAAAATGAAGGTTTTGGTGCCAGTGAAACGCGTGGTCGACTACAACGTGAAGGTCCGCGTGAAGTCGGATCAATCGGGTGTCGATATCGCCAACGTGAAGATGTCGATGAATCCATTCGATGAAATCGCCGTCGAAGAAGCCGTGCGTCTGAAGGAAGCGGGCGTGGCGACGGAAGTGATCGCCGTGTCGGCAGGTGTGACGCAATGTCAGGAAACGCTGCGCACGGCGCTGGCGATCGGCGCGGATCGCGCGGTGCTGATCGAATCGAACGAAGACCTGCAGCCGCTGGCTGTCGCGAAGCTGCTCAAGGCGCTGGTCGACAAGGAACAGCCTTCTCTCGTCATTCTTGGCAAGCAGGCCATCGATGACGACTGCAATCAGACAGGCCAGATGCTGGCTGCGCTGGCTGGCTTACCGCAAGCGACGTTTGCATCGAAAGTGGTTATTGCCGGAGGCACCGCCACTGTCTCACGCGAAGTGGATGGCGGCGCTGAAACGCTGTCGCTGAAACTGCCCGCCGTCGTCACGACCGATCTGCGCCTGAACGAGCCGCGCTACGTGACGCTGCCGAACATCATGAAGGCAAAGAAGAAGCCGCTCGAAACCGTGAAGCCGGAAGACCTGGGCGTCGATGTCACGCCGCGTCTGAAGACGCTGAAAGTCAGCGAGCCGCCGAAGCGTTCGGCCGGCGTGAAGGTAGCCGACGTGAAAACACTGGTCGAGAAGCTCAAGACGGAAGCCAAGGTCTTGTGACGCGAGAGGATGAAATGACGATTCTGGTAATTGCCGAACACGACAACGGTTCGATCAAAGCAGGGACGTTGAACACGATGGCCGCTGCACAGAAGATCGGCGGCGACATTCACGTGCTCGTTGCAGGCCACAACGCTGAGGCTGCTGCCGATTCCGCCGCGAAGGTCGCAGGCGTCGCAAAGGTGCTGCTCGCTGACGCACCGCAACTGGCCCAAGGTCTCGCGGAAAACATCGAAGCGACGGTGCTGACCATCGCGAAGAACTACTCGCATATCTTTGCGCCCGCCACGGCTTACGGCAAGAACATCGCGCCGCGCATCGCCGCGAAGCTCGACGTCGCGCAGATCAGCGAAATCACGGCCGTGGTCAGCGCCGACACATTCGAGCGGCCGATTTACGCGGGCAACGCAATCGCCACGGTTCAATCGCATGATGCGATCAAGGTCATCACCGTTCGCTCAACGGGCTTCGATCCCGTTGCAGCGGAAGGCGGCAGCGCATCGGTCGAGACGATCGAAGCGGCGGCTGATGCAGGCATCTCTCAGTTCGTGAGCCGCGAAGTGACGAAACTCGACCGTCCGGAACTGACGAGCGCGAACATCATCGTGTCGGGCGGAAGAGGTCTCGGCAGCGGCGAGAACTACACAAAGGTGCTTGAACCTCTGGCCGACAAACTCGGCGCGGCGATGGGCGCATCGCGCGCAGCCGTCGATGCCGGCTATGCGCCGAACGACTATCAGGTGGGTCAGACGGGCAAAATCGTCGCGCCGCAGCTGTACATCGCGGTCGGCATCTCGGGCGCGATCCAGCACCTCGCGGGCATGAAGGACTCGAAGGTGATCGTTGCGATCAACAAGGACGAAGAAGCGCCGATCTTCAGCGTCGCGGATTACGGCCTTGTCGGCGATCTGTTCGAAACGGTCCCCGCGATGACCGCCGAAATTTAGCCCCTTGCTCCATTACTTTTTATTCAACCGGTGTGCCGATCGAGCGCATCGATACCATTGAATCCGGAGAGCATTCAGCATGATTTCCACCACCGATCCGCACGTCAACCGCAAACCTCGCAACATTTCGCAAGCCGAATGGGACACGCGCGTCCAGCTTGCCGCAGCCTACCGGCTGGCGGCAAAGTTCGAACTCACCGACCTGATCTATACGCATATCTCGGCGCGTGTGCCCGGCACAAACGACCAGTTTCTGATCAATCCGCACGGCTGGTTCTTCGACGAAATCACGGCGTCGTCGCTGGTGAAGATCGACGTGAACGGCAACCCGATCGGCGACGAGCGGTTCGAAGTGAATGCAGCCGGCTTCACGATTCATAGCGCGTTGCATCAGGCGCGCCACGATGTTGAGTGCGTCGTGCATCTTCACACCACCTACGGGATGGCCGTCGCCGCGATGGAGTGCGGCCTGTTGCCGCTGAACCAGATCAGTATGCAGTTTTACAACCGTGTCGCGTATCACGAATACGAAGGCATTTCGCTGGAACTCGACGAGCGTGAACGCATCGTGAAGTCGATCGGCAAGCGCGACTATCTGATTCTGCGCAATCACGGTTTGCTCACGACGGGCCGCTCGGTGGCCGAGGCCTTCACCCGCATGTTCTATCTGAACAAGGCCTGCGAGATCCAGGTCGCGACGCTGTCGGCGGGACAGAAGGTCGTCATTCCTTCGCCCGAAGTCTGCGAGCACGCAGCAAAGCAGCACGACGACTACGCGTACCTCGACACCGTGCATCTCGACCGCGAATGGACTGCGCTGTTGCGGCTGCTCGACCGCGATGGCGGCGACTACAAGGTTTGATCATTGGACGGGTTGCCGGCATCTGATGTGCCGGGTCGAACCGACGTGCTGGCTTATCGGTTCGTCGCGACGCGCGGGGTCGAAATCAGAGAGCTTCGTTTCCCCTTCGCGCTTCGATGGCACGCCGGACGCGGCATTCATCTGCTGTCGAAAACGCATGGCGGAGCGCGCTTTCGTTCGGGCGATGAAGTGCGCATCGGACTCGAAGAGATGTTCGACGTTCGCATGATTCCGGATGAGACAGGCGCAGTCACGGGCAGACTGGAACTCGAACAGATGATTCGCGCGGAACGGCCGGTGCCCGACTGGCGTTGGCTCGCACTGGCCTATTCGGCGCATGGGCGCGGCTTCGGACTCGCGCTCACGCAGTCGATGTTCGGACTGCCATGGTATCCGTGGACGCTCGACTCTCTGGCCACGCATCTGTGCGCAAAGCCCCGCTCGATACAGATGGCGCTGTTCCGCGAGTCATACAGCTTCGACGCGGCACTCAGACGATGCCGGCATTTGAACACACTGCTACGCGTTGGACTTGCCCACTGCAGATTTGAAGCAGTCGACGGCAAGGGCGGGGTGAACGGGTAACACGACGAAGATCGGTGCAACGCTCACTCACGCATTCCGCAAGGCAAGCCAGGACGCTTGCTGTCATGGACATGGACATCAGGAGGACACATGCGCGATACCCGGCAGGCAAACGGGCGAGGTGAGATAGCTGTTGGCGTTCGGACCATGGAGATCGGGCCATACGGAATCGCCGACGACCCACATCGCGAAGCCCGCGCCGAGCCAGCGAGAAAGGAGGCGCTTGCTCATAGCCTGAAGCAGCGGCACGTCGTGATGCTGTCGATCGGCGGAAGCATCGGGGCGGGGCTTTTCGTCGGCTCGGGACATGCCATAGCAGAAGCAGGGCCGGCGGCGATCGTCGCCTACGTGCTGGCCAGTCTGCTCGTCGTGCTCGTCATGCGCATGCTGGGAGAAATGGCCTGCGCGATGCCGGACTCGGGTTCGTTCTCGACCTATGCCGGCAAGGCGATCGGACCGTGGGCCGGCTTCATGATCGGATGGATGTACTGGTGGTTCTGGGTGCTGGTTTTGCCGATCGAAGCCACGGCGGCGGCGAACATCCTGAACAGCTGGTTTCCGCAGATCGAGTTGTGGAAGTTCTGTCTGGCCGTCACGTGTCTGCTGACCGTCGCGAATCTTGCAAGCGTCAAACACTATGGCGAACTCGAGTTCTGGTTCTCCGTGGTCAAGGTATTGGCCATCGTGATCTTTATCGCGTGCGGCGCGGCGGCCCTCGCAGGATTTGTTCCGCATGTACACGTGAATGTATCGGCGAATCTGTTCGGACGCGGCGGCTTCGCGCCGAATGGCTGGGCGCCGATTGCGGGCGCGATGCTGACGACGATGTTCACGTTTCTCGGCACCGAAGTGGTGACGATCGCCGCAGCCGAATCGAAGGATCCCGCGCGGGAAATCTCGCGTGCCATTACGTCCGTCGTCTGGCGCATTTCGCTGTTTTACATCGGCTCCATTGCCGTGATCATTTCGATTCTGCCGTGGAACGATCCTGCGCTGACGCAGATCGGCTCGTATCAGGCCGTGTTGCAGGCCTTGCACGTGCCCTACGCGAAGCTGATGATCGATTTGCTGATTCTCGTCGCCGTATGCAGCTGCCTCAACTCGGGCTTGTACACGGCGTCGCGGATGATCTTCTCGCTCGGCGCGCGCGGGCAGGCGCCCTCCGTCATGACGTACACGAACCGGGCTGGCGTGCCGGTGTTCGCCGTGCTGGCGTCGACGCTGGCCGCGTTCGGCGGCGTGGCGGCCAACTATCTCGCCCCGAGTTACGTGTTCGAGGCGCTGCTGTCGACGACCGGTTCGATTGCGCTACTCGTGTACATGGTGATCGCCGTGAGTCAACTGCGCTTGCGCGCGCGTCTTCACGCACAGCAGAAACTGAAAGTGCGCATGTGGCTGCATCCATTCCTCGGGCTCTTCGTGGTTGCGCTGATCATGGGCGCGTTTGCCGTGATGGTCAGCGGTCATGCCCATCGTGGCGAGGTCGTTGCTACGTTGGGGCTCAGTGCCTTTCTCGCGTACGTCGGCAGATTGCACCAGAATCGCAGAAAGTCCGGTTCGAGTTAGCATAGTGAGTCGGGTTACCGGCGATCGTGACCGCACGATCGTCGGAACGACATCCACAAGCTGACGACGACCGCCTGCCCGCATTCGCGATGGCGGCCAGGAGACAAGCGATGCAGAACGACGGACCGCCGCCTCGGCGCGTGACATCCGACAAGCAGATGCAGGTTGGCCCCGGCTGGTTCGGCCGGTTGCTGGCCGTCATCGTGGGCGCGATCGTGCTCGTGGGGGCCGCCATGCTTTCGGTGATCCTGCTCGCCGTGCTGTTTGCGGTGGGCACGATCGTCGCCGGTTATCTCTGGTGGAAGATTCGCGCGCTGCGCCGCCAGGCAGGCGCGTTTGGTGACGACGGCCGGACCGTCGACGTCGAGGTGGTCCACAAGGACTCGCCCGGCGACGATTCCCCGCCCCGCTGACGATGCAGGCTTGACGCGCCGCTGCGTCACCTTTCGGTTAACTGACCCGCCAAACGATTTAAAGAACGAACGGCCGTTGTCGTTAACCGGAAAGTCAAGGTAGTCTCGACCTAAGGCACTGTCCTTGCATGCGCCACAATTGCCACACTCGCTGCAAGTGCTTTTCAGCGCTCGCTACGCAAAGACGGGCGGCAAATTTTGCTGACAGGCCACCTTCCACTGATGCGGTAAGCATGTCGGAGACTTCGCTTGGCCAGTCGGATTTTCAGACGGATACCTCTTCCCATCCGGGTGACGCTGTTCATCGTCATCGTGTGCGCGCTGCTGATCGGCAGCGACGCGTGGCGCAGCGTCGCGTCGCGTCAGGACCAGATGGAAGAAATGTCCGTCGCGACGGCCAACCTCGCGCGCGCGATGGCGCAGCACGCCGACGACAGCATCCGGCAGGCCGACACCACGCTCGTCGACGCGGTCGAACGGGTCGAACATGACGGCGTGAGCGCCGCCGCGCTCGAACGGCTGCATCGGTTGTTCATTCAGCGCGCCTCCGAATTGCCCCAATTGAACGGGCTCTATCTGTACGACCGCGACGGCAACTGGCTGGCAAATTCGCAACCGGCGCTCGCCAAGACTTTCAACAACGCCGACCGCGAGTATTTCGTCTATCACCGCACGCACGCCGACCGTGGCGTGCATATCGGCATGCCCGTCCAGAGCCGCGCGACGGGCAAATGGATCGTTCCCGTATCGCGGCGCGTCGATGGGCCGGACGGCCAGTTCGCCGGCGTCGTGCTCGCGACCATCGAGATCGATTTCTTCACGCGCTTCTACGACAGCCTCGACATCGGCCGATACGGCGCCGTCGCGCTCGTCGCCGACAACGGCGTGATGGTGGTGCGCCGTCCGTACGAAACGCGCTTCGTCGGCAAGAATGTCGCCGATACGATGCTGTTCCAGGTGCACCAGAAGTCGCGCGAAACGGCGAGCTTCGTGTCGAAGTCGGCGCAGGACGGTGTCACGCGCCTGAACAGTGAGCGCAGCCTGAGCCACTACCCGTTGTTCGTCGTGGCCGCGCTCGCGCAGGACGAGATTCTCGCGCCGTGGTGGTCGGACACGTTGTGGCACGCGGCGGGCACGACGGTGCTGGTGCTGATGCTCGCGGTGTTCGGCTGGCGGCTGGTGCGCAATGCCAACGCGCGCACGCGCGTCGAGCGCAAGCTGGCCGCGAGTCTCGAAACGCGGCGCGCGATTCTCGACACGGCTGTCAATCCCATCATCACGCTCGACCGTTCGGGCGTGATCCTGTCGCTGAACCCGGCGGGCGAGAAGGCGTTCGGTTACGCCGAGGAGGAGATCGCCGGCAAGGACGTTCGCGTGCTCGTGTCGGGCACGGTCCACGAACTGTTCGACCGCTACGCGTCGCAATTCGCCGAGCGCGGCGCGGCGGACGGGCACGACATCGTCAGCGAGTGCGAGCTGGCGGGCTTGCGCAAGGACGGCAGCGTGTTCCCCGTGCATGTGTCGACGGGGGCGATGGTGATGGGCGGCGAGCGCCGTTTCGTGTGCGTGATCACCGACATGTCCGTGCAGATCCGCGAGCGCGCGGAGCTGTCGGAGGCGCGCGACCAGCTGCTGCTCGCGGCCGATATCGCGGAACTCGGCATCTGGTCGTGGGAATTTACGAACGACGCATTGCGCTGGAACACGCGCATGTTCGAGATTTTCGGCATGACGACGACGCCCGCCGAAGGTTTGCATTTCGAGCACTGGCTGTCGCGCGTGCATGAGGAAGACCGCCCGGCCGCCGTCGAAACACTGGAAGCCGCGTTTGCCGGCGAAGTGACGTCGAAGCACATTCATTTGCCGCTCTACCGGATCAGCCTGCCCGACGGCGAAATCCGTCATATCCAGACCACCTTTACCGTTCAGCGCGACGCGTCGGGCAATCCGGTCGGCATGACGGGCGTGACGCACGACGTCACCGAGCAACGCAATATCGAGCTTCGGCTGCGCGACGCCAAGCAGCAGGCCGACGCGGCGAACGAGGCGAAATCGGCGTTCCTCGCCAACATGAGCCACGAAATCCGCACGCCGTTGAACGCGGTGCTCGGCATGCTGGATCTCGTGCAATCGACGGGACTCAACGAGCGTCAGGGCGGCTATGTCGTCAAGGCGGAAACGGCGGCGAAGTCGCTGCTCGGCTTGTTGAACGACGTGCTCGATTATTCGAAGATCGAAGCGGGCAAACTGCAGCTCGACACGCATACATTCGAAATCGAGCCGCTGATGCAGGATCTCGGCGTCGTGCTGTCGGGCAATCAGTACGACAAGGAAGTCGAAGTACTGTTCGATATCAGCCCCGACCTGCCGTCCGTCGTGATCGGCGACAGCTTGCGGTTGCAGCAGGTGCTCGTGAATCTCGCGGGCAATGCGCTCAAGTTCACGATCAAAGGCCAGGTCGTCGTCAGCTTCACGCTGCTGTCGCGGCTCGATTCGGGCGTGCGCGTGCGCATCGCGGTAACGGACAGCGGCATCGGCATCAGCGAGGCGCAGCTCGGCCAGATTTTCGAAGGCTTCAGCCAGGCCGAAGTGTCGACGACGCGTCGCTTCGGCGGCACGGGTCTCGGTCTTGCGATCAGCCGGCGGCTCGTCGAACTGATGGGCGGCAAGCTCGAAGTGGCGAGCGAACTCGGCAAAGGCAGCCGTTTCTGGTTCGATATCAATCTCGGCGTCAGCGCCGACGTACATGCGGACGATCTCGATCTGCATCTGCCGCTCGATCGCCGCTTGCGCGTGCTCGTCGCCGACGACAACGGCATTGCCCGCGAAGTGCTGTCGCGCACGGCGCGCGCGCTCGGCTGGGAAGCGGACGTGGTGCCGGGCGGCATTTCGGCGGCGAAGCTCGCAGCCGCCGCCGAGCGAGAGCACGAAGGGTACGACGTGATCCTGCTCGACTGGCGCATGCCCGATCTCGATGGACTGTCGGCGGCGCGGCGGATCGACGAATGGCGTGAGCGCCGCAATGCGCCGGCCATCGTGATGATTACGGCGTATGGCCAGGAAGTGCTGGCGGCCGCGCAGGAATCCGACGACATGCCGTTCGATGCCTTCGTCACGAAGCCCGTCACGCCGCGCCAGCTTGCGCAGACCGTACAGCGCGTGCTGACGGGACAAAAGACCGCGCACGCGCGACGTCCATCGCGCGCGCCCGTGGGCGAAGGGCGTCTGGCTGGACTTACGCTGCTCGTGGTCGAAGACAATCCGCTCAACCGTGAAGTGGCCGACGGTTTGTTGAGCCGCGAAGGCGCGCATGTGGTGCTGGCCGAAAGCGGCCTGGAGGGCGTCGAGAAAGTGCTGACGGGCACGCGCGTATTCGACGCAGTGCTGATGGACATGCAGATGCCCGACGTCGACGGGCTCGAAGCGACGCGGCTGATCCGTGCGCATGGCCGCTTCGCGGCGCTGCCGATCATCGCGATGACGGCGAACGCGACGCGTGCGGATCGCGATGCGTGTCTCGCGGCGGGCATGAACGATCATGTCGGCAAGCCGATCGACGTCAAGCATCTGGTCGACGTATTGATCGCGCAGACGGGCGCGATTGCGCTGCCTGTCGCCACGGACGCGCGCGCCGCCGATGAAGCGCCAGCGAGCGATCTGCTCGAACGGAAGGAATCGATCGTCGGGCGTTTTGGCGGCAGCGAGGATCTGATCCGCAAGGCGCTCGGCGTGTTCGTCGACGAGATGGAGCGGCATCTCGACGACCTGCGCGAAGAAGCGGAACAGAACGGCGAGGGACGCAGCGCGGCGCTGCTGCATGCGATCAAGGGCAGCGCGGGAACGATGGGCGCGAAGATGCTCGCGGATTTCGCGGCGTCGCTCGAACATCGCTTGCACGCAGAGGATGAAAACGAGGCGGCCGTCACGCCCGGCGAAGTGGACAGGCTCGAACGATTGCTGATCGACAGCGTCGCGCAGTTGCGCGTCGTGTTCGGCAACAGGCAGAACGGGCACGCGACGGCCGCTGCCGAACAGCTGGAAACGGAAGAGTATCGGGCGCGGCTTGGTCGCCTGCTCGAACGTCTGGAGGCATCGAATCTGGAAGCGCTCGATCTCGCCGAAACGCTCGCGCCGCACGTGCCGTCCGGGCTGCAGCCGCGATTCGACCGGCTGCTCGCCGAGATCGAAGCGCTGGACTTCGTCACGGCGGCTGCAAGTACACGTGAGATGCTGGATCAACTGACATGCTAGAACACATCCCCGGCGACTGGGCTCACACGTTCGCGCTGCGTCCGAAGCTGCTGATCGCCGACGATCAGCCCGTCAACGTCCGCGCGCTGCACGCGCTTTTCAAGGACGATTGCGACGTGTTCATGGCGACCAACGGCGCGCAAACCATCGAGCTGTGTCGCAAGGAACTGCCCGATCTGATCCTGCTCGACGTCGTGATGGACGGCATGGACGGACACGAAGTCTGCCGCCGCCTGAAGGCCGATCCGCTGACGCATACGATTCCCATCATCTTCGTCACCGCGCAGACGGATGAAGCCGACGAGGAATACGGACTGTCGCTCGGCGCGGTGGATTTCATCACGAAGCCGATCAAGCCGGCCATCGTGCGGGCGCGGGTGCGCGCGCATCTTTCGCTGAAAATGCAGGGCGACGTGCTGCGCTCGATTGCGCTCGTCGACGGGCTGACGGGCGTCGGCAACCGGCGCAAGTTCGAAGAAGATCTCGACGCGAGCTGGCGGCATTGCCTGCGCGAATCGGCGCCGCTGTCGCTGGTGATGGTCGATGTCGATTACTTCAAGCGCTACAACGACCGTTACGGACATCAGGCGGGCGACCGCTGCCTGCAGACCGTTGCAAGGCGTCTGACGGAAACGCTGCGCCGGCCGTACGACACGGTCGGGCGATATGGCGGCGAAGAGTTCGCGTGCCTGCTGCCGAACACGCCGCTCGAATCGGCGACGCGGATCGCGTTGAAGATGGAGGAGGGCGTGCGGGCGCTGAAGCTCGAACATGTGGATTCGGGCTGTGCGGATACCGTGACGATTTCAGTGGGTGTGGCGACGCTGATTCCGACTACTGATATCCGGCCCGCGGAACTCGTCGAATCCGCCGACCAGCAGCTTTATGAGGCGAAGCATGCCGGGCGGGGAAGGGTGGCTTCGGCGATGCGGATGATGGAGGGGTAGGGGCGCGTCCGGCTTTACGTCCTATCCCTCGGCATCGCCTGCAACGTCTCCACGATCTCCCGCATCAACGCCTTCCGGTCATCCGACGCCCGCTGCACCATGCCGACGGTTCTCAGCGTCGGCGGACTCGAAATCGGAATCACGCGCAGCAACGGATCGTTCAGCCAGTTGCCGCGTATCAGCAGCGGCAGCACCGCAACGCCGACCTTCTCCCTCACCAAAGCAACGATCGTTTCAATCGAATTCAGTTCGAGATACTCGTTCACCATCAAGCCCGCTTTCTGCAACGCCTGCTCGACCACCTGTCCCGTACGCACACGCCGGTCGAAGCGCAAAAAGCCGTGGCTGCGCAGAATGCGCTGCGGATCGTTGTCGGCGACATCGCGGCTCACGACGAGCATCATCGGTTCGGTGTAGAGGGTTGTCCATTTGAGCGTGTCGGGCAGCGTCTCGTCGGCGCGCGCGACCACCGCAGCGACGTCCACTTCGCCCGCTTCCACCATGTTCGCCAGTTCGTCGGAGCGCGCCGACAGCAGCCGCACGTCGAGCCGCGGATGCGTCGCCTTGAGCCGCGCCACGGCCAGCGACAACGCGCCGATCACCGACACCACCGCGCCGATCGTCACCGGCCCCTCCATCGCGTCCGTCGGCTTCGCTTCCAGCTCGGCGAGCAGATCGAGAATCTGCTCGACCTTCGGCCAGATCGTATGGCCATGCTGCGTCAGCGTGATCTGCCGTCCACGGCGGTCGAACAGCTGACGCCCCAGCGCTTCTTCGAGTCCGCGCATCTGCAGGCTGACGGCCGCCTGCGTCAACGCGACTTTATCGGCGGCGGCCGAGAACGAGCCCGTGTGGGCAACGGCCTTGAAGGTCTTCAACATGCGTAGCGTCGGCATGGGCAGGTTCCGGTCGAACTCACGATTGACTCATGAGAAAAACTTAAGCGTCGAAAAGAAAGTTTAATATTTTTTGTACGAAGCGCGCCATTATGATCGTCAGATGACGATATGAAAGGACGAGCAAAGCAATGCGGAGTCACCAGGCATGACGGGTGCTGAACGCCGGCCGGTTCTCGATGTACGAGGCTTCTCGCTGAAGTTTTCGAACTCGCCCGATGTCCCCAACGTCGTCGACAACGTCTCGTTTCCCGTGCATGCGGGCGAGACCCTGTGCATGGTCGGCGAGTCGGGTTGCGGCAAGAGCGTCACGTCGCTGGCGCTGATGGGGCTGCTCGCGAGTCCGCCCGCGCGGCGCGTCGCGGGCACGGCGCACTTCGAAGGCGTGGATCTGTTCGCGCTGTCCGAGCGCGAACTCGCCGACATTCGCGGCAACCGCATGTCGATGATCTTCCAGGAGCCGATGACCTCGCTCAATCCCGCCTACACGATCGGCGAGCAGATTGGCGAGAGCATCCGGCGGCATCGCGGCGTGAACCGCGCGCAGGCGCGCGACGAAGCGCTGAAGATGCTGCGCCTCGTCCATATTCCCGCACCCGAAACGCGGCTCGACGCGTTCCCGCATCAGCTGTCGGGCGGCATGCGTCAGCGCGTGATGATCGCGATGGCGCTCGCCAACAGCCCGCGTCTGCTGATCGCCGACGAACCCACCACCGCGCTCGACGTGACCATCCAGGCGCAAGTGCTGTCGCTCGTGCGCACGCTGCAGGCGGAAACGGGCACGGCGATGCTGCTGATCACGCACGACCTCGGCGTGGTCGCCGAAGTCGCGGATCACGTCGCCGTGATGTACGCGGGCAGGATCGTCGAATACGGCACGGTCGCCGATCTGTTCGACGATCCGCAGCATCCGTACACGATCGGCCTGATGGGCGCAATTCCGTCCGTCGGCAAGCGCGAAGGCGCGCTCGCGACGATCCGCGGCTCGGTGCCGTCGCCCGAACAGATGCCGCGCGGCTGCCGTTTCGCGCCGCGCTGTCCGTTCGCGGAACAACGCTGCATCGACGCGGCGCCGCCCGAGCGCACGCTGTCCGGCGAGCATCGCGTCGCCTGCTGGCTCGCGCCCGTCGAACAGCTCGTGCAACCCGCGCAGCAGAAGGTGACGACATGACGCCGAACATCCTCGAAGCGAGCGCGCTGACCAAGCGCTTCGGCGGCGAGCGCCAGATGTTCGCGCGCACGCCGACCGTGCACGCCGTCAACGACGTCTCGTTCGCCGTGCAGACGGGCGAAACCTTTGCGATCGTCGGCGAATCGGGCTGCGGCAAGTCGACGCTCGGCCGTCTGCTGCTGCGCCTGATCGACGCGACGCAAGGCCGCGTGATCTATCAGGGCGAAGACATCACGCACTGGCAAGGCGCGAAGCTGCGCCGACTGCGCCGCGAGATGCAGATCATCTTTCAGGATCCGTTCGCGTCGCTCAATCCGGGCATGACGGTCGGGCAGATCATCGGCGAGCCGGTCGCGTTTCATGGGCTTGCGCGCAATGCTTCGGAACGCCGCGAGCGAGTCGCGCAACTCTTGACGAAGGTCGGCTTGCAACCGGCGTATTCAGAACGCTATCCGCACGAGTTCTCGGGCGGGCAGCGGCAGCGCATCGGTATCGCGCGGGCGCTGGCGGGCGAGCCGAAGCTGATCGTCGGCGACGAGCCCGTGTCCGCGCTCGATGTCTCCGTGCAGGCGCAGGTGATCAATCTGCTCGAATCGCTGAAGGCGGAACTCGGGCTCACGCTCGTGATGGTCGCGCACGATCTCGCCGTGATCCGGCACATGAGCGATCGCGTCGCCGTGATGTACCTCGGCGAAATCGTCGAACTCGCGCCCGTCGACGAACTCTTCGATACGCCGCTGCATCCGTACACGCAGGCGCTGTTGCGCGCGATTCCCGCCAGCAGTCCGCACGAGCGTCGCACGAAGCCCGCGTTGCAAGGCGATCTGCCGAGCCCGACCGCGCCGCCGCCCGGCTGCCGCTTTCACACGCGCTGTCCGCACGCGAAGCCGCGCTGTTCGCAGGAACGCCCGCTCGCCGAAGTGCTGCCGGGCGGACGCCAGGTGGCCTGTCATTTCTGGCGCGACGTGCAGAACGCGGGCAGCGGCGCGCCGCTCGTCGCGAGCGTCAGCGCGAAGCTGAACGAGCGCCTCGCGCTGTATCGCGAGAAGCAGGCGGCAACGATGGCGAACCGATAACGCAATTCCGATGACAACCCGAACGTCGACAAGGACACCCCGCATGCGAAGAATGTTGATTGCCGCCGCGCTCGCATTGAGCGCCTCCGCCGCGATGGCGCAGAGCACCATCCGCATTGGCCTGCAGGACGATATCGGTACGCTCGATCCCGCGCGCAGCGTGCAGTTCGTCGACCGGATCGTATTCGCGTCGCTGTGCAATTCGCTCGTCGACGTGACGCCCGACCTGAAAATCGTGCCGATGCTCGCCACCTCGTGGACCACGAGCGCCGACGGCAAGAGCATGACTTTCAAGCTGCGCCAGGGCGTGAAGTTCCAGAACGACGAGCCGTTCAACGCGGCCGCCGTGAAAGCGAACCTCGACCGTTATCGCAGCCTGCCGACGAGCAACCGCAAGAGCGAACTGTCGTCCGTCGATCACGTCGATGTCGTCGACGACAACACGGTGACGATCGTGCTGAAAGAGCCGAACGCCGCGCTGCTCGCCACGCTGTCGGATCGCGCGGGCATGATGCTCGCGCCGAAAACGTTCGCCGATGCCGCCGGCGTCGCGTCGCACCCCGTTTGCTCGGGGCCGTACAAGTTCGTGCAGCGCGTGCAGAACGATCGCATCGTGCTCGAGAAGTTCGCGGGCTACTGGGACGCAGACAAATATCCGATCCAGCGCGTCGTGTTCCAGCCGATTCCCGACAGCACCGTGCGTCTCGCGAACCTGCGCTCGGGCTCGCTCGACATGATGGAACGCGTCGCGCCTTCCGATGTGAATGCGGTGAAGAGCGATTCGAATCTGCAGCTGAAGTCGGTGACGGGCCTCGGCACTTACTACTTCACGTTCAACATCGCGAACGGGCCGCGCGGGGCGAACGGTCCGTTCAAGGACAAGCGTGTGCGTCAGGCCTTCGATCTCGCGATCGATCGTCAGGCGATCGATCAGGTGATCGGCGCGGGCATTTATCCGCCTGCGAATCAGGGCATCGCGCAATCGAGCCCGTACTACGACAAGTCGCTGCCGTTCCCCAAGCGCGACATCGCGAAAGCGAAGGCGTTGCTGAAGGCGGCGGGCCAGCCGAATCCGACGATCGAGTTCACGTATCCGAACAACACGATCGCGAGCCAGATCACGCAGATGATCCAGGCGATGGTCAGCGAAGCGGGCATCACGCTGAAACTGCGTCCGACCGATTACGCCGCCGCACTGAACGCCGCGCACAACGGCGACTTCCAGGCGATGTACATGGGCTGGTCGGGCCGCGTCGATCCGGACGGCAACATGCACCAGTTCTACACGTGCGAAGGCAACCTGAACTACGCGAAGTACTGCAATCCGCAAGTCGACAAGCTGCTCAACGACGCGCGCGTCAAACAGTCGGAAGCCGACCGCAAGGCGCTCTACGATCAGGCGACGAAGATCGTCGCGGAAGATCCGTCGATCGTCTATCTCTACGCGCAGCCCTGGCCGTTCGTGATGTCGAAGAAAGTGCAGGGCTTCGCGCCGTCGCCGGATGGACTCGTGCGCCTGCGCGGCGTGTCGATCAAGGGCTGAGCGTCATGCTGCGGATCATCGCGAATCGCATGCTGGTGGCCGTGCCGACGCTGATTCTGGTGTCGATGCTGATCTTCGGCCTGCAAAAGCTGCTGCCGGGCGACCCCGTGCTCGCGATGGCGGGCGAAGATCAGGACGCGCAGGTCATCGCAACATTGCGCGTGAAGTATCACCTCGATCAGCCCGTGCCGACGCAGTACGCGCTGTGGGTCCGCGACGTCGCGCACGGCGATCTCGGTTCGTCGCTGCGCACGGACGTGCCCGTGCGCTCGCTGATCGCGCAGAAGCTGCCCGTCACGATCCAGCTCGCGGTGATGGCGATGATCCTCGCAATCGGCATCGGCATTCCGGCAGGCGTGATTTCGGCGGCGAGCCGCGGCGGGCCGCTCGATCACGCAGCGAACATCTTCGCGTTGTCGGGCATGTCGATCCCGAACTTCTGGCTTGGCATCATGCTGATTTTCATCGTGTCGGTGCGCTGGCATCTGCTGCCGTCGTCGGGCTACGTGCCGCCGGGCGAGGACTTCTGGCTCAGCATCAAGACGATGCTGATGCCCGCCTTCGTGCTGGGCGCGGCGCTCGGCGCGCAACTGATGCGCCACACGCGCAGCGCGATGCTCGGCGTCCTGCGCACCGACTACATCCGCACCGCGCGCGCGAAGGGGCTGCTGCGTGGTGCCGTCGTCGTCAAGCATGCGTTCCGCAATGCACTGATTCCGATTGTCACCGTGCTCGCGCTGCTGTTCGGCGAACTGCTCGCGGGCGCCGTGCTGACGGAGCAGGTGTTCACGATTCCCGGCTTCGGCAAGCTCGTCGTCGATGCCGTGTTCAATCGCGATTACCCCGTCGTGCAAGGTGTCGTGCTCGTGACCGCGCTCGCGTTCATCGTCGTGAATCTGTGCGCGGATGTGCTGTATATCCTGCTCAACCCGAGACTGAGGCGCAGTTGATGGCTACTCCTATTGACGCGCAATCAGCTTCGACTGCCGCTGTGCAGCCGCGCCGCAAGCGCCGCGGACTCGTGCGCTTCATGCGCAACAAGGCGGCCGTGTTCGGCGCGTTTCTCGTCGCGCTGATCGTCGTGATGGCCGTGTTCGCGCCGTGGCTCACGCAGTACGACCCCGTGCAGGCGAGCTTCATGACCGTGCGCCAGGCGCCGTCGGCGGCACACTGGTTCGGCACCGACGAACTCGGCCGCGACGTGCTGAGCCGTCTGCTGTATGGCGCGCGAGCCTCGCTGCTGGCGGGCGTGGTGTCGGTCGGCATTGCCGTCGTGCTCGGCGTGCCGCTCGGCCTGCTCGCGGGTTATTTCGGCAAGCTCGTCGACGGCGTGATTTCGCGTATCGCCGACGCATTGCTTTCGATTCCGTTCCTGATTCTCGCCATCGCGTTGAGTGCGTTTCTCGGCCCGAGCCTGACGAACGCGATGGCGGCGATCGGCATTTCGGCGATGCCGCGCTTCATCCGCCTGACGCGCGGACAGGCGATCAGCGTGAAGGCCGAAGAGTATGTGGAAGGCGCGCGGGCGATCGGTCTCGATCACGCGCGCATCATCCTGCGGTACATTCTGCCGAACGTGCTGCCGCCCATCATCGTGCAGGCGAGTCTCACGGTGGCGAGCGCGATCATCGCCGAAGCGAGCCTGTCGTTCCTCGGCCTCGGACAATTGCCGCCCGCGCCGTCGTGGGGATCGATGCTCAATACCGCGAAGGACTTCGTGAGCCAGGCGCCGTGGATGTCGATCTTTCCCGGCATCGCGATCTTCCTGGCCGTGCTCGGCTTCAACCTGCTCGGGGACGGTCTGCGCGATGCGCTGGACCCGCGCGAGTCCTGATTTTTCATCCGACCGTGCCTGACAGGCATCGTCGATCATCAGAGTGACAACATGACAAGCTTCAACTGGCAGAACCCGTATCCGACCGTGCGCATGCCTGTGTTCGCGCGCAACATCGTGTCGACGTCGCAGCCGCTCGCCGCGCAGGCCGGCCTGCGCATGCTGTGGAAAGGCGGCAATGCAATCGATGCGGCCATCGCCGCGGCCGCCGCCATTACCGTCGTCGAGCCGGTGTCGAACGGACTGGGCAGCGATGCGTTCGCGCTCGTGTGGGACGGCAAGAAGCTGCATGGGTTGAATGCGTCGGGTGTCGCGCCCGCTGCGTGGAATGTCGACTACTTCAAGCGCAAATACGGCGAGAACAACGGCGTCGCGAGCCAGCCCGTGCGCGGCTGGGACACGGTCACTGTGCCGGGCGCAATTGCGGGCTGGGAAGCGTTGCACAAGCAATTCGGCTCGCTGCCGTTCGCGGACCTGATGGAGCCGGCCATCGAAATCGCCGAACGCGGTCACGCCGTGGCGAGCGTCGTCGCGCGCAAATGGGCGGCGGCCGTGCCCGAACTGAAGAACCAGCCGGGTTTCGCCGACGCGTTCATGCCGCACGGCCGCGCGCCCGAAGTCAGCGAACTGATCCGGATGCCGGGTCACGCGAAGACGCTGCGCATGCTCGCGGAAAAAGGTCCACGCGCGTACTACGAAGGCGAAATCGCCGAGCGGATCGCGGCGTTCTCGCGCGAATGCGGCGGCGCGATGACATTGGACGATCTGCGCAACTATCAGCCTGAGTGGGTCGAGCCGATCGGCAAGAATTATCGCGGCTACACGGTGCACGAGATTCCGCCGAACGGGCAGGGCATTGCCGCGCTGATCGCGCTCGGCATTCTCGAACAGTTCGACGTGGCGTCGATGAAGGTCGACGGGATCGACTCGCAGCACTTGCAGATCGAAGCAATGAAGCTCGCGTTCGCGGACGTGTATCGCTATGTCGCCGATCCGCGCTCGATGGAAGTGACGCCGGAGCAGATGCTCGACGACGCGTACCTGAAATCGCGCGCGAAGCTGATCGACCCGAAGCGCGCGACGCAATTCGGCTTCGGCATGCCGAAGGCGGGCGGCACGATCTACCTGTCGGCCGCCGACGAGCGGGGCATGATGGTCAGCTTCATCCAGTCGAACTACATGGGCTTCGGCTCGGGCTGCGTCGTGCCGGAGATGGGCATCTCGCTGCAAAACCGCGGCTGCGGCTTTTCGATGGATCCGAAGTCGCCGAACGTCGTCGAGGGCGGCAAGCGTCCTTTCCACACGATCATCCCGGCGTTCCTCACGCAGCAGGTGGACGGCCGGCAGGAAGCGGTGATGAGCTTCGGCGTGATGGGCGGCGACATGCAGCCGCAAGGGCATCTGCAGACGGTAGTGCGCATGCTCGACTACGGTCAGCAGCCGCAGGCCGCGTGCGACGCGCCGCGATGGAAGGTCAACCGCGACTTCACGATCGACATCGAAGCCGCGCTCGAACACGGCACGGCGCAGGAACTCGAACGCCGCGGCCACACGATCAAATCCGTCTACGACCCGTATATGGATTTCGGCTCGGGACAGTTCATCTGGAAGCTCGACCGCAACGAGCCGGATCGCGGTTACGTCGCTGCGAGCGACAGCCGACGCGACGGTCTCGCGGCAGGGTTCTGATCGAACGGATAGCGGGCGACGCTCACTCGGGAACGGTGCCTTCGCCGTCCTTCCGCTCGACGCGTCGCGCCGCTTTTTCGACCGCGAGCCAGTATTCGCGGATCGCGCCCATCCGTTTCTGGTCTGCGTGCACGGACGCGATTGCGTTCTTCACGCGGGCCTTGAGTACGGTCGGATACGCGTGGTTCAGCACGCTGTCGGCGAGCCCATCGAGCAGCGCGTGTTCGTAGTCGGTGGCCTCGCTGTTGGCGCCTTCCGTCATCAGCAGCACGGGCACGCCTTCGAGACGCGGTTCCTTCTTCAACGCCGCGCACAGTTGCATGCCGTTGGCGTCGGGCAACGCGGCTTCGACGAGGATCACGGTCGGCAGGCTGTGCAGCGCGCGTTCGAGCCCTTGCGCGCCCGTCGCCGCGGACACGCAGCGGCCGAGATCGTGCAGCAGATCCTGCAGGCGGCTCAGGCGAACAGGATCGCTTTCGATGATCAGGATGTTGTCGGGCAGCGCGCCGAGCGTCGGCGGCAGGAACGAACCGGCGCGAAAGCTCTCCGACTGATCGAGTATCTTGAGACGCTTTCGCAACTGCGTTTCGACGCGCGCGCGCAATTGTGTGGCGTTGAGAGGCTTCGTGACGTAATCGGATGCACCGAGGCGGAAGGCGTCGATTTCGAGTGCGGGCGCGTCGTGGCTGGTGACGAAGATCACGGGGATCTTTGCGAGTTCGCTGTCGGCTTTGAGGATTTCGCAGAAGTCGAACCCGGTCATGCCGGGCATGCTTGCGTCGAGCAGGATGAGGTCGGGAGTCGATTGACGCGCGAGGAGCAGCGCCATTTCACCCGACAGCGCAAAGCGCCGTTCTCCGTAATCAGAAAGCATATCGCTCATGATGCGCACGGTCGCGACGTCGTCGTCGACGATCAGGAGCTTGAATTTGTACGCTGACATGGGTGTGTAGCGCCTCGGAATTGGGGTGCGGCGTTCGTGGACGCCGCTTTGCTGTTGTTAAGAGTAGGCGCAGAGTCGTTGAATCTGCAATAGTGGGTTTTCTTAGGGTTTCGCTTTTTTTTGTCTGCGACGCAGTCGCCAGTCTTTGCTTTTTCGGTTTTTGCTTTTTGCTTTTGCTGCGGTGGCATCCGCGAATTCGTATCGGTGCTTCATGCGTTGCCCCTGTGCGGGGCGGCACCTACTTTTCTTTGCAGCGGCAAAGAAAAGTAGGCAAAAGAAAGCCGCTTTTGAACCTCCGGTGCCCGCCAGGATAGCGCTTTAGCACGCCAAAGTTGAGCTATCGCACAGCGACCTCCACACCCTGTAGAAAGCCCGCAGTCAACCGCGCACGGCGCGAAAACCCGACACAGTTTGGAACACATACCGCCGCAATCAAACTGACGGCAAACGCAAAAAAAACAAGCCGACGGAATGTGCCCCAGGTGGATGTCATCTTTCGCGCCGCGCGCGCCTGACTGCGGGCTTTCTACGGAGGTTCGCGTCACTGCGCGACAGCTCAAAGAACGTGTGCCGTGGCGTTATTCTGGCAGGCACCGGAGGTTTGAAGCGGCTTTCTTTTGCCTACTTTTCTTTGCCGCTGCAAAGAAAAGTAGGTGCCGCCCCGCACAGGGGCAACGCAAGAAGCACCGATACGAAACCGCGGACGCCACCGAAAGCAGCAAAAAACCCGCACAAACCTGGGCACACGGTTGCCCGCCAGAAACACCCATAACACAAAACCCGTCTAGAATCCCACGCGTCGCGAGACAGAAAGACGGAAACCCGCGAAAGCGAAAACATAGGACATCCCCCGCTGTGTGGCACTTCCCCACCGCCATCCCCGCTTCACTCGGCCCCTGGGCCGTCTTCCTCAGCGTGCTGGTCACGCAACTCGGCGTCCCCGTACCTGCCGCGCCGATGCTAATGCTCGCCGGCACGATGGCGGCGATGGGCCAGGTCTCGTATGCCGCCGTCTTCTGCGCGGCCGTCTGCGCGACGCTGCTCGCCGATTCGCTATGGTTCTTCGTCGGCCGCGTGCGCGGGCGGCGGCTCCTCAACGGGCTCGTGCGCTTCTCGCTGTCGCTCGATACGACGCTGCGCATGGCGCGCGGTGTCTTCGAACGGCACGGCGCGCCGATTCTCACGCTCGCCAAATTCCTGCCCGGCCTCGGTCTGATCTCCGCGCCATTGCTCGGTACGACAGCCATCGCGCCCGCCGTCTTCCTGCTGTGGGATGCCGTCGGCGCTTCGTTGTGGACGGGCGTGTACCTGATCGGCGGCGCGGCGCTGCACGACCAGATCGTGCAGGCGATGCTGCTCGTCCGGCACAACGGCGGCACGATTTTCGACGCGTTCGCCGCGATCTGCGTGACCGTGCTGTTGTATCGCTGGGTGCGGCGCACGCAGTTCCGGCGCTGGCTCGCGAAAATGCGCATCAGCCCCGATCAACTCGACACGATGATGCGCTCCGACGCGCCGCCGCTGATCTTCGATGCACGGCCGCGCAGTGTCCGCGAACAAGAGTCCTTTCGGATTGCAGGCGCCTATCCGCTCGATCTCGACTCGCCCGAGAAACTCGACGCCACGCTGCTCGCGCATCCCATCGTCGTGTATTGCGTGTGTCCGAGCGAAGCGACGGCCAAGCGCATCATCGGGCAACTGCATCGCAAGGGCATTCATCACGCGCGCGCGCTGAAGGGCGGGCTCGATGCGTGGGAGAAGCGCGGCTATCCCGTCGAACCGCTGCCCGCCGATTTCTACACGTCGCTGGAACGGTTCGGCCTCGAAGTGCCGGAAGGCGAATACACCGTCCGCGCGACGATGCCGGGCTGACGAGCCTGACGCGACTGCACGACCGTTCGCAACGCAGCCCCGCGTGCAATATTTTCCCCTTCGCGGCGAATTTTCCGTACGCCGCCAATCCGCCTCAAAGCCAAGCCCAGAAAGGCGCTGCGCGCCGTGACATAGGGTGAAATAACTTCTGCATAGCCTGTGCCGGCTGTCATCTCTACAGTGCACACATCGGATGCGATGCACTGATCCAAACCCACCGCAGACGATACCTCCCGCCACAAACCGTTATGGCATCGTCATGGAAAACCTCGGAAAAATCGTTCTCTTCGGAACTGCCTTCGTCGTCGTTGCGTCGCTGATCGAAGCAGCCGTGCTCAGCCGGAAAAACCGCAACTCGTCTGCACCGTTCGCGTGGTACGAAGTCTGGATTTCACTCTTCGATCTCGCTGCACGCCGGCTGATGGCATTCTTGCCGCTCTCGCTCGCGACACCCGTCTTCTCGCTCGCATGGGACCATCGCCTGTTCACCGTGCAGATCAACAGCGCGCTGATGGTGCTGGCGCTCTTCATCGGACAGGAGTTCTGCTACTACTGGTATCACCGCGTATCGCACCGCGTGCGGTTCTTCTGGGCCACACACGCCGTGCATCACTCGCCGAACCAGTTGACGCTGTCCACCGCGTATCGTCTCGGCGTCACAGGCAAGCTGACCGGCTCGGCGATGTTCTTTGCGCCGCTCGTGTTCCTCGGCGTGCGTCCTGAAGTCGTGATGACGACGCTCTACATCAACCTGCTGTACCAGTTCTGGCTGCACACGACGTGGGTGCCGAAGCTCGGCTGGCTCGAATATGTGTTCAACACGCCGTCCGCACATCGTGTGCACCATGCATCGAATGTCGATTATCTCGATGCGAACTACGGCGGCGTGCTGATCATCTTCGACCGCCTGTTCGGTACCTACATCGAAGAACGCGCCGACGAACCTTGCCGCTACGGTCTCGTTACGCCGACCACCTCGCGCAATCCGTTCGTCGTCGAGTTCGAGCACTGGGCCACGCTGATCCGCGATGTGTTCACGGCGAAGAGTGTGTGGATCGCGATCAATCACGTGATCCAGCCGCCGGGATGGCTGCCTGACGGCGGTGGCGAAACGACGGAAGAACTGCGCCGCAAAGGCAAGACAGTGCAAGCCGGATGCGAGGCCGTCAACGGCTAAAGCTCAGGCAGGAAAACAAGGCGGGGCGCGCATTAACCAGCGCGCCCCGCGTGCTTTTTACATGCTGTCTAGCGCGTTCTTTTCGCTATTCATTCTGGATATTCGAGCCGGCTCGAGCATTGCTACTTTCAGTTGCATTGACGCCCGCGCGCACGCCAGCACGGCGCGAGCCGATGGAGTAGTCTATCGACCTGACGTTCTTCTCGCTCGCATGGCAGCGTGCGCGCTGTCTGCATCATTCAACCGATTCATCAATGAGGCCAACATGGAATATCGTCATTTGGGCGCGTCAGGATTCAAGGTGCCCGTACTCAGCTTCGGCACGGGAACGTTCGGCGGCAAAGGCGAATTCTTTCAGGCGTGGGGCGGATCGGACGTCGCCGAAGCGCGCAAGCTCGTCGATATCTGTCTCGATGCCGGCGTCACGATGTTCGACAGCGCCGACATCTATTCGAGTGGCGCATCGGAATCCGTTCTCGGCGAAGCGCTCAAAGGCCGTCGCGACAAAACGCTCATCTCGACCAAAGCCACCTTTCGTTTCGATGAAAACGATCCCAATAGCGTGGGCTCGTCGCGATTCCATTTGATCAAGGCCGTCGATGCCGCGCTCAAGCGCTTGCAAACCGACTACATCGATCTCTTTCAGTTGCATGGCTTCGATGCGAAAACGCCTGTCGAAGAGACGCTATCGACGCTGAACGATCTCGTTCGCGCGGGCAAGATCCGCTATACGGGCGTGTCGAATTTCTCGGGCTGGCATTTGCAGAAATCGCTCGATGTCGCGGAGCGTTACGGTTATCCGCGTTACGTCGCCAACCAGACTTACTACTCGCTGATCGGTCGCGACTACGAATGGGAACTGATGCCGCTCGGCATCGACCAAGGAGTAGGGGCTGTCGTTTGGAGTCCGCTGGGTTGGGGCCGCCTGACGGGCAAGATCCGTCGCGGGCAGCCGCTGCCGGAGCAGAGCCGTCTGCACAAGACGGCCGACATGGGGCCGCCCGTTCCCGACGACTATCTGTATCGCGTCGTCGATGCACTGGATGCGATCGCGGAAGAAACCGGCAAGACGATTCCGCAGATCGCGTTGAACTGGCTGCTGCAACGGCCGACCGTATCGACGGTGCTGATCGGCGCGCGCAACGAGGAGCAATTGCGTCAGAACCTCGGCGCGGTCGGCTGGAACCTTACGCCGGAGCAGGTCGCGAAACTCGATGAAGCGAGCAAGGTGCGGCCCGTTTATCCGTACTGGCATCAGGAAGGTTTTGCGGAGCGCAATCCGTCCCCGGTATAAACGAACGGGACCGGCGCGCAGCGCAAAGGCGGTTGAAAGAAGGCCGACGCTTCGGGTTCAGCATGGAACGCGGCGTCGGTCTTTCGATTTGATTGGACGGCAATGGTTGAGGGGGCGCTCGAACGTCACGAAGCGGACGCGGGCGTGGTGCATCGAATGGTCATGAGCGAGGCCAGATATGCCGACAGTGCTGCTTGTAGACGATGACGTTGAAACGCTGGATGCGTGGCAAGGCGTGTGCGAGGCGCATGGCTACGACACCTGCTCGGCAGTGGACGGACGCGCGGCCCTCGACCTGCTTCGCGAGCGCGACGTGGATATCGTCGTCGCCGACTGGCGCATGCCCGTGATGTCGGGCAGCGTGCTGTGCTATCACGTGCGCAACGAACAGAGTCTCGCGGAAATCGTATTCATTCTCGTGTCGGGCGAGCCGAGTCCGCCCGCATTCGTCTATTACGACGGCTTTCTGCGCAAGCCGCTCGATCCTTCCGAACTGCTGTCGGCGATGGACCGTCTGCTGCTGGAACGCGCCGCCGATGGCCGCCGCAGACGACATCACGCGAGCGCGCCACGCAACTGAACGCGTAAGCGTGGGGCGTCGATGCGCATTTATTTTCCGCTGCGCACGTCGGCGCCCGATATTTTTGTCGCGCCTATGATGAAGACGCTGCTTTGAGTCCGGCGTGTTTCTGGTTGCCAAACCAGCGCCTGTTCTTTATGATCGCGCGCCGCGAAATGCGGATATGCCGATCGACTCTCGGCAGCACCATCACGGAGCCAGACAAACATGAAGAAATCCTCACTCGCCCTCGCACTCCTCGGAGCTTTTACCGTATCGGCGCATGCGCAAAGCAGCGTGACGCTTTACGGTCTGCTCGACACCGGTCTCGTGTACACCAACAACCAGCTGGGTCACAGCAACTGGCAGATGGTGAGCAGCTCGACGCAGAACACGGTGTTCGGTCTCAAGGGATCGGAAGATCTCGGCGGCGGACTGCATGCCGTCTTCAAGATCGAGCAGGGCTTTCTGTTGAACAACGGCGCGCAGGCATTCTCCGGCGATGCGTTCGGTTCGCAGGCGTGGGTCGGTCTTCAAAGCGATCCGTATGGCACGTTGACGTTCGGCCGCCAGTTCGACGTGATGAACGACCTCGTCGGTCCGCTGACGGCAGAGTTCAACACGTGGGGCGGCAGCATGGCCGCGCATCCGTTCGAGAACGACAATCTCGCGGCGAATTCCGTCGTCGTCAACAACACCGTGAAGTACACGAGCCCGACGTATCACGGCGTGACGTTCGCGACGATGTACGGCTTCAGCAACAAGGCGGGCGACTTCGCGAACAATCGCTCGTATGGCTTTGGGCTGTCGTATGCAATGGGTCCGCTGAACCTTGCAGCGGGCTACCTGCAATTCAATAACGCGGGCAACAGCACGGGCGCGATCACATCGTCCGATGCGAGCGCGAACTTCATCGCGGAACGTCAGCGCATCTGGTCGCTTGGCGGCAACTACACGTTCGGCCCGGCAACTGTCGGCCTGGTGTGGAGCCACACGCAGATCGACAACGCGTCGGGCGTGTTCTCGTTCGGCACGGGCACCTATCTCGGCTCGAACGATTCGTCGGCGGGAACGCTGGCCGGTTCGCTGCGTCTCGACAACTACGAGGTGAACGCAAAGTACGCGCTTACGCCTGCATTGAGCGTGTCGGGTGCGTACACGTACACGCATGGCGCGTATAACGGCTCGGCGCCCGGCTGGAACACGGCGATGCTGCAAACGGATTACGCCGTCAGCAAGCGCACCGACTTCTACCTCGAAGGCGTGTATCAGAACGTGCATGGCGCACCGGCAGATTCGGTGCTGTCGCACGCGATGATCAATACGCTGTCGCCGTCGTCGACGGATTCGCAAGTGGCCGTGACTGTGGGTATGCGCCACGCGTTCTGACGTATGGCTTGCGAGGCACGCGTCTCGCGCGTGCCTTCAGAACAGGTGCCTGATGCCAACTCGCACGGCAAGTTGCGAGTTGGCGCCCAAAAGCCCGTTCAACATCCCGGCTCTATTAGTTAGAAAACCTAAACAAATATCCGCGCTGAAGTAAAAGATCTTAAACGCCGCGGAAGAATCTGGAGCCCAAGAAAAGCGCCACGACGCGATCGGCGATATGGCTCGCGTTTTCCTCATACAAGCTGTGTGTTCACGTCCCCTACGCAGTCCCGGTTTCTGCATCCGTGGCACACTTCAGCTTTACCACCTTCGCCTGGTCACGCCTTCACCTTCTTCGTCGAATGGGAAAGGCCGAGGAAAACATCTCATGGAAGCCGACGCTCTCGAATTCAATCAGCTTCGCCCGCGCTTGCAAAAGATCGCATACCGGATGCTCGGATCAGTCGCCGAAGCCGAAGACATCGTCCAGGACGTCTGGCTTCGCTGGCATTCCGCCGAGCGCGCGGGCATCGACAACGCGGAAGCGTGGCTCGTATCGGTGACGACGCGCATGTCCATCGACCGCTTGCGGGCCGCGAAAATCCAGCGCGAACACTACACGGGTATCTGGCTGCCCGAGCCTGAAATGACGGATTCGCCCGCGACGCCCGAGGAAATGACGGAGCGCGCGGACGATGTCTCCGTTGCGTTCCTGATGCTGCTCGAACGCCTCACGCCGGAAGCCCGCGCAGCCTTCCTGCTGCGCGAAGTCTTCGACGCGGACTACGACGAAGTCGCCAACGCGATCGGCAAGACGGAAGCCGCCTGTCGTCAGCTGGTGAGCCGCGCAAAGGCACAGCTGCGCGACGAACGGCCGCGCTACGCGGTGCCGCGCGAGACGCATCGCCAGTTGTTGCAGAGCTTTGCGCAGGCATTGGAACGCGCGGACTTCCACGCGATCAACGCCTTCCTCGCCGAAGACGCGATCCTGATCGGCGATGGCGGCGGCAAGGTGACGAGCTTCCCGAAACCGATGGTGGGCGGCCGGCGCATCGCGCAGCTTTTCTATGCGGCCTTGCGCCGCTATCCGGGCCGCGTTCATGTCAAGCTCGTGACGCTCAACGGTCGGCCGGCGTTTCTGCGGTTTATCGAAGGCCAGCTCGAATCCGCACAAACGTTCGAGACGGACGGCGAGCGTATCGTCAAGATCCACGTGCAGCGCAATCCCGACAAGCTGATGCGTATCGCCGCCGTGCACGGCACATTCTGAGCGTCGATACGCGGCTCACGGGATTGGTGCCCGACGTGCAACACCGTGAGCCCGTCTGCATGTCTACCGCCATGCGCCTCGCGACCCTACCATGATTTCCGTGCGGCACATCGCCGCGAACGGCATCCGCCGATACGGATGAAACAGTCATCGTCGCCAGGAGAAATCATGACGCAGCGTATCAACTACTTTCAGCAATCGCCGGAGTTGTGCAAGAAGTTTATGGAGTTCAGCAATACGCTGAAGGACTGCGCAATCGAAGAATCGATCCGCGATCTCGTCAACATCCGCGCCTCGCAAATGAACGGCTGCGGCTTCTGCCTCGACATGCACGCGAAAGAAGCGCGCATTCACGGCGAGCGTGAATTGCGCCTGCATCATGTGGCAATCTGGCGCGAGTCGACGCTGTTCTCGCCGCGTGAACGCGCCGCGCTCGCATGGACGGAAGTGCTGACGAAGCTGCCCGAGCATGGCGTGCCCGACGAAATCTATGAGCGCGTGCGCGGCCAGTTCTCCGAGAAGGAATTGTCGGACCTCACGTTCGAAGTGATGGCCATCAACGGCTGGAACCGCGCGAACGTCGCGTTCAAGATGGTGCCCGGTTCGTCCGACAAGGCATTCGGCCTCGACAAGGCGAACCTCGCCTGAGTCGGGACGCCGTTCTTCTGAAACCTCGGCCTGTACCTCCGCGTATGGGCCGCGCATTTGTGAGGAGCGCATCATGTTTCGCTCGAAGAGTATTGCCGCAGTCCTGCTCCTTGCGACGAGCGCCTTGATGGGCCAGGCCCGCGCCGCGGCCCCCGAGGCGATCGTCACGCCCGTCATGACGCAGCCGCTCGACGACTATCCCGGCAAGGAAGCGCTGATGATCGTCGTCGAATATCCGCCCGGCGCGGCGGACCCGGTGCATCGGCACCATGCGCACGGCTTTATCTATGTGCTGGAAGGCACGATCGTGATGCAGGTGAAGGGCGGCAAGGAAGTCACGCTGAAGCCGGGACAGTCCTTCTACGAAGGTCCGAACGATGTTCATACGGTCGGCCGCAACGCAAGCAAGACGAAGCCGGCGAAGTTTCTCGTGCTGCTGCTGAAGGACAAGGGCGCGCCCGTTCTCGTGCCCGAGAAGTAAGCCCGCAGAGGTTTTCACGAGGTTCGCACAAAAAACTCGTGAACCCACGTCACAAACGGAAGCGCTCAAACGTCTAGTCAGGTAAGGACTCCACTCTTTGCGCTTCCATGTCAGACTACGCACCGCGCCGCTCCGTTACGGGCGCCGACGATCCGATTGCAAGCACCTTCGCAACGAGTTTCGCCGGCGTCGTTTCCTTTCTTGCCGTTGCCAACGAGGGCAGCTTCGCCAGAGCGGGCGATCGCCTCGGCATCGGGCGCTCGTCCGTCAGCCGGAACGTGCAGAAGCTGGAGGCGCAGCTCGATACGCGCCTCTTTCTGCGCACGACCCGCAGCACGTCGCTGACACGCGAGGGCGAACTGTTCTTCGAGAACTGTCAGGCGGGCGTCGAGCGCATCGTCCAGGCACTCGAAGAAATGCGCGAGTTGCGCAACGGTCCGCCACGCGGACGGCTGCGCATCTACTCGACGCCGGGCTTCGGGCGCAAGATCGTCGCGCCGCTGCTGCGCGGTTTTCATGCGCAGTATCCGGACATCTCGCTGGAACTGCTGCTCAACGACCGTCCCGCCGACTTCACCACCGACCGCATCGACGTATCGTTTCGCGACGGGCGCATGGAGGACAGCGAGATCGTCGCGCGTCAGCTGATACCGATGCAGATGATCGTATGCGCCGCGCCGTCGTACGTTCAGGCGCATGGCTTGCCGCGTCACGTCGACGAACTCGCTAACCATTGCTGCATCAATTTCCGTGCGGCATCGGGGCGCGTGAGAGAGTGGGAGTTCAAGGTCGATGGACTGCCGATGCGACGCACTCCGCACGCGCCGCATACGTTCAACGACTCCGATCTGATTCTGCAATCGGTGCTCGATGGACAAGGCATCGCGCAGTTGCCCGGCTACCAGGTGTGCGATCTGCTGGCCGAAGGGCGGCTCGTGAGTTGTCTCACGCAATATGCTCCCGACGACAGCGGCCACTACATCTGCTATCTGAGCCGCAAGCATCTGCCCGCGCGAATCCGCGTGTTCGTCGATTACATGACGGAGCATACGCGCGCGCTCGATCTGCATTGCCTGACGACGATCGACGCGATGGAAACGGTCGAATGACTGCGACTCAATCCGACGAACGCGTCGGACACGCCGAAGGCATCGTACGATCGAACAGCGCGGCCACGCTGCACTCCGATGTGAGCATGCGCCGGGCGTCATGTCCGACGCCGGGAACTTCGACGACGCGCTGATTCAGTCCTGCTGGATAACGCTGCTTCAGATAATCGAAGTATGCGAGTCCGCGTGCGAGTCGATACGGACCTTGTGCCATCGCCGCGCAGGATCGATCGATGAAGTGCGTGTGCGGATCGACGTCATCCGTTCCGAGCAGATAGACGACATCGCGCGTTGCGTATCGCGTCGCAAGCGATGTGCTGTCTTGCGTGGCCACGTAAGCGGGCGCATCGGCCATGCCGTATTTCCATTCGAGCGCACGCGGGCACGCCTGCGTATCGACAGTCGTGAAAGCGCCCGACGCAACGGGACGCTGATCGTCGAAGTACAGATAGCTCGATGGATTCGCGACGACATAGCGCACGCGAATCCCATCGCGCGTCAACGTTGCTTCAGCGCGGCCCGCGACGGCATAACGCTGCACGACCTGCGCACCCGCCGAGTGCCCGATCACCGTCACCATCGACAACGCCGGATAAAGCCGCCTGTCGTCGAAATGTTCGAGCAGTGCGTCGAGCGCCGCGAACGAACTGACGGGCGACGGCCGGCGCGCGGGCGCGCCTGCTTTCCAGCCGCCTTCCGACCACGCGAGTGTGTTGTCGCGTATCGCAAACGTGCGTAGATCGCGCGTCGTCGGAAACTGCGGCGCGACGATCATGTTTTCCTTTGCGCTTGCCCCGGATGCCGCGAGCATTTGTCCGCCAACGTCAAAATAATTGTCTGCATTGCGCAGCGTGCCGTGAACAATAATGAAGACGTGAGTCACGTCCCGCGCTGCCGCGTCGATGTTGCGATCGGCATAGAGTGGCAACGTGCCGCCGCCGTCTGCGCGCACGGACAGGCGCTGATCGGCGACATGCGCGACGGGCGCGACGGGCGCGTTTTGCCGCGATGCGCTCGCGTCCGCGGCGGCCTGCGCTGCGTGGGTTGCCGCCAGTGCGATCCATAGCGCCGCGAATGCCAGTTGGCTTGCCGGTTTTGAAAACATGTCGAAGATCCCCGAAACGGTCGTGTGAATTAAACGCGCCGTGCGGCGGATTCCGTCGCATGAATCGGCTTTTTTCGCGGTACGCGAATTGCTCACTGGTGATGCCGGAAATCCGCGTGCGCGCGTTTCCGCCAATGCGAGGCCGATTATCTTCGCGGTCGCTCGACCGCCTGGGAGACGTCCATGAACCGCTCGCGCCGCTTGCATGCCACTCCGGGCAACTCCCGTCACATCGCCATCCTGTGCCTCGTCGCGGCGATCTGCGTGTCCTGCAGCGGTGGAGGTTCTTCTTCCAGCAGTAGCAGCACGAGCGGCAGCAGCGGCTCGGGTGGCTCGGGCGGTTCAGGCAGTTCGGGTGGTGCCTCCGCGATGTCGGCGGACGTGTTGACCTTTCACAACGATCTGGGCCGCACGGGGCAGTACCTGGCGGAAACCTCGCTTACGCTCGCCAACGTCAACGCCGCGTCTTTCGGCAAGACAGGCTTCCTTTCCGTCGACGGCAAAGTCGATGCGCAGCCGCTTTTCGTCAGCAACGTGTCGGTTAACGGTGCGGCGCACAACGTCGTCTATGTCGTGACCGAGCACGCGAGCGTCTACGCATTCGACGCCGACAGCAATGCGCAACTCTGGCAGCGCTCGCTGCTCGGCTCGGGTGAAACGACGAGCGACCCGCGCAACTGCGGGCAGATTTCTCCCGAGATCGGCATTACGGCGACGCCCGTGATCGACCGGAGCCGCGGCTCGAACGGCGTCATGTACGCGGTCGCGATGAGCAAGGAAGCGAACGGCACGATCCATCAGCGTCTGCATGCGGTCGATCTCGCGACGGGGGCCGAACTGTTCGGCGGACCTGTAGACGTCAGGGGCACCTATCCGGGCAGCGGCGCGAACAGCAGCAACGGCGTCACGGCATTCGATCCGCAGCAATACGCGGAGCGGCAGGCGCTGGCGCTGGTGAACGGCAACGTCTACCTGGCGTGGACGTCGCACTGCGATCAGGGTGTCTACGGCGGCTGGGTGATGTCCTACAACGCCGACTCGCTCGCGCAGACGAGCGCGCTGAACCTGACGCCGAACGGCACGGGCGGCTCGGTCTGGATGGGCGGCGGAGGCCTGGCGTCGGACGGCACGTCGCTCTATCTGCTCGATGCAAACGGCACGTTCGACACCACGTTGACCGCGCAAGGCTTTCCATCGAGTGGTAATTTCGGCAATGCGTTCATCAAGCTCGGCACATCGGGGAATCTCTCCGTCGCCGACTATTTCGCCACCTTCGACACGGTTTCCCAATCCGCGCGCGACGCCGACCTGGGTTCGGGCGGCGCGATGGTGTTGCCCGATCTTGTCGACGGAAGCGGCGTGACGCGCCATCTCGCGCTCGGCTCGGGCAAGGATTCGAAGATCTATGTCGTCGATCGCGACAATATGGGCAAATTCAACAGCGCGAACAACGCGATCTGGCAGGAGATCGACGGCCAGCTGATCGGCGGCGTGTTCACCACGGCGGCATTTTTCAACAACACCGTGTACTACGGCTCGGTCGGCGACAACCTCAAGGCGTTTCCGATCAGCGGCGCGCGCCTCGCCACGACGCCCGCGTCGCAGAGCGCGGGCAAATTCGCCTATCCGGGCACGACGCCGAGCATATCGGCGAACGGGTCGGCGAACGCGATAGTGTGGGCGGCGGAAAACGGCGCGACGGCCGTGCTGCATGCCTTTAACGCGGCCGATCTGTCGCAGGAGCTGTACAACAGCAATCAGTCGGGATCGCGCGACAACTTCGGCGCAGGCAACAAATACATCACGCCGATGATCGCGCACGGACACGTGTATGTCGGCACGACGAACGGCGTCGCCGTGTTCGGCTTGCTGAAATAGAACGCGCGGGCTAGCACGCCGCGCGCGCGTCAGCCAGCAGACGATGAATCTGCGCGACCACGGCCGCGCCTTCGCCCACCGCCGACGCGACGCGCTTGGTCGACCCCGAGCGCACGTCGCCGATCGCGAACACGCCGGGCACGCTGGTCTGCAGCGACATCGACTGTAGCCCTGAGCCCGGAATGTCCGCGCCCGTCAGTACGAAACCCTTGTCGTCGACGGATACGCCGCAGGTCGAGAGCCAGTCCGTGTTCGGCTCCGCGCCGATGAAGACGAACAGATGATGCGTCGTCATGCTGCCTTCGATCCCGCCTGCGCCGCGATAATGCACGCGCTCCAGCCGCGCATCGCCTTCGAGCGCGGTCAGTTCGATGCGCGTATGCAGCGTCACGTTCGGCAGCGCCAGAATCCGCTCGATCAGATAGTGCGACATGCTGTGTTCGAGGCTCGCGCCGCGTATGAACATATGCACGTGCTCGGCGTGCGACGCGAGAAAAACGACCGCCTGTCCCGCCGAATTGCCGCCGCCGATCAGCAGCACGGGTTCCTTGCGGCACAGACGCGCCTCGATGGGCGTCGCCCAGTAATACACGCCCGAGCCTTCGAAACGCTCCAGTCCGTCGACATCGGGCCGCCGGTATTCCGCGCCCGTCGCGATCACGACTGTGCGCGCGGTGATGCGCCGGTCGTCCGTGAGTTCGACGACGGGCGGCAGCTTGTCGCAATACAGCGCGCGGACTTCGCACGGAATGCCGATGTGCGCGCCGAACTTCTGCGCCTGCACGAACGCGCGGCCCGCGAGCGCATGACCTGTGATGCCGGTTGGAAATCCCAGATAGTTTTCGATGCGCGAGCTGGTGCCTGCCTGGCCGCCGGGCGCACGGCAATCGAGCGCCGCGACGGACAACCCTTCCGAGGCCGCATACACGGCGGTTGCGAGTCCTGCTGGACCGGCGCCGACAATCGCGACGTCATAAACGTGCGACGGATCGAATTCGGGAATCAGCCCGAGACAGGACGCGAGTTGCCCTTCGTCGGGATTGCGCAGTACCGTGCCGTCCGGACAGACGACGAGCGGGAAGTCGTCGGGTTGCGGCGTCAGGCGTTCGAGCAGCGCGATCGCTTCAGCGTCCTTGTCCGCGTCGAGCGTCATGCTCGGGAACACGTTGCGGCGCAGGAAGTTTTCCAGCGCGCGCAGCCGCCCGTTGTTCGACGGGCCGACGAGCACGACACCATGCCCGCGCTCGATGACGAGAACGCGCCGCAGAATCAGCGCGCGCATGATCTTCTCGCCGAGATCGGCTTCGCTGATCATCATCGCGCTGAGTTCGTCGGGCCGCAGCAGGATCGCTTCGACGTCTTCGATCACGTGCGCATCGACGACGGCCGGCTTGTTCGAAAGTTGCGTCACGTCCGACGTGAATTCGCCGTGCTGCGTGTACGTGTAAATGATCCGCTCGTGACCGAGTCCGTCGCGGCCGATGATCCGCACCTTGCCCGACAGCAGCACGAACACGCCCGGACACAGGCTTCCCGCGCGATAAAGCAGCGCGCCTGTCGTGTAGCGCGATCGCGCGCCGAAGCGCCGTATCCGCTCGATCTCGGCGTCCGTGAGTACGGGGAACATCTGCTGATGCCGCGGATGATCGCGCACGCTCGGGTCTTCGAGCAGCGCGTCGGCGTCGAGCGGGTTCGCTCCTGTGGCCGGTTGGCTAGCGGGCAATTTATCTGACGGCGTTGACTCGTTGCTCATCGCGGGCGGTCCTCCGGGTGAAGCACCTGCTGAATATCCATGTCGATGCGGACGCTCAGCGCAAACTTCAGTAACACGCTAATGAGGGTAATCGAGTTGCCGCGAGTCGGCAGACATGGTCGCATCGTTCGAACCTGATGATGAATCGCCCTGTTTTGCAGCGTCGAATTGCATTTGCCGGGCCAATCGGCGTGGCGCATCAGAACGTTGGCACGTACCGCGTGATTCGTGTGAACGGGTTTACCCCATTCCCTTTCATATCGCTGCGCCGTGCCCGTTTATCACTCGATGGCGCTGGAATCTGCACTGAGCAACACACGTCGTTGATGTCGGTCGTCAGCTTCACTCGATGCCCGGACGTTCCGCGCTAGCCATAGTTCGATTGCGCAGATGGAGGGCAACATGAAATGTACCGATACGGGCAGGGCGTCGATCGTCCTGCGCTGGAGTGTGATTGCAGCGCTGTCGGCATCCGCTTCGACAGTGTTCGCCGCGGGAAGCACGGAAGTCGCCCCCGCCGTCGCAATGGCGGCATCGTCCGCACGCAACCCGTTGACGCTGATGATCCAGTCGCCCGCGGGCGGCGCAGTGCGGCTGACGTACGTGCCTGACGACGGCTGGAAAGCCGACTCGACTGTGACCGTCGCGCGGGCCGCCGTGAGCGTCCCGCAATCCGATGTCGATTCTGCACTCGACGAATCGACGCGCAAACCGATGACCGTATTCATCGACGGGCCGACGGGCTTCACTTACTTCTGGAGCCGCGAGCACGGCTGGAAATTCGTCGGGCGGCTGATGGATCGTGGTCAGTAGCGTGGCGCAGTGAACGAGGCGCGCGGCGTCATCGACGCGCGCACTCCGGCATTTTCCTATCGAAAGTGTTCGCGCGATTAAATCGTATGCGATTGACGTGGTCGGTGGTTTCGATCAATATGCGTCGCATGCGATTGAATCGCATGGCAAACAAATACCGCTCATCACTTTCGATCAGGAGTTCACGATGACCAAAATTGAAAAAGTTCTTTTCACCGGCAAGACGCATACGACCGCAAGCCAGCACGCCGGCGCGAAACGCGGCCACGAAGGCAGCCTCGATCTGCTGCTATCCGCGCCGGGCAACGACGCGCATCCGGAGCATGTTTTCGAATCCGCGCAGCCACATCCGACGGCGGAGCAACTGTTTGCGGGCGCGTGGTCGGCGTGTCTGATCACCGCAATCGGCCTCGCAGCCAAAGAGAAAAAGGTGGCGTTGCCGTCCGATCTCGCGCTGGACATCGCGATCGATCTGGGCATGACGGGCAACGCGTATTTCCTCGGCGCGCGGATCGACGTGAACATGCCCGGCGTGCCGCGCGACGTGGCCGAAGCAGTCGTGCATGCCGCGGACGAACTGTGCCCGTATTCGAAGGCGACGCGCGGCAATATCGATGTCGCGATCAACGTGATCTGAACCACACGCTGACGTCACGTTGATTGGAAAGGGCGCGCTAGAATGAAATCACGCGCCCTTTCCTTCGACGGCAGACGGCCATGACACTTCGCATAGCCCGCTTCGTTCGCCCGACGTTGCAAGCCTTATGTGCCGCATCGCTCGCGACGCTCGCCGCGTGTGGCGGCAGCGTGTGCATCGGTTTCAACGGCTGTGTCGGCTCGGGTCCGACTTCGAATCTCGCGCTGGCGGGCACGGCGGCGACGGGCAAGGCGCTCGCCAGCGCGAACGTCAACGTGACCTGCGCGCAAGGCGCGGGCGCCGCGCTATCGGACGGCGGCGGCCGCTACAGCCTCGCGTTCGGTGCGACGCTTCCGTGCATGATGACCGTGACGGCGGGCGGCATGACGTTGCATTCGCTCGCGTTCGCGGGCGGCACCTTCAATACGACGCCCGAGACGGAGCTGATGATCGTCTATCTCGCTGCGCAACTCGGCACGAGCGAGGCCAATCTGATCGCGAGCTTCGCGACTAACGCGCAGTTCCAGCAGGCGCTGTCGAACCAGAGCAATGTGCTCGCGGCGCAATCGGCTGTGGTCGCGAATCTGCAACAACACTATGCGGTGACGCTCGCCGTGCCCGCGTTCCTGACGACGCCCTTCACGGTCGGGCAGCCAGGTGTCGACAGCGATCTCGACGCGCTCGCGAAAGCAGGCGCCATCGATACCAACGGCATGCCCGATCCCGCCGCCGTGTCGCTGATGACGCAAGCAGGTCTCGCGCAGCCGCTCGCAAAGACGTCGGCAAGCGCCGCTGTGAGCGCCATGTGAGCCTGCGTATCAGGCGATCGGTTCCGTCGTCATCGCGCGCGTGAGGCCGTGCATCGGACGGCGCATCGCGACGTCGAACGGATTCACTTGCGGCCCGATGAGATCCGCTTGCCGCTTCAGCAGTTCGACGACCATCGGCAGCCGGTCTTCGCCCAGACGCGCCGACAACGTGCCAACGCTCAACGCGGCCACCGCGCAACCCGTGCGGTCGATGATCGGCACCGCGACGCCCGCCATGCCTTCGAGCACGCCGCTGTTGCGTCCCGCGTAGCCGAGTTGCCGCACGCGTTCGATTTCCGTGCGCAGATAGACCTCGTCGAGCACGCCATAACTGCGCAGACGCGGCACGTTGAATCGAATGATTTCTTCGCGCTCCGCTTCGGGCAGGAACGCGAGAATCGCGAGACTGCCCTGGCCGACACCCAGTGCCACTCGCCCGCCGATATCGCCCGTGAACGAGCGGATCGGAAACGGTCCTTCGCACATGTCGAGGCACACGGCGTCGAAGCTGCTTTTGACGAGCAGAAAGATCGTGTCGCCGAGGCTCGCGCATAAACGCAGCAGAGCGGGGCGGCACAGCGCGCGCATGCCGCTCGGATTGCCCGCTTGCGCGGCGAGCGCAAAGAAGTCGACGCTCAGCCGATAAAGCTTCGTGTTCTGGTCCTGCTCGACGATGCCTTCGGCAATCAGCGCGTGCAGGATGCGATGCACGGTGGCCTGCGTGAGCCCGACGGCTTTCGCGACGCGCGTCACGCGGCCGCCTTCCGGCTGAATCTCGCCGAGCGCGCGGATCACGGCAAATGCCCGCTGCAACATGCCCGCGCCTGGCGCGTCGGGCTCCTTCGAAGGATTCATCGGCGATCTCGATCAGGATTCCATTGAACGGAATACTAGCCGATGTTCGCGCTGAAAAACAGACACGTCCGCGATGCTGCGCTGCGAGCTATGCGCGCAGTGCGATTCAGTACTTTCACCAGGAACGCACAGCGGAACAACAACGCGTAAGCGGAGCAAACTTATTCCATTCAATGGAAGAAAACGGATCTTTATATCATTCATTGGAATTTGACGTTGACGCTCTGGAATTTGGCTAGCTAGAGTCGGCTCAACAGACACACGTCGATACAGCCGGTGCCTCGCACCGAAAGGCCAGACCATGTCGTTCCTCACATTGACTGACGTATCAAAGACGTTCGGCGATCTGCATGCCGTGACGGGCATCAACCTGTCGGTGGAAAAGGGCGAGTTCGTTTCGCTGCTGGGCCCGTCGGGCTGCGGCAAGACGACGACGCTGCAGATGATCGCGGGCTTCATCGACACGACGCGCGGTCGCATCACGCTCGATGGCCGCGACATCACGCATATGAAGCCGAACCGGCGCGGTCTCGGCATCGTTTTTCAAAGCTACGCGCTGTTTCCGCATATGAGCGTCGCGCAGAACGTGAGCTTCGGGCTCGAAATGCGCGGCGTCGATAAAGCCGAGCGCAAGGACCGCGTGCGCGAAGCCTTGGCGCTGGTGCGGCTCGATTCGCTTGCACATCGTTTTCCGCGCGAGCTGTCGGGCGGTCAGCGGCAGCGTGTCGCGATTGCACGCGCCATTGTGATCGCGCCGCCCGTGCTGCTGCTCGACGAACCGATGTCGAATCTCGATGCGAAATTGCGCGAAGACATGCAGTTCGAACTGCGCGCCATTCAGCGCAAGATCGGCACGACGACGATCATGGTCACGCACGATCAGTCCGAAGCGCTGTCGATCAGCGATCGCGTCGTCGTGATGGAAGCGGGGCGCATCACGCAGATCGACACGCCGTATCGCGCGTACGAGCGGCCGGAGAATCTGTTCGTGTCGCAGTTCATCGGCAAGGCGAACATGCTGGCGGGCAAGATCGTGTCACGCGACGGCGACGCGATTCGTATCGACTTCGGCCACGATCTCGCGGAGACGGGCAGCATGACGCAACTTGGTTCGCAAGGGCAGGCGATCGATGTCGGCGATGCTGTCACGCTGTGCATTCGCCCGGAAAAGCTGCGGCTGTGCGCGCCCGGCGAAGGCCGTCTTGCGGGCAATGTGACGAGCCGCTTTTTTCTCGGCAGCCAGTGGTTGTATCGGCTCGACAGCCGCGTCGGCGAGATGCTCGTGTGTTGCCAGAACGAAGGCAACGAACCGTTTGCGGAGGGCGCGAGAGTCGGTATCGACTGGCACGCCGATTCGCTGCGACTGATCGGACAGGAGCGCGCGCATGGATAGCACGCTGCCCGTCACACCCGATACGAGCCGACGCACGGCGCGCGCGCCGTGGCACGCATACGTGCCGCTGTGGCTGATGAGCGCGCCCGCGCTGATCCTGTTCGCGACGCTCGTGCTCGTGACGCTCGCGATGACCCTTGCGCTCACCTTCTATCGCTTCGATCCCGCGAGCGGCCCGATTGCCGCGTTCGATTTTCACAACTACGTGGAAGTGCTCGGCTCATCGTATTTCCACACGATCTTTCTGCGCACTTTCGGCATTGCATTGCTGACGACGGTGCTGTGCGTCGCGATCGGCACGCCCGAAGCGTATGTGCTGTCACGCATGGGCGATCCGTGGCGCTCGCTGTTTCTGCTGGCGATACTCGCGCCGCTGCTGGTTTCGGTCGTAGTGCGCGCGTTCGGCTGGAGCATGCTGCTGAACACGAACGGCCTCGTCAATCAGGCCTTCGCGCTGTTCGGACTCGGGCCGTACAAGCTCGAATACACGACCTTCGCCATCGTTATCGCGCTTGTTCACGTGATGCTGCCGTTCATGGTGATTCCCGTCTGGACCGCGCTACAACGGCTCGATCCGCAGACGGAGAATGCCGCGCTCTCGCTGATGGCATCGCCTGCGACGACGTTGCGCCGTATCGTGCTGCCGCAACTCGTGCCCGGCATTCTGTCGGGGAGCCTGATGGTGTTCGGTCTGTCGGCGAGTGCCTTTGCGATTCCTGGTTTGCTTGGCGGCAGGCGTTTGAAGGTCGCGGCGACAGCCGTCTACGACCAGTTCCTGAGTTCGATGAACTGGCCGCTCGGCGCGACGATCGCGATGCTGCTGCTGGTTGCGAATCTCGTCGTGATGCTCACGTACTACCGCGTGCTCGAGCGGCGCTACGCGCGCAGCATGGGTTGATCCCGACACGACAGGCAAAACATCATGCGCAAGAACGGCTTCTTTGCACTCGCGTTTCATACTGTCGTGATTCTGTTCGTGCTCGCGCCGCTCGCGATCGTCGTGCTCGTCGCGTTCACGCCGGACGAAACGTTGACGCTGCCGACGCACGGTTTCTCGCTGCGCTGGTTCCGCGCGATTCTCGACTATCCCGACTTCATCACGGCCTTCTTCAACAGCCTGAAACTGGCTTTTGCATCGGCGACGCTGTCGCTCGTGATCGCGTTGCCCGCCGGTCTCGCGATAGGCCGCGCACGTTTTCCGGGGCGCAACTTTCTCAATGCGCTGCTGCTGTCGCCGCTCGTGATTCCCGGCCTCGTACTCGGCATCGCGATGTTGCGCTTCTTCGCTTTGATCGGCGCGACGGGTTCGTTCGCGTGGCTGATTCTTGCGCACATGATCGTCATCACGCCGTTCGTGATGCGTCTCGTGCTGGCATCGGTGAGTGGAATGGATCGCAGCATCGAGCACGCGGCGTCGGCGCTCGGCGCCGATGCATGGACGACGTTCCGCCGCATCACGTTGCCGATGATCGTGCCCGGCATCACGGGCGGCTGGCTGCTCGCGTTCATCAACAGCTTCGACGAATTGACGATGTCGGTCTTCATCACGTCGCCGCAGACGGTCACGTTGCCCGTGCGCATGTACATGTACGCAACGGAATCGATCGATCCGATGATGGCGTCCGTGTCCGCGCTCGTCATCTTCATCACGGCGGGCGCGATGCTGCTGCTGGATCGCGTCTACGGGCTCAACCGCATCCTGATTGGCCAGCATTGATGGCTCCCACCACTCACGCTCACATGTCCAGTTCCAGCAGCCAGTTGCTGCGCGTCGCCGAAGCGGGACGCGCGCCGTTGTCGTTCTTTCTCGACGGCGTCGAAGTGGGCGCGCTGACGGGCGACACGGTATTGACGGCGATCCTGATGCAGCAGCGTCACGTGCGTCACAGCGAGTTCAGCGGCGAGCCGCGCGCGGGTTTTTGCATGATCGGCGCATGCCAGGACTGCTGGGTGCGTTGTGAAGACGGCGCGCGCGTTCGTGCCTGTTCGACGCTCGTGAAGCAGGGCATGCGCGTCGTGACGAACGGAGCGCGCGATGAATAGCGAGCGGCAGGTGGTGATCGTCGGCGCGGGGCCTGCGGGGATTCGCGCGGCGCAGACGCTTGTGGAAGCGGGCATTCGACCGATTGTGATCGACGAAAACGCGCGCTGGGGCGGACAGATTTATCGGCAGCCGCCTGCGGATGCGGGCTTCACGCGCAGCAAGGCGACCCTGTACGGCTTCGAATCGAAGAAAGCCGATGCCGTGCACGAAACAATGCGCGCGCTGCTGCCGCAGATCGACTATCGGCCGGAGACGCTCGTGTGGTCGTGCGAAAGCGGCAGGCTCGATACGCTGTGCAACGGCCACGAGACGAGCGTGCCGTTCACGCATCTGATCATCGCGAGCGGCGCGACGGATCGCGTGTTGCCTGTGCCGGGCTGGACCTTGCCAGGCGTTTATACGCTCGGCGGCGCGCAGGTCGCGTTGAAGGCGCAAGGCTGCGCGATCGGGCGGCGCGTCGTGCTGGCGGGCACGGGGCCGTTGCTGTATCTCGTCGCGTATCAGTACGTGAAGGCGGGCGCGCAGATCGAAGCCGTGCTCGATACGAGCGCGTGGTCTCGTCAGGTCGCGGCGGTTCTGAAGCTCATCAGCCAGCCGTCGACGTTTGCGAAGGGCGTGTATTACGTCGCGTGGCTAAAGGCGCGTGGCGTCAAGGTGATGCGCGGCGTGACGCTGAACGGCATCGAAGGCGCGCAGCACGTAACGGGCATCCGCTTCAAGACTTCTAACGGCAACGAAGCACACATCGCCTGCGATGCCGTCGGCCTCGGCTTCGGCCTGCGTCCCGAAACGCAACTCGCCGATCTCGCAGGCTGCCGTTTTCGCTTCGACGAATTGAATCGCTGCTGGCTACCCGAACGCGATGCGGCGGGCCGCAGTTCCGTGCAGGGCATCTATCTGGCAGGCGACGGCGCGGGCATCGCGGGCGCCGATGCAGCCGAACTTGCGGGACGCCGTGCGGCGCTCGCACTGCTCGACGACCTCGGCGTCGCTCAACCTGGCGACCTGGATGCCGCGACGCTCGAACACCGGTTGCAACGCATCGCGGTGTTCCGTGCGGGTATCGAAACGGCCTTTGCGCCGCCGCAGCAACCCGCCAGGCAATGGCCCGACGACATGATTGTGTGCCGCTGCGAAGAAGTCGACGCAGGCACGTTGAGGCGCTGCATTCGCGGCGGCGAGGCGCGCGAGATCAACCGGCTCAAGGCGCTGACGCGCATCGGCATGGGACGTTGCCAGGGACGTATGTGCGGCGAAGCGGCCATTGCGCTGCTCAGCGATGAAACCGGTCGTCCACTCGAAGACGTCGGCCGTTTGCGCAGCCAGTCGCCCATCAAGCCCATTCCGATTTCGCCGATGCTGTTCGACGACGACGTTGCAGCAATCCCCGAGGAGGCGCGCGATGAGTGACGCCGCTCACTATCAGGTCGTGATTGCGGGCGGCGGGCTCGTTGGCTCGTCGGCGGCGCTGATGCTCGCGCGGCGCGGTGTGCGCGTCGCGCTGTTCGAACGTCGCTATTGCGGCGCGCAGGCAAGCGGCGTCAACTACGGCGGCGTGCGCTGCCAGGGACGTCCCGCCGAACAGATGCCGCTCGCGATGCGCGCGCGACGCGTGTGGGATCGCTTGCCCGAACTGATCGGCATCGACGGAGAACTCGTTGTATCGGGACATCTTCGGCTCGCGCGACGCGAAAGCGATTTCGCCGTGCTCGAAACATGGGCCGCGATGGCGCGCGAACACGGACTCGACACGCAGCTGATGGCAGGCGCATCGTTTCGCAAGCGTTATCCGTGGCTCGGCGAAGCGGCGCTCGGCGGCTCGTTGTGCATGAGCGACGGACACGCGAATCCGCGCCTCGTGTCGCCTGGTTTCGCGCGCGCGGCGCAACGCGCCGGCGCGGTGATACGCGAGCAAACCGCCATCACCGACATCACTCACGACGGCACGCGCTTCCAGATTCGCGCGGGCGACGAGCGCATCACCGCCGACTGGCTGATCAACAGCGCAGGCGCATGGGCGAACACGGTCGCCGGATTTTTCGGCGAAGCGGTGCCGATGAAGCCGATCTATCCAAACATGTGGGTCACCGAGCCGCTGCCGCGCTTCGTGATGCACAACCTCGGCGTCGTAGGCGGCGGCGTGTATGCGCGTCAGGTCGAGCGCGGCAACTGCGTGATTGGCGGCGGACGCGGACATGGCGACGGCGAATATGCGCAACCGTCGACGCACACCACGCGCGCCGTGATGCGCGATGCCTGCGCACTGTTGCCCGCGTTGCGTGACGCGTTGCTGATCCGTACGTGGAGCGGCGTCGAAGGCGAAACGCCCGACAGCAATCCCGTGATCGGCGCAAGCCAGAAAGTGCCGCGCCTGTTGCATGCATTCGGTTTTTCGGGCGGCGGCTTTCTGCTCGCGCCCGGTGTCGGCGAGGTGTTGGCCGACCTCGTGATCGACGGCGAAACGTCCACGCCGCTCGACGCATTTGCGATCGGCCGCTTCAACCGAAGCGCGATCCCCGCTGTTCTTTAGTCATGTCAAGGAGACCCACGATGAAGCTGTCAAGCACGGTCGCGGCACTGGCCGCCGTCTTCGCGATCGGCGCCGCCGCGCCTGCCTGGTCGCAAACCAAAACGATCTACATCGGCATGAACGGCGGTCCGATGGAGAAGGCGTACACGAGTCAGGTGCTGCCCGACTTCGAGAAGGCCAACAACGTGAAAGTGGTGGTGGTGCCGGGCACGTCGTCGGATGTGCTCGCGAAACTGCTCGCGAATCGCAACAGCCCGCAGATGCACGTCGTGTTTCTCGACGATGGCGTGATGGCCCGCGCCGTCAGCATGGGCGTATGCCAGAAGCTCGACGATGCGCCCGTGCTCAAGGAGCTGTATCCGTTCGCGCGGATGAAGGACGATATCGGCGCGGGCGTGCAACTCGGCATGACGGGCATCGGCTACAACACGAAGCTGTTCGCGGAGAAAGGCTGGGCGCCGCCTACGTCATGGATGGACTTCGCCAATCCGAAGTACAAGGGCAAAGTGGTGTTTCAATCCGCGTCGAGCAGCACGTTCGGCCTGCACGGCTTTCTCGCGATCAACCGTCTGATGGGCGGCAGCGATCAGAACGTCGAGCCGGGCTTCAGCAAGTGGTCGACCACGGTAGGGCCGAATGTCGTCGAGTACATTCCGAATTCGGCGAAGCTCTCGGAGATGGTGCAGACGGGCGAAGCAGGCATTTTCCCGCTGACACCGACGGCCGTCGGCGATCTGCAGGACAAGGGCATTCCCGTCGGCTACGCGAATCCGAAAGAAGGCGCGGTACTGCTGCTCGTCGATCTGTGCGTCGTGAAGAACAACGCGGACCCGCAGCTTGCGCAGAAGCTCGCGCAGTTCCTGCTGTCGGCGCCGGCGCAATCGAAAGCGGCGGCAGCCGGCAAGCAGATTCCGACCAACGAGCACGCGACGATGACGCCCGCGATGCAAAAGAGCCTCGGCAATCTCGACGATCTGGTGAAGAAGGTGACGGTGGTCGATTGGGATTCGATCAACGCGCACCGCGCGCAGTGGGATCAGCGCTGGAACCGGCAGATCGAACAGTAAATGATTCATGCATGCGGCGGCGCGTCGCGTTGACGCGCCGCCGCTGCCGCATTAGCTTTATCCTTCGTCTCACGTCCCGCCACATCGCCTCGCGCCCGCTATGCACGACGGTTCCGTCTGTGCCCCAACAGACACAACAGCACGGAATAAATGCGCTGAATTACAAAACGCGCACGAATCCTGCAAATGTTCTACGCTATAAAAGTTACCGATTGCCCGTTCAGGCGCGTCTCGCAGCGTGAAACGACGCATCGGTTCGCACCTTTTCTCAAGGAGGATGAAGATGGCGATTCGACTAGGAGAAGTAGCCCCCGATTTCGAGGCGGAAACCACGCAAGGCACGATTCGTTTTCATGAGTGGATCGGCGATAGCTGGGCCATTCTGTTCTCGCATCCAAAAGACTTCACGCCCGTCTGCACGACCGAACTCGGCTATATGGCGGGACTCAAGCCGGAGTTCGACAAACGCAATACGAAGATCATCGGGCTCAGCATCGACCCTGTCACCGATCACCAGAAGTGGGCGAAGGACATCGAAGAAACGCAGGGCAACGCGGTCAACTATCCGATGATTGGCGACCACGATCTGAAAGTCGCGAAGCTCTATGACATGATTCACCCGGAAGCGAGCGGCGGTCCGCGCACGGCGGTCGACAACGCGACGGTACGTGCGGTCTTCCTGATCGGGCCGGACAAGAAGGTCAAGGCGACGTTCGTCTATCCGATGAGTTCGGGCCGCAACTTCGATGAAGTGCTGCGTTTGCTCGACTCGCTGCAACTGAGCGCGAAGCACACGGTTGCAACGCCGGTGAACTGGAAGCCGGGCGAAGACGTGATTATTCCGACGTCCGTTTCCGACGACGCGGCGAAGGAAAAGTATCCGCAGGGCTTCAAGACGTTGAAGCCGTATCTTCGCTACGTGCAGCAACCGAAGTAAGACATCTGGCAAGAGCCGGCGCGCGCAGCATCGAAACAGGGCGCGCACCGGCGTGCTTGCACTCTGCATCTAAAGCCATTTCGACACCCGTTGAGAGACCGTGAGCGTGCTGATCTTCCGACAGCTGTTCGACCAGCAATCGTCGACCTATACCTATCTGCTCGCGGACAGCGACACGCGCGAAGCCGTGCTTATCGACCCGGTATTCGAACAGGCGCGCCGCGATGCAGCGCTGCTCGACGAGTTGCGCCTTCGCCTGCTTTGTACGATCGACACGCACGTTCACGCGGATCATGTGACGGGCGCGTGGCTGCTGAAAAAGCGCACCGGCAGTGAGATTGCGATATCGGCGGCGAGTGGCGCGGAAGGCGCGGACCGCTATGTGAGTCACGGCGATTCGATTGCGTTCGGTGCGCGTCATCTTCAGGTGCGTGCAACGCCTGGTCATACGAATGGCTGCATCAGTCTCGTACTCGACGATGAATCGATGGCTTTCACGGGCGACTGTCTGCTGATTCGCGGAACAGGGCGCACCGACTTTCAGAACGGCAGTCCGCATGCGCTGTATCACGCAGTGCACGAACAGCTATTCTCGCTGCCCGAAACCTGCCTGCTGTATCCGGCGCACGATTATCGCGGACTCACGGTGACGAGCGTCGCCGAAGAGCGGCGCTTCAACCCGCGGCTCGGCGGCGAACTGTGCGAAGAAGATTTCAGCGGCTACATGACGAATCTCGGCTTGCCGCATCCGCGGCAGATCGACGTGGCTGTTCCTGCGAACATGAAGTGCGGCGTTGCGGCAAACGATCCTTCACAAAAGCCGCTGCCCGAATGGGCTCCCCTTACGTACACGTTCGCGGGGATCTGGGAGATTCATCCGCAATGGCTCGAAGAGCATCTGCAGGCGGTGCAGATTCTCGACGTGCGCGAGCCGGATGAATACGACGGTCCGCTCGGGCGTATTCCCGAAGCGAAGCTGATCTCGCTCGGCAGTCTTGCGAAACGCACGGCGGAACTCGGCAAGGAGCGCCCCATCGTCACGGTATGTCGCGCGGGCGGCCGCTCGGCGCAGGCGACGGTGATTCTTCGCCAGGCCGGTTTCGAGGATGTCGCGAATCTCGCGGGCGGCATGTTGCGCTGGCGCGCGGAAGGACGTGTCGTCGAAAACGGCAGCGTGTAGACGCGTGAATCGCAGCAGTTAAATCGTACCGAACAGCGCACGCGGACGATCGCGCAATGCATGCGCGAGCGTCTGCAACGCGCTCACCAGCTGCTCGCGCGACGACGCGCATGCGAGATTGATCCGCACGCCATGCTCGACTTCCGCGCGATCAACAGCGAACGCTGACGACGGCATCACCACCACGCCGCGCGCTTTCGCGTTCGCGGCGAAATCGTCGGCGCGCCACGGCGGCGGCAGCTTGAGCCACACGAACATGCACGCGGGATCGGACTCCAGCCACTCCTGCGGCAGGATCTGCCGCGCAAGGTCGTGCCGCACGCGAATCTCGGCCAGTTGCGCGTCCATGATGCGCCGCGCGGTGCCGTCCTCGATCCATATCGTTGCGATCAGCATCGACATCGGCGCGGGCATCCATGCAGTGGTGCGGACGGCTTCGGCGGCGAGCGCGGAGCGTTCGGGCGGACTCAGCAGATAGCCGAGCCGCAAGCCGGGCGCGAGGATCTTCGACGTCGCGGCGATATGAAACGTCAGCTCGGGACACAGGCTAGCGAGTGTCGGCAGGCGCTGCGAGACGAGCGGACCATAGACGTCGTCTTCGATGATTGCCACGCCATAACGACGCGCGATATCGACGAGCGCGACGCGCCGTTCGAGACTCATCGTCGTCACCGTGGGGTTCTGCAGATTCGGCACCGTGAAGATCGCCTTGACGGGCACACGGCTGCAAATGCGTTCGACTTCATCGGTGATCAGGCCGTCGCGGTCGCTCGGCACACTGACGATCTCGAACTGAAATACGGGCGCGAGCGCTTTCAGACCGTAGTACGTGAGCCGGTCCGCGATGATCACGCCGTCCGTTCCGATCAGGCTGTTGAGCACGGCATAGAGACCGTGCTGCGCGCCGCTCGTCACGACGAGATGTTCCGGCGACGGCGTGAACCCAGGCGCCGCCATCCACTTCGCGCCCGCCGCGCGCGCCCAGTCGGGGCCTTGCGGCGGCTGATATTCCTGTAGCGATGGATAGCGCGGATCGCGCGGCAGATTGGGAAGCGTCGTGGCGAGGCACGCGAGGAATTCGCCCGTCGCGGGCCGGTTGACGGTCAGGTCGATCGCGCCGCCCGGCGCAGCATTGGCCGCACTCGCCGTCTCGACACGCGGCATCGCGCCGCCCGTCACCAGCGAACCGCGCCGCTTGCTGCCGATCACCAGGCCGCGCAGCTGCAATTCCTTGTACGCGCGCGACACCGTCGACACGTTGATGCCGAGTTCCGTCGCGAGCTGACGCTGCGGCGGCAGACGGCTGCCCGGCGGATAGACGCCGCCGCGAATCTCGTCCTCGATCGACGCCGAAACCTCGATATAGGTCGCGCGTTTTGTCTGGACGGCATCGCCGTTTGTCTGGTCCGTTTCGGTCGTGACACCGTTGCTGTGTGCCGCCTTGTGTCTGCTGGAAGCCATCGTCTCGCCCTGTCTCCATACAAAACAGGTTTTGTCTGCCTGTTTGTGCCAGTTCGCCGGATTTTATACCAGATACGCGTCCGTGCCATGTATTTCAAGCCCGGCAAGGACCAGGCCCAATTGCGCCAGGGAAAATCCTGGACCACACAATGAGCTTTTTAATTGCACACAAAAAATTGTTGTGTGATTCTTTGAATCAGATTTTGTGTGGTTTCGAACGAAGGATCGAGCTGGAAGGAGATTTCGCATGGCAGAGAGCAGCACACACGTCCGCGCGGCGGGCGACGGCCTGGAAAGAACGCAGGAAAGCACGCAGGAAAGCACGAGCCCCCGTCTCGGCGTGGCATTGCGTCAACGGCACGTCACGATGATTTCGCTCGGCGGCATCATCGGCGCGGGTCTTTTTGTGGGCAGCAGCGCGACGCTCAGCACGGTCGGGCCGGCTGCGTGCCTGTCGTACCTGGTCGCGGGCATCGTCGTGCTACTGGTGATGCGCATGCTCGGCGAGATGGCGCTCGCCGTCCCGGGCGTCGGCTCGTTCACCGAATACGCGCGCATCGGCCTCGGCGACTGGGCGGGCTTCACGAGCGGCTGGCTCTACTGGTACTTCTGGGTGATCGTCGTCGCCGTCGAAGCGGTCGCGGGCGCCGCGATCCTGCAGCGCTGGATACCGGCGCCCGTGTGGATGATCGGGCTCGTGCTGCTGTCGGTGATGACGTTCATCAACCTGATGTCGGTGAAGTCGTACGGCGAATTCGAGTTCTGGTTCGCGTCGATCAAGGTCGCGGCCATCATCGTGTTCATCGCGATCGGCGCGGCGTGGGTGTTCGGCTTCGGCCACACGCACAGTGCGTGGAGCAATCTGACGGCGGCGAAGGGCTTCCTGCCGTTCGGCACGATGTCCGTGTTCGCGGCCGTGCCGACCGTGATCTTCGCGGTGGGCGGCGCGGAAATCGCGACGATCGCCGCCGCCGAGTCCGACAATCCGGCGAAGAGCGTCGCCGCGATGACGCGCTCGGTGATCCTGCGCGTGATCACGTTCTACGTCGGCTCGATGTTCCTGATCGCGTGCATCGTGCCGTGGACGAGCATCGTGACGGGCCATTCGCCGTTCGTCGCCGCGCTCGAAACGATGCACGTGCCGGGTGCCGCCGACATCATGAACGCGATCGTGCTCGTCGCCGTGCTGTCGGCGCTCAATTCCGGGCTGTATGTGTCGTCGCGCATTCTGTTCCGTCTCGCGGGCCGTGGCGATGCGCCGCGCGCGCTGCTGCGCCTCACGCCGTCGCGCGTGCCTCGCCTTGCCGTGCTGTTGAGCAGCGTGGTCGGCTACGTGGCGATCATCGCGGCCATCGTGTCGCCGCAGGGCGTGTTTCTGTTTCTCGTGAATGCATCGGGCGCGGTGATGCTGTTCGTCTACCTCGCAACTGCGCTCGCGCAAATCCGCATTCGCCGGCGACTCGGCGCGCAGGGCGTGCAACCCGAACTGCCGATGTGGCTCTTTCCGTGGCTCTCGTATGCGGTCGTCGTGGCGATCATCGGCGTGCTGCTCGCGATGGGCATGGATGCCGAACTGCGTCCGCAACTGATGGCGAGCGTTGCGAGTCTCGCGGTGGCGTCGGCGGCGTGGTTGCTCGCGGCGAAGCGCCGTCCTGCAAGTGATGCGGATAACGGCACGCGCACGGGCTATCTCGCTGCCGCCGACGGCCGCGCGTTGTCGGGAGAGCGTTGATGGCAGAGATCGGCATTGTCGGCGCGGGATTCATCGGGCTTGCGAGCGCCGGCTGGCTGATGCGCGACGGGCATCGCGTGACGCTGTTCGATCCGTCCGGTGTGGCGCAGGGCGCGTCGTTCGGCAACGCGGGCACGTTCGCGCCGTATGGCTGCATTCCCGTGAACAACCCGTCCGTGTTTCGCGATCTGCCGCGCTTTCTGCTGTCGAGCGAGAGCCCGTTCCGTTTGCGCTGGAGCTATCTGCCGCACGTGATGCCGTGGCTCGCGCGCTTCATGGTCAACTCGACGCGGAGCCGTTACGAAGCGAGTGCGGGCGCACTTGCCGCGTTGCTCGCGCAGGCACAGGCCGGCTACGCGCCGCTGCTCGAAGAGCCCGCGCTCGCAAAATATGTGCGGCCGCGCGAGTGTTTGTATCTGTATTCGAGCGCGGCTTCGTTCGATGCATCGCGTGCTTCATTGAATCTGCGCGAGCAGCTCGGTGTGTCGTTCGATGCATCGCGTGCTTCATTGAATCTGCGCGAGCAGCTCGGTGTGTCGTTCGATGTTTTGTCTGGTGCGGACGTGCGCGCGCTCGAACCTTCGCTTGCGCCGATCTTCGAGCGCGGCGTGCTATTCAGCGACAGCTGGCACTTCTCCGATCCGCAAGGCTTTCTGACGTCGCTGTATGAGTTGCTCGCGACGCGAGGCCTCGAACTCGAACGCAAGGCAGTGAGCGCGCTAGCGCCCGCCGCGCAAGGCGTGACGCTGACGACGGACGATGGCGTGCAGCGGCGCTTCGATCATGTCGTCGTCGCGACAGGCGCGCGTTCCGCGAAGTTCGCGGCGCAATGCGGCGACCGTGTGCCGCTCGATACCGAGCGCGGCTATCACGTGCGCTATCGCGGCGCGACGCAACTGATTTCGCGGCCCGTCGGCTGGGCCGAACGCGGCTTCTACATGACGCCGATGGACGACGGCGTGCGCGTCGCGGGCACGGTCGAACTGGGCGGCTTCAGCGACGAGCGCAACCGTTCGCTGCTCGATCTGCTGACGTTTTCGTCGAAGCGCGCGTTGCCCGCGCTACAGCAGCCCGACAGTTCGTGGCTGGGCTTCCGGCCCACGATGCCCGACGGTGTGCCCGTGCTGGGCCGCGCCAGCGCCAGCGAGCGCGTGATTTACGCATTCGGTCATCAGCATCTCGGGCTGACGCTGGCGGGCGTGAGCGGGCGCATCGTTTCCGATCTGGTCGCGCGGCGCTCGCCGCCGCTCGATCTGTCGCGTTACGCGGCGACGCGGTTCTGAACGCAATACTCAACGGACGACTTCGACGCGTCGCGCATCGGGTCAGTCGATACACCAAAGGCGCGACATCTTCTATCGACAGGAGCGCATCATGAATCGACGTACATGGCTGTTCAGGTTGGCAGTTTGCGCTCTGGCCGCGCAAACTTCGTTCGCATTCGGCGCCGATCCGGAAGTGGTCAAGATCGGCTTTGTCGGACCGTTGACGGGCCCTGTCGCGCGCGTCGGCAAGGACTTGCAATATGGCGCGCAACTCGCGCTCGATGAAGAGAACGCGAAGCATCCGACCATCGCGGGCAAGCCCGTCAAGTTCGTGCTCGATGTACAGGACGATCAGGCCGATCCGCGCGTGGCGATCCAGGTCGCGCAGAAGCTCGTCGACGATGGCGTAGTCGGCGTGATCGGCCATTACAACTCGGGGTGCAGCATTCCGGCTTCGGCCGTGTATCACAACGCGAATGTCGCGATGATCACGCCGGGCTCGACCAATCCGCAACTCACGAAGCAGGGCTTCAAGAACGTGTTTCGCACGATGGGGCACGACGGCATCGGCGGTGTGGTGGCGGGGCATTTCGTCGTCGAGCAGATGAAGGCGAAGCGCATCGGCATCATCGACGATCGCACGGCGTTCGGTCAGGGTCTCGCGGATGCCTTCGAAAAAGGCGTGAAGGAAGCGAACGGCAATATCGTGTCGCGCGAATTCACCAACGACAAGGCCGTCGATTTCCGCGCGATTCTCACGTCGTTGAAGAGCAAGAATGTCGATGTGATTTTCTTCGGCGGACTGGACGAGCAGGGCGCGATGCTGGTCAAGCAGATGCGCTCGCTCGGCATGCAGACGCAACTATTCGGTGCGGGCGCGTTGAAGAGTAATGCGTTCCTGCAGATTGCGGGTGCTTCCGGCGAACGCACGCAGGATCTCGAACCGGGACCGGCGCTCGATAAACTGCCCGCCGCGCAGGACTTCGGCAAGCGCTATAAGGCGCGCTTCAATCAGGATGTCGAGCTGTATGCGCCGTTTGCGTATGACGCCGCGCTGGCGATGATCAAGGCGATTCACGATGCGGATTCGCTCGACCGGCAGAAGATCGTCGCGAGCCTGGCCAAAGTCTCGCTGACGGGCGTGACGGGGAAGATCACGTTCGATCCATATGGCGATCTGATCAAGCCGCCTTATACGCTCTTCGAAGTGCAGCAGGGGCAGTGGAAGAGTGTGAGGACCGTGGGCGGAGGGGTGTGATCGGGTTTCCCAACACAGCCCGAGGCGATAATTGCATAAGCCGCGCTGGCGCGCGGCCGCTCCTATTGACGATCGCAACGTAGAAATAGCCGCGCACTAGCGCCCTTGAGTGTTTTGTTTAATGTCGAACATACCGGTGACGACGCCGCTACTACCGCCTTGGGCGTTTTGCACGAGATATTCCTGTTTTACGCTTGCGAACGACAGGCGAACCTGTTCATAGCTCGCGGACATTTCTACGCCGGTGACGACTACATCGCGCATCGTGATTCGCAAAAAGTCGACGGGTAGGCCTCCCGCCTTTCGCATCGTCAATACGGCCGTCGGAACATGTTTCCCCGTCAGGCAATACGACATCAGGTTTGGACTCGCCCGATCGATCTGATGGAAAAACACGAGATCTTCCACGGTGGCCTTGGCCGCACCGCCACCCGACCCCGACATCATTGACGACTGCTGCGACATCTTCCAGGTCCAATCGGCAACCTGAATTTCTCCAGGATGCAGTGCGTCCTGCGATTCTCCCGTAATGCTATCGATTTTTATAAATACGTCATTTGACATCGGAACGTCTCCAGTTGCGTTTACCAAGAAGCCGCTTTCCCTGCAGTACGGCCACGACTGCGGCCACGAAGGAGAGCGACAAGGTTACGTAGAAATAGAAGTCCTCAAGGGCTTCATCTCCGTAGATGCCGAACCAGGCTCCCATTCGAATGAGCGCGTTCGTGGCGTGGTCCGAAAACGGAACATGACCGAAACCCCATGCCAGGAAACATGTGATTGCGAGCGTGAGGGCTGAATTGATTAAAAATCTCACGAGTCTCATTTGACGTCTATGGTCCCGTAGGCGAAGCCTTTGCTACCGGGAATAGTCATTTGGCTTGCTGATTTCAAGCTTCGACTCAACCTCTCGAAGGCAACGGGATCGACGAGCGTGATACAGCCTTGGCTCAGATTGCGAGGGCCGTGAGGATGAAGTCGAAAATTGCCGCGCTTTACACCATTCACGAATACCCAATCGTTCGACGTATCGGCATGGTAGAGAGCAAACCATTTGCTGCGATCCGTGCCATAGACGTGAGCGCGGAAAAAATCGATCAGGTGCGAAAACAAACCGCCCGATCCTCGGTCAACGATGTAATAGCGCCCCGGTGGCAGCGGGCCGACATCCCGAATGGCCGTAGCTTTCGGATTGTCTTTCCCTTTTCCGTCGCCGGAAAACGCCGCGAAGTCTCCCACGCCTTCGCAACGCAAAATGGATGTCGGTTCGCCGTTCAGGCGGAATGTGCAAGCAATCGGCATTTTTGCTCCCGCGACTTGAAGTGTCACGGTAGCGAAAATGATCTGAGAATGGAATAGTTCGGACTTCGATTTAATGTCAAGAATTGTCGAAACGACGAATTCATGGCGGGACACGTTAACGCGCCAAGCGACTTAACGCGGACTCACAAATCGAGTTCCAGAAACTGCGTGCCTTCTACGGGATTGAACACATACGCTGAAATCGGCCTGAACCCCATCGACGCATAGAGCCGTTGCGCGGACTGCATCGTCGGCAGCGTGTCGAGCCGCATCTTCCTGTAGCCCGCGTCTTTTGCAGCGCGCACGATGGCTTGTGCGAGACGTCTGCCGAGCTGTTGCCCACGGCCTTCCGGACGCACATAGAGGCGCTTCATTTCGCAGACGTCGTATTCGAACGCACGCAGCGCGACACAGCCGATAACGTGTGCTTCGTTGCGTGCGAGCAGGATCGTGCCGCCGGGAGGCGCATATTTGCCGGGCAGCGCGGCCAGTTCTTCGTCGAACGACTGAAAGCTCAGATCGATGCCGAGACTATCGGCGTATGCGCGGAAGACGGCGCGCACGACGTCGAGATCGTCGGGGAAACGGGCGGGCTGGATATCGGTCATCGAAATCTTTTCGCCGATGGGAATGTATGCAGTGTAGTCGCCGATTCCGATGTGTTGGCGGAAACGGCGTACAACATCCCTCTGTACCACGCGAAAAGCCGAAAGAGAAATAACGCGCCCGCAAGCGAGCGCGTCAAACGTCAAGGCAGCGAAATCGTCAGATTCGCCGATTGCGGACCCAGCCGGATGATTTGCGAGTAAGGCGCGAGCGTGCGCAACGTCGCGTCTTTCAGATACGTATTGAGCCCGAGAAACGCAACGAGCCCGACGAGCGCAAACACCGCGCCGATCGTCCACAGCGGCACTTCGCGTTTGAGCCGGTGCGCGATCTGATCGGGCAGCGACCAATGCGGCGCAAACGGCGCGCGCTTGCCCTTCATGTGCGCGATCTCATCGCCGAGACGCGCCGTCAGATACGCAAGTTTCTCTGGTCCTTCGAGCAGATACTTGCCCTGAAAGCCCAGCAGCAGGCACATATGAAACACTTCGAGCGATTGCAGCCGCACAGCACCTTGCGCGCGGCACTCTTCCAGGTGCTGAAAGAACTTCTCGCCTGCAAGCTGTTCGCCGAACAACGCAAGTTGCAGCGGACGACGTTCCCATTCCGTACGAATCGAAAACGGCGACGACAACACCAGTTCGTCAACGGCCGCGCAGAACGCGAACTTGGCTGCGTACGCGTCTTCTGCCGCGACATCGAGCTTCTTCGCACCGCGCTCGAAATCGTTAAGGAACTGCTGGATGCGGCTCATGAACTCGCTGGCATTGCCCGGCTCGCGACCATTTTTCAGCAGGAACAGCATGAAAAAGCCGTCGTACAGCAGATCGAGCAGCGAGCGAACCTGATAGCTCGGCTGCAATGCCGACGGCGGCATTGCGGACGGCTGCGTGTTGGTATCGAACAGCGAAGGGGCGTAGCTCATGGTGTGACCGCGATCAGTTCGAGTTTGAGATCGTTGAGTCCCGACGGCGCGTAGATCATCGTCGAACGGGCCTGCAACATGCGCTCATACAGCGCGCCGCGTGCTTCCAGCGCGAAGTAGCATGCGCCCGGCCGCACGGGTATCGCGGGCGGCACTTGCGGCGTGTACGCGAGCCTCACGCCGGGCATCGCGGAGAGAACGAGCTTGTCGACGTCGTCGGGCGCGCCGACCTTGAAACGCGCGGGCACCGCATCGACGAGTTCGACAGCGGGCAAGTCCGCCGACACCGCGAGGAAGAACTGCGTCTTGTCGTCGATCTTGCCGGAGTCGAGTCGCCCCGCGTGGAACGAGGGCCGCACTTCTTCGAGCGCGATCGCGAAGTAGCGCGTCGAGATCACTGTCTCGAGCAGATCGCGCAACATGCCGTCGAGCCGCGCGAAGCCCGGACCGGGATCGTCGTGACGATACGCAGGCAGATCGGCGAGCGCATAACCCTTCGAGAACGTCATCAACTGACCCGCGAGCCGCAGCAGTTCCTGAAACAGCCGTTCAGGATGCAGCGCGGAATGCTGATACAGATGCGCGAGCGCGGCGAATGCGGCGCTCGCCGTATGCAGCAACCAGAACGATGCAATGTCGCCGGAGCGGAATTCAATGATGTTCTTCGTCGGCTCGCGATGAAAGCCATACAGTGCATTGACCTTCGCCTGCAACGCGTCGATCAGCTGGCGCAGCCGTTGATGCAACAGCGGCGATGCATCGATCGCAAGACACGGCGGCACGAACGATTCGTCGAGTTCGAAACCGGACGTTGCCGTGCGGCGCACACGCACGAGCGGCACCGACAGCAACTGGTCGCGCGGTTCGCTATGCGCGATCAGCTTCACGCTGGTCTTGAGAAACGTGATGTCGGCTTCGGCGGCGTCGGTGAAATGATCGGGCACGACGCCCTGCTTGCTGACATAGCGCGACACGAAGCCGTCGCCTTCCGTCGCATAATTCTGCCCCGTTTCGCGCACGGGATGCAGCGCAAGGTAAAACGTGAATTCGTTGATGCCGTCGGGCAGCGTGTCGAGCGCGACGGGCGGCGGCAGATCGTCGGCCTGCGGCGCGGCATAGAGCGCGCCGTCGGGAAACACAAGCGACAGTTCGCTCGCGCGCAGCACGTTGCTGCCGAGCGCATCGCGGTCGAAGCGCACCGAACGCACGCCCCAGTTGTACGGCTGAATCGCCTGGATCGATTCGAACAGACGCGCCTCGTGGTACGCATCCTGTCGCTGGAAATGCTGCGGCCTCAGAAAAAGGCCTTCCCCCCAGAGCACCTTTGCGGAATAACTCATCGCGAACCTGTCTTTATGCGAATTACATCTTTAGACGCCAGGACGGCAAAGCCTTATTAGGCCGCCATTCTGATTTTTACCACGCGCCATTGTTAATTGTTAAATGACATTTAAACGTCATGTTTAACCGCAACTCACCGACGACAGCAAATTCAACGGTTGCGCGGGCAATCCCTGTTCGGGCGGTATGACGGTTCCGTTTGTCACCGTCATTGCACAGTTATGCAGCCCGATCATTATGCCGGATTTCTCCGACTTTCCAGGATCGAACGCGAACTTCCAGCGCTGCATTGCCGGATCGCGGAATAGCGCGACGATACCGAATGCCTGCGCCTCGCGCGAAACCTTTTCGGTGACGTTATAGCGCTGGCCGGGAATGAGCGTCACTTCCCGGACGCCCAGCAGATCGCCGCCCAATGTGCTTTTCTCTTTCGCTGGATCGGTGAACGTGTCGAAAGGCGCCTGTTGAAAAGAAGTGGGGTCTTTCAGCGTATAGAGGCGGACGACGAGTGCGAGCGGCCGCCTGTCGTTTGCGGCATTCAGATTGGGCGCGGCATAAAGTGTTAAACCGATATTGCGCGGCGGCTTTTGCGAATCCGGCACGTCGGGCTTGCCGATTCCCGCAGCCTGCAAGGCCGACGAGGCGGCCGCGCCGAGCACGCTGACACCCGCGGCGCAGCCCCCGAGCAGCGCGCTTCCAGCCGCGCTCAATACGATTAGCGATGCAACCCGGATAGCACGCGTATTCATTCTGTATAGACCGGTTTTCAAGCCGGCCACCCCGTCGAATTGTCAATTAAAACGGCTGATAAGTGGTTCGTTTTCACCCTGCCCACGCCGCGCTGCAAACGGCGGATTTGGGCGTCGGCAACACCGTGATCCAGGAAATTATTGCCGCAGATTCATGCGCATTGAATTGCGAATGGCAATAAATTACCGGTTCGGTTCCGGATATTGTATTGACGTGTTCTCCGAGTTTTCCTTCTGCAGATGAAAGTTGAATTAATAAAAATTGGCCTGTACTATACGCGCGCACTTAGTGCAAAGCAAAACCCGTTTTCTTCATGAATTATAAAATTCGCACGGCGGTGAAACAAAGATGAAAAATCGGCTCTTTACCAGTCTTTCTGGGGCAGTGCTGGTATGCGGCATGATTGCCGGATGCGCCACGCAGGGAAACTCCACTCCGCCGACGCCTGAAGCATTTAATAAGGCGCTCAGCGACGCAGATACCGTCGCGAAGAATGGCGATCAGGATCGCGCCATCGCGCTTTATCAGCAATTGGCCAAAACCGATCCGACGCGTGAAGAGCCGTGGTCGCGCATTGCGCAGATCCAGTTCGCGCAAGCTCACTACGGTCAGGCCATCGTCGCCGCTCAGGAAGCGCTGCAACGCGATCAAACCGATCGTCAGGCGAAGAGCGTGCTGGCCGTGGCCGGTCTGCGCGTCGCCACGCAATCACTCGGCGAACTGCGTCAGGATGCGGCGCTCGCGGGCGACGCGAAGTCGGACGCACAGACGCTTGCGAAGCAGCTGCGCGACACGCTCGGCGAAGCGACGCTGTTCCCGCCTGATCCGAACGACAAGCCTGCCCCGAAGAAGCGCCGCATCGTTCGTCACGTCGCCAAACAGGCACCGAAGGCAAACGATTCCGCGGATACGGGCGCCGCTGCGCCTGCCGCGAATGCGCCTGCACAGGCGCCCGCCGCTGCACCCGCAGCGCCCGCCAAAGCGGCGCAAAGCGGCGGCGCGTCCGATCCTTTTAGCGCGCTGCGCTGATATCAGGCTGGTCTGAACCACACGCACCCGGGAGCCGTCGATGGCCAAGAAAGAAAGTATTCAGAAGCGCTTGCAAAAAGTGCGGCCGCCGCGCGTTCAACTGACCTACGAGGTCGAACGCGGCGATGCGATCGAAGTGAAGGAACTGCCGTTCGTCGTCGGCGTGGTTGCCGATCTCGCCGGTCAATCGGAAATCGAACAACCGAAGCTGCGCGATCGCAAGTTCGTCAGTATCGACCGCGACAATTTCGACGACGTGATGAAGGCGATCGAGCCGCGCGCGGCGTTTCAGATCGAAAACCGCCTGAGCGATGCGGGCGGCAAGTTCGGTGTCGATCTGCGTTTCCGTTCGATGTCCGACTTCAATCCCGACGAAGTGGTCGCGCAGATCGAACCGCTGCGCCGTCTTCTCGAAGCGCGTTCGAAGCTCGCTGACCTGCGTAACAAGCTGGCGGGCAACGACAAGCTCGAAGATCTGCTTGGCGAAGTGCTGAAGAACACGCAGCAATTGCAGACGCTCGCGGGCACGACGCAACGCACGGAAGGCGACGACGCGCCTGACGAGAACAAGTAAGCCTCACGAGGCACCGGGGGTAACATGAATCAGCAAGCGGCTGCAGCCCAATACTCCGACGCGCAGGCAGGCGAACGCGCATCGCTTCTCGATGAAATCGTCGAGAAGAGCAAGGTAGCGAAGTCCGAGTCCGAACATGCGCGCGCGAAAGATCTGATCGGCGAACTCGTGAATCAGGTACTCGACGGCACGGTGATCGTGTCGGATAACCTGTCCGCGACGATCGATGCGCGCGTCGCCGAACTCGATCGCCTCATTTCCGATCAGTTGAGCGCCGTGATGCACGCGCCCGAGTTCCAGCGCATGGAAAGCACGTGGCGCGGCCTCGACTATCTGTGCAAGGAAAGCAATACGGGTTCGACGATCAAGATCAAGGCGCTGCATGCGCCGAAGCGCGACCTCGTTCGCGACTTCAAGACGGCGATCGAATTCGATCAGAGCGCGCTCTTCAAGAAGGTCTATGAAGAAGAGTTCGGCACATTCGGCGGTTCGCCGTTCGGCACGCTGATCGGCGACTTCGAAGTGACGCGCCAGCCGGAAGATATGTACTTCATCGAGCAGATGTCGCACGTCGCGGCAGCCGCGCACGCGCCGTTCATCACATCGGCGTCGCCGGAACTGCTCGGGCTCGAAAGTTTCGCCGATCTCGGCAAGCCGCGCGATCTCGGCAAGGTCTTCGATACCGTCGAATACGCCAAGTGGAAGTCGTTCCGCGACGCGGAAGACTCGCGCTATGTCGGCCTGACGCTGCCGCGTTTTCTCGGCCGTCTGCCGTTCAATCCGAAAGACGGCGCAACGGCGGAAGGCTTCAATTTCGTCGAGGACGTCGACGGCACCGATCACAGCAAGTACCTGTGGTGTAACGCGGCGTGGGCATTCGCTGCGCGCCTGACGGCCGCATTCGACGACTTCGGCTGGTGCGCGGCGATTCGCGGCGTGGAAGGCGGCGGTCTGGTCGAAGATCTGCCGACTCACACGTTCAAGACCGACGACGGCGAAATCGCACTGAAGTGTCCGACTGAAATCGCGATCACCGATCGCCGCGAGAAAGAACTGAGCGATCTCGGTTTCATTCCGCTCGTCCATTGCAAGAACTCCGACTACGCTGCGTTTTTCGCCGCGCAGTCCGTACAGAAGCCGAAAAAATACAACACCGATAGCGCGAATGCGAACTCCGTATTGTCCGCGCAATTGCAGTACATCTTCTCGGTATCGCGCGTTGCGCATTACCTGAAGGCGATGATGCGCGACAAGATCGGCAGCTTTGCATCGGCGCAAAACGTCGAAGTGTTTCTGAACCGCTGGATTTCGCAATACGTGCTGCTCGACGATAACGCGAGCCAGGAACAGAAGGCGCAGTTCCCGCTGCGCGAGGCATCGATTCAGGTCGCGGAAATTCCGGGCAAACCCGGCTCGTATCGTTCGGTCGCGTTCCTGCGTCCGCACTTTCAGCTGGATGAGCTTTCCATTTCGCTGCGGCTTGTGGCGGATCTGCCGAAACCGGCAAATTGATAAACGCAGTCAGTACACCCGGGTAGGCCGCCCGGGTGACTGTTAAAACCACCTCTTTGGGGAGTCGGGTAATTATGAAGGACATCTACTTAAAGTTCGGCAATCCCGCAATCAAGGGCGAATCTGCCGACAAGGACCATCAAGGCTGGATCGAAATCGATTCGTGGACGCATGCGATCAAGCAGCCGCGTTCGGCGACGGCATCGACGGCGGGTGGTCACACGTCGGAGCGTTGCGAGCACGCGGACATGGAATTCACGAAAGACATCGACGTCGTGAGTCCGCTGCTGTATCAGCACGCTTCGGGCGGTACGACGTTCGACGAAGTGACGATCGACTTCATGCGCTCGGATGGCGAAGGCAATCGCATCAAGTACCTCGAAGTGAAGCTCAAGTACGTGATCATTTCGAGCATCACGCCGAGCGTCATTGGTGAAGGCCTGCCCTCGGAAGCCTTCTCGCTGAAGTACGCTGCTGTGCAATGGAAGTACACGCAGCAGAAGATCGGCGGCAATCAGGGCGGCAATGCGCAAGGCGCATGGAGCCTGACGAAGAACGACAAGACGTACGCGGTCTGATGAGAATGGGTTCGTGTGCCGCGATGCACGCGGACCTGTTTTCATTATTTCGTTGAGGTCGCTCCGCGCATACCAATGAAGCGATTCGAACCCAGTTTCTTCGACAAGCTGTTCGACGACGAACCGCATCTGCCGGCACCCGCCGCGATGCGGCAATTGTCGCTGGAAGAATTGAAGTCGAATGTCGCACGCGATGTCGAAGCGATCCTCAACACGCGCATTGCATTGACGGAAGCCGAACTTGCCGCGTTGCCCGAGTGCCAGCGCTCGGTGCTCACTTACGGCCTGAACGACTTTTCGGGCTTGAGTCTCGCGAGTCACTACGATCGCATGTTCATCTGCAAGTCGATCCAGCAGGCGATCGGGCGTCATGAGCCGCGTCTGCAGCAGGTCGCGGTGACACTCGAATTGAACGAGCAGTCGACCAATGCACTGTACTTTGCGATTCAGGCTTTGCTGGTCGTGCATCCGGCGGAAGAGCCGGTGAGTTTCGACGCGATGCTGCATCCGTCGACGTTGCAATACTCGGTGACGCGCGCACGCGCGAAGCTGTGATACCGCGCGCCTGCATGCAGGCCGAAGCGGAAAGATCTGGCTCGGGGATGGAGTAATGGAAGAACTGCTGCCGTATTACGAGCGAGAGTTGTCGTTTCTGCGGCGTTATTCGCGCGATTTCGCCGAGCGCTATCCGAAGATCGCTGCGCGCCTCGCGATGACGGGCGAGCATTGCGAAGATCCGCATGTCGAGCGGATGATCGAGTCGTTCGCGCTATTGGGCGCGCGAATCAACAAGAAGCTCGACGACGATTACCCCGAGTTCACCGAAGCGCTTTTCGAAGTGCTTTACCCGCATTATCTGCGGCCATTTCCTTCGTGTTCGATTGCGCAATTCGGCGTGTCGAGCGGTATCGGCAATCTGACGCAACCGGTAACCGTCGAACGCGGCACTGAAGTCAAATCGCGTCCTATCCGCGGTGTGCAGTGCCGGTTTCGCACAGCCTATGACGTTACGCTCGCGCCCATTCGCATTTCAGAAGGAAAGTACATATCAGTCGCCATGGCGCCCAGCGCGACCGTGCTGCCCGCCAACGCGACAGGCATGCTGTCGATCACGATCGAATCGACCGCACCGCAACTCGATCTCGGCGCGTTGAAGCTGAGTACTTTGCGCGCGCATTTGCACGGCGAGCAATCGTTCGTCGCGGCATTGTCCGACTGTCTTTTCATGCACGCACTCGCGGCCTACGTCGAGCCCGATCGTAACGGCGTATGGAAAGCACTAAAGAACGTCCCCGTCGTACAGGCAGGCTTCGACGAACAGGATGCGTTGATCGACTATCCGGCGAAGTCACATCCTGCTTATCGGCTGTTGACCGAGTACTTTGCGTTTCCGGACAAGTTCAGTTTCGCCGACGTCGATCTCGCGTCGATGCTGCGTGCAAGCGGCCGTTGTCAGCGGATCACGCTGCACGTCGTGCTGAAAGACGTGCGCGGCGATTCGAATATCGCGCGCCTGCTCGATGCGATGTCGGCGCAGCATCTGCGGCTCTTCTGCACTCCCGTCGTGAATCTTTTCAGGCAACACGGCGAGCCGATCCGCATCAGTCATCAGGCCGTGTCGTATCCCGTGGTCGCGGAAGCGCGCCGCGCATTCGCGTACGAGGTGTACTCGATCGATTCGGTGAAGCTCGTGCGCCAGCAGGCGCAGGGCGAATCGGTGACGGAGTTTCGCCCGTTCTATTCGCTGCATCACGGCGAGACGGCTCACGCGGGCCACTACTGGTTTGCGCGCCGCAACGACTGGGTCGCGCAAAAAAGTCCGGGCTACGAGACGGAAATCTCAATCGTCGATATCGACTTCGAACCGGCCGCGCCGCAAACGGACACGCTCAGCGTCGACCTCACGTGTACGAACCGCGATCTGCCCGCGCAACTCGCGGCAGGCTTGGAAGGCGGCGATCTGTTCCTCGAAGGCGGCTCGCTTGCGAGCACGTTGACGCTGTTGCGCAGACCCACGCCGAGCGTTCGCTTCGAACGGGGCCGCTCCGCGCACTGGCGCCTGATTTCGCACCTCGCGCTCAATCACGTTTCGCTGGCGGGCAGCGGCCTTGCAGCGCTAAAGGAAATGCTCGCGCTGTACGACTTGCGGCGCACGGCGGTGTCGGCGCGCCATGTCGACGGTATTGTCGGTATCGATCAGCGCGCGGCCGTGCAATGGTTGCCGGGCAATCCGTTCGCGACGTTCGTTCGCGGCATCGAAGTGCGCCTGACCGTCGATGAAGAGCATTTCGTCGGCGCGAGTCTCGCTTCATTTGTCGGTGTGATCGATCGATTCTTTGGGCTGTATGTGCATCTGAACAGCTTTGTGCAACTGGTCGTCGTGTCGAAGCGCACAGGCGAGGAGATCTTGCGATGCAAACCGCGCAGCGGCGAATCGATCCTGGTGTAGTCGAGCAACTGCTCGACGAGCCGCATCGCTTCGAGTTCTTTCAGGCGGTGCGGTTGCTGGAAAAGTGGTTTGGGCAGGAAGCGTCGCAGCGTCCCGGCGATGTCGTCGCGCAACGCATGACGTTTCGAACGACGCTGTCGCTCGCGTTTCCGCCGAGCGAAATTCAGGGCGCGGTGTCGTACGACGAAGAGGGCGGCGCGCTAAACGACAAGGCTCAACGCACGGCAGCGCTCGCAGACGACGCGATCGGCAAGGTCGATCTGACGCCCGCATTCTTCGGCCTGCTCGGCGGACAGGGTGCGCTGCCGCTGAACTACACGGAACAGCTGATTAACCGCGAGCAGTTGACGCGCGATCGCGCCGCACGCGAGTTCTTCGACATTTTCTCGAATCGCGCGACGGCGCTCTTCTACGCGGCATGGAAGAAGTACCGCTTGCCGTTTCATTACGAACTCGATCGCGATGGACGCTACTTGCCGTTGCTGCTGTCGCTCGCGGGTGTTTCGGATGCGGACACGCGTGCGAGCCTGCAAAGGGGCAAAGGCGCGCTGTTCGATGAAGCGATTGCGGGCCACGCACTGGCTGCGCGTCATCGGCCGGTATCGGCTGCGTATTTGCAGCGCAATCTGTCCGAGTACTTCAACGTGCCCGTGCATGTCGAGCAGTTCGTCGGCAAATGGTACGACGTGCCGCGCGATCAGTTGACGGTACTCGGCAGCGTCAATGCGACGCTCGGCGCAACCGCACTGGCGGGCACGCGCGTGTGGCAGCGCGATTTGCGCGTGCGTCTGCTGATCGGTCCATTGAAGAAAGCCGACTATGAAGCCTTCTTGCCCGGTGCGGAACGCGCGATCGCGCTGGAGCGCATGCTGACGCTGCTGGCGGGCGTTACGCTCGAATACGAAGTCAAGCTGATACTCCGGCACGAAGACGTCGGACCGAGCATTCTCGGCAAGGGCTCGCGTCTAGGCTGGGACGCGTTCCTTTGCACGCACGAGGTACGCGAGGATCGTGCGGATGCCCGCTACGAACTCCACGTGATTCACTGACGACCACATAGAACGACACACGAAAACATCGGACAGTACGCCATGAGCACGCCATTGAAGACCCTGATCGCCAAACTCAACCCGACGTGCCGACAGGCAACCGAGCAGGCCGCAAGCCGCTGCCTGTCGCGGGGTCACTACGAGGTCGATCTGGAGCATCTGTTCGGCGCGTTGCTCGACGAGGCCGCGACCGACGTGCCGCTCGTACTGCGCGCAAGCGCTATCGACATCAATGCGCTGCGTGGCGATCTCGAACGCGAACTGGAGCGCCTGAAAACGGGCAACACGCGCACGCCAGTATTCTCGGTGCATCTGATTGCGCTATTCGAACAGGCATGGCTGATTGCATCGCTGGATTCGCAGATTGCGCGCATCCGTTCGGGGCATCTCTTGCTTGCGTTGCTGAGCGCGCCGGATCTCGCCCAATTCGCGCAGCGTATGTCGCCGCTCTTTGCGCAAGTACGTGTCACCGACTTGAAACACAGGTTCGATGAGTTGACGCAAGGCTCGCGCGAGAGCGAAGTCGCGACGGCATCGACGGAAAGTGCTGAGTTTGCGGACGAGAATGCGCGCGTCAAGGCGCCTTCGAAAACGCCCGCGCTCGACACGTACACGACGAACCTCACGCAACGCGCACGCGACGGTCACATCGACCCGGTAATCGGCCGCGAAGCGGAAATCCGCCAGACGATCGACATTCTGATGCGTCGCCGCCAGAACAACCCGATCATGACGGGCGAAGCAGGCGTCGGTAAAACGGCTGTGGTCGAAGGGCTCGCGCTGCGCATTGCAGCCGACGACGTGCCGCCGCCCCTGCGCGGCGTGGCGCTGCATGTACTCGACATGGGGCTGTTGCAGGCAGGGGCGAGCGTGAAGGGCGAGTTCGAGAATCGCTTGAAGAGCGTGATCGATGAAGTGAAGAAGAGCGCGCATCCCATCATTCTCTTTATCGATGAAGCGCATACGATCATCGGCGCAGGCGGCACGGCAGGTCAGAACGATGCCGCGAATCTGCTGAAGCCAGCGCTTGCGCGCGGCGAATTGCGCACGATTGCCGCAACAACCTGGAGCGAATACAAAAAGTACTTCGAGAAAGATGCGGCGCTTGCACGGCGTTTTCAGGTCGTGAAGATCGAAGAGCCGAGTGAAGCGCTGGCGTCGGCGATGTTGCGCGGCATGGCGGCGATGATGGAGAAGCACTTCAACGTCCGCATTCTCGATCAGGCGATTACGGAAGCGGTGCGGCTGTCGCATCGCTATATCAGCGGGCGGCAGTTGCCGGACAAAGCGATCAGCGTGCTCGATACGGCCTGCGCCAAGGTCGCGCTGGCACAGAGCGCGACGCCCGCAGCCATCGACGACACGAGCAAGCGGATCGAACGAATCGATGCGGAAGTCGCGGCACTGGAACGCGAAGCAGCGAGCGGCGCGACACACGATGAACGCTTGGCGGAACTGCGCGGGCAACGCGCAAGCGAGGTCGAACGGCTCGGGCACGATCAGGCGCGATACGAGAAGGAGCGTGCGATCGTCGGTGAAATCGTGGCGTTGCGCGAACAGCTCGACGCGTCGCGCGATGGAAAAAGCAATGCAGACGATGCGCCGAACGTGCGCGAAACGCTTGAAAGCCGTGTCGCCGAACTCGCGGAATTGCAGAAGACCACGCCGATGGTGCCGTTGCAGGTGGACGCGCATGTCGTCGCTGAGATCGTCGCATCGTGGACGGGCATTCCGCTTGGCCGCATGGTGAAGGACGAACTGCGTACCGTGCTGAATCTGCAGCCGCTGTTGACGGCGCGCGTGATCGGCCAGGATCACGCACTCGAAGCGATTGCGCAGCGCGTGCGCACCGCGAGCGCAAATCTCGAAGATCCCAACAAGCCGCGCGGCGTGTTCATGTTCGTCGGGCCATCCGGTGTCGGCAAGACTGAGACGGCACTCGCACTTGCCGATATTCTCTACGGCGGCGAGCGCAAGATGATCACGATCAACATGAGCGAGTACCAGGAAGCGCACAGCGTATCGGGACTCAAAGGCTCGCCGCCGGGTTATGTCGGGTACGGCGAGGGCGGCGTGTTGACGGAAGCGGTGCGGCGCAATCCGTATTCCGTCGTGCTGCTCGATGAAGTTGAAAAAGCGCATCCGGATGTACTCGAAATGTTCTTTCAGGTATTCGACAAAGGCGCGATGGACGATGCCGAAGGGCGTGAGATCGACTTCCGCAATACGCTGATCATTCTGACGTCGAATGTCGGTTCTTCTGTTGTGATGCAGGCGTGCTTGAACAAAAGCGCTGAAGAATTGCCCGATGCCGAGGCGCTTTCCGAAATGCTGCGTTCGCAGTTGTACAAGGCATTCAAGCCCGCATTTCTTGGCCGCATGAAAGTCGTGCCGTATTACCCGATTTCCGACGATGTGCTTGCCGAGATCATCGAACTCAAACTCGAACGCATCCAGCGGCGTATCGAAGCGAATCACAAGGCTGAATTCGAGTGGGACGAGTCGCTCGTCGATGCCGTGCTCGCGCGTTGTACCGAAGTGGATTCGGGTGCGCGCAACGTCGATCACATTCTGAACGGCACATTGCTGCCCGAAATCGCCCAGCAAGTGCTCGAACGTATCGCCGACGGCGTGCCCATCAAGCGGATCGGCGCACGAGCGACGGAAGCGGGCGAGTTCGAATACACCGTTGTTTGAGATGCTTCAGAACATGCCGACCAATTTCATTACGTTGCTTGAACCCATTACGGAAGCCTCGCCGTGTGGCGATGATCTGTTGTTCTCGGCTGAATTCGATGCGATCCAGCACGCGCGCCGCTTCGACGATGCATCGCTGGATCAGGGCGAATGGGTCACGGAAATCAAGGAAGCCGACTGGTCTTTCGTCATCGAGCAATGCACGGCGCTGCTGAAAACGCAGACCAAAGATCTGCGGCTTGCCGCGTGGCTGACGGAAGCGCTTGCGATCGAAGAAGGCGCAGTCGGGCTGACGCAGGGCTATTCATTGCTGGCGGGCTTGTGCGAGCGCTATTGGGACAGCGTGCATCCTCTCGTTGACGGTGACGATGCGGAGTACCGGCTCGGCAATATTGGCTGGCTAGTGGTGCGTACGGCGGAATTGCTGCGCGCGCTGCCCGTCACGCAGGCACCGGGCAGTTCGTTCAGCACGCTCGATTGGGACGTGGCCACGCACGTCGCGCAAGCTATCAAGCGTGACCCCGAGCATGCGGACGATATCGCGCGCGGCAAGCCGTCGAACGAACAGATCGAGATGTCGAAGCGTTCGACGCCGCCCGCGTTTTACACCGTTCTGCTTGCTGATCTGCGTGCATTTGAAGCAGCGATGCGCTCGCTCGAAAGCGAACTGGAGCGTCATGCGGGCGACGCCGCACCGAGTTTCCGTCAGGCGAAGGATGCCTACGAAGCCGTGTATCGCCTCGCCGAACGCTTTGCGAAAGATGTGGGTGCGAATACAGCAAGTACGCCGACACCAGCTGCTGCATCACAAGAACAACAACCCTCTGCAGAAGAGCGTAGCGAGCCTTCGTTCAGAACGCCGCCGCAGCTCGAGGAGCCACCGTTGCCTATGTCGACTACAAGTGTGTCCAATCCGACGCCGGGCGTCATTCAAACCCGCGCGCAGGCCGTCGCGCAGCTGCGTGCGGTCGCGCGTTTCTTTCGCCATACGGAGCCGCACAGTCCCGCCGCGTATCTCGCGGACAAGGCGGCAGAGTGGGCGGATATGCCGTTGCATCAGTGGCTTGCAACCGTCGTCAAGGACGACGGCTCGCTCGCTCACATCCGCGAGATGCTGGGCGTGAAGCCCGACGATAACAACTAGAACGCCGCGCGCATTGCGTCACGAACCCGCGCGGAACTCGATACGTCGATTGCGCGCGCGGCCATCGGCCGTGTCGTTCGTTGCGATCGGTTGATCGGGCCCGACGCCGAGCGTCGACAGCTGTTGCGGCGAAATGCCCTTCGCGACGAGATAACCCTTCACGGCGTCGGCGCGCGCCTGGCTCAGCGCGATATTCGACGTACGACTGCCGGACGTATCCGTGTGCCCGATAATCGCGACCTGCTTCGTCGTCATCTTCGTAAGCACGGACGCCATCTGGTCGAGAATCGTGCGGCCTTGCGGCGTCAACGTCGCGCTGCCCGTTTCGAATTCGATCGTGCGATTCGCGAGCGTCTGATCGAGCAGACCCTGTTCGGACGCACTGACGCGCAATGCGTTTTTGATCGTGTACGTCGGGTTCAGCGAATTCGCCATATCGCTGGCAAGCTGCTGACGTTGCGCTTCGTTGCGCACTTCGCCCTTCACTTCGATCGACGTGCCGTCGATCTTCAACTGGCCCTTGCTGATCTGCTTGAGTTCGGGACCGATCAGTTTCTGTACGTTCGCGCTCCAGTTGGGCGGCGTCGCTACATCGCCGATCTCGATCTGATCGACGACGTTCGCCGCGCCATACGTGTCGCGCAAACGGGCGAGCACAGCGGCCTTGGTTGCCTCGTCGGGCAGTTTGCCGCCTACGACTACCTGTCCTGGCGTTGCATTCGCGGCAGGCGGTGCTGACGTGACCGCGCCCGTTGCGGCAGGCGACGAAGTGTTGGGCGTCGATGCTGGCGCGGGCAGCACAGTCGTACGAATCTTGTTGCCGCTGTTGTCGACAGGCGTGACGTTCGCGGGACCGGCGTTGTCCGCAAACGCCGTCGCACTGAACGACGCAGCGAGCAATGCGCTGGCGAGCAGGGAAAGCTTCAATCGCATCGTCATGGTCTTACGCTCCTGCAAACGCTTCGCGAAACGTGTCGATGCTGACGCGTAGCGACAGTTGCGGTTGATCGAGGTAACTGACGAGCTTGCTGATGCCATGATCGTTGTGTGCGTGTTCGTCGATCCATTCGGGATCGTCGATATCGATGTTGTGCTGCGCGTACGCTTGCGGATCGACGACACTGTGCAGCGTTTTCGCCGACGCACCGTTGAAGCCGATCACGAGACGCTCGCGCTGCGCGATCGTGCCGATGAAAATGGCCAGTTCGAAATCGGCATGCGCGACGAAGGGCGCGATCAGTTCGAGCCAGAAGGCCGCGACGAGCGTGCGATAGAACGGGTCGTTCGGCAACGGCAACGTGAGACCGCGTTCCAGATGCGATGTTCCGCTCGTCATCACGGGGCGCAGCAGCGAACCGAGCGCGAGCATCGCGCCGCGCAGCCGCACAGGATGCCCGCTTGCAAGCAGCATCTGTTCGAGACCCGACAGCGTTTGATGCTCGACGAAGTCGTTGAACGTGCCGTCGTGCGGATTGCCGGGCCCGGCAATTTCGATCGGCACCTGGGTTTCGCCGAGCGTCTGCAATGCGCCCGCCGGCTCCGTCGAATCGAGCAGCGGCTTCATCTGCGTGGCGACGCGCGACCACAAACGCGCAAACGCGAGCGGACTGCGCGCGAAGAACGCGAGCGGCCGGTCCACTTCGAGCGCGGTGGCGGCGAGAAACGGAAAGCGCCGCGCCGACTGATCCTGACTCGCGACCATATGCCCCGCAATCGCGAGCTTGCTGCGCGAGCCGAGAAACGCGAAGTGCATCGGCTTCGCGCTTTCGTACACGATTTTCCAGCGTGGATCTTCGGCGAGCAGTTCCATTGCCTGCGCGATCCAGCGATCGAGCGTTTGCAGCAGTTGCGGATTGTGCGCGCTTTTCACGAAGTCGCCGCGCGACGGAATCTTGCCGAAGTAGGCGATTTGCGCCTGCACGGTCTGGCTCATTGCGCGCTCCCGTTGTTATTGGCGGCGACGGCTGCCGTGGCCGTTGGCGACGTGACAGCGGGCGTCGAGGCCGTCGCAGTAGTGGCGCCAGCAGCCGCGCCCGCATCGGCGATCGACGAAGGCAGCTTCAGGCCGCGCAGCGATTGTTGTTGAGGCGCATCGCCGCTGGCCGTTGCCTGCGACGTGCTGATGATGCGCATGCTCACCGCGACGTTCACGTTGCCTTGCGTCCATTCGAGATCGAATGTGCCATCCGGACGGCGCTTGCGCTGAGCGGAGTTGATGAGCTTCTCGAGACCGTAGCGGCCCGGTTCGTTGACGAGCTGGATCGTGCGGCCGTCGAACGTCGTCGCCGACAGCGTCGCGCCAGGCGAGCCCGACGGATTCGGCCACACGAAGTTCGTCCATTGCGGCGGCGTGTTGCGATAACGCAGTTGCTGGCCGTCAATCGCAATCGTGTACTCCGTCGTGCCGCTGCTCGGCTGCGGCAGGATCTGGAACACGGTCTGCGGTTCCGACGAAGCCTGTGCGCCGCCTGCTGCGCCGCCCGCAAGCGGCGCAACCCAGCGCGCGAAGCCGTTCGTGAAGTCCGGCGTCAGCGCGAGGCCCATGTCGCCCCACGTGCGTGCCGTGAGCGTGTCGCCGCGGCGCACTGCGAGCGGTCCGAGCGTCGTGCCGACGAACTTCGCGACAGCGCCATCCGGGCCAAAGATCTGCGCGATTTCGCTTGCGCCCGCTTCGACCTTCGCGTCACCTGCAAACGGATACTTGCTCGCGAGCGACGCCTGGAACGGCTGATACACCTGTGCGTTCCACACCTTGTTGACTTCGGCGCTGGCGGGCTGGATCACGACGGCATAGGCCTGCATCAGCGGACGCACCAGCAGCGGTCGCAAGGCCTTGCGTTGCGCGTCGGTGAGGCCTGTCAGCATCTGTTCGTCGACGTACTTGAGCGAATCGGCGAGTTCGGAGCCGTTGCCGTCGAGCGTCTGCTGCATCAGCTGACGCGCGCCCGGTCCCGGATCGCCCTGATTCTTCAGCACGTTGAAGCGCGTGCGCACCTTCGACAGCGAATCCATATAGCCGCGCAGCAGCGACACGTCGCCATTCTTCACGACGATGCGCGCGAGTCCGGCGAAATCCGCACCGACAGGACCCATGGGGAGATCGACGGGCTTGCCGTTGATGTCGATGTTCGCGTTCACCTGCGAAGCCGGCGTGCGCGAGAACCACTGCTTGACCCAGTTCACGACGCCGCCTTGCGCGCTCTTCAACGCGACGTTAGCAAGCGACGGGTTGTCCCACGACGTCTGCTCATACGCGGTTTCGAGTACTTTGCGGATCGGCGAATCTTGCGGGTCGCCGAGACGGTTCATTGCGTCGACGGCCTGATTGAAGTTGCCGAAGCTCTGCACAGCAATGCCCTGCATGAACTTCTGCCAGTGCTGCGCATACTCGGTCTTGTACATGCCGACGAGCGTCTTCTGGATCTGCTCCGGGCTGCCTTCGAGCGTGAGATCGTCGCGCGCCGATGTGTTGAGCACCCAGTCCTTCGCTTGCAGTTCTTTCGTCGCGGCGTCGCGGATCGCGGGCTGCACGTACTGGAACCACGCGTCGCGTGTGAATGTGCCGGGGATCGCGTAGCTGCCCGCGATCACGCCCGCGTTGTTGTCGCCGACGATGCGCGCAATCGTCATCGGCGCAAAACGCGTCGACGCGCGCGCCTTGATCTCTTCATACACGCGCTGACGTGCGGGCATACCGCGCACGACGCGGCGCAGGTTGTCGCGTGTCTGGTCGACGAGCGAGAGATTGGCGTCGATCATCGGCCAGTCGTCGTCGCTGACGCGCGAGAGGTAGAACGTGATCATGCGCTCGGCGCTCTTGATCATCTCGTCGCGTGGCATGTTGCCGCGATTCTGTTCGAGCCAGCCGCGCCAGAAGCGTGCAACCTGATCCGTCAGATGCGCGGTTTCGACGTGGCGCTTGTCGGAGAGCATCAGGTAGGTCTTCAACGCGTTGTAGGCGTCTTCGACATTGGTCGGCGATGCATCGCTATACAGACCGCCCTGAGCCGCCGACGTCATCGCCGTGTGCGCGGAGACGGGGATCGCGCCGGAGTCGGGCGCGTGCGTCATCGGCGCGAGCTGGTCGGGATGCGAGTCGACGTCCTTGAGGAACGATGCGAGGCTCTGCGAAACAGGCGTCAACATGATCTGCTTGATGCCGTTGTAGTACTCGGTCAACAGACGTTGTTCGAGACGGTCGCCCTGATACAGACCCAGCGACACGGACAGCGGACGCTCGCGGCGGAACTGTTCGAGCTGTTCGATGCGGTCTTCGAGCACGTCCATCGCCTGCAGGCGCGATTGCAGATCGTTGCGTCCCTGCTGCATGCGCACCACGTTGTCGAGGTCCGCTTGCACGTTCGCGGCGAGCTGCTGGTTGCCGATCGTCGACCACGTCCAGCCGCCTAAAGCGAGCGCGAGAATCACGACGAAGCCGAAGAACGTCGCGACGCGCAAACGCGCCTTCGCGGGACTCGCGAATTGCCGCACCGTCTGACGGTCCGCGAAAATGACCTTCGAAAAAAGATCGCGCAGGAAGAAGCCGTTCTTCGAGAAGGCGCTTTGCGGCTTCGGCAACGCATCCGAACTGAGGCCGAAGCGATTCGCGATGCGCTGCGCGGCGGCGCTGTTCGTTTCGCCTTCCTGCAATGCGCTCGTGAAATAGAAGCCGCGAAAGATCGGCTTGTACTGGAACGGGTTGTTCTCGAACAGTGTGGCGATGAACGCGCGCAGCGCCGGCTTGATCGTCGAGAATTCGAGCGGGAAGCTCAGTTGGCCCGGCGAGAGCTTGTTGCCGCGGCTAATCGACAATTGCGCGACGCTGATCTCTTTCAGCCCTTCGTAGAGGTCTTCGAAATGCTGGTCGAAGGCGGCGACCACGTCGCGCTTCTCGTCAGGCTGATAGGGCAGGGTGGCGCCCCACACGCGGTCGTATTCGTGACGCTCGTTGCCGCTGAAGAATTCGGTGAAGCCCGTGATCAGATCGGCCTTCGTGAACATCACATATACGGGCGCAAACACTTCGAGCTTTTCGGTCAGTTCCTGCACGCGCTGACGCAGGTTCTTCGCGAGATTGATCGCAAACTCCGGCTTGCTGCCAGTCAGTTCCGCGATGCTCGCCGTGACGATGATCCCGTTGATGGGCGCTTTCGGACGAAAACGTTTGAGCAGGCCGAGAAAACCGAGCCATTCCGTGCGGTCTTCTTCATGCACCGAATAGCGGCCCGCCGTGTCGAGCAGAATGCCTTCCGTCGTAAAGAACCAGTCGCAATTGCGCGTGCCGCCGATGCCATGCACGACGGCATCGTTCTTGTCCGCAAACGGGAATTGCAGGCCTGAGTTGAGCACCGCGCTGCTCTTGCCCGCTGCCGGGTTGCCGATCACGATGTACCACGGCAGTTCGTAGAGTGCGGAACCGCCCGACGTCTGGCCGATCTTCGATGTCTTGATGGTCTTCACGGCATCGACGAGGCGCGTGCGCAGCACGTCGAGGTCCGCCTGACGCCTCGGCGCAGCGGGCGTCGACGCAGCAACTGCCGTATCGTTACCGACTTGAGCCTGCTGTTCGAGCATCTCACCGAGCTTGCTGTTCGCGCGGCGAATGCGGATGCGTTTGACAATCCATACGACGATCAGCAACGCGACCAGCGCGCCGACCGCAACGGCCGGCCAAACGGGATCGATCTGGAAGAAGTCGGCGGCGACGAACAGCACGGCCGCGAGCGCGAGCACGCCGACTACGGACAGTGTGCGTCTGGAGGTCAACCCGTTGAGGAAGCGTTGCATAAGCCTGTCAGGTCTTGATGATAGGAATAGCGTGTGAAAAGACGTCTAATACGGCTCAATCAGCCTTTAACGGTCAATTGACCGGCCGTTTCAATGCGTCATGGATAAAAACTGAATGCCCTCAATTCGCGCGATTCATGGCGGCCCAAAAGTGCGATTTAACATTTATCGATTACGGCCGAGCACGAATCCGGGCTTGTGGTATTCGACGTGTCCGAGATCCATCATTTTCCATCGTCCGCCCCATGTCAGGCCCACTTGTTCGGCGACTTGTCCGTATAACTGATAGCCGCGCATGGCCCACGGGTCTTTTTCGGAAATGACGATCTTGCCGTCGCGCAAAAAGGCATTGTCGGCCGCAAGACCGTATTGATGATAGCTTTGGAATGCTGCGGCATTTGTGACATTGCTACCCATTTGCGCAAGGCGGTTTTGACGTTCCGGGCTCCGGTAACCTTCGAGTAAAGCCATTTCGTAGCCGTATTGCTCGCGCATGATTTTATAAACGAGCAATAGACGCGTCCGGAAATCCGCATCGAGCAGATTCCAGTCGCGGCTGGCGTCCTTGAGCGCTGGCCGGATCTGCTCGACTTCCTGTGTGGCAAAGGCTTCGGGCGGCAGCGGCGGAGGCGGCACGAGCTGTTCGCCATTCAGCAATTGGGCGATTTTTTCGTCGGGTGACCTGGAAACGTCATCGAACTGGAATAACTGTTTGCCGCGTAATGCAATGGCCACCAATGGCGGCGCCGCAAGAATACCTGCCGTCGTTAAAATCAGCAAGCGCCGGCGAGCCAGTAAGTTTTGCATATCGGCTAATGCCGTTTGAGACATTTTTGCCGAATGGGTTAATTGTGCTTTGGCTTTCAATGCGTTATTCGATGCGCGCTGCATGAAGCGCGCATGCAAATCGGCTATGCCGCCGAAAATTGTTAAACGGACAGGCGGCAATAGTGCGATTGCTGCAATGAGAACAGCAACGGCGAAATAAGCGACAAGGGCAACGGCAATCAAAGGAAAGACCCCGGAAATTCTCAGCAATTGTTTTTTGTAATGCTTGCTCTTAGAATCAGGCGTGCCCCGAGGAGGGGCTTTTACACATTACCGTCGCAGATATTAACCAGATTTGAAGAGACAGTGAATGAGTGCGCCTGAATCGAACTCAAAAGTTCCGCCAAGTCTGATGTCCGGGCCGGCTAAAGACGGGCAAGCGGGAGGTTCGCGCATTCTTGCCAATCTGGAAGGTCGCGTCGATCCTTCCGCGAATCCGAAGCCAAAGCGTTCGCGCGTGTTGCCTGTAGCGATCGCGGCGCTGGTGATCGTGGCGGGCGGCGTCGGTGCTTATCAGTTGCAGCATCGTTCTGCTGGGACGGAAGCGCAGAAAGAAGCGGCGAATGGCGCGTCGACTGTCATTGCGTCGAGCGTGAAGCTTGCGAGCGATGTGACAGCGAGTGCGTCTGCTGCATCGGCTGCGGCACCCGCAACGATCGTCGCGGATGATGAGGCAAGCAAGGACGCGCAGCGCACGCAAGCGTCGAACGATGATGGCAGCCGTTTGTCACGCGCGCTGGCGGATGGTGCGGATGCATCGGATGAAGCGTCGTCAGCGGCTATCGTGTCGAATACAAAGGCCGATGACGCAGCGAAGCCCGTGAGTGCGACAAACGCAGCAAGCGCGAAGCACGTCGAGACCGCATCGAAAGCGGAGCATGGCAAGCACGACAAGCGGCAGCTCGCGGACGAGCGGCATTCGAAGGAAAGCAAAACGGCTGCGGCGTCGCGCGCGAAAAAGCAGAACGGCAAGCCGGATGCGAAGGACGATTCCGACGCCGATCTGCTAGCGGCACTCGTTGCGCGCACGAAGCCGGCTTCGGCCAAAGCCGATAAAGCGGCCGATGCTCAGGCTGCGTCGAAGAAGGTCAACTCGACGGCAACGCTCGCCGAACGCATCAACGAATGCGGTCAGCACGGATTCTTCGAAGAGCAACTGTGCCGTTGGCGCGTTTGCGATGGACACTGGGGCAAAGACCCGCACTGTCCTGCCGCGTCGGCGCAGGCTCGACAGCCTTGAACCAGACGCCTTCCGTTCTTCTCGAAGAACGGAAGCCGCTTTAGTTCACGCTATTAGAGTCCGTGAGCCTTGCGCAATCTCGCGCCTGTTTCCAGACGCTGCTTTGCGGGGCGGACATGAAATGCCGCCGCAACGACGAAGAGAATTCCCGCTACAGGCCACATATAGATGGCGGCGGCGAAGCCGAGCCAACACGCATATTCAGGTGGGTATGCGGAGAGCGCCCATAAAAAGCACGCAACTGGCAACATCAGGATGGACAGAGCCGTCCAGTTAAGAAAAGCTGCGACCGTCGCTTTCTTGTGCGTCTCAGTATGCATGCCTGGCTCCATTAGGAATGGCACTGGGACATAGCGTCGCACGTTAGTCATTTCACGAATACTTGGTAATATCCCTGACATAGGCCTGTGCTGGGGTGTGGCCGTCAGCAGTTCTGCAATGTCGCGTTGCGCGCGATTCACGCGGCCGCTGGATCGCTGACAAGATCACGGCCGGTCTCGATACGGCCAGCCACGCGCCGCAGGAATGCTGGCTGTCCAGCCACCGTCACGGAGAAGTCGTACCAGTTGCCACTTGTCGAAACAGGCCAACGTGTCGGTATTTCCCCTCTGGCGGGAACCGAAAATGTCCAGGGACCGTCTCGGCGATAAGCATTCGCTGTGACCACAAAAGTGCATGCCGTGCCGCCTGTATTCATCAGTCGCAGGCGAAGCTCATTGCTCGATCGGTCGTGTCTGGCCTCGATCTCGAGATGCGTTGTCGACGTTCCCGACGCAGTGGAGACATCGCCCGCAAATGTGCGCAGATAACCATTTGGGCCGCGCAATGCGAGATGGTATCGAGTACCCATCAGCCTCGCATGTCCCCAGTCATCCGACAGCGTGCTGCAGGATGCAAGTGCATAGCGGCTCGGCGGATTGGTCCGGGTCTGGAGATCGTAGACCGACAACGCGACGCCATTCGGCCCAGCGTTGCGCATCACCAGCCGAAGCGTCCCGTTACGCATGTCCACTTGAGCATTCGCGTCGATAGCGTAGGGCAAGGCTCGTGACGCGCGGATGCCTCGCTCCTGCCGCGGCATCGATTGCATGGCGGGTACGGTTGGCTCAGGCAGTGAACTGCACTGGCGATTGGCATCCGATACATACATGTCCGTATCGGGTAGTGACGGCCATGCCGCGTCCCGAGTCCTGAAGTCGAACGCCGACATGAGGTCGCCGCAAATCGCGCGACGCCACGCGCTGATGTTCGGGCAGTGAATGCCGAAACGCCGCTCGATGAACTGGATGACCGACGTGTGATCGAAGATCTCGGAGCAGACGTAGCCGCCTTTCGACCACGGCGAAATGACTGTCATCGGCACCCGGAAACCGAGACCCAGCGGCAGTCCTTCATAGATTTCTCCCGCCGTAGCGATCGTGGTGGTGCCGTCTCGATTCGTGGCGGGTGGAGTCGGTGGCGGCTCGTGATCGAAGTAGCCGCCCTGCTCGTCGTAGTTCAGCAGGAACACAGTCTTCGACCAGACATCGGGATTCGCGACGAGCGCTGCGAGCAGGCGCGCAGTGAGATCTTCGCCGGCCTGCGGATGATAGCTGGCGTGCTCAGACAACGCCGCTGGCGCGATGATCCACGACACTTGCGGCAGAGAACCTGCGGCGATATCGGCAGCAAAGGCGCGTACCACATCGTTCATCCTTGCCATGCCTTTGCGGTACAGCGCGCTGGATAACGACGCAGACCGGAAGCTGCGAAACATTGCTAGCGCGTTATCGTCGAAGTTGTCTGCCTCCTGATACACGCGCCAGCTTATGCCGGCTGCTTCGAGCGTTTCGGCGACAGTGGGCCATGCGAAGCCGGCAGCAGGTTCGACATTGTCTAGTACGGGTAAGAAACCGGCAGACAGGCCGCTGCTGCCGCTGAATAGATGTAGCCGGTTCGGGTTGGTCTGCGTGAAAGTCGACGCATAGTACTGGTCGCAAATCGTGAAAGCGTCAGCGAGTGCATAGTAGAACGGCAGATCGTTCCGATCGAAATAGCTCATCCCGAGCCCGGCGAAACGGACCTTGTTCCATTCGTCGCATCGCCCCTGATTCCACATCGCAATGTCGACGGGATAATTCATCGAGGGTGCCCGCGCGCAGGTTGCGCGTGTCACGGCAGTGTCTGCATGGAATGGCAGGATATGACCGGTGTCCGCGGGCTGCATCCATATGGGATTGCCATTCGGCAGCGCGATGGCCATACGGTCGTTGAATCCCCGCACGCCGCGAAGTGTGCCGAAGTAGTGGTCGAATGACCGGTTCTCTTGCGTAAAGATGACGACGTGCGCGACGTCGTTGATCGTGCCCGTCGCACTGAACGGACGCGTCGCGAGTGCTTCGCGTATGAGCCTTGGCATCACGGCTGCAGTCGCCGAAGCGCCAAGCGCACCGAGAGCCGTTCTTAGAAACGCGCGACGTCCCACTCTACCTGCGTGTTGGCCTGCATCGCATGCGCCGGGGCGAGTTTTGCGAATGATTTTCATCGTCGCGATGGCTGTCGGGTGTGCACTGTCCCAGTGTCCATGTAAGACGCAAGACATACGAATCCGACATGATCAAATCGATTTCGTTGGCAATGCTACGTGACTGTTCTTAACGAAACATTAAGGCCGCTACTGCATCTTCATGTCATGGCGATGAACGGGACAATCAGGCCGAGTACCTTTCAGACGGATTTTGATGCGGCTGACTGTTGAAAGCTTCCGTAACGCTGCGTAATAGTGGCTTAACGTTTTCTTCAGATTGAGTCCCTTACGATCGCATGGATCGGACTCAATCATTTGCAGCCGCCTGATGCCGTCAATGAAAATCATTTGTCGAGCAGTCGACAACGAGAGCGCCTATGAATAGCACAATGGTTAGATCAATCCGGGCGCATTTGATAACGGCGTCAATCGCAGCAACATGCATCAACGCGGTTGTGCTCGTGTCGATGTTTGTCTTCGGCGTCAACGAGTCCACGTTCGAGACTAGCGGGTTCAGGCTTGCCGTCATTGCCACGGACGCCATTGCAACGGGCTTGACGCGATTGTTCGCGCTCGGCGCCTATCGCTATGCGCTACAGCAATCGGACATGTACGCAGCAATTAGCGAGGGCGGCTACGTACATGACGTGCGTCGATTCCGGGCGCTCGTGTCGCTGCATCTTCGTTTCTCCGGTGTCTGACAGGGCGGATCGCACACATGACATCGGACGCATTGGCTTTGGCTGCGCCACTCATGTCATTCGATGAGGCACGCCTTGTTTTGACCTGTTTTTTCGGGCTATGCGCTGCATTCGGAGTCGTCTACACGATCATTGCAACGGTTCTCGTCGGACCTTTCTTTGCCCGACGCTCGCCTGCATGTGAACGCTATCCTCCCGTGACGGTCATCAAGCCGCTAAGCGGAATGGAGGCGACACTTCTGTCGAATCTGCGGAGTTTCTGCGAACAGGATTATCCGGGAACGGTGCAGTATCTTTTTGGCGTGCATGACGCGGGCGATCCCGCACTCGATGTCGTCAGAGAACTTCAGGTTCTATATCCCGCCGTGCATATCACCACCATCGTGAACAGCGCACTGCATGGCTGCAACAGGAAGGTCAGCAATCTCATCAACATGCTTCCGTCCGCCGAATACGATGTTTTCGTTTTTGCGGACAGCGATGTCACCGTTGCCGGCGACTATCTGTCGCGCGTCGTCGGCGAACTGGAGACGGAAGGCGTCGGGCTCGTCACATGCGCATATGTCGGCGTACCTGACCCTGGGTTCTGGCCGCAGTTATCCGCGAGGGCGGTCGACTACCAGTTCTTGCCGGGCGTCGTGGCCGGTCTGCGAGCAGGGCTTGCACAGCCGTGCTTCGGACAGACCATCGTCATGCGGCGCGAGACGCTCGATGCGATCGGCGGACTTGGCCAGTTTGCCGGTCTGCTTGCCGAAGACCACGCAATCGGCGTCGCCGTACGGGCGACGGGACAGAAGGTGGTGGTGCCGGGTTTCGTCGTCGGGCATGCTTGCCCTGAGTCGACGGCGGTGCGCCTGATGGAACACGAGTTGCGATGGAGCCGCACGATCCGGCGTATCGATCCCATTGGCCACGCGGGCTCCGCGCTGAGCTATCCGGTTGCATGGGCGGCGCTTGCACTCATGACAGGCGGAGCGCCTGTCTGGGCCGTGCTCCAGTTCGTCATCGCGCTGGCCGCGAGGGCGCTGCTTCAGTCACGTATCGACGCGCTCCTGAAGCGGCCCGTTCGCAGCTTGTGGCTACTGCCGTTGTGGGATCTTCTCGCATTCGCCATACTTTGCCTGAGCTTTTCTTCGTCGCGCATCGTCTGGCGCGGAGTCAGTTTCCGCGTCGATGGCCGCGGAATGTTGACGGTCGAACCAGGGCGATCGTCTGCCGATCGCGCCAGCTGACCGACACCCTGAGTTTCGATGATCAAACACCTCAGCCGATACACGGCACTCGCGGGACTTGCGATCGCCCTTTATACCGTCTGGCGCAGTCATCCTGCGCAGGTGCTGGATCTGCTGCGGGACGCGGGCGCGGGCCTGCTCGTCGCGGCGCTTGCACACGTGCTTGCGATGCTTGCCAACGCACGCGACTGGCAGACGCTGATACGAGGCGCCAACCGGCCTGTGCTGGCTTCGATGTTGAAGCTCGTGTGGATACGGGAGTCGGTGAACTGCATGCTGCCCGTTGCGCGCGTCGGCGGAGAACTCGTATCGTTTCAGCTTCTCAAGCGATGGGGTCTGAGGACATCGACTGCCGCCGCGAGTCTCGTTGTCGACCTGCAGCTCACCATCATCAGCCAGTTCATTTTCACCATGGCGGCCGTCGGTTATCTGGCTGTCCATGGGGGCTCGGCCGTCGGACATGTGATTGGCGTTCTCTCGTGGAGCGCGGCGCTGCTCGTGCCCGTCCCCATCCTGTTCGCGCTCGTCCAGCACGCCAATCCGTTCGGGTTCGCTTCCAGGGCGCTTGGACGGCTGACGAGCGGCAAACTGGACGCACTGGTGGGGCCGTCGGTAAAGACCGATCAGGCGATCAAGGCAATCTGGCGCAGACGCGGCGTGATCGTGCGATACCTGTTTCTATGGCAACCGCTTCAGTGCGCGGCGACGGCCTTCGAATTGTGGATTGCGTTGTACTTCCTTCGATCGGACACGAGCTATTCCGTAGTGCTGGTCATCGAGATCCTGATACAGGCGGTGAGCAGTGCCGCGTTCGTCGTGCCCGGCGCGCTGGGCGTCCAGGAGGGCGCTTTCGTCGTGATTGGCGGCTGGTTCGGAATCGAGCCGGCGACAAGCCTCGCGCTTGCGGGAGCACGCCGTATCCGCGATCTGATGTTCTACATTCCAGGGCTCGTTGCGTGGCATGTCTCGGTGCGCGATCGACCCTGATACATTGCCTTTTTATTTGCCTTCTAAATTGCAACTAACTGTCTGCCGCGACCAACCCCGCCCGACGCTACCGCGCACTGCGTCTACAGATAGAGCGCAGCTACCTGCGTTCATCGCACGACGCAACGTCTGAAGTGAAACAAACCGACCCACTTCGACGTGCACCATCGACGGCGCGCGCTCAACGACAGTGCTAGTCTTTGCGCTGATTGCGCACACGCCGCCCTTGCGAACTTCATCTCGCGTCGCGGCTCTTAGCGAAGAACGATGACCCGCCGCCTGCGCACGGGCGACGCTCGCCGTGCGCCATGAATCAGACAACCGAGTCGAGGTAACGTGAATGAACACACCATCAAGCAACGACGTTGTCTTCCTGTTCGATGTCGACAACACTCTGCTCGACAACGATCACGTCTTGACCGACTTACGCTCGCACATGACGCGCCAGTTCGGCGAACAGAACAGCGCGCGCTACTGGCAGATCTTCGAGGAACTGCGCGCCGAGCTTGGTTATGCGGATTACCTCGGCGCCTTGCAGCGCTATCGCAACGAGCATCACGACGACACGCAGCTGTTGCTGATGTCCTGCTATCTGATCGACTATCCATTCGCGAACCGCATTTTTCCTGGCGCGCTCGATGCGCTTCGCTACGCGAGCCGCTTCGGCAAGACGGCGATTCTTTCGGATGGCGACGTCGTGTTCCAGCCGCGCAAGGTCTCGCGCTCGGGCTTGTGGGATGAAGTGGAAGGGCGCGTGCTGATCTACATCCACAAGGAACTGATGCTCGACAACGTGATCGCCCACTATCCAGCGCGGCACTATGTGATGGTCGACGACAAGCTGCGCATTCTCACGGCGATGAAAGAGAAATGGGGCAGCCGCCTGACGACGATCTTTCCGCGTCAGGGACACTACGCGCTCGATGCCAAGGAAACCGCGAAGTATCCGGACCCTGACATTACGATCGAAAGAATCGGCGAACTGACGTCGATCGATTTCGAGGCGTTGGTAGCGAAAGGCCGGCGCTAAGCGAGGCCAAATGAAACACGAGCACAGGCGCTATTCGCTCATCCATTCGCCGCTCAGATCGCTGCCCTGCAGCAGTTCGAGCAGCGTGCCGGCGGGTTGACTGAGCCGCTTGGCAGCGAGTGCGATGAATTCGACGTCGGGCAGTGCGGGCAGGCTCGCGCTGTTCACGGGCGGTGCGAGGCCGCGCGCCGACACGTACTGCGATTTCGCCGTCAGTCCCAGGCCGCCGCGCGCAGCCGCGATGCAGCCCGCGTGGCTGCTGCTCGTGCAGATCACTTCCCAGCCGAAGCCTTTTTCCGCGAGCGCATTCAGCACGACGGCGCGCGTGACGCTCGGCTCCGCGACGAGCACGAGCGGCAACGGCTGTTCGAGATCGACGACCGTGCCCGGCCGCGCAATCCATTCGAGCCGCGATCGCAGCAACGGCGTGCCGCGGCGCTCGCCGAGCCGCCGTTTGCCGACGAGCAGATCGATCGAACCGGCATCGAGCAGTTCATACAGTCGGCTCGTCATGCCGATGGTGATTTCCAGTTCGACATCGGGATGCGCGTGGCGGAACGCGGCCAGTACGTTCGGCAGGGCGCCGAGCGCGATATCGTCCGATGTGCCGAGCCGCACGCGTCCCTTGAGACGCGGCTTGCGGAACTGCGATTCCGCGCGATTCATCGCCTGCAGGATCACGTTCGCATGCACGAGCAGCGCTTCGCCGTCGGCCGTCATCGCCAGCGAATGCGTGTCGCGCACGAACAGCCTTCTGCCGACGCTTTCTTCGAGGCGGCGGATATGTTCGCTGACGCTCGACTGATTCAGTCCGAGCCGTTTGCCCGCTTCCGTGAAGCTGCGGCAACTGGTGACGGTCGCGAACGTCCTGAGCCAGAGGGGATTGAGCATGCGGCATTGTCATCGGCAATTGCGATGACAGTCAATGGTTTCAGGCGGCTTCCCGATTGCCGTTGAAATCGATACCATGGCCGTTGCATCTGGACGAGCGCGCCTGAACCAGCAAGATCACCGCTTGCGCCGCGCCGCTCCGAACTTCATCATGACCCGCGATTCCTCACAAACTGCGCTACTGTGGATCGTTGCCGCTGCCTTCTTCATGCAGGCGCTCGACACGACGATCGTCAACACCGCGCTGCCTTCGATGGCGCAAAGCCTTCACGCATCGCCGCTCGCGATGCAGCCTGTCGTCGTTTCCTACTCGCTGACGATGGCGCTCCTCACGCCCGCTTCCGGCTGGTTTGCCGACCGCTTCGGCACGCGCCGCGTGTACTTCGCGGCGATCCTCGTGTTCGTGCTCGGCTCGCTGTGCTGCGCGGGCGCACATACGCTCGATCAGCTCGTGATCGCGCGCGTGCTGCAAGGCGTCGGCGGATCGATGCTGCTGCCGATCGGGCGACTCGCCGTGTTGCGCAGCGTGCCGGGCGAGCAATACGTGTCGGCGCTCGCTTTCGTTTCGATTGCAGGGCAGGTGGGACCGATCGTCGGGCCGACGCTCGGCGGCTGGCTTACCGAAGCCATTTCGTGGCACTGGATCTTTCTCGTCAACGCGCCCGTCGGCGCGATCGGTCTGCTCGCCGTGCAGCGCTTCCTGCCGCACGACAACGCGACGCATCCGCCGCCCTTCGATTTCATCGGCTGTGGACTGCTGTCGCTCGCGATGATCCTGCTCTCGCTCGCCATCGATCCGCCGATGAACGCTCATCGCATTGAATGGTCCGTGGGCCTCGCGGTGGCGGGTGTGATCGCGGCGCTCGCGTACATTCCGCATGCGCGCACGAACGCGCGGCCGCTCTTCAGGCTCGCGCTATTCAGCGAACCGAATTTCAGCGTCGGGCTGATCGGCAATCTGCTGTGCCGGATCGGATCGAGCGCGGTGCCATTTATGTTGCCGCTGTTGATGCAGGTGCAACTCGGCTATTCGCCGTTGCGCTCGGGCCTGATGATGTTGCCCGCCGCCATCGCGGGCACCGTGTCGAAGCAATGGATCGCGCCGCTCATCAAGCGCTACGGCTATTCGGCGTTTCTGCTCGTGAATACGATGATCGTCGGCTCGACGATCGTGGCGTTCGCGCTCGTGTCGAGAGAGTCGTCGCCACTGCTGGAAATCGCGCTGCTCGCCGTGTTCGGCGCCGCCAACTCGATGCAGTTCGCCGCGATGAACAGCGTCACGCTCAAGGGTCTTTCGCACGCGGACGCGGGCAGCGGCAACAGCCTGTTTTCGATGGTGCAGATGCTGGCGATTGCGCTGGGCGTGTCGATCGGCGGCGGCCTCGTCAATCTGTTTTCCGCGCGCTGGGGCTCGTCGTCGGCGGGCTTCATGCTCAGCTTCGTGTGCGTCGGCGTGATCACGCTGCTGTCGGCGTTGGTGTTTCGCAGGCTCGATGTGTCGGCGGCGCGGCCCGCTGTTGCTGCACGCACGGCGCGCTGACACGCGCTTCAATCGCGCGCATGCGTGTGCGCCGCGCGCTCGACGAGATGATCGACCATGCGTTGCGCAGCCGGCTGTAGCGAGTCGAAATCGCGAAAGCACACGACAAATCTGCGCTTCGCCCATTCGTCCGTCAGCGGAATGACACGCACGTCGAGAATGCGCGCGTAAGTATCGCCGACCACCTGCGGAATCACGCTGATGCCGAGCTTCGCGGCCACCACGCGAAACGCGGCATCGAAATTCGACACCACCGCCCTGTACGACACCGTGCCGCCCGCCCGCGCGGCGGCGCGCTGCAACATCATGTGCACGGCCGTTGTCGGCGGCAAGCCGACGTGTTCGTAGCCGAGCGTATCCGTGAAGCGCAGCGTCGCGCGCTTCGCCAGCGGATGTTCCGGATGCACGGCGAGCGCAAGCCGGTCCTCGCGATACGGCCGATGCTCGAGTCCTTCCAGATCCACATTGTCCCAGCACACGCCGACGGACGCGGCGCCTTCGCGCAAGCGCCGCACAAGATCGTGCGACAGCCACTCTTCGACATGCACGCGTATGTTCTCGTGCGCGGGCATGCTCATGAACGACGCGACATCATCCAGCAAGCTCTCCGCGATCGCCGATGCCGACGCACACACGCTTACGCTGCCGCGCAGGCCGCTGCCGAACGCGGCGACGTCGCTGGCAATGCGGTCCATCGTGAACAGCACGTTGCGCGCGTGTTCGAGCAGCGCGACGCCCGCGGGCGTCGGCAGCACGCCGCGCCGCGAACGCGTGAAAAGCGGCACGCCGAGATCGCTCTCCAGTTGCGCGATCCGTTTGCTGACGGCGGACGGCTCGATGTGTTCGTCGTGCGCGGCGCGCGCCATGTTCTTGTGTTCGCAGACGGCCACCACCAGCCGCAAGGTTTTCAGGTCGATGTCGCGCATCGGTTGTGTCTCCGTGTGAGTTTCCGTACGGGAAACCTGGCGCTTCCAAATTAGCGCTTTATGTATCGGATGGAATGTCTAAAGTTAGCACAACGCTGGCATTCGCAACGACCGGCATGCACACGGAGACAGCTTCCATGCCCCCATTCCCCACGAACGTCGTGATCCGCGAAGTCGGCTTGCGCGACGGTCTGCAAAGCATTCAGACCATTCTCTCGACGCAACAGAAAATCGAATGGATCGCGGCTGCCTATGCCGCAGGTCAACGCGAGATCGAAGTCGGCTCGTTCGTCCCCGCGCGTCTGCTGCCTCAGCTCGCGGATACACACGAACTCGTCGCGTATGCGAAGACGCTGCCGGATCTGCGCGTGTCGGTGCTCGTGCCGAATCTGAAAGGCGCGGAGCGCGCGATCGATTCACAGGCCGATCTGATGCTCGTGCCGCTATCGGCGAGCCACGCGCACAGCCTCGCGAACCTGCGCAAGACGCCCGATGAAGTCGTGGCCGAAGTCGCCCGCATGCGTGCCGCGCGCGATGCGGCGGGCTCGAAGACGCTGATCGAAGGCGGCATCGGCACGGCGTTCGGCTGCACGATACAGGGCGCCGTCGATCACGCCGAAGTGCTGCGCTGCATGCAGGCGCTGCTCGATGCGGGCGCGGATCGCGTGAGCATCGCGGATACCGTCGGTTACGCGAGTCCCGCTGCTGTGCGCGATCTGTTCGAGAAGGCGCGTCACATCGCGGGCGAGCGCTTCTGGTGCGGTCACTTTCACGACACGCGCGGCCTTGCGCTCGCAAACGTCTATGCGGCGCTGGAGACAGGCGTCGCACGTTTCGATGCGACGCTCGCGGGCATCGGCGGTTGTCCGCATGCGCCGGGCGCGAGCGGCAATGCGTCGAGCGAAGACCTCGCGTTCATGCTCGCGGACATGGGCATCGAAACGGGTATCGACATCGAACAGTTACTCGCGTTGCGCGCGCAGGTCGCGCAGTGGCTGCCCGACGAAACGCTGCACGGCACGCTGTGGCTTGCGGGTTTGCCGAAGACATTTCAACAGCGCGCAATTCAAGCCGCTATTGCCTGAGGATCGACATGAGCACTTCCACACGACTGCCGCTCGAAGGCGTGCGCGTCATCGAATTCACACACATGGTCATGGGCCCGACGTGCGGGATGATCCTCGCCGATCTCGGCGCCGAAGTCATCAAGGTCGAGCCGCCCGGCGGCGACAAGACGCGCAAGCTGCCGGGCCTCGGTATCGGATTTTTCCGCACGTTCAATCGCAACAAGAAGAGCGTCGTGCTCGATATCAACACGCCCGAAGGTCATGCGGCTGCGGAAGAACTGATCGGCCAGTGCGACGTGATGCTCGAAAATTTCCGACCCGGTTTGATGACGAAGCTCGGTCTCGACTACGAGACGCTGTCGAAGAAGTATCCGCGTCTGATCTATGTGTCGCACAAGGGCTTCCTGCCGGGACCGTACGAAAAGCGACTCGCGCTCGATGAAGTCGTGCAGATGATGGGCGGTCTCTCGTACATGACGGGGCCTGCGGGGCGTCCGTTGCGCGCGGGCACGTCGGTCAACGACATCATGGGTGGCATGTTCGGCGCGATTGGCGTGTTAGCCGCGCTGCGCGAGCGCGATTTCACGGACCGTGGACAGGAAGTGCAAAGTGCGCTGTTCGAGAACTGCGTGTTCCTCGCGGGTCAGCATATGCAGCAATACGCGATGACGGGCGAAGCGCCGCCGCCGATGCCGTCGCGCGTTTCCGCGTGGAGCGTGTACGACGTCTTCACGCTTGCGAACGACGAGCAGTTGTTCATCGGCGCGGTGAGCGACAAGCAGTTCCTCACGCTGTGCGACGTGCTCGAACGGCCCGATCTCGCGAACGAACCGCAATTCGCGGACAACGCGATGCGCGTCGCCGTGCGCCCCGAGCTGCTCGCGCGGCTCGGCGACATCCTCAAGCATCATCGCGCGGAAGAACTCGCGCCGAAGCTCGAAGCGGCAGGCATTCCGTACGCGCCGATCGTGCGTCCCGATCAACTGTTCGACGATCCGCATCTGAAGCAGAGCGGCGGCCTCGTGCCGATGCAAACCGACGACGGCGACACGACGGAAGTCGTTCTTCTTCCGCTGACGATGGGCGGCCGTAGACCCGGCGTGCGTCAGGCGCTGGCGAAAGTCGGCGAGCATACACAGGAGATTCTCGCGCGGCTGACGGGACGAGCCGCCGCGTGATTGATTCAAACAAGAGGAAGTAGATAAACGAACGAAACACCAACCATCAGGCAATCAAACCAATTCATAGCCGGTGGAGACAATCAGGAGACACCTATGCAGCGCACTATCACCGCAGATGATCCGTCATTTGCATCAACGGAAGCGCACACCAATCTGCGCGCCGCAGCGGCACTGTCGGCACGGATGGACCGCTTGCCCGTCACGCGTTATCTGTGGATGCTCGTTCTGCTGATCTCGCTCGGCGGCTTCTTCGAAGTCTACGATCTGATCTTCACCGGCTACATCGCGCCGGGCCTTGCGAAAAGCGGGATGTTGAAGACCACGACGGAATCGTTCTTCGGTCTGCAGGGCATTGCAGGTTTCATTGCATCGACGTTCGCGGGCCTGTTCGTCGGCACGTTCTGTTTCGGCTGGCTGCCCGATCGTTACGGGCGACGCAAGGTCTTCACGGTATCGCTGCTGTGGTATTCGATCGGCTCAGTGATCATGGCCTGTCAGACCTCGCCGGAAGGGCTGATTCTGTGGCGCTTCATCACGGGCATCGGTGTCGGCATCGAGATCGTGACGATCGACAGCTACATCACCGAACTCGTGCCGCAGCACATGCGTGGCCGCGCGATGGCGTTCAATCAGGCCGTGATGTTCGCCGCCGCGCCTGCTGCCGCGATTCTTTCTTACTGGCTCGTGCCGACGACGTTCATGGGTATCGACGGCTGGCGCTGGGTCGTATTGCTCGGCGCGGCGGGTGCGGTGATCGTGTGGTTCATTCGTCTCGTCGTGCCGGAAAGCCCGCGTTGGCTCGCGAGTCATGGGCACGTCGAACGCGGCGAGCGTGTGGTGCGCAAGATGGAAGAGATGGCCGAGGCGCAGAGCGGCCGCGCGTTGCCTGCGCCGTTGCCTATCGTCGAGCAACCCGTGCATCGTCGCGCGTCGCTGGCCGAGTTGTGGCAAGCGCCGTATCGCTCGCGTCTGATCATGCTGATCGTGTTCAACTTCTGCCAGGCGATCGGTTATTACGGCTTCGCGAACTGGGTGCCGACGCTGCTGATCGGCCAAGGCATCACAGTGACGAAGAGCCTGCTGTATTCGTTCATCATCGCGATTGCACTGCCTTCCGGACCTTTACTCGCGATGCTGTTCGCCGACAAGGTGCAGCGCAAATGGCTGATCGTGGGTTCGGCGTTCGCTGTGGTCGTATTCGGATTGATGTTCGGCCAGATGAAAACGGTGGTGCCGCTGATCGTGCTCGGGGTGCTGATCAGCCTCGCAGGACAGACCATCTCTGTTTGCTATCACGCGTATCAGGCCGAGCTGTTTCCGACGCGTATCCGTTGTCGCGCGAATGGCATCGTGTATTCGGCAAGCCGCGTCGGCGCGATGATGTCGGGCTTCCTCATCGCTCATCTGCTGCGTGAGTTCGGCGTCGCGGGTGTGTTCGCGGGCATTACGGCTTGCATGCTCGTCGTGATGATTTCGATCGGCGCATTCGGTCCGAAGACCAACGGCGTGCGGCTCGAAGATCTTTGCCACTGAAGCTGCTGTAGCGACTGAAAAGAAAAACGCCGGCCGGATCTTCATCGACCCGGCCGGCGTTTTGACTACGTGGCTCGAACTACGCCTTGCCCGCAGCCTTCAATTGCAAACGGAACTTGTGCAGCAAAGGTTCCGTATAGCCGCTAGGCTGCGCGCAGCCCTCGAACACCAGCGCGCATGCTGCCTTGAACGCAATCGACGAATCGAAATTTGGCGCCATCGGCTTGTAGTGCGGATCGCTCGCGTTCTGCTGATCGACGACCTTCGCCATGCGCTCCATTGTCTCGCGCACGAACTCCGTCTTGATGACGCCATGACGCAGCCAGTTCGCGATGTGCTGGCTCGAAATACGCAGCGTCGCGCGGTCTTCCATCAGACCGACGTTGTGAATATCCGGCACCTTCGAACAACCGACGCCCTGATCGATCCAGCGCACCACGTAGCCGAGAATGCCTTGCGCATTGTTCTCGACTTCATTGCGGATTTCTTCGTCGCTCCATTGCGCCTTTTCGACGACGGGAATCGTCAGCAGGCCGTCGAGCAGTTCGTCGCGCACGCTCGCGAGGTCGGTGCGTTCCAGTTCCTTCTGCACGGCCTGCACATCGACCTGATGGTAGTGCAGCGCATGCAGCGTGGCAGCCGTGGGCGAGGGCACCCATGCCGTGTTCGCGCCTGCCTTCGGATGACCGATCTTCTGTTCGAGCATCGCCTTCATCAGATCGGGCATCGCCCACATGCCCTTGCCGACCTGCGCGCGACCACGCAGACCCGCTGCGAGACCGACGAGCACGTTGCTGCGCTCATACGCGGCGATCCACCTGCTCGACTTCATATCGCCCTTGCGCATCATCGGGCCCGCTTCCATCGAACTGTGCATCTCGTCGCCCGTGCGGTCGAGGAAGCCCGTGTTGATGAACGCGACGCGCGCCTCAGCCTGGCCGATACACGCAGCGAGGTTCACGCTCGTGCGGCGTTCCTCGTCCATGATGCCCATCTTGATCGTGTTGCGCGCGAGGCCGAGCACGTCTTCGACGCGAGAGAACAGCTCGCTCGCGAATGCGACTTCAGCGGGGCCATGCATCTTCGGCTTGACGATGTAGATCGAACCTGTCCGCGAATTGAGCTTGTGCGTGCGGTCGTGCAGCGCGCACAAAGTCGTGACGACGGCGTCGAGAATGCCTTCCGGAATCTCCTTGCCGTCGCGGTCGAGCACAGCCGGATTCGTCATCAGATGACCGACGTTGCGGATGAACAGCAGCGAGCGGCCATGCAGCGTCACGGGCTGACCGTTCGCACCGTGATACTCGCGATCCGCGTTCAGGCGGCGCGTGAACGTCTTGCCGCCCTTCGACACTTCTTCCGTCAGATTGCCGACCATCAGGCCGAGCCAGTTGCGATAGAGCTGCACCTTGTCGTCGGCATCGACGGCTGCAACCGAGTCTTCGCAATCGATGATCGTGCTGACAGCCGCTTCCATCAGCACGTCCTTGATGTTCGCGGGGTCGGTCTTGCCGATCGAATCGGTCGCGTCGATCTGGATTTCGAAATGCAGGCCGTTGTGCCTGATCAGCACGGCGGACGGCGCATTCGCATCGCCCTGATAGCCGATGAATTGCGCGGGATCTTGCAGCGCCGTCGTGCCATTGTTCAGCGCGACGATCAGCTTGCCGTTTTCCACGCGATAGCCGGTTGCGTCCTTGTGCGAACCGTTTTCGAGCGGCGCGGCGTCGTCGAGGAACTTGCGCGCGAACGCGATCACGCGCGCGCCGCGCACCGGATTGAACTTCGCGGTGCGCTCGGCGCCGTCCGTTTCGTCGATGGCATCGGTTCCGTACAACGCGTCGTACAGGCTGCCCCAGCGCGCGTTCGCCGCGTTCAGCGCGTAACGCTGGTTCGACAGCGGCACGACGAGCTGCGGGCCGGCCTGTTCGGCGATTTCGCGGTCGACGTTGTCCGTGGTGGCCTTCACGTTCGCGGGCGTCGGCACGATGTAACCGATGCTTTCCAGAAAGCCGCGATACGCGCGCAGATCGCGCACCGGGCCCGGATTCGCGCGATGCCAGGTGTCCAGTTCGACCTGCAGGCGGTCGCGTTCGGCGAGCAGCGCGCGGTTCTTCGGCGCGAGGTCGTGCACGATGGCATCGAAACCTGCCCAGAACGCGGCGCTATCGACACCGGTGCCAGGCAGGGCTTCCTTTTCGATGAACTGTTCGAGGTTCGCGGCGACCTGCAATCCGCCGCGTTGGGTCATTTGAGTCATGGGCTGTTCCAAGAGGGGCAAATTCTGGGGCAAATTCGGGGCTAATCGTTTTTCGTTCGACGTGGCACTCAAGCATTCGCGTTGCTGGCAACGGCCGCGGCACCGGCCTTTGCCACTTGTGCATCCTGATCGGCCTTGACGCCGGACACGCCGACGGCACCGATCACCTGACCATTTACCACGACGGGTACGCCGCCTTCCAGCGTGCCCGACAGCGGCGCGCTGAGGAACGCGGTGCGGCCGCCGTTGATCATGTCCTCGTACTGCTTCGATTCGCGGCGGCCGAGCGCGGCCGTGCGGGCCTTGTCGCCCGCGATGTAGGCGCTGATCGGCGCGCAGTTGTCGAGGCGCAGCATCGACAGCAGATGGCCGCCGTCGTCGACCACGGCAATCGCGACGGCCCACTGGTTGCGTTCGGCTTCGGCACGCGCCGCTTCAATGATTTTCGTCGACTCGGCGACCGTCAGCACGGATTTTGTCTGCATGTTGCGATTTCCTGAAACGATTGAAATGGTTTCGACGGCAGGCCGGACCGAACTGGCGATCGCGCACATGACAGCCGGTGCGCGCGCGCACTGCCGGCGTGCAAGCGAGGTTCAGTCTTATATATGACTTGATATCCATTGTTCCGCGTTCTGAGCGGCTTGTCGACCCGGTGGAACACTGGTCATACCAGTTTTTCTCGCCCTATTTACGCTGGAGAGCGGCATGCAGGCAGCGCGCAAGCGCCGCGCCAGGGAAAACCCGCGCTGCGTGCGTACGACGAACGGAGTTGGGGAAGAGAGCGGAGATGTCATCCGGCGACAGGAGGCGTCGCCGGGTTCGCGAAGAGGATCGCGTGGAAGGCAGAACGGCTACCCGATGGTCATTCCTTGCGCCGACTGCCGCGCATCCGTCCTGGCGCCGGTTTGCATCGCACGAACCGCTGTTCGACGACGGCTTTACCCCACTGCGTGCCCTCGGCTTCTTCTGTCAGTTCGAAGCCGAATGCTTCATACAGATGACGGGCGGCGTCGAGTCCCTTGAACGTCCACAGATAGGTTTCGTCGAACCGTTCGTCGACGAAAGCCATGGCGCGCGTCATCAACTGTCTGCCGATGCCTGTGCCGCGCAAGGTATCGTCGACGATGAACCAGCGCAAATGCGCGACGCGTTTCTTCGCGTTTCCGTCGATCGCCAGCGACGCCAGTGTTCTTCCGTTATCAACGACGAGCCACAGTTGCCTGTTTTGATCGGGCAGCTTTTCCGCAAACTCTGCAAGCCCTGTCGCGACGATCTTTTCGAAGTAGACACCGAAGCCCGAGTGCTGCGAGTAGTAGCGCGCATGTAGGCTCGCAACGTCGCCGATGCAACCAGGCTGATAGCCTTCGACGATTTGCGGCACGGGCGCCGCGCTTTGTGGTTCTTTCGCGTCGTTGTCCTGTGCGAGCGCGCTGGCGTATAGAGACAGCGCGCGCACCAGCGATTGCTGATCAGAAGGCGCGAGCTTGCGCAACGCGCTCGACACCTGATCGGTCGCGAACTTGTCGATGTTCTTGCGAAGCTGTTGACCCGCTTTGGTCAGATAAAGCTCCGAAGAGCGCGCATCATCGCTCGATGCAGTGCGCTCGACTAGCCCTGACATTTCCAGTTTCGCGATCTGCCTGCTTGCATTCGACTTGTCGAGCCGTAACAGCTGGGCGAGATCGCGCGCCTGCATGCCGGGCGTCGCGCCGATCTCGAGAATGGCGTGGACCGCGGAGGGCGCGAGATCGCTCTCCGCCAGTGTCGAGCGCATGAAACCCAGTTCGCGCACGAGCTTGCGCGAGAACTCGCGCAATTCGAGGATGGTTTTGTCGCGCGATTGAACGGGTGTGTCGACGATATCCACGGCGTGCTCCTGTCATTATGTAAGTTGCGCTTCGCAACTACTATAGTTGCGAAGCGCAACTTATGCAAGGAGCGAGATCGTCAGGTCATTTTCCACTTGATCGAACAGCCGAGCGTCGGCGGTTGCTCTTCGGGGCCCATTCCCGTTTGCGCAATCTGCTGCATGGCTTCGAAGAGATCGCGGCGCGCGTCGGGGATCGGGTCTTTGCGCGATGCGTCAAGTCTGCCGCGATATCGCAACGACAAACCGGCGTCGAAGCCATAGAAGTCCGGCGTACAGACGGCGGCGTATGCGCGCGCGACCTGTTGCGATTCGTCGTGCAGATACGGGAACGGCAATTGCCATTCGGCGGCGAGTTCGACCATGCGTTCGAACGAATCTTCCGGATATGCGATGCCGTCGTTGGGATTGATGCCGACCATGCCGATGCCGAGCTTCGAAAGATCTTTTGCGTCGCGCACGATGCGCGGCAATGCGGCCTGCACATACGGACAGTGATTGCACATGAAGACAACGACGAGACCTTTCGGGCCGAGGACGTCGTCGAGCGTATAAGTGCGCCCGTCGGTAGCGGGCAACGTAAAGCCGGGCGCTTTAGCGCCGAGTTCGCCGGGAGGGGATTCTGTCGCCATGCATTGCTCCTTGATTGACAGTGTCGAAGAACAATTCCACGTCCATTGTGCGCCTCGTGTCTTTCAGCTGCCGAACGCTAACGCGCCATCGCGGCAGCGACGATTTCTTCTGCCGTGTGCGCGGCGACGGGCGTTGCATCGGGCGTCATGTGGGACAGCTTCATCAAGCGCGGTTGCAGCAGCAGCGCGACCAGTCCCGTCCAGCCCGTCTGATGCGATGCGCCGACACCGCGTCCGTTGTCGCCGTGAAAGTACTCGTGGAAGAGGATCAGATCCTGCGAACGCGGATCGGCTTGCAGCATTGGATACGCGGCCATGACAGGACGCACGCCTTCCTCGTTTTTCAGAAACAGCGTCGTGACGCGTCGCGCGAGATCGTCGGCGACTTCGCTGAGCGAGGCGCCGTGGCCCGATCCTGTCGGATGCTCGATACGAAACTCGTCGCCGTAGTAGCGATGAAATTCGTAGAGCGATTCGATCAGCAGATAGTTGACGGGCATCCACACGGGTCCGCGCCAGTTCGAATTGCCGCCGAACACGCGCGATTCCGATTCGGCAGGCTGATACTCGATGCAAACATTCACGCCGTCGTGATCGAAAACATACGGTTCGTCGAGATGCACGCGCGACAGTGCGCGTACGCCGTAGTCGGAGAGAAACTCGCTTTCGTCGAGCGCGCGCCTGAGCAGCGATTTCATCCGATGTCCGCGCAACAGCGAGAGCAAGGTCGTGTTGGCTTTGCCGGGTTCCGTCCAGCGTGAGACGAGCCGCGCGAGATTCGGCCGATGATCGAGAAACCACGCGAGCCGTTCTCGCAGTCCGGGTAGATGACCATGCACTTCTTCGTCGAGCACGTGGACGGCGAAGAGCGGTATCAAGCCGACGATCGAACGTATGCGCATCGGCACACGCGTTCCGTCGGGAAGATGCAGCACGTCATAGAAGAATTCGTCGCGGCCGTCCCATAGCCCTGTATTGCAGACCTCGCCGCAACTGACGGCTTCCGCGATATACAGAAAGTGCTCGAAGAACTTCACGGCGATTTCGACGTACGCAGTGTTCGTCATCGCGAGTTCGAGTCCGATCTGCATCAGATCGAGCGCATAGGACGCCATCCACGCCGTGCCGTCTGCCTGATCGATGCGGCCGCCTGTCGGCAGCGGAGACGATCGATCGAAAATGCCGATGTTGTCGAGCCCGAGGAAACCGCCCTGAAAGATGTTGCGGTCGTCGGCGTCCTTGCGGTTGACCCACCACGAGAAATTGAGCAGCAGCTTATGAAACATCACTTCGAGAAACTCGTGATCGCCGACACCTGTCACTTCGCGATCGAGTTCGTACACGCGCCACGTGGCCCATGCATGCACAGGCGGATTCGCGTCACCGAACGCCCACTCGTATGCGGGTAATTGCCCGTTCGGATGCATGTAGCGTTCTTTCACGAGCAACTGCAACTGCTTCTTCGCGAAGTCGGGATCGACCATCGCAAAGGCGACGGCATGAAACGCGAGATCCCACGACGCGTACCACGGGTACTCCCATTTGTCCGGCATCGACACGATGTCGCCGTTGCACATGTGCCGCCAGTCCGCATTGCGGCCGCGTCTGCGGTCTTTGGGTGGCATGGGCTGACCCGGATCGCCGTCATGCCAGCGCGTCACGTCGAACTGGTAATACTGCTTGCTCCATAGCATGCCCGCAAGCGCCTGGCGTTGCACGAGGCGGGCGTCGGCATCGGCGATATCGTGCTGAAGCGCGGCATAGAATTCGTCAGCCTCCGCCTGGCGGCGCGCGAAGAGGGCGGGCATGTCGAGCGGCACCGTATCCGTCGACGTTTCCGGGCGCCAGCGCAGATACAACACTTCTTGCTGATGCGCACCGAGATCGAGCACGACGTGCGCAGCGGCACGTGTGCCTTTGTCACGTCGAATCGCTTGCGAGTCGCCGTCGATTAGATAGTCGTTGAAGCCATCCTTGAACGGCCCTTCGCCTTCGATGCCGAATATGCGGCGCACATTGGTTTCGTTTTCGCAGAAGAGCCATTCGATCGGTTGTTGCGCCGATGCCGTCACGATCGTCGTGCCGAGCGTCGGATTGCGCGCAAACACGCGCGCGCCTTCGACAGCGTCCTGCTCCAAAGTCAGCGACGGCTTGCCGGGCTTCCCGGACCATGCCCAACGATTACGCGCCCAGAACTGCGGCAACACATGCAGCGTGGCGCGCTGCGTCGAGCGGTTTTCGACGGTCACGCGCATCACGATGTCATCGGGAGTGTGCTTCGCGTATTCGATCCACACGTCGAAATAGCGGTCGTCATCGAACACGCCAGTGTCGAGGATTTCGTACTCGGGCTGATCCGCGCCGCGGCGTGCGCTCTCGTCGATGAGATCCTGATACGGATACGCATCGTGCGGATACTTGTAGAGCATCTTCATGTACGAATGCGTCGGCGTGCCGTCGAGGTAGAAGTACAACTCCTTCACGTCCTCGCCGTGATTGCCCTGCGCGTTCGTCAAGCCGAAGAGTCTTTCCTTGATGATGGAATCGCGTCCGTTCCACAGCGCGAGCGACACGCACCAGTCGAGCGGATCGTTGCCGAATCCGCCGATGCCGTCCTCGCCCCAGCGATACATCCGGCTGCGCGCATGATCGTGCGGAAAGTAGTCCCACGCGGTGCCGTATTCGCTGTAATCCTCGCGCACGGTGCCCCATTGGCGGTCGCTCAGATACGGCCCCCAACGACGCCAACGCACGAGGTCCGGACCATGGAGACGCGAACCTTCCTTCGACTGAAGCAGATTGATTGCGCTTAACGGCTGCATGGCACCTCCCGGCCGAGATCGATCGTCCGATACGTTCGATGCGTGAACGCCTGTGCTTTTCCGTCGCGAGCGCAGCGCGCGCATGACGGAATCATGATGATAGGCGTCAACGCGCCGCGTGGCGATTCAGGGGTAAATCTATCGACCATCCTGCATCGATATGTTGATTCCGCTGCATACTTGCGCGAATCACACGCGGAAAGACATTCGACATGGATGCAAACCTCGCACGCACCTGGCTGACCTTCAGCGCCCCCGTAGCCGCTGCGCAAGTTGCCGGCCGTCCGCTCGTGGCGCTGGAATCGACGATCATCGCTCACGGCATGCCGTATCCGCAGAACGTGCGCACCGCGCGCGAAGTCGAGGCGGTGATCCGCGAAATCGGCGCGGAACCCGCGACGATTGCCGTGATCGGCGGGCGAATCCGCATCGGATTATCGGACGATGAACTCGAACTGATCGGCCGTTCCGATGGCGTGCAAAAGGTCAGCCGACGCGATCTGCCCGCCGTGCTGACGAGCGGCGGCCTCGGCGCGACGACGGTCGCCGGCACGATGATCTGCGCGGCGCTCGCCGGGATCGACGTGTTCGTGACGGGCGGTATCGGCGGCGTGCATCGGGGCGCGCCGGAGACCTTCGATATTTCCGCAGACCTGCAGGAGTTGGCGAAAACGTCGGTGGCCGTGGTGTGCGCGGGCGCGAAATCGATTCTCGACATCGGGCTCACACTCGAGTATCTGGAAACGCATGGCGTGCCCGTGCTCAGCTGCGAGCAGGACAATTTCGCCGCCTTCTACACCCGCGATAGCGGCTTTCGCGCGGACTTCCGGCTCGACGATCCAGTCGAGCAGGCGCGCTTCATCCGCACCAAATGGGACCTGGGTCTGACAGGCGGCGTGGTGTTGAGCACGCCCGTGCCCGAAGCCGCCGAAATGCCGCGCGAAGAGATCGACAGATGGACCCGCCAGGCGCTCGACGACGCTGCTGCGCAAGGCGTCACCGGAAAAGCCGTGACGCCGTTTCTGCTGGCGCGCATCAAGGCGCTGACGGGAGGCCGCAGCCTCGCCACCAACATCGCGTTGATCAGGCACAACGCCGAGGTCGGTGCGCGGCTCGCGGTGGCCATGGCGGCCCGATAAGCCGCCGTTGCAGCACTGCTTTTACGCCTCGCTTACCTGAATCTGATAAAGCCCCCAGGGACACAACACGAAGCGATCCTTGAGCGGCTTGGCAGCGAGTTCGGGAATGTTGTCGGCGTCGTAGATCGCCCATAGCGGTCCGAGTCCGCCGAGCGGCATCGGCTTGCCGTCCATCTGCGTCGCGACGATGAAGCGCCACGCACGGATGTTGTCGAGCGTCGTGAGGACCGCGTAGCCATCGACTGCACGCAGCGAAATCTTCGTATCACCCGCGCTCGGAGCGCCCGCCTGTTCGAGTACCTGCGCGAGCAGCGGACCGCTTAGCGTGTGCTGTTTCGCGTCGTATTCGATGGTCGGTTTGATCGTGACGGTGGGCAGGCTGGCGATCGACGGATAGTCGAACGTGCAGGCCGACGTGAATTTGACGAGTTGCTTCGCCATTAAAGGATCGAAGACGGGATCGAGCGCGCCGCGGTTCGTGTGCTTGACCGCGCCCGACACCGTCAGTATCGCGGGAGCCGCCGCGCTTGCAGCGGGCTTCGCCTTGGACGCGCCGAATGCGGGCGCGACGCTCACGCCGAGTGCAGCGGCGCTGGTCAGGAACTGACGTTTCTTCATGTTCAAAGGCTCCGCAGATATCGGCGATGTATTCGACCCTTATACACCGGCGAATCGTATTCCGTGATGTCGGCGGCCTGTTCAGTGAATGCTTCATGAGCCGCCGCCTTCAATCGATTCGCCGCGAATCGCGCGGCGTAAAATCGTTCTGCATTCAGCCGCCCATCGCAAGGGAGGATCGCATATGGAAGACGATTCACAAGGCCAACGTGCGCAAGTCGTCGTCGTGCGTCCCGAGCGGGAGATCGCCACGACGCAGCGCCTGCCGTACTTCGTCGGCATCTCGGCGACGACGGCGGGCTCGCAGGCGCTGTCGATGCATCTCGTCGTCGTGCCGCCGGGCGGGCATGCGGAACCACACATCCATTGCGGTTACGAAACGGGTATCTACGTGCTGGAAGGGCGCGTCGAAACGCGTTATGGACCGGGGTTGCGCGAGTCGGTCGTCACGGAAGCGGGCGACTTTCTGTTCATTCCGCCGGGCGTGCCGCATCAGCCGTTCAATCTGAGTGCGACGGAGCCGGCGCGGGCTGTCGTGGCGCGCAATCATCCGGAGGAGCGTGAGGAGGTGGTGCCTTATGATCCCGCCAGTGAATGAACGTCGCTTTATCATGCACCCGCTATCAGAAAACCTGAACGCTCCGATCCGAATTACGCGTTTTTCTTACGCCAGATAATCCTGCATAGTAGTCACACCACGATACACACGAGGCTGTGACTGCGATGAACATGCGAACCGATCACTCATTGCTGGCCGATCCCCAGCTGAGTTTCGCGACTGTCGCATCGGGCATTTGCATTCCCTATGTCGAGCGTGGCGCGGGCGAACCGGTCGTCTTCGTGCACGGTTCGCTCTGCGATTTCCGCTACTGGGACGCGCAGATCGAACCGCTTTCCGCGCACTTTCGCTGCATCGCGCCGAGTCTCAGTCACTATTGGCCCGCCGTCGAAGCGTGCATCCAGAACGAATTCGGCTGGCAGGTTCACGTCGCCGAACTGGCGGAATTCATCGTCGCGATGGATCTCGCGCCCGTGCATCTGGTCGGGCATTCGCGCGGCGGATGCGTCGCGTTCCAGCTCGCGCGCGACTATCCGCGCCTCGTCAAAACCTTGATGCTCGCCGATCCCGGCGGCCCGTTGCAACTGGACGGGATGACCGAAGCATCGTTGCCCTCGCCGATGAACGCGCTGCGCGCGAAGGTGGCGGGCATGATCGAAGAGGGCGTCGTCGAGCCCGGACTCGAACTGTTCGTCGATTCCGTCAGCGCGCCGGGCGCCTGGCGCAAGAGCACCGACGCCTTCCGCATGATGGCGATCGACAACGCGAGCACGCTGCCCAAGCAGTTTCGCGATCCGTTGCCTGCCTATTCGCGCGACACGGCGGCAGACGTGATGTGCCGGACGCTGCTGATCGACGGACAGAAGAGCCCGCGCATGTTCCGCAACAACGTCGATAGTCTGGAAGGCTGGATCTGGCGCGCGGAACGCGGCACGATTGCGGGCGCGTCGCACGGCATGAATGTCGCGAACCCGGCTGCGTTCAACCGGATGCTGCAGTCGTTCATCGACAGCTGACGGCAAACCCAGCCGCTCAATCGAGCCGTAACACCATCTCGACCTCGCGATCGAGATCGTCGTCGATCTCGTCGTCACACGATTCCTCGTCCACGGCTTCGAAGCCCGCCGAGCGGTAGAGCGCAATCGCGCCCGCATTGTCGACGCCCGTATTCAGCGCGATCTGCGCGAGGCCCATCGCGCGTGCCTGATCGACTGCCGCCGCGATCAGACTGCGCGCGATGCCGCTCCTACGATGTTCCTGCACGACGAACAGTCCCCACAGAAAGCCCTTTTGCTGCACGGGACGCAACGGATAACGCCTCAAACCCGCCACCGCGACGAGCCGGTCGCCTGCGAACGCGCCGAATACCACCTGATTCGCCGTCGAACAGATACGCGCTTCGATTTCATCGATCGATCGTTTCTCTTCTTCATCGCGCGTCGACAGGAAAGACTCCGGGGCTTCGTCGATCGCGCTCAGCCGCAGCGACGCGTAAGCAGGCGCGTCGCTGGCCGATAGCAGGCGAATGGTCGGGCAGGCTGTTTCCATCGCGCGATTTTAAGGCACCTGCGCCTGCACGAGCCTGGTCAGTCCGGTGAGCGTAATGAAGTACGTCGTCGTACAACAAACAATAACAACAATCACCATGCAGCATTTCGCCAAGCGGGGACACTGTGCGACCCATTCGCACATGCACTCTGATTGACAGATTCTCCAGGGTAAACGCCGGATTGCAAATATTGGTACAGATCTTCAACATGTCGTCAGACAACCTATGAGCCGACGTGCGCGCGGCTTCGTCATCCGGTTGTGCAATCTTGCCGGCAGGACGCTGGTGCTGAAGGAGGAGAACATTTCATGGCCAACGTAGTGCAAGGCGCTGCCGTCGCGCGTAGAACGCGCATCCGTTACGGAATCGTCGCGATGCTGTTTCTGGTCACGGCGATCAACTATGCGGATCGTGCGACGCTGTCGATGGCAGGCACGTCGATGTCGAAAGACCTCGGCCTCGATGCGGTGGCGATGGGCTTCATCTTTTCCGCGTTCGGCTGGTCGTATGTGATCGGACAGTTGCCGGGCGGCTGGCTGCTCGACCGCTTCGGTTCGAAACGCGTCTACGCGGCGAGCATTTTCATCTGGTCGCTGTTCACGATACTGCAGGGCACGGTCAGTTTTCTGAGCGTCTCGGTGGCGATCACGACGCTGTTCGCGCTGCGCTTTCTCGTCGGTCTCGCCGAAGCGCCGTCGTTCCCCGCGAATGGCCGAATCGTCGCGTCGTGGTTTCCCGCCGCCGAGCGCGGCACGGCATCGGCGATCTTCAACTCCGCGCAATACTTCGCGACGGTGCTGTTCGCGCCGATCATGGGCTGGGTGACGCACCGCTTCGGCTGGCCGTACGTGTTTTACTTCATGGGCGTCGTGGGTGTCGTCGTGAGCCTCGTCTGGATCAAGACGGTCCATAGCCCGAAGGATCATCCGCGCATCAGCCGCGCCGAACTCGACCATATCAAGGAAGGTGGCGCGCTCGTCGATATGGACGTGCCCAAAAAGCAGCGCGCCGCGCTTGAAGCATCGGCACAGGCACCCGCGCAGACAACGGCGACCCAAGGCGCGAACGAAGTGCCGAAGTGGTCGTACATCAAGCAACTGCTGAGCAACCGGATGCTGCTCGGCGTGTATATCGGCCAGTACTGCATCACGACGCTCACGTATTTCTTCCTGACCTGGTTCCCTGTGTATCTCGTCAAGGAACGCGGCATGTCCATTCTCAATGCGGGCTTCGTCGCTGCGTTGCCGGCCGTGTGCGGCTTCATCGGCGGTGTGCTCGGCGGCATCTTCTCCGACTTCCTGATCCGCAAGGGCTGTTCGCTGACGGTAGCGCGCAAGGTGCCCATCGTCGTCGGCATGCTGCTGTCGACCAGCATGATCGCTTGCAACTACGTGGATTCGTCGGCCGTCGTCGTCGCGATCATGGCCTTCGCGTTCTTCGGCAAGGGCCTGGGCGCGCTCGGCTGGGCGGTGGTGGCGGACACGTCGCCGAAGCAGATCGCAGGTCTGAGCGGCGGCATGTTCAACACGTTCGGCAATATCGCTGCCATCACGACGCCGATCATCATCGGGTATATCGTCAAGGCGACGGGTTCGTTCAGCGGTGCGCTGGTGTTCGTGGCCTGCAATGCGCTGATTGCGATCGTCAGCTATCTGGTGATCGTCGGCGAGATCAAGCGCGTCGAATTGAAGTGAGTCTGCGATGCCCGCTGCGTGCGCAGCGGGCATTTTTATCAGTGCTTCACCACACCGCCTGACTCGTAATCGCAAACTGCTTCAGCTGCGCATCGACGGGAAGCGGTCCATTGCGCATCATTCTTTCGATGCTGTCCACATGCGGCAGCCCCAGCCCTTCGAGCCACGAAGATAGCCCGAACGCGGCCGGCGTATCGATCCGCACGAACATCCCCGCATTCAGCGCGAGCCAATGGCTGATGAGCGCTTTCGCACGACTCGCATCGGGCGAATCTTCCGCGACGACGGGGCCGATCACATGTCCATCGCCGAAGCGCCTGAAAAGCGCAAAGCCGATCAGTTCGCCGTCGCGATCGAGCGCGATGCCGCTCGCGATATCGAGCAGCGCCGGCAACAGATCGCGTCGATCCAGCCCGCTTGCACGCGAGGCCAGTTCGACGAGACGCGGCGCATCGTTGACGCCGAGCGGGCGCAGGCGCTCGCCTGGCGGCAGCGACACGAGCGGCGGCTGAAATGCCGCGCCCTGATGTTGATGGATCGTGCCGATGCTCTGAAAGCCGAGCTTCTCGCACAGCGGTTCGCCCGCGGGGCTTGCGTGAATCAGCAGCGTGCGCGGGCCGAGTTCGTCGATCAACAGTTCGAGCAGCTTGCGCCCCACGCCGCGGCCCTGCTTGTCGGGCGCGACGATCATCAGGCCGAGCGTCGCGGCTTCGCGCCCGAAGCGCCATGACAATGCTGTGCCGATCACGCCGCTGTCGTCCTGTGCAACGAAACCTTGCCCGGTGCGCGCCGCGAAGCGCCAATCATCGGGACGATGCCGCCATCTGACGGCGCTCGACAGCGCATGCGCTGCCGCGATGTCGTCGGAGGTGAAAGGGCGGTAGTCGATCATGCCGTTCTTGTGTGGGTCGGACACGCCGGCCTCCTCGTTCTGAAGACACATACCGTGACTCTCTCACCGTATCGCGCGCATGACTAGGACGATCCTTTTATCGCGACGTCGGCATGCCCACCCGGGCGTGATGCGCTGCAAAACGCGGCGTTCGGGCGGCGATAACGCGTCGATTGTGCTGTGCGCGCTTTTTTGTCGGTGAAATATGCGGTGGCCGCGAGCCTACGATTTCCATCATCGAAGGCAATCGAGGACTCACGCACATGGACCGCTTCATCAACGGTTTCGATCCACTCACGATCAACGTGCGCAGCGGACATTTCATCGGCGGCGAATATGTCGATGCGCAGGGACCGCGCATCGAAGTCGCGCGTCCGTCCGACGGCGTCGTCTACGCGTCGGTGCCCATCGCGGATGCGGCGATGATCGATCGTGCAGTGCAAAACGCATGGACGGCGTTCCGCACGAGCCGCTGGGCTTGCATTGCGCCACGCGAACGCGCCCGTGTGCTGCGTCGTTTCGCCGATCTCGTCGCTGCGGATGCACACAACCTCGCGCCGCTCGAATCGCTCGGCTCGACGCGGCCCATTCGCGACGCGTTCAACTGGGACGTGCCGTTCACGGCGGAAGGCATCCGCTTCTATGCGGAGTTCGCCGACAAGATAGGCGGCGACGTGGCCGCGACCGATCACGATCATCTCGGCATGACGATTGCCGAACCGTACGGCGTGATCGGCGCGATCGCGCCGTGGAATTTCCCGCTCGTAATGGCGTCGTGGAAGATCGCGCCCGCGCTCGCGGCGGGGAACGCCGTCGTGCTGAAGCCTTCGGAAATGACGCCGTTTTCCGTGCTGCGGCTCGCCGAGCTTGCCGTCGAAGCGGGCGTGCCGCCCGGCATCTTCAACGTCGTGCAAGGCGACGGCCGCACGACGGGCGACGCGCTCGTGCGTCATTCGCGCATCGCGAAGGTGACGTTCACGGGCTCGACGCGCACGGGCGCGGCGATCATGGCCGCGTGCGCCGAGACGGGCACGAAGCCCGTCACGCTCGAACTGGGCGGCAAGAGTCCGCAGATCGTTTTCGCCGACGCGCCGCGCCTCGACGATGTCGCGCGCCGCATCGCCGGCGCGATCACGGCCAACGCAGGACAGGTGTGCGTCGCGGGCTCGCGGCTGCTGGTCGAACGATCGATCGCAGATGAACTCGCCGAAGGTCTCCAGCGCCTCTTTAGCGAGCCCAGGGCGGGCGCGACGTGGTCGGCCGACACGACACTCCCACCGATCATCTCGGAGCCGCAGGCGGCGCGTATCGAGGCCATCGTCGGGCGCAGCATCGCGGGCGGCGCGACATTGCGCTGCGGCGGCCAGCGCGCGGACGCGGCCACGCCGGGCGCCTTCTACATGCCTACCTTGCTCACGAACGTCACGCCACACACGGATGCCGTGCGCGAGGAAATCTTCGGCCCGGTGCTGACCTTGCAGACCTTCGACACCGAAGACGAAGCGCTCGCGCTGGCCGCGCATCCCGACTACGGGCTCGCCGCCGGCGTGCATACAGCCGATCTGGGCCGCGCGCTGCGCATGGTGCGCGGCATCGAGGCGGGCACGGTCTGGGTGAACCGCTACGGACGCACCAGCGACTTCATGATCCCGACGGGCGGCTACAAGCGTTCGGGCATCGGCAAGGATCTCGGACGGCAGGCTTACGAAGCGAATCTGCGTTTCAAGAGCGTGCTGATCGATGCGCGCGTCTGACAAATGCAAGGCGACGTACAGCCACGCGACAGCCATGAAAACGCCGCCGCATAGTCTGCTGCCGACGCCCCTCAAAACGCGTGGTTTATATCGCGCGAGCCACTCGAATCAACGACATCCGTACTTTTTGCACTGTTTAAATTTTCCGCAGGGATGCGATTTCCTGTTCCGCCACTGAACTCCGCGTGAGTTCACAACAACGATAGGACTGACACCATGATCGATTTCGAGCCGAAGTACATCACGTTCGACTGCTACGGCACGCTGACGAAGTTCCGCATGGCCGACATGGCCCGCGAGATGTACGGCGACCGTCTGCACGGCGCCGAGCTGGAGCAATTCGTCGCGTTCTTCTCGGGCTATCGCCGCGATGAAGTGCTCGGCGCATGGAAGCCGTATCGCGATGTGATCGTCAACGCCGTGCGTCGCACGTGCAAGCGCATGAACGTCGAGTTCAATGAAGCGGAAGCAGAAAAATTCTATCTGGCCGTGCCGACGTGGGGCCCGCATCCCGACGTGCCGGAAGGCCTCTCGCGTCTCGCGAAGAAGTACAAGCTCGTGATTCTGTCTAACGCTTCGGACGATCAGATCCAGAGCAACGTCGACAAGCTCGGCGCACCGTTCCATCGCGTGTTCACCGCGCAGCAGGCGCAATCGTACAAGCCGCGCATGCCGGGCTTCGAGTACATGTTCGACCAGCTCAACTGCAATCCCGGCGACGTGCTGCACGTGTCGTCGAGCCTGCGCTACGACCTGATGACGGCGCACGACATGGGCATCAAGCACAAGGCGTTCGTGAAGCGCGGCCACGAGCCGGGCACGCCGTACTACGAGTACTACGAAGTCGACACGATCGGCGACCTCGCGACGAAGCTGGGCCTTTGATCCACGAACGCCACGCTCGATACACGCGCAAAGACACCCGATGAAACTCGACTCCTACTGGCTCGACACCGCACCCGCCGGCATGCCGGCGAGCGAAGGGCCCGTCGAAGGCTATGTCGACGTCGCCGTGATCGGCGGCGGCTTCACCGGGTTGTCCGCAGCGCTCGCGCTAGGCAAACGCGGTGCCTCGGTGACTGTGCTCGACGCGGGGCGCATCGGCGGCGGCGCATCGGGACGCAATGGCGGCCAGTGCAATACGGGCGTCGCGCAGGACTATTCGGCGCTGCGCGCGCAACTGGGCGTCGAGCGTGCGCAGGGCTGCTATCGCGCGTATGCGGCTGCTGTGGATACCGTCGAGCGGCTCATTCGCGAAGAGCAGATGGATTGCGACTATCTCGCGTCGGGCAAGCTGAAGCTCGCCGCGAAGCCGCATCATCTCGCGCACCTTGAGCAGACGGCGGAACTGATTCGCCGCGAAGTCGATCCCGATGTCGAGATCATTTCGCGCGAGCGTATTTGCGGCGAAGTCGAATCGGACAGTTTCTTTGGCGGCCTGCTGCAAAAGCGCGGCGGCCAGATGCATATGGGCAAATTCGCGGCGGGACTCGCGAACGCTGCGGTGCGCAATGGCGCGCGTCTGTTCGAGCATGCCACCGTCACGTCGATCGACAAGGATCGCGGCGCGTACCGCATCGAAACGGCGCGCGGCACGCTGCGCGCACAGCAGGTGCTGATCGCAACGGGGCCGTCGCGGCATGGACCGTTCGGCTGGTATCGGCGCAGGCTCGCGCCCGTGGGTTCGTTCATCGTTGTGACGGAGCCGTTGCCCGCCGATCAGCTTGCGCGTCTCTTGCCGCAGCGCCGCTCGTACACGACGAGCCGCCTGATGCACAACTACTTCCGCGTGACGCCCGACTCGCGTCTGCTGTTCGGCGGACGCGCGCGCTTCACCGCTTCCGAACAACCGTCCGATGAGAAGAGCGGCCGCATCCTGCAGGCGAATCTCGCGCAGACGTTTCCTTCTCTCGCGGATGCGCGCATCGACTATTGCTGGGGCGGACTCGTCGACATCACGGCGGACCGCTTGCCGCGCGCGGGACAGCATGACGGCATCTACTTTTCGATGGGCTATAGCGGGCACGGCACGCAGATGTCGACGCATATGGGCCAGGTGATGGCCGACGTAATCGGCGGCAATGCGGCAGCGAACCCCTGGCGCGATTTCGATTGGCCCGCGATTCCGGGGCACACAGGCAAGCCGTGGTTTCTGCCGCTCGTCGGCGCGTACTACCAGATCAAAGACGTTTTCTACTGACGTTGCATCTACGTTGCATTTACACAGACAGCCCGAAGCTGCCGAATTTCCCCATGACCATCTGACGCGGAGAGTTTCATGAGCATCGATAAATCGCCTGAAGCAGTCGCCCACGCCGGCCTCCGGCTCGAAGAGTTGACGCGGCGCGGCGCCTCGCGACGCGACGTGCTGCGCGCGATGGCCGCGGGCGGACTGATGTCGCTGACGGGCGCGGGCCTGCTGGCGACCAGCAGCGCCGCATTCGCCCAGCAGCAGGGCAAGCCGAAGCAGGGCGGGCGGATTCGCGTCGCGACGCAATCGGCGTCCGCCGCCGATACGCTCGATCCCGCGAAGGGCGCGCTCGGCACCGACTACGTGCGCGCGAACATGTTCTACAACGGTCTGACGGAACTCGACTCGCATCTCGGCGCGAAGATGGCGCTGGCGGAATCGCTCGATACGAAAGATGCAACCGTGTGGGTCGTGAAGCTGCGCAGCGGCGTGCAGTTCCACGACGGCAAGTCGCTCACGCCGAACGACGTGATCTATTCGCTGATGCGTCACAAGGACCCCGCTGTCGCTTCGAAGGCGAAGACGCTCGCCGACCAGATCAAGGAAGCGAAAGCGACGGGCCCGAACGAAGTGACGATCACGCTCGAAGGCGCGAACGCCGATCTGCCTGTGATTCTCGCGACGTCGCACTTCCTCATCATCAAGGACGGCACAACCGACTTCAAGACGGCCATCGGCACGGGGCCGTTCAAGGTCAAGGAGTTCTCGCCGGGCGTGCGCACGGTCGGCGTGCGCAACGAGAAGTACTGGAAGCCGGGCATGCCGCATCTCGACGAAGTGGAGCTGATCGGCATCGGCGACGAATCGGCGCGCGTGAATGCGCTGCTGTCCGGCGACGTGCAACTGATCAACGCCGTGAGTCCGCGTTCGACTGCGCGCATCAAGGGCACGCCGGGTTTCTCCGTGCTGGAGACGAAGACGGGCCAATACACGGACCTCATCATGCGCGACGAAGGCGGCATCACCGGCACGACGGACTTCCGCCGCGGCCTCACGCATCTGATGGATCGCGAGCAGATTCGCCGCGCCGTGTTTCTCGGCTATGGCGCGATCGGCAACGACCAGCCGATCGATCCGACCAACAAGTACTACCTGTCGGGTCTGCCGCAACGCGCGTTCGACCCGGAGAAGGCGAAGTTCTATTTCCAGAAAGCGAAGCTCGGCAGCGCGCCCGTGCAGTTGTACGCGTCGCCCGCTGCGGAAGGCTCCGTCGAAATGGCGATGCTGCTGCAACAGGTCGCGCCGCAAGCGGGCCTGAATCTGCAGGTGGTGCGCGTGCCTTCCGACGGCTACTGGTCGAATCACTGGATGAAGCATCCGCTCGGCTACGGCAACATCAACGCGCGCCCGAGCGCCGATGTGCTGTTCACGCAGTTCTTCAAGTCAGATGCGCCGTGGAACGAGGCGAACTGGAAGAACCCGAAGTTCGATCAGATGCTGGTCGCCGCGCGCGGCGAACCCGACGACGCGAAGCGCAAGAAGATCTACGGCGACATGCAGCAGCTCGTGCATGAAGACGGCGGCATTGGCATTCCGATGTTCCAGAGTTCGCTCGATGCGCATTCATCGAAGCTCAAAGGCCTGAATTCGATTCCGCTCGCGGGCCTTGGCGGCTTCATGTTCGCGGAGAACGTCTGGCTCGAAGCCTGAGTCCGCTTTGCCATCACGCGTGCCGCCGATGTGCGGCACGCGGCTTCGAAGAAGGAGGCGATATCCGATGAAAGCTCACGCGCAACGACTCATCGCCGCGCGCCTCGGTCTCGCGTTGCTGACGCTGCTGCTGGTGTCGGCGATCGTGTTCGCGATCACGGGACTATTGCCCGGCGATGCAGCGCAACAGGCGCTCGGTCAGGCTGCGACGCCCGAACAGGTCGCGGCTTTGCGTCACCAGTTCGGCCTCGATCAGCCTGCGTTGCAGCGCTATGTGCAGTGGCTCATGCATGTGGTGAGCGGCAACTTCGGCACATCGCTGTCGAACAACATGCCCGTCAGCGAACTGATCGCGACGCGTCTGCCGAACTCGCTCGTGCTGGCCGGACTGACTGCTTTGGTGTCGGTTCCTGTCGCGCTCGTGATCGGTATTCTGTCCGCGATGTTTCGCGGTTCGCTGCTCGATCGCGTGCTCAATGTGCTGACGTTGTCGACGGTGGCCGTGCCCGAGTTTCTGATCGCGACCATCGCCGTGCTCGTGTTTGCAGTGAAGCTGCGCTGGCTGCCCGCGCTGTCGTATCTGTCGGAGGTGACGTCGTTCGGCGCGTTGCTGCGCATCTACGCGATGCCCGTGATGACGCTGTGCTGCGTGATCGTCGCGCAGATGGCGCGCATGACGCGCGCGGCCGTGCTCGATCAGCTGAATGCATCGTATGTCGAAATGGCCTTGCTGAAGGGCGCATCGCCGATGCGCATCGTATTGCGTCACGTGCTGCCCAATACGATCGGTCCGATCGCCAATGCCGTCGCGTTGAGCCTGTCGTATCTGTTCGGCGGCGTGGTGATCGTCGAGTCGATCTTCAACTATCCGGGGCTCGCGAGCCTGATGGTCGATGCCGTCACGAACCGCGACATGCCGCTCGTGCAAGGCTGCGTGATGGTGTTCTGTGCAGCGTATCTCGCGCTCGTGCTGATCGCCGACCTGTGTCAAATCATCTCCAACCCGAGGCTGCGTCAACGATGAACCGACCCGCCACATCTCACGCGACCACCGTTCTCTACGCGACGCCCGACGAAGACGGCAAGCCTTGCGCCGACGCTCGTCAGGAAGACGTCTCCGTCGAAACGCAAGTCGTGAAGCACAGTGCGTTGCGCCGCCTCTTGAACCGTTTCTCGTTGCTCGGTCTGATCGGTCTCACGCTCGTCGTGTTCTGGCTTTGCGTCGCGTTCATCGGGCCACTGGTTGCGCCATACAAGGGCGGCGCAGTGACGTCGACGGAAATCTTCGGCTTGTATAGCGCTGCGCATCCGCTCGGCACCGACTACCTGGGACGCGACATGCTGAGCCGCGTGCTGTACGGCACGCAGTACACGGTCGGACTTGCGCTGGCATCGACGGTGCTCGCGAGTTGCATCGGCACGTTCTTCGGACTCGTCGCGGCTGTGTCCGGACGCTGGGTCGATGAAATTCTCAGCCGTCTGTTCGACGCGCTGATCTCGATTCCGAGCAAGGTACTCGCGCTCGTCGTGATCGCGGCGTTCGGCTCATCGGTGCCGATGCTCATTATGGTCGCTGCGCTTGCGTACATTCCCGGCGCATTCCGCATCTCGCGCTCGCTTGCGGTCAACCTGATGACGCTCGAATACGTGCAGGTCGCGAAGGCGCGCGGCGAAGGGCTCTTTTATATCGCGCGCGTCGAAGTGCTGCCGAACATGATTCATCCGATGCTCGCGGACTTCGGCTTGCGCTTCGTGTTCATCGTGCTGCTGCTTTCGGGTTTGAGCTTCCTTGGACTCGGCGTGCAGCCGCCGAATGCGGACTGGGGCTCGCTCGTGCGCGAGAACATCGGCGGTCTCGCGGAGGGCGCGCCCGCCGTGCTGATGCCCGCTGTCGCGATCGCCACGCTGACGGTCGGCGTGAATCTCTTGATCGACAGTCTGCGCCGTCACGGCGCGCGCGCGCACGGAGGCCGTCAATGAACATGATCGAAGTGAAAGACCTGCGCGTGGTCGCGGGCACGGCGCCCGATCCCGTCGTGCATATTGTGAAGGGTGTCGACTTCACGGTGAAGAAGGGCGAAGTGCTCGCGCTGATCGGCGAGTCGGGTTCGGGCAAGACGACGATCGCGTTGTCGCTGCTCGGTCACGCGCGCGGCGGCTGCTCGATTGCGGGCGGCACTGTGAAAATCGGCGGCGTGGACGTGTTGGCGCTCGACGATAACGAACGGCGCGCGCTGCGCGCGCGTACCGTCGCGTATGTTGCGCAGAGTGCGTCGGCGGGCTTCAATCCGGCTCGCACGATCATGGATCAGGTGACGGAGCCCGCGCTGCTGCACAAGCTGATGACACCCGCCGACGCGCGCAAGAAAGCCGTCGATCTGTTCCGTGCTCTCGCACTGCCTTCGCCGGAGACGATCGGTACACGCTATCCGCATCAGGTGTCGGGCGGGCAGTTGCAGCGTTTGATGGCGGCGATGGCGCTGATCACCGATCCCGCTGTCGTCGTGTTCGACGAGCCGACGACGGCGCTCGACGTGACCACGCAGATCGAAGTGCTTGCCGCGTTCAAGCGCGTGGTCCGCGAACTCGGCACGACGGCCGTGTACGTGTCGCACGATCTTGCCGTGGTCGCGCAGATGGCGGATCGCATCGTCGTGCTCAACGGCGGCCTGGTGCGCGAAAACGGCACGACGGCACAAGTGCTCGATGCACCCGCCGACGAATACACGCAGCAATTGCTCGCAGCAACGCGTCGCCCGGAGCCCGAGCTTGCATCGACGGTTGCCGACGATCCGCCGCCGCTGCTCGAAATCCGCAACCTGAGCGCGGGCTACGGACGCATCGATTCGAACGGCGTACCCGCCGTACGCGTGCTCGACGACGTGAGCCTGAAGATCGCGCGCGGCTGCACGCTCGGCGTGATCGGCGAATCGGGTTCGGGCAAGACGACGCTGGCGCGCGTGGTGGCAGGGCTGGTCGATCGCGCGCACGGCGACGTGCTGCTCGACGGCAAGCCGCTACCCGCGAAGCTCTCCGAGCGCACGCTCGATCAGTATCGTCGCGTGCAGATCGTGTTCCAGAACGCCGACACCGCGCTCAATCCGAGCCGCACGATCGCCGACATTCTCGCGCGTCCGATGAACTTCTATCACGGCCTGCGCGGCGCGGCTGCGCAGAAGCGGATGCTCGAACTGCTCGATCTCGTGAAGCTGCCTGCGTCGGTGGCGAAGCGTCAGCCGGGCGGTTTGTCGGGCGGACAGAAGCAGCGCGTGAACCTGGCGCGCGCGCTCGCCGCGAACCCCGCGCTGATTCTCTGCGACGAAGTGACGTCCGCGCTCGATACCGTGGTCGGCGCGGCGATCCTCGATCTGCTCGGCGAATTGCGGCGCGAACTCGGCGTGTCGTACATGTTCATCAGCCACGACATTTCGACGGTGCGCGCGATCTGCGATGAAGTGATCGTGCTGTATGCCGGGCAGTGTGTCGAAGCGGGCCAGCGCGATGCGCTCGCGGCGCCGCCGTATCACCCGTACACGGGCTTGCTGGTCGATTCGGTGCCAGCATTGCGGCCCGGCTGGCTCGACTCGCGGCGTGCGCTGACAGGCGGCGCGTTGCCCGCGATGGGACCGGCGAGCGATTCGAACGAGCTGTGCAGTTTCCGCGCGCGTTGTACGGCGCGGATCGATGGCAAGTGCAACGTCACGCCGCCTGCGATGAAGAAACTGCCGTCGGGCGCGGAGATTCGTTGTCATCACTCGGCAGAAGAACTGATCCGGATGCAGACCGCCGAGACGGTGGCCGCATGAACGCGCGCTTCGTGAGAGTGGCGGAAACGGCACGCGAGACGTTCGACATCACTGTCGACGGCGCGGTCACGCAAGCATCGGAAGGCGACACGTTGATGGTCGCATTGCTGACCACGCACGACACGTTGCGCGATTCCGAATTCGGCGACGGCCGACGCGCGGGCTTCTGCCTGATGGGCGCGTGCCAGGACTGCTGGGTCTGGACGTCGGAAGGCGAGCGCGTACGCGCGTGCACGACGCCCGCTGCGCCGGGCATGTCGATCGTGACGCGCATGGCGCTTGCCGGGGAGGGCGTATGGCCGCGCAGCGGGACGTGAAGCAGCTGAAGGTGATCGTGATCGGCGCGGGGCCGGCGGGTGTGCACGCGGCGCAGGCTCTCGTCGAAGCGGGATTGCGTCCGACCGTCATTGATGAAGGCCGGCGCGATGGCGGTCAGATTTATCGACGGCAGCCGGAAGGGTTTTCGCGTTCGTATGAAACGCTGTATGGAACGGAGGCGGCGCGGGCGGAATCGCTGCATCGCGACTTCGATGCGTTGCGTGCGCGGATCGACTATCTGCCTGAGACGCTGGTCTGGAATATTGCGCAGAAGACTGTGCACGTCGTAAGCGGCTCGCGCTACGACGAACTCGCGTTCGATGCATTGATCATCTGCAGCGGCGCGACCGATCGCTTGATGCCCGTTCCGGGTTGGCATCACGCGGGCACGTTCAGTCTCGGCGGCGCGCAGGTCGCTTTGAAATCGCAGGGCTGCGCGATTGGCGCGCGCGTTGTGATGATGGGAACAGGTCCGCTGCTGTATCTGGTTGCCGCGCAATACGTGAAGGCGGGCGCGACTGTGAGTGCCGTGCTCGACACGTCGACGTTGGCGCAACGCATGCGTGCGTTGCCGCAATTGCTTGCCATACCGCGCGCGCTGCGCAACGGTATCGCGCTGATGAGTGTGTTGCGGCACGCGCGCGTGCCGGTCCATCGCGGCGTGACGCCGCTTGCAATCGATGGTTCTTCAGAGCATGGCGTGACGGGCGTTCGCGTGAAGCTCGCGAACGACGCGACGCTCGATGTGAATTGCGATGCCATCGCGCTCGGTTATCACTTGCGTCCGGAAACACAGCTTGCCGATCTCGCGGGCTGCGAGTTCCGTTTCGACAATGCGACGCAAACGTGGCTGCCGCATATCGACACGGATGGCCGCAGCAGTGTCGCAGGCGTTTATCTGGCCGGCGATGGGGCGCGCGTGCGCGGCGCGGATGCTGCGGAGCGCGCGGGGCGGCTTGCTGCGCTGGCAGCATTGCGCGATGTGGGTGTCGAACGTGAAGGAGCGGCATCGTTGCGTACCGAACTCGCGCGCTATACGCGATTCGCTGCGGGCTTGCGTACGGCGTTTCCGTGGCCTGCGCGGATTGCGGCTTCTTTGCCCGACGAGACCATCGTATGTCGCTGCGAGGCCATCACAGCGGGCGAATTGCGGCACGTCGTGCGCGAGATGGGCGCGACAGAAGCGAATCGCGCGAAGGCGTTTTCGCGTGTCGGCATGGGGCGTTGTCAGGGCCGATTCTGCGCGCATGCAGGGGCCGAAGTGATTGCAGCGGAAGCGCGTGTGCCGCTCGAAGCGGTCGGCCGTCTGCGCGGCCAGGCGCCCGTGAAGCCGCTACCGATGGCTATCACGCCTGTTCACACGCCTTCCCGCGTCTGCGAAGCTGCGGACAGTTGCGCACAGGAGTACAGCGAATGAGCGATCGTGCCGATGTGATCGTGATCGGCGGTGGAATCGTCGGGACGTCGACGGCGTTTTTTCTGCGGCGCAGAAGGCGTTCGGTGATCCTTCTCGAACGCGGCTTGACGGGGCAGCAGGCGAGCGGCGTCAACTTTGGTGGCGTACGTCGGCAAGGGCGCGCGATGACCCAACTGGCGATGTCCAGTCGCGCGCTCGAAACGTGGCGGCGTTCGAAAGAACTGCTCGGCGAAGACGTTGAGTTTCTCGCGTCGGGTCACACGCGTGTGTGTTATCACGCGCACGACGCCGAGTACTTTCATCGCTATGCCGCGGAGGCGCGCGCTTACGGACTCGATCTTGAAGTGCTTGATGGCGCGGCGATGTTCAGGCGCTTTCCGTTTCTCGGACGCGAAGTGCTGGCGGCGTCGATATCCCCGCTCGACGGTCATGCGAATCCGCGACTCGCGGCGCCTGCGTTTGGCCGCGCTGCGGCGCGAATGGGCGCGCATATCGTCGAGAACACAGAGATCGTACGCATCGAGAAAGAGGCGGGCGGCTTTCGCGTCGAGAGTGCGGCGGGCGAGGTGTATCGCGCGGAACAGGTGTTGATCTGCGCGGGCGCGTGGGCGAATACGCTGTCGACGCAACTCGGCGAACCCGTGCCGCTCGTTGCGCGCGGTCCGCAGATGGCTGTTACCGAGCCGGTGCCGTATGTGTTCGGATCGTCGATGGGCGTGTACACGTCGGTGAAGGCCGAGAGCGTTTATTTCCGGCAGATTCCGCGCGGCAACATCGTGCTTGGCGGCGGCCCGCCCGGTCCCGCTGATGCATCGACGCGCCGCGCATCGGTTCTGCCGGAGAACACGGTGCAACAGATGGCGCAATTCCGCAGGCTCGTGCCCGCGCTCGCGCCGTTGCATGTGATTCGCGTGTGGAGTGGTGTCGAAAGTTATCTGCCTGATTCCGAGCCGGTGATCGGTCCCAGTTCGAAATTGCCGGGACTTTTTTATGCATTCGGTTTCAGTGGGTCGGGGTTTCAGATTGGGCCGGGTGTCGGCGAGACGCTTGCCGAATTGATCGATACCGGCAGTACACCGATTCCACTTGATACTTTTTCGATTACGCGGTTTTTGCGCGCTGAGCCGGCGCAAGTGGCTACTAGTGAGGCTTCTTTATGAGTACCGTCGATCAGTCATCGATCACCCTGCGGGATGCCGTTGCTTATATCGAAGCGAATTTCGATAAGGCTGTGAGTCTTGCTCAGCTGGCAGAGATTTCTGCGCTCAGTGTTTCGCGGTTTGCTACTGTGTTTAGACAGCAGGTTGGGCTTTCGCCTTATAAGTATTTGTGTGGAGTTCGGGTTAGACGTGCTCAGACTTTGCTGTTAGCCGGTGTGCCCGGGGCTGTTGTTGCTGCTGAGGTTGGGTTTTTTGATCAGAGCCATCTGGCTCGGCATTTTAAGAGGTTTTGTGGGGTGACGCCCAGCAGTTTCTTGCAGAAGGCTAAAGGGTAGCGTTTTTGCTGGCATCCGCGATTTCTTTTTGGTCTGCTAGCGTCGCCCCTGTGCGGGGCGGCACCTACTTTTCTTTGCAGCGGCAAAGAAAAGTAGGCAAAAGAAAGCCGCTTTTGAACCTCCGGTGCCCGCCAGGATGGCGCTGTGGCATGCCGCAGTCGAGTTGTCGCGCAGCGACGTCCGCACTCTGTAGAAAGCCCGCAGTCAACCGCGCACGACGCGAAAAGCCCCCACACAGTCTGGAGCACATACCGCCGCAATCAACTGACGGTAAATAAAAAACGTGCTGACCGAATGTGCTCCAGGTGGATGTCATTTTTCGCGCCGCGCGCGCCTGACTGTGGGCTTTCTACGGAGTGTTTGCGTCGCTGCGCGACGGCTCAAAGAACGTGCGCCGTGCCGTTATCGTGGCAGGCACCGGAGGTTTGAAGCGGCTTTCTTTTGCCTACTTTTCTTTGCCGCTGCAAAGAAAAGTAGGTGCCGCCCCGCACAGGGGCAACGCATGAAGTACAGATACGAAATCGCGGATGCCAGCGCAGCAAAAAGACCAGATTAGCGACTGCGTCGCAGACAAGAACAAGAAAAAAACGAAAAACCAGAATGGCGACTAGCGTCGCAGACAAAAAAACCTACCCCACCTTCAACCCACCTTGCCGCATGGCATCAAAAACCCCGAGCCTCGGATATTTCTTCTCAATGATCCGCATATCGTTACGAGTCTCTTCGATGATCCAGTCGCGCACATCATCGACAATAGGCCTTAGCGGCTTATTAGCCGGCCGCACAAGACAACACCGCCGACTGGTCACAATAACTTCCTGCTCAGCGGGCAGCAGAGCCCCTTGCGCAAGCCAATGCGAAACCACATTGAGCCACCCAAGCGCAATCCCCTGTCCAAGCAACGCAGCCTGCACAACAATCGCATAGTCCCCGAAGCTCAGCATCCCGGCGACATGCCGCCCATGCTCCGCATACGCACCGAAACGCTCATGCCACCCGCGCTCTTCGTCATCCATGACGATCACGGTATCGCCATGTACACGGCCTTCGTCAGTCTGCGAGTTCTCCAGATAACGCTCGTTGCAAACGGGCAAGAGCGTCTCAGGCATCACCAGCACGGCGTTTTCGTCGATCTCGCCATCGTGCAGAAAACGCATACCGAGATCGACATCGTTCAGCGGCCCACCGATGCGCCCCGATATCAGCTGAAAGCGCAAATCGATATTAGGGAAAGCCTGATTCAGCCGGCTCATTCGCGGCATCAGCCAATGCGTGGTGAAACCCGTCGATACCGACAGCGTCACCGACTCCACGCCCGTCGCGCGGGCCTCGATTTCCCTGATTGCATTTTCGATGCCGTTGAAGCCCTCGGAAATCGCGCGGTACAGAATCCGGCCGCTTTCCGTCAGTTCGATACCGCCGCGCACCCGCTCGAACAGGCGCACGCCGATGTGGTCCTCCATCCGCGCGAGCATGCGGCTCACGGCTGGCTGGCTCACATAGAGCTCCTGCGCAGCGCGCGTGAAGTTGCCGCAGCGTGCAGCCGCTTCGAACACGAACAGCGCGTTGGCGCTCGGCAGTTTCTTGCGAAGATTTGGCATGACCTGATGTTATGCCTGATCCAACAATTTGGGAATTGCCGCCAAAAAGATCGAGCCGTATATTTTTCTCAACGTATCCCCTTCCAGCGAGAGACACGCCATGGACGCACGAGCGAAAACGGGAGTATCGATCAGGTCGGCAACGAAACGTTATGGTCCAGTGGTCGCGCTGGACGACGTATCGCTCGATATCGCGCCGGGTGAATTCGTGTCGTTGCTCGGGCCGTCCGGGTCGGGCAAGACGACGCTGCTGGGCATTCTCGGCGGCTTCGTGCAGCCGACTTCGGGCACGGTCTGGGTCGGCGAGCGCGACATTACATTTGCGCCGCCGCACAAGCGCAACATCGGCATCGTGTTCCAGAACTATGCGTTGTTCCCGCACATGACAGTTGGCGAGAACGTCGCGTTTCCGTTGCGTGCGCGTCGCGAGCCGAAAGCGGGCTGGGCGAAGAAAGTCGCCGACGCGCTCGCGATGGTCGAACTGAACGGCTACGAGTCGCGCAATATCAGCCAGCTGTCCGGCGGCCAGCGTCAGCGCGTCGCGCTCGCTCGCGCGATGGTGTTCGAGCCGCAACTGATCCTGATGGACGAGCCGCTCTCCGCGCTCGACAAACAACTGCGCGAAACGATGCAGATCGAATTGCGCCGCCTGCATCGCAAGCTCGGCGCGACCATCGTCAACGTCACGCACGATCAACGCGAAGCGCTCACGATGAGCGATCGCGTCGCCGTGTTGAAGGACGGCAAGCTCGTGCAGATCGACACGCCCGAGCGTCTCTATGACCGTCCGTGCGATGCATTCGTCGCAAGCTTTATCGGCGAAGCCACGTTGCTCGACGTGAGCCGCGCAGGCGACGACGCCGTGCGTCTCGGCGATTCGATCTTGCGCACTGCGCATCCTCTGCCGCGAGGTGAAAAGCTGTTGCTCGCAGTGCAAACGGAAAAGCTCGTGATCGACGGTATAGAAGGACAGAACGGTACGAACCGTCTGTCATGCCGCGTGACGGAAGTGCTGTACCAGGGCGAGAGTCTGCGTGTGTTTGCAGCGCTCGCCGACGGCACGGCCATCAGTCTTCGGCAGCCCGGCAGTCATGAAGCGCGTCGGCGCATTCCATCGCCTGGCGCGCAGATGACAGTCGCACTCGACCCTCAAGACACGATCGTCGTGGCCGCATGAATTAGCCTGATTTCAAGCCTGATTTAACCCATCGCCTGTGCACGGGCATGCCTTCTTACGCGATACACGCAAACTGCAAAAGGATGATGCAATGAAGCTCACCGATTTCAAGGTTCTGACGTTCGATGTCGTCGGCACGCTGATCAACTTCGAGAAGGGCGTGCTCGCGTCCGTACGGCGACTCGGCGGCGCAAAAGCGAAAGACCTCAGCGACGACCAGATTTTCGAGCCGTACATGGCCGGCCGCGCGAAATATCCTGGCCGTTCGAGCCACGAAATGGCGAACGTCTACCTGCATCTCGCGAAAGAACTCGGCCTGCCTGACGATGCGCAATCGGCGGCGGCATTCCAGCGCGACGTGCTCGAATGGCCCGCGTTCGAAGACTCCGTCGCGGCATTGAAGCGCCTGCGCAAGCACTATCGTCTCGTCGCGATGACGAATGCGGACCGCGTCGCGTTGTCGGCGTACGCACACACGCTCGGCGATCCGTTCGACGATTCCGTCTGCTGCGACGAAACGGGCGTTGCGAAACCCGATCCGCAATTCTTCGCGTATAACCGCGGACGTCAGGCTGCATTCGGCTACAAGTTTGGCGAGATTTTGCACACCGCGCAAAGCCAGTATCACGACATCGGTGTGGCGACGAAACTCGGCTATGCGACGTGCTGGATCGAGCGTCGTCAGGGCTTGAAGGGTTTCGGCGCGACGCCCGTGCCCGAAGCCGTCACGGAGCCGACCTTCAAGTTCGCGACGCTCGCCGCGCTCGCGGATGCCGTCGAAGCCGAAGCGCGCGCTGCCTGATCATGCTCGCACCGACACCGCACCGGCCGCAGCCCGACTCGCTCTGGCGCGCGATGGCGGCGCGCTCGCCCGTCACGCATGCGCCTGTCAGCACGGGCTCGCCGCTCGCGCGCGATCTGATCGTCGACGTGGCGATCATCGGCGCGGGATATTCGGGCCTCGCGGCGGCGTATGCGCTGCAAAAGCGCGGCGTCGACTGCGCGGTGTTCGATGCGAACCCGATCGGCTGGGGCGCGAGCGGGCGCAACGGCGGTGTGGTGTCGTCGAAATTCCGCTTGTCGTTTCCGTCGATTGCGAGCACCTACGATCTCGATACTGCCAAACGCATGCACCGGCTCGCGCATGACGGCGTGCGCGTGGTCGAACAGTTCGTCGATGAGTTCAAGCTGGAACGCGCGCAATTCGAGCATACGGGCAGCCTGCGTTGCGCGCATACGGACCGCGCGCTTGCTTCGATTTGCGCGGAAGCGGACTGGGTGCGCACGCAGTTGGGCGATACGTCGATGACCGTTCAATCGCGCGAGGAGATCACACACGAGACGGGCTCGAAAGGATTCGTAGGCGGCGTATTGAGCGCCGACGCGGGCACGATCCTGCCGCTCGAATACGTGCGCGGTATCGCTCGCGGTTTGACGGCGCGCGGCGTGCCCATCTACGAATCGACGCCCGTTCTGGACATGACGCGCGTGCAGCAAGGCGTGATGATTCGCACGCCCGGCGGCAGCGTGCGCGCGAAGCAGGTGATCGTCGCGACCAACGCCTACTCGAATCTCACGGATGCAACCGCGCCTTATCAGCGCGAACTCGTGCCGTTCCGCAGCGCGATGATAGCGACGGAAAGACTGTCGCCGGAACTCGACGCGAAGCTGATGGTCAACCGCCGGAGCTATACAGAAACGCGCCGCATGATGAAGTGGTTTCGCAAGGTGGACGGACGCATGCTGTTCGGCGGGCGCGACGCGTTCGGCAAGGAAGGCCAGGACACGGGCTTCGCCGCGTTGCAACGCGCGATGGTTGCGCTCTTTCCCGATCTTGCGGGCGTGGGTGTCGAGTATCGCTGGTCGGGTTATGTGGGCATGACGTTCAACGCATTGCCGCATGTCGGCCGCAGCAATGATGTCACGACGTTCTGTCTCGGGTATAACGGTGCAGGTGTCGCGATGGCGAGCCTGATCGGTCAGCATGCCGCAGCGCTCGCGCTCGGCGACAAGCCCGAGCTTGCATTGCTGGCGCAGCAAGGTTTGCGGCCAGTGCCGTTTCATTCGCTGCGCGCGCCGGGTGTCCGGCTCGTTGCAGCGTGGTATCAGTTTCTCGACGCCGTGGGTGCATGATGACGACAGTCAAACACGCTTTCCAGGATCAGACTGTGATGCAGACCGCTACGATCGATCCGTCGGTTCGCCACCAGCAGCGCGAAGATCGCGCGATGCTGCTGCTGATGGCGCCCGCGCTGCTCGTCGTCGTGGTGCTGCTGGTGTTGCCGCTTGCGTGGCTGTCGTGGCAGTCGATCTATCACGACGGCGCATTCACGCTTGTCAACTATCGACGCATTTTTACGGGCACGTATCTCGACACGTTCCTGATGACGTTCAAGCTGAGCATCATCGTGACGGGTATTACATTGCTGCTCGGTTATCCCGTGGCGTATTTCGCGGCTTCCGTGCCGCCGAAATGGAGCGCGCTGATACTCGGCATGGTCATTCTGCCGTTCTGGACCAGTGTGCTCGTACGCACGTATGCGTGGCTCGTGCTGCTGCAGCGTACCGGGCTCGTGAACAAGGCGCTGCTGTCGATGGGTCTGATCGACCGGCCGGTGCAACTCGCGTACAACCAGTTCGGCACGATCATCGCGATGGTGCACATCCTGTTGCCGTTCATGGTGCTGCCGCTGTACTCCGCGATGCAGAAGATTCCTTCGAACCTGTCGCAAGCGGGCGCGAGCCTTGGTGGATCGCCGCTGCATGTGTTCTACCGCGTGTTCCTGCCGCTGTCGATGAGCGGTGTGGTCGCGGGCGTCACGCTCGTGTTCGTACTGTGCCTTGGTTTCTACATCACGCCTGAGCTGATGGGCGGCGGCAAGTCGATCATGGTGTCGATGGTCGTGAGCCGCAACGTCGAGATCTACAACAGTTGGGGCGCGGCAAGTGCGGTGAGCGTCGTGCTGCTGGTCTGCGTGTTCGCGATCTTCTATGCCGCCAGCCGCGTGATTCCCCTCGAAAAGACATTGGGCGCGAAATGAACAAGCTCTCATTCGGAAGGCTGACGCTGGGTGCGGGCGTCGTGCTGATCCTCGTGTTCCTGATGCTGCCTGTGGTGATCGTCGTGCCGCTGTCGTTCTCCGACACGCGCTTCATGACGTTCCCGCCGCCCGCGTATTCGCTGCGCTGGTATCACTCGTTCTTCGATAACCCCGCGTGGATCGACGCGGCGCGCGTAACGTTGACGGCGTCCGTTTGCGCCGCGCTGATCGCGACGCCGCTCGGCATCGCGGCGGCGTATGGCATCCAGCACGGCTCGCACTGGTCGATGAAGTATCTGCGCACGCTGCTGATGCTGCCGCTGATGGTGCCGATCATCATCGTCGCCGTCGGCGTGTTTTTCGTGTTCACGCAAGCAGGGTATGTGAACACGCTGGGTGGGCTGATCGTCGCGGATACGATGCTCGGGCTGCCGTATGTGCTGATCTCCGTCGGCGCGGATTTGCGGACCTTCGATCGCACGCAGGAGATGGTCGCGCGCAGTCTCGGCATGAACCGCTTTCGCAGCTTCATGACGGTGACGCTGCCGCAGATCAAGGCGAGCGTGATTTCGGGCGCGGTGTTCGTCTTCATTCAGGCGCTCGATGAAACGGTCGTCGCACTGTTCATTTCGGGCGGCTCGAACCAGACGTTGACGCGGCGCATGTTCGTCACGTTGCGTGACGAAATCGATCCGACTATCGCGGCAATCAGCACGATGCTGACGGCGCTGACCTTGTGCCTCGTGATGATCGTTGTCGTGAGCCGACGTTCGTCGTCGATGGCGCGGGCCTGATTTCATTCTACGGAAGCGGCATGTCCAACTCCCTGAAGTTCTATATCGACGGCGCGTGGGTCGAGCCGTCCGGCACGGCGCGTCTGCCCGTCATCGATCCTTGCACGGAAATGCCGTTCGCCGAAATCGCGCTTGGCAATGCGCAGGACGTCGATCGCGCGGTCGATGCGGCGAAGCGTGCGTTTGTGTCGTTCTCGCGCACGCAGCCCGAAGAGCGCGTGGCGCTGGTGCGGCGCATTCTCGATGCGTATCTCGAACGCTACGAGGAGATGGCCGAGACGATCATGCGCGAAATCGGCGCGCCCGCAAAGCTGTCGCACGCGTGGCAAGCGGGGCTTGGCAAGCGGCATCTGGAAGAAGTGCTGCGTACGTGCGAGACGTTCGAATGGCAGCGCAAGAAAGGCACGACGTTGATCAATCATGAGCCCGTCGGTGTCGTCGCGTTGATCACGCCGTGGAACTGGCCGATCAACCAGATCGTCTGCAAGGTTGCGCCCGCGATTGCCGCGGGCTGCACAATGGTGCTCAAGCCGAGCGAAGTGTCGCCGCTCAATGCCGTGCTGTTCGCCGAGATCATCGATGCCGCCGGCGTGCCTGCGGGCGTGTTCAATCTGGTGAACGGCGATGGGCCGACAGTGGGCGCGGCGCTGTGCAGTCATCCCGATGTCGATATGGTGTCGTTCACGGGTTCGACACGCGCCGGCATCGACATTGCGAAACTCGCTGCGCCTACCGTGAAGCGCGTGCATCAGGAGTTGGGCGGCAAGTCGGCGAACATTCTGCTCGACGATGTCGATCTCGAAGCGGCTGTGACGGCGGGCGTGAATTCGTGCTTCGGCAATAGCGGACAGTCGTGCAATGCGCCGACGCGGATGCTCGTCCCTGCGGCGCGGCATGAGGAAGCGGTCGGGATTGCGCGGCGTGCGGCGCAAGCGCATCGCGTCGGGGCTGCGGACGCGTCGGACACGACGATGGGACCCGTGGTCAGCGAAGTGCAATTCGGGCGCGTGCAGCGTCTGATCGGCATCGGTATCGATGAAGGCGCGCAGCTCGTGACGGGCGGTCTTGGGCGTCCCGATGGTCTGACGCGCGGCTACTTCGTGAAGCCCACTGTGTTCGCGAACGTGAATCCGTCGATGACGATCGCGCGCGAGGAAATCTTCGGTCCGGTGCTCGCGATCATGCCGTATCGCGATGAAGAGGAAGCCATCGCGATCGCCAACGATACGCCGTTCGGGCTGGCCGCTTACGTGCAATCGGCGGATATCGCGCGGGCGCGTGACGTTGCGTTCAGGATGCGCGCGGGCAGTGTGTATCTGAACTATCCGGCGTGGGATGCGGGCTCGCCGTTCGGCGGGTACAGGCAGTCGGGCAACGGGCGCGAATACGGAGAGTGGGGGCTGGAGGCGTTTCTGGAGGTGAAGGGGATTGTGGGGTTTGGGTGAGGGGAATGGCGGCGAGGCAGGCTCGTTTCGTTTATTGCTTTTTTCGTTTATTTCGAATAGACTGGCGGCTCCGCTATCGTTTTAGCTTTGGATCTAGCTATGCCACACGCCAATATGTCCGGAATGACCTTGCCGGTCGAGCGCGAGGTAGAAGCGGCTGTCCAGGGGCAACGAGCTCTGGCCGCCTATCTCGCAACGAACTTCGAGACCCAGCGCATCCAGATTTTCGATGAAAAGAACCGCGCGCATCAGGTAGAACTGCCGACGTCGGCATTGCGTCTGCTGGTCGATATTCTCGCGGAGCTCGCGGACGGAAACGCCGTTCGGGTCGTGCCCGTTCATGCCGAGTTGACCACGCAGGAAGCGGCCGATCTGCTCAATGTCTCGCGTCCGCATCTGGTCAAGTTGCTCGAAGAGAAGGCGCTGCCGTATCACAAGACGGGTAAGCATCGGCGCGTTCGCTTCGCCGATCTGATGCGGTTCAAGGCCGAACGCGATCAGGCCAGCGAACAGGCAATGGAGGCGCTCGCCCAACAAGCCCAAAAGCTTGGAATGGGCTACGAATGAGGTGTTCGTCGTTTACAGCGGTCTACGACGCATGTGTGCTCTACCCCGCGCCGTTGCGGGACTTCTTGATGTGGCTAGGACTGACCGGGCAGTTCAGGGCGCGATGGAGCGCACAGATCCATGAGGAATGGAAGCGCAATCTGTTGAGCAATCGTCCTGATCTGACGGCCGGGCACCTGGATCGCACATCGGATCTGATGGATCAGGCTATTCCCGGCGCTCTGGTCAGTGGGCATGAAGATCTGATCGCCGGATTGACGCTGCCGGATACCGGCGATCGCCATGTATTGGCGGCTGCGATCCGCTGCAACGCGAGCGTGATCGTTACGTTCAACGAGAAGGACTTCCCCGACGAAGTACTTGCCGGCTTCGGTGTCGAAGCTCAGCATCCCGATGTGTTCGTCGAGAATCTGTTCGATCTCGATCCTGCCGCCGTCGTGTCGGCCGCCCAACGCCAGCGGCGGACGCTCAAGCATCCACCGATCGATGTCGAACGATACCTCGAGATTCTGTTGAAACAGGGGATGGTGCAGACCTGCAAATCGCTTGCGACGTATCGCGCGATCCTTTGATCATCTCCGCCACCCGCTCCGCGATCATAATCGTCGGCACATTCGTATTCGCGCACGGAATCGACGGCATCAGTGACGCATCGCACACATGCAGACCTTCCACGCCATACACGGCGCCATCGGCGTCCGTCACGGCGAGCGGATCACTTGCAGCACCCATCCGGCAAGTCCCCGACGGATGCCACGTTCCGCCGACCGAGCGTGTGACGAACTCCGTCATCGCCTGATCGTCGGCGAGCAGGTCTTCGATCGACACACCTTGCGTCACCACACGGCGAATCAATAATCCACGCAGAGGCCCGGCAACATCGAGCAATGCACTTAACGCCCCACGCTGAACCGTATTCCACGTACCGGGCACGGCCACAGCCGCAACACGCGGCGAATAACTCGACGGAAACACGACATCACGATGCCGCGCCATCGAAGGCGCAGCCAGCGTCTGCGCCCCGAAACGCAACGCCAGCTTCAGCCGTTCGAGATCGCGCGGATCGGACAGCATCGCGAAGTCGACCTGAGGCTCATCGAAAGGACTCGCCGACTTCAGCTTCAAATGCCCGCGCGAATACGACTTGTTGACCCAGAAGAAAATCGTCCCCAGCCGATAACCAACCGAATGCCAGCCCGAACGCGACAGAATCGCGCCGTGCATATCGCCGGGTACCGTATCCGGCAGGCCGGAAGAAAAGCGCACGATGGCCTGCTCATGATGTTCGTCGGGGAACGGCGTGCGCGTCGCGCGTGGCAGGAACGCGGACACGGCAATCGACGGATGCTCCATCAGATTGCGCCCCACGCCCGCGCGATCGGCACGCACGTCAATGCCGAGCGCCTTCAGATCGTTAGCCGGGCCAATGCCGCTTCTAAGCAGCAATGCAGGACTATGAATTGCACCCGCGCTGACGATCACGCGTGCCGCGCGCACGTCCTCATGCGTGCCGTCCGCGTGCAACACGCGTGCGCCCGTGGCGCGTGGCCCATCGAACAGAATACGATCGACAACCAGGCCCGTGCGGATCGACAGATTCTTACGCGCGCGCACTTCGTCGTCGAGGTAGCAGACGGAAGTCGGAATGCGTTCGCCCTGTGCGCTCACCGCAATCGAACCGATGAAAGTCCCGTCTTGCCATGGTCCGTTCTGATCCTCATGCAGCACATGTCCGCGCTGTTGCAGCGTATCTAGCACGGCTTTCACGAACGGCGAGATGCGTGGCCACGCGGTGCGTTGAATGCGCAGCGGACCACTTGCCCCATGAAGTTCACCGCCGAAGTCGCAATCGCTTTCGAGCTTGCGAAAGTAGGGCAGGCACGCGTCCCAGTTCCAGCCGCGCGCGCCTAGCTTTTCCCACTCGTCGTAATCGGCGGGTGCGCCGCGATTGGCCATCAACGCATTGATCGCCGAACCGCCGCCCAACAGCTTCGCCTGTTCGTAGCGACGCAGCGCGGCAGGCGGGCTCATCCGAGCTTTCAACTGCTGCCAGATGTTATTCGTGTCGAGATACGCACGGCCCGGATAGCGACTGCGGATCGCATCGGGCATGGTCGTCTGCGAAATGTCGCGCCCCGCTTCGATCAGGCAGACGTTCTTGCTCGCGTCTTCGGAAAGGCGCGCGGCCAGCACGCATCCAGCCGAGCCGCCACCGAGAATCAGATAGTCGATCACGTCGAATGTGATGAGGCGCAGTTCACCAAAAGAAGAAATGGAAACGCCCGCAACGAACGAGGTTCCTGCGGGCGCTTGAAGAGAAGTGCAAACCGCGCTTACTGCATGAACTTCAGCCAGCGCGCCTTCGCCTGAATGCCGGCATCGGAGGCCCACCATTCTTCCGACATCAACGCCTGCTTCGACGCATTCTCCGGCGAACTCGGCAGCTCGCTCGCGCGCTTCGCGGTGATCTTGCCCGTCTTGAAGGCAGCAGGATTGCCGGGACCGTAGTCGATATAAAGCGGCAAATTAGCCTGCAATTCAGGCGACAACGCCGCGTTGACGAACTTGATCGCGTCGGGCAAATTCGGCGCGTTCTTCAGCACGCACAGTTGCGTGTTCTGCAGAATGCCGTCGTTGAACGTGAAATCGACATCGGGATCGTCCTTCTTCACGGCGCTGGCGCGGCCGTTCCAGATCATCGTCATGTCGACTTCGCCGTCGTGCAGCAGTTGCGCCGACTGTCCGCCCGAGGTCCACCACACGGTGATATCCGGCTTGATCTGCTGAAGCTTCTTGAACGCGCGATCGACATCGAGCGGATAGAGCTTGTCGCGCGCCACGCCGTCTGCGAGCAACGCCGCTTCGAGCACGGTCTGCGGATCGTTGCGCAGAGCGCGCGTGCCCGGGAAATTCTTCACGTCCCAGAAGTCTTTCCAGCTTTGCGGTACTTTCTTCAGCGTCTTCTTGTTGTAGCCGATGACGGTCGAATAGAACTCGTACGCAACTGAATACGGCGTGCGGTATTTATCCGGCACGGCTGCGGCGTTCGGGATCTTCGAGAAGTCCAGCTTTTCCAGCAGACCTTCGCGGCCGCCACGCAGACAGTTCGACGTCGGCGTATCGACCACGTCCCAGATCGGCTTGCCCGTTGCGCCTTGTGCCTTGATCTGCGGCCACGCGTCAGGGATGCTGTCCTGATTGATCGTGATGCCGAGTTCCTTGGCAGCGGGATCGAGGATCGCCTTGGTCTGGGCTTCCTGATACGTGCCGCCTTGCGAGACGAACGTGATTTTTCCCGCAGCGAAGGCGGGCGACATGCCCGCGATGCTCAACGCGAGAGTCATGGCTAATGGGCGCAAACCTGGGCGCAACTTTGGAATGTTGATCACGAATTTTCCTCGACACGGTTGAAGCGAAGGACGTCTTCCAGGTCGTGCTGTCGTGCTTCCGGCTTATCGCTGGAAAGCAAAACAGCGCGGGAATGATTGAAAATATAGTGAGTCAATTTTGGCGGAGCAACGCCGGAATTGTTGGAGTCCCCATGACATAGCGTTATGTCAGACGCTTGCCGCGCATGTCACCAGGGCTCTTACCGATCGCACGTTGTCAGAAGATCACGTAGACCTTGCGCATCGTCTCTTCGACTTCCCATGTGCCTTCCGTCTGGGCTTCGAAGAACAGCGTATCGCCGCCCATGAAGTGAATCGTGTCTTCGCCATCGGGCGTGAAGCGGCCGCGGCCGCTGAGGAAATGCATGACTTCGGCTTCCTTCACCGAGCGGCGATACGTGCCGGGCGTGCATTCGAAGATGCCCGTATCGATCGCCTCGCTGCCCCGTATGACCTTCTGCACGCCGGATACCTTGATCTCCGGCGTATTGGGAAGACCGGCCGTGCCCCAGTCCTCCAGCCCCTGCAACGCGATGCTTTGTTTGATCTGCTGGACTTTCATCTCGTGTTTTCGTTGACGATAGTTGAAGGACAAACGCTTATTGCGCTCTCGGGATGCGCCGCTCGATCTTGCCGAGCCGCACGACGGTCACGCCCGCGCGCAACTGCCTGAGCGACGGCATCACGAGCATGCAGTCGGGATAGGGCGTGCGCACGGCCTCGCCTTCCGACCATGCGATCACGCTGTCTGCATCGGGAAACACTTCGAGGCCGGTGTAGTTGTCGGCGAAGCGGAAGTCGAGACTCTTCGCGACGACGGGCTCCGTCACACGCACGATCAGCATCTCTTCGGGCAACGGCATGAGCCAGCCATCGGGCAGATCCGCTTCATCGACGACACCCGACAGCAGCAGAAAGCGCGCCGTCACATCGCGTGCAACGGCCACCGCGCTCGCTTCCCAATGCTGGCCGCATTCGATCAGCAGCGCGTTCTTCGCGCTCTGCGGATCGCCGAAGCCTTCGTAATCGCGCATGCGGCGGCCTTCGGGATGACCCTCGTCGCAGATCACCGTGGCCGGCGTGCCGAGCTTCTCCGACAGCGCGATGCCTTTATCGAGCGGCCCCGCGACGATCAACGGCTTGCTCTTCTCATGCATCGAATGCAGGTCGAGCAGCAGATCGACACTATCGATCACGGGCCGCATCGCGCGTGCGCGGCGCAGCTCGCTCGAATCGAGCGCGGCGTTGTCGAGCGTTTGCGTCGTCCACACACGGTTGAAGTCCTGATCGACGAAGCGCGCCGCATCCGGCTTTGACGGATCGAAGCGCGCATACGCGTCGACATTCGCGAACGCGAGCGTCAGCTTGCCGCGCTTCGGACGCAGCTTCGCCCGCAGCAATGCATCGACGACGATCGCGCCGCACACTTCGTTGCCGTGCGTGAGCGCATTGATCATCACGTGCGGACCGTCGACGCCCGAATCGAAGGTATGCACGTATGCAATGCCCGTGTCGCTGCGCTCGTGCACGTAGATGTCGGGAAACGCGAGTTCGATCGGATAGGCGTGCGCGCTCATTCGAGTCCGCCCTGGCAGAGATATTTGATCGACAGGTAATCGTCGAGGCCGTATTTCGAGCCTTCGCGGCCATAGCCCGATTCCTTCACGCCGCCGAACGGCGCGGCTTCGCTGGCGAGCGCACCTTCGTTGATGCCGACGATGCCCGCTTCGAGTTGTCGCGCAACGCGATCGATGCGGCGCACGTCCTGGCTGTAGAAGTACGACGCGAGGCCGAACGGTGTGTCGTTGGCGGCGCGGAGCGCTTGCTCTTCGTCGTCGAAACGGAACAGCGGCACGACAGGTCCGAAGGTTTCTTCGCAGCTCAGCTGCATGTCGGGCGTGGCATCGGCGAGCACGGTCGGCGCGTAGTAAGTCGGACCGAGTTCCGTCAACCGCTTGCCGCCCGTCAGCACGCGCGCGCCGCGGCTCACGGCGTCGTCGACATGACGCGCTATCTTGTCGATGGCGCGCGCGTTGATCATCGGGCCGATCTGCGCAGCGGGATCGGTGGCGGGCGCGACCTTGAGGGCAGCGACGCGCGTCGCGAGCTGATCGGCGAAACGCTCGTACACGCCGGACTGCACATACACGCGATTCGGGCACACGCAGGTCTGCCCGCCGTTACGGAATTTCGATGCGAGCAGGCCCGCGACGGCGGCGTCGAGATCGGCGTCGTCGAACACGATGAAGGGCGCATTGCCGCCCAGTTCCAGCGAGAGCTTCTTCAACGTCCCCGCCGATTCGCGCGCCAGATACTTGCCGACAGGCGTCGAGCCCGTGAATGTGATCTTGCGCACGCGGCTATCGGCGAGCCAGTCCGCGACAGCGGGCACCGCGTTCTCTCGCGAAGCCGAGATCAGGTTCAGCGCGCCCGCCGGCACGCCCGCTTCATGCGCGAGCATCACGAGCGCGAGCGCGGTGAGCGGCGTGTCTTCGGCGGGCTTGCCGACGACCGTGCAGCCTGCCGCGAGCGCGGGCGCGATCTTGCGCGCGATCATCGCGAGCGGGAAATTCCACGGCGTGATCGCGGCGACGATGCCGACAGGTTCCTTGATTGCGCTCATGCGCTTCCCGCGCTGCTGCTGCGGAATGATGTCGCCGTAGATGCGCGTCGCTTCGTCCGCGAACCACGCGACATACGACGCGCCGTACATCACCTCGCCGCGCCCTTCGGCGAACGGCTTGCCCTGTTCGAGCGAGATCAGGCGGCCGAGCGCGTCGGCGTTTTCGACCATCAGCGCGTGCCAGCGATGCAGCACGGCCGCGCGGTCCCTCGGCAACGTATCGCGCCATGCGGGGAAGGCGCGCGCGGCGGCATCGGTGGCGGCGCGGGCGTCGGCGGCGGTGCTGTCGGCGACCTGCGCGATCACGTTGCCCGTCGCCGGATCGGTGACGTCGAAGCGCTTGCCGCCCGCCGACGCCACCCATTTACCGTCGATGAAATTGTCGCTGCGGATCAGTTCACTCAACTCATATCGCTTTGTCATCAGAACACTCCTTTGCGTATCAAACGGTGTGCATCAGACGCACATCACGCGAGCCGGTGCACGACCGCAGCGCCCACTTCCGCCGTGTTGGCCTTGCCGCCCAGATCGCCCGTATGCGGGCCTTCCTTGAGCACCGCTTCGATCGCGGCGAGGATCGCGTCGTGCGCTTCGCGCTCCTTGCCCTGACCGTTGCCGAGAAAATCGAGCATCATCGCCGCCGACCAGATCATCGCGATCGGATTGGCGATGCCCTTGCCCGCGATGTCGGGCGCCGAGCCGTGTACGGGTTCGAACAGCGACGGGAACGTGCGGTCCGGATTCATGTTCGCCGACGGCGCAATGCCGATCGTGCCCGTGCAGGCCGGACCGAGATCCGAGAGGATGTCGCCGAACAGGTTGGTCGCGACGACCACATCGAAGCGATCCGGATTCAACACGAAGCGTGCACAAAGAATGTCGATGTGCTGCTTGTCCCACTTCACGTCGGGATAACGCGCGGCCATTTCGGCGGCGCGCGCGTCCCACCACGGCATGCTGATCGAAATGCCGTTGCTCTTCGTCGCGACCGTGATCTTTTTCGCGCGGCTCTGCGCGAGATCGAACGCGAACTTCAGTACGCGCTCGGAGCCTTTGCGCGTGAAGATCGACTGCTGCATCACGAACTCGCGCTCGGTGCCTTCGAACATCGTGCCGCCCACCGACGAATACTCGCCCTCTGTGTTTTCACGCACGATCATGAAATCGATATCGCCTGCCTTGCGGCCCGCGAGCGGCGACGGCACGCCTTCGAACAGGCGCGCCGGGCGCAGGTTGATGTACTGGTCGAATTCGCGGCGGAACTTGAGCAGCGAGCCCCACAGCGAGATGTGATCGGGCACGGTGTCGGGCCAGCCAACCGCGCCGAACAGGATGGCGTCAGCATCGGCGAGTTGCGCTTTCCAGTCGTCGGGCATCATCTGGCCGTGCTGCGCGTAGTAATCGCAGCTTGCCCACTCGATATGCTGATAATCGAGGCCGATGCCATAGCGCTTGCTGACGGCGTCGAGCGCGCGCAGCGCTTCGGGCATCACTTCCTTACCGATGCCGTCGCCGGGAATCACTGCGATGCGGTAGTTGCGGGTCATGTGCGTCTCCTCGTTGGGAAAGTGTCGGGAATGGTTCGGGTCAAAGCGGGTCAGGTGACTTACCGACTAGTCTATTCCTGATTAACCGTCATAAAATCGCGCTTTCGGTTAAGCCACTATGCACGAACTGTGAATAAATCGCCGAACCTCGACGACCTGCGCGTGTTCTGCACCGTCGCCCGCAAAGCCAGCTTCAGCGCGGCGGCGGAAGCGCTGTCGGTGTCGGCGGCGTATGTCAGCAAGCGCGTGAACATGCTCGAAACCGATCTCGGCACGCGGCTCTTTCATCGCTCCACACGCCGCGTCGCGATCACGGAAGCGGGCGAGCGCGTGTTCGCGTGGGCCGAAAAAATTCTCGACGACGTGGACCGCCTCGTCGAAGACGTATCCACCACACGACGCGTGCCGCGCGGCACGTTGCGTGTATCGAGCAGTTTCGGTTTCGGCCGGCATATCGTCGCGCCCGCGCTTGCGCGGCTCACCGAGCGCTACCCGCAACTGAGCGTGCGGCTCGATCTGTTCGACCGGATCGTCGACGTCGCGGGCGAAGGATTCGACCTCGATATCCGCATCGGCGACGAAATCGCGCCGCATCTGATCGCCAGAAAGCTCGCGTCGAATCATCGCGTGCTGTGCGCGGCGCCTGCGTATCTGAAGCGGCATGGCACGCCGCGTCAGCTCGCCGATCTCGGCGCGCATCAATGCCTCGCGATCAAGGAGCGCGATCATCCATCCGGCATCTGGCGTCTGACGGAGCGCGGCGAAACCGTGTCCGTGAAAGTGACGGGCCCGCTCTCCACCAATCACGGCGAAGTGGCCGTGCAATGGGCGCTGGCGGGGCGCGGCATCGTGTTGCGTTCGATGTGGGATGTGCGCGGGCTGCTCGACAGCGGCGCACTGGTGCAGGTGCTGCCGGGTGTTACGCAGCCCGCCAACGTGTGGGCTGTGTATCCGGCGCGGCTGGCTTCGTCGGCGAAAGTGCGCGTGTGCGTCGACTTTCTTGCCGACGAGTTCGGCCGGCTCGCCGAGCCGGGCGCATCTCAGTGATGGTTCTGTGAGAAGAGCGTTTCGAGCGGGTAGTGCGTCTTCACGAACGGCGTCTTGATGATCACGTAGCTGAAGTACTTTTCGATGCCGATATCGCGCTCCAGCAGCCCTTCGATAATGCTCTGGTAATGACTGACGCTGCGCGTGACGAACTTCAGCAGGTAGTCGTAGCCGCCACTCGCCAGATGGCATTCGACGATCTCGTCGACATCCTTGACTGCGTTGACGAACTTGATGAAGTCCTCGCGGCGATGATCGGCGAGCGTGACCTCGGTGAAAACGATCTGCACGTCGCCGAGCTTTTCCAGCTGGATCTGCGCGCCATACCCCACGATATAACCCGCCTTCTCCAGCCGCTTCACGCGGATCAGACAGGGACTGGGCGATAGCCCGACTGCGTCGGCCAGCTCGACGTTCGTGATACGCCCTCGCTTTTGCAGTTGCGAGAGGATGCGCAGATCGATTCGGTCCAGCTTGCAGTCGGTACTCATCGTGAGTCGGTCGGTCCCGCATGTCGAAGGGTCGGTCGATGGTATCACGCAGCCGCACGGCGTTTAAATTCGTTCGAACCCTTCAATGCAGCGCGCACGTCGGCTTGCGCGAGCACGTCGTCGAGCGTCTTTTCGAGGCGCTCGAACAGCATGTCGAACTCGCTTTCCGTGTAGCACAGCGCCGGGGCAAAGCCGAGAATGTTGTCGCCGAATGCGCGGAACACGAGGCCGTTTGCATAGGCGGCTGTGGCGATGCGGTCGGGCAGTTTGAGCGACGCATCGAAGCCCTGCTTGCTGGTCTTGTCGGACACGAGTTCGAGCGCGCCCAGCAGCCCGCGATGCCGCGAGTCGCCGACGAGCGGATGCGCGAGCAGCGCATCGAGCCCTTGCGCGAAGCGTGGCGCACGCGCCTGGCCATTCGCGAGCAAGCCGCCTTCGTGATACAGGCGCATCACTTCGAGGCCGATCGCGGCGCTCACCGGGTGCGCCGAATATGTGTGGCCGTGCCCGATCGCCGCCGTGACGTCGCCGCCGTCCGCGATGCCCTGATAGATGGCATCCGACATCAGCACTGCGCCCATCGGCGCATAGCCCGCCGTCAGGCCCTTGGCGACCGTCATCAGGTCCGGCTCGACGCCTTCCGCTTCGCACGCGAAGAGCGGCCCTGTGCGGCCGAAGCCTGTGATGACTTCGTCGGCGACGAACAGGATATCGAGCTTGCGGCACGCTTCGCGCATCGCCTTCAACCAGCCGGCAGGCGGCACGATCACGCCGCCCGAACCCTGAATCGGCTCGCAGAAGAACGCGGCGACGTTGTCCGCGCCGAGCGCTTCGACCTTGGCTTCGAGTGCGGCGACGGAGGCGGCGATCAGCGCGGCGTCATCGGCGAAATCGTTGCGGTAGGCGTAGGGCGACGGAATGTGATGCTGCGTCGGCAGCGGCACGTCGAAGTGGCGATGGAACGCGGGCAGCGCCGTCAGCCCCGCGCCGATCGACGACGAGCCGTGATAGCCGCGTTGCAGCGCGATGATGTGCTTCTTCGTCGAGCGCCCCGTCGCGTTGTAGTAATGCGTGATGAAGCGCAGCGCGGAATCGACGGCATCCGATCCGCCCAGCGTGAAATACACATGCTGTAACGACGCAGGCGACAGTTCGACGAGCTTCTCGGCAAGCTCGATGGCCGGTTCCGAACCGAAGTGAAAATAGCCCGTCGCGTAAGGCAGGCGGGCCATTTGCCGCGTGGCGGCATCGACGATGCTCTGGTGGCCGTAACCGGTGTTCACGCACCAGAGGCCGGAGAAGGCGTCGAGCAGTTCATTGCCGTCGATATCGCGCAGGAACACGCCCTGCGCAGAGTCGAGCACGGTGACGCCGCGCGCTTCATGCGCGCGATAGCTGACGACGGGGTGGATCAGGTGCTTACGGTCGGCTTCGATGAGCGATGGATTCGGCATGGTGCGGTTCTCTTCTCGGAGTGGGCTGCGGACCGTTCCATACTACTGAGAGAGCCTCATCCGCCGATTCGCCAAATAATTCGCGGAAAAGCGCAAATGCCGTTTTTTGCGGGGTGTGCGCAGCATTTTGTGCTGCGCACGTTTTCAATAACCCCGCTTGCGGTCGATTTCGCCGAGCATCGGCAGGCCGTCGCGATGACGGCGGATATTGTCGAGCACCACGTCGACGGCCGTCTCGGGCCGCGTCGCGCTCGCGATATGCGGCGTGATCCGCACCCGCGGATGCGTCCAGAACGGGTGCGATTCTAAAAGCGGCTCGGGATCGGTCACGTCGAGAATCGCGTTCTGCAGCTGGCCGTTGTCGAGTGCGTCGAGCAGATCTTGCTGGTTCAGCTGCGGGCCGCGACCGACATTGATCAGCGACGCGCCTTTCGGCAGCTTGCCGAACAGACGCTTGTCGAGCAGACCGCGCGTTGCATCGGTGAGCGGCAGCAGGCAGACGAGGATATCGGCGCGGGCAAGAAAGGCATCGAGCGTTTCGACGCCCGCATGACATTCGACGCCTTCAATCGCGTGCGCCGAACGGCTCCAGCCTGCGCACGGAAAGCCGAACAGGCGCAACCGTTCGAGCACGGCCGTGCCCAGCATGCCGAGCCCCAACACGCCAATGCGCCGCGTCGCCGCTGCGCGCACGGGCATCTCGCGCCAGACGCGCTCGCGCTGCTGGATCGCGTAATCGAACAGATCGCGATGGATGGTCAGCACGGCTTGCGTCACATACTCGACCATCCCTTCGACGATACCCGGCTCGATCATCCTGACGACGGCGATATGCGGCGGCACGCGCGACAGATCGAATTGATCGATGCCCGCGCCCACGGAAAAGATCACTTCGAGATTCGGCAGCGTGCGCGCCGGATCGTCGGGCGGCTGCCACGCGGCGAGATAGCGGACGGATGCCGCATCGCCGATATCGGGCCACAGGCGAAAGGGAATGTCGGGCGCCTTCTGCGCAAAGTGTTGCGCCCATTGCTTGCCGCGTTCGGGATCGGCCTTGTAGAGAAGCGTCATGTTCTAACCGAGTGCCTGGTTGACGATGGCGAACTGCGCGACGGAAGGATCGCTGGCAGGTACGCCGTTGCGGGACATCTTCACGACGGTATCGACGCACTTGAGACCGAGGTCTTCGAGCCACAGTGTGAGGCCGCTGTCGCCGGGCGTATCGATTCGCGTGAATGCGCCTGCGTTCGCGGCAAGGCAATGCGCGATCAATGCCTGCGCGTGGCGGGTGGAATCATCGGCTGAGTTCAGCGCGACGACGGGGCCGATCGCGTGCCCACGTCCGAAGGGACGCAGCAGCGCGAAGCCCGACAGTTCTTCATTACGAATCAGCGCAACGCCGTCCGCAATGCCGAGCAATGCAGGCAGCAACGCACTGCGATCAAGGCCACCCGCGCGCGATGCAAGCTCGATCAGGCGCGGCGTATCGGCGGCTTGCAGCGTGCGCAGTTGCTCGTCCGATGCCAACGTGATCGGCGGCACGCGGAAGTCGGCGGCCTGGTGCTGATTGATCGTCCCGATCGCCTTGAAGCCGAGCTTTTCATAGAGCGGCTGACCGGCGGGCGTCGCGTGCAGCACGGTGATCCGTCCGCCGAGCGCTTCGAGCAGCCGCTCCATCAGTTCGCGTCCGATACCGCGCCCCTGCTGATCCGGCGACACGATCACCATGCCGAGCGATGCGCCGCTCGCGCCGTATTTCCAGCACAGCGCCGTCCCGACGACACCGTCTTCGCTCTCCGCCACGAAGCCGCTGCCGACGCTTGCAACAAAGCGCCAGTCGTCCGCGCGATGCGGCCAGCTGACCTGAAGCGACAGCGCGTGCGCGGCGGCGATGTCGTCGGCGGTGAAGGGGCGGAAGGTGACGGGGGCGAGCTGCGGAACAGGTTGGGGCGCGGACACGAGCGGCTCCTCTGGCTGGATACGCCCGTCACTTTGTCACGTGAGCGGCACGATGGCTAGGACGATCCTGTTGCGGCGCGCCTGCGGCCTTTGCAGGCCATTTTGCGCAGCGCCGCAAAGCCGGCAGACCAGGTCTTTCCCGCACGAAACAGGCGCTCGCAATGCGGTCTATCATGGTATCAACAACATTCTTCAGCGCAGGAGCACACCATGCCCTCCGATAAGTCCGCTGAGCCGAAAGGCAAACCTCTCGACCCCGCGCAAACCAGGTCCGGCAAGCCGCCGGCCAAACCCGCGCGCGACGACCTTCCCGACGCCGCCGCGGCCGAGCCCGTCCCGCACGAGCATCTTCCGAGCCGAAGCGACGACAACTGATCCATTCGCCGTCACTTCGCAGCTCGCTCCGGTTCGAACCGGAAGGGAGCGAATCATGCACAACATACTCGTTGGTTATGACGGGTCGCCGTCCGCGCGCCACGCGGTGACGTTCGCCGTCGACCTCGCGAAGCGTTTCGATGCGCGTCTGCACGTGCTCGTCGTGGCGCGCGCGCCCGACTGGGGCGCGATCGAACTCGAAAGAAAGGAAATGGTCGACTACGAAATGCGCCACGCAACCGAAGTGCTCGACGACATCAAGGCCAAGCTCGCCGCATCGAACGAACACCCTGAGTTCGATCTCGTGATCGGCCAGCCCGCGAAGGAGATCGTGCTGTATGCCGAGCAGCACGAGATCGATCATCTCGTCGTGGGGCATCGCGGCCATACGCCGTTCGACCGCTGGCTGATCGGCTCGGTGGCGCGTCAGGTGCTGGCGTATGCGCCGTGCGCGGTGACCATCGTGCGCGATCCGTCGACGGTGAAGAAGCGCCACGCGAAGAACGGGCAGCACGCGGCGGATGAAATGCCGCTCGTTTGAAGCGGGCGTCCGTCTATGCGGTATCGCGTTCGCGGCCGAGAGGTTCGAGCCGCATGCTGAAACGCGGCTCGTCGATCCATGCCGCGAGCCAGTCGTGAAACTGGCCCCAGTCGTCGGCTAGGTCGAGTTCGCGCGCGGTGTGGTGAGCTTTTTCGAGGGCTTCGTCGCCGACCCATGCATAGACCACGCGCGCGCCGTTCCACCACGCGATCATGCCGTCCGTCAGTTCGGCGATCGTGGTCGCCGGCATCGCGCGCAGCATCTGCGACAAACGCGAATCGAATGTTTCGAACTTCATGCGCGGCCTCTCAGTGCACGGTGCCGAAGAACGCGATCGCGCCTTCGACGGGTGTCAGCCCGGCCTTGAAGTAGCCTTCGAGCCGGTCGGCGATCGCGTCGTCGAGCGTGAAAGGCGGCCGGACGAGGCCCACCTTGAACGCGTGGTCGTACCAGTCGCTGAGCCATGTGCGCAGATCGATCACGTACTGCGGCAAGGCGTTCGAAGCGTCGTCAATCATGTGCGTCTCCCATCTGATGCTGTGCTTCCGCCGCGAGCCGGATGACGTCCGTCTTGCGGCGCGGTCAGGCCGCGATGCGGCACACGCCCATCTCCGGACGGCGGCGGTCCGGCGGAAACACGTGCCATGTCCCGTCGGCATGGCGAAAGAAGAACAGCGAGAACGACCCGGTCGGACGTTCGAACTGGATGCAGACCCGACGGGTGCCACCCATTCGCGAGCGCTCCAGCAGGCGAACGCGTGCCGTGTCGCCGCGCGTCGAACCCACCAGTTTCTCGACCTGAAAGCGAAGTGATGTGTTGCCCGCCGCCATGCGTGTCCCCTCGATGCCCGATGACCCGATGCTAGGGGCAACACAAAATGGCACCAATCGGCGGCGGCGGAATGTGCATTCAGGAAGCGCTGATTTCAGGCGTCAGGATTTCCCTGGCCGAAAGCGCGTTTATCAACGACATACAAGGGTTTTCACGCATCGGCAGCGGGTTTGGGCGTGCAGATCGCGTTCAGGATTTCCTGACACATGAATCAGGATGTCGCACGCGGATTTTCCAGCCTGTGCTGACTGCGACACAAAATCGGCTCGCGGATCATGAGCTATCGAAAACGCACTGCCGAGCCGACGCGTCATGAATGCCTATCCGTCCGAGCGTGACAACATCGTCGAGCGCGTCAACTCGCTCTGTCTGCGGCTGTTCGATGCATGGTGCGACACGCGCAGCGTCACCGCGCTCGCGTATCTGATGCATTGCTGGCCGATGATCGACAGCACGCCCGGCGCGCTGCGGCGTCTGGGCGAAACGATGCGCGACCTGCAGCGCTATCACGGCGATCAGCTCGACGACGAGGCTTTTCGGGCGCTGTGCGAAATGGCCGCGCTGATCGACGAACTGGTCGGGCGGCCGGCGCGCTCGGTGCGGCTGATGGTGCCAGGGGAAGTGCTAGGTGAGGTGCCCGGCGAGGTGCCGGAAACGATGGGGTAAAGATCGGACGTTTGAAACCCAGTATGGGCGCGGTAGACCGGTATTTGGCATCGAGTGCAGAATAGGACAACCAGAACGGCGGCACTCCCGGGGTGATATGGCTCTCGACAGGTTCGACGCATGGTGGAGCGGGCTCCGTTACGTGCGGCGCAGCGTGGTGCTGCGGCTGCTCGGGACGGTGCTCGCCTTCAGCTGCGCGATCACGCTGATCCTGACCGCGGTGCAGCTCTTCCGCGACTACGAACGCGGCTTCGAGCAGATCCAGAACCGTCTCGTCGATATCGACCGCAGCTATCGCGACAGTCTCGGCGAAGCGCTGTGGCGGCTCGATCAGCCGCAACTCAAACTCGAACTCGAAGGCATGCTGCGGCTGCGCGATATCCGCGCCGCGGAAGTGCGCGAGGTGCCACCCGTCAGTTCATCGATGGTGGTGAGCGTGGGCGAACGCGAGCACATGTCCGGCATGCGAGTCGCGCGCGAGTTCCCCATCATGTACCACGTGCAGGACAGGGTCGAGCAGATCGGGACGCTGTATGTCGAAGCGACGCTCGCCAATCTCTTTCACGACCTCACGCGCACGGCGCTCGTGATTCTCGTGAGCCAGGGCGCGAATACCTTTCTCGTCGCGCTGTTCACGTTTTACATTCTGTCGCGGCTCGTCACGCGGCATCTCGCGGCGATTGCGCGTAGCGTCAGCGATTACGACTTCCACGAGCCGCCTTCAGCATTCGTGCTGCAGCGCAAGCCGCCGCGCGAACCCGATGAACTCGATCGCGTGGTGTCGGCAATCAACGCAATGGGAATGCGCTTGCATCGCGCGTATCTCGACGAACGCGAAGCTGCCGTCGAGCGCGAAGCGCGGCACATGGCAGAAGCGGCCAATCGCGCGAAGGGCGAATTCCTCGCGAACCTGAGCCACGAATTGCGCACGCCGCTGAACGGCATTCTCGGCTATGCGCAGATTCTCGGACGCGACGACACGCTGAGTCTGCGTCAGCGCGACGGCGTCGCCGTGATCCAGCAAAGCGGCGAGCATCTGCTGACGCTGATCGACGAGACGCTCGATTTCGCGAAGGTCGAAGCGGGCAAACTGCGCATCGAGATCTGCGACGTGCCGCTGGAGGGACTCGTCGATACGATCCGCGAGATCATCGGCGTGAAGGCCGAGCAGCGGCATCTTGCGTTCGAATGCAGCGTCGCCGCCGATGCGCCCTGCGGCGTGCGTGCCGACGAACACCGCTTGCGCCAGGTGCTGCTGAATCTGCTGTCGAACGCGGTGAAGTTCACCGATGGCGGCGGCGTACGTCTGCTCATCGCGCGCGGCGAAAGCGGTGCGGTCCGTTTCGAGGTGCACGACACGGGCATCGGCATTCCCGCCGAGTATCACGAGCAGATCTTCATGCCGTTCGAACAGGCGGGCGGCGCGGAACGGCGCGCGGGCGGCACAGGGCTCGGGCTCGCGATCAGCCGCCAGTTCGTGCGCGCAATGGGCGGCGAGGTGAAAGTAGAAAGCGAAGTCGGGCGCGGCAGCGTGTTCTGGTTCGAACTGCCGCCCGCGCTCGTCGAACCGTGCGTGTCGCACGTCACAAGCGCGGCTGCGATCATCACGGGCTACGAAGGCCCGCGCCGCAAGGTGCTCGTGATCGACGACGTGCAGATCAACCGCGCGGTCATCATCGAACTGTTGACGCGGATCGGCTTCACCACAACGGAAGCGGCGGGCGGCGTGGACGGCATCGCGATCGCGCAGGCGGAAAGCCCCGATCTGATTCTCACGGACATCGTGATGCCCGGCATCGACGGTCTCGACGTGACGCGCCGTTTGCGCGCGATGCCGCCGTTCGCGCGCACGCCCATCATCGCCATTTCCGCGTCGCCGTTCGGCGTGGACGGCGCGAAGAGTCTGGAAGCGGGCGCGAATGCGTTCATCACCAAGCCCGTCGATTTCGACGTGCTGCTGGCGCGCATCGGCGAATTGCTCGATATCGAATGGATTCGTGCGGCCGTGCAGCGGGATGCCGCGCTGGACACGCCCGCGGCCTGTCCGGCCAGCATGCCCGCCGACGCAATGAGCGAACTGCACCGCCTCGCGCGCGACGGCAATATGAGCGGCATCGTGCAATGGGCGGAGCGGATTGCGGCCAGCGATCCGCCGCATGCCGCGTTCGCCGCGCGGCTGCATCAGCTGGCGCGCGCGTATCAGTCGAAGGCGATACTGCAACTGGTCGAGCGGTATCTCGAAGGGAACACGGCGTCATGAGCCATCTCGCCGCTTCCGCCGCGCAAACGGGGACGATCCTGATCGTCGACGATACGCCCGCCAATCTCGGCGTCGTGGTCGACAGTCTGGAGGCGCGCGGCATCCGCGTGCTGGTCGCGCTCGACGGCCTCGAGGCGCTCGAACGTGCCGCGTTTGCGCAGCCCGATCTGATTCTGCTCGACGTGAAAATGCCGGGCATCGACGGCTTCGAGACCTGTCGGCGCCTCAAACGTGACGAGCGCACGCGCGAGATCGCCGTGATCTTCATGACCTCGCTGACGGGCAACGAAGATCGTGTCGAAGGATTCGCGGCGGGCGGCGTCGATTACGTGACGAAGCCGCTGCGTGTCGACGAGATGCTCGCGCGCGTCGGTGTGCATCTCGAACTGCGCGCGATGCACACGCAACTCGTCGCGCAGAACCGGCAACTGCTCGCGGAAGTGGCCGTGCGCAAGGAAACGGAAGCGGCGCTCAAGCAGGCGCGCGACGATCTCGAACGGCGCGTCGCGCTGCGCACGGAAGAACTGGCGCGCGCGAATGCGAATCTGCAGGCGCAAATCGACGAACGCCGTCGTGCCGACGCGCGCTTGCAGGCGAGCGAAGCGCGTTTTCGCGCAATCGTCGAAACGAGTCCGGTGCCGTTGTGCATCACGTCGATGCCGGACGGGCGCATCCTCTACACGAACGAGCCGCTGCGCGCGCTGTTCGGCATGAATGCGGGCGTGGCTGCGAACATCGCTGATTTCTACGCAGACCCGCTGGAGCGCGAACGGCTGATCGATCATCTGCGAACGGAGGGCAGTCTGCGCGACACGGAAGTGCGATTCCAGCGTCCCGACGGCACGCGCTTCTGGGCGATGGCGACGGCGCGCGTTGCGACTTACGACGATTCCCCCGCGATCTACGTCGGCATGAACGACATCACGGGACGCAAGCAGATGGAACAGGAACTGGTCGAGTCGCGCGAACAGCAGCGCGAGCTGTCCGCGTACATGGAAGCGATCCGCGAAGAGGAGAGAAAGCGCATCGCGATGGAGATTCACGACGAACTCGGCCAGTTGCTGACGGCGCTCAAGATGGACGTGTCGCTCCTGAAGATGCGCCTCGCACACGACGCGGAAGCGACCAAGAAGGCCGACGACATGCGCGAACTCGTCGAAGGCACGATCTGGATGGTACGCAACGTGGCGAGCCATTTGCGGCCGGCGGCGCTCAACTTCGGCATCGTTTCGGCGCTGGAATGGCTCGTCGACGAATTCAACCGGCGCAACGCGATTCCCTGCGAACTGCGCATCGAGGGCGGCGAGCCCGTGCTGTCGGATGCGCACGCGACGGCCGTGTTCCGTATCGTGCAGGCGTCGTTGACGAATGTGGCGCGGCATGCGAAGGCGAAGCGTGTCGATGTGTCGCTCGTGTCGACGGCGGACAGGCTCGAACTGCGCGTGCGCGACGATGGCCGGGGCTTCGACCGCGAGGCGGCGCGCCGCGAGTATTCGTACGGCCTGCTCGGCATGTATGAACGCGCGCGGCTGATCGGCGCGACGCTTTCGATCGACAGCGCGCCGGGTGCAGGCACCACGGTTTCGATTCACATTCCGCTCGATGGCAGCCCTAAAACATGATCAGAATACTCATTGCCGACGACCACGCGATCGTCCGCGGCGGACTCAAGCAGATCATCGCGACGACGAGCGACATGATCGTTGCGGCGGAAGCGGCGCAAGGCTCGGAAGTCGTCGACAAACTGCGTAGCTGCGCCGTCGATCTTCTTCTGCTCGACATGACGATGCCGGGCATTAGCGGCGTCGATCTGATTCGCCGCGTGCGCGCCGAACAGCCCGCGTTGCCCGTGCTGGTGCTGAGCATCCACGACGAGGCGCAGGTCGCATCGCGTGCGCTGCGCGCGGGCGCGACGGGTTATCTGACGAAAGACAGCGATCCCGACGTGCTGCTCGCGGCGATCCGAAAGCTCGCGGACGGCGGGCGTTTCATCGATCCGAAGCTGGTCGATGCGATGGTCTTCGAGACGCATCGCGGCGACATGCCGCCGCATGAAGTGCTGTCCGACCGCGAATTTCAGGTGTTGCAGATGCTCGCGGCAGGCAGGAGCATCAACGAAATCGCCGACATCTGCGCGCTCAGTGCGAAGACGATCAGCACACACAAGATGCGGCTGATGCAGAAGCTCGGCCTTTCCAACAATGCCGAAGTGATCCGCTACGCGATCCGTCATGGACTGATCGTCGAGTAGATACGACGCGCGGTACATGCGTAGCGCGCCCTGAATGCGCGGAGAAAGTATTGCGTCTGCAATATGTCAGCGGGTTTATCCGAATGTCGATGCCGGCGTGGTCCGTGACACGATCTGCTCAAGCTCGGCAATGAACGGGCTACCCGCACGTTTCTGTATTTGTCACGCGTATTTATGCATCGCAGGCGTTTCATACTCGCCGCGGCGAGTGCCGCGGGCGCAGCGCTCGCTGCGCGAGCCGCACCCGGCGAACACTTCGATATCGTCTATCCGCAGATCAGGCCGGGCAGGGATGTGCACGCGGCCTTCGCGCTCGCGACGCTCGATCTCGCGATGAAGGCGGCCAACGCGTCGTACACGACGCATCAACTCGAACTCGTGATGGAGCGCGGCCGCGCGCTCGCCGAACTCGCCAACGGCACGACCATCAATCTGCACTGGACGAGCATGGAAGCGCAGGCCGAACGCGGCCTGAACGTCGTGCATATTCCGATTCATCGCGGGCTGATTGGCTACCGCGTGTTCATCATCCGCGAGGACCGGCAGCCCGATTTCGACAGGATCGAAACGCTCGACGATCTGCGCTCGATGACGGCCGTGCAGGGACTCGGCTGGATCGACACCGAGATCATGCGCAACGCGGGCCTTCCGGTGCAGACGCCTTCGACGTACGAAACGATCTTCAAGATGGTGGAGGCCAAACGCGTCGACTATTTTCCGCGGGGCGTGATCGAGGCGTATCCGGAGATCGAATCGCGCAAGGATACGGAGCCGAGCCTTGTCGTCGAAAACCGTTTGCTGCTCGCGTATCGCTCGGACTTTCTGTTCTATGTGTCGCCGAATCACGAACGCCTCGCAGCGACGATCGCGCGAGGCTTCGCGGCGGCGTGGCGCGACGGCTCGTATCTGAAGCTGTTCAACACGCATCCGTATATCCAGAATGGGCTGAAGCGCACGAATCCGGGCGGCCGGAAAATCATCCGTCTGGACAATCCGTTCATGTCCGACGAGGATCGCGCGATTCCCGATATGTACTGGCTGCATCTGTAATTGCTACGTGTGATCGGATCGAATGCGTGAATTGCGCGGGAAAGCTTGCTCTGATCGCGGCTTACGCAGCCTCAAGCCGGGCGTTCCGCATGCCGACATACTGTGTATGGATATGGATCATGTACAGACGCTGTTTCAGTCGGCGCACGAAACCGCAAAAACCATCGTGAAGGCGCGCGGGTGGCGCGACAGGACGAATCCTTCGCTATACGACCGCATTTTCTATGCGCTGCTGGCCAATCATCTGGATGAAGCCGAAGCGGAGCACGACGAGTGGGATCAGGACGACTGACGTCACCGTGTAATCCACTATGTTTTAATGCATCACAACATGATATAAAATGAAGGTGTGCCTTCGGGCGGCTGCAGCATGATCGGGACTGCGCCAAGTCCAACACCTCCGTGAACGAAAGCGCGTAGTCCCTGGGGACGCAACCGCTACGAAGGCCCTGAATTCACTACAGGGGAGCTGTCTTGCTCGTCACCTTCCAGTCACCGGCCACGCCGGACGTCATCATGCTCCGCGACCTCGCGCAATATATGCTGGGGTTGATCGGCAAGCGGCTCGACAATCAGGGCGTCATCGCGCACGACGATTTGCCCGAAGCTATCCGTCGTCTGGAAGCAGCCATCGTCGACGACAAACAGACGGCCGCTGCGCACGAAGCATCGACGGCGTCGAATACCGGACATCATCAGCATGCGGGCTTTTCACAGCGCGCATGGCCTTTCCTCGACATGCTCCGCGAAGCACGCAGGCAAAACGCGGATATTCTTTGGGGACTCTAGGTTCGCGCGTGATTTTGTGCGCGAAATCCGGCCGTTCACGGAACGGTGTCGGGCGAAACTTCGAAGAGAATGCCGCAACCTACACGGTCTAGCAGTTGAGCATGGCGCTCGCCTGTCCACCAGCGCGCGAAAGGCCCGAGATGATGATGCCCGATGACGATCAGATCAGCGCGCAATCTGTCGGCCATCGTCGCAATGCGATCTACGGGATCGCCCACGCAGAAATGTCCCGTCGCGGTGATGCCGCACGCGGATAGCCGCTCGATACCATCGTTCAATACTTCGCGTGCCGCCTGTTCGTCGATGTCGAATGCCATCGACGAGAGCACGTCGTAGCCGCTCGACCACCACGACGAATCGACCACGGAAAGCAGATGCGTTTCCGCATCGAGTTGCTGCGCAAGCGATGCGCCGCAACGCAACGCGCGACGGCCTTCTGACGTGCCGTCATAGCAGAGCAGAATGCGTTTGAAGGGAATCACGCCGGCACTCCGTTATTCGCGAGTGCTGCAAATCACGTAATGAGCGGCACGGCTTCGATCAGCGCGATGCCGAGCAATGCGCCGACTGCAGCGCCGACCAGCTTTGGATGCCATCGTTCGAGATGCACCGCCGTCAACAGACTGCCGACGAGAATCACGCCGAGCAGCGTGAATGCACCGACGAGAAAAGCGATTTCGAAATCGCTATTGATGATCATGATGTCGTCTCCCTGGTAGGACATCTGTTGCGTCCGTCGATTCGATTATATATCACAACATGACGTAAATGCGCGATACGGATCATCGTGCATCAACGTGTTGACGCAGAAAAATGCGTCGGTTGAGGAAGCGTTTTCGCTAACCCGACCGGTCGGTCGCTGTTGCATCTGTCCCAACATGTAGCAAATGCCTGCGACAACCCAGGGTAACTACTGACGTAAGACTGCGTAAAAATTGTCAAATGATGTGTTTAGAATGGCGGTTCTAAATGGTGCTTCGCACAACAACGCGTTGCTAGCGAACACCCATGCTATTCGCATCACACAGTGCGGCCCCGCTGTGCGTATGCAATAAGCTAATTAGTAAGACTAACGGAGTCGCGTCAATGAACACTCGGAATTCCGCAGGTGTCATTTCGGCGTGGGAGCCCGGCATCTCCGCTCTCTACGCGTGGGCCAATCCCGTCGTTCGGGAAGCGCAATCGGTTGCGGTACTCAATCTGCATACGATTAACCAGCTGAACGGCGAAGTGCTGAAAACCGTGAGCATGCTCAGCAATGCTCGCAATCCCGCTGACTGGCCCGCGATTCAATGGAACGCGGCCAACGGCATCGCTACGTTCTTTGCCGGATATGGCAACGAACTGAGTCGCATCGTTTCGCGGCTGAATGGAGCGCTTCAGGAAGTCGGACAAACACAAGCGAAAACGAACGACATCCATGTGCGCTCCGTCGTGGACGCATTTCAGAGCCGCACGCAAGCGGCTGCATCCGCGGTGACTTCGGCGGTTGCAACGGCGCTGTCCGCTGCGCCGTCATCCGAAGCACTCGCACGACAGCAAACCGAAGACGCGATCGCGCGCGCCGCAAGCGCCACCGATACGCGTCCCCACAAAGCGGTTGTCGATTAATCACCTTAAGCACAGGCATACGCCGGATCATCTACCGACACGCGACGTCGCAGTGAATCGCGAAACGCGCATGCCGCAGTGAGCGGCGAACACAAAGGATCAGTCGGGGAGACCAGTCAACGGCTGCATCTGCGAACCAGCCAATTGACTATCGGGAAGCTTCGCATTGAACGACTGATAGGTGTAAAGGATGACTAATCGAATTGCTGTGGTAACGGGTGGCATGGGCGGTCTAGGCGAGGCCATCAGTATCCGGTTGCACGATGCCGGCTACCGCGTGATCGTGACGTGCTCGCCCGGCAACACGTGCAGCGACGACTGGCTTGCTTCGATGGAAGCAGCGGGCCGCACGTTCCGTGCGTATCACGTCGACGTCGCCGACTACGACTCATGTCACGAATGCGTGGCGAAGATCACGGCCGAAATCGGCCCCATCGACATCCTTGTGAACAATGCGGGCATCACGCGCGACATGACGCTGCGCAAGCTCGACAAGGTGAACTGGGACGCCGTGATGCGCACGAATCTCGATTCCATCTTCAACATGACGAAGCCCGTCTGCGAAATGATGGTGGAACGCGGCTGGGGACGTGTGATCAATATTTCTTCGGTGAATGGCTCGAAGGGATCGATCGGACAGACCAACTATGCAGCGGCGAAAGCAGGCATGCACGGCTTCACGAAGTCGCTCGCGCTCGAAGTGGCGCGCAAAGGCGTGACCGTCAACACGATTTCGCCCGGTTATCTCGCCACGAAAATGGTCACGGCGATTCCGCAAGACATCCTCGACACGAAGATCCTGCCGCAGATTCCCGCCGGTCGTCTTGGCAAGCCGGAAGAAGTGGCCGCACTCGTCGCATTCCTCTGTTCCGACGATGCGGGCTTCATCACGGGCGCGAACCTGGCCGTAAACGGCGGCCAGCACATGAACTGATCTTGAACTGATCGTGTATCGACAATAACAAGGGCTCGCACATGTCCGTCCGGGAGACGGCGCCAGGGCCCGACAAGGAAGAAGTGGTGGAGACAAAACAACAGCTTTATCAATGCCGGTGCACGAATCAGGTGGTCGTCGTGAACCGGACTTTCGGGCCGCGTACGCCTGCGGATCGCGATGCTGGCCGATACCGCGAACTGGTTTTCGAGCAGTGCATGCATGCGGGCAATTGTCCGAAGGCGGGCCAGTGTCCGCTCTGAAAACCACACGCATCGCGGCAAGCGTAGTTGCTACAGGGGATGGCAATGAACGAAACATGGATTGGTGTGGCGCTTGGGGGATCCGTGCTGTTGATTGCGTTGCTGTCGGTGGTGCAGCACTACCGTCGCGAGCGGCTGCGCGCGGAGTTGCTGAAGAATCTCGATCACCATAGCTGGTGTCATTTTTCGCGCGCGCGACGTTGAACGTTCGATATCGCGGCTGTTTTATGCTGCCGCGATGCTGATCGTTCGCGCGACATCGACGACGGCAAGACGTATCGCGTCGATCAATGCGCGCGCAGCGGGAGACGGCGTGCCGGCTGCGCGCAGCGTCAGGCCGATATCGCGCCGCGTGTTGTGCAACTTCACGTCGAGCACGACCAGTTCGCCCGACTGACATTCATAGTGCAACTGCTGCGCGGACAATGCCGCGAGCATGTCCGTGCCGAGCAGCAAGCCGCGGATCACCGCGAAGTCGGCGGTTTCGACCGATGGCATCGGCGGCTTCAGTTTGACCCGTTTGAATTGCGCCTCGAACAGACCGCGCGCGGGCGCGTGGCTGCGCGGCACGATCCATTGCACGTCCTGCAGGTCGGTCATCGTCAGGCCGCGTTCGTTCGCGAGCGGATGCGTGCGACGTGCGAGCACGACCATATCTTCCGACATCAACCGCTCGTTCATCAGGCCGCTCGACGCATCGTTCTCGCGCAACGCGCCGAGAATGAAATCGATGTCGCCTGCACGCAAACCGGCAACCAGTGTTTCGTACGCGCTTTCATCGGTGATGATGCGCACGCCCGGATGCTTCGCGCTCATGCTCGCGATCGCTTTCGGCAGGATCAATGTGCGCCCGAGCGGCAGCGCGCCGACCGTCACTGCGCCCTGAATATAGCCGTGCAATGCAGCGATATCGTCGGGCACGTGACGCAGTTCGTTCAACGCGCGCCGCACGTGAAGCAGAAACGTTTCGCCTTCCGTTGTTAGCAGAATGCCGCGCGGACTGCGGTGAAAGAGCTGCAATCCCGAGCCGCTTTCGAGCACGCGGATCGCGGTGCTCACGGCTGGCTGGCTGATGCCGAACGCTTTCGCTGCGCTGGGCATATGCCGATGTCGCGCGAGCGCTGTGAACAATTGCAGACGACGCGTATTGAGTAGATACGCAGGCAATGAACCTTCCGCAGCAGGACGCCGGCGCGCCTGACGCGCGGCGCACCATTGCGCGAGTTCTTCGAGTTCGGCAAAGAGCCGCTCACAGCGATGCAGCACGGCGCGTCCGACGGGCGTCGGCAGCATGCCTGAAGGCTTGCGATCGAAGAGCGGTTCGCCGAGCGCCGCCTCGAGTTCCTGCACGGATCGCGTGACAGCCGATTGCGCGCGAAACAGCGCGGACGCCGCGCGCGTCGCGCTGCCCGTATCCGCGACGAGTTTGAAGGCGCGCAGCTGCGCGATGTTGAGAAGGTCTTTGCTGCTCACGGAAGTGCCCGTAGGGAAGTGCGGATTGCAGGAATCGACAGGGTCGCCGTCATGCCGCGCCTGCGATCAGATGCAGCGCGGGCAACGACAGATTGAGACTTTCCTTCGATATGTGCGTGTGTTCCTTCATCAGCGCTTCGACGCGGGCGCCTTCGCCATTGACGAGTGCGCCGACGATCGCATGATGCTGGCGATGCGCGTACATGAGCATCGCGAACTGACGCTCACGCGCGGATTCGTCGAAGGCGATAGTAGACGGTGCGACGAACGGGATCTTGTCGTTGAGGCTCAACGCGGCGCTGACCGCTGCGTTCTGCGCGGCTTCGACGATGAGTGCATGGAAGCGGCCATTCATTTCCGCGTAACGCACGTCGTCGCCTTCCTTCAATGCGCCTGCGTTGAAGATGTCGTCGCCTTCGCGCAGGCATGCATTCAACTCAGCAGCCAGCGCAGCCGATACGCCGCTTTCCGCAACCATGCGTGCCGCGAGACCTTCGAGCACGCCGCGTACGTCGATCGCATTCAATACGTCGCGCACGCTGAAGCGTCGCACGACATAACCACGCGCGCCCGATCGTTCGAGGAGCGCTTCGCCTGCCAGCACGCTCAATGCGTAGCGCAGCGGCGTGCGGGATACGCCGAGCCATTGCGCTAACTGTGCTTCGACGAGGCGCTGGCCGGGCGCGAGTTCACCCGACAGGATCTTCTCGCGGAGCGTCTGCACGATCGCTTGCTGTGTTGTCTCGTTCATATGTTTCTACTCTTTGGCTGCTCAGTATAGCGGCGCTTGCGTCGGCATCACAACGCTTCTATAGAGGGTTGCGACTTGCCTCGCTTGCCATCTGTTCTGTTTATCGGAACATGCGCTTGCGCGATCGTGAAGAGGCGCTTCGAACAGTGTTCCGGGATACCAAAGTGCTTGATCTGTCTGGGAACACAGACACGCGCGACGGGTTCACGTTCCCTCTAAAGCCCTGTCTTACCGAATCTGTCCGGCATTACATGTGGTTAACCCGCACTACCTGAAAAGCATCTCGCGTCTATATCGTTGTATCCCAAGATAGCAGCAAGTCAAAGGATCAGGAACACAGGCGGTCGATCCGTTTGACGCGCGGGCGCTGCGCATCGAGAAGTGACGGAAGACATCGAAATGTTCTACGACGACCACGCGAATAGCTGCTTCTTCGATTGCCGGACCGGGCGAATGCAGCGCATCACGCTCGAGCAAATAGAAGAATCCAAACAGCAGTAAAACCAGGAAGATGGAGGTCAGAAGAATGAAGAGGAGTACCAGCAAGGCAAAGGCAGTCGTGATCGGGGCCGCGCTCGTCGGCAGCGTTCCGGCATTCGCGCAAAGCAGCGTGACGCTGTACGGTATCGTCGATAACGGGCTGGCTTATCAAAGCAGCTCGACGTCGCTCGGTTCGACGAGCGGCGGGCACTCGGTCGTCAAGATGACGCCGGGCGTGTGGGCAGGCAGCCGTTTCGGCTTGAAGGGCGGAGAAGATCTCGGCGGCGGTACGAAGGCCATTTTCCAGCTCGAATCGGGCTTGAACTCGGGAACGGGCGCGGCACAGTACACCAATGCATTGTTCGGCCGCCTTGCGTATGTCGGCGTGACGAATGCCTCTTACGGTACGTTCACGGCGGGTCGTCAATACGCTTCGTATTACCAGATGCTGTCGCCGTATAGCCCGACGACGTGGATCACGGGCTTCTATGGCGCACACCCTGGCGATATCGACGGCCTCGACACGATTTACCGCGCGAACAATACACTCGAATACACGTCGCCGAAGATGTACGGCTTGACGGTGAGCGGCTCGTATTCGCTCGGCGGTGTGGCGGGCAGCGTGAATCAGGGCTCGACGTGGGCGACAGGGGTCCAGTACGCGATGGGTCCGATCGGTCTCGCAGTCGGTTTCTCGCGCATCAACAATTCGACGTCGGGCGGCGGTACGTGGGGCTCGGATTCGACCACGACGAACGGCGGCTCGCAGATCGGCGTATCTGCGCTGACGAACGGTTATCAGACCGCGCAGGCGCAACAGCGCTTTGCAGTGGGCGGCGGCTATACGTTCAATAGCGCGTGGGACATCACTGCAACGTACTCGAACGTCCAGTACATTCCCGGCATCAATTCGAAGTTCAGGGATACGGCGATCTTCAATACGGGCGGTGTCGTTCTGCACTGGAAGCCGGCTATCGTGTGGGACTTCGCGGCGGGCTACAGCTACACGCGTGCGACGCGCGCGAACGGCATTACGGATAGCGCGTCGTATCAGCAGTTCAACCTCTCGCAGTATTACTCGCTGTCGAAGCGCACTGGCCTCTATGCGCTCGAAGCGTATCAGCGCGCGAACGGCAAGACGCTCGGCACGAACGGTTCGAGTCAGATCATCGACGCGACCGCGAGCATCGGCGATGGCTTCAACTCGACGCCGGCTTCGTCGGCAAGTCAGTTCGCGTTCGGTCTGGGCATCATCCACCGCTTCTGACGTAACGCGTAACACGTAGCCTGTACGGACAAGCGAGAATTTCGCTGTGTGGTAGCGTAGCGGATCCGTCCGCTACGTCTATCGCACATCATGTCCACATCTTCCAGCAAAGTCCCGCGCGTTCTGTTGACCAACGACGACGGCATCGACGCACCCGGCCTCGCCGTACTCGAAGCCGTGGCCGCCGAACTCGCCGAAGAAGTGTGGGTCGTCGCACCGGAACACGATCAAAGCGGCACGTCCCATTCGATCAGCCTCCATTCGCCGTTGCGCGTGAGCCGCCAGGGCGAGCGACGTTTCGGCGTCGTGGGTACGCCGGGCGATTGCGTCGTGATGGCCGTGCGTCATCTGATGGTCGATGCACCGCCGACGCTCGTGCTGTCCGGCATCAATCGCGGCGGCAACCTCGGTGTCGAGACGATGTTCTCCGGCACCGTCGGCGCAGCCATGACGGGGCTGCTGCTCGGCTTGCCGTCGATCGCGCTCAGTCAGACATTCCGCGACCGCGAGAACGTGCGGTGGGACACGGCGCGTGCGCTCGCGCCCGGCGTGATTCGTCAGCTGCTCGCGATCGAGCATGCAGCGCCCGTGTGCCTGAACGTGAATTTCCCCGATATCGATGCAGCGGCTGCAGGTCCGCTGACGCCGACGAAGCAGGGCGTCGGTCTGGTGCAGGGCATCGACGTGTTGCCGCATGTCGATCCGCGCGGGCTCGAATATCACTGGCTGCGATTCCAGCGCGGCCAGCGCGAAAATGCGCCCGACAGCGAGACGGCCGTGGTGGCATCGGGGCGCGTGTCGGTGACGCCGCTTTACTTCGATCGCACGGACGAGGGTACTTTCGCGAAGCTCGCGGCGTCGTTGAGCAACGTGTAACGATCAACGTAGATCCTTTTGACCATCGATCTACGCGGTGCGATCAGCTGGTAGCCGCTAGAATTGCGGCTTTAGCCCGGAATACGCCGATGTCTTTTGCCTCGCTTGGCCTGATCGATCCCTTGCTGCGGAATCTGCAGGACCGCAATTACCAGACACCTACGCCGGTGCAGGCCAAGGCGATTCCTGTTGTGCTGAATGGCAAGGACGTCATGGCCGCGGCGCAGACGGGCACTGGAAAAACGGCGGGTTTTGCGTTGCCGCTGTTGCAACGGCTGGTGCAAAACGGCCCGGCGGTGTCGAGCAACCGTGCGCGCGTTCTGGTCCTGGTGCCCACGCGTGAACTGGCCGAACAGGTGCTGCAAAGCTTTATCGAGTACGGCAAAGGCCTCGACTTGCGATTTTTGGCCGCTTACGGTGGTGTGAGTATCAACCCGCAGATGATGAAGTTGCGCAAAGGCGTGGATGTGCTCGTTGCCACGCCCGGCCGTTTGCTGGATCTCAACCGACAGAACGCAGTCCAGTTCGATCAGGTGCAAACGCTGGTGCTCGATGAAGCCGATCGCATGCTGGATCTCGGCTTTGCGCGCGAACTCAACGCTGTGTTTGCAGCCTTACCCGCCCGGCGGCAGACCCTGCTGTTCTCCGCCACGTTCACCGACGATATCCGCGCCATGGCGGCGGGCATTCTGCGCGACCCGGTCAATATCAGCGTCAGCCCGCCCAACGCCACGGCCAGCAAGATCAGGCAGTGGGTGGTGCCGGTGGATAAAAGGAACAAGCCTGAGCTTTTCATGCACCTTGTTGCCGAGAACAACTGGGAGCACGCGCTGGTGTTCGTCAAAACCCGCAATGGAGTGGATTACCTGGCGGCGATGCTGGATGAGGCGGGCTATGCGGTCGACACCATCCACGGCGACAAACCGCAACCCGCGCGTCTGCGTGCACTGGAGCGCTTCAAGACGCGCGAAGTGCAAATGCTGGTAGCCACCGATGTGGCTGCGCGCGGGCTGGATATCGACGACCTGCCGCTGGTGATCAACGTGGATCTGCCGATCGTGGCGCAAGACTATGTGCACCGTATCGGCCGTACCGGACGTGCGGGTGCCAGCGGCGTGGCGGTGTCCCTCGTGTGCGCCGATGAAGCGCCGCAACTGGCTGCGATTGAAGCGTTGATTAGGCAGACGCTGCCCCGTGAAGAAGAGCCGGGTTTTGAAGCCGAACACCGCGTGCCGGAAACCAGCGCGACGGGCCAGATCATCAAGAAACCGAAAAAGCCGAAGAAGCCCAAGGTGCCGCAAGTTGCGCTGGGGGCCACGCAGACGCCCAGCAAAAAGCCACGTCCGCAAGGTGTCGAAAACAAGCGCAAGCCTGCGGCACAACGCGCTGTGGGCGCGGGTAAAGTTGCAAGCAGTACAAGCGGTACAGACTTCACTAGCGGCAGCCCGTTCAGCACGCAAAAGCCACGGAGCAAACCGGCCACCAAGCCAGCTGCGGGTTCACACAAACCGGCTGGCAAACCTGCTGGTGGTCGCGGCAAACGGCAACCCTGATCCGGAGTACGTGCCGGATCTGTTCTTCGGCGATCGTGATCGCGAGCAACCGACGAACGGCCCGAAATCGGAAGACGGCCTATTCCGGCCGCTCTACGACGAGTACCGCAGCACTGCGCTCATCAGCCGTCTTCAGGAGGCCGAGCAGTTGCTCACAATCGCTCGGAAACAGGCAGGCAAGCGTGAATTCGCTGAGAGATACGCTTTGACCTCGCGGCAGCAAATCGAGAATGCCCGGGAATTTCTCGCGAACGATAAATCCAAGGCAGGAGAACGCGGACAACGTGACGGCAGAAAACGCCACCTTCTCGAGAACCCGAAAATTCACTTTCATGGCTGCACCTCTCGTATGCCGCAAATTCGTCTGTATGGGTGATAGAGCGCTCATCGCCGGGCGTCGGCCGTTATGTGCCGTCACCCGCCGCCGTCGAGCGCCGTGCGCATCGTCCCGAACCTCCTGCGATATTGCGCGGGCGTCAGACTCACGTTCCGCCGGAACAGCCTGCTGAAGAAGCTCGCGTCTTCATAGCCGACCTCGTTGGCGATGGCTTCGATCGGTTGCTGATTGGATTCGAGCATCTGCTTGGCCTCTTCGAGCCGCAGCGTGTGCACGTAGACGAGCGGCGACATGCCCGTCGCCTGCTGGAAGCGCCGCTTGAACGAGCGCTCGGGTAAGCCGCTCAGATGCACCATGGCTGCCACGGGCGATGCCTCGGCGTAATGCCCGGCGATCCACGCCTGGCATCGCGCGATCACGGCATCCTCGACCTGGCGCGTACGTGCGAGCCGCGCGAACGGTTGCTGCCCGACGTCGTTCCAGACGACGAGGTTGATGCGTGCCGTCTGCATCGCGATTTCAATGCCCGCCAGCCGCGCAATCAGATAGAGCGCAAGATCCAGCCACGAGGTTCCGCCGCCCGCCATGATGAGACGCTGCCCCTCGCCCGAGGCGACCAGTGCCCGGTGGCTGCGCACCTTGATCGCGGGATAGCGGCGCCGCATCAGATCGCACCAGGCCCAGTGCGTGGTGGCTTCGCAGCCGTCGAGCAGTCCGGCTTCCGCGAGCAGGATCGCGCCCGAGCAGGCTGTCGCCAGAATCTTGCCGTCGTCGTAGCAACGGCGTAAGCAGTCGATCTCCTCGGCAAATCTTCCTTCCAGCGATTCGCCCGGAGGCACCATCAGTTCGGGCACGCAGACGACGTCGGCCGTTGCGCAGGCGTCGAGCGTCGCGTCGGGCGTGAGACGAACGTTGTTCGCGGCGATGAACGACGCGCCGTGACACGAGACGACCTGCGGCACGAACGGCACGATGCCGGGCGCTCCTTCGACGATCAGGCTCCAGTCCCTTCCCGCCGACATGAACATGTCGTACATGCCGTACACCACGGAGGCCGAGGTCTCCGGCATCGCCAGGATGGCGATGCGGGCGGATGTGCGGATTTTCGCTTTCATGGCCGATTCGTCCTGTTCGTGGCCGTTAACGCTTTCGTCGGAAGCGCGGGCTCGTCGTATCGTGACGGCGTCGTAGATGTAATTTAAGTGTAAGGATCGCGTTTATGCCAGTTCGGGCAACGCCCGATGTCGCGCGATCGACTGAAGGAGCACTTCCATGAGCGCGTATCGCCAGCACCTGCCACAACTGTCCGATTCCCTGTTTTTGACGGACGGGGGACTCGAAACCACCCTGATTTTTCACGAAGGCACACCACTGCCTTGCTTCGCCGCGTTCACGCTGTTGCGCGACGAGGCCGGCACAGCGGCGCTCGAGCGCTATTTCGCGCGTTATGCGGCGCTCGCGCGCAGCGAGAATGTCGGTCTGGTGCTGGAATCGCCGACCTGGCGCGCGAATCCGGATTGGGCGAGCAAGCTCGGCTATACAGAGGCGTCGCTCGCCGATGCAAACCGCCGGGCGATCGCGTTGCTCGCGCGCGTTCGCGCGGCGTATGAAGCGCCCGCGACGCCCATTGTGATCAGCGGCAATCTCGGTCCGCGCGGTGACGGCTATCGCGCCGATACGCGCATGAGTGCAGACGAGGCGCGCGCCTATCATCAGCCGCAAATCGAAACGTTCGCTGCCACCGAGGCCGATATGGTCGCGGCCTTCACGATCAACTACGTGGAAGAGGCGATCGGTGCGATCCGGGCGGCGAAGGCGTGCGAGATGCCCGTGGCGATCTCGTTCACGCTGGAGACAGATGGACGGCTGCCGTCCGGGGAGTCGCTGCGCGACGCGATCGAACGCGTCGACGACGCGACGAACACTTACGCCGCCTACTTCATGATCAACTGCGCGCATCCGTCGCATTTCGTGGCGACGCTCTCGGCCGAAGGCACATGGCGTGAGCGGATTCGCGGTGTGCGTGCCAATGCGTCGAAGCGCAGCCACGCCGAACTCGACGAGGCCGACGACCTCGACGACGGCGATCCCGATGAACTTGGAGGGGACTATGTCTCATTGCGTCGCGTACTGCCGCGCATGAGTGTGGTCGGAGGATGTTGCGGCACGGATGAGCGGCACGTCGGGCGGCTCTGTCACTTCATGAAAAAGGAATTGGCTCACGACAGTCGCGTCGATGCGGTTTGACGACTGGTTTCCCCGAGGATTGCGCGGCACGACACGTGGACGCGACCCCCTTGCGTCCACGTGCGCCCGCATCAGGTCGCCGGTGCGCTCAGCGATGTGTTGTACGTGGTGCCTGCAATCACCACGTTAGTCAGCGTGATGCCGCTGACGTTACTCACGAAGAGCGGACCGGGCGCGGCCGACGCGGAAGTAGCAGGCGTTGTCGGTACTGCGCCCGTGCACACCGGGTTGCCAAGATTGCAGTTCGAAATCGTCACGCCGCTGATCGGACTGACATTCGGCACGGGCAGCGCGCCGTTGTAATCGACCGCCTCGGGGCCCTGCATGACGAGCGCCTGAAAGCACGAGTTCGTACCCGCGACGAAGCCCGCGGGCATCGAGTACGACACCGCGCCCGACACGTTGCTCGCGTTCACGTTCGTGATGTTGATGTTGCTGATGACGGAAGGGCTCCAGCGCACCGCATCGCCGGACGGGCTGTAGTCGCAGTCGAAGGTGATGAGGCCGCCCTGGCCCGTGGAGGGATTGGTCGCGAGACCCGTCGTGCCCGTACCCGTGATCTTGCTGATCGCGGCGCCCAGCGAGCCGCCGCCATACTTCCCGGCCAGATTCACGCCGTTGGCCAGCGTCACGCCGTTGATCCACACATTGTTGATAAACCCGCCGCGGTTCATGTTGCTCTTGAACCGCAGCGCGATGTTCAGCGGATTGCTTGCCCAGTTCTCGTTTTGCATCGTCAGGTTGCGAGCGTAGACGTTGCGCACGCCCGCGCTCATTTCGCTGCCGATGGTCAGCCCGCCGTGGCCGCTTTGCATCGTGCAGTTCTGCACGACGATGTTCTGCATCGGGCCATACTCAGTGTCGAGGTACTTGCCGGACTTGATCGCAATGCAGTCGTCGCCGGTGTTGAACTGAACGTTCTGCACCAGCACGTGATTGCACGCGTCCGGATCGAAGCCGTCGTTGTTCGGTCCGACGCTATCGGCAAACACGCCGTCGATCACCACGTTCGTGCAATCGGTGGGATGGTGCTGCCAGAACGGTGTGTTCTGCGTGTGGTAGTTCTGCAGGAGCACGTTCGTGCAACCGATGAACTCGATCATGCACGGACGCAGAAAGTGTCCGTTGCCGAAGATGCGTTTCTCGAATGGCACGCGCAGTTCGGAGAGCGCGGGAAGATAGTTCTGGTCCTGGTTCCAGCCCGTGCCGGTGAGCAGGCCCATCAGCGTAGTCGTCGCGCCGTACTGGTTCGTGAACGAAACGTTGGCCTGCGGGTTCTGGATCTGCGAAGCGGGGAGGCTGGTGAGCGGGACATTGTTCGGATTCGCGTAAGCCTGTGAAGGCGTCGAGGAACCCGCGCAGCCGTAGGTGTTGCTGCTTCCCTTGTAGGTCCACCAGCAGGAGGTGGGCGGCTGGCTGCTCAACTGCATGGGCGTCATGGCCTGGCCATTGAGCACGCAGGTGTTGTCGTCGGCGGTCAGGGCGATGTTGGTCTGGCGGAATGCATAGATTGGCGAGCCGAAATTCAGGCAGTCGTTCGCCTGCCAGCGCGTGTGATACAGATTGCCGTTTGCCGTTTTGTAGGGGCCGTTCTTCGCGTAATCGGCCGGGTTAGGGCTGAAATAGATCGTGCAGCCCGATTCCAGATGGAAGTTCACGTGGCTCAAGAGCACGATGGGTCCGCCGCAATACCAGTTGCCGGCCGGCACGACGACGCGGCCGCCACCGGCGCGGCTTGCATCGACGATCGCCGCATTGAACGCGGCGCACGAGTCGTACTGCGTGCCTGTGTAGTCGCACGGCACCATCACGCCCGAGCCGGGGCTTTGCAGGTCGCTGGTGGGATGCGCGGTCTGCTCCGTGCCGTCCGTTACCCAGGGAATCTTGCCGCCCGGCCAGGCCGTCGACGTGATCAACGCGGAGGCGGGGAGCGTGCGCGCACCGTAGCTCGTCACGTGAAACTGGGCGTGGGAGAACAACGAGCGGTCGACGTGGGCGAGCCGCCTGAGGATGGCCGTGGCCTGGCCATCGGGGCCCCAGATGGGATCAGCGGCGGGGTGGCCGGGATGCACCGGAGGTCGGCCCTGTGCAGCGAAAGGCGCCGGAAATATCGAGTCTTCTGCCGCTGCCCCGCGGCTGGCTGCGAGCAGGCTTACTCCCGCGGATGCGCCGGCGAAGGCCATGAACGCGCGCCGGCCGCGTGAGGCGGGCGCGTTGTCGCGGTTTGCGGAGTGCAGAGGATCATCCTGGTCATGCGCTGTCATTTGATTCGTTATCCTGTTTAATATGGCCAGAACGGTGAATGAAGCTCAACGACCATGTGACCGCCTGGCGACGCGGGTGCGAACGGAAGATGCACGGTTACAGCGAAGGGATCGATAGGGAGCGGCTGGCTCGATCACTCACGGTATTGTTGTCAGACGACATCGTGATCGTCAATCGAATTCAGCTAGGGGATGTTCCTGGGTTCGCAGCGCTTACGCTGGTCTACAGGTAGCTTACAGGGTGGGAAATTTGTCAGACGAGGTGGCGAAGGGCGCTGCCGCAAAACGTCTCTTGCGCGACGTGCCCTGCTGAGATGAAGTCTTCGAGCATCGGCGCGTCGTGGTCTCAAAGCGGCGCACCCAACACGAGTTGGGCAGTTGGAAGGGTCCGGCATGCGAGTTGCATGTCGGAAAAGTCCATTGCAGTCGAATGAGTGATTGTTCTATTCTCGATCGACGCATACGACGTCCAGTTCCCGACGCGTTCAACGACGAGGGGCGATTCATGCGGATACTTATCATTGCGCAACGCTTTCCCGTACTTTCCGAAACGTTCGTCGTCGAGCAGGCGCGGGCACTACGCGACGCTGGCGCCGATGTCTCGATTCTGGGTCTCACGCGTGGAGATGACTCGCTTCTCAAAGCGATCAGCGGCGAGTGCCCGTCCGTCATAAGTCCGAACTGTGGCGCGAGTCGCGCCGCGAAAATGGTGGCTGTTGCACGGCTTGCGTTGCGAGGACTTCGCAATCGACGCGCACACCGAGCATGTCGGGTCGCGGCGCGGGCGGTCCTTAGTCGGCAATGGGCGGCTGCCGTCGATATTGCGCGCGTTTCGAGTATGAATTCGAATATGCAGTGCGACGCCGTCATCGCACATTACGGCATGGTCGGCGTTCGCGCTCAATACTTGCGCGAGGCAGGACTGGTTTCTGGGGCACTGGCTACCGTCTTTCACGGCCACGATGTGACGAGCCGCAAACTGGTCGAATCCTATCGCAGCGAGTATCTGTCTCTCTTCAGAAGCGGCCAGCTCTTTTTGCCGGTAAGTCAGTTGTTTGCAGATCGCATTTGCGATTGGGGGTGCGATCCCCTAAAGGTCCATATCGGTCGCATGGGCATCGATATCGACAGATTCCCCTTCTCTGAACGCCACCGCCCGTCGGCTGCCCTGAGTATTCTTCTCGTTGGAAGACTGACAGAAAAGAAGGGTATTGAGTATGCAATTCGCGCCATGGCATATGTCAGTTCAGCGGCGACGTTGACCATCGTCGGTTCCGGTGAACTGGAGGATGCGCTAAGAGATTTGGCGGTTGAGCTGAAGGTTGAATCGCGTGTCTGCTTTCTGGGCGCATTGCCTCACAAGAAGGTAGGGGAGTTGATGGATGCAAGTGACGTCTTCGTGCTTCCTTCGGTGACTGCATCGGATGGCGACATGGAAGGCGTGCCCGTCGCGCTGATGGAAGCGATGGCCTCTGGCGTAATAACGGTTTCGTCACGTCATGGCGGCATTCCCGAGCTGATTGATCATGGTGTATCAGGCTTTCTCGTGAATGAGCGCGATTCGATTGGTCTCGCCACGGTTGTCGATGAAATTGCGTCGGGCATATATAACTTGTCAGAAATAGCCTCGAACGCGCGCCTCAGGGTCGAGGCGCGGTTCAATTCGCGCATTGAAGCATTAAGGCTTCTTGAAAGACTGACGGATGTTTGCAATGGCAGTCACGTTCGTCTCGGCGCGCAGTTGCTTCAATCCAAACCGCCGACGCTCACTCGCAGGTTCAAGGAAGCGGGGAAATCGCTCTTGCCTGATGCCCTGTTCCTTCGCCTGTTGCACAAGAAGTGCATCGGGCGCTTGCCACGACTACGTAACCCCGTGACGTTCAATGAGCAGATACTTCAGCGCAATCTGAGGCCCGATCCACGCTATGCAGTATTGGCCGACAAGCTCGCCACGCGTGCGTACGTCGAAAAGAAACTGGGCAGCCAACATGTCGTTCCACTCATTGCGGAGCCCGACGATTTCAGCCAGGAAGTCTACGATAGTCTGCCGGATCAGTTCGTCATGAAGGCCAGTCATGGCAGTAGTTTCGTGAAAATAGTGAGAAGCAAATCAGAGACGTCATTTGAAGAACTGAAACAGCTTGAGCAGAAGTGGCTTGCCACGGATTTTTATCGGGTGGATCGCGAGCGGCATTACCGCGAGATCAAACCACGCATTTTCTTCGAAACTCTTCTACTCGATCGCGACGGACACATTCCGGCCGACTTCAAGGTCCATTGCTTCTCAGGAAGTCTCAGAAAGCCGGTGATGTATATCCTTGTCATCACCGACAGGTTCGGTAGCAACACGCGGGGAGATGTGTACGACGCCAACTGGAATCACATGGAAATCGCAATTGGGCCGTATAAGCCGAGTGATCATCTGTTGGCGCAGCCTGAGAATCTCGATGCGGTCCTGAAAGCGGCTGCGACACTGGCGAGCGACTTCGAATACGTCCGCGTCGATCTTTACGCCTTTGACAATCGACTCTACTTCGGCGAATTTACCTTCACGCCGGGCGGAGGTGTATTGCCTTTCACTCCAGATCGCATCGACTACGAATGGGGCAAATTGCTCAGCGCTGCGCGTGGCGTCTGAGCCTCTTATAACGGTGACGACGCATTGCGTCGACTGCGCCAATGCGCGGGATTGGCAACGGCAGCGATCGTCTTCGCACTGTGCAGTGTCGCGCGTAACGCCGCATAGAGAGGCATGGTCCGCTCAACTTCGAAGCGCCTAACGAGGCGGCCGCCAAAGCCTCCGAGAAAGTTGAGAATGCCGGCCGACGAAATACCATCGAAGTCGAAGCTAAGGCCCCGTTTCCCCGCCATACACATTGCCGACCAGATCAAGAGGCTGACAGCGCCGCTGTGCCCATCTTGACGCCGTGTAGAAAGGAAGTAGTACATCTTCTGCGTATCGCATAGCAAAGCAGTCCCGGCAACCAGAGAACCTTTTGAATCGAAAGCGCCAAGCAGCGTGCACGCTCCGCGATTCATCGCTTCGTTGAGCAAGCGCGTCATCGTTGTCGTCTCGTGCTTATTGTCGAGATTGCGGACGGCGAGATTGGCGTTGTAGAAATCGAGGAATGTGTTCGCCGAATCGATCGGTTCAACCGTCAGGGATTCGCGCGCCCTCCGGACGGCGGTGCGCGCCGTGCCACGCAATGCTGCAAATGCCGTCGCCTCGTCTGTCCAGCCGGCCGAGACCAGAGTGAATGCGACTTTTACGGTAAAGCCTTCGAGACGGAATGCCAGCGCTTCCGCCTCAGAGATGCGCGGGTCCATGACCTGGTGAAAATGTGCGTACCTGGGGAGCTGTGCGATGAGGTCGCGCGCTATGTCAAGCCGCTGACTCCAGTCACGCTCGCCAGCACCTATCTGGTGTGGCCTGATTACCGGTCCGAGTGTCCGGGTAAGCGGGGGCAGCGTTGAGATTTGCCACCGTGCCTTTTGCGTGAATGCGTGAGGCATCTCGCCGACAACTCTATTTCCATGCTTGACCTCCGCCACGCGCCACGCGCCATTCGTGACGATGTCAAGCCACCATGGCTCGTGAAAAATCGAACGTTCAGTCAAGCCCGCCGCGAGTTCGAGATTGGTTGATCCCGCAAGCGCCCCCGTCCGCTCGCTTTTCGCGTCGGACTGCTGTTGGCGGCTGGCGTGCGCGTGACGCGAGATTACGCTCTCGTTGCCCATCGTTTCGTCTCGTGCGCTACGTCGAAGGTCGTTGCATAAGCTCTATTGCCTGTCCATTCGTGGTTCGGGAACGGGATTGGGTTGTCGTACATTACCTCTCCACTCGTTTCCTAACGGGCGCCACTACGAGCCATTGGATTACTGATGTACCGAACCGCAAAGTCGGCGATAGGCGAGTATGGAAACAGACATAGACTGGACAGCACGAGTGTTCCTACTTTCTTTTTCCGGCTCCAGAATGGATTCGCCACGATGGTATGCAGATAGTCGTGCGAATCGCTGAACATCCAGCGCCATCGGTTCGTCAACGGCGCGTGATAGACAGTCGAGCAGAAATACGCTTTTTCATGAGCGAAATCGTGGAAGTCGGGAGGCAGTTGCAAGCCCAGCCGTTTGGCCGCGATTTCTCGAAGGGTCACCCATCGCGACGTGAATGCTTTTGGCGCCTTGTTGGTCTGATCGGAGTTGGCGAATGAGGCGCCTCTTCCATGTTGCACCCGATATCCGCCGAGCGACTCCGCGATGGTCGAAATGGAGCCGACGAGGGCTGCGCCATAGATCGCATAGAAATCTGCACCATACCGGTTCGCGGCCGTTTCCGGAACGGGAAAGATCTGTCTTAGCGCACTGGCGCTATACGCGTTGCCCGAGGCGGGCGGTGACGGATACAGCCACCCCCTAAGCAGAAAATCTCGACAATCGCCCTCGACTCCCGAGTGAGGCACGTACACGCCGGTCCGCTCGCTCGCCTTGTCGATGACGTCCAGGCGGAACTGCACTTTCGCCGGATTTCCTTGTGCAAAACGCTGCATGACTTCAGTCACGGCATGCGGATACAGCACGTCATCGGAATCGAGGAAGAGCACGTAATCCGTCTCGATCAAGCGAAGTCCCAGGTTATAGGCGGACACCTGTCCGCCGTTTTCCTTGAAAATGGAAGTAATGCGCGCGCCGTAACCGTCGATAATGGCGCGCGACCTGTCCATCGATCCGTCGTCGATGACCATGACCCGCGTGTTCGCGTAGTCTTGCGCGAGGGCTGAATCTATTGCCTCTGCCAGAAACTGTTCACAGTTATAGTTGCAGACTACAACGGTCATTTCTTTCATGATGACTCACACAAAAGAGTAGATCTGGCGGACCGGAAATACATTTAAACGACCGGGCGGCGGACGAACGGGTTCGCAATGTCTTTCAGTGCGAGCAGCGTCGCGATGCTCCTTCCCGCAATCAGAAAGCGAGATGCCTGGGTTTTAGTAGGCCGATTGCAAGCGACTATAGGGGAGAGTAGGCCGAGACAGAATGCGCAGATTGGCCGCGGCATAAAATCAGGTGTTAATGTCCCAAATCGTTGAACTTTCGGTTCAGTGCAGAGAGGGATATTTTCGCGGAAACCGTGGGGATTCGTCTGACGTTTGGCCGTCACGTCGTTTTATCTGAGGATCGAGGGCGGCATCGTCGAACGCTTGTCGCTTTCTTGCCCAGAATGCGGTGGCCGGTGTTTTCACCCCGCACGCCTGCAATATCCCGTTTCCCAGCCCGATCAGGGGAGCATCACTGCGCTGCATACACCTGTCAGATATCATTCTCCAATTCTATCGATACAAACACTAATGTTTGTGTCGCATTTAAATGCGAATTGCTTGAAACTGCTTGTTTAAATCGAATATGCAGATTTATCCGGGTCAACAAGGGAATTGACGATGAGTCAGCCGCCAAAAAAAGAAACGCCGTCATCGGGCCTGATTCTCGAAGAGGGTAAGTTCTATCGGAATCGCCTGGGCGACGTGGTGGAAGTCCGCCTGGCGTATCCAGGAGAGGAGTTTTGCTTCGAGCAGGTCAATGATGTTCCATTGCGATATCGTGCAAATGGAACCTTTTCCAGCCATGACACGGATCCGACTGCGGCACTCAATCTGGTCGAAGAAGTGCCTGCGATGGATTGGGCAGAGATATCGTCAAAGATGCGCAATCCACCGAAATTCTGATCGCGGTCCGCGCACCCGGAATTTGCCGCGCATCAGGGCGCAGCCTCGACCGTTATCATCTTCTGAAGCAGGAACTTGAGTGCGACCTGTTCAGCTGCATTTAGTGAACCATAAGTGCGTGCTGTCACCTGTTTGGCGAAAGGCACCGTCCGGTCGATCAGAGCAAGCCCCGCAGCCGTCGCGCTGACCACCACCTTGCGGCCATCGGTCGGATCCGCACTGACGTCGATGAGCGCTCTCGCCTTCAGGCGGTCGACCACGCCGCGAATGGTTGCCTGATCGATCGCCGTCGCTTTGACGATGTCGTTCAACGAGCACGATTCCTGGGCCTTGACCGAGCACAACGTGACAAATTGCGCAGCGGTAAGGTCGGCGTCGGGGATCGCCTCCTGGAAGATGACGACATGCCGCTGATACGCGCGGCGCAGGAGATGTCCAATTTGATCGCGGAAGTCGTAGGCTTCCTTCGGCGGGTCGATTGACTTAACCATAACTCGAGTGCTTACCAAAAAATTGCGGTTTGTTGCCCGGAAAAAGCGAGGAGCGGCGCGTGCCCACCCAGTCAGGAGGGCGGCGCATCCAGAGCACGGAGAATGACTTCCGGTGTCGCCGGAACGTCGTACATGCGTTTGCCGATAGCGTGAGACACGGCATTGAGTATTGCCGCTGCTGTCGGAACGAGGGCCGGCTCACCAATACCTTTGGCGCCATATGGCCCGATGGACGCTGGCTCTTCAACCAGAATCGTGTCGACACGCGGCATATCGAGTGAAGTCGGTATCGGGTAATCGCGGAAACCCAGCGTCACCCCGGGCACAAACTTCTCCATCAACGCCAAGCCAATGCCTTGCGCAACGGCGCCCTCGACCTGCCCTTCAAGCAGGCTCGGATTGACCATTCGTCCCACATCGTGAGCAGCTGTCACGCGTAGAACCCGGGTCGTGCCAGTGTGGGTATCGACTTCGACCTCCGCGAGTTGCGCGCCAAATGCGTAGACCGCGTAAGGGCTGCCTTGACCGTCCTTGTCTAACGGCGTCGCTGGCGGATCAAACGTGGCCTCGGCCATCATCACGTAGCCGAACTCGTTAGCGGGGAGTTGGGACAGATCCAGCTTCGAACCCTCGCTGGCAATCAAACCGTTGCCGAAGGTCAGCGTCACATTGGCGGATGGTTCCTGGCCCAAAGTGTTCAGTACTTTTGCGCGCAATTGCTGACCCGCGAGCAGTGCGGCTTTGCCCGTGACGAAGGTCTGCCGTGAGGCGGATGTGCGGCCGCAGCTCGGTGTGACATGCGTCGCGGCGTCAACGCACTTCAGTTCCTGCAACGGGATGCAGAACGCATCGGCTGCAATTTGCGGAATGACGGTGTTAGAGCCCTGACCGGCGTCGACTGCACCCTGATGGAGAATGACATCGCCTGCCCGGTTGATGCCCATGCGAATCGTGGAGGGATTGGTCGATGCGGTATTGCCACATCCGTAAATCATGGCCGCAATGCCGACACCGCGACGCAAGCGTTTGGCCGCTGCCGACTGGTTTGCCGCACACGCTTCGGCAGTGGCCGCTTCCCAGCGCGGCTTCAATGCAAGTAGACACGCCTCGATGCCGACGCTGTCGGGTAACACCTGGCCGGTCACCAGCGCGTCCCCTGCGCGGAGCACATTGCGCAATCTGAATTCGAGCCGATCGATACCGAGCCGGTTGGCAAGCTCGTCGATCATTTGCTCCTGAGCGACGACGGCTTGCGGAACGCCAAAGCCACGGAAAGCGCCAGCCGGCGTGATATTGGTGTGAACGGCACGCGTGAGCGCCCGGTAGTGGTCGACCTTGTACGGTCCCGATGCATGAACGGGAACCCGATTGGCTACAGCCGTGCCCCACGAAGCGTAGGCGCCCGTATTGAAGTCGCCGTGAAAGTCGATTGCGCAGATCGTGCCGTCGGCCGTCGCCGCGATGCGGCTGTCGATAGTGGCCGGATGCCTCTTCGTCGACGTGGAGATGGATTCTTCTCGCGTAAAGATCATCCCGACGGTTTTGCCAAGAATCCATGTTGCAAGTGCGACGAGCGGCTGTACGGTCAGATCGAGCTTGCCGCCGAATCCACCGCCGACCGCCGACGGTATCACCCGAATCCTGTGCTCGCTACAACCGAGAATGCGCGCGAGTTCTTCGCGATGAGGATGCGGTGCCTGAGTCGGCGAATAGACCTCGATCACATCGCCGTCCATTCGGGCCCAACCGGCTTCGGGTTCGATGTAGGCGTGTTCGACGAAGCTGGTCTGGAAATGTCCTTCGACTACAGCGGCAGCCATCGAAAGCCCGGCATCGACGTCGCCGGACACGACCCTGCCGTGGATCAGGATATTGTCGGGGCGCGCATCGTGGAGTAGGGGGGCGTCTGCAGACAACGCGTCATCGATTGTGAGCAACGGCGCCTGCGATTCCCACTGGATGGGGAAGTCACCGAAATCATCATGATCGATCGTCTCCGCCGATCCGACGATCAATGCGACAGCCTCGCCAAGGAATCGAGCACTGTGCTGGGCAAGCACCGGCTGGTCCGCATACGCTTGCGCAACGCCATGCACATTCAGACCCGGCACATCTTCAGCCAGAATCACGCGCTCGACGCCAGGATGTCGCGCAACGAACGGCTTCAGATCGCCGATAGCGAATCGCGCGCGATGGAAGGGCGATCGAATGGCTTTGATCATCAGTGCGTCGATCGGAATGCCGTCGGCGCCGAAAGAATCCGTGCCTTGCACCTTCGCCAGGCCGTCAAGACGCGTCACGGCCGTTCCGACCGCGACTCCCGTTGCCGGCATATCGGTTCGACACGCAACCCGTCCTTGCGCGACATCGTGAATTGCTGCGACCTGCTTCTGATAGCCCGTACAACGACACAGGACGCCGGCAATCGAATCGCGAGCGTCGTCCATGCTGTGGACATCGTCCCGATCGAGAGCCGCCGTGGCGGCGCATAACATGCCAGGAATGCAGAAGCCACACTGCACGGCCTGATGGGACAGAAAAGTGTCCTGGAGCGCAGCGCCATTCGCAGTACATGTGTCGACGCCTTCCACCGTAATGACTTCGCAACCGGCCGTTCGTCCCGTGGGCGTAATGCACGCGTACACGGCTTCGCCATTGACGATAACCGTGCACGCTCCGCAATCGCCCGTTCCACAACCGATTTTCGTGCCACGCAATGCCAGATCGTCACGCAGGAAATGCGACAGAGGCTTTTGCCCGTCCTTTGCCAGCGGCACGATCAATCCATTCACGGTCACACTGCCGAGATTGATTGGCTTAAGCATGCTCCAGCCTCCACGTCGCAAGCTCGAGCGCTTGCTGAATCAAGGGACGGACAATCCGGGTTCGGTACGCCGCGCTCGCGCGGATATCATCGATTGGAACGATCTCCGGGATGTCGGCTGTGCCAGGCAGCGTTTCCGCATTCTGTGCGTCTGCGTTCGCGAGGGCCGCTTCCAGTGTGTGCAATCTGACGGGCGTCGGTGCGACGCTGCCCGCTGCAATGGCGTACTCGCAACGCGCGCGATCGCGGGGCATCGTCAGGCGCACCGCGATCGACGCAGTCGAGATATTCAAACGCTGCCGATTGCCGAACTTCACGAAAGCCGAAGCACTCGGCGAGGCGGGCACCGGAACCCACACATTATTCAGCATCTCGCCCGGCCGAAGATCGACCTGGTTTTTCCCCTTCAGAAACCAGGACACCGATATGCGTCGAGTTCCGCTCAGCGATTTGAGTTCGACCTCTGCATCCAGGGCGAGGAGGGCAGTGACGCCGTCCGCGGCCGGCGAGCCGTTGCATAGATTCCCGCCAATCGTGGCGCGATTCTGGATCTGACTCGATCCGATCAGACCGGCCGCATCTTTTAACCCCGACGCGCTTGCCGGCAGCGCAGACCGGACGATCTCCGACCAGGTCGTGGCCGCGCCGATCCGTAACCAGTGAGGAAGCTCGACTACACCATGCAAGTCGGCGACACGGCTGATATCGACGAGCTTGTATCGCTGCGATGCGCCCATAGCACTCGCGTACCAATCCGTTGCCCCACTGACAAGCCGGACATCGGGATCGCCTAGCAGCTCGAGCACTTCGCGTTCATCGGTCGCGAGCACATATGACATTCTAAAATCCTCTCTGGTGCGCCGCGCGAATCCTGCGGCGCCAACATTCGTCATGCCGGAACGTTCACTGCGGCTCGTCTGGTCAGCGCGCTGAAGGAAAACATGACGGCGAGGTTAAGGATCAACCCGATCAGCCCCGGATTAAGGTCGGCGATCCACGTATTTGACGGGAAGAGCGTTGCGAGTGAGTTACCTGTCAGCACCGGCAACGAAACCGTACCGAGCCCAGCAATCATGCCGGCACCTGCACCGTACTTGTTGATCGGGTTGTTTCGCAGCAAGCTCATCAACAACGCGGGAAGCACCTGGCTCACCAGCCCGTAACCCATGATGAGCAATGACACGATACTTTGAACACCGTTAAGCGCGGTTTCGACCGACACGACGGTAAGCACGAGCGCCGCAATCTTTGCAACGCGCGACAGATGCGCGTCGCTGACGCGAGGTCTAACTAGAGAGTAGATGTTCCGGGTAAAGAGCGTTGCGACGGACACGAGCATGATCGAGCCCGGCACGAGTGCCGTGAGCAGCCCTGCCGCACCGATCACCCCGACAAACCACGGGTCGAAACTCTTGATCGAAAGTTTCAATAGCGCAAGATCGATCTGTCCGCCCTTGAGCTCTGGAATCTGCAATACCGCAGCGAGACCCACGAACATCGAAAACAGCATGACGAGCGCGTACAAAGGCATCGTTGCGGCGTTTCGACGAAAGTGGTCTTCCGATTTCGCCGTGTAGATGGAGCTGAACGCGTGCGGCCACATGAACATGCCTGGCCCGCACACGGCAATCGTGGACAGATACCACGTCAGGTTCTTGCCCACAGCGGGGAGTGCAAGGAAGCCGGGTTTCGCCGCATCGAGCGCTCGAAACATGCCGGTGAGGCTGCCGTAGTAATGGCAGGGCAGATAGATGCCGAGAAAAACGCAAACAGCCAGCACGACTACATCTTTAACTATCGCAGTCGCGGCCGAACCGTGCAGCCCGGAAACGACGACATAAGCCGCCATTCCAATCGCGCCGATCCAGACTGCCGCCCCACTGGATATCCGGCCATAAGAGGTGCCTTCGACCAGTATCCCCAATCCCTTCATTTGCAAAATGAGGTAGGGCAGGAGCGCTGTCAGCGAAATGCCGGCGACCAATAACCCAATAAATGGGCTGTCGTATTTTCTTGCGAAGAAATCCGCTTGGGTCAGCAGTTTGTGTTTGTTAGCAAACCGCCATATTGCGGGCAGCAGCCAATAAGAAAGGACGAACGCCTGGGTCGTATAAACGATAATGTAAAACGCCGCACCGCCGTATCCGTAGGCGAATCCGCTCGCTCCGAGGAAGGTGAAGGTCGTATAGATTTCACCGGCCATCAAAACAAACACCAGAAGTGCCGAAAAACCGCGACCGCCAACGCTCCATTGTTCGAGATTCATGCTGATGCCACGCCGCGCCCTGATCGCGAGCGCAAACGCGCCGAGCAATGTCAGCGCGACGATGATCAGCGGGACATTCACGGCGCCTCCTTACGACGCGATTCTTCGGTGCGGGCCTGCAATGACGACCGTTTGTCGACGTGGTAGATCACCTGCATCACGACCGAAGTGACGACAACGCCTGCCACTACCCATGCCAGCATGGGCGGCATTCCAAGAATGTAGGGCTCCGCATCTCGCGAGAATAGTGCCCCAGCGACGTTGAAGGCCGGGGGAACGATGCCCAGCAGGTAGATTTTCTTCATTCCGTCAACAATATCGATGTCGTCAAACAAGCGCACACACTCTAATATGCCATTCCAAAAGGTGCAACTAAAAAACTGGCGGACGGCTTGATTGTTGTCGGTGGCCGAATAGCTGGCGCGATACACCTTGCGGTTCCAGTCCCGCCTGTATCCATGCGTGTTCGTGATGCACCGCGATCGTGCGGAAAATTGAAGATTCTGGAGTGCCGGTTTCGCGTAAAGCGCTGTGCAGCCTGGAGATCTCGATTCGGGTCATTGCGAATTTAAAGTGTGTACGCTATAGTTCGGTCCGTGGTTCGGCCAGTCATGCGTTCGTTCGAACCAACCTGCTTGCAACCATGCGAAGCGCGCTCAGATCAGCGCGAAGTAGACGAACACATTCGACGACGAGACCGCTGATATGAACACTCAACGGATACCTTTCCTCGGCAGGCGGAAGCACTCGCTCGCACCGGTACTTGCCGGCGGACTGGCACTGGGCGTCCTGTTGATCGATACTCCCGGTCACGTCAATAGCGCGACGGTGGTGCTGTATTCGATGGTCGTCATGCTGGTGGCGGCCATCCTGTCGCGTCGGGGCACGCGGATCATAGCCATCGCATGCATCGTGTCGACGATCGTTGGCTATGGGGCAGGTCACCTCGACGAACTGTCTTTTCCGGCGCTCGCACGCTCGCTCGTCGCCTCTTTCACGATCGTCACCGCGGCAATACTTGCTCTGCGCATTCAGGCCGATTCCGTTCGAATCGAGGAACAGGTTCTCGAAATCAGCCGCGCCCATGAGGCGCTCGATCGCTCGACGGCCGAACTGGCGCACGCGACGCGCGTGACGATGCTGGGCGAGATGGCGGCTTCGATCGCACATGAAATGACGCAACCGCTGTCGGCCATCACAGTCCACGGAGAAGCCGGGCTTCGGTGGCTGAAGCGGGACGTCCCCAACCTCGATGAAGCATGTAGTGCCATCGAGTCGATGGTGGGTAGCACCCGGCGCGCGAGCGACGTTATCGGACGGATTCGAGCGCTTGCGCGTAAATCCGAGGTCACTTTCGCTCCGTTCGACATGAACAGTCTCGTGATCGAAACAATGGATCTGCTGGACTGGGAAGTGAAGAAATATGGCGCAATCGCAACGCTATATCTCGCGCCCGGTGAATTGACGATACATGGCGATCGCGTGCAATTGCAGCAGGTTCTTATTAACCTGGCCGTCAACGGATTGCACGCCATGTCGTCGGTTCAGGACCGGCCGCGCGCGCTCAAGATTCACACGCAACTGCAGGACGACATGCGCGCGGTTGTCATCGTCGAGGATACCGGCATTGGCATCGCGCCTGAGCGGATGCCTGGTCTCTTCCGTGCATTTCACACGACGAAGGCCGATGGGATGGGTCTCGGACTATCGATTTGCCGATCGATCGTGGAAGGGCATGGTGGTTCCATCACGTGCGCCTCTTCACCGTCTGGTACGCGAATGCTGGTCGGGTTGCCGGCGGTCGTGCCTGCCCGTCAGGCGAGTGCGCTTGCATAGCGCATTGCGCGAATTCCCTGTTGTGTGCATGGGGCAGCTAACCCACAAGAACGCCTGGCTCAATGCCCTTCACTGCATATTTATAGTGTGTACGCTATAGTTTGATCGTGTAGTGGCAGCGCTTGGACGAAAGCCTTGGATCTAGCAGGGTTCGAATTGAAATGGTTGAATTCGCGTTAAATGCGTAGTAGTGCGAATCAGTAAAACGTGTTTGTTTTGTGTTGCTATAAACCAGTGAATACGCCGGTCTGAATTTATCGCGGCGGCGCAGTCAAGCAGTCCAGTTTTTGTTTCTTCCTCGTGCCAAACCAACGCGGAATGGCGCTCTTAAACAAGCAAGAAAACCAAGGAACTGTCATGGATAATCCTGTCAATCATCGCCGCAGACGCATTCTTGCCACGACCGCCGCAGGCGTGAGCCTTCTCAGTCTGGCGAACCTCGCGCATGCGCAGACATTGAACGCGGCGTCAGCTGGTAAAGACGCCGGCAGTGCAGCGTTTGGTCCCATTCAGCAGATCGACGCAGGTGTACTCAATGTGGGCTATGCGGATGTCGGGCCTAAAAATGGTCCTGTCGTGATTCTGTTGCACGGTTGGCCGTACGATATCTATAGCTACGTTGACGTCGCGCCACGGCTCGCATCGGCCGGATATCGCGTGATCGTGCCGTATCTGCGCGGCTTTGGTCCGACGCGTTTTCTTTCTGCCGAAACGCCTCGCAACGGCCAGCAGGTTGTCACCGCGGTCGATATCCTCGCGTTGATGGACGCACTGAAGATCGAGCAGGCCACGCTTGGCGGATTCGACTGGGGCGCGCGAACCGCCGATACGATCGCGGTGCTGTGGCCGGAGCGCGTCAAGGCGCTGGTCTCCGTGAGCGGTTATCTGATCGGCAGTCAGGCGGCAAACACGAAGCCGTTGCCGCCGCAGGCCGAACTCGCGTGGTGGTATCAGTATTACTTCGCGACGGCGCGGGGCGAACTCGGCTATACCGAGAATTGCGACGCTTTCAATAAACTGATCTGGCATCTCGCGTCGCCGAAATGGAAGTTCGACGACGCGACCTTCGAGCGCACAGCGGCCTCGTTCCGGAACCCGGACCACGTTGCCGTGGTAATCCACAATTACCGCTGGCGTCTCGGCCTGGCCCAAGGCGAAGCGAAGTACGACGACTTCGAAAAGCGTCTCGCCACGGGCCCGACTATCGCGGTTCCTACCATCACGCTGGAAGGCGATGCGAACGGAGCACCTCATCCGGCGCCTGCTGTCTACGCGGATAAATTTACGGGCAAGTATCTGCACAAGACCATCGCGGGCGGTGTGGGGCATAACTTGCCCCAGGAGGCGCCTAAGGCATTTACGGAAGCGATGCTGCAGGTCATGCACCTGTGACCCGGGAGAATTGTCATGTCTCGTACTCTCGTATCGCGCAGCCTGTTGGCGGGTGCGCTACTGTTTTCCGTGTCGGGCATCCTCGATGTCTTTGCGGAAGAGCCGAAGCCGCTAGCCTCGCCGATCTATGGCGTCACGATTCCACCCGGATATCGCAAATGGGAAATGATCGCGCCGGCCGAAGAGGCCGCTCCTCTCGATGAACTCCGGGTGGTGCTGGGCAATCCGCTCGCAGTCAAGGCGATCGAGAGCTCGACGCTGCCGTTTCCGGATGGCACGATCCTCGTGAAGCTTGCCTACAAGAAGAAGCAGTCCGATGTCTTCCCGTCGGCGACAGTGCCGGGTACGCCAACCACCGTGCAGGTCATGGTCAAGGACTCGAAACGTTACGCGTCGACAGGCGGATGGGGCTTCGGTCGATTCATTAACGGAGTCCCAACCGACAAGGCGCAGCACGAAACATGTTTCGCTTGCCATGATGCGCGCGCGAAGAATCACGACTATGTGTTTACCCGTTTTGCCCCTTAGATCCATGAGGTAGCAAGGAAGCGTGTTCCTGCGGGAGCACGCTCTTCGCCATTGTCGGTGACGCCGTGCAATTGGTGGGCGCGATGATCCGCCTAGAAAAGCGGTGTTACGTCAGAGTTTGAAATCCGGTTGGCGAGTGCCGCGAGATTTACGTCTTGAGGGTTGCCGATCAGCGCATAACTCAATTCGGCTTGCCGCCACATTGCAACGTCGAAGGTATCGACAGCGCGCATGCCTACGGGATGATCGGGTCGCGAATCTTTTGTCACGCATAGCGCAACGGGCGGACCGCTTTTCGGAAGATAGACGATTTGCAGGAGCGGTTTATCGTCGAACCGCAAGCGCTGCACTGCCTTGAACGTAAGTCCGGCACTGCTGAGATCGGGAATACGCAACGGCAGGTGATCGTGCTCGCGTATGTCGCTGACGATCTTTCTGAGGGTCGCTGCATCGTCTTTGACATAGGCCACCGTCTCGCGCGTAAAGAGCTTCTGATAGGCGATGGCAGCCGTCACCCACGGCGAAACATCTGGATTTGCGGCTGTTTGCGTGCTGCCGGCGGCAGGCACGCCCGGACGGATCAGCACGCCGCACGCAAAAGCACTGGCGGCGCACGCGGCCGCCAGCCATGGAGGAATGCCGCGGCGGGCATGCGCGTGCCGGGCACGTTCTGGTTGCGGTGCCGTGTGATATGCGCCGGACTGGATCCGGTGTGTGCGGATCAGATCATCAATGCTCTGCCGCAGCGATTCCGGCACGGGAGGCAGCGGTCGCGACGCAAACGCCGCCGCGTAGTCGACACGCGATGCGCGCAGTAACTCGACCTTTGCCCGCGCGCCAACCGACTGGCTCAACGCGACTTTCACTGCATCACAGTCTTCGGCAGACAGTTCGCCGTCTACGTAGGCAAGAAGTTGGGCGTCGTCGATCATGCGAGCGAATCCTTTTGCATCCTGGCGGATTGCAGGTCAGGTTCTGTGCCGATCATCGAACCCAATGCTTGCCGCGCTCGCGACAGGCGGCTCATGACGGTGCCTATCGGCACGTCGAGCACGTCGGCGGCTTCCCGATACGTCATACCCTCTACCGCGATGAGCAGAACGACGACGCGTTGCGCCTCGGGCAGTTGCTCGATTGCGCCGATGATCTGCGCGTGCATGAGCCGGGTTTCGGGATCGTTGTCGACGGGATCGGCGAGATTTTCAAGGAAGTTCTCGTCCCATTCGAAGCTTGACCGCCTGCGTATACTGCGCGCGCGTAGCTCGTTGTTCCAGATGGAATGGATGATCGAGAACATCCAGCTCAAAGGAGCCGTGCCGGCTTGGAGTTGATGCGCACGCTCGAGCGCGCGCAGACATCCGCGCTGCACGAGATCCTCGGCGTCGTGCTGATCGCCTGTGAGGCGAAACGCGAACGCCCACAATCGCGGAAGCATCTCCGGAATCAGGCTAGACAGGTCAGCACCGCTCATCGGACGTAGCTCTCCATATCTCAGCGCATAAGCGCATTACATCCGTGCGATGTATCTGGAATGTGTCTGGAGAGGGACTATTTGTACAACTGCGTTGCGATTGCGGACGTGGACGGAATAAAGCGGATCTTCACGTGTTGTCATCTGACAGCAATGACCTTATTTGAAGGAACAGAATGAACTCATCCGCTATTGAACTGGAAGCCGCTGTCTCAGCGTGGCATGAGGCGATCGACGCATTTTGTCGCTTGCAGGACGTAGGATTCGTCGAGAGCGGCTTGCAGGGATCGAAGACGATCTATACGGGTGTGCCCGTTGCGGTACTCAATGGCGTCATCGGCAAGCGCCGCAAGCCCGACGTCGAGGAGTTCCGCGCCTTCGCTCAGAAGTTCCAGGCTTGCGAATTGCCCTGGAGTATCCAGACACGCGGTGAAGGAGCCGAAAGTACTTCGATCGCCGGGTTAGCCAGCGAGTACGGGTTGACGCAATGTACGAATTTGCCGTTTATGACCACGAGGCTGGAAGCCATTAAAGACCTTCTGTTCGAAGATGAGCGAGTTGTCGTCAGGCAGTTAAGCGAATCGGACAGCGAGCTATATAACAGCACACTCGCTGCCGGCTATGAGGCTCCGGAGCATGTATTCCGACGCCTGAGTGCACCGGCAATACTCGGGGCTACGGGAATGACAGCGTTTGTCGTCGAATGCGCGGAAGTTCCTGTTGCCACATCGTTTGGTGTTGTGCGGAACGGTCACGTGGCGGTATTCAATGTGTCGACCGTTCCCGAGTATCGACGACGGGGTTATGCCCGGGCGGCGACGCAGGCAGTATTGAATGCCGGATTCGCCGCTGGGGCTCATACGGCGCTTTTGCACTGCACCCCGGCAGGGCGCAAGGTGTATGAGTCGATGGGTTTCGCCGTTAGCGAGGAATGGCTCGTCTATTCCCGTGGGTGAGTAGCGCGTAAAACGAGCTTATCGGCAGAACCGAAGAATGGCATCGGCGACATCCTGCGGCGCTTCGCGCTGCGGGAAGTGACCTACGCCATCGAGTACCTGCCGCTCATAGCGCCCGAGGAAGTACGACTCTCGTCCGCTGGAACTATCGGGATGGTTGCAGGTGTCGGCACTACCGTGCAGCACCAGCGTTGCGAGCGATAGTCGCGGTGCGGGATTCAGCCGCGCTTCATCCCCGGCATAGGCAGGATCGCCGTCAACGAAGCCCCAACGGTGACGGTAGGAGTGGAGCACGATTTCGGCCCAGTCGTCGCCTTCGAATGCCTGCGCTGCTTCGTCGAAATCTCCCGGCGAATACCAGCCTGCCGGCGCCCACGTATCCCACATCTGGCGGGCGAAGGTCGTGCGTTCGTCCCGCACCACGCTTGCGCCCCGCGGCGTGGCCATGAACCAGTGGTACCAGTAATTGCGCACCTGCTGCAGCGTTAGCAGCTGGTTCGGATCATTGGTGCCGTATCCCACCGATAGCATCACAAGATGTGAAGCCACGCCGTCGCGCAGGCCGCACGCATTGGCAACCGCGCGTGCTCCCCAATCATGGCCGACCAGAATCGGCTGCTCGATGCCCAGCACGTCGATGAAATCCAGAAGGTCGCGGCCCAGCGCGGATAACTGACCGCTGCGGGGCGTGGTCGTATCGCGGAACCGGGTGGGCGCGAAGCCCCGCAGTGCCGGCGCGAGCACGCGGTAACCCGATCCGGCCAGAATGGGCGCCACGCTTTTCCAGCTTTGCGGACTATCCGGCCAGCCATGCACTAGCACCGCCGTGCGCGCTCCTTGCGGGTTCCATTCGAGATAGGCAATGTCGAGCCGCCCGGTGGCGGCGTATTGGTAGGTGTTCATGGTTTTCCTCGTGCAAACAAGGGTTCTACGATAGCTCGACGCCTCATCGCGATTGGTGAATAATCGCTAACTATTGGTGATTATTCGTGTTGAGTGAATTGATGGACATTCTGCCCACTGCCGACGGTGTTCCGCTCGATACCGTATTGCTGCGCACTTTTCTGGAAATCGTGGACAGCGGCAGCTTTGCCACGGCTGCCGAGCGTCTGGCGCTGACTCCCTCGGCTGTGAGCGGACATGTGAAGCGCCTGGAACAGATCGTCGGGGTCGGCCTGCTGACACGCACCACGCGGCACCTGGAGCTGACGGAGGCGGGCGACACGTTGTATGCGTACGGCCGTAACATTCTGGATCTGGAACGCGAAGTTCGCGCGAAGCTGCGTGGCACGCCGCTGCGTGGGCTGCTGCGAGTCGGCGCATCCGAAGATTTTGCCGGCACGTGGCTGCCACAGGTCTTGCAGCGTTTTCGACAGCGGCATCCCGAGGCGACGATCGATCTGAAAGTCGGCATCACGGCCGATCTGTTGCGCCAGCAGGAGCGCGGTCGTCTCGATCTCGTGTTCGGCAAGCAATGCAGCCGTGTCGGAAAAGGCGGCGAGTTGCTGTGGGAGGAGCCGCTAGTCTGGGCGTACGCGCAAAACGAACCTCTGGATCCTGACCAGCCGTTGCCGCTCGCCGTCTTTCCCGATCCCTGCATCTATCGGGAGTCGGCGATCACGGCACTCAACAAGGCAGGTCGCGCGTGGCGTCTGGTGTTCGAGAGCAGCAGCATGGCGGGCTGCCTGTCGGCGGCGAGATCCGGTTTCGCGGCTACGGTCATCGCCGATAGCCAGCGAATCGAAGGCCTGCGCGTGCTGGGTCGCAAAGAAGGATTGCCTGCCTTGCCGGTGGTACGTTTCTACGCGTTTCCCCGCTCCGACTCGCCCGCTTGCGTGGCTTTGATCGATGCTGCGCGCCGCGCAGGCCAGCAGGGTCGCTTCAGTCCACGCGCGTTTCGCGGGTGATCGGTCTGTAGCGCAACGATTCGCATATGGTATGTTGCGGACCTGACCTATCCCGACAAACACTAGCCAAACTGCAAAGTAAGTATGGTGAAAGGAGACGACTTCCGGAGGCGACGACGATTCGGTCCGTTCCGGCTGAGCTTGACTGGACCACACGCGCTCTTCTGTGCAGGTCTGGTGATCGCGCTCGGAATGCTGGGCATCTGCGGGGCCATTCTGTATCAGGCTCGCGTCGACGCGTTGAACCGCGCACGGGAGACCTCGCGCAATCTGGCCTTGCTGGCCGAACGGGACATCGAGCGCAATTTCGAGCTTTATGATCTGTCGATGCAGGCAGTCATCGAAGGCTTGCGCGACCCGGAAGTCCGCGGTTCCTCCGCTCATCTGCAGCGCCTGGCGCTGTTCGACCGGGCGGCCACTGCGAGATATCTCGCGGCGATGCTGGTGATCGATGCTTCTGGCAATATCGTCCTGGATGCGGCGAGCGACACCCACCGCTCGGGCAACTTCGCTGACCGCCCGTACTTCACCGTCCATCGGGACAACCCGAATGTCGGCCTCTATGTCAGCGATCCCTATCAATCCAGGTTACGTGACGGTTCGCCGAGCATTGCGCTGAGCCGGCGCATCTCGAATCCGGATGGCTCGTTTGCCGGTATCGTCGTGATTGCCGTCGACCTGAACTATTTCCAGACCCTGCTGGGTGGCCTCTCACTGGGACCACACGGTGCAATCTCGCTGATTGGCCGCAATGGCATCATGATCATGCGTCAGCCGTACGATGCAAAGATCATCGGCCGCGATATCAGCCAGGCGAGCACGTTCCGGAATTTTCGTGCCGCGCCTGAGGGAAGCTTCTCCGAAACTTCGTCGATCGATAGCGTACGGCGCCTTTACGCGTTCAGGAACTTCCCGGGCCTTCCGCTCATCGTCATGGTCGCCGAGGCCGAGAAGGACATCTATGCGGCGTGGCGGGCGCGTGCAATCAGGATCGGCTCGGTCATGGCGGCATTCGGTGCCGCTTTTGTGGTCCTTTCTGTTCTGCTTGGAATCCAGCAGCGCAGCCGGATGCGCGCCGAGTCGGAATTGCGGATGCTGGCACGCACCGACGGGCTGACGGGACTCCATAATCGCCGAACGCTCGGAGAGATTCTCGAACACGAATGGCGCCGCGCTCGTCGCACCCGCCACGCGTTCTCGCTGCTCTTCATCGATATCGACTGTTTCAAGGCTTATAACGATACCTATGGCCACCAGGCGGGTGACGAGACGCTCGCGGCCGTCGCCCGCTGCATCAGTGGCAGTATCCGCCGGCCAGGAGACAGCGCGGCGCGTTACGGCGGTGAGGAGTTCGTTGTCGTGCTGCCCGATACGGATGAAGCAGGCGCGATGTCGATGGCCGAATCGATCCGCCGTCAGATCAGCGACTTGCAGATCGAACATGGCGCAAGCCCCTATGGGCATGTCACGGCGAGTGTCGGTGCCGCAAGCCTCCAGGCTGATCGCGAAAACGAGGTCAGCGCGCTCGTGCATGCAGCGGATAGGGCACTCTACAACGCCAAACGCGCGGGCAGAAATCGCGTCACGCTGTTCCGTGAAGCGATGGGGGCAGCCGGATAGGTATCCCACTTGAACGGTCGATATCTACGACCTCGGCTCGTTCATCCATTCCCGATTCGTTCGAGCCCCACACGCATTTCCACGCGGTTTAAGCCTCGTTTAATCCCCCCTGCCTAGATTGAAATCATGAAGACGCCGCGCGCGCGAAAGGCGATGCCGCGTCATCGAAACTCTCATCTTCACGAATGGAGATCGCCATGAACTCCTTCACTATCGCAGACTCGACTTGCGACGAGGCACGACGCCGATGGCTGATCGCGACAACGGTAGCAGGCGGCATTGCGGGCGTCGCAGTCGTGACGCCGTTCGCCGATTCTCTCAGGCCGTCTGCGTCCGCGCTGGCCGCAGGCGCGCCCGTCACGATCGACATCAGTCATCTTCGGCCCGGCGACATGATGACGGTGGCCTGGCGCGGCAAGCCCATCTTCATCGTCAACCGGACGGACGCCATGCTCGCCGCTGTGCGTACCGCCGATCCGTTTGTCGCGGATCCCGATAGCACTCGGCCGTTTTCGATGCCGCTGGCGGCATACTGCAACAATGAGTACCGTTCGCGCGCGGATCGTAAGAACCTGCTCGTGGTGGTGGGCGTGTGCACGCATTTGGGATGCACGCCGAGCCCGCGATTTCAGCCGGGTCCGCAACCCAATCTGCCTGATGACTGGCCCGGCGGATTTCTCTGTCCGTGTCACGGCTCGACCTATGATCTGGCGGGACGCGTGTTCAAGGACAAGCCTGCGCCGCAAAATCTCGACGTGCCGCGGTACCGCTACGCGAGCGCGGAGAACCTTGTGATCGGTGCCGATGAACATGGCGAAGCGTAGCAGGCATCGATGCTGAACTTAACTTTCGATAAGGAGACGAGATCATGCGATCCCTTTCGATGATCGTGACCCTATGCACGCTATGCGCATCATCGGTCGCGCTTGCACAGTCGACACTGACGATTCATTCGTCGCCGCTGAAATGCGAGAACCTTCTGTCGATAGCCAATCACGGCACGCCTGTTCTCGCGGATCGGGTAGCAGTTGCGAACACGCAGTTCCGCAAGTCAGATAGCGCGCTCGTCATCGATGCTGAAGCGCCTGACGGGCTGATCGTCGATACATGCACCAGGGCACGAAGGGTGACCTTCGTCGACGAGATAGCGCGCTTGAGAAGTGTCGCCACCACGCCTTAAGCTAGCGTCGTCCGCTTCGTCCCCATACGTATCGTACCCAGCGCTGCCATCGATTTTTAGGCACAGGCGAATTGTGTGTGGGGGCGGACTTCCGCTTCTGTTCGTTCTTCTGGCGCGGCGTCATGCCACCAGGGCCCTTCAGTTTGTCGCGATCGGAATCCTCTGTCATGGCGTTGCCTGGAGACAGTAACGGTCACCAGGGTGTCACTTGCTGCCGACAACCGCTGCGCCGGACCGATAGCGCAGCAAGTGATCCGTGCCGGACTCGGACAACCAGACTTCTCCCGGCCGACCCATCATCTGGCGGACGTTCGCGTGCGGGCGCGGCAGTGCAAACGTCTCGAATCGTTCCGTTTTCGGGTCGAAGCGCACTAGCGCATTAGTGCTCCATTCGCTGAGCCAGACGATGTCTTTGTCGTCGACGAATATCGCATACACATGCGGATCGGAGCCCGGCAGTTTCCATTCGCGCCACCGATGCGCCGCCGGGTCGAATACGCCCACCTTTCCTGCGTTCCACTCGCTGATCCAGACGCGTCCTTTTGAATCGGACCATACGCGGCGCGCGCCCTGTTCCGGTGTCGGCGGCTCGATGACTTGCGCCGCGCCGCTCACGGGATCGATGCGGCCGAGGTAGCTGCCAGCCAGTGAAGCAAAGTACAAGCTGCCGTCAGGGGTGACACAGATTCCATAGGCACCCGGCCCGCGCGGTGCATCGAACACGCGCATGCTGCCGCTTCCCGGGTCGAGCTCACCATAGATTCCGGCTTGTCCGGTAAACCACAGGTGCCCGCGTTTATCGAAAACGGCCGTATTCAGGTTGGCGTTCGGCCGATCTGGGGGCAACGGGAAACGCGCGACAGCGAGTGTCTTCGGATCGACGCGTACGATTGCGTTCAGCCCGCCATCGGTAATCCATGCTGCGCCATCCGGACCGACGATTACGCCATGCGGGGCCGATCCGTTGCCGAGAGGGATCCGCTCGGTCTTGCCGGTGCGCGGGTCCAACCTTCCGACTGCGCCTTGCGCCTGCGCGGTGTACCAGACGGCGCCGCCAGGCTCTGGCGCGACATCGTGCGGTGCGCTGCCGGAGGGGACGGGAAACGAGTCGAACGAAGGAGGCTGAGCCAGTACCGAACTTACCGCTAACATCGAGCCAACGAGAACCGACACGACATGCCGGAAGAACCGGGATGCGAGGATTCCCTTCACCGTCGTCGGAGCTGCCGCATTTGCGATGTGAATCATGTCCGCCTCCGCAACCGGAATCGGCTTGCATACTGGTGCTAGTTCATTGTGGCACTAACCGGCCGCTTTTCGCAGTGGTTACCCTAAGCCTCGGCGTGGGAACCTCATGGCTTGCAACGGCGCTTTTCAATCGTGCGTCACACGAGTTGCCGATGGGACTGGTGGGCCAACTCGTCGTTCTTGAAACGGTCTTCGGGATTCTTTACGTCTGCTTGTACAAGCACACAATACCGCCGTTGACACAGACGGCGGGCATGTTGCTTTCGCTCGTCGGAATCTGGCTGTCAGCCAGAATGCTCTTGCGTCATGTCGGGCAGGTCAACAGCCATCAGCGGTCTCAAATCGAGGTTCTTTAACGCAGCAGATCAGTATTTTCCCGCAGGAGCAGGACAGGGGATTTGACGCAAAATGATCTCCCGGACAAGGTGATCTGGAAACAGCCGGCTCGAACGTGTGGGATTCTCTCGATGAGGTGCCCTGCCATGAAAACGTTTCTTTCGTTCGTCGCAGCATCAGCACTCTGCATTGCTCCGCTCGTCGCCAGTGCACAGCAAGCCGTCAAGATCGGCGTGTCTGCGCCGCTCACCGGCCTGGGCGCAGCTAATGGCAAGGACATTGAAAACGGCGTGCGTCTCGCTGTGGAAGAGGCGAACGCGCAACATCTGAGCATCGGTGGACAGCCGGTGCAGTTCGAGCTTGCATCCGTCGACGATCAGGGCGATCCGCGCGTAGGTGTTCAGGTGGCGCAGAAGCTCGTCGACGATGGCGTGGTCGTCGTGGTCGGTTATTACAACTCGGGCGTCGCGCTTCCTTCCTCGCCGATTTTTGCGCGTGCGGGCATCCCGCTCATCGATCCCGCGGCGACGAATCCGGCCATCACGCGTCAGGGCTTGAACAACGTGTTCCGCATCATTGCGACCGATACTCAGAACTCTGGCAATGCCGGCACGTATGCTGTGAAGGTCACGAAAGCGAAGCGGATCGCGGTGATGGACGACCGGACCGCATTCGGACAAGGTGCAGTCGAAGAATTCAAGAAGGCCGCGCAAGCGGCCGGCGGGCAGATCGTGGCCGAGGAATATACCAACGACAAAGCTGTCGAGTTCAACGCACAATTGACGAACATAAAGGCGGCCAACGCAGATCTTCTGTATTTCGGCGGGCTGGATGGGCAGGCGGGTCTGCTCGTCAAGCGCATGAAGCAGTTGGGCATCCACGCGCAGTTCGTCGGCAGCGGCGGGATCGCCGATAGCGTCTTTATCGGTTCGGCGGGAAATGCGGCGGAAGGCGCAATGGCCTGGGAATATGGACGGCCCGTCGATTCATTGCCCGAAGGCCGCGCGTTTGCGGACAAGTTCAAGAAGCGATTCGGTGCGGATACGTTGACTTACGCGCCGTTCGCCTATGACTGTGCGTGGCTCGCCATCACCGCCATGAAGCAGGCGAATTCAGTCAAGCCTGCTGTGTTCATGCAAACGCTTCGCACGATGCAATACAACGGCATCACCGGGCATATCTCGTTCGATAAATACGGGGATCTGAACAATCCGACTTCGACGCTCTATCAGGTCAAGTCGATGAAATGGAAACCTGTGACGACTATCGGCGCGGAGAAGTGAAGGAGCCGCAGCAGGATTGAACGGAAGAACGTTCGGTCCATCGGCGCGTGGATGTGCCGGTTGCCGCGATAACCCGCGCGTTATCGCGGCAACAATGCATGGACTCTATCAACGTCGGCGCGGCTTCTCCAGCACGATCGTCTCGAACAGCTCATACGTGGACGTCGGTGTCGTATCCGCACCGGGCGCGTGATAGTAGTTCATCGTGATCGTTGTCTTGCCGCCGTGCGAACCCGGGTCGTAGTCGAACACGGCGATGCCGTAACCCGTACCCGTATCGCGTTGCGCCGACCAGATCGCATCTTCCAGTGCATCGGCGCCGGCGCGCGTGAACGTGCCCGCCGTCGTGCCCGGAATCGGCCGATTCGGCTTTGTGAACACCTTCGCCTGCACGTTGCCGTTGCCCGTATCGACGCCATACACGTCGAGCGGCGCGCTCGTGCCGCCGCCGCCGAGAATCAGGTGGATCGTGCCGTGGCTCGTATCGAACGTATTGCCGTTGGTCGCATGCGGATGCGCAGCGGGCTTCGGTTGCAGCGTGTCGACTTTCTCGCCCGTCGTCGCATCGATCCCCGCGTGATGATTGCAGCCTCGCACCGGATAGCTGCGCTCGTAGTCGTGATCGTGGCCGCACAGCACGAGATCGACGCCATAACGGTCGAACAGCGGCAGCCACGCTTCGCGGATACCCTTGTCCGAACCGTTGCCCGTCTTCGATGAAGTCAGCGCGTCCTGGTGCATCTGCACGACGATCCATTCGATATCGTCATCGTCTTCCGCATGGCGCAGCGTCTTTTCGAGCCAGCGCGTCTGCTCGCCGTCGCTGTACCCGCGCACATAGAACGACGTGCCCGCCGGAATAGGCGCGTGGCCCGTGCTCGCAGCGGGCACGAGCGGCGACGGGCCCGCGACGAATGCAGCGCCGTCCTGATACACGACATCGTCGGCATCGAGCGAAATGAACAGCACGGAACTCACGCGGAAACTGTACCAGCGGCCCGGAAAACGCGTGCCGTTGTGCGGCAGCGTGTAGCGCGTAAGATACGAATCGAAGCCTTGTGCGCCGTTGTTGAATTCGATTTCGTGATTGCCGGGGCACGGCATCCACGGACGATTCGCCGCCGACGTCTGCGCGTTGTTACCGAAGTCGCGCCACACGGCCGGCTGTTGCCCCGGGTTCAGGTTCGCATAGCAGAGGTCGCCATTCAGCAGGTGAAAGAGCGGCTGAAAACGCTCGACGGCCTGCACCGCGAATTTGCTTTGCGGCGACGACAGCACCCAGTTCGTGTTCGGCGTGGCGAGGTCTCCGTAGCTCGTGAAGCGGAACGGCGTGCGGCCGTGCGGCGCAGTCTTGAACGATGCGGAAAACGGCGAGCCCATGTTGCTGTCGTTGTCGGCCGTGACTTCGTACTGGTACGTCGTCGCGGCCTTGAGGCCATGCAGCCGCGCGTGATACGTGAACACCACCTCGCCGTTCAGGCCGTCCGTGTACGTGCGCTGCACGGCGTGGACCGTTTCCTTGCGATCGCTGCCCGCGCCGAAGCGCACGCGCGGATTGGTGGCGGCCGCCGCCGATCCCCACGATACGACCACTTCGTTCGTGGGATCTTCGCCCCATGTCAGATGCACCTGCTCGGGCGTGCCGTCGGGTGTCGAAGGATCGGCTTTGGCGGCGCCGGCGAAAGTGCCTGCCGCCGTGGCAAATCCCGATGCGCCCGCGAGCTTCAGAAAGCCGCGGCGCGAGAAGGTGGCGGACTGCGTGTTCGTGCTGGAGGGCGAGTCGGCCGGTTCGACCGGCGTTGTATCGGGGGTGTTCTTGTTCGACATGTCGTTTGTTCTCGCGGTGGAAGGCAGACGACGCACGCAGACGCAACGGCGCGGGCGCGTCGATGCTGGAAAGGAACGGGAAGGAAGCGTCATTCCGGGCAACACGATAGGCCCAAACCTGTTACCCCGCTGTGACAGCGCCGCCGCGATGTGTACGGATGGATAAGCCATCGATCGAGTGGTAAAACGCCATGGCGTCGATCTGATAGACGATTGACATTCACCTCTTTTCATCACACGTCGGCATTCGTGTGGAAGCGCGAGTGTTGTAGCCGTGATACGCAAAAACGGAAATCAATGCGGGCGTTACACTTTTCCGCGGTCACACCGTCGATCACGCGATCGAATTCACGTTTGCTTACACACGCACACATCTTCGTTTTGCGAGTTGCATAAAGTGTCTCTCCATAAACGAAACAGGGAGAGCCTCATGAAAGCAATAACCGGCTTGACGATGTTTGGCGCGCGATGCGGCGCGACGTTTTCCGCAGGACGCAGCGCATCATGACGGCCGCCTACGAACAACCGCTCGACGACGACGTGATCGTGCATGTCGAGGAACAGCCGTCGTCGAAGGGCACGTGCGTGACGGTGCAGGCGAACGGCAGATCGATGTCGGCCGAATACAGCGAACTCACGGGACAGTTGTGCCTCAGGCAGGAAGGCATGGTGGTACAGGAGTGGTTCCCGCCGCATTCCTGGTTCGCGATTGCATCGGTAGCGGGCGCGAGCCGTTGGGGCACGCAGCCGAGCGCCGAAGACCTGCACGCGCTGATCCGGAATGAACTGGTGACGCGGCGCGGCGAGTAGCCATCGTTGCGCTAGTATGATGCCTCGCATGTCCGCTTCTGCAGGCGGCGTGCTTCGTGCGAGGAGGGCACTGTGACAGTCTCCCGTTTGCGCAACATCCCGGGCATCGGCGTCGACAGAATGGGCGATGCCGCCGACGCAACGCATAACCGCAACATCCTGCGCCTCGAGAATCTCGACACCGATCTGCGACCGCCCGCCAAAGCAATAAGGCGCACGCACGAAGCCGTCGACGACGACGACGCGAACAGCTATCTGCCGTTCACAGGGCAAACTGCATTACGTCAGGCCGTCGTCGCGCGAATGAAGCAGTCGACGGGTTTCGACTACGACGCAAGCAGCGAGTGCATCGTTTCGGCGGGCGGCCTTGCGGGCATCCTCAATGTGTTGCTGTCGATCCTCGAACCCGGCGACGAAGTCGTGCTCACGGATCCCACTTACGCGGGTCTCATCAATCGCGTGCTGCTGGCGGGCGGCGTGCCGAAGTTCGCGCGGCTCGTGCCTTCCGCCGACGGCTGGCGGCTCGACGTCGATTCCCTCGCGAACGCAGTGAGTCCGCGCACGCGCGCGTTCCTCATCATGTCGCCGTCGATGCCGAGCGGCTTCGTCGCCAACGCAACCGAATGGCAGGCGATCACCGATCATTGCCGACGCTCGAGCGCATGGCTCGTCTACGACGCGGCGATGGAGCGCATCCTGTTCGACGGACGCAGCGTGATTCATCCCGCGTCGCTGCCGGACATGCGCGAGCGCACGTTCACGGTGGGCTCGGTGTCGAAGGAATACCGGATGATCGGCTGGCGTGTCGGCTGGATCGTCGGGCCCGAGCGGATCATGAACGACGTGCGGCTCACGAGTCTGTCGAACGTGGTCTGTCAGGTCGGCATCGGCATGCCGGGCGCGACCGCCGCGCTCACGTGTGCGGACGATGGCGTTGCGCAAAGCGTCGCCGAATGGCAGGCGCGGCGCGATTTTCTGCTGGAGGCACTGCACGATTTGCCGCTCGTGCGGCCCGATGGCGGTTGGTCGCTGCTGATCGATACGACGCAACTCGGCTTCGCGCCGCCCGATGCATCGCGTCTTCTGCTGGAAAAAGGCGAAGTCGCCGCCACGCCGATGAACGGCTGGGGCCCGCAAGCGGAACGTTATCTGCGCTTCGTGTTCGCCAACGAACGGGTTGCCCGTCTCGTCGATATCCGTGAGCGCGTGCGCGCCGCGTGGAGCGTCTGACAAGGACCGCGCAAGCCGCTCAGTCTGCCTGCATCCAGCGCAGCACCTGCTGCCAGTGTGCGTTATTCATCGCGCCGAACCAGTCTTCGTGATTCGCGTCGGGCAACAGCATCAGGTGCGCGCCGGGATGCGTGCCCGCAAGCCGTTGCGCGTGGACGATGGGAATCAGCGTGTCCTGCTGCGCGCCGATCACGACAAGCGGCCCGTCATAGCGTGCGAGCGCCGCGACGGAATCGAATGGATCGTGCAGCATCCAGCGCACGGGGAAGATCGGATACTTCGTCGATGCCACGCTCGCGAGCGAGTCCCACGGCGTGATGAGCGCGACGCCCGCCACGCTCTTTTCATTGCCTGCGATGGCCTGCGCGGCCATGCCCGCGCCCAGCGATTCGCCGACCAGATACAGAGGCCCAGGCCATTGCGCACGCGCCGCGACGAGCGCTTCCCGCGATGCAGCCAGCGCCGCGAGCATCGTGCGCTTGCCCTCGCGGTTTCCCTGGCCGGGATACTCGACCACGACAACGCGATAACCGTCGCGCACGAAAATCCCGGCGACGGGCAACTTGTTCTCCGCCGTTTCCGCGTTGCCGTGAAAGACGAGGAACGTGCCGCGCGGCGCGGCGGCGGGCGTGACGAGATATCCGGCGTATTCACCGTCCGCTTGCCACCGTTCGACGTCATAGGCGGCATGATGCCCCACGAGCGAACCGGCGACATCCGGCGACGCGGGCAACAACATCCTGTCCTGCATGAAGTAGAGCGCGACCAGCGCGACCACATAGGCCGCAAGCGCGAGGCGAATGCAGAACGTAATCAGCGACATGCCCGATGCCCGTCACTCGTCGTGAATCTGATGAATCCGCGATTCGACGAACCGTCGAAGCCGCTGCCGGCTTCGAACAGGTCGTCGGGACTTGTCTATGCCCGCTGTAGCGGGCGGGACCGGCGAGGCTAGGCGTGCGCGTGCCGGTCTTCTTCGAGCGCTTTCAGGCGTGCTTCGCCGGCGTCTTTCGCGGCCGCGCGGTTCTTGTAGGTTTCGTCGGAAACGATCGTGCGTTTCACTTCGCGCGCACCGAAATCGACGAGTGCAATCACCCACACGTAGTCGCCCGCCTGTTCGGCTGTCTGCACGAAGGCGCGCACGTCACCCCTTTCGTCTGCTTTCATCTTGACCTCCACAAGAGTTGTGCACAAACAGCACACACGGAGCATCGAGAATGCCCGCCCGGTTTGCGTGGGCGCCGTGCGACCGGATGCACGTGAAACGATTCTAGCCGATGAATTCGAGTCGTACGAATACGGGTGTTGCATGCGATTCTGGCGTACCTCACCCGGTAATATGGCTGATGTATGCTGCTGGTTTTTATGGCAGATCGAAAGCGAAGAGGGGACACATGCGGCGTGTCGTATTCAATCAGAAAGGTGGTGTCGGTAAATCGACGATCGTGTGCAATCTCGCGGCCATCAGCGCCAGCGAAGGCTTGCGTACGCTCGTCATCGATCTGGATGCGCAAGGCAATTCAAGCCAGTATCTGCTTGGTTCACGCGCCAGCGAGGTGCATCCCACGGTGGCGGGTTTCTTCGAAACGGCGCTGACGTTCAGCTTCAAACCGATCGACGTCACGTCTTTCATCCATCCGACGCCGTTCGAGAACCTCGACATCATGCCCGCGCACGCGGACCTCGATACGCTGCATGGCAAGCTCGAATCGCGCTACAAGATCTACAAGCTGCGCGATGCGCTCAACGAGCTGGACATGTACGACGCGATCTACATCGACACGCCGCCCGCGCTGAATTTCTACACGCGTTCCGCGCTGATCGCCGTCGAGCGTTGTCTGATTCCATTCGACTGCGACGACTTCTCGCGCCGCGCGCTCTACACGCTGCTCGATAACGTGAAAGAGATCCAGCAGGACCACAACGATGCGCTGCATGTCGAAGGGATCGTGATCAACCAGTTCCAGCCGCGCGCGAGCCTGCCGCAGCAACTCGTCGATGAACTCGTGAGCGAAGGGCTGCCGGTGCTCGGTGCGCGGCTGTCGTCGTCGGTGAAGATCCGCGAGTCGCATCAGCATGCGAAGCCTGTAATTCATCTCGATCCGAAGCACAAGCTGTCGCAGGAATATCTGGCGTTGCATCGCGAGCTGGCGGGCTAGCCGCCTGACCTGGCGCGGTAAATCCTTACCAATTTCCAGAGATCACTCACCAGACTCGTCGTATCGATTCGAACGGTCGTGCGCATAGAATCGCCTCCAGATCAACACAACAACGGAGGAGACGATGAGGCCATACCGGGCCATTGCCATGGCAGCCGCGCTGTTGACGGGCACGGCTGCGCATGCACAGAGCGCAGGCAGTTTCGTTGCGAACGTCGGCTGGTTTCATCTGGCGCCGCAGGTGTCGAGCCAGCCGTTCAGCATCAACGCGCTCGGCACGTCGACGACCGCGAGCGGCTCGGGCGCGACGATCGACGGCGCCGATACCGTCGGCTTCACGGCGACGTACTTCGTCACCGATCACATCGCGGTCGAAGGTGTGTTCGGCGTGCCGCCGAAATTCACGCTGTCGGGAACGGGCACGCTCGCAGGGCTCGGCGAGTTGGGCAAGGCGTACGAATGGAGCCCGACGCTGTTGCTGAAATACTATTTCAACGACGCACAAAGCCATTTCCGTCCGTATCTCGGCGCGGGCGCGGCGTACGTCTGGTACAGCGGCGTCAAGCTGAGTTCGGCGATGTCGAGCGGCGCATTCCTCTATTCGTCGACGTACGGCACTGCGCTCGAAGGTCAGACGACGGCGAAGCTGAGCAGTTCGTTCGCGCCCGTCATCAACGCGGGCTTTGCGTATAACTTCGACAAGCACTGGTCGGCGGGCGTCTCGCTGTCGTACATGTGGCTATCGACGCGCGCGACACTGACCACGCATTCGACAGCCGCAGGCACGGTGACGAGCACGTCGAAGATTCACGTCAATCCTATCGTTTCATTTGTATCGGTCGGGTATCGCTTCTAACGAAAGAAAGCTCGACTTCGTTTTTTCCAAAAAAGGCAACCGGGGGCCCGTCGATGAGACGGGCTTTTGGTTTTAGCGGACGAATAGGGAAACGCTTGCCGCGCTTCAGTAGTTCTCGACGATCGCGTGATTCAGGCCGAATGTCTTCAGCACATTCAGCACGCGTTCGGAGATCACGAGGCGCGAATCGTCGGCGATGCCGAGATCGTTGCGTCCCGCCACGCCTGTCACGGATAGCCAGAGAAATTCCGGCAATGTGCGCTCCGGATAGATTTCTCTAAACGAGTCGCTGACCGTTAATTCGAGGTCACGGCATTCATAGCCGCTCGCGTTGGCCTGATTCAACGCGCCGGCTGCGTCGCGCGTGATGATGAGGGCGGGAAAGCTCTCGAGTAGCGCATCGCCCAGCCAATTGATAATTCTGTAATGAAGCTGGGTGATGGCCGGCGGATGGACGCTTGAATCCAGAACCGTGTGCTTTCCAAGGCCGCCCGCCACTTCGGGTTCGACATAGTAATATGCCATATCGCATTTGAGATCGGAGTGATCGCTAATTTGGCTCACATTCCGGTTATAGCATAATGGCGATCAGAAATTTTTTCTCTGTACGAAAGGCAATGTAATTGCGCGGAATCATCCGGCAATATTACGCGTCCTGCATAAAGCGCAATTCGGTTTGAGTAATTGTCTGAGCGTAAAGAAGGCGCCTATGACGATGCACGCATCCATGCAAGGCACGAGCGTCGACGGACCGGGCGCTCCGCACGTTTTTAGCTTTGCGCCGAATGGCGACGGCTTTCTGCTCGACGGCAAGCCGTTTCAGATCCGCAGCGGCGAATTGCATCCGGCGCGCATCCCCGTCGAATACTGGCGGCACCGCATTCAGATGGCAAAAGCGATGGGGATGAACTCCATCGCGCTATATGTGATGTGGAATTATCACGAGACGAGCGAGGGCGCGTTCGACTTTCAGACGGACAATCGCGACATCGAAGCGTTCGTGCGTCTTTGCCACGCGGAAAGCATGTGGGTGCTATTCAGGCCGGGCCCGTATGTGTGCGCAGAATGGGATCTCGGCGGTATTCCGGCGTATCTGTTGAAGCACGCGGATATCCGGCTGCGCACGGATTTCGCGAGCGATCCGCGTTATATGCGCGCTGTCGAAAGCTATATCGACGAACTCATTCCTCGCGTGCGGCCGCTGATGGCACAGAACGGCGGCCCGATTCTGATGATCCAGATCGAGAACGAGTTTGGATCGTTCGACAGCAATCCCGCGTATCTGGAGGAACTCAGGCAACTGTGGATTCGCGGCGGCATCGACGGACCGTTCTATACGGAAGACGGTATCGTGCAGTTGCAACAGAACCAGTCGCATGTCGCGGGCGGTGCAATCGCGTTGAGCAACGGCAACGCGGCGCAGATCGAAGCGGTGCGCAAGGCGTTCCATGATGTGCCTGCAATGGCGGGCGAAGTCTATCCGGGGTGGCTCACGCATTGGGGCGATGCCGCGTTTCAGGGCACATCCGTCGACCTTTCCGCGACGCTCGATGCGTTCATGCGCAAGAACCTGTCGTTCAATCTGTATGTGATTCACGGCGGAACGAGCTTTGGTTTTTACGCGGGCGCGAATGTGGATGCGGACACAGGCGAGTATCAGCCCGACATCACGAGTTACGACTACGCAGCGCCGATTAGCGAGCAAGGCGTGGCCACCGCGCGCTACATGCAGTGCCGCAGCATCATCGAGCGCTATCTGTCGACGCCTTTGCCGAACGTGCCCGCGCCCATCGCAACGATTCCCGTGATCGATTCGAACGGTGTTCGTCGTTTGATGCCGCGTCGCTATGCATCGCTCTGGGACAATCTTCCTGCTGCACTTCCTCTCGCTGATACGGTGCAGCCGCAGCCCTTCGAAATGTATGGCCAGGCATTCGGCTTCGTGCTGTATCGGAAGAAGCTGGCGCGCTATGCGGGCGGTGCGCTGGATATCGGCGACGTTCACGATTACGCCACTGTCTGTATTGGCGATCAGTATGCGGGTGCCGTGTCGCGCGCGAGTGTGCCGGAGCATCTGGCGTTGCCACTGAAGGCTGTGCAGCGCGAACCGGTCGCGTTGCCCATGCAGCACGAACATGCGGTGCTGGAAATACTCGTCGAAGGCATGGGCCGCGTGAATTACGGGCACGCGATGATCGATCGCAAAGGACTCGTCGATCCTGTCGTCCTGCACGATGCATCGGGCGCGAGCGAGACGCTGGCGAACTGGGAAGTCGTACCCTTGCCGATGGATGCTTCGTTCGTCGAGAACCTGCGTCCGCTTTGCTCCAACCCGAGCAAGCCAGGCATGTTCTTTATGGCGACGCTTTCTCTAGATACCATCGGCGACGTCTATCTCGACATGAGCGAATGGATCAAGGGCGTCGTGTGGGTGAATGGCCGCAATCTCGGGCGCTATTGGCATATCGGCCCGCAAATGCGCCTCTATTGCCCGGCGCCGTGGTTGAAGCCGGGCGACAACAGCGTATTGATCTTCGATCTACATCAGACGGAAGCGAAGCCGGTCAGCCTCGCATCGTCTCTCTATGACAATTCGAGCGTCAACACCTGAAATGGCGCAAGGCGAATCTGTTGCGGGCGGTTCACATCCCATCGTGTCGGAATGCTTGCAGCGGAATCGATAAACGGAAACTGTGCGCTGAACTGGCCTTCGACACCATCCGGCAGTTCGAGATGCGCTCGCAGATCGAGCACGAAGTCGTTCGCACGATCATCCGGATTGCGCAGCGTCACGATCGCTTTCGACGGCGTCCACGCAGCCCAGCCGTAAATCTCGCGTTCATCGGGCGCGCCGCCTATCCAGTGACAATCGCGCAGCACGTCGGCGTTGTCGCGAGCCCAGCGGGCGGTTTGCGCGAGCACGTCCCAGTCGTTTTCGTTCAGCATCGACGGCGTCACATACAGTTCCTGCAATTGCGTACCGCTGCCGAAGTACGAATGCACTTCGTGCGTGAATGCATGCGAGGGATCGCTATTGAGTTGCGTATTGGCCTGCGCATAGATGATGCCGTGAAGCATCAGCGAATTGAGCGGAAAGAGTGGGCTGCGCTGCACGGCGTTGCGATACGTCTGCGCATCGCGATACGTGATCCAGCGTTCGCGCTCGCTGCCCGCGCCCTCGAATCCATAGTCCGCGCCGTCGCGCCAGATCGAATCGACGTAGCGCAGCCAGAAGGGCGACGCTTGCGTGCCCGTCGACAGGTTGACGAACACATCGCGCTTTGCACGGCGCATGTCTTCGATGAGTTCCACCGCGGCGTCCCAGTCGCTGTTGAAGCGGCTGCCCGCGACAACCGTATTCGCGTTGCCCGTGCCGTCGAGTTTGAAATGATTGACGCCGTGTTGCGTCAACAGATCGATGGCGACGTCATGGAAGCATCGATAGTACGCCGGGCCCGACAGCGCGAATCCATCGCCCGCCGTTTCGTATCCGGCGGCGCGGCCACGCGTCACGCGTTCCGTTCGAGGCGGTCCATAGCCGCCCCATGGCGACAGCCATACGCCGGGTGCTGCGCCGTAGCGTTTTGAGGCCTCTTGCAATGGCATGAAACCATCGGGAAACGCTGCGCTAAAGGTCCAGCTGCCGCTGTAATCGTCCCATCCGTCGTCGAACAAAAAGGAATCGAGTTGCACGCCGCGCTTGTCGTGCAGTTCATGGCCCAGCGCGTGAATGCGCTCGATGGCCTGTTCCTGCGTATAAGGAGTCAGGAAGCCGATGTCGTACCACGAGTTGTAGTGCAGGAATGGATCATATGGACGCGCACGCTCGTGCTCCACATACGTTGCGAAATCGCGGCGCAACTGGCCGTCGCGAAACACGCCTGCAACAGCCGAATAAGCCAGCGTCTTTCCTCTTTCGAGCGGCAGTGCGCGCGTGACGATAAAGCGAGCCACACCGTCGCGGACTTCGCTTTCCGCCATGGGAAGCTCGAAGCCCAGAAAGACGTTGCCGTCGATAACAGGCACTGCCGCGAGGTCGCCCGCTTTTCTCGCGGCGGGCGCCAGAGTTTGCAGCAGCGAAACCGAGGTAATGTGCTCGTTTTGCACGAGCGCAGTGATGGACAGATGCTGACGAAGATAGCACGCGCCTTCGCGTTGCTCGATGCTCCATTCGATTCGCAGCCGCTGTTCGTCGTCAACGAGTGTCGCGGCCACACGCACGCCTTGATGGCGTTCGGCTTTTCGCAATGCATCCGGATTCGCGGACAGCGCTTCTTCGCGCAACGGCGCAACGAGCCGCAGGCTAGTCACGTCAAACGTGCTTCCATCCGCGAATGTGAGCGAGAAGGGCGCGTCGACCTGCAACGTGCGTCCATGCGCAAGATCGGCCACGCAAACGCAGTATAGACGTTGGTCCGCAATCGTCCATTGCAGCGCAATGGCGTCGTTACCGAACGCATAGCTATCGCCTCGCGCACGAAAAACGGGCGCGCCCGGATGGTCCAACGCTGCTGCGTGATCGGCGTGCATGGCGCGCTGCGCAGATCACTTCACGGTTTGAAGCACCTCGAATCCTTCGAATTCCGGATGCCCGAGATACAGCGCGCGCGACTCGGTGCCCGCATTCCGATGCGCGGCGCGGAACGCTTCCGACTGCGTCCACGCTTCGAACGCCGCGCGATTCGCCCACACCGTGTGACTCGAATACAGCACGTGATCTTCGCGCTGCGGGCCCTTCAGAAGATGAAACTCGACGAAGCCGGGCACGTCTTTCAGATGCGTGTCCCGCGACGTCCAGACTTCTTCGAATGCGCCTTCCGAACCCAGCGCCACCTTGAACCGGTTCATTGCAATGAACATGACTCTCGCTCCTGAGTGACTGCGATCTGCTGTGCAGTATACGCACAAATGCGTCCGCGAGATCGCGGACGCATGCATCAGTCAGAAGGCAAGAACGCGCATCACCGCCCGCGCGCCCACTGCGCGAAGCCCGCGCATACGATCAGTAACGAGCCCGTCGCGAAGAACACGGAATGCATGCCGAGATGCACGCCAATCTGTCCGCCGATCACCGGCCCGATCACCTGGCCGCTGAACTGCGCCGATTGCAGGTAGCCGAGCATCGTCCCCGTCCGGCTTTCATCGACGGCATGCCGGGCGAGCTTCGCGATCGCGGGCAACAGACCGGCGAGCGACATGCCCATCAACGCACGCAACGCAGCCAGTTGCCACCATTGTTCGACGAACGCTTGCGGAATCATCACGAGCCCCGTTACGACGAGACAGCCGATGATCACGTTCCAGCCGCCGATCCGGTCCGCGAGCGCGCCGAGTCGCGCCGCCGTGAACATGCTGCCGAACGCGGAGCACGCCATCACGACGCCGGCGATGCGCGCCAGGTGATCGGGTGCGACGCCCAGGCTGCCGACATAGACCGTGATCACGGGTTCGATCGACATGTTCGCGAGCAGCACCATCATCGCCGTCGCGAGTAACGCCCCGATCACCGCATAGTGGGTGCGCGGCGCGGTGGCATCGGCGGTGGCGCTGACGGCTTTGCGCTTCGTGTCGGTGGCGGGCTCGAAATCTTCCTTGACGACGAAGATCGTCAGCAGCGCGGCGACGGCGATCACCGCGCCGCCCGCGAAGAACGTGCCGCGTATGCCGATCCAGCCCGGCAGCAGACCGCCGATCAGCGGGCCGACCAGGTTGCCCGCGAGCGCGCCCGTCGACAGCAGGCCGAGCGCCCAACCGGCGCGTTCGCGCGGCGCCTGCGTGCCGACCATCACGGTCGACGCCGACGCATAGCCGCCGACGAGACCCGCCACCAGACGCAGTCCGACGAGTTCATAGACGTTGTGCGCGATGCCGATCAGCGACATCACGACGGCCATGCCGACGGCGGCGCGTATCAGCATCGGCTTGCGTCCGTAGCGGTCGGCGAGACGGCCCCACAGCGGCGCTGTGACAGCCGTGCCGAGAAACGTCGCGCCGAACGCGACACCCGACCACTGGATCACATCGGCTTGCGAGGTCACGCCGAGCTGCTTCACATAGAGCGGCAGAAACGGCAGCAGCATGCTGAGGCTGACGAGCGTCGTGAAAGAACCGAACACGCAGACGAACAGATTGCGCTTCCAGTGCTGCTGATTGCGCTCCGTGTAACTGATGATCGGGACATCCGGTGCGTTGCGCAGCGAAACGGAAGTCATGGGCTGGTTCATGCTATCTATCCTTCGATGATGCGGTGAAGTTATGCGTCGATGCAGACTGTGTCAGGCGTTCTCGGGGTTGCCGCGCAGAGCGGCGAACAGGTCGATCGCGAGCGCTAGCGCCAACGCCGCCGCGCCGATCGTAAACAGCATCCGGTAGTCGCCGCCGTTCTGCGTGAAGAGGAACGACATGCCGTACGCGGAGCCCGCCTGCAACACGGCGAACGCGGTGGTGGCCGTGCTCCACGCGACTTTTTGCGCGGCGGGATGATGCGCGAGCAGTTCATTGACGCGTCCGAGCGCCAGCGCCACGATGCCCGGCACGGCAGCGCCCATCAGCACGCTGGAGGCGATCAGCGCCGCCGGGTCCGTGCTGATCAGCGGTAGCGAGACGGCGGCGATCTGGATCGCGAACGCCGCGCGCAACGCAGGGCCGAAGCCCGAGCGGTCGGCGAGATGACCGCTCAACAGCGGGCCTGCAATCGCGCCGAGGCCGAACAGCACCCAGTATTGCGCGCCCGCGTCGAGTCCCTTGCCGAGTCCGCGCGACACGAAATCGACGAGAAAGAGCATGTGCGGTACGAGGCCGATCGCGTTGAGCGCGTACTCGGCATACAGCGCGCGCAGCGCGAAGCCGCTGGGCTTCGCATGCTTCGCGTGATGTTTGTGCGCCGTCTGCGCAGGCGCATCCTGCTTCGGCCAGCCGTTCCATGAAGCGAGCGTGAGCAGCAGCGCGATCGCGCCGAGGCCGAGCCACGTCTGCGTGACGCCTTCGCGCAACAGCAGCGGCACGAGCGTGCCCGACGCCGCGATGCCCAGACCGATGCCCGCGAAAATCGCGCCGCTCACGAGGCCGCGGCGCGACGGCGGCACATGCGCGAGCACGGTCGGCGCGGCCAGCACCATCAGCGTGCCGCCCGCCAGGCCCGACGCGAAACGCCACACGAAGAACCACGCGAACGACAGCGGGAATGCGCAGGCGACGAATGCGACCGTCGCGAGCAGCATCATCGTGCGCAGCACCGTCGCGGCATTGGCGCGTTTCGCGAGATAGCCGCCCAGCAGCGCACCCGCCAGATAGCCGCCCAGATTCGCCGCGCCGAGATAGGCGGCCGTCGAGGCCGCGAACCAGTGCGCGTCGATGATGGCGGGAAGTAGCGGCGTGTACGCGAAGCGCGCGAGGCCGATGCCGACGAGGCTCGCGCTCGCGCCCGCTACCGTGCCGCGCGTGATGTTGAAGACAGGTGGTGCCGATACGTCTGACGCTGTGTGCTGCATGGTTGACTCCGTGATTCCGTCCGATCAGGAGCCGACGTTGCTGCCGCCGTCGACGTGCAGGATCTCGCCCGTCACGAAGCTCGCCGATTCCAGATACAGCACGGCTTCCGCGATATCCGCGACTTCGCCGAGATGTCCGAGCGGATGAAAACGGGCTAGCGCTTCATGGCGCTCCTGCGGATGCAGCGGCGTCTTGATGACGCCCGGCGCGACCGCGTTGACGCGAATGCCGAGCGGCGCGTATTCGATGGCGAGCGATTTCGTCACGGCATTCAGGCCGCCTTTGGTCAGCGCGGCCATCGCTGCGGGCAGACCGGCACGCGGGCGATCGACGAGGCTCGCCGTGATGTTCACGACATGCCCGCTGCGCTTGCGGCTCATTTCCGTCAGCGCACGCTGCGTGATGTGGAAGAAGCCGTTCACGTTGGTCGACATGACGGCGTCGTAGTCTTCGGGCGTGTAGGCGTCGAAGGGCTTGGCGATGAAGATGCCCGCGTTGTTCACGAGCGTATCGATCCGGCCGAAGCGTTCGAGAGCGAGCGCGATCACGCGCCGTGCAGTTTCGACGTCGGCGATATCGCCCTGTACGGTGGCGATATCCGGATCGTCGCTCGCGCGAATCGAGCGCGACGTCGCGACGACGCGGAAATTGCGGTCGCGATACGCCTTCACCAGTCCCGCGCCGATACCCTGCGACGCGCCCGTGACGATCACGACTTTCTGTTCGGCACCCATGAATTGCTCCTTGCGGTATGGGCCATAGAGGCCCGTTCTCGATGGAGCAAGTCTAGATTGAGTCGGCTACTGAGAGAATCCACGCATAGCGGCAGACATTCTTCCGCGCGGCGGTTTAATTGCCGTCTGTCACGCGCTGCAACTGCTTGAATTGCCGGCGCAAACGCGGCGTGGCGAAATCGACGAAGGCGCGCACTTTCGGCACCGACAAACGGCCGTGCGGCGTCAGAAGGTGAACGGGCAAGGGCGCGTGCTCGCTGTCGCGCAGCACGATCCGCAGTTGTCCGTCCTTCACCTGTTGTGCGACGTGATAGGAGAACATGCGCGTGACGCCGCGCCCTTCGACGGCGGACGCGACGGCGGCGTCGATGCTGTTGACGGTCAGGCGCGGCGAGAAGTGGACGACCTGCGGCACGGTCGAGCCTTCCGTCGGCGGAAAGCTCCATGAATCGAGGCCGAAGTGCGTCATCGAAATGATCTGATGTTCGGCGAGATCGGCGGGCTCGCGAATGCGCGGATGCTTCGACAGATAGCGCGGTGCGGCTGCTACGACGCGCCGCACTTCGCCGACGGGGATGGCCACGAGCGTCGAGTCGGGCAAATGCGCGATGCGCAGCGCCACGTCGATGCCCTCGTCGACGAGACTGACGGGCCGGTCGAGCATATGCAGGCGCACGGAGACGGCGGGATACGCATCGATGAAGTCGTCGAGGATCGCGCGCAGCAGATCCTGTCCGGCCGCGACGGGGGCCGTGATGTTGAGCAGGCCGCGCGGCGCGGAACGTTCGCCTGCCACCAGCAGGTCGGCTTCCTCGAGATCGGTCAGGATGCGTCGACAGGCGGCCGCGTAACGCTCGCCGGCTTCGCTGAGCTTGATCGTGCGCGTGGTGCGATGCAGGAGCGGCGAGCCGACGTGCGCTTCGAGAAACGCAATGGCGCGGCTCACCGCGGCAGGCGAACGGCCGAGCCGCCGGCTCGCGCCGGCCAGGCTGCCTTCGTCCAGCGTCGCGACGAACACCTTCATTGCGTCAATCCGGTCCATGATGCATCGCTCACAAATCGTCGGCGTGGCGACGTTGCCGGGAAGTGTACAGCGGCGCGTGCATTCGGGACGCGCGAAGGCGTGCGCGTCAACGGTGTGAGGCGACGAGCCAGCGGCGCAGATCGACGGCGTCCTGGAAGTGCGATTGCGCATCGGGATCGCCGAGCAACACGATCAGCACGGCATGGCCGCGTACGCTCGTCACGACGATCAGGCAATGACCCGCTTCGTTGGTGAAGCCGGTTTTCTGCAGCCCGACATGCCATGACGCGCGATGCACGAGCGGGTCCGTGTTGCGATACATCAGTGGGCCGTCGCCGCCCAGCACCAGTTTTTCGTGTGCCGTCGAATAGCGGCGGATCACAGGGTAACGATAGGCCGCGCGCACGAGCCGCGTGAGATCGCGCGCCGTCGATACGTTGCGCGGCGACAGTCCCGTCGGATCGACGAAGTGACTATGCGACATGTGCAGCCGCTTCGCCGTGCGATTCATCGCGCGCACGAAGCCCGGACGTCCGCCCGGATAGTCGCGGCTCAATGCGAACGCGGCGCGGTTTTCCGACGACATCAGCGCGATATGCAGCAGCGTGCTGCGCAGAAGCAGCGAGCGGACGGGCAGACGCGAGCGCGACCACTTCAGCCGGTCGACATCGGCATCCGTGACGCGCAGCGGCTTGATGAGCGAGCGCTTCGAATCGAGCACGACCATCGCTGTCAGCAGCTTCGTCAATGACGCGATGGGACGCCGTTCGTCGGCGTGTTTCGAATAGAGCGTGCGACCCGTCGCCATATCGACGACGATCGCGGCGCGTGCCTGCACAGCAGGTTTGAAGACGCGCTTGGCGTGCGCGATCGCGGGCACGAGGCTCGCGATCAGGAGGAGCGTGAGGAAGAGATGAAGTTTCAGCACGTCGGTTTTGGGCGAAGCGGATATGTCACGATGTGCTCCATATGGATGAATGCGGAATGAACGCGATGATCAAAGCAGTGCGGCGAGACGGTCGGCTTCTTTGGCGAACTGCGCGCGCTCGGCGGCGTCGAGCGGATTCTTTCCGGGCAGCGCGACCGTCAACGGATCTTTCGGCACCGAATCGACATGCACTTCATAGTGCAAATGCGGACCCGTCGCCCAACCCGTCGATCCGACATAGCCGATCACCTGACCTTGCTTCACGTGTGCGCCGCGATGCAGTCCCTTCGCGAAGCGCGACAAATGCGCGAACACGGTCTGATAGGGCGGCGGATTGCGCAGCACGATCACTTTGCCGTAGCCCGTCTGCCGTCCGATGAACGCGACCGTGCCGCGCGCCGTCGCGTGAACGGGCGTGCCCGCGGGCGCGGCGAGATCGACGCCGTCGTGGCTTTGCCATCGGTGCGTGACGGGATCGAGGCGGCGCAGCGCGAATTCCGACGACACGCGCTCATACGCGAGCGGATAGCGCGAGAACGCGGGCGTCGTGCTCGCGCCGTCCTTCGTGTAATAAAACGGCTTGCCTTCGAGATTGCGGTAGAGAAACAGATCGTGCGACGTCGATCCCGTTTCGATGCGCACCGCAAGCGGATTCTGTGACGACGCGTTGCCCGCTTCAGGCGGATCGACGACGAGGCTGATCGTGTTGCCCGGTTTGAGGTCGCGGCGAAAATCGATCTCGCCGGAAAACGCGTGCGCAAGCAACGCGGCCGTGCGGCTGTCGAGTCCGAGCCGTTCCACTGCTTCCGCGAAACTGCTCTTGACGGTCGCCGATCTGACGACGGGTTGCGGTGTGGCTTCGGGTGCGGATGCCGATGAAGCAGGTTGCGCGCTGCGCGCGGTATCGGCGGCTTCGCGGTTCAGCGACGCGGATTGCGCGCCGGCGGCGTCATCCTGATCGGCCGGATGCTTCGCGTGCTGCGGCGAGAAGATCAGCGCGGCACAAACGGAACTGAGCGCGCACGCGAGAATGACTTTGCCACTGCGCGCCGACGGCGCGACGAATGCGGGAAGGGGCATGATCGAAAAACAAAACGACGGTACTGCGATGGCGGTTGCACGAAACGGGGACTTCGTGCGCGGACTGACAGACGCGTGGCGTCCAGATGAGGAGGTGAAGCAGATACCGCGGCTACTCGAGTTGCAAGCAGAGTGCGGTAAAAATGACGGCAAACCTGAGGAGCGTATCGGACGGCATGTAGAAAATGCGGCGAGGCTGCTGCCGTGCAGTGAAAGGCGACGGAGCGCACACGTTAGACGGCAACACTTAAGTGAATCTTAAAAACGGGCCATCGTGTGCGCATCGCGTCGCGGATGCTTGTCTGTCACGTGCTTTCATTCGATTGCATTGGCCACAGGAACAATGTTCGCGCATGTCCCGCTGATGTGACATCGATCACACGCTGTTGCGTCTTGCCTTCATAGCTCGCACTGATTTTGTAGCGTCCATCAGGCAGCGACGCCAGCATGAACGGGCCATGCGCGGTCGCGTTCAGCACCGTCGCGCCGTTCATGTCGGTGATGCGAACGGGAACGTCGGCGAGGTACTCGTTACCCTGATTCGATTTGCCCGCGAATTCGAGCACGAGCGGGTATTTGTGCATGACGTCTTTGAGCGCGGCCGATTGATCGCTGCCGATGCCGCCCGACAGATACGTCACCACGCCTTGTCGATGAAGCAGCGGCAAATCCGCGGTCGCGGCAAACGCGACATTCACCGCCGATTGCGTGAGCACGAGTGCGGCGGCAACGAGACCTGCTTTGGTGAATCGATTCATGACGATCTCCCATCGTGAAGAAATAAGCTGTTCATCCGCAGATGCTTTCGAACGGTAGAGTCCGTGTTTGCAATCTAGGCAGAGCGGATTAAACGGGGCTTAAAGCATGGGACGTCGTCGTTCACTTCTGGAAAACTCAGCCGAGCAGTTCGGATATCTCGATCAGGTTGAGATCGGGATCTCGCACATACACCGAGCGGATTTTCTGCGTCGCACCCGTACGTTCGACCGGGCCTTCGATGATCGGCCAATCGCATGCCGCGAGATGCGCAATCACCTGATCGAGCGGCACTGACGCGATGAAGCACAGATCCAGCGCGCCAGGCACAGGCAAATGCGCCTTCGGCTCGAATTCGCTTCCACGTACATGCAGATTGATTTTCTGGTTGCCGAAGCGGAACGCGATACGGTCCGCGCCGAACGTTTCCAGTTGCATCTGCATGACCTGCGTATAGAACTTCGTCGTGGCTTCGGCATCCGTGCACGTCAGCACCAGATGGTCGAGATGATCGATCATGATGTGGCTCCTTGCTTTCGAGTCATCGTTCGGCGTGCGCGCGACTGTGCACGCGCAACGTACAGAGTCAGTGTGCCGCACAAAGCGAGCATCGCGAAACCGAACCCGGCTACCGACGGCCACTTGCCGTTTTGCCAGAACCAGCCGCCCCACGAACCCAGCACGCTCGAACCGAGATAGTACGCAAGCAGATACAGCGACGTCGCATGTCCTTTCGCGCCGTCGGCGAGTTGTCCGACCCAGCCGCTCGCCACCGAATGCGTGATGAAAAAGCCGACGGTCAGCACGATGATGCCGATCACGACGGGTATGAGCGCATGCATCAGCGTCAACGCAAGTCCGAGCGTGGCAACCACGATGCCCGCCGTCAGCACGGGGCCGCGTCCGCAGCGGTCGGCCAGCGCGCCCGCGCTGGATGCCGCGACGATCCCGAACAGATATGAGCAGAAAATGAGGCCCGTTTGCGTCGCGCTGAGATCGAACGGCGGCGCCATCAGCCGGAAGCCCGCGTAGTTGTAGACCGTGACGAACACGCCCATCACGAGACATCCCGTTGCGAACACCGCAGGCAAGGTCGATGCCGTCAGATGCTTGCGCCACAGCGCAACGTGATGAGCCGCGCTGAGATCGGTTCTGCGCACGAAGTTGCGCGACGCCGGCAGCAGCATCACGAATGCGATCGCTGCGACCACGTCGACGATGCCGATGGTCAGCATCGCCGTGCGCCACGACAGATGATCGCTCATATAACTCATGCCCACGCGACCGATCATGCCGCCGAATGCGGTGCCGCCGACATAAAGCCCCATCGCGAGTCCCAGACCGCGCGGATCGATTTCCTCCGCGAGATACGCCATCGCCACGGCCGGCACGCCGCCGAGCGCGAGCCCTTCCAGTGCGCGTGCGACGAGAATGCTGTGCCAGTCCGCTTCGAGCGATGCGCAGACGTTGAAGAGCGCGGCGAGCGTCATCGAGACGAAGATCAGCCCGCGTCGGCCGAAGCGCTCCGACAATGCACCGGCGCAGAGAATCGACAACGCGAGAAAGCCTGTCGAGAGCGACAGGGCGAGCGAGCTTTGCGCCGCGCCGATATGGAACTCGGCGGCGAAAAGTGGAAGCAGCGGTTGCACGCAATACAGCAGCGAAAACGTGGAAAAGCCCGCGAGAAACAGCGCAATGCTGATGCGCCGAAAATCCGCGGAGCCGGGCCGCACGCCGATTGAAGCGGCATGCGTGCGTGCTTGTGCTTGTGCGCGAGTTGGTTCGACGCGCTCGGGCGTTTCAACAGCGGAGTCTGTGTTCATGGAGCAGTGCTGGCGTTCGACGGTGACGCGTATATTGTCGTGCCCGCCCGCTATACTGTCCAATATATGAAACTGCGTAACACGATACGTTTGAGCACTGACATGGAACTACGTCATCTGCGGTATTTCATCGAAGTTGCGAGTGAAGGCAATTTCACGCGTGCCGCCGAAAACCTCGGCATCGGGCAGCCGCCGCTCAGTCAGCAGATCAAGAGTCTGGAGCGCGAATTAGGCGTCGAACTGTTCCGCCGGACGCCTCACGGCGCCGAGTTGACTCATGCGGGCACGGCTTTTCTGATCGAGGCGCAGCGTGTGCTCGGGGGCGCGGAGCGCGCGACACGTGCAGCGCAACGTGCAGCGCGTGGCGAAACGGGGCGGCTGCGGATCGGCTTCACGGGGTCGGCGGCGTTCAATCCTGTCGTGCCGACGTTGATCCACCGTTTCAAGAACCGCTATCCGACCGTCGACCTGACGCTGGAAGAAGCGAACACGCCTGCGCTGCTGCAAGGGCTGCTCGACGACCGGCTCGACGCCGTGTTTTTCCGGCCCGGATCGACGCCGCCGGAGAACATTCAGATGCATCGCTTCGCCGACGAGACGATGAAGATCGTGCTGCCGTCGACGCATCCGCTTGCCACGAAAAAGCGCCTGCCGCTGACGGCGCTAGCCGACGAACCGTTCGTGCTCGTGCCGGGACCGGCGGGCGTCACGCTGCACGACGAGATCGTGCGAGCATGCGGCGAGGCGGGCTTCAGTCCGCGACTCGCGCAGCCTGCGCCGCAGGTGTCGTCGGTGATCAATCTGGTGGCAGCGGGTTTGGGCGTGTCCATCGTGCCCGCCGCGATCGCGCAGGTGCAGGTGAAAGGCGTACGTTACGTCGACGTGCAAGGCACGAAGATGCGGGCGCATCTCGCGTTGGGCTGGCGCGATGGCGATGCGTCCGCGGCGCTAGGCAATCTGGTCGGGCTGCTGTGACGGGCTAGTCGTTGCCATCCATCAGCCGCATACGGCGTTCGAGTTCGACCATGTCGACGGCCGCTGCGAGGTAAGCGTCGCGGCGGCTGTGTTCGGCGAGGTCCAACAGCTTGCGCAGCGCGAGGAAGAAGTATGCGAACATGGCGTGCTCCTGATGCATGGTGTAGGCGCACACACTTGCATCGACTATGCCATCGCGGGGTCGCCTTGTTGCATGGACGTCGAAGGCTCATAAGCATTGTCAGCAGGCGCGAAAGTGTTTGAGGCGAGCCAACTCTCGCGACACAATAGTTCGATTGCAGCATGCTTTTATCGCGCATTCGACCACCCCGCATTCGACATGGGAGGCTCGGCCTCATGCTGGAACGTTCGCTTCGACGCCGGTCCGTTTTAGCCGTCGCTGCCTGGCCAACCTGGCAACTGGTGGTATCGGGCGCGCTCGCGAGCTTTGCAGGGCAGTACGCGATAGCGGCTGTGATGCTGCGCGTCTTCGGCGATCCCTCGCATGTCGCGAATATATTCGTCGGTCATCCGAGATGGGTCGAACTTTTCTTCACCATCGTGCTTGCGCCGCTGTACGAAACGCTGATCTTCCAGTGGGGAATCATCACGCTGTTGCACGGGTTGCTGCGTCGCTCATGGCACTTTGCCGGGATCGTATCGACCGTAGTCTTCGGGCTTTGTCATGGCTATACCGATTGGCGCGCGATCAGTCTGACGGCGACTTCCGCGACGCTCGCCGCCGTGTTCGTAATCGAAGCCCGTCGAGGCGGCACGCCCGTCGTGGCGACGGTATCGACTCACGCACTCTTCAACACCCTCGTGGTCTGGGCTCACTGGGCCTGATCGTCTCTTGCTTGCAGGAACGAACGGATGCAGAGCAACTCCCGCGTCAGCACGCTTCGACAGATACCCGGCAGCGTCTGGGTATTGGGCTGCGTGAGCCTGTTGATGGACATCTCGTCGGAGATCATTCACAGTCTGCTGCCGATGTTCATGATGACGAGCCTCGGCGCGAACGCGGCGACGATCGGTTTGATCGAAGGCATCGCCGAGGCGACGGCGCCTATCGTCAAGATCTTTTCCGGTGCGCTTAGCGACTATCTCGGCAATCGCAAATGGCTCGCGGTAGCGGGCTATGGACTCGGCGCGCTGAGCAAACCGTTGTTCGCGCTCGCGCCGACGATCGGCCTCGTCGTGACGGCCCGCGTGATCGATCGCATCGGCAAAGGCATTCGCGGCGCGCCGCGCGATGCGCTCGTCGCCGATGTCACCCCGCCGCATCTGCGCGGCGCTGCGTTCGGCTTGCGGCAGTCGCTCGATACCGTCGGCGCGTTTCTCGGGCCGTTGCTCGCGGTCGCGATCATGCTGGTGTGGGCGGACAACTTCCGCCTCGCGTTCTGGCTCGCCGTGATTCCCGGCATGCTGGCTGTCGCGTTGCTGACCGTCGGCATCCACGAGCCTGCGCGGGAGCCGGGCGCAAAGCGCATCAATCCGATCCAGCGCGAGAACATCCGACAACTCGGCGCGGCATTCTGGTGGGTTGTCGCGGTTGGCGCCGTATTCGCGCTTGCGCGTTTCAGCGAGGCCTTTCTCGTGTTGCGCGCGATGGGCAGCGGCGTGCCCGTTGCGCTGGTGCCGCTCGTGATGGTCGCGATGAACGTGGTGTACTCGCTATCGGCATACCCGCTCGGCAAGCTCGCCGATTCGATGAGTCATATCAGGTTGCTGATTGCAGGCCTCGTGATTCTTGCCGTCTCCGATGTCGTGCTCGCACATGCCGTGCACTGGAGCGTTCTGCTCGTAGGCGTCGCGTTGTGGGGGCTGCATATGGGCATGACACAAGGCCTGCTCGCGACGATGGTGTCGCATAGCGCACCCGCGCATTTGCGCGGCACGGCGTTCGGCATCTTCAATCTGCTGAGCGGACTGGTGACGCTGGTGTCGAGCGTGATCGCCGGCGCGTTGTGGGACACGGTCGGCGCATCGGCGACTTTTTATGCGGGCGCTGCCTTTTGCGTGGCGACAATCGTGCTGCTAATCGCGAGTCCTGCGCGACGGTCCGAAGGTTTTCTGCGCTGAAAGTTTCACACACTGCACGTCAAAAGAGTTGTCAGTCAAAGTTATTACCACGTCAGCATTAAGCGTGCTGCTATCGGCTTTTGCTTTCGTCGAGTAATCAACATTACGTAATTACTCGTAACACGTTTATTCGAGGTATTCCATTTGTAATGACGTGATGATGAAACGGAAGGAATGGAATTGTGTCATTGAATATCGATAAAAATCAATGATATGTGAACGAAAAAACGCTTCGATTTGCATCCTGTCAATACGCGTATGGAAAGCAGGTATTCCAAATGGAAACCTAAAGCAATATTTGGAGACGTCGTAAACCCCTTCGAGCGGCGACGCAAAGCATTGAATAAGTCGCAGCGCCGCTTATGTCGATCCTTGATATAGATCCGAAAGGGGCTCAAATGCTGAACATCAATACGAACATCATGTCGTTGACGGCGCAGAACAATCTGGAGGGCTCGCAAAACGCGCTCTCGCAGGCGATCAACCGTCTGTCGTCGGGCAAGCGCATCAACACGGCCGCCGACGATGCGGCCGGCCTCGCGATCGCGACGTCGCAAACGGCTTCGATCAACGCGCTGACGCAAGGCGCGGCCAACGCGAACAACGGCATTTCGATGGTGCAGACCACGAACGGCGCGCTGCAATCGGTCGTCGACAACCTGCAGCGTATTCGCCAGCTCGCTGTCGAAGCAGGCGACGGCTCGCTCGATTCGAACGCGCTCGCCAACCTGCAATCGGAAGTGTCGACGCGTCTCACGGAAATCACGCGCGTCGCGCAGCAAACGACGTTCAACGGTCAGTCGGTACTCAATGGTATCGGCTCGGTCAACTTCCAGATCGGTGCGTTCAACGGTCAGCAGATTACCGCGAACTTCGGCTCGCAGAAGTGGGACGCGAGTTCGCTCGGCATCAGCGGCCTGAGCGTGGCGACGGCGTCGGGCGCGCAAGCCGCGATGAGCTCCATCGACAATGTGCTGACCAGCGTCAACACCTTCCAGGCAACGCTGGGCGCCACGCAGAACACGTTCCAGGCCGCGATTTCGACCACGCAAACGGAATCGACGAACATGAGCGCCGCCGAATCGCAGATCACCGACGCTGACTTCGCGACGGAAACGGCGAACCTGTCGAAGGCCCAGGTGTTGCAGCAAGCAGGTATTTCCGTGCTCGCGCAAGCGAACTCGATGCCGCAGCAGGTTCTCAAGCTGCTGCAGTAACAAGGCGCGTCGCGTGCATCCCGTGTGGTGTGAACGGGATGCACGTTGCAGGCAGCTTATTCGCCTGCACGTCCGATCGCATCGAGTTGGGCGAGCACGGCATCGCTGAGACGCAGTTGCGCGGCCTGCATGTTCTCGCGCAAGTGCGCGAGCGACGACGTGCCGGGAATCAGAAGAATGTTCGGCGAGCGATGCAGCAGCCACGCTAACGCAACCTGCATCGGCGTCGCGTTCAATGCACGCGCGATATCGGACAGCGCCGACGATTGAATCGGCGTGAAGCCGCCGAGCGGGAAGAACGGCACATACGCGATGCCTTGTGTCGCGAGTTGCGCGACGAGCGCATCGTCTTCGCGATGCACGAGGTTGTAGTGATTCTGCACGCACACGATCTCGACGATACGTTGCGCTTCTTCGATCTGCGCCGCCGTCACGTTGCTCAGACCGATGTGCTTCACGAGCCCTTCGCGCTGCATCTCGGCGAGCGCCGTCACCTGCTTCTCGATCGAGCCTTCGGCGGGCCTGTGAATATCGCCCATGATGCGGATGTTCACGACATCGAGCGCATCCAGACCGAGATTGCGCAGGTTGTCGTGCACGCCGCGTCGCAGATCGTCGGGTTCGTGCGCCGCAAGCCACGAACCGTCGTCGCCCCGAGTCGCGCCGAGTTTGGTGACGAGCGTCAGATCGGCGGAATACGGATGCAGCGCTTCGCGAATCAGCTGGTTCGTGATGTGCGGCCCGTAGAAGTCGCTGGTGTCGATGTGATTGACGCCCGACGCGACGGCCTCGCGCAAAACCGCGATACATGCGTCGCGATCCTTTGGCGGGCCGAATACGCCGGGGCCAGCCAGTTGCATCGCGCCGTAGCCCATGCGGCGTACCTGGCGGCCAGCCAGCGTGAAAGTGTCGGCGGGATTGACGTTCGGCATTGCGTGCTCCTTGGTAGACGATGAACGACAGTGTGAGCCGATTGCGCTGTTGAATAAAGGCATCTAAAGTGTACGGGCTGTTGAAAATCGTGAACAATGCGTCCATGGAACTCAACGACCTTGCTGCTTTCGTGTCGGTGGCGCGCGCCGGCGGTTTCCGTGACGCGGCGCGCATGAGCGGCGTTTCCGCATCGAGCCTGAGCATCGCCGTGCGCCGCCTCGAAACGAAGCTCGGCCTGCGGCTGCTCAATCGGACCACGCGCAGCGTCGCGCCGACGGAAGCGGGCCAGCGGCTGATCGAAAAACTCACGCCGCTCTTCAGCGAAATGGAAGCGGCGCTCGACGTCCTCAACGTATTCCGCGAGAAGCCGAGCGGAACGCTCAAGCTCAACGTGCCGTCGAGCGCGGCGCGCATCGTGCTGCCGTCCATCGTCGCGCCGTTCCTCAAGACGTATCCGGACATTCGCGTGGAAGTCGTGGTCGAAGACGGCTTTGTCGATGTGCTGTCGATCGGCTGCGATGCGGGCATCCGCTACGACGAGCGGCTGGAGCAGGACATGATCGCGATGCCGATTGGCCCGCGCGTGCAACGCTTCGCGACAGCGGCGACCAGTGAATACCTCGACACGTACGGACGGCCCGAGCATCCGCGCGATTTGCTCGAACATGCCTGCCTGCGTGGTCAGTTCGCGGGCGGCGCGATGCCGACGTGGGACTTCGAGCGCGACGGTGAAGTGGTGCGGCTCGATCCGTCGGGGCCGCTCGTGGTGAGGCCGGGCGCCGCCATCGAGCTTGCCGTCAGCGCGGCGCTGGCGGGCGTCGGCGTGATTCATCTGTTCGAGGGCATGCTGAAGCCGCATCTCGACAGCGGCGCGCTGGAGCCGATTCTCGAGCCGTGGTGGCAACGCTTTTCAGGGCCGTTTCTTTACTATCCGGGCAGGCGTCATCTGCCTGCGCCGTTACGCGCGTTCGTCGACTTCATCAAGGCGAATGGCGCGTCCGATTCGCCGAACTGATTCTGCGCATGCGCCCTCCGCGCGCTGCGGATAGAGTTACACCTTTGGGTCGCGTGCGGCCCATTCGCTCAAACCGTCATCCGAAATCCCCGAGGTTCATCGCCATGAAGAAGCTGTTGAACGATCCGTCGCGCGTCGTGCGCGAGATGCTCGAAGGTCTTGCGATGCTCGCGCCCGACACCGCCTTGCTGCGCGATGCGAATGTCGTCGTGCGACGCGATCTGCCGGAGCCGCACTCGCGCCCTGTCGCGATCATTTCGGGCGGCGGCAGCGGACACGAGCCCGCGCACGCGGGCTATGTGGGCGAGGGCATGCTGGCTGCCGCCGTGTGCGGCGAAGTGTTCACGTCGCCGTCGACGGACGCCGTGCTCGCCGCGATCCGCGCATCGGCGGGACCGAACGGCGCGCTGCTCGTGGTGAAGAACTACACGGGCGATCGACTGAACTTCGGGCTCGCGGCGGAACTGGCGCGCGCCGAAGGCATTCCCGTCGAAGTCGTCGTGGTCGCCGACGATGTCTCGCTGCGCAACACAGTCGAACGCGGACGTCGTCGCGGGATTGCCGGAACCGTGTTCGTACACAAGATTGCGGGCGCGGCGGCCGCGGCCGGCAAGACGCTTTCGGATGTCGCGGCCATCGCGCGCAGCGCCGCCGATGCGATCGGCACGATGGGCGTCGCGCTCGATGGCTGCACGCTGCCCGCGACGCAGCAATCGAGCTTCAGCCTCGCCGATGACGAGATCGAACTCGGACTCGGTATCCACGGCGAAAAGGGCGTGCAACGCACGAAGCCGATGCCCGCCGATCAACTCACGGACACACTGCTCACGGCTATCACGGACGATCTGCAATTCGCGAGCGGCGAGCGCGTCGCGTTGCTGGTGAATGGGCTCGGCGCGACGACGCCGATGGAACTGGCCGTCGTCGCACGAGCTGCGATGAATGGGTTGCGCGAGCGCGGGCTGCGTATCGAACGCGCATGGTGTGGCACGCTGCTGTCCGCGCTGAACATGCCGGGCTGTTCGATCTCCGTGATGCGTGTCGACGATGCGCGTCTTGCGCTGCTCGATGCGCCGACGAAGGTCGCGACATGGCCGGGCGCGGGACGTGTCAACATCGACGGCGCGACGGGTATCGCGTCGAGTGCAGAGAGCGATGCCGCATCGAACGAAGTGTCGGCGAAACATGCCGCACAACGTTCACCGTTGCAGCGTGCATTCGACGCCGCCGCGCGCGCATTGATCGATGAAGAAGTGCGCCTCACGGACCTCGATTCCAAAGCCGGCGACGGCGATCTCGGGTCGAGCATGAAGCGCGCGGGCGAGGCCGTGCTGTCGATTCCACCGACCGCGTGGCCATCGGCGGCCGATGCGCTGGCCGAACTCGCCGTCACGTTGCGTCGCGCGATCGCGGGCAGTTCCGGGCCGTTCTATGCGACGGCATTACTGCGTGCGTCGCGCCGTCTTGCTCAAAGCAGCGAACCCGCCGCAACTGATTGGGCCGATGCATTCGATCTCGCCGTCAGCGCGATTTCCGAACTGGGCGGCGCGCAACCCGGTGAGCGCACGATGCTCGACGCGCTGCGACCCGCAGCGGATGCATTCGCTGCCGCCGTGCGTCGAAACGAGCCGCTTGCGGATGCGTGGACCGCAACCGTCGATGCAGCGGAGAAGGGCGCGGACGCGACGGCGTCGATGATGCCGCGCGTCGGACGTGCGAGCTATCTCGGCGAGCGGGCCGTCGGCGAACCCGATGGCGGCGCGGTCGCGGTGGCGTGCTGGCTGCGCGCGCTGACGCCGTTCGTGCGCTAGCTGCCGAAGGCTTCAGCCTCACTGACACGGACACGTTCGTTCGTTTCCGCGTTCAGGTTGCCGTGCAAATTTGAAAACACGCGTGTTCGACGAAAGCGCGCACTACGCGTGCCCGTCAGTATGAGCGGTCCTTGTCGGCATCGATTGCGCCGACGATGGCTGTTTCGTCGCCCGTGTCGTTGCCGGATGGGAATAAAAGCCGGCAAGAAGTGTTGACGAGAGTTTGGGGCGCAGATCATGCATCGCGCCTCGCCCGTTGCGGCTCCGCGGATAGAGCGCGACTTGACGATTCCGATTCTCCAGCTCTCGACATGAACATGGAACGCGTGTCTTTCCTCGGCAAGCAAAACCCCACGCTGACGCTGACCCTCGCGGGCGCGCTGGCATTGTTCGTCTTCGTGGTCGACTCCTTCGGTCACTACGCGACGGCGATCATGGTGCTGTATTCGATCGTCGTCATGCTGGTCGCGACCGTGCTGTCGCGGCGCGGCACGCTGATCGTGGCGATCGTTTGCATCTGGGCAACGGTGGCCGGCTATCTGATGGGACATCTGGATGAAGACTCGTTCTCCGCGCTTGCGCGCGCGACGGTTGCGTGTCTGTCGATTGTCGCGACCACGGCGCTGACGTTGCGCATTCAGGCCGACAGCGCGCGGCTCGCGCAGCAGGTACGCGAACTGCACGAGACACATGAAGCGCTGAACCGATCGACAACCGAGCTTGCGCACGCGACGCGCGTGACGATGCTCGGCGAACTGGCGGCATCGATCGCACATGAAGTGAGCCAGCCGCTCGCGGCGATCACGACGCATGGCGAAGCCGGTCTGCGCTGGCTGAGGCGCGAAACACCGAATCTCGACGAAGCCTGCCACGCGTTCGAAGCGATGGCGAGCAATGCGCGCCGCTCCAGTGAAATTATTCGCCGCATTCGCGCGCTGGCCAGCAAGAGCGAGCCCACGTTCGCGCCGCTTGGCATCAATAGTCTCGTTGTTGAAACGATCGACTTGCTGGATCGCGAGGTCAAGAAGTACGGCGCGATCGTCAGGATGGATCTCGCGCCAGGCGAGTTGGTCGTGAATGGCGATCGCGTGCAGTTGCAGCAGGTGCTGATCAATCTGGCCGTCAATGGATTGCAGGCGATGTCGTCGATTAACGATCGGCCTCGCGAGCTGAAAGTGCGAACGCGCGTTGAAGATGGCGAGCGCGTGTTCGTGATCTTCGAAGACTCGGGAACGGGCATTGCGCCCGAAGTTGCAGCGAACCTCTTCAGTGCGTTCTATACGACGAAGGCGGAAGGCATGGGTTTGGGGCTATCCATTTGCCGCTCGATTGTCGAAGGACATGGCGGCTCCATTTCGTGCGCGACGCCTTCGACGCGTGGCGCGACAATGCAGATCGAACTTCCCGTTGCCGTTCACGCCGACGCGTGAACGCGCGTCTTTCGTGCTTACGATTTCAGATGCTTCTCGCGCGTGAGTTTCTCGTGAACGTCATGCGTCAGCCGCGCAATCTGTTCGGTTAGCTCACGCGTCAATTCCGTCAGTTCCGTGTTTTGCCGGAGCAGTTCCTGCATTTGCGTGGTTTGATGCGCGAGTGCTTTATCGCGCCGCTCTGCCGCTAAAGCCAGTGCTTCGCGATGACGCGCATCGGCATCGGCAAGCGCCTTGTCGCGGTCAGCCTGACGCGTTTGCGCAAGCAGGATCAACGGCGCGGCATAAGCGGATTGCAGACTGAACGCGAGATTCAACAGCACGAACGGATACGCATCGAAATGCGCGACGCCGCACACGTTAAGTGCAATCCACACACCGACGATCGCCGTTTGCGACAACAGAAACGTCGGCGTGCCGAAGAAGCGCGCGAACGATTCCGCCTTCAGCGCAAACCAGTCGTTGCCGAACGCCGCGCAAAGATGCGCATACGGATGCTGAAAACGCAGATGATCGCGCGCTGGTTCTTCATGCGCGATGTCATTCGATGGCTCGCTTGCGTGTGGCGCAATAACCTTTGTGATGCTTTCCATGATTGCCGTAATGGGTGTGGGATTGAATGCGCGGCGCGTTGCGCCGTCTCACTCAGGACTCTAGCTTTGCGTTGCCAAATGGCCTTGCATGAAAGCACGCCGCAATTCGCCTAAGCACGCGATTGCAGCAAGCTCTACGGAAGAGCATTGCAACGCGAGTGCTCGTGCAGATACCAAAGTGTCGGGGCGATACACAAGGCGCGATCGAAGAAAGCCTGAATACTGGACTCATACGCGATGCACCGGCGCGATGGAAATCGAACGGCGCGAAGCGCGTATTTCGCCGAGTTGCGTTCGTGCAGATCACGGAAAGAACGCGACGGCTGAACTGGCATCAATGAAGGAGTCCAGGTAATGGCTACGTTTGTATTGAAAGATGGCACCCAGCTTTTCTATAAGGATTGGGGTTCGGGTCAACCTGTCGTGTTCTCGCACGGCTGGCCCTTGAATGCCGATGCATGGGACGCGCAGATGATGTATCTCGCGGACAAGGGTTATCGGGTGATTGCGCACGACCGGCGCGGACATGGCCGTTCGAGCCAGCCGTGGGATGGCAACGACATGAACCGTTATGCCGACGATCTCGCGGAACTGATCGGGTTCCTCGATCTGAAGGAAGCGGTTCTCGTCGGTCATTCGACGGGTGGCGGCGAAGTGGCGCGCTACATCGGGCGGCATGGCGCGCAACGCGTGCGCAAGGCAGTGCTGATCTCAGCTGTGCCGCCGCTGATGCTGAAGACGCCGGGCAATCCTGGCGGCTTGCCGATCTCCGTATTCGACGATATCCGCAAAGGCGTAATCGACAACCGCTCGCAGTTCTTCAAGGATCTGGCGCTGCCGTTCTACGGTTTCAATCGCGAAGGCGCGAAGCCGTCGCAGGGCACGATCGACGCGTTCTGGTATGCAGGCATGCAATGCTCGATCAAGGGCGCGTACGACTGCATCAAGGCGTTTTCCGAAACGGACTTCACGGAAGATCTGAAGAAGATGACGATGCCGACGCTGGTGTTGCAAGGCGACGCGGATCAGATCGTGCCGCTCGACGATTCGGGCAAGCTGTCGTCGAAACTGGTTCCGAACGGCAAGCTGAAGATTTATGAAGGCGCGCCGCATGGCATGTGCACGACGCATGCGTATCTGGTGAATGCCGATCTGCTGCAGTTCATTCAGGACTGACGTTCTGGCATGCAGGTCCCGCTGGTTTTTGCTTGTGACAGCGGGACCTCGCCGATGCATCATTCCTCAGCTTGCAAGCGCTCCAGAAACGACCACGGAAAGATGCCGCGTTCGTGCCCGTCGCTGAAACGCAACTGCGCGCCGTATCCGGCCGGAAGGATTTCCAGCACGGCGATGTCGTTGGGCACGACAGGCGCGGCGCCATCCAGCCTTTGGCGTTTGCACTCGGCACACGGACAGATTTGCCGCAATAGACGATACGCGATGCGCTGCGTCGCGCCATCACCCCAATGCAGCGCCAACGTACGCGCGTGCATATCGAGTTCGATGTGAAGCGGGCTGTTCATCGCATGGCTTCGTCGATCTGTTGCAACGCGATGCGCACGGCTTTGCGGACTTCGGGATCGGCATCGTTGAGCGCGATACGCAAGGCCGATGCCGTCGACGGATCGCGCAGTTCGCCGAGCGCGAGCGCGGCTTCCTTGCGAAGATTGCTGATCGCGTGCGACAACAGCGCGACGAGCGGCTGTGCCGCCACGCGATCGCCGAGCTGGCCCAGCGCGCGGGCGGCGCGCAGGCGCACTTGCCAGTAGGCGTCGTCGAGCGCGTCGATCAGTGCATCGCGCGCGGACTTCGCGCGCAGCTTGCCGAGCGTCGTGGCCGCTTCCTCGCGTACCTGCCACGCGGAATCGCCGAGTGCATGCAGCAGCGCTTGCGCGGTGGCGGGATCGTCGGCATGTGAAAAGCCCAATGCGCCGACCGCAGTGCGGCGTATATCGGCATCGACGTCGTGCACGGCGATGGACGCGAGCGGCGCGAGTGCGCGCACATCCTTGAGCCAGCCGAGCACGCCGACTGCTTCGATGCGCACGTTCGAATCGTCATGTTCGAGTGCACGCAGCGCGGGCGAAAACGCATCGGCGTAACGCAGTTCGCGCAGTGCGCGCAAGATGGCGCGCTTCACGAACGGCGCAGGATCGTCGGCCCACTCGCAAAGCACTGCGCCTGACGACGTCTGCTTCAACGCAGACAGACTCGACGCCGCGGCTTCGCGCACGTTGTCATCGGTATCGTGCAACGCGTTGCACAACGCTTCGACGATATCGCGCTGTTCCCACGCGCCCAGCACGCGCGCCGCTTCGCTGCGCACGTCGGGCGACGCATCGTGCTTCAATGCAGCGACGATCGGCGGCAGTGCATCGGGGTCTTCGAGATCGGCGAGTTCGATCAACGCGATGCGGCGCACGGCGTCATCGTCATTCGACAGGCGAGGCAGTAGCGCGGCCGCTTCCGGCGCGAGCGAATGAGGATCGAAGGTCAGGATGGTCAGATCGGTCATGGGCGATGGAAGAATGAAGTCATGCCACGTCGCGCAGCAGCGCAAGGCATTGGCGCTTGATATCGATGAAGCCAGGGTCGAGCGTCGACTCGTCGCGGCGCGGCCGCGCCAGCGGCACGGGGATATCGGCGATCACGCGCGCGGGGCGCGTCGACAGCATCAGGATGCGATCGGCCAGGAACAGCGCCTCTTCGATGTCATGCGTGACGAACACGACGGTCGTGCGTATCTTCGCCCAGATGTCGAGCAGCAAGGTCTGCATCATGCGGCGCGTTTGCGCATCGAGTGCGCCGAAGGGTTCGTCCATCAGCAGCACGCGTGGCCGGTTGATCAGCACACGCGCGATCTCGACGCGCTGCTGCATGCCGCCCGACAGTTGTGCCGGATAGTGTGCACCGAACCCGCCGAGTCCGACCAGTTCCAGCAACTCGGCCGCTTGCCTGCGCCGTTCGCTCGCGCCGATGCCCTTCATCTTGAGGCCGAACGCGACGTTGTCGATCACGCGCTTCCACGGAAACAGCGTGTGCTGCTGAAACACGAGACCGCGTTCGGGATGCGGGCGTTCGACCGTTTCGTCGTCGACGGCGATCGTGCCTTCCGTCGCGGCGATGTGTCCGGCAATCGCGCCGAGCAACGTTGATTTGCCGCAACCGGACGGGCCCAGCACGCACACGAACTGTCCCGGTTCGATATCGACGTCGAGACCCTGGAGCGTGGTCAGGCGCGCATGCGGCGGCCCGACTTCGACGGACAGCGCGCGCACGTTAACACGTGCTGGCGCATTCACGGCATCGACGGTGAGGCTGCTCATCGGCGTGTCTCCTGCAGTCGATACCACGGCGTGAGCGCGACGCCCAGTCGCTTGACGAGCACACTGCTGCCCATGCCGAGCGCGCCGATCAGCGCCATGCCAACGACGATATCCGGGTAGTTCTGCAACGTGTACGACTCCCACGTGAAATAACCGATGCCGTACTGACCCGCGATCATCTCCGCCGTGACGAGGCAGAACCACGCGGTGCCCATCCCGATCGCCAGGCCTGTGAAAATAGCGGGCGCGGCGCCAGGCAGCACGACTTCCGTATAGAGCGCGAGCGGCCGCGTGCCGAGGCTTCGCGCCGTCGCGACGAGGCGCGGATCGACGGCTTCGACGCCGTGCACCGTGTTGAGCAAAATCGGAAACAGCGCGCCGATGAACGTGATGAACATCATGCTGAGTTCCGACGACGGGAACATGAGGATCGCGAGCGGTATCCACGCGACGGCGGGAATCGGGCGTAGTACTTCGAGCGCGGGCAGCACGGTATCTTCGACGGCGCGATAGCGGCCGATCGCAAGCCCCAGCCCGACACCGACCACGGCCGCCGTGCAGAACCCCGCCAGTACGCGCCAGATGCTGGCGGCCAGATGCATCGGCAGCTTCGGCGAGTGCAGCAGCGACCACAGCGCGGGCAGCGCATCGGAAGGGGCGGGCACGTTCGCGAACGTGATGATGCCCGCCGAGAGCCTGAAATGCACGGCCAGCTGCCAGAGCGCGACGCACGCCGCGAGCGATGCCGCGCGCCACGCGCGACGCTTCGTCGACGGCGCGAAGAAAGGCGCGCGCCGATGCCGCGAGGTATGCCTGTCGTGAAGATCGAAAGTGGCGGCCATAAACGTGTTCCCGATGTAGCGTGAAATGACGATGCGCTCAGCGCGACGCGACGGCTTGCGCTGCGCCCGTTTTCGCGGCGGCGTAATCGACGACCGCGCCGGAGACCTGTTGCGCGTAACGATCGGCGCCCGTTTTCAGCAGGAACGCGGTGATCGCGCCATGCGCATCTTTCACGTACCACGCCTGATTCGCGAAGAGCTTCAGGCCGCTCGCGTGGTCATGAACGAAGACGGCGCGTGTCTTGCCGCCGGACTGCTCGATCTTGCCGAGCGCAGCGAACGCTTCAGCCGGCGACGCATAGTTGCGCACCTTCGCTTCGCTTTCGAGCCACACTTGCGTGACATCGTTGAAATCGCGGATCGGCTTGCCCGTCAAGGCGTCGTTCGCGACGAGCGGTTGCTTCGCGTAGTTCTTCAGCGCGGCGTTGTAATCGAGGCCGGATTCCTTAAAGGCTTCGCGGATATAGCGGTCGTCGATGAACGTGTTCACATCCAGATCGACATCGGTTTTCTTCAGCAGCTTGAGCGTGTCGATTGCTGTAGCCGTTGCCTGGCGATACTCGGGCTTCCACGTCAGATCGCGCGTCTGGATGCCGAGCGGACCGTGATACAGATAATCGACGGGGGCTTCGATGCCCGTCGTCTTCTGGATCAGCAGACTGTATTTTTCAGGGTCTTGCGCGATCAGCTGATTGGCCTCGATGGCGGCGCGCAGATAGGCGACGACGACTTCGGGATACTTCTGCGCATACGCGGCGTCGACGAGCGCGCCGTGATAGGTCGGCGCGTGGCTTTGTGCGCCGTCGTAGATCTTGCGCGCGATGCCGCGATACGGGAACAGGTCCGCGAACGGTACGAAGTCGGCATGCGCGTCGATCTTGTTCGCCTTCAATGCGCTGCCTGCCACTTCCGGCGCCTGCGTGATGATGTTCACGTCGGTGTCGGGGTTCCAGCCTTGCGCCTTGATCGCGCGCAGCAGCATGCCGTGCGACGTCGATGCAAAGGGCACGGAGATCGTTTTGCCCTTGAGATCGGCGATCGAACGCAGCGGCGAGTTCTCCGGCACGACGATGCCGTTACCGCTGCCGTCCACGCTGCCCGACAGCACCGTGATGAAAATGCTCTTGCGTCCTGCCTTCTGGAACGCCGCGCCGTTCAGCGAGCCGGGGAAGTCGGCCATCGTGCCGAAGTCGAGCTTGCCCGCCACCATTTCATTCGTGATGGGCGCGCCGGACGTGAAGTCCTTCCATTGCACGTCGTAAGTCACGTCCTTGTATTTGCCCGTGTGCGGCAGGTATTTATCGAGCAGATGCAGTTCGCGAATCAGCAGGCCGCCTGTCGCGCAGTTGATCGTCGTGTCCTGCGTGCCGATGGCGACGCGGATCGTTTCGGCGTGGACGTTGCTCGCGGCGAGCATGAATGCGAGCGGCGCGATGGATGCGGCGATGAAGCGAGCGTAGCGAATGGTCATGATGTCGGCTCTGTCGTTGATATCGTGAACGTGCGGTGTTCGGATCGCGTTAGCGCAGCAGATAGGGGATATCGACTTTCACTGCGCCTGTCGGGCAATCCTGTTCGCAGGGCATGCAGTACCAGCATTCGTCGAACTGCATATAGGCCTTGCCCTTGCTGACGTCGATGGCGAGCAGATCGAGTGGGCACACATCGACGCAAACGGTGCAGCCTTTGTCGGCGATACATTTGTTTTCGTCGATCGTGACGGGTGCGGAGCTTCGATGAAGAATTTCGTGTGGTGTGTAGGACATCGCGGTGACTCCTGTCATGCCGAAACGTCGGCGAGCACGTGAGTGTTCGTCTGCGAATCGTGCTGCGCGCCGTGAATGCGCAGGTTGCTGTATGAACCGCGCTCGCGTTCGTCTAGCGGCACGATGTATGGCTCGACGGCGCGCTTCTCGCTGGTCATGCGGCCCGCCGCGTCCTTGCGCAGATGCGTATGGCAGAACCACTCCGCGTCGTTGCGCTGCGGATAATCGACGCGATGGTGATACAGACCCCAACGGCTTTCGGTGCGGAACAGCGACGCACGCGCAGCCATTTCGGCGCAATCGCGGATCGCGCGCACTTCGGCGGCGCGCATCAGTTCATGCGGATGCGTGGCCTTGATCGACGCGATGTCGTCGGCGATTTCCTCGAAACGTTGCAGGCCGATTTCCATCTTGCGCGTCACCTTCGGCGGCTGAAGATAATCGTTGACCATGCGGCGCAGCTTGTACTCGACCTGCGCAGGCGCAAGCCCATGCTCGCGTTCGAGCGGCGCGTAAATGCGCGCGCGTTCGGCGTCGATCTGCTGCTGATCGAGCGGCGCGAATTCACGGCCCGCGACGAACGCGGCCGCGTTCTGCCCGGCGAACCATCCATACGTGAACGCGCCGAGCATGTAGTTGTGCGGCACGGCGGCCATGTCGCCGGCAGCGTAAAGTCCGCCGACTGTCGTCTCCGCGCGTTCGTTGACATACACACCCGACGCGCTGTGGCCGCTGCAAAAGCCGATCTCGGAGATATGCATCTCGACCATCTGCTGACGATAATCGGTGCCGCGTCCCGCATGGAAACGTCCACGGCTCGGGCGTTCGTTCGTGTGCAGGATCTGCTCGATGGTCTGGATGGTTTCTTCGGCGAGGTGATCGAGCTTCAGAAACACAGGGCCATTGCCGCTCTGCAGTTCCTGATAGAACTCCCACATCATCTGGCCGCTCCAGTAATCGCATTCGATGAAGCGTTCGCCCCTGCCGTTCGCCGTGAAGCCGCCAAGCGGGCCCGTCACATACGCGCAGGCGGGTCCGTTGTAGTCCTTGATCAACGGGTTGATCTGAAAGCATTCGAGATTCGCGAGCGCCGCGCCCGCGTGGTAGGCCATTGCGTAGCCGTCGCCGGCGTTGGTCGGGTTTTCGTAGGTGCCCATCAGATAGCCGGATGCGGGCAAGCCGAGACGACCCGCTGCGCCGCACGACAGAATCACGGCTTTCGCGCGCACGACGTAGAAGTCCGCCGTGCGGCAATCGAAGCCCAACACGCCGTTGACGTCGCCGTGTGTGTCGGTGAGCAGGCGCGTTGCGACGATGCGGTTCGTGATCGCGATGCGCGCGCGTTTTAGTTGTCGGTACAGCACTTTCTTGATGTCATGTCCTTCGGGCATCGGCAGCACATAAGAGCCCATGTGGTGCACTTTCTTCACCGCATAGTCACCCGTACCGTCCTTTTCGAACTTCACGCCCCAGCGGTCGAGTTCTTCGATCGTCTTGAAGCTGTGCTTCGCGTACGCATAGACGGCGGCCTGATCGACGATGCCGTCGTTCGCGATCGTGATTTCGCGCGTGTATTGCTCGGGCGTCGCGTGGCCGGGAATGACGGCGTTGTTCAGGCCGTCCATGCCCATCGAGATCGCGCCGCTGCGTTTGACGTTGGCCTTTTCGAGCAGCAGGATCTTGAGGTCGGGATTGCTTTCCTTCGCCTTGACAGCCGCCATCGGTCCCGCCGTTCCGCCGCCGACCACGACGATGTCGTATTCGAGTACATGGGTATTCATCGCGTCTTCCTGGTTGCCTTGTTCTTCGTGCTTTTACCTGCTTTTTCCCGATCGATTCGCAAGCGGTACTGGAATGCATCGCCGCGAAAGTACAGATGCTCATAGTCGATGGGCGCGCCGTTTGCGTCGTGTGTGAGACGATCGATGCGCAACACTGCACTGCCTTCTTCCACGCGCAACGCATCGACGATTTCGTCGTCGGCGAGGATGGCGTCGATGGCGACATCCGCGTGACCGAGCGGCACGCCGCAGTCGTTTTCGAGGATGAGGAAGATGTCGCGCGTGACGAGATCGGCATTCGCGAGACGCGTGCCGATGGCGTCGGGCAGCCACGTCAGTTCGAGCGATACGGGCTCGCGATTGAGCAGCCGCACGCGATGAATCTCCGTGACGGGCGCGCCTTCTTCGAGCCCGAGACGCGCAGCCACGTTGCGATTGGCCTCGACGACGCGAAAGCTGCGCAACTGGTTGACGATTTCATAGCCCATCGACGACATCGCTTCCGCGAAGCCCTGCAGCGAGCTGACGTTCTGGAACGCCTTCGGCTTCGATACAAACGTGCCTTTGCCGTGCAGCTTGAACAACATGCCTTCTTTCTGCAGATCACCGAGCGCCTGTCGCACGGTGATCCGGCTCACGCCGAACATCGCGCATAGCTCGTGTTCCGATGGCATCTGCGAATGCGGCGCATAGGTGCCATCGAGGATGTGGGCGCGCAGCGCATCTTTTATCTGCGCGTAGAGCGGCACCGATGTGACGGGGGTGAGGAGGCTGGCCGGTTTCGACATGGCTCAACTTGTTATGACAAGATGAAACCGAGTCTAGTGAACGCGGGGATGCGTTCAAACCAAGTATTTCTGCTTTCTATTCGACGAGATCGCGGGAATAGGTCGCGACGTGCGTGGATTTGCGGCAATGCGTCGTGCGGGAGCCGCGAGCGCAGTCGGTGTCGAACGACACGACGCGCTCGCGGATACGGTCAGCCTTTGCGTAAAGCGCAGAGCAATTCGACGAGACGATCAACGTCTTCGTCACGCGTTCGCCACGACGAAACGCTGATGCGGAAAGCGGGTTGCGACTTCCACACGGTCGCACCGAACCACACTTCGCCGGATGCCTGCGCTGCTTCGCGAATGGCGACTGTCTGTTCGTCCGTGTCCGCGCGCACCAGCACCTGATTGAGCACGACGCGGTTCAGCACGTGAAAGCCGCCGGCACGCAGGCCCGCTGCGATACGCGACGCTTGTGCGCAATGACGTTCGACCATCGCCGCGACGCCTGAGCGGCCCAGCGAGCGCAACGCGGCCCAGATCGGTATGCCACGCGCCCTGCGCGAGAACTCGAGATTGAGGTTTTTCTGCGCATCGTGCGCACCCGTCAGATACACGGCGTCGCTATTCATCGCTTGCGAGAGTGCGGCGGCATCGCGGCAGATCACCATGGCGCCGTCATACGGCGTGTTGAGCCATTTGTGGCCATCGGTGGTCCAGCTATCCGCGCCGTCGATTCCTTCCGTCAGCGACGCCTTCGCCGAAGCGCGTGCCCAAAGACCGAAAGCACCGTCGACGTGAACCCAGGCGCCGGCAGCCTTCGCGCGCGGGATCAATTTAGCGAAAGGATCGAATTCGCCGGTGTTCACCTCGCCGGCCTGAAGGCAGAAGATCGTCATATCGTCGAGCGTCGGCAGCTTTTGCGGATCGATGCGTCCATCGGCATCGACGGGCGCGACGATCACGCGTTTCATTCCGAAGCCCAGCACGCGAAGCGCTTTCCTGACGGTGATGTGCGCCAGTTCCGATATCACGACCTTGACCTCGGGCGCGCCGACCAGACCGTCTGCATCGAAATCCCATCCCTTGCGAGACAGAAGCGTGCGCCGCGCAGCGGCAATGGCGACGAGCGTGCAGGCCGTCGCACTCGTGCCGAAGCCGACGGCGCTTTCGCGCGGCAAGTGGAGCACGTCGAGTACCCAACGCGCGGCGATTCGTTCGATGGTGGCTGCGACAGGCGAGTTGTCGAAGGACGACGCGCACTGATCCCAGGCGAGCATCAGGCGCTCGGCGGCTGCGGCGGGGGGCAGGGTGGCACCGACGACAAAGCCGAAGTAGCGCGGATCGTTCGATGCAGCCGTCGCAGGCGAGCCGGATTCGTCGAGGAGGCGAAGCATATCGAGCGAGGACGTGCTGTGTTCCGGAAGCGGCTCGTCGAACGCGTTTAGTCCGTTCAGCGCGGCAGGGTCAGGAAAGACGCGACGCTTGCCTATAGAGGTTAGATAGTTGTGAGCGCGTCGGTCCGCGTCGGCGAGAATCTCATCTTCGTCCATTAGGTAGGTCCTTGAGGTTGTGAAAGATAGCTCGGGAATCTACCGACGATAACAGATGGTCTTATCGGATGCCTGTGCCCTGACAAGGGTGGCGCAACAACGGGCGTATGGAGCAGATGAGGCGCTTGCGAACGCGCTGACAACGGGGGGGCAAGCAGAAAGTTGGCGCGTGAAGAATGGGGACGTGGAGAGCCCGTGGGTAAAAACACGGGCTAGCGGTGTGAGCGGCTTTCTTTTGCCTACTTTTCTTTGCCGCTGCAAAGAAAAGTAGGTGCCGCCCCGCACAGGGGCGACGCATGAAGCACAGAAAGCAAAACGCGGATGCCAGCGCAAAAAACCACACCGCGTAGACGCATAAAAAAGCCCTTACTGCGCCCCAAGCTTCCTGATCAAAACATCCAACTGCGCCAGCTCCTCATCATTGAGGTCGATCAAAGGCGCCCGCACAGGGCCCGCATCATGCCCAACGAGCTTGGCGCCAGCCTTAACGATACTCACAGCATACCCAGCCCGACGATTCCGAATCGCCAGATACGGCAAAAAGAACTCGTCAAGCAAACGAGAAGTCGTAGCATGATCATCCGCGGCGATAGCGCGATAAAACTCCATTGCAGTCTTAGGAATGAAGTTAAACACAGCGGACGAATAAACGGGCACGCCCAGTGCCTTATACGCTGCGGCATACACTTCAGCCGTCGGCAGACCGCCGAGATACGAGAACCGATCGCCCAAGCGACGGCGAATCGTCACCATGCTCTCGATATCGCCGACACCGTCCTTGAAGCCGATCAGATTCGGGCACTTATCCGCGAGACGTTCGAGCGAATCGGCATTGAGCTTCGAATTCGCGCGGTTATACACGATCACGCCCATGTTCTTCACGGCCTTGCACACCTGCTCGACGTGCGCGGCAATACCGTCTTGTGACGCTTCCGTCAGATAGTGCGGCATCAGCAGAACGCCATGCGCGCCATTGCGCTCGGCTTCCTGCGCGTATTCGATGGCGACGCGCGTCGGGCCGCCCGCGCCCGCGAGAATCGGCACCTTGCCTTTACAGGTTTCCGTGGCCGTGCGGATCACGTTCGTGTACTCCGACCTGGTCAGCGAGAAGAACTCGCCCGTACCGCCCGCCGCAAACAGCGCCGTCGCGCCGTACGGCGCGAGCCATTCGAGACGCGCTGCATACGTGTCGGCGCGGAAGTCGCCGTTGCTGTCGAAGTCGGTGACGGGGAACGACAGAAGGCCTTCGGATACGATCGCTTTGAGTTCTTGTGGCGTGGTCATGTTTCAGTTCGCAGTGGTGTGTCAGTCAATTAGAGCGGCCACGTGGGCCGCGTTGTTTCGTGTGAGATGTAGCGCTCGATGGTTTAACGCACGAGGCAAGGACGCTTGTTGTCGAACTTCCAGTTCGGGATCAGATACTGCATCGCGACACCGTCGTCGCGCGCGCCAAGGCCGTGCTGCTGATAAAGCTCGTGCGCCTTTTCGAGTGCATCCATGTCGAGTTCGATGCCGAGGCCCGGCTTGGCGGGCACCTTCACCTTGCCGCCGACGATCTCCAGCGGATCGCGCGTCAGATACTGGCCGTCCTGCCAGATCCAGTGCGTATCGATCGCAGTGATCTTGCCGGGCGCGGCGGCCGCGACGTGCGTGAACATCGCGAGCGATACGTCGAAGTGGTTGTTCGAATGCGAGCCCCACGTGAGGCCCCAGTCGTTGCACATCTGCGCGACGCGCACCGAGCCTTGCATCGTCCAGAAGTGCGGATCGGCGAGCGGGATGTCGACGGATTGCAGCTGGATTGCGTGACCCATCTGGCGCCAGTCGGTGGCGATCATGTTGGTGGCCGTCGGCAGGCCCGTCGCGCGGCGGAACTCGGCCATCACTTCGCGGCCCGAGTAGCCGTTCTCCGCGCCGCACGGATCTTCCGCATACGCAAGCACGTCGTGCTGGTCGCGGCACAGGCGGATCGCTTCGGCAAGCGACCACGCGCCGTTCGGATCGAGCGTCACGCGCGCTTCGGGGAAGCGTTCGGCCAGCGCCGTCACCGCTTCGATTTCGGCGTCGCCCGCGAGCACGCCGCCCTTCAGCTTGAAGTCGTTGAAGCCATAGCGTGCTTGCGCGGCTTCGGCGAGTCGGACGACGGCTTCGGGCGTCATCGCTTCTTCGGTGCGCACGCGTTCCCAGTCGTCGCGTCCTTCTGCGCCGCTTGCGTACGGCAAATCCGTCTTCTTGCGATCGCCGATGTAGAACAGATAGCCGAGCATTTCGACTTCGTCGCGTTGCTGGCCTTCGCCGAGCAGCGCTGCGACGGGCACGCCGAGATGCTGGCCCAGCAGGTCGAGCAATGCGGCTTCGAGCGCCGTGACAGCGTGAATCGTCGTGCGCAGATCGAAGGTCTGCAAGCCGCGGCCGCCTGCGTCGCGGTCGGCGAACTGCTTGCGCACCTGGTTGAGCACTGCCTGAAGATTGCCGATCGACTGACCGACGACGAACGGACGCGCATCGTCGATGGTCTTGCGGATGTTTTCGCCGCCCGGCACTTCGCCGACACCCGTGTGACCCGCACTGTCACGCAGAATCACGATATTGCGCGTGAAGAACGGACCATGCGCGCCGCTGAGGTTCATCAGCATGCTGTCGCGGCCGGCGACGGGAACGACGCGCAGTTCGGTGACGGTCGGTGCGCCTTGGGTCGAAGATGCAATCGTAGACATGAGAATCGGTCCTGGGTTGGTGCTCAGAAATTTGGCCTGCGTTCAGGCCTGTGAATATCGATGAAAGAGGCTTTGGGGCGCTTTTGACGGACTAGGTCTGCACGACGATTTCGACCCAGTTCGCGCCGAGCCCGCCCGCGCAGCGCGACACGGCGGACAACGCGCCTGAATCGGCGTCGATCGCATAGACGGCGACATGCGTGGACTTCTCGCCGCACGCGACGAGAAAGCGGCCCGACGGATCGATCCTGAAGCCGCGCGGTTGTGCTTCGGTGTCGGTGTAGCCCGCGTAGTCGAGCGAGCCTTCGGCGGTCACGCGGTAAGCGATCAGCCGGCTCGACGTGCGCTCGGCGACGTAGACGAAGCGTCCGTCGGGCGTTACCTGCACGTCGGCGCCCCACACGACCGATGCAGCCGTTGCCGGATCGATCTGTGCGGTGCGCAGGCCGCCGTCGTTCAGATGCGCGAGTGCCGGTGCGCGTGGCGATACGCTGCGTGCCGACAGCGTGCCTGTCTCGCTGTCGCGCGAAAACACGGCTACCGTCGCGCGAAATTCGCTCGATACGTACAGCGTTTTTTCATCGGGCGAGAAGCGCAGGTGGCGCGGGCCGAAGCCCGGTTCTACGTTCAGCTTCTGCACGAGTTCGAGTTTTGCATCGTGCGCATTGCGGACGATTGCAAAGCAGAACACTACATCCGAACCAAGCGACGTCGCATACGCGAAGCGTCCATCCGACGACGCAATGACGGCATGCGCATGCACGAAGCCGTCGATCACCTGACGCGGCTCGACTGCGCCGTTCGCAAGCGAATCCGCGCGATAGAGGCTCACGGAATTCTCGCCATACGATGCGCCGAGCAGCCAGTCATCGGACGGTGTCAACGACACATACGCGAGGCTCGATTCGATGGACGCGGTATGAACATGCGTGAGGTCGCCCGTGCTCGAATCGACCGCATACGTGACGATGCTGCGCTGCGCGCCGCGCGTGGCCGCATGCAATACGCGGCCGTCCGACGAGAGCGCCATCGGCATCACGGTGTCGCCCGCCGGATAGCGCGCGAGGCGTTCGATGCCGCCCGTCGCGCCTTCGACGCGGAACACGGCGACATCGCCATCCACCGCGTTCGATACGATCGCGAAAAACGAAGCAGTGCCCGACTTGCTCATGATGCGTGTACGCTCGATTTACGCGTCAGCATCATTTCTGTTTCTGTCCGATTTCGTGATCGGCGAGATATTCGAGCGCGCGAACCATGCCCGAGTGATCCCATGCCTTGCCGCCATGCGCCGCGCACGCGTTGAAGAGCGCCTGACACGTGGCCGTGTTCGGCAGCGACACGCCGAGCGACTGCGCCGTCGACAGCGCGAGATTCAAATCCTTCTGATGCAGTTCGATGCGGAAGCCGGGATCGAACGTGCGCTTCGTCATGCGTTCGCCGTGCACTTCGAGAATGCGCGACGACGCGAAGCCGCCCATCAATGCCTTGCGCACTTTCTCCGCGTCGACGCCCGCTTTCGATGCGAGCAGCAGCGCTTCGCCGACTGCTTCAATCGTCGCCGCGACGATCACCTGATTCGCGACCTTGCAGATCTGACCCGCGCCGACTTCGCCGATCAGCGACACGTTCTTGCCCATCATGTCGAACAGCGGCTTGACCTTGTCGAACGTGGCTTGCGCGCCGCCGACCATGATCGTCAGCGAAGCGGCCTTCGCACCGACTTCGCCGCCGGAGACGGGCGCGTCGAGATAGTCGGCGCCTTTTTCGCGCACGCGGGCCGCGAAGTCGCGCGTTTCGATCGGCGAGATCGAGCTCATGTCGACGACGATCTGCCCCTGGCGCAGCTTGCTCGCGACGCCGTCTTCGCCGAACAGCACGCGTTCGACGTCAGGCGTGTCCGGCACCATGATGAAGATCACATCCGCTTTCGCGGCGACGTCGGCGGGACTCGTGGCTGCCGTCACGCCCGCTTGCGTCAGATCGTCCGGCACGCCGCTGCGCGTGAAGGCGGCGAGCTCGACGCCGTTCTTGCGAAGATTGGCGGCCATGGGCTTGCCCATGATGCCGAGTCCAATGAAGCCTGCTTTCATTCGCTACTCCCGATAATGTGATGTGAGCGCCAGTCCGTCGCTTCAGGCTGGCATGAAGTGCTGGCGCACGCCGAGCGCCGCGCTGCGCAGCAGTCCCATGTCGGCGCAGACGGAAACCATCGTCGCGCCCATGTCGAGATAACGGTCGGCGTCCTGCTGCACGTGCGCGAGGATGCCGCACGGCTTGCCCGCCGCCTTGGCCCGCTCGAAGACATGCGCGATGGTTGCCTGCACGTCCGCATGATTCGCGTTGCCCAGATGACCATACGCTGCGGCGAGATCGGAAGGGCCGACGAACACGCCGTCGACGCCTTCGACGGCCAGAATCTCGTCGATCGCGCTGACGGCTGCGCGGCTTTCGATCTGCACGACGACGCAGATGTTGTCGTTGACCACCTGCAGATAGTCTGTCACCGAGCCAAAGCGATTGCCGCGATGTCCCACCGACACGCCGCGAATGCCCTGCGGCGGGTAGCGGGTGGCTGCTACCGCACGGCGCGCATCGTCGGCGCTGTCGACGAACGGGATCAACAGATTGAAGAAGCCCGCGTCGAGCATGCGCTTGATGATCACGCTGTCGTTGGCCGGCGGCCGCACGATAGGCGCGGAGCGGCTGTCTTTCAGCGCCATCAGTTGCGGAATCAGCGTCAGTTCGTCGTTGGGCGCGTGCTCGGCGTCGAGCAGGATCCAGTCGAACCCGATGCCGCCGAACAGCTCGGTCACGATCGGGCTGGCAAGCGACGACCAGCAGCCGATCAGCCGCTCGCGATTTCTGAGGGCGGCGCGAAAGCCATTGGGCAACGGTTGATACGGTGACGACAAAGCCATTTCTGTCTCCTGAGGACGGCTCGACCCGCCCGGCAACGTGCGTCTTGAGAAATATGGTACGTCATAGGATGTCTGAACACAAGATATGTCGTCGGATGTCCATGAGAAAGGCTGGTAAACCCTGAATCCTTATGCAATAAGGCTTGCCGACGCGGCTGCACATTGCATCGTCGTTCCTTTGTGTTGTACGATGACCGATGTTAACCAGCCATATGGAGAAGAGACATCGTGCAATTGACGGGTGACATGCTGATCGGGCGGCAAGCGGTTCGTGGGACGGACAGGGCGCTGCGCGCATTCAATCCATCGACGGGCAAGGAGATCGAGACGCCCGTCTTCGGCAGCGGTACGACGGATGACGTGTCGCGCGCCTGCGAACTGGCCGCGCAGGCCTTCGACACTTACCGGCAGCTGCCGCTTGCGGTGCGCGCCGAATTTCTCGACCGGATCGCGGACGGCATCACGGCGCTCGGCGATGCGCTGATCGAGCGCGCGCACGAAGAATCGGGCTTGCCGAAAGCGCGGCTCGAAGGCGAGCGCGGACGGACCACGGGCCAGTTGAAACTGTTCGCGAACGAAGTGCGCGCGGGCCAATGGCTCACGGCGACGCTCGATTCGCCTTTGCCCGAACGCAAGCCGCTGCCGCGCTCGGATCTGCGGATGCAGAAGATCGCGGTTGGACCTGTCGCCGTGTTCGGCGCGAGCAATTTTCCGCTGGCGTTCTCGGTGGCGGGCGGCGATACGGCGGCTGCATTCGCGGCGGGCTGTCCCGTCGTCGTCAAGGCGCATCGCGCGCATCTCGGCACGTCGGAGATGGTCGGGCGCGTGATTCAACGCGTGGCCGCCGAGATGAATCTGCCCGAAGGCGTGTTCTCGATGATCGTCGGCGCGGGCGGCACGGTCGGTGAAGCGCTCGTCGCGCATCCCGCGATCAAGGCGGTCGGCTTTACGGGCTCGCGTGCGGGCGGAACGTCGCTGATGAAGGTCGCGGCGAACCGTCCCGAGCCGATTCCCGTCTACGCGGAAATGAGCAGCATCAATCCTGTGTTCGTGTTGCCGGTGGCGCTCGCCGCGCGTGCTGAATCGATTGCGCGTGGTTTCGTCGATTCGCTCGCGCTCGGCGCGGGTCAGTTCTGCACGAACCCGGGTCTCGTGATTGGCATCGACGGTCCGGAGTTGCAAGCCTTCGCGCAAGCCGCCGCGCAGGCGCTCAATCAGAAACCCGCGCAGACGATGCTCACGTCGGGCATTCACGTCGCGTATCAGGAAGGCGAGGCGCGTCTTGCGGCCATCGAAGGCGTCGAGCCGGTCGCGCACGGCCTCGAAGCGACGGGGCCGACGCAGGCTTGCGCGGCGCTGTTCGTCACCGATGCAGCCGTGTTCCTCGCAAAGCCCGAACTGGAAGACGAGGTGTTCGGTCCGGCATCGACCATCGTGCGATGCAAGAACGAGCAGGAGCTGCTCGCGGTAGCAGAACATTTCGCGGGTCAACTGACGGCCACGATCGCGATGGATCGCGACGACGTTCAGCTTGCGAAGAAACTCGTGCCGATTCTGGAGCGCAAGGCGGGGCGTCTGCTCGTCAATGGCTTCCCGACGGGCGTCGAGGTTTGTCACGCGATGGTGCACGGCGGACCGTTCCCGGCAACGGCGGATAGCCGCGTCACGTCGGTTGGTTCGACTTCCATCGACCGTTTCCTGCGCCCTGTGTGCTATCAGGACTTCCCGGCCGAACTGCTGCCTGAAGCATTGGCGGACGACAACCCGCTCGGACTGTGGCGTCGGCGCGATGGACAGATCGTCAACGCGTGATCGATAAAAAAGCGGCCTTGAAAAAGGCCGCTTTTTTGTTAATTCGAAATGGTTTAGAGCGTGCGCATCGCCGCTGCTTCTTCCGCCTGCGTGCTCGCGCGACGCAGACGTTCGCGGCTGCTCGACAGATGCATGCGCATCGCGGCGCGCGCGCCGTCGGGGTCTTTACGTGCGATCGCGTCGAGAATGTTCTCGTGCTCCAGATTCACACGCGCCATGTACCCGCCGAGATCGCTTTGCGCGAGTCCAGGCGAATCCACGCGATGCCGCGGAATCAGCGCCGTGCCCAGCTGCGTGAGAATGTCGACGAAATAGCGGTTGCCCGTCGCGCTCGCAATCGAAATGTGGAAGCGCAAGTCGGCGGCCGTGCTGTCGCCACCTGTGCGGCTCGTAGCTTCGACGGCGTCGAGCGCCACGCGGATCTTCGCGATGTCGCGTTCGCTGGCCCGCTGCGCCGCGAGTCCTGCGCATTCCGTTTCGAGGCTGATGCGCAATTCCATCACGGAGAGCACGTCGGTCAACGTGGTGGCGGGAACCATGTCGAGGCCGAGCGGCTCGCGGCGCGGTTCCAGTACGAAACTGCCGATGCCGTGACGCGTTTCGATCACGCCGTTCGCCTGCAGCCGCGAAATGGCTTCGCGCACGACGGTGCGGCTGACGCCGAGCAACGACATCAAGGTGGTTTCGGTCGGCAACTGGTCGCCCGGCTTCAGCGCGTGCGAGCCGACCTGCTCGTTGACGTAGGCGACGACCTGGTCAGCAAGGCTCCCGCGTACTCGCCTTGGGGTCGAACCTGGTGCTGCAGACGCGGCCATGAATCGCTCCTCGGGAATTCAGATATATCTTGCATTATACGTTGTCCTACAACGGTTGACGGCATTTGCGGACTATGAGCGGCCGCTGTCCTGGTGCTTGCGCGTTGGCGTTCGCGCGGAGTTCGGGGCTCGTCGGAAGACTTCTTGTCGGACATCGCATCGCATTGCAGGGAAGCGCCAGAACCCGTGACCAATACTTTCGGCAACTAACGCTTCATTTCGCGCGCAATCGAAACGAAACAATCGCGACCTTCCATCCGTCAGGTAGCGCAAGAAAGAAAGTTTGAGAAACGTTCAATCGGATGTCTCGCGTTGACTTCAAAAATCGCGTCACCTAGATTGGCGCCTGTCTGGAAATCGCTTCATATTCTCGCTTTCCACGCAGATGAATAATGATTCCGGACTTCGGCTATGTGTTTTCACATAGCCTTTTTTGCTTTTATAAATTCAGTAAAGCTAACTAGTTGCATATAACCAACAAGTAATTTATCCGCTTTTCGGCGCTTGTATTCTCCGGGTCGCAATACACCTTAAACGAGTAGATAGGGGAACAGATGAAAAGAACTGCAATTGCAGCTGTCGCATTGGCACTGGGCTCGGTGACGGTTGCGGCCCACGCACAAAACAGCGTCACGCTCTACGGCCTCATCGATTCGGGCATCGGCTACGTGCACAACGCGGACTCGAACAGCAACCTGACGGGCATGATCAACGGCAACCTCAGCGGCGACCGCTGGGGCCTGAAAGGCAGCGAAGATCTCGGCGGCGGTCTGAAGACGATCTTCGCTCTCGAAAGCGGCTTCGACGTCGGCACGGGCAAGATGGGCCAGGGCACGCGTCTGTTCGGCCGCCAGGCGTATGTCGGCTTCCAGGGCGACAAGTGGGGTACCGTCACGCTGGGCCGTCAATACGATCCGATCACCGACACGGTGCAGGGTGTCACCGCCGACAACTTCTTCGGTTCGACCTTTGCAACGCCGGGCGACGTCGACAACAACGACAACAGCGCGCGCATTTCGAACGCCGTCAAGTACGTGTCGCCGACCTACGCGGGCTTCCAGTTCGAAGGCCTGTACGCATTCAGCGGCGTGGCCGGCCAGGCAGGCCAGGGCTACACGTATAGCGGCGCGGCGACGTACACGGCAGGTGCATTGTCGCTGGCGGCAGGCTACCTGCGCGCGACGAACAACTCGGCAACGGCCGCACGCACGAGCTGGGCAAGCAGCACGACGGATTCGATCTTCGACAGCCATATCAACGACGGCTATGTCACGGCGAAGTCGGTGAGCATTGCGCAGATCGGCGGCCAGTACGTGCTCGGCTCGTTCACGATGGGCGCGTCGTACAGCAACACGCAGCTGAAGGCGGACGCAAGCTCGACCTTCTCGTCGACCGAGAAGTACAACAGCGGCAAGGCATTCGTTGCGTACCAGGCAACGCCTGCATTGATCGCGGGCGTGGGTTACGCCTATACGGCAGCATCGGGCGATACGTCGGCGCACTACCATCAGGTCAGCATCGGCGCGGACTACAACCTGTCGAAGCGCACCGACTTCTACGCGGTCGCCGCGTACCAGCACGCGAACGGCACGCAGCGTTTGTCCGATGGCACGACGCAGGCAGCACAGGCATCGATCGGCTCGTACGGCTATAACGGCACGAGCACGCAAGAGATCGCGATTGTCGGCATTCGCCACAAGTTCTGATCGATTGCATTCGCTGTATGAAACCGCATGCGTAATTCGCGCATGCGGTTTTTTTATGTCTTCAGGAAAGAATCCGCAAGAAAGTTGAAGTAAGCGTAAATGGCATTGATGAAAGGATTTGCACTCTTCATTTTGCTCGCATAAGACCGTTAGAAAAGAGGCAGCGTCGCGAATAAACGCTTTATGCGCCGGCGATGCAAAAGATCCTTAAGAGCAGCTATTGAAGAACGAGGAAGCGAATGCTGAATATCAACACCAACATCATGTCGCTGACGGCGCAGAACAACCTGTCGGGCTCGCAAAGCGCGCTCTCGCAGGCAATCAGCCGTCTGTCGTCGGGCAAGCGCGTGAACACGGCCGCGGATGACGCAGCAGGTCTCGCCATTTCGACGACGCAGACGGCTTCGATCAATGCGCTCACGCAAGGCGCGTCGAACGCGAACAACGGCATTTCCATGGTGCAGACGACGAACGGCGCGCTGAAATCGGTCGTCGACAACCTGCAGCGTATTCGCCAGCTGGCAGTCGAAGCAGGCGACGGTTCGCTCGACTCCGCGGCGCTCGCGAACCTTCAGTCGGAAGTCGCGACGCGTCTCACGGAAATCACGCGTGTCGCGCAACAGACGACCTTCAACGGCCAGTCCGTGCTGAACGGCATCGGCTCGGTCAACTTCCAGATCGGTGCGTTCGACGCCCAGCAGATCACCGCCGACTTCGGCTCGCAGAAGTGGGACGCGAGTTCGCTCGGTATCAGCGGTCTGAGCGTGTCGACGGCATCGGGCGCGCAGGCGGCGATGAGCACGATCGACAGCGTGCTGACGAGCGTCAACACCTTCCAGGCAACACTCGGCGCAACACAGAACACCTTCCAGGCCGCCATCTCGACGACCAACACACAGGCAACGAACATGAGTTCCGCGCGCTCGCAGATTACCGACGCCGACTTCGCGACGGAAACGGCGAATCTCTCGAAAGCGCAGGTGCTGCAGCAAGCGGGTATCTCGGTGCTGGCGCAAGCCAACTCGATGCCGCAAAGCGTGTTGAAGCTGCTCGAATAAACGCGATGCTTAATTAGAAAAAACACGAAGCGTTGCGTGAAAGTTTGCTGCGGGACCCGATGCGAATGCCGCGCGCACTGCGGTATATTGCGTGGCTCATCTGCACGCGCGCATGAAGCGGATGATCGAAAAGCCGTCGACGAGACGGCGCCGTTTCATGTCGCGAGCCCGCTCCTCGAACCGTATGCCAGCCTTCGATCTTCGCACTGTCATTCTGATGTCGTCAGTCATGCCCGGGCTGATGGCGCTCGTGATGTTTTCGCTGGCGCGCGGCTTTCCCGCGAACATTCGCGGCGTCGGGCACTGGGCGTCGGGTGCGCTGGTCGTGTCGATCTCGGCGATGCTGCTTGCATTGCGCGGCGGCATCGCCGACTGGCTTTCGATCGTCGTCGCCAACGTCGGCATGATTCTCGGCACGGGATTGTGGCTGATCGGCAGTCAGATGTTTTTCGGGCAGCGTCCTGCGCGGCGCTTTATCGCGTTGCTTCTCGTCGTCGGCGTGATCGCGATGAGCTGGATGACGTGGGTGCATCCGTCGATCACGGGGCGCACGCTCTGCATGTGCGCGATCCTGACGGCGACGTACGGACTGAACAGCCTGACGATGCTGCGCTTCGGCAAGGGCAGCCACAGTGCGACGTTCGTCGGCTCGATGCAGCTGTTACAGACGCTCGCGACGGCGCTGCGCGGCATCACGATGTTCGTGCCGGCGTGGGCGAGCACGGGGCTGTTCGCTCCCGACCTCATTCAGCGAATCTATCTGACGACGGGCGCATTGATGTCGCTGACGGTCTGTGTCGGCTTGCTGTTCGTCGCGATGGACCGGCTGCGCAATCAGCTCGAACAGCAGTCGTTCATGGATTCGTTGACGGGTCTGCTGAATCGCCGCGCATTTCTCGGCGTGCATCAGCAGGAACGCGAAAAGACGATGCGGACGGGCGGCTTGCTGACGCTTCTGCTGATCGACCTCGATCACTTCAAGCAGGTCAACGACACGTATGGCCACGCGACGGGCGATCGCGTGCTGATCGACTTCGCCACCCGTGTCGCGGAAATGCTGCCCGCGCCGCATCATGTCGCGCGCTGGGGCGGCGAAGAGTTCGCCGTGCTGCTGCCGCGTGCGACGCCCGACGAGGCGAAGGAGCATGCGGAGCGGATACGACAGCGCGTCGCGCAGAAGGAAGATGCGGCGCTGCCGGCGTACACGTGCAGCATCGGCGTGTCGTGCATGGCGGCCAGCGAGGCGACCATCGAGCAACTCGCGCGCGATGCCGACGAAGCGCTGTATCGCGCGAAACGCAGTGGCCGGAACTGCGTTCAGGTCAGCGATCATGTGATTCTGCTTTAGGCTGCCTGGCTGTCGTCTTCGATGGCGCCGCCTATCCTCTCGGCAAGATGACCGATAATATGGCATTCCAGTCCGCGCGCACGCGATGCAAACGCGAGCGCAAGCGGGCGCGGGCCACCGTCCATATCAATCTTGCTGCCTATGTCAGACCTCAGAATCGACCGCAACGCGAAGACGCTACGCGAACTCACGCTCGACAAACTGCGCGGCGCGATCGTCCAGGGCTATTTCCGTCCCGGCGCGCGGCTCGTCGAACGCACGCTGTGCGATGAACTCGGTGTGAGCCGCACGGTAGTGCGCGAAGTGCTGCGGCATCTGGAAACGGAAGGGCTCGTCGAAATCGTCGCGCGGCAAGGGCCGATCGTCGCGCGGCTCGATCCGGCGCAAGTCGGCGAAATCTACGAACTGCGCGGGCTGCTCGAAGCGAACGCGGCGCGCGCCTGCGCCGAACAATCGACGCCCGAACTCGTGCAGCAGTTGCGCGACATCCGCAAGACCATCGAAGACGCGTTCGAGCAAAACGACCTGCCGCGCGTGCTCGAATACACGGAGCGCTTCTACGAGACGATGTTCGAGGGCGCGCAAAAGCATGTCTCGCTGGCTGTCGTGAAGACGCTGAATGCGCGGATCAACCGGCTGCGCGCGCTGACCATCGCCGTGCCTGGCCGCGGCGGCGAGTCGAATCGCGAAATGAACAAGCTCCTCGATGCAATCGGGCGGCGCGATGGCGACGCGGCCTCGGCGGCGTCGATCGCGCATATCAAGCGCACGGCCGAACTCGCGCTCAACGCGCTCGCCCAGCAGGACGACCCGGGCGCTCAAGCTTAATCCCACAAGCTTCCACCGAAGGCCGCCGGCAACCCCGGCGGCCTTTCTTTTTGCGCCTTCCGAACAGGTTGCTGCGTCGCACAAGCCACGTATTCCCAGCCGAAACCGTGCCTGAAAGCGCGCGCTTCGTATCATGGTATTCCATAAGACTTTGACTCTTGGTGTGGGCCATAAGATGGCATACCATAATCTCAACGAACGACATTCACGGCCTCGGCCCCGTCAGGAGAAACGATATGAAGCTGGAAGTTCGCAAGCTGGTCACGTACGTCGAAGAGACCTTTATCGAAGGCGGCAAGGCCGCCGCACGGCCGCTCAAGCTGTTCGGCGCGGCAGCCGTGCTGCGCAATCCGTGGGCGGGACGCGGCTTCGTCGAAGACCTGAAGCCGGAGATTCACGGCCTCGCGCCGCAACTCGGCGAAATGCTCACGGCGGAAATGCTGCGCGTCGCAGGGTCCGGCGATGCGATCGAAGGCTATGGCAAGGCGGCCGTCGTCGGCACGTCGGGCGAGATCGAACACGCGTCCGCGCTGATCCACACGCTGCGTTTCGGCAATCACTATCGCAAGGCCGTCGGCGCGAAGAGCTATCTGAGCTTCACGAATCTGCGCGGCGGCCCGAACTGCCCGATCTCGATTCCGCTGATGCACAAGCACGACGAAGGCATGCGCTCACACTATCTGACCGTGCAGTTTTCGATCGTCGATGCACCCGCGCCCGATGAACTCGTGATTGCGCTCGGCGCATCGATCGGCGGCCGTCCGCATCACCGGATTGGCGACCGCTATCAGGATCTGAAGGAGCTCGAATCCAATGAAGCGTGAGCTTGTCTCCGGGCGCGCCGTGTCGCGTGGCGAGGCCGCGGGCACGAGCTACAGCGTCTACGCGCCGCAGTCCGACGATGCGCGCGAAACGGTCGTGCTGATTCACGGCGTCGGCATGAACCAGAGCGTGTGGGCGCCGCAGATCGATGCGCTGACGGCTGCGTATCAGGTGATCGTGTACGACATGCTCGGTCACGGCGAGAGCGCGCTGCCGACGCCCGCGCCGACGCTCGACGAATACGCGTCGCAACTCGAAGCGCTGCTCGACGCGATGAAGATCGAGCGGGCGCATGTGGTCGGGCATTCGATGGGTGCGCTCGTCGCACTCGAATTCGCGCTCACGCATCCGCAACGCACGCTGAGCGTCGCCGCGCTGAACGCCGTGTATGACCGCACGCCTGCGCAGCGCGAAGCCGTGATGTCGCGTGCGGCAACTCTCAGCGACGCGCCTGCTGCGGCCGGCGTCGACGCCACGCTGTCGCGCTGGTTCGGCGATCCCGTTCCCGGTCATCTGACGCAGGCGGCGCAGGCCGTGCGCGATCTGCTGCTGTCGGTCGATCCCATCGGTTATGCGCGCACGTACCGGCTGTTCGCGAGTTCGGACGATGCGCATGTCGGCCGCCTCGCGCATCTCGCGGTGCCCGCGCTCTTTCTCACGGGCGAATGCGATCCGAACTCGAGCCCGTCGATGTCGCTCGCGATGGCAGACGTCGCGCCGTACGGCCGCGCCGAGGTCATCTCGAACGAGCGCCACATGATGAACGTCACCGATCCGGCGCGCGTCAACGAGCGGCTGCTCGCGTTCCTCGCGGAAGCCTCGGCAGCGAACGCGGCACACGCATTCGATACGACGAATGGATCGATCTCTGGAGAACGCCATGACTGAGTCCAACGCCACGGAACAGGCTTTCGACATCGCCAACTTTCGGCGCGCGCTCGGCGCGTTCGTGACGGGCGTAACGGTCGTCACGACGATGCAGCCGGACGGCTCGCCGCGCGGCTTCACGGCGAATTCGTTCACGTCGGTGTCGCTCGATCCGCCGTTGATTCTCGTGTGCATCGCGAAGACGGCGTCGAGCTATCAGGTGTTCTCGGAGACGCGCCACTTCGCCGTGAGCGTGCTCGCTGAGGATCAGAAGAGTGTGTCGGGCGTATTCGCGTCGAAGGCTGTCGACAAGTTCGAGCAGGTCGCATGGCAAAAGCGCTCGACGGGCGCGCCTGTGATCGACAACGCCGCTGCGAGTTTCGACTGCACGACGCATGAAGTCGTCGATGCCGGCGATCACATCATTCTGATCGGACGTGTCGTCGATTTTGTTCATACGAGTTCATCGCCGCTCGGTTATTGCCGGGGCGCGTATGTGAACTTCAGTCTGTCGCAGGAAGCGCTGGCAGCAGCGGGCCCGAGCGCGCATGTGGGCGCGATTCTCGAACATCGCGACGGCATCGTGTTGCTCGACACGCCCAATGGTTTGCAATTGCCGACGGGCAACAAGCTCGAACCGGCAAGCGACGCGAAAAGCCTGCAAGGCGTGCTCGCCAAACTCGGCCTCGAAGTGCATCTCGACTTCCTGTTCGCCGTATTCGAATCGGGCACAGGACAAACGCCGAGTGTACAAATCTATTATCGCGGCCGTGTGATTCAAAGCGGCGCTGCGTGGATCGACAGCTCGATCCGCATCGTGCCTCTGGCGCAGATTCCGTGGAGCGAATTGCGCGACGACGCCGTGCGCTCGATGCTCGAACGCTATGTGCGCGAACGCAGCGAAGACGCGTTCGGCATCTATGTCGGCGACACGGAAGCGGGCACCGTGCAGACGCTCGCGCTCGCTCACTGAAGGGAGAACACACATCATGAAGTTTTCACTGTTCCTGCACATGGAGCGATACGACGACACGACGTCGCATCGCGAACTGTTCGACCAGATGACCGAACTCGTGCAGATGGCCGAACGCGGCGGCTTCGAGACGGCCTGGATCGGCGAGCATCACGCGATGGAATTCACGATCGCGCCGAATCCGTTCGTCAATCTCGCGTACCTCGCTGCGAAAACGGAGCGCATTCGTCTGGGTACAGGCACGGTGATCGCGCCGTTCTGGCATCCGATCGCACTCGCTGGGCAAGCGGGCATGGTCGATGTCGCGAGCAACGGGCGGCTCGATCTGGGCATCGCGCGCGGAGCCTACAACTTCGAATACGAACGCCTGTTGCCGGGACTCGACGCGATGACGGCAGGCGCGCGCATGCGCGAACTGGTGCCTGCATTGCGCAAGCTCTTCAAGGGCGACTATGCGCATGAGGGCGAGTTCTGGTCGTGGCCAAAGACGACGCCCGTGCCGCGTCCCATTCAACAACCGCATCCGCCGATGTGGCTCGCTGCGCGCGATCCGAATTCGCATGCGTTTGCGGTCGCGAACGGCTGCAACGTGCAGGTGACGTCGCTTGCTTCCGGCGATGCGGAAGTCGTCAGTCTGATGGAGCGCTTCAACGCCGCGTGCGCCGCGAATCCCGACGTGCCGCGTCCGCAAGTGATGATGCTGATGCACACGTTCGTCGGTGCGAATGCGGCGGAAGTGGATGAAGGCGTCGAAGATCTCGCGCGTTTCTATCGCTACTTCAGCAAGTGGTTCAAGAACGAGCGACCCATCGAACAGGGCTTTATCGAGCCGCTGACGGACGCCGATGTCGAGATGTTCCCGCAGTATTCGTCGGAAGCGATTCGACGCAACCTCGTGATCGGCGAGCCGAAACAGGTGATTGCGCGTCTGAAGGGTTATGAAGAACTCGGCTATGACCAGTACAGCTTCTGGCTCGACAGTCATATGAGTTTCGAGCGCAAGCGCAAGTCGCTGGAGCTGTTCATCTCCGACGTAATGCCTGCTTTCGCAGCGCGCTAAATCCAGCGTTGCCGAACCCTCAACGGAGTGGCGAACATGGTTCAGCGGTTCCAGCAATACATCGACGGTGCGTTCGAAGATGCGCGCGAGCACTTCGACAGCACCGATCCCTCGACGGGCGACGTGTGGGCGCAGATGCCCGCCGCAAGCGCGGACGATGTCGACCGTGCGGTGCGCGCCGCGCATCGCGCGCTGAACGATCCGGCGTGGGCGAACCTCACGGCGAGTGCACGCGGCAAGCTGCTGTACAAGCTCGCCGATCTCGTCGCGCAACACGCGCCGCGTCTCGCAGAGCTCGAAACGCAGGACACGGGCAAGATCATTCGCGAGACGCGCAGCCAGATCGGCTACGTCGCCGAGTACTACCGCTATTACGCGGGCGTCGCCGACAAGATTCAGGGCGCGTGGCTGCCCGTCGATAAACCCGATATGGAAGTGACGCTGCGGCGCGAACCCGTCGGCGTCGTCGCGGGCATCGTGCCGTGGAATTCGCAGCTGTTTCTGTCCGCAGTGAAGGTCGGTCCCGCACTCGCGGCAGGCTGCACGATCGTCCTGAAGGCCTCCGAAGACGGCCCCGCGCCCTTACTCGAATTCGCGCGGCTCGTGCATGAAGCGGGCTTTCCGAAGGGCGTCGTCAACATCGTGACGGGCTTCGGCAACGACTGCGGACGCACGCTGACGAGTCATCCTCTCGTGTCGAAGATTGCCTTTACGGGTGGGCCCGAAACGGCGCGGCACGTCGTGCGCAATTCGGCTGAGAACCTCGCGGCGATGTCACTGGAACTGGGCGGCAAATCGCCTGTGCTCGTATTCGACGACGCCGACCTCGACAGCGCATCCAATGCCGTGATTGCAGGCATTTTCGCGGCGACGGGGCAAAGCTGTGTCGCAGGTTCACGTCTTGTCGTGCAGCGCGGCATTCGTGAAGCGCTGATCGAACGGATCGTGTCGAAGGCGCAAGACATTCGCATCGGCAATCCGCAGGACATGGCGACCGAAATGGGCCCGCTCGCGACGCGCCGTCAACTCGAACACATCCAGCAGGTGCTGCGCGCGAGTGTCGAAGCGGGCGGGCGCATTGTAACGGGCGGCAAGCAGCCGGACAACATGACGAAAGGCAACTACTTTCTGCCGACCATCGTCGATTGTCCGGATGCAAAAGTGCCGAGCGTGATGGAGGAACTGTTCGGACCCGTGCTGAGCGTCGTCACATTCGATACGGAAGCCGATGCCATCGCGCTTGCCAACGACACGCGTTACGGCCTCGCATCGGGCGTATTCACGCGCGATCTGACGCGCGCGCATCGGCTCACGCGTGCGTTGCGCGCGGGCATCGTGTGGGTCAACACGTATCGCGCGGTGTCGCCCATCGTGCCGTTCGGCGGCTATGGGTTGAGCGGACTTGGACGCGAAGGCGGACTCGATGCCGTGCTCGATTACACGCGCACGAAATCCGTGTGGATCCGCACATCGGACGAGCCGATTGCCGATCCGTTCGTGATGCGCTGATCTGCCAACCTCGCACCGGGAGTTCGCATGTTCTACGAAATCCGCACGTACCGCATCAAGACGGGTGCCGTGCCTGCCTATCTGAAGCTCGTCGAGGAAGAAGGCATTGCGTTGCAGAAGCGGTATCTGGGGCAACTGATCGGCTACTTCTTTTCGGAAGTTGGTCCGTTGAATCAGATCGTGCATATCTGGGCCTATCCGAGCCTCGACGAGCGCGAAAGCAGACGCGCGGCGCTCGCCGAAGACCCGGCATGGCAGGCTTTTGCGCCGAAGATTCAGGCGCTGATGGAAGAGATGGAAAACAAGATCATGAAGCCAGCGCGATTTTCGCCGCTTGCCTGAGAGAGTGCTTTCGACGGGCCGCCCGTATCACATCACGTCACACCGAATCGCATCGACACAAGACATATCCCTTGGAGACAGACATGAGCAGCAGAAGCACCACGTATTTCGCGCCGCTGATCGCGCTTTGCGCGGCGACGCCGGCACTCGCCGCGGACCCGATCGTCTTCACGAGCTGGGGCGGCACCACGCAATCGTCGCAGCAGAAGAACTGGGCGCAGCCGTTCACGCAGGCGACGGGCATCAACGTGCTGATGGACGGCCCGACCGACTACGGCAAGCTGAAAGCGATGGTCGATAGCGGCAATGTGAACTGGGATGTCGTCGATGTCGAAGGCGACTTCGCTTACGCCGCGCAAAAAGCCGGGCTGATCGAGCCGATCGATTATTCCGTCGTGAAGAAGGATGAACTCGATCCGCGCTTCTCGACACCGGATGCAGTAGGCAGCTTCTATTATTCGTTCGTGCTCGGCTACAACAAGTCGAAGTACACGGGTGCGCAGCCGCAAAACTGGGCCGATCTGTTCGACACGAAGAAATTCCCCGGCAAGCGCACGTTCTACAAGTGGTCCGCGCCCGGCGTGCTCGAAATCGCGCTGCTCGCCGACGGCGTGCCCGCCGACAAGCTCTATCCGCTCGACCTCGACCGCGCGTTCAAGAAGCTCGACACGATCAAGGGCGACATTGTCTGGTGGAGCGGCGGCGCGCAATCGCAACAACTGCTGGCTTCGGGTGAAGCGCCTATCGGCATGTTCTGGAATGGCCGTCTGCATGCACTCGAACAGACGGGCGTGCCTGTAGGCATTTCATGGAACCAGAACCTGACGGCCGCCGACATGCTGGTGATTCCGAAGGGCGCGAAGCATAAGGCCGAAGCGATGAAGTACCTCGCGGCTGCAACGAGCGCACAGGCGCAGGCGAAGTTCGCCACCGACACAGGCTATGCGCCTGTCAACGTGAAGTCGGCCTCGCTGATGTCGCCGGCGATCGCGAAGACGCTGCCCGATCAGTACAAGACCTCGCAGATCAATCTCGACATGAAGTACTGGGCCGAGAACCGCGACGCGATCGCCAAGCGCTGGTACGCGTGGCAGTCCAAGTAAGTGTGCTGCACATCAAAGCCGCACATGAGCATTGCACAGTCATCGGAGTGGAGACACCATGCCTAATGTCCTGAGTACCGTCGCGCATCCACCCGCGACGGACGCGCGCCGGCGGCGCGACTGGCGCAGCATTCGCCTGCTCGTGCCTGCCATGCTGCTGCTCGTGATCTTCTTCCTGCTGCCCGTGCTGTCGCTGCTGTTACGTAGCGTGCTCGAGCCGTCGCCGGGGTTGCACAACTACGCGCAGCTGGTCGGCTCGACCACTTATCTGCGCGTGTTCGGCAACACGTTTCTGGTGGCGACGGTCGTGACGCTGGCGACGCTCGCCATCGGCTTCCCGACTGCGTGGCTGCTCGCCATCGCACCGCGCAAGCTGAGTTCGCTGCTGTTCGCGATCCTGCTGCTGTCGATGTGGACCAATCTGCTGGCACGCACTTTCGCGTGGATGGTGCTGCTGCAACAGACGGGCCCGATCAACCGCATGCTGATGGCGCTCGGCATCATCAGCGAGCCGTTGACGCTCGTGAACAACCTGATCGGCGTGACGATCGGCATGACGTACATCATGCTGCCGTTTCTCGTGATGCCGTTGCATGCGACGTTGCGCAGCATCGATCCGTCGACGCTGCGGGCCGCCGCGATCTGCGGAGCGAGCCGCTGGCAGGCGTTCTGGCGAATCCTGGTGCCGCTCGCGATGCCGGGCATTGCATCGGGTGCGTTGATGGTGTTCGTGATGGCGCTCGGTTATTTCGTCACGCCTGCACTGCTTGGCGGCGCGTCGTACATGATGCTCGCGGAACTGATCGCGCAACTCGTGCAGCAGTTGCTGAACTGGGGTCTCGCTGGTGCTGCCGCGTTCGTGCTGCTTGCGGTGACGCTCGCGCTGTATGCGTTGCAATTGCGCTTCACGGATAGCGCAAATGCAACTGCCGGAGGACGCTGACATGTTGCTCGATTTCGACCGTTTAGGCGCATTGCGCTGGGCCTTGCTAGCGATCGGCGCTGCCGTCGCGCTCTTCCTTCTGCTGCCGATCGTGTTCATCGTCGCGCTGTCATTCGGGGATTCGCAGTGGCTGATCTTCCCGCCGCCGGGCTGGACGCTGGAGTGGTATCGCCAGCTGTTCACCGACGCCGGCTGGATCGACTCGCTGCTGACGAGCGTCAAGCTCGCGGTGATCGTGATGGTGCTGTCCGTTTTCATCGGCTTTCTCGCGTCGCTTGCACTCGTGCGCGGCAAGTTTCGCGGACGCAACGCCGTCAAGGCGTTCTTTCTCACGCCGATGGTGTTGCCTGTCGTCGTGCTGGCCGTCGCGCTGTATGCGTTCTTTCTGCGCATCGGCATGAACGGCACGATGACGGGCTTCGTGATCGGGCATCTGATCATCGCGTTGCCGTTCTCGGTCATTTCGATCAGCAATTCGCTCGCGAGCTTCGACACCGCACTCGAAGATGCCGCGCTGATCTGCGGCGCGTCGCCGCTCGAAGTGAAGCTGCGTGTGACCTTACCCGCGATCCGGCTGGGCCTGTTCGCTGCCGCTATCTTCGCGTTCCTTGCATCGTGGGACGAAGTGGTCGTGTCGATCTTCATGGCGAGCCCCACGTTGCAGACGCTGCCCGTGCGTATCTGGGCAACGCTGCGGCAAGACCTGACACCTGTCGTCGCGGCAGCGTCCTCGCTGCTTGTCGGCTTGACGACTGTATTGATGCTGGCGGGCGCTGTGTTGCGCCGCGCGCGCTAATCGATGTAATGATTGAGGTGAACGACATGACTGCATTCCTGCAAATACAGCGCCTGCGCAAGACTTACGACGACGTCGTCGCGATCGACAACGTGTCGCTCGATGTGCGCAAAGGCGAGTTCATGACGTTTCTCGGGCCGTCGGGTTCGGGCAAGAGCACGACGCTTTATATCGTCGCGGGCTTTCAGGAGCCGAGCGAAGGGCGCGTGCTGATCGACGGCAAGCCGCTACTCTCCGTTGCGCCGAACAAGCGCAACATCGGCATGGTGTTTCAGCGCTACACGCTGTTTCCGCATCTGACCGTCGGCGAGAATGTCGCGTTCCCGTTGCGCGTGCGCCGCCGTCCCGATGCTGAAGTGAAGGCGAAAGTCGAGCAGATGCTCAAGCTCGTGCATCTGTCCGAGTGCCGCGACCGGATGCCCGCGCAACTGTCGGGCGGACAACAGCAGCGCGTGGCAATTGCGCGCGCGCTGGCCTACGATCCGCCTGTGCTGCTGATGGACGAGCCGCTGTCGGCGCTCGACAAGAAGCTGCGCGAAGAAATTCAGCTTGAATTACGGCGTATTCACCAGGAGACAGGCGTCACGATTCTTTATGTGACGCACGATCAGGAAGAAGCGCTGCGTCTGTCGGATCGCATTTCCGTGTTCAACAAAGGGCGCATCGAGCAGGTCGGTACGGGCGAAGAGTTGTATGCGAATCCGTCGTCGCGCTTCGTCGCGAGCTTTATCGGCAATTCGAATTTCCTGCCGGTGCGCGTGACGGCGCATAGCGATGGCCGTATGAACGGCGTGTTCCCGAATGGTCACGAAGTGGCGTCGGGCAGCTTCAATCCGGCGCTCACGGCGGGCGAGGACGGCACGCTGATGATCCGCCCCGAGCAGATGCGCATTCACTCGTTGCAGGATACGTCGAAGGCAAATGGCGCGAGCGGATTGCCCGTGACCGTGCGCGACATCACGTATCTCGGCGATGCGATGCACTACGCAGTCGCGACGCCGTGGCAGCAGGAGATTTCGATTCGCATGCCGGCGGGGCAGCGGCATGACAGCGGATTGTCGATCGGCACGCAGGCGCTCGTCGATTGGGATGCGCGCGACGTGCGCCTCTTCGCTCAAGCTTGATGACTGTTATGAGTCACGCGCTGCCTTCACTGAAAGTCGAACGTCGCACGACGACGTTGCGCGAACTCGCGCTGGAGAAGATGCGCACGGCCATACTCGAAGCGCATTTTCATCCTGGGGAGCGGCTCGTCGAGCGCTCGCTGTGCGAGGAGCTGGGTGTAAGCCGAACCGTGGTGCGCGAGGTGTTGCGGCATCTGGAAACGGAAGGTCTCGTCGATTCGATCCCGAACCAGGGGCCGATTGTCGCGATGCTCGATTCGGATACGGCCGCGGAGATCTACGAAATTCGCGGGTTGCTTGAGGGCGATGCGGCAGCGGCCTGCGCGTTGCATGCCGATGAAGCCGTGTTCGCGCATCTCGGCGAATGCATCGCGCGCATTCAGCAGGCGTTCGACATGCATGCGCATCAGACCGTGCGCGAATTGACGACCGTCTTCTATGAAGCGATGTTTCATGGAGGCGGCAAGAAGGTGTCGTGGGAGATCGTGCAGACGCTGAATGCGCGCATCAATCGTCTGCGCGCGATGACGATTGCTTCCGATGATCGTGGGCGGCAGGCCGTGCAGGAGATGAACCGCATACTCGATGCGCTGCGTGCCCGCGATGCGCAGCGCGCACGTGAGGCGGCGAGAGCGCATGTGGAGCGTGTCGCGGATATTGCGGCTGAACTGCTGCAGCAGACGGTTGGGGAGGCGTCGGCTTGAAAGTGTGAATTAACGTGGCAAATAGCGCCATGCGAATCCACTAAACGGAGCCCATCCCGACAAACTGACAACCCGACTTCACGAATAATGACCCACACCGTCACCATTCACAAAGAGAGAAGTCGATGTCGAGCAACACAGAAATCCGTCCGCCGCTGCCGCCGTTCACACGCGAAACCGCGATCCAGAAAGTGCGGCAAGCCGAAGACGGCTGGAATTCACGCGACCCGTCCAAAGTCGCACTGGTGTATTCACAGGACACCTGGTGGCGTAACCGTGCCGAGTTCGTCCACAACCGCGACGAAGTGCGCGCGTTCCTCGCGCGCAAATGGGGCAACGAACTCGAGTACCGTCTGATCAAGGAACTGTGGGCCTTCACGGACAACCGCATCGCAGTGCGCTTCGCCTATGAATGGCGCGACGACGCGGGCAACTGGTTCCGCTCGTACGGCAACGAGAACTGGGAGTTCGGGCCTGACGGCCTGATGCATCATCGCCATGCAAGCATCAACGATCTGCCGATCAAGGAAAGCGAGCGCAAGTTTTTCTGGCCGCTCGGCCGCCGACCCGACGATCATCCTGGCCTGAGCGAACTCGACCTCTAGGCGCATCGCGAACCCGAATCACCGCCGACACAGCAACGTGTCGGCCATCCAGCGAACCCTTGTGCAGTTCGCCGACTCATTGTGCATAGCTGTGGCAGAATCTCGCGCGCATCTAATGAACAATTGAACAATCGCTGGAGACGTCGTGATTCAAGGTATTGCCCGCTTCTTTACGCAGGTGGTTCACCGCTATCTGCCCGATCCCCTCATTTTCGCGCTGCTTCTGACGGCGATAACGTTTGCACTGTCGTTGGGCCTCACGCCCAGGACGCCCGACGAACTCGTGTTCATGTGGGGCAGCGGCTTCTGGAATCTGCTCGCTTTCACGATGCAGATGGCGCTTATCCTCGTGACGGGCCATGCATTGGCGACGTCGGGGCCCGTCAAGAATGCGTTGTCCGCATTGGGCGGCCTGGCGAAAACACCCGTGCAAGGCACGATGCTCGTCGCGCTGGTGAGCGGCATCGCGTGTGCGATCAACTGGGGCTTCGGTCTCGTGCTGGGCGCGATGTTCGCGCGCGAAGTGGCGAGGCGCGTGCGCGGCGTCGACTACCGCTTGCTGGTCGCGGCTGCGTACATGGGCTTTCTCACGTGGCATGGCGGCTTGTCGGGTTCGGTACCGCTCGTCGCGGCGACCAAGGGCAATCCGATGGAGAAGGTGATCGGCCTGATCCCCGTCTCGCAGACGCTCTTCACCGGCTACAACCTCTTCATCACGGCTGCGCTGATCGTGATGCTGCCGCTGCTGGTGCGCGCGATGATGCCGCGCGCCGACGAAGTCGTATCCGTCGATCCCGCGCTCTTCACGGATGAACCAGTAGTCGAACGCAAGATCACGGCTGATTCGACGTGGGCCGAGCGCATTGAAGAGAGCCGCATTCTTTCTATTCTGGTTGCGTTGCTGATCGCTGTCTATCTCGTGATTCGTTTTACGAAGAAAGGCTTCAGCCTCGACATCGATACCGTCAACATCGTGTTTCTCGCAGCAGGCATTCTGCTGCACAAGACGCCGATGGCGTATGCACGCGCGATCGGCACTGCGGCACGCGGTACAGCGGGCATCATGATCCAGTTCCCGTTCTATGCGGGCATTCAGGCGACGATGGATCACTCGGGTCTTGCGGGCGTCATCACGAACTGGTTCATCGAAATCGCAAACGTCCACACGTTCCCGCTGCTGACGTTCCTGAGTTCCGCCGTGATCAACTTTGCGGTGCCGAGCGGCGGCGGCCACTGGGTCGTGCAGGGGCCGTTCGTAATGCCCGCCGCCAAAGCGATCGGCGCCGATCTCGGCAAGTCCGCGATGGCGATTGCGTACGGCGAAGCATGGACCAATATGGCGCAGCCGTTCTGGGCACTGCCTGCACTGGCAATTGCGGGCCTTGGCGTGCGCGACATCATGGGCTATTGCGTGACGGCGTTGCTGTTCTCGGGTGTGATCTTTGTCGCCGGGTTGTATCTCTTCTGATTCGCGGCGCAAACTGATTTTGCACCGGTAGACTGTACGTACCTTCAACGGCGTACATCACCATGCAGACCATCTATAGCAGCGATCATCGCTTGCATCACGGCGTCGAACTCAAGGACGGCGCCGTTTCCGATTCCTTCGAAAAGCCAGCCCGCGCAGAGACCGTGTTGAAACAGGTCAAAGCCGCGGGCCTCGGCGATGTGCTTGCCCCGCATGCCTATGACAAGGCATGTTACGTGGGCGCGCATAGCGAACGCTACGTCGAGTTTCTCGCATCCGCATGGGACGAATGGTCCGCGACAGGCCGCACCTGCCAGGCGCTGCCGCTCGTGTGGCCCGTGCGCGGCTTGCCGTCGACGGCGATGCCGCAATTCATCGACGGCAAGCTGGGTTTCTTTTCGATGGACGCCGGTTCGCCCATCAATGCCGGGACGTGGAGCGCGGTCAGTGCGAGTGCGAATTCGGCGCTTACGGGTATCGATCTGCTCTCGCGTGGAGAGAAGGCGGTCTTTGCATTGTGCCGTCCGCCCGGACATCATGCGGGCCGCGAGTACATGGGCGGCTATTGCTATCTGAACAACGCGGCGATCGCTGCGCAGCGTTGCATCGAACAGGGAGCGAAACGTGTCGCCGTGCTCGATGTCGATTTCCATCACGGCAACGGCACGCAGGACATTTTCTACGACCGCAATGACGTGCTGTTCGCGTCGATACACGGCGACCCTTCCGTATCGTTTCCGTACTTCTCGGGCTTTGCCGACGAGCGCGGGATCGGCGAAGGCGAGGGCTTCAATCTGAACATGCCCCTGCCGAAGGGCACGGACATGAACCAGTACGAACCCGTGCTGCGGCAAGCGTGCTCGGCAATCGCAAATCATGCGCCGGGTGCGCTCGTGGTGTCGCTTGGCGTCGATACTTTCGAGGGCGATCCCATCAGTCATTTCCGCTTGCGCACGCCCGACTATCTGCGCGTCGGCGAAATACTCGCAAGCCTGAACGTGCCGACGCTCTTCGTGATGGAAGGCGGTTATATGGTCGACGAGATCGGTGTCAACGCAGTCAATGTACTGCTGGGGTTCGAAGGCCGAGTCTCCTGAAACTGGCAGCTTCGTCATACTAATGCCAGCGTTGCGCCACCGACGAAGCGTAGAGTGAAAGTGACGTTGCAGGTGTCGCGAGCCGCCTGCAAGGTTCTTTTTCGCTGCACAGTCTCTCGCGATCAAGGAGCCTCGAAATGAAGCAACTTCTTCTCAGTCTCGTGGTAACGGCAGGCGTCGCAGCCATGTCGAGCGCCTATGCGCAGGACACGCCGACGGACAGCCAGCCAATGGATCAGACCCAGGCGCAATCGGCGAATCCGGCAACGGATACGGGGCAGGGCGGCGTCAATTGGGGTAGCGCGGCCCAGGGCGCGCGCATGGCGCCCGAGTCGCGCCAGGATGTACGCCAGCAGTTGATCCAGTCCGAGCGCGACGGACAACTCGAGCAACTCAATCGCACCACGTACAAGGGCAATTGATCCATTAAGCATTCAAGGTTTCGGAATGCGGATGCGGCTGATCATCAGCGATCCGGAGATTCCATACACCAGTGTCAATGGATGCAGTACATAACCTGCGATACGCCATTCGCCGAACCATAATTGCGGACCGAGAGCCCCTTGCCACGCGGCGATGACGAGCAGCAGGACAATGGCAAACGATGTCGGGATAGGCGTACCTTCGAAGTGTGTCACTTTCCCCGAGCCGCCCGACATCTCCTCCGTCGTCACGTTATAGCGTGCAAGACGCGACACTCCGCACGCGACGAAATACGCGAGCAGCACGCGGTCATATAGCCCGCGCATTCCACATCCATAGCCGATGATCGCCGGCGCGACGCCGAACGAGATCACATCGGCGAGCGAATCCAGTTCCTTGCCCAGCAGCGACGCTTTCTGACGCCAGCGCGCGATGCGCCCATCCAGTACATCGAACACGAGCGCGGCGAATACGAGCGCACTGGCGAAGTACACGTGCATCACTTCTGCGCTGCCGATGTAAGTCATCATCGAAAACAGCGCGCCAGTGCCGCATACCGCATTGCCTAGCGTGAACCAGTCGGCGAGATGAAACTCGCGGATCATCGAGAAGCGCTTCATGTTGGCCTTTTTATCAGCAGTGACGACACGACTATAAACCTTACAGTGGATTACCACGCCTGCAATACGCGTGCCTCGGCAGAATGGCGAATATGGCAAAACTGCCATTTTCGCGTCATCGGTTCGTTGGTGCTATCGAATTAGCATTAACACCAGGTCATCGCGGACGCGCAGCAAGAGACTGACGCCGCCGCTTCACGTCACGCTTGCGCGCTTCTTTCGGATACCAACACCTGTATGTGGATTGTCAATCTCGCATTGAAGCGGCCGTACACGTTCATCGTGATGGCCATCCTGATCGTGCTGGCGACGCCGTTCGTGCTGTTCACCACGCCCGTCGACGTGCTGCCGGAAATCAACATTCCCGTCGTCAGCATCATCTGGAACTACACGGGCCTGTCGGCCCAGGACATGGCGAACCGCATCACGTCCGTCAACGAGCGCAGCCTGACGACGACCGTCAACGACATCGAGCACATCGAATCGCAATCGCTCGCGGGCATCGCGATCATCAAGCTCTTTCTGCAACCGAATGCGAACATCCAGACGGCCATTGCGCAGACCGTCGCTGTCGAGCAGGCGCAACTGAAGCAGATGCCGCCCGGCGCGACGCCGCCGCTCGTCATCAGCTATTCGGCGTCGAGTATTCCCGTCATTCAACTCGGCCTGTCGAGCCCGCGGCTATCCGAGCAGGATCTCAACGATACGGCGCTCAACTTTCTGCGCCCGCAACTCGTGACGATTCCGGGCGCTGCGGTACCGTATCCGTATGGCGGCAAGAGCCGCCTGATTTCCGTCGATCTCGACACGCGCGCGCTGCTCGCAAAGGGACTCACGCCGCTCGATGTCGTCAATGCCGTGAACGCGCAAAACCTGATCCTGCCGACAGGCACCGCGAAGATCGGCCCAAAGGAATACACGGTCAACATGAACGGCTCGCCGACGACGGTCGCGGGCCTGAACGACATTCCTGTGCGCACGGTGAATGGCGCGACGACCTATCTGCGCGAAGTGGCGCACGTGCGCGACGGCTTCTCGCCGCAGACGAACATCGTGCGCGAAAACGGCCGGCGCGGCGTGCTTATTTCGATTCTGAAGACGGGCAGTGCGTCGACGCTCTCGATCGTCAATACGCTGCACGATCTGTTGCCGAACGCGCAAGCCGCGTTGCCGTCCGACCTGAAGGTCACGCCGCTGTTCGATCAATCGGTGTTCGTGAAGGCCGCGATTCGTGGCGTGGTGCGCGAGGCCGTGATCGCCGCCGCGCTGACGGCGGCGATGATCTTGCTGTTTCTCGGCAACTGGCGCAGCACCTGCATCATCGCAATCTCGATTCCGCTTTCCATCCTGACTTCGCTGATCGCGCTGCATGCGCTCGGACAGACGATCAACATCATGACGCTGGGCGGCCTTGCGCTCGCGGTCGGTATTCTCGTCGACGATGCGACCGTGACCATCGAGAACATCGAACGGCATCTGCATTTAGGCACGAATCTGCACGATGCGATTCTCGATGGCGCGGGCGAGATTGCGATTCCCGCGCTCGTGTCGACGCTGTGTATCTGTATCGTGTTCGTGCCGATGTTCTTTCTGACAGGCGTCGCACGCTATCTGTTCGTGCCGCTTGCGGAAGCGGTGGTGTTCGCGATGCTCGCATCGTATGTGCTGTCGAGAACGCTCGTGCCGACGCTCGCGATGCTGCTGATGGGCCACGCGCACAAGCACGATCCGAAGGCGCAGCCGAATCTGTTTGTGCGTCTGCATCGACGTTTCGATCGCAGTTTCGAGACGATGCGCGCCGCGTACATCATGGTGCTCAGCAGTCTTCTCGTGCGACGCCGGTTATTCGGCACGATGTTCCTCGGCTTTTGCGTGGTCTCGCTGGCGCTCACATTCGTCCTCGGCGAAGACTTCTTTCCGCGCGTGAACGCGGGGCAGATACGTCTGCATATGCGCGCGCCAACGGGCACGCGTATCGAAGAAACGGCACGGCTCGCCGATCAGGTCGAAAGAGTGGTGCGCGAAGTGATTCCGCCCAACGAGTTGAGCACCGTGCTCGACAATCTCGGCTTGCCGTATAGCGGCATCAATCTGTCGTACAGCAACGCGGGTACGATCGGCACGCTCGACGGTGAGATACAGCTTGCGCTGAATGAGGACCACAAGCCGAGCCTCGGCTATATCGACCGCTTGCGCACGCTGTTGCCGCAGCGCTTTCCCGGCACGGAGTTCTTCTTTCAACCCGCCGATATCGTCACGCAGATTCTCAACTTCGGTTTGCCCGCTGCCGTCGATGTGCAGATCGTCGGTTCGAATCAGGAAGGCAATCTGGAGATCGCGAGAAAGCTGCTCAAGCAGATCCGCACGATTCCCGGCGCCGTCGATTCGCATATCCAGCAGAAGCTCGACGAGCCTGTGATCAATCTGCAGATGGACCGCACGCGTTTGCAGCAATTGAACCTGAACGCGAATAACGTCGCGCAGAACGTGCTGATTTCGTTGTCGGGAAGCACGCAGACATCGCCGGGCTTCTGGTTCAATCCGCGCAATGGCGTCGAGTACAACCTTGCGGTGCAGACGCCGCAGTATCAGATTTCTTCCGTGGATCAGCTGTTGCGCACGCCGGTGTCCGCATCGTCGACGGGGCCGACGCAGCTGCTCGGCAATCTCGTGCAGGTTTCGCCGCAGAACCAGTTCGCGATGGTCACGCACTACAACATTCGCCCTGTGATCGATGTGTTCGTGAGCGTCGAAGGCCGCGATCTCGGCAGCGTCGACCGGCAGATCGAGAAGCTCGTCGATCAGGCACGCGCGAGTTTGCCGCGCGGCAGCCAGATCGCGATACGCGGCCAGGTCCAGACGATGCGCACGTCGTACTTCGGACTCGGCATCGGCGTCGCGATGGCGATCGTGCTCGTGTATCTGCTGATCGTCGTGAACTTCCAGTCGTGGATCGATCCGCTCATTATCGTGAGCGCGTTGCCCGCTGCGCTGGCGGGCATCGTGTGGATGCTGTTTTTGACGGGCACGCATCTGAGCGTGCCTGCACTGACGGGCGCGATCATGACGATGGGCGTCGCGACCGCAAACAGCATTCTGATGGTCTCGTTCGCACGCCAGCGTCTGACGGCAGGTGCGCCGCCGCTCACGGCCGCGCTCGAAGCAGGCGCAAGCCGTATCCGGCCTGTGCTGATGACGGCGTTCGCGATGATCATCGGCATGATCCCGATGGCGCTCGGCCTCGGCGAAGGCGCGGAACAGAACGCGCCGCTCGGCCGCGCGGTGATCGGCGGCCTGCTGTTCGCGACGGTGTCGACGCTTTTCTTCGTGCCGCTCGTGTTCGCGGGCATTCATAGCCGGCTCGCGCATCGCAAGTCCGCACGCGAGCGCGACGAATCGCAGAGCGGCACGCATCACTCACAGAACGGCCGTGACGACGCACACGGACACAGCCCGAACACGGACGATCGAGATGACTGAAAAGACTCACTCTTCGCTAGCGATTCCCGCGCGGGAAACTCAGGACGGGCACGCGCTGCCGCCGCGTCATCGCGAGTGGCGGCGCGCGAAGATCGCGATCGTAATCGTGTTGCTGCTGCTCGCGATAGGCGCGTTGCGCACGGTGATCGCGAACATCGTGCAAGGCCGCTCGGTCGCACAGATGACGCAGCAAAACGCGAAGCAATACGTCGATGTCGTGACGCCTACGCAAGCCGATGGCACCAGCGGCGTGACGGTCCTGCCGGGTACGTTGCGCGGCTATGTCGAGTCGCCGATCTATGCACGCGCGACAGGTTATCTGCTGCACTGGTATGCGGACATCGGCGCGCGTGTGAAAGAAGGGCAATTGCTTGCCGAACTCGATACGCCTGAAATCGATCAGGAACTCGCGCAAGCGGTTGCGCAGCGCGATCAGATCCAGTCGAGCCTCGGTCTCGCGAAAAGCTCGTTCGAACGCTGGCAGCAACTACGTCAACGCGACGCCGTCTCGCAGCAGGAACTCGACGAACGGCAGAGCACGTATTCGCAGGACGTCGCGAATCTCGCCGCCGCCGAGGCTAATGTAAAACGGCTACGTCAACTGGAAAGCTTCAAGCGCATCGTCGCGCCGTTCGCGGGCGTGGTCACGCAGCGCAACGTCGATGTCGGCGATCTGATCGATGCGGGCAGCGGCACGAGCCGCGCGCTGTTCGCGCTCGCACAGTCGGACCCGTTGCGCGTCTATGTGCAATTGCCGCAGGCGTATGCGCAGAACATCAAGGTCGGCGAAGACGTGGTCGTCACGCAGGCCGAGTTGCCGGGGCAGCAGTTCAACGGACGCATCACGAACATTTCCGGCGCGATCGACGTGCCCACGCGATCGCTGCAAGTCGAAGTGACGCTGCGCAATCCGGACGGCAAGCTGCGGCCGGGCGCGTATGTGCAGGTCGCGTTGCCGTCGGGTGCGCGCGCGCAACTGTCGGTGCCCGGCAATGCGCTGCTTTTTCGCGCGGAAGGGCCGCGGCTCGCTGTCGTCGATAACGACGGCGTCGTTCATCTGCGCAAGGTCGCGATTGCACAGGATCTCGGACAGACGCTCGAAATCGAAAGTGGCATCGAGCCGAACGATCGCGTGATCATCAACCCGAGCGATTCGATCGAAGACGGCGATCATGTCGAAGTGACGCATCCGCAAGGTCAATCGCAGCCGAAGGGCAAGGCGTCGTCGTGAATACGCTCGTGAATTTGCCTGTGTATGCCGCGCGAATCGGCACGTTCGCTCTGGCTGCGGCACTGTGCGCGTGCACGGTCGGCCCCGACTACAAGCGGCCGCTGGCGGATGCACCGCCCACATGGCACACCGATTCGTACTGGCGTCTCGCACAGCCGTCGCATGCGCCGCTTGCGCCCGAGTGGTGGAAGACATTCGGCGACGGCACGCTCGAACAACTGGAAACGCAGGCGCTCGCGCAAAACCAGACGCTTGTCGCTGCGAGCGCGCACTACGCGCAGGCGCGCGCCACGCTCGCCAACACGCGCGCGCAGCTGATTCCCGAAGTCGATCTGTCTGCATCGGCGGCGCGCGAGCGCGTGTCGAAGAACCGGCCCGTGACGAACTACGCGGTTCCGAACCAGTCGACGGTGCAAAACAATCTGCAGCTTGGTCCGACGATCAACTACGACGTCGATCTGTTCGGCCGCATCCGGCGCGATGTGGAAGGCGCGCAGGCGTCGGCGGAACAGTCGCGCGACGATCTCGCGAATGCGCGCCTCGTGCTGACCACCGATCTCGCCACCGACTATTTCTCGTTGCGCGAACTCGACGCCGAAATCGACGTGCTGAACCGCTCGGTGCAACTGCAACAGAAAGCGCTCGACTATGTAACGACGGAACACGATCTCGGCTCCGTATCGGGGCTCGACGTGTTGCAGCAAAAGTCGCTGCTTGATCAGACGCGCGTGCAGGCACAGCTTCTCGTCACGCAGCGCGAACAGTTCGAGCATGCGATCGCGGCGCTCGTCGCGGTGCCTGCACCGCAGTTTTCGATCGAACCGAAAGTGGCTGAATACCCCGTGCCTTCCATTCCGCTCGGTTTGCCGAGCGATCTGTTGCAACGCAGGCCGGACATTGCATCGGCGGAACGCGCGATGGCGTCGGCGAATGCGCAGATCGGTGTCGCCAAGGCCGCGTTCTTTCCGAGCCTGACGTTGACGCCGGGCATCGGCTGGCAAAGCACGGAATTCGCGAACCTGTTGAGTGCGCCGAGCCTGATGTGGTCGCTCGGTGCCGCGCTCAGTCAGGTCGTGTTCGACGGCGGGCGCCGCGCCGCGAATGTCGACTTCGCCAACGAGGGCTATCAGGCCGCGCAGGCCAATTATCGGCAGGCAGTGTTGACGGCGTTCCAGCAGGTGCAGGACGGGATTACGGGACTCTCAGTGCTCGACCGCGCCGCGTCGCAGTCGCACGATGCCGTCGCCGATGCGCAGCGGCTGCTGTCGCTTGCCAATGACCGCTATTCGGGCGGACTCGTCGCGTACCTCGACGTGATCACCGCGCAGCAATCGCTGCTGACGAGCGAGCGTCAGGATGTGCAGATTCACGGTCAGCAGATGACGACATCCGTTGCGCTCGTGAAGGCGCTCGGCGGCGGCTGGGACGCGCAGGAGGTGGATACGCAACATGACGCTGCTGCAAAAGATGCATCGAATGACACATCGGTCCCACACGCGCCGAACTGAAAACAGACTGTAAAGGGCGGGCTGAGCACGTTTGAAAAGCCTACTTATAATGAGGAAGACAATAGAAAGGAGCGCCCATGAAGCTGCTCATCGTGGAGGATGAATTCAAGGTCGTCGATTATCTGCGCCGTGGTCTGACGGAACAGGGCTGGGTGGTCGACGTCGCGCTCGACGGCGAAGAGGGCCTGCATCTCGCATCCGAGTTCGACTACGACATCATCGTGCTCGATGTGATGCTGCCCAAGCGCGACGGGCTCAGTGTGCTCAAGTCGCTGCGCATGCGTAAATCGACGCCCGTCATCATGCTGACCGCGCGCGATCACGTGAACGACCGCGTGCGCGGCCTGCGCGAAGGCGCCGACGATTACCTCACCAAGCCGTTCTCGTTCCTCGAACTGGTGGAGCGTTTGCACGCTTTGGCGAGGCGTACGCGTGTGCAGGAATCGACGCTCATTTGCGTCGGCGATCTGTATGTCGATCTGATCGGGCGACGCGCGACGCGCAGCGGCGTGCGGCTCGACCTGACCGCGAAAGAGTTCCAGTTGCTGAGCGTGCTCGCACGGCGGCAGGGCGATATCCTGTCGAAAGCGATGATCACGGAACTGGTGTGGGATGTGAACTTCGACAGCCATACGAACGTCGTCGAAACGGCGATCAAGCGGCTGCGCGCGAAGCTCGACGGGCCGTTTCCCACCAAGCTGCTGCACACGATGCGCGGCATGGGCTACGTGCTCGAAGTCAGAGAGGAAGCGGAGGCATCATGATTCGCTCGACCCGTTCGATTGCGCGGCGGCTCGCGTTGCTGTTCGCGCTCGTTGCGCTGTCTGTGTTTACGCTGGTGGATACGGGGCTGTTCCTCGTGATGCGCTCGCAACTCGAACAGCGCCTGCGCGATTCGCTCGACAGCCGCACGGAAGTGGCGCGCATCATCGTGCATCACGCGATCAATCGCGACAAGTGGCGCATCGCGCAAGAAAAACTCGGCGACATGACGCCACGCGACGGCACGAGTCTCTATTCGATTTCGAGCGCGACGCCGCTCTTCAACTACGGTCATACGGTGACGGGTACGATCGTGCAGCAATGGAGCGGCGACTATGCGCGCGTCGCAGACAACGGCACCGGCCACGATCTGTTGACGCGCACGCTCATCATTCCGCCGAACGGCGAGCGTCCGCAGGTGCAATTGCAGGTCGCCACGAGTTACGCACCGACCGAGCAGGCGTTGCGCGAATTCGGCCTTGCGTTGGCTGCATTGTCGGCGCTCGGCGCGTTCGGCGCGTCGTTGCTCAGTTACTGGGTCACGCGCATCGGGCTTGCGCCGTTGCGCAGGTTGACGGTCGATGCATCCGAGGTGAGCGCCGACAACCGCTCGCAGCGCTTGCGCACGACAGAACTGCCGTTCGAACTGAACGACCTCGCGCATTCGTTCAATGGCGCGCTCGAACGGCTCGATCAGGCCTACGTGCGCCTCGAATCGTTCAATGCCGATGTCGCGCACGAATTGCGCACGCCTGTGACGATTCTGATAGGACAGACGCAGGTGGCCTTGACGCGCAATCGCTCGGTCGACGATCTGCGCCGTACGCTGCAATCGAATCTCGAAGAGTTCGAGCGCATGCGCGGCATCATCAACGACATGCTGTTTCTTGCGCGCGCGGACCAGGGCGAACGCGCGACGGAACTGGTCGAAGTGTCGCTTGCAACGGAAGTGGCGCGCACCGTCGAGTTCCTCGAAATGCCGATGGAAGAGGCGCACGTGCAGGCCGAATTGCACGGCGATGCGGCGGCGCGCGTCAACCGCTCGCTGTTCGGCCGCGCCTGCGCGAACCTGCTGATCAACGCGATTCATCATTGCACGCCGGGCGCGACGATCCAGGTGACGATTTCGCGCGAGGCGGGGCGTGTGTGGGTCGCCGTCGCGAATCCGGGTGCGCCGATCGTGGGCGAGGTGCTCGATCATGTGTTCGACCGCTTCTATCGGGCGGAACTGTCGCGCACGAATAGCCGCGAGAATCACGGGCTCGGGCTCGCGATCGTCAAGGCAGTCGCCGACATGCACGGCGGCGTGGTGTTCGCGCGCAGCCTCGATGGTGTGAACACATTCGGGTTTTCGATAAGAAGCGACACGGTGCGCCCGCCGAAAGCCGAACCGTCTTCGGCGAAAGAGCCACAACTGGCGTCGCGGCCCATCGCTTCGTCGCCGCTGAAATTGCCGTGAGCTTTCAATGCGTGCGCGTTGGGTGGCGGCGCGCCGTCGAAACAGGTAAATAGATCCAATCCTTGCCCTCTGTTCAGCAGAATGACGGTCAATTTGACTGGGTACGCTGGTGTTGTCGCGACAGGCGCGGACCAGGCAAGGAGACTCAGGTGGATCTGATCGAAATGGCGAAGAAATCCGGCATGCAGGTGCTGCTCGATGCGCAGATCGGCAGTCAGATGTATCACAGCGTTTGCGGGCCACTTTCTGCGCTACAGCGTTTCGCCGATGAAGTCGGCAAGGCGCTCGCCGCCGAAGCCGCTGCGCAGGCCGCTCAATTGGCCGCAGAAACGTAAGCGAATCACGCGCGCTGCATACGTCGCAGCGTTCGGGCCCGTTATCTGCTTGACGATTGCCGCGAGGGCGAGCGCATCGATGTGCCTGCCGTCCGCGCACATCGATCATGGAGGGCCTGTTGCGTTGAGCGTCTCGCGATTCCGTTCTGTCGGTTTCAAAGCGCAGCGCCCGCGCGCCGTGTTCCGTCTGCTCGCTGTCGGCGCCGCACTGTGTACCGTTTCGGTGACAGTCGCGGCCGCGCCGCCCGCCATCGCGCTTCTCGACTGCGTTGTGCTCGACGACAACGCAGCCTATAACGATCCTTCCGTTACGCAGACGCAGCAGACACGCGCGACGATGGTGAGCGCGCAACTGCGCACGCTCGTCGATCAGCGCGGTCTTTACAAGGTCGCGGACAATCGTCCCGCGACAACGCTCATCGACAGGCTCAAGGCCACGCAGGACCTGAGCAGCTGCAACGGCTGCGAGCGGGAGATCGCGCGGCAACTCGGCACACAGCGCGTCGGCGTGTGCTGGGTGCAGAAAATCAGCAACCTCATTCTGAACATCAATTTGCGCATTGAAGACACGGCGAGCGGGCAGGTCGTGTTCCAGCGTTCCGTCGATATTCGCGGCAACACCGATCAGTCGTGGCGGCGCGGCGTCGATGCGCTCGTCGGTCTCCTCGCGTCCGAACCGGACACCGCGCATTGAACGGCGCGCGTCCATCGATTTCGGGAAAAACTCCCGGGCTTCCACACTGTCATCCCGGCGCGCGATGCGCTAACTTGAGCTTGGGTGAATTTGCCCTTGCGGCACAACGAATATGGCGCGCGCGATTCGACGCGGGCCCGTCGAACAACACTCCGCAGGAGACATCGATGCAACGCACTATCGGATATAAACGCGGACATACACGCGGCCATACACGCAGATCTGGCCGCGTGGCGGCATCGGTCGCGCTTGCCGTTCTAATGGGCACGGCTGCCGGCGAGGCATCCGCGGCTGCCGTCGCGTACGTGACGAGCGAGACGAACGGCGTCGGCGTGATCGACCTCGACCAGATGACGCTCACCAAAACGATCGGCCTCGGCAAGGACGGCCCGCGCGGCCTGAGCCTGACGGCGGACGGCCGCAGGCTGCTGGTCGCGAACAAGTCGGGCGATCTGTCGGCGATCGATACATCGACGGATAAAGTCGTGGCGCGCGTGAAGATCGGCAAAAACCCGGAGTTCGTGCGCGTGCATCGCGGCTTTGCGTATGTGACGTACGAGCCGGGCGAGAGCGGTCCGCCGCCGCAGGCCATGGCCGCGAATCAGGACGCAGGCAAGCCTGACGCCAAACCCGAGGGTAAGCCCGAAACGGAAGCGGCGGGCGGCAAAGGCGGCAAGGGCGGTCACGACGACGATGACGACGCGAACAGCCCGCCAGCGGAAGTCGCGATCGTCGATCTGAAGACGATGAAGGTGGTGCGCTCGGTGAAGAGCGGACATGAGACGGAAGGCGTCGAGTTCTCGCCGGACGGTCACGAACTGCTTGTGACGAACGAGGGCGACGATACGGTGTCCGTGTATCGCACGGGCACGGGCAAGCTGGTGCGCACCTTGAAGCTCGACAAGGGATCGCGGCCGCGCGGCATCAAGGCGTCGCCGGACGGCAAGCAGTATGTGGTGACGCTGGAGAACACCAACAAGTTCGTCGTGCTCGATGCAGGGACGCTCAAGACGGTGAAGACGGTGGACACGAAGATGGGCCCGTACGGCGTCGCGTTCGATCCGTCGGGCAAGCATCTGCTCGTCGCTGCGGCGCGCGACAAGACCTTGCAGGTGTTCGATGCGAAGACGTACGAGCATGTCACCGATGCGCCCGTCGGCCAGCGCTGCTGGCATTTCAGCTTCACGCCGGATGGATCGAAGGTGCTGATGGCGTGCGGTCGCTCGAATGCCGTTTTCGTGCTGGACGCGAAGAACAACTATCAGACGGTCAGTCAGATTGGGGATTTGCCGCTGGCGTGGGGGATTGTGACATCGCCGCCGAGTCAGGGGTCGATTGAGTCGCGGTAGGGGCTTTGCTTTGCTTCGTCTGCGACGGCCGCTTCGCCCGTTGGATGAGTAGAATAAGTCACCGCTTCCATCGATACGCTCATGCCCGAAGCTCTCTCTTCTGCCGGACCGACGCATCGCGAGCCGGCGCAGCGGCAAGCAGCAGGCAGTCGCGCGAATGCGGCGGAATCGCAGCGCGCGGCGCAGCGTGTGTCGATGGCGACGCCTGCCAAAGAATCACGCTCTGTCGCGTGGCGTGACTTCCTGTGCGTCGTGGTGTTGACGTTGATCGTCGGCGCGCTGTGTTCGATATTCGACGTCAGCGAACTCGCGTACCGCTGGAGCCGCCGCGCGGAGCGTTATCAGCTCGACGAGTTGCCTGTCACGCTGTTCGTCCTCGCGGCGGGCCTCGCGTGGTTTGCGTGGCGACGCTATCGGGAATCGCACAAGGAGTTGCTGCGCCGCCGCGCAGCGGAAGAAGAAGCCGCACGGCTTCTTGCCGAGAACAGGCGGCTCGCGAGTCAGGGCATCGAAGCGCAGGAAGCCGAGCGCCGTCATCTCGCGCGTGAATTGCACGACGAACTCGGGCAATACCTGAATGCGATTGCGCTCGACGCCGCGCGTATTCGCGACCTCTCGGCCGTATCGACGGATCAGGACGAAATTCATCGCGCGTCGCTGGCCGTGATGCAAAGCGCGGGCTTCGTGTACCGGCAGATCGGCGGAATGATCCGCAAGCTGCGGCCCATCGGCCTCGACGAACTGGGTCTGCCTAGCGCAATCGAACATTGCGTGGAAGGCTGGCGCGAGCGGCTGCCTGAGGCATCGTTCAAGCTCACCATGGACGGCGATTTCGATGGTTTCTCCGACGCCCTCAACATCACGCTCTATCGTCTCGTGCAGGAAGCGCTGACGAACATATCGAAGTTCGCGCGCGAGGCGAGTGTCGAAATCTATCTGGTGAGAGCGCCCGCCGATAGCGAACGCGGCGGTGAAATCGTCGTGACCGTAGCCGACGACGGCCCAGGTGTCGATCTGTCGAAGCCGCGTCTGGGATTGGGACTGGTAGGCATGCGCGAGCGCATAGAAGCGCTGGGCGGCGAGTTTCATGTGGCCAGCGAGCCCGCGCGCGGCTTTCTGATTTGCGCGCGCGTGCCTGCTCAGCTCGGACTGCCCGAACCGAGCGCTTCCATCGGTGCCGGCGAACCGAAAAGCTCGTGAGGCGCGGCCAGTTCCGAGAACTGCAGACCGAGCCGCTGCGCAATCTGCACGAGCTGTACGCCATTGTTCGCGCCGAACTTCTGCCGGATCGCCGACTGATGATTCGCAATCGTCTTCTGGCTCAAGCCGAGCCGTTCGGCGATCACAGGCAGCGTAAAGCCCTGCACCAGCAAACGCAGCACTTCGAATTCACGCGCGGACAACTGACGTCCGGGCGGCCCTTCACTGAACATCGTACGTAGCGCAAGCGCGTGCGACACATCCGCGCTCAGATAGCGCACGCGCCGCGCGACGGCGCGCACCGCTTCGACGAGCACATCGGGGGCGCTCGCTTTCGTCACATAGCCGCACGCACCGGCATCGAACGCGCGGCGCACGAAGAGCGTCTCTTCATGCACGCTGAAAATCAGCACGCGCGCTTCGGGCTCTCGCGCGAGCATGCGCCGCATCGCTTCGATTCCGCTCGCGCCAGGCAGCGCGAGATCCATTACGACGACATCCGGCTGCAACGCACAGAAGCGCTGATAGGCCAGTGTCGCGTCGGCGGCTTCGCCCGCCACGCGCACGTCGGGGCTCAGTTCGAGCAGCCTTCGGTAGCCTTCGCGCACGACGGCATGATCGTCGACGAGAAGCACGGAGATTTCGGGCGTCGTCATGATCGCGTTCCCTCGTTGTGGGGCGTCGCTGTGGGTTCTTGCGCGCTCGCCGTGAGGCGTCGCGAGTTTGCGTCGTTGCGGAACGTGACGGGCTGTTCGTTGGGCGCGAGCGTCGCCGGACGGTTCGCCGCCTCGCGCACGACGCGCACGACCTGCTCGTGATGCGCAGACTTGTCGCAGACGGGGTCGGCATTGGCAGCGTCCTGTGTCAGCAGATACGCCTGACAGCGGCAGCCGCCGAGGTCTTTGGTCTTTTCGTCGCAACTGCGGCACGGCTCCTTCATCCACTCGAAGCCGCGAAAGCGGTTGAACGCGTCGCTGTCGAACCAGATGTGTTCGAGCGACGTGTCCTTCACGTTCGGAAACGTGAGACCCGGCAGCGAGCGTGCCGAATGGCAGGGCAGCGCGGCACCATCGGGCGCCACGCCGAGAAACACCGAACCCCAACCGTTCATGCAGCGCTTGGGCCGCGTTTCGAAGTAGTCGGGCACGACGAAGAAGATCTTGCAGCGATTGCCGATTTCCTTGCGATAACGCTCAACGACGGCTTCCGCATCGCGCAGCTGTTCGGCTGTCGGCATCAGTTGCGCGCGGTTCGCGTGCGCCCAGCCGTAGTACTGCGTGTTCGCGAGTTCCAGAAATTCGGCGCCCATCGCGAGCGCCATGTCGATGATCTTGTCGACGTGCGGCAGGTTGTAGCGATGCAGCACGCAGTTGAGCACCATCGGAAAGCCATGCGCCTTGATCGAACGCGCAACGCGGTTCTTCAGATCGAACGTGCGCGTGCTGCTGAGAAAGTCGTTGAGTTCCTGTGTCGAGTCCTGAAACGACAGTTGAATATGATCGAGCCCGTTGGCCTTGAGCACATCGAGCCGCGCATCCGTCAAACCGACGCCCGACGTAATGAGGTTCGTATAGAAGCCGAGCCGGTGCGCTTCGGCGACGAGTTCTTCGAGGTCGTCGCGCATCAGCGGCTCGCCGCCGGAAAAGCCGAGTTGCGCCGCGCCGAGTTTGCGCGCCTGCTGCAACACGTCGATCCATTGCGCGGTGCTCAGTTCATCGCGATGATCGGTGTAGTTGACCGGGTTGTAGCAGAACGCGCAATGCAGCGGACAACGATACGTGAGTTCGGCAAGCAGCCACAACGGCGGTCCCACGCTGCTGCGCGATGCCTGCTGCGCCTGCTCCTGCGACGGTATCGAAAGATCGGTCATGCTGTCACTCCAGCCAGCCACGCGAGCGAGCGTGGTCGACGAATGCTTCGACTTCTGGCGCCAGCCCTTTTGCGTTGAAGGTCTGCTCGAGTTCGGCGACGAGCGCGGCCATATCGCGTGTGCCGTCGCAACGCAACAGGATCTGCGCGGCGCTCTGATTCAGCTTCACCATGCCTTCGGGATACAGCAGCACGTGCGCATCCTGAGCCGGTTCCCATTGCAGGCGGAACAGGTTGCTCAATTTGGGCCCGCGTTTTTCAGGGGTTTGCGCGTTGTCGTGGGTCGGCGTATTCATGCTGGGAAGGCCTTCTCGATGGCGTCGAGCATCGTCCAGAGAATGTCGAGCTTGAATTGCAGAATGTCGAGCGCGCGTTCCTGCTGTTCGCGCGTGCAGAAGTGATCGAGCGTCACAGCGAGCCCATGTTCGACATCGCGTTGCGCGAGCGAAATGCGCGAGCGGAAGTACGCGAGTCCTTCAGGCTTGATCCACGGATAATGCTCGGGCCAGGTCGACAACCGGTCTTTATGGATCTGCGGCGCGAAGATTTCCGTCAGCGATGAGCACACGGCTTCCTGCCACGGCGCACGCCGCGCGAAATTCACATACGCATCGACGGCGAAGCGCACACCCGGCACGATATGCTCTAGCGACCACAATTCATCGCGCGACAAACCGACGGCATCGCCGAGCCGCGCCCACGTTTCGATGCCGCCTTCGTCTTCGCCGTAACCGTCGTGATCGAGAATGCGCAACACCCAGCGGCGACGCGTTTCGCGGTCGGGACAGTTCGATAAAACGGCGGCATCCTTCAGCGGAATATTGATCTGATAGTAGAAGCGGTTCGCGACCCAGCCGCGAATCTGCTCGCGCGAACATCCGCCGCTGTTCATCTTCACGTTGAACGGATGGTGGATGTGATACGCCTGCCCCTTCGCGCGCAATTGCGCTTCGAATTCATCGTGGGTCCATGCAGGTGCGATGTCGCCTTTGACACTCATCGATCGATTCTCCGCTCGTTCACGATTGACTCACAGCTCGAACAACATGCCGTCGTGCGCGACTTCGATCCCATGTTGCGCGAGTGTGCGGCGCTCGGGACCGTCGTCGATCAAAATCGGATTCGTGTTGTTGATATGTATTAGCACCTTTCGCGCATTCGGCCTATCGAGCGAATCCAGCACATCGATCATGCCGCCCGGACCCGTTTGCGCGAGATGGCCCATGTCGGCAGCCGTTTTCTTCGACAAACCGAGTTCGATCATTTCGTTGCTGGTCCATGTCGTGCCGTCGACCAGCAGCAGATCGGCGCTGCGCATCGCGTCGCGGATATGCGGTTCCAGCACGCCGAGGCCAGGCGCGTAGAACACGCGCTTGCCCGAACCAGGCGCGGTGATCAGCAGACCGATGTTGTCGCCGCGCTGCGGCGCCGCGCGATGCGGCGAGTAGGGCGGCGCCTTGCTCGACAGCGGCAGCGCATCGATACGCACGCCCGGCAATGCGGCGATTTCGAACGGACCGGCATCGAGATCGATAGTGTGACGTTCGACGCCGCAGTAGTGCGACAGGATCGACACAATCGGAAAACCCGTCGACAGGTCCTGCCAGACGGCATCTGTTGCATGCAGCGGCAGATGCCCGCTGTTTTCGCGCAGCATCAGCAGACCGGTCACGTGATCGATCTGCGCATCCATCAGCAGCACGGCGGCGATACCTGTGTCGCGCGCGTGACGCGCGGGCTGCATCTCAGGGTTCGCGGCGATCTGCGCGAGGATATCGGGCGATGCATTCACGAGCAGCCACGCAATGCCGTCGACGCTCAAGGCAATCGAAGACTGCGTGCGACGCTGCGCGTTAATCGTGCCTTTGCGCACGCCGTCGCAATTGCGGCAGTTGCAGTTCCACTGCGGAAACCCGCCTCCCGCCGATGAACCGAGCACCTTGACCTTCATCGTCCGCCTGCTCCCGAAAGAACCTGCAAAAGTGCCTTGAAAACAGGCCTCGATTGATGAGTGCCGCGCATCACGGCAGTATTCTGCGCAGCAGTCCGTCGCGGTCCATCAACTGATGCTTGAGCGCGCCCGCGACATGCAACGCAATCAACGCAATGAAAACCCATGCGACGATCTCATGAATCCCGAACCAGAAATGACGCAGTTCCTTGTCGTCCCAACCCCACTTCGGCAGCAGCATGCCCCAGAAACGCGTGCCGTACGTATTGAACGACGAACCGAGATAACCCGTCACCGGCATCGCGATCATTGCAGCGTATAAAAGAACCTGCGTAGCGCTCGCGGCGGCGCGTTGCCACGCTCGCATCGGCGGCAACGGCGGCCTGCCGGATACCATGAGAACTCCGATGCGGATCAGCACCAGCAGGAAAACCGTCAAGCCAAGCGACTTGTGAAAGTTGATCAGCGCGGCCTTGAACGGCAGACCGCGCGGCAGTCCGACCATATACAGGCCGATGCCCAGCATCGCGATGATGCAAACGGCGATCAGCCAGTGCAAAACGATCAGCGCCATCGGGAAGCGTTCTTGTGCCGCTTTCCCACTCTGCGCGATATCGGTCGAGCGTGTCGCGTTCATGTCGTTCCCTCGGTCATTCGCGGCGACTGCTTCATTCGACGAGCAACAGTTCGCCACGTCCATCGACGGCAAGATCGCCCGCGTAGCGCTGCGGCACCTTGTGCGCGTCGAGCGCGGCGAAGGGCGCGAGGCGCGGCGCGATCGATGCGGACACAGAAGAAACTGCACTGCATTCCGCCGCGAGCGCCCGCGCGAACAGCGACCAGAACACATCGAAACCGCGGCCGCCCGTCGTGAACGTGGGCGGAATGCGTTCGGGCTGTTGCAGCAGCAACAGCGTGCCGCGCCGCATGCCGTAACCATAGTGTGCGCCAAGGCGCCCCGCAATGCCGATCGTCCCGGCCACGAGCCGTGATGCCGCGTAATCGCCCGTATCGCCGCCGATCAGCACGGTGCCGCGCCGCATCCGGTCGCCGAGACGCGCGCCCGCGTTGCCCGCGACGACCAGCGTGCCGCCCGTCATGCCTTCCATGCCGCCCGGCAGCGCGCCCGCGACGAAGTCGCCGCTATTGCCCTCGACGACGAGCGTGCCGCCGCGCATCTCGCAAGCGGTAAACGCGCCTGTGTCGCCTGTTATTTCCAGCGTGCCGCCTGCCATGCGCCAGCCCGCGTGATCGCCCGCCGAGCCTTCGATGCGCAGACTGCCCGCGTCCAGTTGTGCGCCAAGCCGGTCCAGCCAGCGCGCGTCGCCTTCGATCACGAGACGCGCATCGTTGTCGTTCGTATCGACGGAGATATCGAACAGATCGCCTGCCGCGCACGCGTCGTTGCCGGCGGGCAGCATCACACGCGCAATCTCTGCGTCGGACAGCGCGTGCAACGCCGACGGCAACAGCGCCGACCCGTCGACACGAAAGCCCGGCGCGTGCTTCACGCGCAATGTGATCGTGCTCATGGCGCGCCCGTTTTGCGCTGCACAAGCGATGCAGCGAGTTCGTGCAGCTTGAAGTGGTAGGGCCCGAGCTTGCCGCCATAGTTCCCGGCGGAAATGCGCACCACACCACTGCCGGGCGTGGATGCCGCCTCGATGCCCGCCGTCATCGCCGCGCCGACGTCGGCATCCGTCAGACCGTCGATCACGATCTCCAGCACGCAGCCCGTCTGCGCGTCGAGTTCGCTGCGTTGCGACAAACCCGTGAGCGTCGGGCAGAACGCGTCGTTGGTCGACGCGACGGCACCTTTGTATTTGGAGCCGATCTTCGATCCCGAACGTACGACGCCGCCCGGAAACGGCGTGATCACGTTCGCGAGCCGGTGCATCGCGGCGACAGCGGCTTCGGCGCCCGCGAGCGCGCTGTCGAGATCGCGCGCGAGCAGCAGCAGGTTGCCGCCGCCAACAGCCTTCACCGTCTGCACCGATTCTTCGCACACGAATTCGCCGTCCATCACGGGCACGCGCCAATAACGCACGCCGCCCAGCATCTTCGAAATTTGCCAGCCGTCGCCGAAAAAACGCAGTGAGCCGCCGAGCGGCACGACATCCGACAGCGGCGCGCGCGATGTCGCGGCGTCGATGCCGTTATACACGGCCGTCGTCGGGCACGTCAGCACGCATTGACCGACGCGCCGAGCAATCTGCTTGACCAGTTCTTTCGACGACACCGCGAACATCAGCACCGAAATGCCGGGTCGGCCATCGGGCGTCGCGTCGGCGGAAATTTCGTGTTCGATGCCCGCTTCGCAGCCGCAATCGATCACCGACGTCGCGAATCCCGTCAGCGAATCCGCCGCCGCGCGCGCCCAGCGCGGCGTGTGGGCGGTGATGACGAGGCGCGTCGCCTTCATCGGGAAGGCTTCCGCGAAGGTGTCGTCGATCAGGGTGTCGTTGATCTGCATCGCGCGTCCGCCTTCAAGTGCGCGCGAGGCACGCGACGGGCAGCAGCCGTCCGCCACGGCAGCATGCGCAGATTTCGTCGTCGCTGATTGCGGCGTGCGCGAAGTTGGTGGCCAGATTTTTTTCGCTGTACTGGCGCAGTGTCTGTTCGATGCTCCTGTCGTAGTCGGGCGAAACGAAGTGGATGCCGCCCGTCGGCGTCGATACGAGATTGCCGTCGCGCGCGACCAGCTGACCATCCTTGAACACATACGCGGGCGAGGTGAACATCTGCTCGCGGTCGGCGTCGTCGCGATACACGGCGATGTCGGCGGCTGCGCCCGCTGCGAGATGGCCGCGATCCTTCAGGCCGAGCAGCTTCGCCGGACCCGCGCGCGTGATGATCGCGATGTCGTACAGCGAGAACTCGCGCGTGAGTTCGGGCAGTGCGCTCGCCACCTTGGCTTCCGGATGCAGGCGCTCAAGCTGTTCGTCGCGAAAGGGCTTGTCCATCAGCAGGCGAATCAGATGCGGATAGCTCGTGAACGGGCCGCCGTTCGGATGATCGGTGGTCATCGACACACGCCATGGGTCGTTCACCAGCAGAAAGATTTCGAGCCCGATGATCCATTGCAGCGCATTCACATAGCTTTGCTCGCGATAGCGGAACGGCACGATGCCGCAGCCCGCATCGCATTCGATATCGCCCACGATCCATTTATGCGGCCGCGCGAGCGGTGCATTCTTGAACTGCATCATCGTGTCGCCGGAAGCCGTGACGGTCTGGCCGAAGATGATCTGTCCCACGTCGATCGATACATTGGGGCGCGCATTCACGGCATCGGCGACCGCGCGCGCGCCCGACGAAAACTTGCGCGGGCCCTCCGTGCCGTAGCTGTGAAACTGGATGTGCGTGAGGTGAATGGGCAGACCATCGGCGGCATCCATCGTCGCGATCGTCGATTCGATGTTGCCCGGCACGCCAAGGTTGCTCGCGTGCACGTGCAACGGATGCGGTACGCGCAGTTCCGTCAACGCGCGCGTCAGCGTGCGCAGCACGTCGCGCGGCGTGATGCCGTAGTGCGCGTGCGCTTCGTCGACATCGAGCGAACGCTGGTTGAACTTGAACGCCGAGATGCCGCCCGGGTTCACCACCTTCACGCCGAGCGCGCGGCTCGCGTGCATCGTCCAGCCGACGTAATCGCGCACGCGTTCGAAGTCGTCTTTCGCGGCGAGCATCTGCAAGAGCATTTCGTCGTTGCCGAGCATCACGTAGGCGCCGTGATCGATGATCGGCGTGTCGCCCATTTCCAGGTGCGCATGACGTGCGTTCGACGCGATCATCGCGGGCTCGAATGCCGCCGTGTACCCCATTTCCGCGTAACGGTAGCCGGTGGCGAGCGTGCCGGGCGTGCAGACGCCGCACGACGGCATGCGCAGATAGCGGCCCCGTTCGTCCTGCACGGCTTCGTACGATGCGTCGCGCGGTCTGTCGTCGCGATGATCTTCGGGCAACAGCAGGCGCGACAAATTCGTCTTGCCGCCGCCGATGTGCGAGTGCAGATCGATGCCGCCCGCCATCACGATCATCCCTTGCGCGTCGTAGTCGTGATCGACGGCGCCGTCGGCGGGTGCGTCGACGATGCGGCCATCGCGGATATACAGGTCGCGCTGCACGCCGTCGACGCCGTTTGCCGGATCGTAGACGCGGCCGCCGCGAAGTCGCGCGATGCTCATGCCGGTCTCCGTGTCAGCACGGCGCGCGCGGCGCGGCCTGCGGCAAGATGATCGGCGAGTTGCGCGGCGATCGACGCCACGCTCGGCAACGCAATATGCCGCGCCGCGCGCAGCGGCACGACCACGGACGTATCGACGCGAAACAGATGTCCGTCGCTGTCGATGCCGGGCGTCGCGACGGGAATGAACACCGTCTTCGCAGTGCGCGGTTGCGCGTTCGCGGGCTCGAAGGTCGATGCGAGTGCCGGTGTTCCGAGCACGATGACGGGCGTACCGGCGTCGTGCGAAGAGGGCAATGGATGCGGGTCGAAGCTCGCGATCCACAGCAGCGCATCGGCTTCGCCCGCAACAAGCAGGCGCTCCGTGCGATAGCGGTATGGATCGTGATCGAGCGGCGGCGTGCCGGGCGGCCGGTCGGGCGTCGACACGCGCGTGCGCAGCGGAAAGCCCGACAGCCACGTGACCGCCTGATTCACGCTCAGTGCGCCGTCGGCGCCGCCGAGCGTCAGCACGCCCGCGCGGCTCACACGGTTGATCGCCTTGACGATGCGGTGCAGTGCTTCGATCAGCAGGGCGGCGTGCGATTGAGGCAGCGCGGCGGGCTCGATCACGAAAGCCGTGTAGCGGGCCTCGACGATCCGTTCCATCAGCGACGCGAGCGCCGTCGCGATCCCCGAGCCGTTTTCGAGCGACGCCGGCTTGCGGCCTTCCGCGATCGCCGACCAGAACGCGAGCACGTCGTGCGGCGAAGCATCGGCGAGTATCGACTCGTGACGCTCGCTCGCGGCAGGATCGCTGGCGCAACAGACGAAGCGGATCTCGCGTTGCGCCGACATGTCGCTCGCGATGCGCTCGTAGAAGCGCGGATGCTGCGCTGAAGGCTCGCAGCCGAACACGACGAGCAGATCGGCGCGCGAACGCACTTCGGAGAGCGTCGTGAAGAACGCGCCGCGATCCTGCAGCGCGAGCGTCGCGGCGCTCAGCGCGTCGCCGTGGAATGAATCGAGCGTTGCGCCGCAACCGGCGGCAAGTTCGTAGAGCGCGCGTGCGCCCGCGATGTCTGTGCCGCAGCCGCCGAACAGAGGTCGCCGTGCCTGCATGAGCACAGTCGAGGCTTCTTCGAGTGCGTCTTCGAGCGAGACGGACACGCCGTCTACGGAAGGCGCGCAGACGTTGTCGCTTGCGTCGTAGCGCGTGAGCGCGGCGGCGAGTCGCGCGCATCGGGTGGCGGGTGCGGAGAGCGACTGATCGCCGGCAAGGCGGGCCTCGATGTCGTCGCACAACAGCGGGCAGAACGGGCACGTCCAGTCGCGAGTCGCCGCAACGGATGGCAACGGCCCACGGGCGGCCGGAGTCGCGTTGGCATTCGCGTTGGCATTCGTTTTGGGGGGCGTGGGTTCATGCATGAGAACCCGTTCAGCAAGGTCCGTGCCGATGTTGCGCGGCTCTCGCAGAAGCCTTGCGGCGTGACGGCCTCACGCATTTCAATGCGAAGACTCGTAGCGATCCGGCGTTGTGCCGAAAGCGGACACATGCAAGCGTCAGGTCATCGCACGCCGAGCGACGGGCAGCGCGCAGCACAGTATGTGCTCCGCGCTGCAACAGTGTGTCACTTGAGGACAGTGCGCTGCCCAATGCGCATGCGAGCCGCGCCGTTGCTGCAACGCGGATCGCGTGGCATGGATATTGTTTCGCGGATCACGCTGCAGCGTCGGAGCGCGTCGCTTGCGGTGCCTGCGTTGTGCCGAGTTTGCCGTCGTGAATCGCCGACGCGACGAGCCACGCATGTGCGCCGCTGCGTGCCGCCGCATCGAGATCGTCGCGATGCCGGATGCCGCCCGCGCCGATCGTCATGCGTTGAGCCGCTTGCGCGTGGATGTGGTTGAAGGTGTCGAGATCGGGCCCGGCATCGGCGCCGACCTGATCGAGCGTCATCACGATCACGCGCGACGGCCACGATGCGGGCGAGCGCAGCGCAGGCACGAGTTCGGGCGCGGCGATCAGCTGGCCGTGTCGATGATCGAGCGACAGGATAGGCGCGTAGCCGGCCGCTTCGGCTTCGCGCAAGGCGTCGGGCGAACGCAGCGACTCGGAGCCGAATATGGGCACGATGCGCACGTTGTGGGCGTGTTCGTGTTGCGCGGCAGTAGTGCGTTCGAGATGCGCGCGCATCGACGGGAAATCGGCGAAGCCTGCGTCGAGCCAGATTTCGAACGGCTGCGAGCGATCCGGCGATGCGCCGAGGGTCGCGGCGAGTGCAGCAAGTGTCGACGGATCGGCGCCGCGCGACATGATCGCGCCGAGGTCGGCGACGTACAGCGCGTCGGCGGACGTGGCGGCGACGAGTGCATGGGCGACGTCGAGCGGTTCGCTCGTCGCGCACAACGAAGACTGGATGGGGCGATAGTTCGCGCGGTCGCCGCGTATCGCGCGGACCGCGTGGCCGTCGAGCAGATCGAGAACCGGGATCACCTGCATGCGGAGACGTTCCTTGATGAAGCTCTGGGTTTATGAGTATCTCACTGGCGGCGGCATCGACGCGCAACTGGCGGGCAGCAGCAGTCTCGCCGATCTGAGCGCGCTCGTGGTCGAAGGGCGCGTGATGCGCGATGCGATTGTCGGCGATCTGCGGCAACTCGATGGCGTGCAGGTGAGTTTCGCGAGTTCGCGCTTCGAGCAGGTCGCGCCCGACGTGCCGCATGTTCGCGCGAAGCCGGGCGAAACGATGCTGGAGTTCGTGTCGCGGGCCGCGCGTGAGCACGACTACGCGTGGATCGTCGCGCCCGAGTGCGACGGACTGATGCTCGATCTCGCCGATGCCGTGGGCCCGGCGCGCTGGATCGGCTGCACGAAGGAGGCCATCGCGCTCGCGTCGAGCAAGCGCGCGACGGCGGCGCGGCTTGCGGCGCGCGGCATCGCCGTGACGCCCGCACTCGAGCCCGCACAAATCAACCCCGCGGTGCAGCGGCGCTGGGTCGTCAAACCGGACGACGGCGCGGGCGGTCTCGACACGCTTGTATTCGACGACGCCAACGCCGCGCGCGCCGAATACGCTGCGCGTTGCGCGGAGGCGCGCGAGACCGTGCTGCAGACGTGGGTGGACGGCGAGCCGCTGAGCCTGTCGCTGATCTGCGATAGCGAAGACGCGACGCTCGTCAGCATCAACCGGCAGAGAATCGAAGTGGACGCGCCCTCAGAGGGGCACGCAGGGCAGGTTCTCAGTTTCGACGGCGTGGATATCGACCGCATCGCTCGCGACAGCGCGCAAGGCCGCACGCTCGATGCGCTTGCGCGGCAGGTCGCGGCGTCGTTGCCGGGCTTGCGCGGCTTTGTCGGCATCGACGTTGTGTGGAACGCGGAACGCGGCCCGGTCGTGATCGAGGTGAATCCGCGCGCGACCGTCGCCTATGCGGGTTTGTCCGGGCGCCTCGGCCGCAATCTGGCTGTCGATGTGCTCGCGGCGCATGGTTTGCAGGTTGCGCCGCGCGCGAGGCTGGCCGCCTGCGGAACGGCATCATGAGCGCGCCCGTGGTGTTCGGCTGGGACGTCGGCGGCGCGCATGTGAAGGTGTCGCGGGTCGACGCGGCAGGCGTCGTCTGCGATATCGCGCAATGCGCGTGTCCGCTGTGGCAGGGGCTCGACCATCTGCACCGCGCAATCGACGCCGCGTTTGCGCGCTGGCCCGATGCCCGCGCCGCGCACGCGCGCCACGCCGTCACGATGACGGGCGAAATGGTCGATCTGTTCGCGGATCGCGAGCACGGCGTGCGCGCGCTCGTCGCTGCGCTCAGCGAACGGCTCGGCGCGCATACCGCGTTTTTCGCGGGCGCGTCGGGCTGGCTCGATGCCGCGCAGAGCGTCGATCAATGGCGCGCGGTGGCGTCGGCGAACTGGCTCGCGACGGCGCAGCATGTCGCGGCTTGCCTACCTGAGTGCGTGCTGATCGATATCGGCAGCACCACCACGGATATCGTGCCCATCGTCGACGCACGCGTCGCGGCGCGCGGCGTCAACGATGCGACGCGGCTCGTGACGGGCGAACTCGCGTATCACGGCGTCGTGCGTACGCCGTTGTGCGGCATCGCGCATCGGATCGCGTTTCGCGGCGAGACGGCGGGCGTGATGAACGAATGGTTCGCGACGAGCGCCGATATCTATCGCGTGACGGGCGAGCTGTGGCCGCCGCACGACCAGCATCCGAGCGCCGACAACGGGCCGAAGACGGTCGCGGCGAGCTGCGCGCGGCTCGCGAGAACGATCGGCCGCGATGCCGCCGACGCGACGGAAGACGAATGGCGCGCGTTCGCGCACGAATGGCGCGACGCGCAGTTGCGCGCGATCGATGCGAGCGTCGAGCAGGTGCGGGCGGCGCATCCGTCGCTGGCGGGTGCGCCCGTCGTCGGCGCGGGCTGCGGACGGTTTCTGGCGGCGGCGCTGGCAAGCACGCATGCATGCGATTACGTCGATTTCAGCACGCTCGTGCAGACGGCGACGGACGCGCCGCCCGATGCCGCCGAGTGGATCGCGACGTGTGCGCCGAGCGTGGCCGTCGCATGGCTGATGGCGGGGAGGAGGCGAGAGCAGCGCGCCGCGTGAAAGGGCGCGTGCGCAATGCAGCACCATCGATAAGCGCTGATGCCGCAACAGCAGAAGCGGCACGGTCGCGCAGTCGAACGAAAGCGAGGTAACGGATATGTGGGTGGTGAAGATCGGCGGCAGCCTGAGTCACGACCCGTCGCTGCGGGACTGGCTCACGCAGTTGTGGGAAGTCGGCGGCGGGCGCGTGGTGATCGTGCCGGGCGGCGGCGATTTTGCGGACAGTGTGCGTGCGTATCAGCGGGAATGGCAGTTCGACGATCTCGCGGCCCACAACATGTGTCTGCTCGCGATGACGCAATACGCGCTGATGATGCAGGCGGTGCTGCCCGACCTCGTGCTCGCGACGAACGAAGACCTGATAAGGCGCGCGCTGCGCAAAGGCAAGGTCGCCGTGTGGATGCCCGTGTGCCTGATGCGCGTCACGCCCGACGCGATGACCAACTGGGACACGACTTCGGACAGTCTCGCCGCGTGGCTGTCGACGTCGCTGAACGCCGAGCGTCTGATGGTCGTGAAGTCGTGTCCCGTCGGAGAAAACGTGCCGCTCGTCACGCTCGCGTCGAACGGCGTGGTGGACGCGAGCTTTGTCCACTACGTGAAAGAGGCGAATTACGAAGTCGAGCTGTTCAGCAAGACGGATGTCGCGCTGGTGCGCGAGCGGCTGCTGAACGCATCGGCCGTGTGATGGCGCTTTTTGCGTGACGTATCGGGCGTTTCGGGTGTGTCAGGCCGCGGCGCCCGGCGCGGCGTGATGCAGCGCGTCCGCCCACTGAGTGACGCGGCGCGGATCGAGCCGCGACGTGCGGCCGTTTTCGCAAAGCGCGGTGCGAAAGCCCGCGACATCGGGCGCGAGCGCACGGATGCCGTCGAGTTGCGCCCAGCCGAGCGAGCCCGCGATACACGCCATTGCGCCCGACGCGCGGATCGTCGCGATGTAGTGCGCGAGCGTTTCCTTATCGATGCAATCGAACAGCGTGCGTCCCGTCTTGCCTGCCGTATCGAACACGATGCCGACGAAGCGTAGCGACACGGCATGATCGATGAGCGACGCATCGACGCCATCGTCGCACAGCAGAACGGGCAGCACGGTGGCCTGCAACGCGGCGATGCGCGTGAGGCACGCCTGCGCATGCGGACCCGGCACAACGCCGACTTTCACAAAATCCACGCCTGTTTCGCCGACTTCCGTTGCGCGCGCCGCGATGGCGTCGATGGCATCGGACGGCAGATCGCCGATCGTCGCGCTGACGGGTTTCACGGGATAACGCGAGCGCAGCGTGCGCGCGATGCGCCAGATGTTGTCGATCGACACGCCGCCCAGCGCGCCTTCGCGCGGCTCTTTCAGATCGATCAGATCGGCGCCGGCGCCGGCTGCGTCGAGTGCTTCTTCGGCAGTGCGGACGCTTGCGAGCAATGCGGTCATCGGATTCTCCGTGGAGGCTGCGGCTCAGGACGTATGCGTCGGGTCCATGCCCGGCGCGGGCGCCTTGTCGACGGCTTCGCCTGTCGCGCGGAAATGTTCGACGGCTTGCGTGATCCAGTCCCAGGCGACGCGTTCGTAGGGTCCGGCCGTTTTGTCGATGGCGATCTGCAGGTAGGCCATTTCGTGATCGATCTTGTCGGCGGGCAACATGAAGAGCCGGCTCACGAGGATCGCGCCTTCGACTACAGCCGCCTGCGCGCGGTTGAAGCCGCCGAACGGCGCGTGTGTTTCCGTGTGGACGCAGCGCATGTGGAGGAGTGGACGCTGTGGATCGTCGGTGATGTGGTCGAGTTGCAGTTCTGTATGGGACAGTGGATGTTCTAGCCGCACGCTATTGACGTTGCTTGCCGCGCAGGTCGGCCAGTCGCGTTGGGCGCCCGTTACGCAGCCGGCGAATATGCGGACGTCTGTTGTGAAGTTGATGACGGCTGCGCGCGTCGAGAGGATGTTGTCCAGGGTTCTCGAGGGCCTGAATGGCGCTAACAGCGCCAGGCCATGTTCGAAGCGCACGCCCATCGGGGCGATGTGGGGGATGCCCTCGCGGGTGCAGGAGGTGATGATTGTTTCGTGAATCATCGTTCGATTGTTTTGTTACACGGGGTTTGGTTATGGTACTGCGTTTTTTTTTGCTGGCATCCGCGGTTTTTCGCTGGCATCCGCGATTTCGTATCCGTACTTCACGCGTTGCCCCTGTGCGGGGCGGCACCTACTTTTCTTTGCAGCGGCAAAGAAAAGTAGGCAAAAGAAAGCCGCTTCAAACCTCCGGTGCCCGCCAGGATAACGCTACGGCACACGATCTTTGAGCTGTCGCGCAGCGACGCAAGCACTCCGTAGAAAGCCCGCAGTCAGGCGCGCGCGGCGCGAAAGATGACATCCACACGGGCACATGCGGCGGCTTGTTTTGGTGCGCTTGCCGTCGGTTTGCGGAGGTATGTGTTCCAGACTGTGTGGGATTTTCGCGGCGTGCGCGGTTGACTGCGGGCTTTCTACAGAGTGCGGACGTTGCTGCGCGATAGCTCAACTGCGGCACGCTACAGCGCTATCCTGGCAGGCACCGGAGGTACAAAAGCGGCTTTCTTTTGCCTACTTTTCTTTGCCGCTGCAAAGAAAAGTAGGTGCCGCCCCGCACAGGGGCAACGCGTGAAGTACGGATACGAAATCGCGGATGCCAGCGAAAAAATTGCGGCACTGCAAAAAAGCAAAAAAACCAAAAAACCAGAAATGCCGCTCCGCGGAAAGCAACAACAACGACCCGCCGCGGAGCGGCGAACAGCGATCATCACCTCGTGGCGATATACATCGTGATTTCAAACCCGAAACGCATATCCGTATAACCAGGTGTAGTCCACTGCATATCCGTCCTCCTTCGAGAGTGAAAAAAAAGCGGTCCCTTTGCGGCGAGCAAACAAAAGCACACCGCTCTCGGCCCATGTTGCTGATGCAACTGTCGTACCAGTCGCCAGCGGCACGGGAGGGACACGTCCCGCTTATGTCCCGTTCCTGCTTACGCGCCTTACTGTGGCGGAACCGCAGCAAAGTGTTCCACGAGCCGATCACTCATTGTGGACGCATTTCGCACGATGTGCACGCGTCTTAACGGATCGCTTAAGCCTGCTGAAAAAAATCGTGAATTCACTTCATCCAATGTGCCGCCTACATTGACCTCCAAGGCCGGCCGTTTCGATGCGCGCCGCTACCACCCAACACCCCAAGGCGTGCGAGCGCCATGACCCATATCGAGGCAGCGTGATGAACGATTTCACCAGGGAAGCCGTCAAGCCAGCAGCCGCGCAGGCAGAAAAGCGCTCGCGTTACGCAGCAGGTGTTCTCAAGTACCGCGAAATGGGCTACTGGCAGCCGGATTACACGCCGAAGGACACGGACATCATCGCGCTCTTCCGCATCACGCCGCAGCCAGGCGTCGAGCCGGAAGAGGCGGCCGCCGCCGTCGCAGGCGAATCGTCGACGGCTACCTGGACCGTGGTCTGGACCGATCGTCTCACCGCGTGCGACATGTACCGCGCAAAAGCATTTCGCGTCGACCCCGTGCCGAATTCGACCGCAGACGAGCCTCAGTACTTTGCGTTCATCGCGTATGAACTCGATCTGTTCGAAGAAGGATCGGTGGCGAATCTCACGGCTTCCATCATCGGCAATGTGTTCGGTTTCAAGCCGCTCAAAGCGCTGCGTCTCGAAGACATGCGCATTCCCGTCGCGTATCTGAAGACGTTTCAAGGGCCGCCGACGGGCATCGTCGTCGAACGCGAACGGCTCGACAAATACGGGCGTCCGCTGCTCGGCGCGACCGTCAAGCCGAAGCTCGGTTTGTCGGGCAAGAACTACGGACGTGTCGTATATGAAGGCCTCAAAGGCGGGCTCGATTTCCTGAAGGATGACGAAAACATCAATTCGCAGCCTTTCATGCACTGGCGCGACCGCTATCTGTTCGCGATGGAAGCCGTCAACCGCGCGCAAGCCGAGACAGGCGAAATGAAGGGCCATTATCTGAATGTGACGGCGGGCACGATGGAAGACATGTACGAGCGCGCGGAATTCGCGAAGGAACTCGGCTCGTGCATCGTGATGATCGATCTGGTGATCGGCTGGACGGCGATCACGTCGATGGGTCGCTGGGCGCGCAAGAACGACATGATCCTGCATCTGCATCGCGCGGGGCATGGCACGTACACGCGGCAGCGCAATCACGGCATTTCGTTTCGCGTGATCGCGAAGTGGCTGCGCATGGCGGGCGTCGATCACGCGCATGCGGGCACGGCTGTCGGCAAGCTCGACGGCGATCCGCTTTCCGTGCAGGGCTATTACAACGTGCTGCGCGAGTCGCACAACCCTGTCGATCTCACGCGCGGCCTTTTCTTCGACCAGCATTGGGCAGGCTTGCGCAAGGTGATGCCCGTCGCGTCGGGCGGCATTCACGCGGGGCAGATGCATCAGTTGCTCGATCTGTTCGGCGACGACGCGATCCTGCAATTCGGTGGCGGCACGATCGGCCATCCGTCGGGGATTCAGGCGGGTGCAACAGCGAACCGCGTTGCGCTCGAAACGATGGTCAAGGCGCGCAACGAGGGCCGCGACATCGCCAACGAAGGCCCCGATCTGCTCGAAGCGGCCGCGCGTCATTGCACGCCGCTCAAGCAGGCGCTCGATACATGGGGCGACGTCACGTTCAACTACACGCCGACCGATTCACCCGATTTCGCCGTCACGCCGAGCGTGGCCTGAAAAAACGCCTCTCAAACCCGAAGTTTCTGGAGCCAGCCATGCGTATCACGCAAGGGACGTTTTCCTTTTTGCCCGACCTGACCGACGACGAAATCCGCCTGCAGATCCAGTACGCGCTCGACCAGGGCTGGGCATGTTCCGTCGAATTCACGGACGACCCGCATCCGCGCAACACGTACTGGGAAATGTGGGGTCTGCCGATGTTCGATCTGCGCGACGCAGCGGGCGTGATGATGGAAGTGACGCGTTGTCGCGATGCGTATCCGCAGCACTACGTGAAGGTGAACGCGTTCGATTCGGTGCGTGGTTTCGAAACGATGCGGCTGTCGTTCATCGTGAACCGGCCCGATGTGGAACCGACGCTCGTGCTGGGCCGTCAGGATGATCGCTCGCGCGTGCAGCGCTATTCGCTGACGACGGTGCATGCCGCGCCGCGCTAGCCGCGTATCGAACGATAACAGGGAGACGATGCGATGAACGCCGTGATCACGGAGCCACCGACGCAGACGCATGCGCCGCAGCAGGTCGATCTGCTCGCGCTCTTTCGCGAGTCGGGCATTGCAGGCGTGCTCGACGAACTCGATCATGATCTTGTCGGCCTTGCGCCTGTGAAGACGCGTATCCGCGAAATTGCCGCGCAACTGCTCGTGGGACGAGCACGCGAGGCGCTCGGCATCGAAAGCGGCGCGCCGACTCTGCATATGTGTTTCAGCGGCAATCCGGGCACGGGCAAGACGACCGTCGCGATGCGCATGGCGGACGTGCTGTTCCGGCTCGGCTATATCCGGCGCAATCATCTCGTGTCCGTGACGCGCGACGATCTCGTCGGGCAGTACATCGGCCACACCGCGCCGAAAACGCGCGAAGTGCTCAAGCGCGCGATGGGCGGCGTGCTGTTCATCGACGAAGCGTATTACCTGTATCGCCCGGAAAACGAGCGCGATTATGGGCAGGAATCGATTGAAATCCTGCTGCAGACGATGGAGAACCAGCGCGACAATCTGGTCGTGATACTCGCCGGCTATGCGTCGAAGATGGACACGTTTTTCCGCAGCAATCCCGGCTTTCGCTCGCGGATTGCGCACCATCTGTCGTTTCCCGATTACGCGCCCGATGAACTGCTGCTGATCGCCGAGCGCATGCTGGACACGATGCATTACCGGTTCGACGCCGATGCGCATCGCGCTTTCGAGGACTACCTCGCGCGGCGTGTGCGTCAACCGAACTTCGCGAACGCGCGCTCGGTGCGCAATGCGCTCGACCGCGCGCGGCTGCGCCAGGCCAATCGCCTGTTCGCGGATGCGCTGGGCGGCGGCGCGAGCGCCGATCCCCCTTCGCTGACGCTGCTGAGCGCCGCCGATATCCGCGCGAGCAGCGTGTTCTCCGAATCTGGCGGCGCCGGAATGCAATCCGGCGCGGCACCCGAATCCCCCACTTCGTAGGAGAGCATCATGCGCCACGCAACCATGACGTTGACGAGGTTCCTCGCCGGCGACGCGGACCATCTGATGGCCACGCGCCCGCCCACTGGGTTACAGGCGGTGCTGCACGAAGTCGCCGCATCGGTGAAGACGATCGCATCGGCCCTTGCGCGCGGCACGCTGGGCGACAGTGCGCAGGCCGATTCCGTCGCGGGCGGCGCGGTGCTCGCGTACGCCACGCGCCGCCGCAAGCTCGCCGAAACGGCCGCGCGCAATCGTCACTCGGACGAAGCCGACAAGCCCGAGTACCAGCTTGCGTTCGATCCGCTGAACTGCCCGTGGAATGCGGACATCAACGGCACGGCGGGCTCGATCTTCTCGGTGATGCGCGTGCAGTCGCAAGGCAGCGACGCGAACGGTGCGGACGTGCGCGCCGAAGCGTATGGCGAACTGGACTGCGAGCCTTACGACGAACCGTACGGTGCACCGTTCCTGCAACCGGGCCGCGAGCAGGCCGCTGCGGGCTACACCATCTACGGCCCCGCGACGATGCTCATTCTCACGCTCGGAGAGGGCACACATGGCTTCACGCTCGACGGACAGACGGACGAGTTCATGCTCACGCATCCGTCGATCCGCATTCCCGACGAAACAGGCGAGATCGCCGTCGACGCCTCCAATGAGCGCTTCTGGGAGCCGCCCGTGCGCCGCTATGTGCACGAATGCCGGGAAGGGCGCGCGGGCTGTCGCGAACGCGATTTCAGCCTGCGCTGGAGCGATGCGCTGGTGCCGGAGGTGCATCGCATCCTGATGCGCGGCGGGCTGTTCCTGATGCCGCGCGATTACCGCACGCGATCGGCGATGCGCGGACGATTGTCCGCCGTGTACGACGCGAGTCCGCTCGGCTTTCTCGTCGAGCAGGCGGGCGGCATGGCGACGACAGGGCGGGACCGCGTGCTCGATGCGGCGCCGCGCACGTTCCATGAGCGCATGCCGCTGATACTCGGCTCGACGAGCGAGGTCACGCGTATTGGCCGATATCACCGCGAGCACGATCTCGGCATCGATACGCCTTTCACGTCGCCGCTTTTTCGTGAGCGCTCGCTGTTCCTTCCGGAGACGTCGATCTGACGGGTCGCCTTAAAGCGAGACAGGAGACAACGCATGTCAGTCAGACATCCGATTGTTGCTGTGACGGGGTCGAGCGGCGCGGGCACGACCACTGTCATGAGGAGCTTCGCCCACATTTTTCGCAGGGAGAAGATCAATGCGCAGATTATCGAAGGCGATGCGTTCCACCGGTATGACCGTCTCGGCATGCGTGAGGCGTTGCGGCAGAGCGAACGCGACGGCGTGCGCAATTTCAGCCACTTCGGGCCCGACGCGAATCTGCTCGACGAGCTGGAGCAGTTGTTCGCGGCATATGGTGCATCGGGCGGCGGGCAGTTTCGCCGCTACGTGCACGACGAAGCGGACGCCGTCGTGTACAAGCAGGACCCGGGGACGTTCACGCCGTGGGAGGACATCCCGGTAGGCACGGACATGATGTTTTATGAAGGGCTGCATGGAGCGGCCGTGACCAGCAAGGTCGACATCGCACAGCATGCGGATCTGCTCGTCGGCGTGGTGCCGATCATAAATCTGGAGTGGATTCAAAAGCTGCATCGTGACCAGACGCTGCGCGGCTATTCGCACGAGGCTGTCGTCGATACGATTTTGCGGCGGATGCCGGATTATGTGAATTACATCTGTCCGCAGTTTTCTCGGACCCATGTGAACTTTCAACGTGTTCCCACTGTTGATACTTCTAATCCTTTTACCGCTCGCGAGATTCCTCAGCCTGATGAGAGCTTTGTAGTTATTCGGTTCTCCAAGCCGAAGGGCATTGATTTTCCTTATCTGCTTACCATGCTGCATGATTCTTTTATGTCGCGGCCTAATGTTATTGTTGTTCCTGGTGGGAAGATGGGGCTTGCTATGCAGTTGATTTTTACGCCTATGATCTTGCAGTTGCGTGATCGGCAGGCGCGGGTTTGAGGTTTTTGTTTTTGCTTTTTTCTTTTTCTGGCATCCGCGAATTCGTATCCGTACTTCACGCGTCGCCCCTGTGCGGGGCGGCACCTACTTTTCTTTGCAGCGGCAAAGAAAAGTAGGCAAAAGAAAGCCGCTTTTGAACCTCCAGTGCCTGCCAGGACAGCGCCGCGGCACGCCGCAGTTGAGCTATCGCGCAGCAAGGTCCGCACTCCGTAGAAAGCCCGCAGTCAACCGCGCACGGCGCGAAAAGCCCCCAAACAGTCTGGAGCACATACCGCCGCAATCAATTGACGGCAAATGCAAAAAAAGTGCTGACCGAATGTGCTCCAGGTGGATGTCATGTTTCGCGCCGCGCGCGTCTGACTGCGGGCTTTCTACGGAGTGTTGGCGTCGCTGCGCGACAGCTCAAGGAACGTGTGCCGTGGCGTTATCCCGGTAGGTACCGGAGGTTTGAAGCGGCTTTCTTTTGCCTACTTTTCTTTGCCGCTGCAAAGAAAAGTAGGTGCCGCCCCGCACAGGGGCAACGCTAGCAAACCGATACGAAAACGCGGATGCCAGCGACACGGATGCCAGCGAATCAAAACCAAATCAACCCAGACCAAACCAACCCAGACCAACCCAGACCAACATCACTTCTTTTTAGTAACCCCTGGCGCACACCAAACATTCAAATCCTCTTGAGCCTGATCGACCTGACACCCCCAATCAAGCGCTTGATCCTGATCAAACCTTTTCCCGAGTAGAAAAGCGATCTCAGCCCGGGCGGCTTGCACGCCCATATAGAAAGCATGCCCACCATCATTCTCAATCTTGAGATGCGGATACAGAGCAAAGGGATCGCTCTCAACAACATGCGTATCCCGGTTATAAACATGAATCCCATCGACGGACACTTGCACACGAAAATTAGGATCCCGCACCTGCGCGGCGAACGCAGCAATCTCAGAAGGATCATAAGGAAAAGGCCGCTTGGAATGCAGAGCAGACAGAGCAGGAGAGATACCTTTAGGCAGCACTTGCGCCTCATGAGCAGCATGCATCACGCGCCGCGCGACATCCGCTTCCCGCACCGCACGCCGCGCATGCAAACTAACCGAAGTGGTCAACACAGCAGACACACGCAACTCGGCGGCAACACCGAGCAACACAGCATTGATCCCGCTAGTATCAGCCTCAGTCAACTCAGTGAGATTCCCAACCCCAAGCATGATGGCAACATCAGGATACCGCTCACGCAACGCGACATAACGCGCAATCGAAGCAGCAAACCCAAACGGAATCGGATCGAGAATCGGATCGGCGAGAAAGGGTTTGCCGCGCGCAGTGAGCGTATCGATCGCCTGATGCAACGACGCCATATCACGCGGCTCGCGTGCAACGACAATCGGCGTCGCGGACACTTCGTCGGCGATCCACAGCGTGTCGATGTTCAGGCTCATCAGATAATCCGCGCCCGCACGACCGCCGCGCAGCAGTTCATCGCTGACCATCGAATCGACGCTCACTCGATAACCCTTCGCCTTCAGCATGCGCACGGCGTCTTCGAGATGCGGAAACGGCGTGTCGGGCAGACAGCCCACGTCGATCACATCCGCGCCCTGATCGGCATAGTGCTGCGCGCGCGCAGCAATACCATCGAGATCGAGTCGTGGCGCATCGACGATCTCCGCGAAAATTTCCGTCGTGTAGCGCGACAGATCGAACTTGCGCGCCGCTTGCCCGAAATGCAAAGGCAAGTCCTTCGCTTCTTCCGGCCCGCGCTCGACAGGTACGCCGAAATGTTCGCTCAACGCCGCGAGATCGCCGCGGCATCGTCCCGGCACGATCATGCGGTCCGCGCGCAGCGGCAACGTGACGCGTCGGCGGATCATGTCGGCCGTCATCAACGCGGCGACCTGCAAGCCGATTTCGCGTACTTCCCACGTGAACGGCACGTTCGTCATGCCTTCCAGTACCTGCACGACGCTTTGTTCGGCGAGCCTGCCGGTCAGGAAGACGATGTGTTCCATGCGAGCCCGAGGTTCGATAGCCGTTCGCTCAATGCCGCGCGCAATTCGTCGAGCGAGCGCGCGACGGTCGTGTGTTCGATGCGCGCCAGCCGTTCGACGTTCTCGAGTTCGATCGCGCGCGGTCGCACTTCGACCCATTCGTGCGGGCTCTGCGTGATGACGCTCGGCTCGGTGTCACACGCGAAAACGATGCCGGGTATGCACTGCTTGCCCGCTTGCGCGTAGAGATTGGTCGGCAGCGTATCGGAGATGCCGAACGCGCATTTGGCCACGGTATTGCTGGTGGCGGGCGCGATCACGACCGTGTGATAGATGCCTTCGTACAGCATGCCGACGGGCACGCTGCTCGCGCTGTTGTCGCGCACCACGCGAAAATGCTCGCGCAGTTTCGGCACGGTCCAGCCGTAGAGCGGCAACACTTCCTCGCCCGCAGCAGACAGAAACAGATCGATGCCCGGCAGTGCGAGCGCGATATCGATCGATTCCTCCAGCATGTGGCCGGAGCCCGTGATGCACCACGCAAAGCGCGCGTCGGGGCGGAAAACGCCGGGGCGGCGAGCGGGCGTGGGTGCATTCATGCGCGATTTACGTGCGATTCATGCGCCTGGCTCAACATCGGCCGTCGCCTGTGCGCCGTCGTGCGAAAGCCGGATGTGCAGCCTGTGCATCTTCCGGTACAACGTGTTGCGGCTGATGCCGAGCGTCTTCGCTACGTTGCTCACGTTCCAGCGATGCTCATCGAGCATCGCGAGCACCGTTTCGCGCTCCTTCAACTGAATGGCATTGAGCGCCGACAGATCGGTGTCGTCGTCGAACGGCGGGGCAGCGGGCGGGCGCATGGGTTGCGCGAATTGTCCCGCAGCCGAAGCACGGCTTTGTGTGTCGTTCGCATCGTCGACGATCTCGGCGGGCAAGTGCGCGCAACGGATCTCCGGCCCGTCGCACAGCGCGATCGCCATTTGCAGCACGTGCCGCAATTGCCGGATGTTGCCGGGCCACGCATAGCTGGAAAGCGCCTGGCGTGCCTCTGCACTCAGTTCGGGCGGATCGTCGGATTCGCTTTCGAGGATGTGCTGAACCAGCGGGAGTAAATCAGCGCGCTCGCACAGCGGCGGCAGGTTGATCTCGATGCCGTTCAATCGATAGTAAAGGTCCTCGCGGAACAGGCCGCGCTGCACGAGATCGAGCAGATTGCGGTGGCTCGCGCTGATCAGCTGGAAGTCGACCTTGATCGTGGTTTCCGCGCCGAGCGGCGTGACCTCGTGCTCTTCGAGCACGCGCAGCAGCCGCGCCTGCAAGGCCATCGGCATATCGCCGATTTCATCGAGGAACAGCGTGCCGTTGTTCGCCTGCACGATCTTGCCGCGCCGTCCTTCGCGTTGCGCGCCCGTGAATGCGCCCGCGCGATAGCCGAACAGTTCGCTTTCGATCAGCGTCTCGGGCAGCGACGCGCAATTCACCGCGACGAATGCGCCCGCCGCGTTGGGACTGATGCTGTGCAGCGCATTCGCGAACACTTCCTTGCCGGTGCCCGTCTGGCCTCGCAGGATGATCGGGATCTTGCGCTGGATCACGCGCGCGGCCAACTGGCTTTGCGCGGCCATGCGCGGATCGCCGAATTCCAGATGCGAGAGTTTGTCGAGTCCCGCAGCAGCCGGTTTCGCTTCGCGCGCGTCGCGTGGATTTTTCGCGCGCGGACTGCGATTGATCGACACGTCGCTCCAGGGGCCGCGCGCACTCGGCGCACCCTGGCTCGCACCGCCGAACGACGCTGCATCGCGCGGTGTCTGCGCGATCAGGAAGAAGCGGTTATTGGCGTGCGCACTGTACACAGTGATCGGATGGAACGAGCCGCGGATGCTGCGCGCGATCATGTCTTCGAGCGTCGCGCTGAAGGCTTCTTCGATGCGCTTGCCGCACAGCTGGTCGGGCGAGCGCAGATCGAGCTGGAACAGCGCGCTGCGATTCGCGGCGAGCACGACGCCATCGTCGTCGACGGCCAGCTTGCCCGCGTGCAGCGTGCCGACGAATTCGGGGCGGCTGTGAAAGTGCACCGTGTTCGCGCGCCGGTAGCGCGAATCGATCAACCTGTTCTCGATCATCTGCCGCGACATGCCGACGAGCACGAGCGAATGCTGTTGCAGCATCTTCGAGCGGCTCGTCACGTCGAGCACGCCGACGATCGTCCCGCGCTCGTCGAAGATCGGTGCAGCCGAGCAGGTGAGGGACGTATAACGCGGATAGAAGTGTTCGTGCTGATAGATCGCGAGACATTCGCGCTCGGTCAGGCACGTGCCCATCCCGTTCGTACCCGCTTCGCGCTCGCTCCACACGGCGCCGATGCGCAGGCCGTCGGCGGCGACGGCTTCGCCGAACGGCACCGACGACACCTGATGCACGATCACCCCGTTTGCATCGACGAGAATCACGGCGAGTTCGGGATCGGCGAGCTGCTGATAGAGCGTGGTCATTTCCAGCTTCGAGCAGGCGATCAGATCGTCCGCCGCTTCGCGACGCTGGGTCAGTTCCTGCTGCGTGAGCACGGGCGGCATCACGAAGCGGCCGGGATCCAGTCCGAAATCGACGAGACAACGCGTCCACGATTGCGCGACGGAATGGCTCATCGAGCACGTGGCAGGCTGGTTGTTGACGATGTTCAGTACATCCCGGACGTGCGAATTGATGTCAACGAGCGATGACATTAGGGGCGTCTCCGATGCGTCCGGCTCGGTGCCCGCCATGCCGGCGAGCGGATCGGCCTACGCTGTATCTAAGTGTTTTCCCCGTGTGCTTCCTGTATGCCGCGCGTTCTCTCTCGCGCGCGTGGCAGAACCGCTGATATGTCGTTTGAATCCGTTCCAGAGCACTCAGCAAACACTGTACAACTCGTGTCGCGATACATCAATAAATAGTCGTACGAGTGTTGGTTAGCGCGCGTGCTTTTTGCTTCGCATCAGCGGGCATGAAAAACGAATGCCACTGAACGATGCGCCTGACAGGCGCTGTCTTTACGCGGAGCCCTTACATGGACCGTTTCAACCCGGCAAGCAGCCCCATTCATTTTACTGTCGTGTTGCCGTCGAGTGCGCGGCCCGCGCGCGAACCTGAGGAACGGCCGCGCGACGGCGAAGCGCGCGCCGCGCTCGATATCGTGTACATCGAAGGCTTCGTCGCGCAGACGGTCATCGGCATCGACACCAACGAACTGCACGAACCGCAACCCGTGCAGCTCGATCTCGCGATAGGCGTGCCGTCGCTGCGCGCGTGCAGCACGGATCAGATCGGCGACACGATCAATTACGCGGCGGTGCGCGCCGAGCTGCACACGCTGCTCGCGACGCACAAGGTCCAGTTGCTCGAAGCGCTGGCCGAACAGGTCGCGCAACTGCTGATCGACCGGTTCGGCGCGCATTGGGTGCGCGTGAAGTTGTGCAAGCCCGCCAAGTTCGACGATGTCGCCGCCGTCGGGGTGATCATCGAAAGGCGGTGCGGACGGTTCGACTAGTTACACCTGGCCAGCGGGCACGCGGAGTCAATCGCTCATTTCGAAGCCGAAGGCGAGAGCTTCGCCAGCCCGCACGCCTGATACGCCTCCTGCTGCAACGCGCGATATTTCTTCGTCTGCGCCCGCGCGCGGTCGACGCGGAATTCGTTGCCGCCTTCGCCGCCGAGGGTCGCGTACTTCGCGAACGTCATCTGCTCGACGTAATCGTCATACGGCAGCACGGCTGCGATCTTGTCGATCGTGCACGAGCACTTGTAGACGTTGGCGAAATCGTGACCGTTCTCGTCCATGCAGCCGAGCACGTATTCCACGCGGCCTTGCGTCGGGTAGTCGTAGCCTTTGGCGGGCGGCGCAGCGTCGCTCGTTGCGTCGGCGGCCAGAGCGGAAAGCGGAATCACTGCAGCGCACGCGAACGCCGCGACAGCGAGGCGCGCGCGACAACGTGAAGTCATGTCGATGCCTTTAGCGTAGGTTGTTGCATTCTTCTTCCGGGGAAAAGCGGGAGAAACACGCGCGGCGCGAGGCGCGGCGGACTTCGACGGTCCGCCACGGCTCGCGCGCGCGGCACTGCAAGTCACGCATACATCACGCCTAGTTCGGTGCAAACGGGTGCGCCGCGCTGCCTTTCTTCGACACGACTTCGGCGGCGCTCGGTTCGCCCGCTACCGCGCGCTGGAGTGCTTCGCGTGTCGCCTTGTAGTTGAACTCCTGAATCTTCTTGTCGTCGTCGGCTTCCCAGTGGATGAAGACGCCGACGCAGATGAACAGGTCGTCGGCTTCGTCCTTCGGAATCGTACCGTCTTCGACGCAATCCGCGACGGCGAGCGCCACGGCGTGCTGCGCCGGGCCGAACATCTGCACGGCCTGTTTGGCGCCCTTGATCGTCACCTTGTTGAACATCACGGTATTGGGCTTTGCCATCAGGTTCGGTGCAACGACGGCGAGCAGCGACGTGAAGCCGTCCTTGTTGTTGGTGAGCGCGTGGCAGAAAGCCGATTCGGCGGCAGAGCCACGCGGCCCGATGAGCAGATCGATGTGAGCGACTTCGTTGCCTTCACCGATAAGCGACTCGCCTACCAGGACGCGGTTGATCTTGGCCATGCTGTTCCTCCAGTGAATTGGGTCTGTCGACGTGGGACGAACTCGCGACGCGAGGCGGCCGCCGCGCGTTTTTTGAGGGGGACGCAACGCGTTTCGGTATAACAGGAAGCGTGCCAATCGGCGGGACGGTCGGGTCAGGCCAGGGTATTCACGAGGCTTCGCGGGTCGAGCAGCGCGCCGACGAAGAGCGCAGCGACAGTCAGATCGGCGCTCGTGCCAGGGTTGACGCCTTGCGCCTTCAGTTCGGCATCCCATGCATCGAGTTGCGCGGCGTGCGCTTCAGGGTCCGCGAGGCGCGCCCGCGCGTGACGTTCGCGTGCCTCCCGCGTGACACTTTGCGCCAGCGTCGCGCCATGCTTGCGCAGTATGTGCGAGTCGGGCCACGTGCCGAGGAAGGTGAAGAACACGTCGAGCGTGCGCGCGGCGGGCGTCGTGCCGTCCGATCCGGCGAGCGCGTCGAGGCCCGCGCCGAAGATATCCGCGAAGCCGTTCGCATATTGACGCGCGATGCTGTCGCGCTCAGCGGCCAACCACATCGCCTCGCGAAGGCCGACAGTTGGCGGCGCGTGGACCGATTGCTCGGGCGCGTCGCCTAGTCCGCCTGGATTGGCGAGCGCGATCGCCTGGTACGTGGCGCGGGCGTCTTCGACGTCGAGCGCCGACAGAACCTGTTCGACGGCGGCTTGCCAGTGTGTGGCGTCGAGCGTCGAGATGCGTTCCAGCGCGGCGGCGAGCGGCGCAACCAGCAGGACGATGCCCAGATTCGTGTTGCATCCGGCGATCTGCTGCGTGCGCGTCACGGCGTCCAGAATGCGCGTGCCGACGCGCGCGCCGCGCGCAAACAGCGCGGGCGCGGCGGCCTCGGCGCTGTCGATGAACTGCGCGGCCTGCATGCCGTGCCCCGCGCTCGCGACGCTCACGTTGCCCGGCTTCGCCGTCTCGACGTCCAGCCGGCACGCGAGCAGAAACGCGTCGCGAGCGAGCGCGAGGAGATCGTCAGCGGCCGGCATGAAGCGGCACGACGGGTAGCGGCGGCGTGCCGCTCGCGGCGAGCTTGCGGTCGAGCAGATCGTCGACGAGCGCCGCCGCGATATCGACGGATGTCACCGATTGCAGCCCGCGCCACGCCGCGACACCGTTCACTTCGAGCACGAGCGGCACGCCCGTCTGATCGGGCGTCGACAGATCGGGAATCAGATCGACGCCCGAGTAATCGAGGCCGAGCGCAGCTGTCGCGCGTTCGGCGAGGCTCGCAAGCGTCGGGTCGAGTTCGGCCGGTTCGCAGAGCGCGCCGCGCGCGACGTTGTGAATCCAGCCGCGTTCACCCGTTCGCCGCATCGCAGCAACCGCACGGCCGCCGATCACGAGCACGCGCCAGTCGTAGCTTCGCTGCCGCGTACGCGCACTGCCGACATAGCGCTGCAGATACGCCACCCCGCTATAACTGCGCAACGGCGGCAGCGGCTTCAACGCACCCGTCGCCGTGTTCGCGCCGAGGCGCCGCAAGCCCTTGCCTTGCGAGCCGAACAGCGGCTTCATCACGACCTGGCGCGCGGCAGCCGTCTCACGCATCAGCACGCGCTGCGCAAACGCCGCCGATTCCGTCGCCCACGCAGGCGGCGTCGGCACGCCCGCGCGATGCAGCAGAAAGCTGGTCATCGACTTGTCGACGCTGCGCTCGATCGCGCGTGCGTCGTTGTAGACGGGCACGCCGCATTCGCGCAGCGCGTGCAGGATGCCGAGCCGCAGCGTGACCTGTTCGAACGTGCCGCCCGCGATGCCGCGCACGAACACCGCGTCGGGCAGGTCGCGCGCAAAGCCGGGAATCGCGAGACCGTACGGCGACGACGATGTATCGATGCGGCACGCGGCGAGATCGACGCAGCGCGCCTCGACGCCGCGCGCACGGAATGCCTTTTTCAACCGGCCCGTGTGCCAGCCGGTTTCGTCCGTCATGATCGCGACGCGCAGATCGCTCATGGCGCCCCCGGTCCCGTGACGCCGGGTGTCGTCGATCCGGCGGCTGGCTCGTCGTTCGCGACGAACGTGTCGCCCTGCCAGAGCGCGTGCAGCAACGCCGCATCGAGCCTGCCGCCGCGATACGTCATGCCGCTTTCCAGGCTGCTCGCCCACACTTCGGCGGGCGCGAACAGCGACGGATCGATCTGATAGAAGTCGTAGTTGAACGACGCGAAAATCTCCGCGAACGGCCGCCCGTAGTCGCGCGAATTCGACGACGGCAACTCCGCCGCGAGCCTTCGCGCGACGGCGTCGCTGCGCACGGTCAGATGCACGCGTCCGCCGTAGAGGATCGCGTCGTTGGTGCGGCCCATCGCGGCGAGTCCATCGGGCGCGGGCGGCGGCAGCGGCGCGGTGCCGCTCGCTTCGACGATCTCGCCGAGCGGCACGCCGAGCACATGCGTCTTGTGCAGCGCAACTTCGACCACGCGCGCGACGACCTGCACCGTGCCCGCGACAGACTGTGTCGGCGTGACGATCACCGTCAACCGTTCAGGCGCGAGGCCGCAATCGCCGGCGATTTTTTCGAGCACGACTTGCGGCGGCGCCTGCCCGACTTCCATCACGAGCACGCCCGCATCGTGACGATCGCGATAACCGAGTTCGTCGAACAATGTCTCTTTGCCGGCGAGCGCGCGCGCCGGTCCCGAGCCGAGCGAGAAGAACTTCTTGCCGTTGTTCTGCTCTTTGCTCGCGGACAGGCTCCACCCCGCGTACTGGCTGCCCAGACACGCAAGCACGGGCGAGGCCGTGTGCACGTCGATCATCGTCGGCCAGAGCGGCTCGTGTTCGGCGCTGATGCGCGTCTCGATGCGGCTTAAGCCGCCCATGCAGATGCGCGCGATCGTCACGCCTGCTTCGACACAGCCCGGCGACGCGATGCCCGCATCGACAATCGTCGGCCCGAACGCGTGACGCAACGACGCGATGCGCAGTCGCGCGGCATCCGCCAGCAATTGCGCGACGAGCGGCGCGGCGAGCGCGTTGACGCTGGGCGCGTCGCGGGCGATGGGCGGCGGCGCGTTGCCGTCATGTTCAGCCGTGGGAGTCGACGAGTTCATGGGCAGGTTCGGTGCTGGTTTCGATGCGTTGCGAAAGGCGCTGCGTATGACGTTGCAGTTCGTGCATGAGGGCGGCGCGCGGCGCGCCTGCATTCAACGTCACGAGCACGGTGCAGACGGGCTGGCCCGCTTCGATGCGCGCGCCCGCATTCGGAATGTCGTGGCAGACGGGATCGACGAAGAGCGCGTCGCTGAAACGGCGCGTGACCGTGAATGCTTTCGACGCAAACACGACCTGTTGTGCGGCGCGGCATTGCGGCACGCCGACGTGCGCGGGCGGCAGGCGGTCATGCAGGCAGGCGTCGATATGCAGCGCGAGCAGGCCGCGCGGCCATACGTCGCGCCATGCGCGTTCGTACAAGGCCATCGTCGATGAAGGCCGCGCGTTCACTTCGAGCACGTGGATCGTGTCGCCGTCGAGCAAAAAATCGAGGCTGTTCAGTCCGACGAGATTCGCGCGCGCCGTGATCGAACGTACGGCGCGATCGATCTGTTGCGCGACAGGCGCGGGCAGATCGACGGGACCGAGCGAGCCCGCGTGCAGATACGGCAGCGCGTCGCTCGCGATATGAAGCTGTTCCGCGTAGCCGATCACACGCGCCTCGCGCTGCGCAGCGACGAAGAGCGCGGACATCGGCAGTCCATTGCTGATGCGCTGGAAGTAGCCGCCTTGCGCGCCGGTCTGCACGGCTGGCTGGATGTGCGTGCCGCCGCAGCCATCGGCGGCTTTGTGCAGCCAGCCTTCGGGTATCGCGGGACGCTCGAACGCGACTTCGGGATGCGCTATCCCCAACTCGTCGAGTAATGCAAAGAAGCGAAGCGGATCGCGCACGGCCGCCGTCGCATCGGCATCGTTGCCGATCAGGCGCGGCAGTCTCGGCGTTTCGTGCAGCCAGCCGATATGCGGCTCGATTCCGCTGCCCGTCACATATCCGGTCAGGCGCGGCAATCGCGCGACGCGTTCGAGCGCAGCGTGCAGTTTGTCGCGATCGATCGACAGACCGCTACCGCCCGTATCGAGCCACAGCTTCGCGTAACGGCGCGTGTCGCGGTCGCCGAACAGATCCAGCGCGGCGACCTGATAACCCGCCTGCGCGGCGGACTGCGCGAGCAGGCGCGCCGACAACCCCGCCACAGCGATGAACGGGGCGGAAGTGGACGGGTGCGAGCGGCTGCCGCTTGCGGACATCGCCGGCATGTGACGCCTCGCTGTGCGCTAGCTGCGTTCGGCGACGACGGCGCGCGCTTCGTCGAACGCTTCCGTGAAGCCGAGATACGAGGGCTTGCCGGCCGTGCGCATCCGCGTGAACAGCCGATGCTCGACCTGGTACTTCACGTTGCCGATCGCGAGCGCGCCGATACCGGTCGCGTCGGGACGCACGGCGCCCGCGAGCGGCTTGCCGTCATCCATCACGTTGACGCCCGCGATGCCTTCGGGCGGCACGGCGTTGACGTCGGCGGCGATCAGCAGGCGCGGCGCCTGCGCGAGATCGGCGGCGCTCATCACCTGAACGCCGGCCGCCACTGTCGCGAAGACGATATCGGCGTGTGCGAGCGCGGCATGCAGCGTTTGCGACGTACCCGTGCCGACGCCGGACGTCTTGATGCCGAAGCGTTCGTCGACATCGTGGCTCGCGCGCTCGGCGCGCGCCGGGTCGGAATGGCTCGCGATCGTCACATGCGCGCCGAGCGTCGCGGCAATCGCCGCCGTCACGCGTCCCACCGCGCCCGTGCCGCCGAGTATGAGCACATGCTTGTCCTTCAGTTCTTCGCCGTACTGCGCCTTGAGATGATGCTCGACCAGCGCGACGAGCGCCCCAGATGTCGTGTAGGCGCCGCTCGGATCGGCGAATACGGAGACTTCGAACGGCGGCACCATCGCTTCGCGCGCGCGGTCGAGCATGTCGGCGGCGAGCATCACGTCGCGTCCGCCGATGAAAATGCCCGTGCGCGACACGCCTTTCGGGCCGCGCGAAAAAATCGCGTCCTGAGTGAGCTGCACGACGTTGCGCACGTCGACGTCGCAGTAAGGCACGAGAATCTGATAGCCGGCGTCGGCGGCCATGTTGACGTCGAAGGGGCTCATCTGCGGCGTCGGGGTGAACATGTGCAGGATGTAGGGCCTTTCAGTGGTTTGGGACATGGCTCGGCTCTTTCGTAGTCAATATGGGGCGGGCGCGAGGGGCTGGCGCGGGGATGCGGTACGTCGGCGGATAGGCGGGCATCCGGCTCATTGCGCGTCGTGGCCGAAGCGCGGTTGCTGGACGGCGTAATAGCGCGCGCCGCAATTGCGGCCGCGCGTCACGGAACAGACGATGCCGGGGAATGCGCGCGTCGCGGCGCGGGCTGCTGCGAGGGCGTCGTCGGCATGGCGAGAGCTTTGCACGAACGCGAAGCCCGTCGGGCCCCACGAGCTTTGTCCGACGCCTGCCGTCTGGTTCGTCGCGATCGCCTGCATCGCGGCCGCGACGGCGGGGCTCGAATAGACGCCGCCCTGCACGGGCGCGAAGTATTCGCCGATCGACTGCTGGATCGTGCTGACGCCCGCGGCGAACGCGTCGAAGTCGCCTTGCGCCATGCCGGGCAGTACGCGCATCAGCAACTGATGGCAAACGTCGGCGGCGAGCGTTTGGGGAAACGGCGGCAATGCGGCCAGGCCGCGCTTCTCTTCGTCGCCGTGCAGACCTTCGCGCGTGGTGTCGTCGATCAGCACGATGCGCCAGTCGTCGGGAAACGGCTGGCGCGCGAGCATCGGCGGCAGTGTGGCGGTGATTTTCGACGCGGCGCCCCGACCGCCGTCGACGATCAGCCCGCCATGATCGAAACCGAGCACGCCGATACCCGAACGCGCGCCGCGTCCGAGCCGTTGCGCGAGTTCCGCCGTCGTCGCCGCGATGCCGACGAGCCGCGCGTACGCAGTGCCGACCGCGAGCGCGAGTTGCGTGCCCGAACCGATCCCGCAATGCGCGCGCTGCCTGTTCGACTTCGATCGAGACGGGCGGTCCGCCATACGCGTCGTGCAGCAGATCGAGATAACGTTCGATGCGCTCCTGTTGCGCGTCGCTGGTGGCGCCGTCGACCTGCGCGTCGTCGGCGGGGCGCGCGGTGACGCGCGTGCCGCATCCTTCGATGACGATGCCGATACTGCCGAACGCGCGTCCGAGCGATCCGCCGGGATCGAGAAAACCCATGTGCAGCCGGCCGGGCGCTTCGACGGTGATCGCCGAGATGGCAGGCAGTGTCGACGTGCGTTCGGATGACATCGGCATGCGATAGCTTCCTTGTCGAATCGTGTAGGCGTGAGCGCGGCCAGGCGACGTGGCAGGTCAACTGGCGCGGCGGCGTCATTCGACGTCAGGCAAGAGCCGTACCACGCACAGCGCGACGCGGCGCGCGCGGCATCGCGTGTGAGATGCGGCACAGCGCGAGCCGCTGCCGCGACGGGATGTCACTCAGTGGCATCAAGCAGCGGCATCAAGCAGCAGCATCAAGCAGCAGCATGTCGCGAACGCTGAAGTCAGCTTTTCGGCGCGTCGTACTTGATATAGCGGAAGCGCTGATCGTCGGCGGGCGTGCCTTCGAGCGGGCCGCCTTCCTTGCCCGGCTGCCACTGGATCACTTCCTCGATCTTGCGCGCGAGCGCGAAGTCCTTGTCGGTGATGCCCTTCGCCGTATGCGTCTTCAGCTTCACGACGACGAACGCGTACGAGACGGTCAGATCCGGGTGATGCCACGCGGCTTCCGCCAGATGGCCGACGGTGTTCACCACCATCAGCGTGCCTTTCCAGCTTTCCGTGCGGTACTTGCGCCGCAGCCAGCCGTCTTCGAGATACCAGTACTGCAACGGACCTTCGAGTTTCTTCTGGACTTCCTCGTCGGAATACACCTGTTCGCTTTGCGTCATGACGAACCTCCGCTCGTGTCGTTAGAGGGGAATCGCATAGCACGCCGTGCGTCGCTATGCGCCTTGCAAACCGGGCGCTGCCGCGCGCTCCGCTGCGCCTGCCGTGCGCCGTCCTGCGAATTGCGTATCTGACACAGTATGTCCCGCCGCACGTCGCGAAGCGCAACACGTTGACGCCGGAAGGCCGTCTGGCAGCACGCGCACGCGACCGGCATGGAATATGCGATCCGCCGTCATACGCATGGGCCGGACAATGGATCCGGCGCAGCAAAGGCGTTACCTGCATCCAGAGGCGCGGCTGGAGCGACCCGGTAGCGTGTCATCGGTAACTGGACGGTTTCAACCAGTATCACCCATTCTGGAGGAGACATGAACGTACGCACCCTGGTTCTTGGACTGGCGGTGTTGGTTGCGACGGCGCTGAACTCGTTCCTGGCATATGCCGATCCGCAACTGGACTCGCTGATCAAGAACCCATCGAACTGGGCGGCGCAGGCAGGTGACTATGCAAATCACCGGTACAGCCCGCTCAAGCAGGTCAACGAAAGCAATGTCGGCAAATTGCAGGTCGCCTGGACGATGTCGACGGGCGTGCTGCGCGGTCACGAAGGCTCGCCTCTCGTGATCGGCGACACGATGTATATCCACTCGCCGTTCCCCAACAAGGTCATCGCGATCAACCTCAAGGATCAGACCTTCATCTGGCAATACGAGCCGAAGCAGGACGCGTCGGTGATCTCCGTGATGTGCTGCGATACCGTCAACCGCGGTCTCGCGTACGGCGACGGCAAGATCTTCCTGCAGCAGGCCGACACCAAGCTCGTCGCGCTCAACGCGAAGACGGGCGAAGTGGTGTGGACCGCGCAGAACGGCGATCCGAAGGCGGGCGAAACCAACACCAACGCGCCGCACGTATTCGGCGACAAGGTGCTGACGGGTATCTCCGGCGGCGAGTTCGGCGTGCGCGGCCGTCTGATCGCGTACGACATCAAGACGGGCAAGGAAGCATGGAAGGCGTACAGCACCGGGCCCGACAACGAGATGCTGCTCGACCCGCAGCAGACGATGACCTGGGCAGACGGCAAGATGCAGCCCGTCGGCGCGGATTCGTCGATCAAGAGCTGGAAGGGCGATCAGTGGAAGCTCGGCGGCGGCACCACATGGGGCTGGTACGCGTGGGATCCAAAGCTGAATCTCGTCTACTACGGCACGGGCAATCCGGGCACGTGGAATCCGACGCAGCGCCCCGGCGACAACAAGTGGTCGATGTCGATCTTCGCTCGCGACCTGAATACGGGCAAGGCGAAGTGGGTCTATCAGATGACGCCTCACGACGAGTGGGACTATGACGGCGTCAACGAAATGATCCTCGCGGACATTCAGATGAACGGCAAGAAGACGCCTGCGATCGTGCACTTCGACCGCAACGGCTTCGGCTATACGCTCAATCGCGAGACAGGCGAACTGCTGGTTGCACAGAAGTACGACCCGGCCGTGAACTGGGCGGACAGCGTCGATCTGAAGAGCGGCCTGCCGATCCGCAATGCATCGTACTCGACGCAGAAAGCCGGTCCGGACCACAACGTGAAGGGCATCTGCCCGGCCGCGTTGGGTTCGAAAGACCAGCAGCCTGCCTCGTTCGATCCTGGCTCGAACCTGTTCCTCGTGCCGACCAATCACGTCTGCATGGACTACGAGCCGTTCGATGTCGATTACGTGTCTGGCCAGCCGTATGTCGGCGCGACGCTGTCGATGTATCCGGGGCCGAACGAGAAGGGCGCGATGGGCAACTTCATCGCGTGGGATGCGGCGAAAGGCAAGATCGTCTGGTCGAAGCCGGAACGCTTCTCGGTATGGTCGGGTGCGCTGGCGACGGCAGGCGGCATCGTCTTCTACGGCACGCTGGAAGGCTACATCAAGGCCGTGCGCATCAAGGACGGCAAGGAACTGTGGAAGTTCAAGACGCCGTCGGGAATTATCGGCAACGTGTTCACGTATGAGTATCAGGGCAAGCAGTTCATCGGCGTGTATTCGGGCATCGGCGGCTGGGCGGGCATCGGCATGGCAGCCGGCCTGCAGAAGTCGACGGAAGGCCTCGGCGCCGTGGGCGGCTATCGCGAGCTGGCGAAGTACACGGCTCTCGGCGGCACGCTGTTCATCTTCGCCATTCCGGGCGGAACGAACGGCTGATTACGTGAGTTCACAGTAGTTTCGCAGCAGCAGTGACGTAGCCGAAGACGCCCGTACGCGGTCTTCGGCTCCGCCCGATACGAATGACAAGCAGCTTCAATCGAAATGATATTAGGGAGACGAACGCATGAAAGTCCGCGTTGTGCTGTCGCTTGCAGGTGCGTTACTGGCGTTGAGCGCTTTACCTGTTGTCATGACCAATAGCTGGGGGCAGTCGTCGGATGCGCCTCAGGTTCAGAAGGTCGCCTATAAGGTTGTCGACGGTAACAAGGTCGACAACGATACATTGCAGGGATGGAAAACCTGGCGCGCGCTGGCGTGTGAACGCTGCCACGGCGCGAAGCAGGAAGGACTCGTGGGACCGTCGCTGATCGACGCGTTCAAGACGCTCGACAAGAACGAATTCCATCGCACGGTATTCGGCGGACGTGTCGACAAGGGCATGCCCGATTTCAGTTCGAGCCAGATGATGCAGAAGAACTGGGAAAACCTGTTCGCATACCTGAAAGGCCGCTCCGACGGCTCGATCAAACCGGGCGATCTGCAGGCGATCGATGCCAAATGAGCCAACTGACGTCACGCGAAGCTGCGTGACGCGCTTGCAAGCCTGCACCTGCATGCTTCCGATCGCGCGCCACGCCGCATGACGCAAAACCCGGAGACCTCCATGTCCGTTTGCAGAACTTCCGTCGTCCATGCCGTCTGTGCGATGCTGACGCTGTGCTGTGTCTGCATCGGTGTTCCCGCAGCCCGCGCGCAGCAGGGTGCGCCCGCGCCGAATCTGCCGAACAACGATGGCGCGGACAAGGTGCTGCGCGTGTGCGCCGACCCGAACAACATGCCGTTGTCGAACGACAAGGGCGAAGGCTTCGAGAACAAGATCGCGGCCGCGATGGCCAAAGACTTCGGCTACAAGCTCGAATACACGTACTTTCCGCAGCGCATGGGTTTCGTGCGGCACACGTTGCGCGACAAGGTGGACAACAGCGATCAGTTCAAATGCGATCTGATCATCGGCGTGCCGCATGGTTACGACATGACGTCGACGACGCGGCCGTGGCTGCATTCCACGTATGCGATGGTCTTCAACAAGCGCCCCGAGTTCGCGAGCATCAATGCGCCCGCCGATCTGCTGAAGCTGCCGCCGGATCAATTGAAGAAACTCAAGCTCGGCATCTTCACGCAGACGCCTGCTGTCGACTGGCTGCTGTCGAACAATCTGATCGACCAGGCCGTGTCGTATCGCGCGCAGAGCGGCGATCCGAACGCGTTTCCTGGCGAGATGATCCAGCACGATCTGGCGCAGGGTAATGTCGATGTCGTGTTCGTCTGGGGGCCGATTGCCGGTTACTTCGCGAAGCAGGCGAGCGATCGCGTGAAGCTCGTGCCGTTCCCGCCGCAGCAGGGCATCCGTTTCGACTATGAAATCTCGATGGGCGTGCGTTACGGCGAGAAAGCGTGGCACGACAAGATCGATCAGTGGATCGCCACGCATCAGGACAACATCAACCAGATCCTGACCAGCTACGAAGTACCGCTGCTGCCGCTGGCGAGCGCGCCTGTCGCATCGGATGCGCCGAAATGACGGGCGCCTGTGCAGCAAGCGCACGCGTTGGCGCGCGTGCGTTTGCATCGCGCGGCGTTGCTGCGCTGGCCGCGCTCGCGGTGTCGATGACATTGCCGCAAGCCGCGCATTCCGCCGATGCCGCGAGCGGCCCTGCCGCTGCAAGCGGCGCGAGCGGAGCGGAAACGCCGATCGCGCCCGCCGAAAAACTGCTGTTTCTCACGCCGCATCTGCATGGCGTCGCGTCGCAGACGGAGCTGGACTATTCGCTCGTCGTATCGGCGCCGCCTGACAAACAGACTGATCGCATCCGCGTGCTCGTCGCCAGCGCCGATAACGCGAAAAGCGACGCCACGGTCAGCGATGCCAGCGGCAAGGTGCCGTTGCCTGAAAACCTGCCGTGCAATCCCGTGATTCTGTATTTTCTCGAGCGCGACATCGCCGGGATGGAGCAGGCGACGGGCGGCCAGCGGCGCTATTTTCAGCAGCGTGTGCGGCTTGCGCTGGCCGCGAGCCCGGCCATCACGGACACGACGGTGCAGGTGGACGGCAAGACTGTGAAGGCGCGCAAGATCGTGATTCAGCCGTATCTGCACGATCCGAACGCGCAACGCTTTCCGAAGTTCACGAGCAAGCGCTATACGTTCGTGCTCGCCGATGGCGTGCCGGGCGGCGTGTCGCTATTGCGCACCGATGTGCCCGGCGACAACGAGGACTTCGCGCATCCGTTGAAGACGGAGATGTTGAGTTACGAAGGCTCGTTGCGCAAGCTGTCGCCGCCTGCAAACGGCACGAAGTCGCCCTCGACGAAGCCCGATAACGCGCCGCGCGCGAGCCGCTGAAACTGCCGCCGATGTTCTGTCGCTGTTCGCTATTCGCTATGCGCGTGGGAACGCATGATGAACCTGATCCGCTCGCTGACGCTCAGGCAATTGCAGATCTTCGTGATTGCAAGCCGTTTGCCGAGCTTCGCGCGCGCGGCGGAAGAACTGCATCTGACGCAACCCGCCGTGTCGATGCAGATTCGCCAGCTGGAAGAGGCGATCGGCATGCCGCTGTTCGAGCGGATCGCGCGACGTCTCACGCTGACGGAAGCGGGCGAACGTCTGTCGCATCACGCCAGCCGCATACTCGGCGAGATCAAGGATGCCGAGGACACGATGACATCGCTCGCGCAGGCGGACAGCGGGTCGATCACGGTGAGCATCGTGAGTTCGGCGACTTACTTTGCGCCGAAGCTGCTTGCGCTGTATTCGAAGCAGTATCCGAAGGTGGATGTGCATTTTTCCGTGGGCAATCGCGAGACGTTGCTGCGGCTGTTGCAGGACAACGCGACGGATCTCGCGATCATGGGCAGGCCGCCGCCCGAACTCGGCACGACGGCCGAGCCGCTTGCTTATCACCCGCATGTGATCATTGCGCCGGTTTCGCATCCTTTGCGCGATGCGAGGCGGTTCGATTTGCAGGAGCTTGCGGGGGATACGTTTTTATTGCGCGAGCCTGGGTCGGGGACGCGGGCTGTGACCGAGCATACGTTTCGGCAGCATCTTTTCACGCCTTCCCGGTGTGTGACGCTTGGCAGCAATGAGACTATCAAGCAGGCTGTGATGGCAGGGATGGGTGTGAGCCTTATTTCATTGCATACGCTTGGGCTTGAATTGCGGACCGGCGAGATCGCATTGCTCGATGTGAACGGGACGCCCGTTGAGCGGACCTGGCAGATCGTGCATCTCGCCTCTAAACAGCTGTCGCCGACTTGTGTTGTGTTTCGCAGGTTTTTGCTTGAGAGGGCTGAGGCTTTTCTTGAGGAAGAGTTTGCTGAGCTGGTGGCGCCGCTTTCCGCGCGGCGGGTGCGGGGTGTGGGGTAGTGGCGTAGGGGGGCTTTTGTCTGCGACGCTAGTCGCCATTCTGGGTTTTTGGTTTTTGTCTTTTTGTTGGCATCCGCGATTTCGTATCCGTACTTCACGCGTCGCCCCTGTGCGGGGCGGCACCTACTTTTCTTTGCAGCGGCAAAGAAAAGTAGGCAAAAGAAAGCCGCTTCAAACCTCCGGTGCCCGCCAGGATAACGCCACAGCACACGTTCTTTGAGCCGTCGCGCTGCGACGCCAACACTCCGTAGAAAGCCCGCAGTCAACCGCGCCCGGCGCGAAAGATGATATCCACCTGGAGCACATTCGGTCAGCGCGCTTTTTTTGCATTTGCCGTCGGTCTGAATGCGGCGGTATGTGTTCCAGACTGTGTGGGGTTTTCGCGCCGTGCGCGCCTGACTGCGGGCTATCTACAGAGTGCGGACGTCGCTGCGCGACAGCTCGACTGCGGCATGCCGCGGCGCTGCCCTGGCAGGCACCGGAGGTTCAAAAGCGGCTTTCTTTTGCCTACTTTTCTTTGCCGCTGCAAAGAAAAGTAGGTGCCGCCCCGCACAGGGGCGACGTTTGAAGCACGGATGCGAAATCGCGGATGCCAGCGCAGCAAAAAACCAAAAAACAAAAAAACAAAAAAACCAGAATGAGCGACTGGCGTCGCAGACAAAACAAAACAAAACAAAACAACTACACCTCAACAACACTTCCCAGCGCCGCCGGCATACCTCGCATTCTGCCGCTCACGAAAAAACTCTTCATAACTCATGACAGGGCGACCAGGATGAGTCGCACCCATATGAGCGACATAGGTCTCATAGTCGGGCAAGCCGACCATCAACCGCATGGCCTGCCCGAGGTATCGCCCGGCGTTGCGCACATCATCGCGAAGTCCTGAGAACATAACGCGCCCCCGGATCACTGCGCGCCGCCAGCGCGCTGACCGCCAGGCAACACCTCAAACGGCGTCTCCAGCACAGTAGGCAGATCCGCGCGCCGAGCGCGCAAAACAGCAAGCACGCCATACACAACCACACTGACTACGACAAAGATAAAAAGCCCAGCCAGCGCCGCATCGACGTAGTCATTAAACATGATCCGACGCATCTGCTCGATCGACTTGGCGGGCGCAACAACCTTACCCGCATCAGCAGCAGCACCGAGCTTCGCAGCATGCGCCAGAAATCCCACCTTCGGATTCGCGTCGAAAATCTTCTGCCAGCCCGCCGTCATCGTGCAGATCAGCAGCCAGACCGTCGGCACCAGCGTCACCCACGCAAAGCGCTCGCGCTTCATCTTGAACAGCACCACCGTGCCGAGCACCAGCGCAATACCCGCGAGCATCTGGTTTGAGATGCCGAACAGCGGCCACAGCGTATTGATACCGCCCAACGGATCGACCACGCCCTGATACAGGAAGTAACCCCACGCTGCCACGCACAGCGCCGTTGCGATCAGATTCGCAGGCAGCGATTCCGTGCGCTTCAATGCCGGATGGAACGTGCCGAGCAGATCCTGCAGCATGAAGCGTCCGGCGCGCGTACCCGCATCGACGGCCGTCAGGATGAACAGCGCTTCGAACAGAATCGCGAAGTGATACCAGAACGCCATCATCGCCTGGCCGCCGATCACCTGATGAAGAATCTGCGCCATGCCCACGGCGAGCGTCGGTGCGCCGCCAGCACGCGCCACGATCGTCGTTTCGCCGACAGCCTTCGCGGTCTGCGTCAACATCTCCGGCGTGAGCATGAAGCCCCATTGCGACACGGTCTGCGCGACTGCATCCGGCGTCGTGCCGAGCACGGCGGCGGGCGCGTTCATCGCGAAGTAGACGCCCGGCTCGATCACGGCGGCCGCAACCAGCGCCATGATCGCGACGAACGATTCCATCAGCATCGCGCCATAACCGATGAAGCGCGCGTTGCGTTCGTTGTCGAGCAGCTTCGGCGTCGTGCCCGACGAAATCAGCGCGTGGAAGCCCGACACCGCCCCGCAAGCGATCGTGATGAACAGGAACGGGAACATATTGCCCGACCACACGGGGCCCGTGCCGTCGACGAACTTCGTCAGCGCGGGCATCTTCAGTTCCGGCGCGACGACGAGAATGCCGATCGCGAGGCCGAGGATCGTGCCGATCTTCAGGAACGTCGACAGATAATCGCGCGGCGCAAGCAGCAGCCACACAGGCAGCACCGACGCAACGAAGCCATAGCCGATCAGAATCCACGTGAGCTGCGTGCCGCTGAACGTGAACCACGTGGCGAGTGCAGCGGAATCATGCACGCTCTGGCCGAACGCGATCGACGCCATCAGCAGCACGAAGCCGATGATCGACACTTCGCCGATGCGCCCCGGACGGATGTAGCGCGTATAGACGCCCATGAAGAGCGCAATGGGAATCGTCGCGGCGACGGTGAACGTACCCCACGGCGAATTCGTCAGCGCCTTCACGACGATCAGCGCGAGCACGGCAAGGATGATCACCATGATCAGGAACGCGCCGAACAGCGCGATCACGCCGGGCACGGTGCCGAGTTCCATCTTGACGAGATCGCCGAGCGAACGGCCGTCGCGGCGCGTCGAGATGAACAGCACGATGAAGTCCTGCACGGCGCCCGCGAATACGACGCCCGCGAGGATCCACAGCATGCCGGGCACGTAGCCCATCTGCGCGGCGAGCACCGGGCCGACCAGCGGACCCGCGCCCGCGATCGCTGCAAAGTGATGGCCGAACAGCACGTACTTGTTGGTCGGCACGTAGTCGAGGCCGTCGTTGTGACGCACGGCAGGCGTCATGCGCTGACCGTCCAGTTGCAGCACATGATTCGCGATGAAACGGCTGTAGAAGCGGTACGCGATCAGATAGACGCACACAGCGGCGATCACGACCCAGAGGGCACTGACCTTTTCGCCATGCGCGAGCGCGATGGTGCCGAATGCAAACGCGCCTAGCAGCGCGACCGCGATCCAGACCAGAAACGAGGAAGCCCGGTTCATGGGTGTCTCCTGTGTATTTGTATAAACGCCCGTCAGCGCCCGCTGGCGAGACCGATTGCGGCGCGCGTTGCGCATGCCGCGCATGGTCGAAGATGTGCCATGCTTTGGGCGTGTAGTATTCGTGTTCGTCGAGTGCGCCACAAGCGCATGACTACGTAAGCGCGCTACGTACAACTACGTAGACAGTCCGACAGGTTTTCCGCAGATGAAACTCAAGACCAGGATTTTCCTGCTCGCGATCGTGCCGTTTCTGGCCGCGATCGCAGGCATTGCATTCGGCGTGCGCCATCAGGCCACGTCGCTCGCCAGCGCACAGCACGACACGACGCAATCCGCGTATATGGCGAGCAAGGAAATCGAGTTGCGGCATTACGTCGATCTCGCCACCAGCGCGATCAAGCCGCTCTACGACGAAGCAGGCAAGAACGGCCGCGACGACGCGACCTTGCGCGACCGCGCGCTCGCGATGCTCGAAAAGATGGACTTCGGCCAGGACGGTTATTTCTTCGTGTACGACATGCATGGCCGTTCGCTGATGCATCCGCGCGAGCCGGATCTCGTCGGACGCGATCTGTGGACCTTGCGCGACCCGGCAGGGTCGTTGACGATCCAGCAACTGATCGCCGCCGCGGCGCAGGGCGGCGGATATGTGCGCTACGTGTGGCATCGGCCGTCCACGGGCAAGCTCGCGCCGAAGCTCGGCTATGTCGTGCCGCTGCCGCGCTGGGGCTGGATGCTCGGCACGGGCATCTATCTCGACGACGTCGACACGACACTGGCGCGCATCGATCAGCGCGCGTCGTCGGATATCGAGCACACTATGTTGTGGATCGGCGCGATTGCGCTGGCGGGCCTCTGCGTGATCGCCGTGTGCGCGCTCGTGCTCAACGTCAGCGAATACCGCAGCGCGGACGCGAAGCTCAAGCGTCTCGCGCAGCAAGTGGTGGAGTCGCAGGAAAACGAACGGGCGCGTCTGTCGCGCGAACTGCACGACGGCATCAGCCAGATGCTGGTGTCCGTCAAGCTGCTGCTCGAATCGGCGCTCGCGCGTTTCGAGTTGAGCGAACCGCGCGTGCAGCCGGCGGAAACGGCGCTGTCGACGGGCATCGGGCGGCTCGGCGATGCGTTGCGCGAAGTGCGGCGCATCTCGCATGCGCTGCGTCCGTCGATGCTCGACGATCTCGGTCTTGCCGCCGCGCTCGAACAACTGACGCGCGAATTGAGCGCGCAAGGTCATCTGGCCATCGGCTTCACGCATGTCTCACACGATCACGCTGCGCATTTGCCCGACACCGTCAAGACGGCGCTGTTCCGCATCGCGCAGGAGGCGTTGACGAACATCTTCCGGCACGCTCAGGCGACCCAGGCGGCCGTGTCGCTGGATGTGTCCGCGAGCCGCGTCACGTTGTCCGTCAGCGACGATGGCCGCGGCTTCGACGTCGAACGGGTGCAGGCGGACCCGCACGCGGGCGTCGGTTTGCGCAACATGCGCGAGAGGCTGGAGGCGCTCGACGGCGATCTGCGCTTCGACTCGCGGCCAGGCCACACCATCGTCACGGCGACCGTGCCCGTCTTCGCACGCGAGGCGCTCTCCATCGAAATGCAGGCAGACCAGTCATGAACAGTCCAGCAGGCGCGGCGCGCCTGATTCTCGTCGACGATCATCCTCTCGTGCGTGATGGCTTGCGCGCGCGGCTCGAAGCCGTGCCGCATTTTGCCGTGGTCGGCGAAGCGGGCAATGCCGACGAAGCGCTCGCGCTGGCGGCCGCGCACGAGCCGGATCTCGTGCTGATGGACGTCGGCATGCGCGGCATGAACGGCATCGCGCTGGCCGCGCTGTTCCACGAGCGCTTTCCGGGCATACGCGTGCTGATGCTGTCGATGCACGACAACGTCGAGTATGTGACGCAAGCCGTGCGCGCGGGCGCGAGCGGCTACGTGCTGAAGGACTCGCCGGGCGCGGAAATCATTCGCGCGATCGGCGCAGTGCTCGACGGCAAGACGTACTTCAGCGAAGGACTCAGCGCGCGGCTGATTCATGCATCGGCGATGCGCAACCCGATCGAACGTCTGACGCCGCGCGAACGCGATATTCTCGATCAGCTCGCGGAAGGGCTGTCGAGCAAGCAGATCGCGCAGCGCAACGGCCTGTCGGTGCGAACCGTCGAAACGCACCGGCTCAATCTGAAGCGCAAGCTGGAGATCGAAGGGCAGGCCGAGTTGATCAAGTTTGCCGTCGAGCATCGACGGCCAGGTTAGGCGCTCGTCGCGTCGGCGGGCGTTTCGGCGTCGTCACGTTTCGGCCTTCGCACTGCACGCAGCTTGCCGCTATTGCCGCCGCCGCAGAAAAATTGCCCCGCGCCGTCCGATTCGAGCCCCGACACACGCACGCCTTCTGGCATGTCGAGCATTTCGAGGACTTCGCCCGACTGCGGATCGACGTGCCGCAGATCGCTCTCGTCGCCTTCCCAGGTGCCGTGCCACAGCTCGCCGTCGACCCACGTCACACCCGTCACGAAGCGGTTCGATTCGATTGTCCGCAGGATCGCGCCCGTCTGCGGATCGAGTTGATGGATCTTGCGCTCGTGATACTGCCCGACCCACAGCGCGCCTTCCGCCCACGCAAGCCCGGAGTTGCTGCCTTCGGGCGCGGGAATCGTCGCCACCACGGCGCCCGTTTGCGGATCGACCTTGCGGATGCGGCCGTCGGCGATCTGATACAGATGCTGGCCGTCGAACGCCGTGCCCGCTGTTGCCGGCACGTCGATCGAACGCACGGTTTTTCCGCTCGACGGGTCGAGCGCGTTCACCGTTTCGCCGGAGGCGAACCACACGTTGCGGCCATCGTAAGTGACGCCGTGCACGTCGTCGATGCCCGGAAAGGGTCCGTATTCACGCACGATTTCGGCAGTTGAGCGCTTCATGCTTTTTTCCTCGCGGGTGAGGTGTCGAGCCTTACATGCTAGTCGATCGGGAACGGCGCGGGGAGTAACAAGGCCGTCGCGAATCCGGGCATGGGCGGCGTCATCCAGCGGCGCGCGCGGCCCTGACCGAACGATTGCACCTTGCCTGCCGACGCCAGCGTATCGAGCGCGCGCTGAACGGTCCGCTGACTCGCGCCGAGCGCCAGCGCGAGCGCGGAACTCGACCACGATTCGCCATCGGCGAGAAACGCGAGCAACGACGCGTGTTCCTCTTCGACGGGCCGCGCGAGCACCACGACTTCGGTTGCACGATGCGGCTTCAGTGCAAAACCTTGCTTCGTCGCGTTGATTTCAGCGAGCGCGCCAAGCAGCGTGCGCAGCCGGCCGATCTCGACGCGCAACCGCACGCGATGTGATTCGTCCGCGTGCTTCATCCGGAACGCGCGTTCGATCAGCGTATCGCGCGGCACGTCGGCGGGCCACGCTTCGGCGAGCGTTCGCGCGAGGTTGAACAGCACGGGGCGGCTGGCAAGCGGAATCACGGTGTCGGCGGCGCGCACGGCATGACGGCAAGCATCGACGACCAGCGCTTGCGACGTCATCCAGGCTTCGACTTCGTCGAGCAGCAGCAGCTTTTGTTCGCCACGTGAGATCAGGCGCGCAGCAGGCGCGTTCAGCAGACTCGCTGCGCTTTCGACTTCCGCTTTCAAGCCGGGAATTCCCGCATGCCGCGCCGCGCGTTCGGCTCTCGCCAGCGCCGCGCGTGCGGTTTTGACATGCAGGCGCCGCATCGCGATTCCCGCGACGATCAACTCATGCACGGCGTTCGAGGCAGGCGGAAAGGGCGCGGAATCGAAGCCGTCGAGCAGGTTTTCGGCTTCGTCGAGACGTCCGATCAGCAGCAGACGCCGCACTTCGAGTTGCCGCGCGTGAGCGGCGTTCAAATGATCGCCATGCGCTTCGAGCGTCTTGCGCGCCGCTTCGAGCGATTTCGCGGGCCATCCGAGATCGCGCGACGCCAGCGCAATCTCGGCTTCGGCGACGATGCAACGGGCGCGCGCCACGGCTTCCTTTGGACCGAAAGCACGTGCCGCGCTGCGCACGAGCGCTTTTGCGCGCGCGAGGTCGCCGAGTTGGGCCATCGCGATGCCGCGCAGCGCGAGCGCGGACGCGTCGTCGCGTAACGCGACGCGGTTCAGCGCGGCGAGCGGATCACCCGCCGCGAGCGCGTGCGCCGCGGCAGAGAGGGCTGCATCCATCTGAATCACGCCACACTTGTCACTCCCGTCGATTGAATGTCGCGCACTAATCTAGCACGGACGATTCTTCAACGGAGGGACACACGATGACCACGCATACGGTGAGTACGCGCGACGCATGGCTGAAAGCGCGCCTCGAATTGCTCGAAGCCGAGAAGGCACTGACGCGGCGCAGCGACGAACTCGCGCGACAGCGCGCGGCGCTGCCATGGGTGAAAGTCGACAGGCAGTACCGGTTCGAAACGGAACGAGGCAACGCGACGCTCGCGGATCTTTTCGAAGGACGCTCGCAACTGATCGTCTATCACTTCATGTTCGGCCCCGACTACACGGCGGGCTGCCCGTCGTGCTCGGCGATTGCAGATGGTTTCGACGGCATGGCCGTTCATCTCGCGAATCACGATGTGACGCTGACGGCCGTATCGCGCGCGCCGCTCGCGAAGTTGCAGGAATACAGGCAGCGCATGGGATGGAAATTCCCGTGGGCGTCGGCGAACGGGAGCGAATTCAATTTCGACTTCAACGTGTCGTACACCGAGGCGCAGCAGCGGGCAGGCGATATCGAATACAACTTCGTGCGCGGCGGCCACGCGATGGACGTGTCGCCCGCGCCGGAGCCCGTCGTCCAGTTCGCGGCGTGCTGCGGCACGGATGCGCCGACTTACTCGCGCGACCGGCCGGGAATGAGCACCTTCGTGCACGAGGACGGCGTCGTGTATCACGCGTATTCGACGTATGCGCGTGGGCTCGATGCGTTGTGGGGCATGTATCAGTGGCTCGATCGCGCGCCGGAAGGGCGCAACGAGACGGGCGTCTGGTGGCATCGTCACGACGAATACGAACGGCGTCGAGGCTGATCGTGGATATGGGTTGCGCGCGTCTCGTGATGCTTGCGTCGCGACATTCGGGCATGGTGAGCCTGTCGCAACGGCGCGTCTTCTTCGGCGTGCTGGCGCTCGTCTTCGCGACGTGTGCGGGGTTGACGCTCGTCTGGTGCGCGTCGATGTCGAGCATGCCCGAGTTACCGATGCCCGGCGGCTGGTCCCTGTCGTTGACCTGGACGCCGATGTGCGGACAGAAGTGGACGCGCATTGCGGTCTCGTTCGTCGGCATGTGGATCGTGATGATGGTGGCGATGATGTTGCCGTCGCTTGCGCCTGTATTGTGGCGCTTTCACGAAGCACTCGGAAAAGCGGGCGGCGCGCGTGCGCATCGGCTGACGGCGCTGGCAGGCGCGGGTTACTTTCTCGTGTGGGCTGTGTTGGGTGTGATCGTGTTCGCGTTGGGCTTTGCGTTCATGAAGCTCGCGATGCAATTTTCTGCGCTGTCGCGCGTCGTGCCCGTCGCTGCCGGTGTTGTCGTTTTGCTTGCTGGCGTGTCGCAGTTCACCAGATGGAAATCGCGTTTTCTCACATGCAGCAAGGCCTTTTCGTTGCAACACGCGAGTTCCGCCTTCACGCAAGGCATGCGGCTCGGTGTTCGTTGCATCGCTTGCTGTGCGGGTTTGACGGCTGTGCTGCTCGTCAACGGCGTGATGGATCTGCGCGTGATGGCGATTGTGACATTCGCCATAACCGTTGAGCGTCTTGCGCCAGCACCCGAACGCCTTGCACAAGTGGTTGGCGTGGCGGTTGTCGTCATCGGCCTCTCGATGCTCGCGCAAGCGCTCGCATGATGAGCAACCGGCGCGCGAACTCACGCGCGCCGGTTACGACGTCAGATCGATTTGACTTCTCCGCCGTCCATCCGCAACGTCGATCCCGTCATCCAGTGCGCACCTGGCGACACGATGAACGCCATCAGTTCCGCGATTTCCTCCGGCGTGCCGTAGCGCGCAATGCCCGCTTCCTTCGGAAACTTCGCCGTCGCTTCTTCGACCGTCATATCGTGAAGCGGCGCCCAATGTTCGAGATACGACTGTCGACGCCCCGTCATCACAGGACCAGGCAACACGCTGTTGACCTGAACGCCGTCCTCGATGCCGCGATCCGAAAACGCCTTCGCCAGCGCGACGATTGCCGCATTGATCGTGCCGACAGCCGCATACGGCGCCTTCGGAAAGAGTGCGGAATTGCCCGACATCAACACGACGGAACCCGATGTTTCCTTCAACGCGGGCCACGCCGCCATCGTCAACCGGCGCGCGCCGTGCAGCTTCAATGCGAGACCGCGATCCCACTGTTCGTCGGTCATCTCGAACACGTCGATTTGCGGCACCGCGCCCGCGATGTTGAGCAACGCGTCGATCCGCCCGAAGTTCGCGAGCGTTTGATCGACGACTTCCTGCGCCGCATTCGGCAACGACAGATCGATATCGATTGCCAGCGTTTTTGCGCCTGCATCGACAACCGCCTGCGCGGTTTCCTCCAGATTCTCGCGATTGCGCGCCACCAGCACGACCGCGCCAAAGTCCTTCGCCAGTCTGATCGCCGTCGAACGCCCGATACCCTGGCTTGCGCCCGTGACGATCGCTACTTTGCTGGACATGTGATCTCTCCTCGATGATGGATGAACAGGCGTTAGAGCACGACGACCATCTTGCCGACGGCTTCGTTCGCTTCCATCACGCGATGTGCTTCGCGGATCTCATCGAAGGCGAACACACGCGACGGCTTCGCGTTGAAACGGCCCGCGGCGATATCGGCGGCGATGGATTGCAGCGGCACATCGGAGACGGGAAAGCCCGGCGTGCCGAACACGAAGCTGCCGAAGAACGTCCAGTACACGCCACTAGGCATCTGCAGCAACGGATTGAAGTCGGGAATCGGCGCGAGACCGCCGAGCCAGCCAGCGAGACACACGCGGCCGCCACGGCGCACCATCGCGAGCGAGTCGAGGATCGTGCTGTTGCCGACGAGATCGAGCACGGCATCGATCTGCTTCGCTTCGGCGATACGCTTCGACAGATCCGGGCCTTCCAGTTCGACACGCGACGCACCCAGCGCTTCGAGCTTCGCGAAACGCGCCGGGCTGCGCGTCGTCGCGATCACTTTTGCGCCTGCATTCACAGCGAGATTGACGGCAGCCTGTCCGAACGACGACGTCGCGCCGCGAATCACCACCGTTTGCCCCGCGCTGATTTCGAGGTTGCGGAACAGGCAGGTCCACGCCGTCGCGTAGGTTTCCGGAATCGCCGCGAGTTCGGCCCACGGCAAATCCGATTCGATCAGCGCGACGTTCGACACGGGCGCTCGCGTGTATTCCGCATAGCTGCCGTTGATCGTGCGTCCCAGGCCGCCCATCAGCGCGGCCACTTTCGCGCCGACAGGAAACTCGCCGCCCGGACACGACTTCACGATGCCCACGCATTCGATGCCGCTCACCTTCGCGGCTTCTGCCCATTCGCCGCGCCGCATGTGCATTTCGGCGTGGTTGATGCCGAACGCCTTGATTTCGATGACGACATGACCTTCCAGCGGTTCAGGTTCCGGCAGTTCCGTATAGACGAGGCTGTCGAGACCGCCGAACTTTTCGAGCACGATTGCGCGCATGAGGATTCTCCTAACGTAGACGATGCGTCGGACGACGCGGTGTTGTTGAGCGGACGCAAGTCCGTCCGTCGATTTCAGTGAAGCAGGAATTCGGAAATGGCAGCGGCGATATCGGCCGCATGCGTTTCGAGCGCAAAGTGACCCGTATCGAAGAAACGCACGTCGGCGTTCGGCAGGTCGCGCTTGAAGGCTTCGGCGCCCGGCGGCAGAAAGAACGGATCGTGCTCGCCCCACACGGCGAGAAACGGCGGCTGGTACGTGCGGAAGTACGCTTGAAACGCCGGATACAACGCGACGTTGCTTTGATAGTCGCCGAACAGATCGAGCTGTATGTCGTGCGCGCCGGGGCGGTTCATGTAGTAGTCGTCGAGCGAGTAACCGTCGGGCGACACGGCCGTCGGATCGCTCACGCCATGTGTGTATTGCCAGACCGTTGTGTCCTTCGCCAGCAGCGCGCGCAGCGCGTCGCGGTTCGCCTGCGACGGCTCCTTCCAGTACGCCTGAATCGGATTCCAGCCGTCGCTCAATCCTTCCACATACGCATTGCCGTTCTGCGAAACGATCGCGGTGATGCGCTCGGGATGCTTCAGCGCGAGCCGGAAGCCCGTCGGCGCGCCGTAATCGAAAACGTACACGGCGAAGCGGTCGAAGCCGATCACTTCCGTGAACCGGTCGATCACGTTGGCGAGGTTATCGAACGTATATGCGAAATCGTCACGCGACGGCATGTCCGACTGGCCAAAACCCGGCAGATCCGGCGCGACGATGTGAAAGCGGTCGGCGAGCAGCGGAATCAGGTCGCGGAACATATGACTTGAACTCGGAAAGCCGTGCAGCAACAGCAGCTTCGGCGCGCCGGGGCGGCCGGCTTCCCGATAGAACACGTTGAAACCGTCAACGTCGGCGTGGCGATGAGCAATCGAGGGCATGGCGTTCTCTCCGTAAAGCGGATCTTTTCGTTCCGCAGTCTGTGTAACCGCATAAAGCATGTGAAAGAGGTTACAAATTGCAGATGTAACTTGTCAAGAGCTTTTTTAGCGGTTACCATTAATTCATCGTTACGTCGCTCTTCATAGCAATGGACTACCACCCAATTCCCGCGATCTTCGTGGCCGATGCGCCCGGCCTCGACTTCCTGAACTCGGTTGCAACGCCCGTCGACGAGCCCGTCGACTGGATCAGCGACGGCGAAGGCCTGCTCGATTGGCTGGCGCAGGCGGGCATGGCGCCGCCTGACGCGCTCGCGGACATCCGCGCCCGTTCGACGCCGGAAGAACTCGATGAAATCGCGGCGCAGGCGCGCGCGCTGCGCGAGTGGTTTCGCGCGTATGTGAAGTCCAGGAAAGGGCACGCGCTGTCGGCCGACGATCTGCGCGATCTGGAGCCGTTGAACCAGCTGCTCGCGCGCGACGCGCAGCATGGCGAGATCGTCGCGAGCGAGTCGGGAGAAGGAGGCGTGTTTTCGTTACGTGCGAGGCGGCGCTGGCAGTCGGCGGAATCGTTGTTGATGCCGATTGCCGAAGCGCTGGGGAAGCTCGTCTGCGAAGAGGACTTCACGCACGTGAAGGCGTGTGAAGGTCCGAAGTGCACGCTGCTGTTCGCCGATCACACGCGCGGTCACGCACGCAGGTGGTGCAGCATGGCGATCTGCGGCAATCGTGCGAAGGTGGCTGCGCATCGCGCAAGGCTGAAGGAAAGCAAGGGTGCGTGACGCGCCAGGCTATCTGTCGAAGCACAATCCATTCGATTGACGCCAGCCAGGCAACAGTCGACACGTGCGCGAATCTTCTCCGCAATGCACCGGACGCGCACGTCACCGCATCGCGCTGATAAAACGCGCGGGCGCGAAGCCCGCTGACATTGATCCCGCAGTCCGGCTGCGCTTGACACCGCAAGTGCCGCGCCGGGTGTGCTCTGCTGTGTGCCGCGAAACCCGAACGGCAACGCTCGTACATACCATCGCATGGCTTGCGGAACACCATCGTCTGATGGTGTGCGGTCCCGCAACGGGACGTAAATAGCGCCATCCGCCGCTCGCGTCGGCGATCCTTCCCGCCGCTTCCACTTCGAGAATTCCTGGCGTTCCCACGTCAGGAAAGTGCCTTACGCAAGGAGATTTGCAATGAAAGTCGTGCTTGTACTGACCTCGCACAATCAGCTGGGCAACACCGGTAAGCCGACCGGTTTCTGGCTCGAAGAATTCACTGCTCCCTATTACGTGTTCACCGATGCGGGCGCCTCTGTCACGGTCGCGTCTCCGAAAGGCGGACACCCGCCCATCGATCCGCGAAGCGACGACCCGAACAATCAGACCGATTCGATGCTGCGTTTCAAGGAAGATTCTGCAACGCAGAAGGTGCTGGCCAATAGCGCGACGCTCTCCAGCATCAAGGCCGATGACTACGACACGATCTTCTACGCGGGCGGTCATGGCCCGATGTGGGATCTGACCAACGACAAGGACTCGATCGCGTTGATCGAAAGCTTCTACAACGCGGGCAAGCCTGTTGCCGCCGTGTGTCATGGACCTTGCGTGCTGCTCAAGGCGACGTATCAGGGACAACCGCTCGTCAAGGGCAAGCGCGTCACCTGCTTTACCAACGACGAAGAAGAAGCAGTCGGGTTGACGAAGGTCATGCCGTTTCTCGTCGAAGACGAACTCAAGCGGCTGGGCGGCCACTTCGAGAAAGTTGCCAACTGGGGCGTGCTCAGCATTGTCGATGGACATCTGATCACGGGGCAGAATCCGGCGTCGTCGGGACCGACTGCGAAAGAGTTGCTGAAGGTGATGCAGCGCTGATGCGCGTGCGCTTTGCGCATGTGTCCACGACAGGAGGTATCGATGAACGCAACCACGAACTCCATGCAGATCAAAACGACCCGCTTATCCCCGGCATACTGGCGCGTCACGATCGACAATCCGCCCGTCAATGTGATGAGGCCGGCGATGGTCACGCAATTTCATGACCTCATTCAAGCGCTCGAATCCGACGAGCAGGTGAAGGTGGTGGTATTCGACAGCGCGGTCGATGGCTACTTTCTGAATCACTCGGATTTCCTCGCGAATCTCGATGACATGACGTCGCTTCCGCCCGGTCCCACAGGCTTGCCGCAATGGCCCGACTTTCTCGCGCGGTTGACGCGCGCGCCTGTCGTTTCCATCGCGCTTATCCGCGGACGCGCGACGGGAAACGGCAGCGAGATCGCGCTTGCCTGCGACATGAGCTTCGCAAGCCGCGAGAAGGCCATCATTTCTCAATGGGAAGTGGGCGTCGGCATGGTCGCGGGCGGCGGACCGATGGCGCGCCTGCCTGCGCTGATCGGCCGTAACCGCGCGCTGGAAGTGCTGTTGAGTTCGGAAGACATCACGGGCGAGCAGGCCGAAGCATACGGCTATGTGAACCGGTCGCTGGCGGATGCCGAACTCGATGCTTATGTCGATGCACTCGCCAACCGGATTGCAGGCTTCGACAAATGGGCCATCGCCAATACCAAGCGTCTCGTCAACACGAGCTTGCCGCCCGACGTCGAGCTTGGCGCGGGTTGGGATGCGTGCATGGCGTCGCTCGGACGGCCTGCCGCGCAGGAAGGCATCAAGGCGTTGATCGCGCGCGGATTTCATCAGGCAGGGGATGTCGAAGAGCGGATCGGCTATTACCTCGGGCAACTCGCGCGCTAGAACGCGAGCAGTCGATGCAATGAAACTCAGGCCGGGAATGCATCTCCCGGCTTTTTTACTTTCTGCATGCGCTTGCGCAGTAGTTATCTGTGAATCAGATAGCGCTATGCAATCCCTTCGCTTGATGTTCATTTCCATCGATGCCACTGTGTGGCATTGACGTTGTGCACAAGCAGCACGGCTCATCAGAACATCGAGAGTGACTTGCAATCGAACGCACGCGTGTGTCGATTGCGGCATTCATCCATGGAGACGGAGATTCAGATATGAGTTCACTCACTACGGTCGAGCGCATTGCGAAGTTTGCAGACAACGCTCAACTGTCGCATCTGTCGGAAGCATCGAAGGCGCTATTCCGGCGCAACATTCTCGATAGTCTGGGCTGCGCCATCGCGGCGTTGCCGGGCGCGCCATTCGCCGCGCTTCGAGATCAGTTCAATGAATATCGCGGCACGCAGCAGGGTTCGTGCACGCTGATCGGCGGCGGCACCGCAGCGCCTGACGAAGCCGCGCTCTACAACTCCGGACTCGTGCGTTATGTGGATCTACTCGATAGCTACATGTCGCCGGGAGGACTGTGTCATCCGAGCGATAACTTCGGCGCGATCCTCGCGGCGTCCGAACATGCGGCGGCATCGGGTGCCGATTTTATGCTCGCGCTTGCCGTGGCCTATGAAATCGAGTCGCGCATTACGGCTGTCGTGCCCGTGATGGCGAAGGGCTTCAATCACGCGATCCAGCTCGCGGCTTCGGCAGCGGCCGGCGCAGGCAAGCTCTTCGGACTGACGGCGGAGCAGATCGCACATGCCGTTGCCATCGCGACTGTCGACAACATATCGCTGACGTGCGTGCATTCGGAGCCGGTTTCGCAGTGGAAGGGCTTCTCGCCCGGCATCACGGGCATGCGTGCCGTGTATGCGGCATCGCTGGCGAAGCGTGGTTTTACGGGGCCGCTCAGGCTGTTCGAAGGACCGAACGGTCTCGAACGCATGTTCGACCAGCCTGTCGATATCGATTGGGAAGATCCCGCGCTCGACATCGTTCACCAGACCGTGATGAAGAAGTACTGCTCGCTGATTCATGGGCAACCGGTTCTCGAGGCGACGCTCGCGCTTCGGCGAGAACATGGCATCGATGCCAAAGAAGTCGAAGCAGTGAAATGCGACATCTTTCAGATGGGCTATGACATCGCGGGCGGTGGCAGCTTCGGCGCGAAAGATCATCCGACGACAAAGGAACAGGCCGACTACAACCTCAAGTACCTCATTGCAGCAGCGTTGCTCGACGGCCAGGTGGGACCGGCGCAACTCGAGACACAGCGCATTCAGGCCGCCGACGCGCAGGCATTGCTGAGCCGCGTAACCGTCGCGCCCGACGCGACTTTCTCGGCGCAGTATCCGCAAGAACTCAATACGCGCGTGACGATCACGCTCAAGAGCGGGCGTGTGCTTTCGAAGGAGCATGTCGGCTTCGAAGGCAGCATCGAGAATCCGCTCACGTGGGCGCGAACCGTCGAGAAATTCAACTGGCTCAGCGAACAATACGCGAGCGACAGTCTGCGAAGCGAGATCATCGAACTCGTGTCGAAGCTGGAAAAACACACAGTCAAAGAGTTGATGCAACTCATGAGCCGGGTCAGCCCGAAAGCAACATTCCCGGCGCGGCATCCGGGGATCCAATAATCTTGTCAGGAGATACTGATGGCACTTATTTCGTGTGATATGCGTTTCGGCCGTACGGACGAGCAGAAGCGCAAGCTTGCAGCGGGCCTGTTACGCATCGTGGGCGAGGCAACGGGCGAAACGAAAGACGACATCTTCGTCGTGTTCCGCGAAGGACGCGGCATCAACTTCGTCGAGCATGGCGAACATCTGCCCGAATATGTCGACGGTGCAGCGAACGACAAAGAACTCATTGCACGCCTCAAATAAAACCCAGGAGACGATACATGCCTTTCATCGAATGCCATATCAAGAAGGGGCTGTCACCCGAGCGCCGTGAACAATTGATGCGCGACATCATTCAGGTGACGCACGATTCGATCGGCTCGGACCCGAAGATCATCAATGTGATCATTCACGAGCATCCCGCCGAAAACATCAGCATTTCGAGCCGGATCAATGGCGAGGAGTTCAGGCGTGCAACGGCGGCCTGACCGTTCCTGAAGATCGCTTCAGCCACGCAGCCTGAGCAATGCGTGGTCGAATGATGATTGCCTTCACTCCGCGACGAGCGGCGTCTATGCTCTACCTGTAGTCATATCCGCTGAATCCGGTGTCGGGATATCGTCGACGGGAGATCATGTCATGGCTGACGGAAAACGTCTGTTCGCTGCCCTTGTCGCTTCGATGCTTCTAGCCAGTACTTCGGACATGTCATGGGCGACGGAGCAGGCCCAGCAACGCCGTGCCGGGCGCGACGTCCGGCAGGAAACCCGCCAGGGTTCGCGGCATACCAAGCATGACTGCCGCGCCGCGGATCAGAAAAGCAATTCGCAATGCCGGCAGGACAAGCGGGACACCAAACAGCACGGACGGCAGGCGGCGCGCGACATCAAGTACTGAGCGCAATGCATAAGCATGCTGCTTTTCGGGCGAAGCAAAAAAATAAAAGTACTGGTATGCGACCAAAGTCCAATTGAATATTGTGGAAGCAGGTCCGATAGTACCTGTAGGTCGGATGGGAACTGCTTTGCATCGGATGCGCTTCGTGAATGGAAGTGGGGCGCATCGCCGACGCATCAAGGGCCGCCGCGCCATTAAAAGCTTACTCACACGAACACCGTAATACGGCTGTCACGCGTAGAACCCGGATGATCAATTCCGGTGAAGAACCCCGAAAAGCTGAGAAACATTCGCAAGAGAGTTCAGGCGGAAATCGTCTAGACAGAAGCGGTCGCGATATCCGTAGCGCCCTGCACGAGCAACGAGAGCTTGTCGCCTGATCGCGGATGAGTCGCGAGGTGACCTGGCGGGAGAAGAACCATGCTGCTCACACCGATTACCGAACGGACGCTGTCGAGAGATTTGCTCGATGTGCTGATCCGCGCCGGACTCATCGCGGTTCTGGCGATTTTCTGTTTCCGGATCTTCGTGCCGTTCCTCAACCTGATGGTCTGGGCGCTGATTCTCGCGATCACGCTCTATCCGCTTCAGGTCAGGCTGCGCCGCGCGCTCGGCGGCAAGGATGGCCTCATCGCGACGCTGATCGTTCTGGTCGCGTTCGGCGTCGTTCTCGTGCCGACTTATATGCTGGGACTTGCCGTCGCCGATTCGATCGAGCACGCGATGGCCATCGTCAAAAGCGGCAACTTCCGCATTCCGCCGCCCGCCGAGTCGGTCGCCAGCTGGCCGGTGGTGGGTCACCGCATCTTCGATTTCTGGCAACAGGCGTCGACGGATCTGACGGGGCTTGCGCAAAAGTTCGCGCCGCAACTCAAGGGTGCCGCGCTCGTGCTGCTGGAAACGGTGACAGGATTAGGCGCGGGGTTGCTGGTCTTCTTTATCGCGCTGATTGTCGCGGGCATCCTGATGGCTCACGGCGAGAAGGGCTACCGCAGTTCCGTGTTGATTGCCTCGCGCATCTCGGGTCCGGAGAACGGACCGCAGATCGCCGATCTGTGCACGTCGACGATTCGCGCAGTCGCGCAGGGCGTGGTCGGCATCGCGTTCATCCAGATGCTGCTGATCGGCATCGGCTTCGTCGTGATGGGTATACCCGGAGCCGGTCTGCTCGCGCTCGGGGTGCTGCTCATCGGCATCATGCAACTGCCCGCCACGTTGATCACGATTCCCGTGATCGTCTTCGTGATCGTCACGGAGGGCGTCAGCACGGCAACGATCATCTTCTCCGTTTACATTTTCGTCGCAGGTCTCGCCGACAACGTGCTCAAGCCCTTGCTGCTCGGCCGCGGCGTGGCCGTGCCGATGCCTGTCGTGCTGATCGGTGCGCTCGGCGGGATGGTCACGGGCGGCGTCATCGGACTCTTCATCGGACCCGTGATGCTCGCGGTCGGTTATCAGCTGTTCTGGCGCTGGGTGAAAGACCAGCCGCAAACCGGGAACATCAAGGCACACGAGCGGCCTTAGCGCTGCGAGGATCGCGCAGTGTCTTCCATGACACGTCCACCTGGAATCGCAGTGCTGCTCGGGGCAGTCTGCCTGAATGGATGCATGCGGGTCGGACCGGACTTTCAGCCGCAGCACGAAGCGTGGAGCGAGCACTGGCGCAGTGCATCGATCGAACAGGTCACGCAGCAGGGTGCACAACCCGACGTCCGCCAGTGGTGGCGGACATTCGGCGATCCGAATCTCGAACAGCTGATTACCGCGGCGGATGCGGGCAACGGCGACCTGAAGATCGCCGGTCTGCGCGTGCTCGAAGCACGTGCGCAACTCGGTATCGCGCTCGCGGGACGCTATCCGCAAGTGCAGCAGGCGAGCGCCGATGTGTTGTACGCGGCACGCAAGCGCTCGGATGGATTCAATACGCGATCGGGCGGTTACTGGCAGTACGGGGCGGGCTTCAGCATCGGTTGGGAGCTGGATTTCTGGGGGCGTTTCAGCCGCGCGATCGAATCCGCCGATGCCGCGTTCTTCGCTGCGCAGGCGAACCGCGAAGCCGCGCTCGTTCTGTTGCACGCACAGGTCGCCGACACCTACTTCACGATGCGTACCGCCGAAGCGCGGCTGCGTATCGCGCGCGAGAACGCCCAGTTGCAAAAGCGCAGCTACGAGATCGCGCAAAAGCTCTTCAAGAGCGGCGAGACGGACGAACTCGATCTGCAGCAGGCGAAGACGCAGTATCTGGGTACGCTGAGCAGCATCCCCGATCTGGAAAGCCAGATCGTGCTCGGGCATCACGCATTGTCGGTGCTGCTGGGCCGCCCGCCTGGATCGCTGCCGGAACTCGAAGCGCAGTCGGGGAAAGAGGGCGTGGTGCCGCTCGTGAACCGCGCGGTGCTGCAGGACGTGCCCGCGGATCTGCTGCTGCGCCGCCCCGACGTTCGCGCCGCCGAGTTTCAGATGGCCGCGCAGTCGGCGCAGATCGGTGTGGCGAAAGCGGATCTTTACCCGTCCGTGTCGTTGCTGGGCTCGCTCGTGTGGAGCGCCAGTTCGCTCACGGGTTCGCCGAACACGCTGGCGCTCGTCGCCGGTCCGAGCGTCACGTGGAACGTGTTCGATCATGGCAGGATCACCAACAACGTACGCGTGCAGGACGCCCGTCTGCAACAGCTGACCGTCGCGTATCAGAACACCGTGCGCGAAGCGGCGCGCGAGGCCGACGATGCCGCTACTGCGCTGATCGCGGCATTGCAGCGCGACACGATCCTGAACGATGCGCAAGGGGCGGCGCGGCGCTCGCTCACGCTCGCCAACACGATCTATCGCGAAGGCTATTCGGACTTCCAGCGGGTGCTCGATGCACAGCGCGCGCTTTTCGCGCAGCAGGACGCCTATGTCGTCAACCGAAGCAATGCCGTCGGCAGCCTGATTGCGCTCTACAAGGCGCTCGGCGGAGGCTGGGACACGGAACAGCCGCTGATCGACGCGGCGACCCGCGCGCAGATGCAGCAACGCACCGACTGGGGCGATCTGCTGAACGATGCGGGATCGGCATCCGTCTCGCGCAGTCAGGCGGAAGGTGCGTCACGATGAGCGATACCTCCGGACCTCAGGCCGGTGCGCCGCCTAAATCTTCTGAACCGGCAGAACCGGCCGGCGCCAGGCCTGCAACCGCCGATCCGTCGGGCAAGGCCGTGAAGTGGGTCGTGGGCCTGATCGTCGTGAGCCTGATCTGGTATCTGCTTGCCGACCGCTTTACGCCCTATACGCAGCAGGCGCGGATCCAGGCGTACGTGGTGCCCGTCGCCGCGGAAGTATCGGGACGCGTGACGCGCGTGTTCGTGCACAACAACCAGGAAGTCGACGCGGGACAGGTGCTGTTCGAAGTCGACAGCGAGCCCTACCGGATTGCCGCCGACCGCGCGCGCGCCGATCTCGAGTCGACGCGTCGTCAGGTCGGCGCGAGTACGGCCGGCATCGATTCGGCGCTCGCCGGGTTGCGCGCCGCGATCGCCAACGAGGTCAAGGCGCGGCAGGACAGCGACCGGCTGGAACGGCTGTATCGCGAAGACGAGGGCACCGTATCGCTTCGACGTCTGGAGGTTGCTCGCGCGACGCATGAGCAGGCTCAGAGTCAGGTCGCCGCCGCGCGCGCCGAAGTGGAGCGTGCGCGCGAACAGCAGGGCGGCAGCGAGGCTGAGAATGCGCAGCTTCGCAGCGCGGCGGGCGCACTGGAGAAGGCGGAACTCGATCTCGCCAACGCGCGTATCAAGGCGCGCTCGGGCGGTGTCGTCACCGATCTGCGCACGGAAGTCGGCCAGTTCGCGGCGGCGGGCAGTCCCGTCATGACACTGATTGCGATTCGCGACGTATGGATCAGCGCCGACATGACGGAAAACAACCTGGGGCATCTGAAGCCCGGCACGCCCGTCGGCATCGCACTGGATGCGCTGCCTGGCGAGGTCTTCGAAGGACGCGTGCGCAGCGTCGGTTACGGCGTGAGCGTCGGGCAGAGCACGCCGCCCGGCAGCCTGCCGACCGTGCAGAACAGCCGCGACTGGCTGCGTCCCGCGCAACGTTTTCCGGTAATCGTCGAATTCGAGCAGAGCGAACGTGCGCGTCTGCACGACATGCGTGTGGGAGGACAGGCCGAGGTGATGGCGTTCCCGAGTCAAGGCAATCCGCTCAATCTGCTGGGACGCCTGTTCCTGCGCACGATGAGCTGGGTTTCCTATCTCTATTGATACCGCCATGCAGCTCGCGCGCCAACATCCCGGTTCTCGCACACTGCGCATCGCCACAGGGACGGCGCTTGCGCTCGCGCTTGGCTTCGGCATGGATTTGCCGATACCCGTGATTCCGCCCGTGTTCACCGTGTTTCTGCTCGCCGCGCAGAACCGGCCATTGACGTTGAAGGCGGGCGTCGCGCTCGCGCTGGTAGTGGCGCTGACGACGGGCAGCGGCCTGCTTCTCGTGCCCTTGCTGCGTCACTACGCGTTCGCCGGCGTGATGCTGACGGGGCTCATGCTGTTCCTCGCGTTTCGCTATGGATTGCGCGGCGGCAACAATCTCGTCGCGACCTTTCTGGCAGCGGGATTGACGATGATCTCCGCTGCGGGTACAGCCGACCTGCAGCTTGCGGCCACGGTCGTGGGGGCGCTTGCAAAGGGGCTGCTGCTTGCCGTGCTGATATCGGCGCTGGTTCACAAGCTGTTTCCGGAGCACGCGGGCGCGAGGCCGCCTGCGCCGCGTGCGTTATCGGAAGAACGGGCAGCCTCTATTGCGCTGCGTGCCGCGCTCGTGGTGATGCCCGCATATCTGCTCGCGATGACCGATCCGGCCAGCTACATGCCCATCATCATGAAGTCGGTCAGTCTCGGCCGACAGACCTGCACGACGACGGCCCGTCATGCGGCACGCGATCTGATCGGCTCGACGCTGCTCGGCGGTGTGCTCGCGATCGCGGTCTGGTTCGCTCTCAGGCTCTTCGTGGATTTGTGGATGTTTTTCCTGTGGATGATGCTGGTCGGCCTGCTGGTCGGACGCAAGCTCGAAGGCCTGAGTCCGACGCGCTATTCGCCCGGCTTCTGGCTGAACAGCCTCGTGACGATGATCATTCTGCTCGGGCAATCGGTGCAGGACAGCGTGGCAGGCAAGGACGTGTACACCGCATTTGCCGTGCGCATGTGGCTCTTTCTGGCCGTCACGGTTTACGCGTGTTTCATGCTGCTGGTGTTCGAGCGATGGAGGCCGCAGCGGGACGAGGCAACGCATGAAGCGTTGCGCGGGTCCTGAGAGGAGCCTGCAATGGGAAATGCAACGCGCGATACCGTTGTGCGCCTGCGGGCTCGCGAGATCCTGCGGGAAATGAGCCGGACGCTGTGGTATCTGCGAACGATTCTCGCAGGCCTGCTCCTGCTGTTCATTCTGCTGACGTTCGGCATGTATCGCTGGGGCGGTGCCGTCGAGACGTTGAACCGGACCCCTTCGACGCTGGTTGAAACCGTGTACTTCTGCGCGATCACGGCGTTGACGATCGGCTATGGCGACGTGGTGCCCACGTCGACATTCGGCCGTATCGATGCCGTCTTGCTCGGAGTGATCGGCGTGGTGTTCACAGGGTTGATCGTGGCCGCCGCCGTGCGCGGCGTACAGGAAGCGGCGCACCGGGCGGGCGCAGAGGCAGGCCGTTAGCGGATAGTGGTTAGCGGCTGCAATCGGAGGAGCGGGTTATGCAAGTGCATACCATCGGATCGGCGTGCGAACGGGCGAACGCTCCGCGCGTTCGTGCGAAAGCCGGTCTGGTCCGCAAGCTATGGACATGGGGCGCGGGTCTGCTTTTCGCGCTGCTGTCCGTGCAGCCGCACGCCCAACAACTGTCGGATCACACGGTGATCGGCGGGAATGTGAAGCGGCATGCCGACGCCGTGCTTGCCGTCATGAGCTACACGACCGTGCCCGACGTCACGACCAGTTCGCTGTCCATCAATAACGGCACGACGGGCAATCCCGGCTTCGGCCAGTCGCAGCTGGGCGGCGGCTTCACGCTCAGCAGGACGTTCCCCCTGTACATGGAAGGCACGATCGCCTATAGCCGCTATGACCCGACCTTCGTCGCGACCGACGGCTCACAGCAGCGCGACGTGCCGACGAAGTGGAACACCTTCAGCGGCACGATCGGTCTGGGTTGGGACTTTCGCATCACCGACGAACTCGTCTTCCGTCCGATCCTGAACGGCACGCTCGGACGCGTATCGAGCGATCTGAAAGTGGGGCAGTCGATCTTCAACCGCGTCACCGACAGCAATCTGCAGTTTCTCGAGAACGGCTCGCTGGACGCATACGGCTACGGCGGTTCGCTGGTGCTCGATTACGAGCACTATCGCGACAACTACGAAATCGATGCTGAATTGCGCGCGACGGATATCTATCTGCGCAGCTTCGGCGGCTCCGAGGCCGTTCAAGGTTCGGCGACCGCGCAGCAATTGAGTCTGTGGACGCGCTGGCGTGCGCCGACGGGATGGCACGCGCTGGACCGTCCCGTGCGCTACGTGCTGGAGCTTGCTTACTCGCATTATTTCGGCGACAGCGCAGGCGTGCTGGGCTTCAACGATCTCACGTCGGTCGGCGTCGGACTCGAACTCGACAGCAGCCGATATCCCATCGTGATTACGCGCACGCGTGCGCTCGTTCGTTATGTGTTCGGGCACAACGTGCACGGTGTGTCGTTTGGATTTGCGGTGAGTTTCTAGCGCGCCATATTGGACCAAGGTCCAATGTTCGGGAGCATGCGTGAAGCCTATTCTTTAACCTGACGCATTTTTGTTCGGGATGGCGATGAAGCCAGCAGCGGATCGGTTGACCAGCGCGCTCGACATCCAGGGAAGGCTGCCATGACGCGCACGATCGACATGAAGATCGTCGAGGCGCGCGAGTCGATCAGGCAAGCCGCTTACGAACTTGCCCGCAGTGGTCTTTTCGGCGGATGGCAAGAGGTATGGCGTGCGCTGCGTTCGCGTTTCAGCGTCGACCAGTTGACGGTTATCTTCGAGAGCACGCTTTGCCGGCTCGATATCGATCAGCGCTGTTATCGCGCGCGAAATCCGGAGGCAGCCGCAGGGAAAACGATCGGCGAATTGCCTGGCGTGATGCAGAGCATGTATCCGCAGAGGGCATCGGCGAGGCTTCCGGCTGTCGCGTCGAATACGCGCAGATCGGACCGGCTGGCGAGGCGAATCCAGGCGCTGCTGGCGGACGGCAGCGAGTTCACCGCAGTCGAACTCGCGCAGCGGCTCGGCATGAGCCGCAACGAAATACTCATCGCCGCGCGCGCCATGCTCGCCGACGGAACGCTGCAGGTGGCGCGTTATGTTGCCCACGAGCACGGCGGCCGTGGAGCGCGGGTGTTCGCGAGCACGCGAACGACAGCGAGTCGGCGCGAGGCGGCCACACCGTATGCGCCGTGGCCGGCAGCCGATCCCGTGGTGACGGGTGCATTCGACGCGATCGCGCGTCACCGGTGACGGCATCGCCTGTCGTTCGCGACGGTGCCCACATTTGCAGGCCGATTGCCCACGCATTGCAGCAGACTCAACGAACGGGTGTGCAAGCCATGAAAAAGCCTTCGAAGATCGAAAAAGCCGCTCCGCAGGGCAAGAGCGGCGGTGGCGCTATTACGTCGCGACAGGTGCCGCGCAGCCAGCAGTCCGAGATCGGCAATGTCGATCGCGATCCTGTCGAGCTGTTGAAGCTGAACAGCGCGGACAGAGTCGAGCGGCTCGTGCCGCTGCGCTACGGAAGAATGCTCGCGTCGCCGTTTGCGTTCTTTCGCGGCAGCGCGATCATCCAGGCACACGATCTTGCGGGCACGCCCGACTCGGGTCTCGTTTTCCAGATTTGCGGCGACTGCCATCTCGCCAACTTCGGCGGTTTCGCGACGCCGGAACGCAGGCTGCTGTTCGACCTCAACGACTTCGACGAAACCAGCGAAGCGCCGTGGGAATGGGATATCAAACGGCTCGTTCGTCAGCTTCGTGCTGGCCGCGCGCAACCTCGGGTTCAAGGAAAAGCAGGCCGAGGAACTGGTATATGCGGTCTCGCACAGCTATCAGACGAGAATGCAGGCCTACGCCGAGATGAGCATTCTGGAAACCTGGTATGAACAGATCACACTGGAGCGCGTGCTCGCCGAATCGACGGAACCCGAGGTGCAGCGCAGAGTCCGGCGCGCGATGGAGCGTGCTGCGACGCGCACGCATGAATCGCTGTTGCCGAAGCTCACGCGGCGCGACGGCGACCGTCTGATCATCCTCGATGCGCCGCCTGCCGTCTTCCATATTCAGGGCGAGCAGACGCTCTTCAGTCCGGACGACGAGCTGTTGAAGCTGAAGAATCTGGAAGGCGCGAGAGCGGCTGCATTCACCGAATATCTGTCGACGCTCGCACTCGATCGCCGTCGCTTGCTCGGCCATTTCACGTTTCAGGATCTGGCGTTCAAGGTGGTCGGCGTCGGCAGCGTCGGCACGCGCTGCGTGATCATGCTGATGATGGACCGGCACGGAAAGCCCCTGTTTCTCCAGTTCAAGGAAGCATCGCAATCGGTCATCGCGCGATATCGCGGAAAGCGCAAGAACGGCCATGAGGGACAACGCGTCGTCGAAGGACAGCGTCTGATGCAGGCCGCGAGCGACCCGTTCCTCGGTTGGGCAAAAGGGCCGCTGGGCAGGCACTTTTACGCGCGTCAGCTGCGCGACATGAAGCTCTCCGCGCAGATCGAACTGATGGACGCGGACCTGCTCGCGCGTTATGGCGCATTGTGCGGCTGGGTGCTGGCGCGTGCGCATGCGAAGGCGAGCGGACTCGCCGCGGAGATCAGCGAGTATTTCGGCCGCAGCGACAGGATGAGCGACGCGTTGATCGCGTATGCGACCCGGTACGCCGATCAGGTGGAGCACGACTACGACCGATTCGCCGCAGCGTGCCGGTCCGGGCAACTCGAAGCACGTACGGACGAAGATATGGCGGCGGATTTCCGCATCTAGGCGTAGCAACAACACATTGGAGAAGACCATGCGCAGACGAAACTTCTTACGCACCGGCGCCGCTGTGCTGACCGTGGCGGGACTCCCCACGGCGATGCAAGCCGCCGTCGCGGCCGAATCGAATGCAGCAAAGCGGCAGGAAATCGATGCCAAGGTGCACGGCACAATCGCGCGGCTCTACGAGACGGTCAAGGGTTCGAAGGAACTCGTGTCCAAGGCGAACGGCGTGCTCGTGTTTCCGTCGGTAATCAAGGTCGGCTTCATTGCGGGCGGCGAGTACGGCGAAGGCGCGTTGCACGTCGGCGGGAAGTCGGTGGGCTATTACAGCACGGTGTCGGGATCGTTCGGCTTGCAGGCGGGCGCGCAGTCGAAGGCCATCATTTTCCTCTTCATGACGCACGACGCGCTGAACAGCTTCCGCAATTCCAAAGGCTGGTCGGTGGGCGGCGAAGGATCGGTTGCGCTGCTGAAGGTCGGCGCGAACGGCGAGATCGATACGGCGACGGCCACTGCGCCCATCGAAGCGATCGTGCTGACCAATGCGGGCCTGATGGGCGACGTGTCGCTTTCGGGCACCAAGGTGTCGCGCCTGAAGATCTGAAGGCAGGATCAGCTCATGATGAACGGGATCACGTTCGTGATGCTGTGTGCGGCGGCGTCGTTGCTCGTGGCGTGTGCCCAACCGCATCAACAGATCGAGGCGGGCGCCGATCAGTCGACGGTGATCGCGCGCCTCGGTCCGCCGAAGGAAACCTATGAACTGCCGAACGGCGGCAAGCGGCTCATGTGGCCGACGCAGCCGATGGGCACGACCACCACGGCCGCGGATATCGATGCATCGGGCAAGGTGGTGAGCGTTCGTCAGGTGTTGCAGGACAACGAGTTCTATCGCGCCGAGGTCAACAAGTGGACGCGCAACGATGTGCTCATCAACTTCGGCAGACCGTTCGAAACGTCGTATTTCAAGCTGATGAAACGCGAAGTCTGGTCGTACCGCTATCTGGAGAACAACGTCGACTACATGATCTTCCACTTCTATTTCGACGATCAGGGCGTCTTGCGGACGACCCAGAAACAGCCCGATCCGATGCGCGATCCGACCCGGCGCGGCAGGTTCTAGTCGGCTTGCGGCGCTAGCGTTTCCGGATGCACGCGATGCGATACACGCCGTCTTCCACTTCGACACCGTGCGTATCGTGTGTGAAGCCGGGGAAACGCAGGTCGAACTGTTCGAGCGCTTTCAGATAGCCGAGCAAGGGGCCGTCGGCGGGACCGGCGTTCTCGCCCGGCATCAGCAGCGGAATGCCGGGCGGATACGGCACGACTGCGTTCGCCACTGTGCGGCCTTCCATCTGCGACAGATCCAGCGTCTCCACTTCGTTGTGAACCAGCAGTTCGAACGCTTCCTGCGGGCTGTAGTCGGGATGAGGCAGCGTCGAGAAACCGCGCGACATCATCTCTGTCGTCTGCAGATCGTTCATCGCGCGGAACATCAGATCGCAGAGATCGCGCAGGCCGAGACGGCCGTATCGTTCCGGCCAGGTCGCGGGCAGTTTCGGCAACGCCTGTTCGAGGGGTAGATTGGCGTCGTAGTCCCGCTTGAAGTCGAGCAGCGTGTTGACGAGCGTGCCCCATTTGCCCTTCGTGATGCCGATGGAGAAGAGCAGCAGGATCGTGAAATCGGTGGTCTTTTCGACGACGATGCCATGCCGGTCGAGATACGCCGTCACGACGCACGCCGGAATGCCGACGGACAACAGCCCGCCTTGCGGCGCGACGCCCGGCGTCAGGATCGACACCTTGATCGGATCGAGCATGCAGTAGCCATCCTCGATCGCGCCGAAGCCGTGCCATGAGTCATTCGAATGCAAGACCCAGCACGACGGATCGGTGGCGAGCAGTTCTTCATCCGCTTCATGGAAGGACGTGCGCCGTCCCGTGTGTCGATTGACCACGACCTCGGGTTGCCAGCCGTCGAAGAACCAGTCGCTTTGCTCATCGAACTGCGCGTGCAGCCTGCCGAGCATCTGCCGGAACGCGACCGCCTCGCGGATCGCATCGCCTGTGAGCGCTTCGCCGCCGGGACCGTCCATCATCGCCGCGCTGACATCGTTCGACGCGATGATCGCGTATTGCGGCGAGGTCGACGCGTGCATCATGTACGCCTCGTTGAAGCGCGCATGTTCGATCGGGTTGCGGCCATCGCGGATATGAATGAACGACGCCTGCGACAGCGCCGCGAGCAGCTTGTGCGTGGAGTGCGTGGCGAACACGGTCGGCTTCGTTGCATCGTGGTCGGCGGGGTCGCCGTGCATCGCGAAACGGTCCCTGTACAGCGGATTGAAACGCGCGTAGCCATACCAGGCTTCGTCGAAATGCAGCCGGTCGACGCTTTCGCCCAGCAGTTCTTCGAGTCGCGTCACGTTGTAGCACAAGCCGTCGTAAGTCGAATTCGTCACGAGCGCGTGAACGGGTGTGGGCTCCACGCCGTCGCGGTTTCTCACCAGCGGGTTCTGCTCGATCAGCAGACGGATCGCCGCCGCCGTGAGCCGCTCGGGCATGATCGGCCCGATGATGCCCGAGCGGCTCACGGCGGCGGCACCAGATACGTGGGTATTGCGCCCGACATCGTCATCGCATGTTCCGACGACTTGTGGCAGTTGCGGTCGCACAACGCGATCTGGTTGCGTGTCACGCTTGCCATCAGGATCACGCGGTTCGACATCGACGAGCCATTCGTCACGTGGTACGTGCGATGCGAGCCGAACACGCGCGCGGCATAGCGTTCGCTCTCGCCGATCGGTCCGCTATGGTCGAGCAGCGAGCCGAGTTCGCCGACGGAAATGGAGAGATCCGAGCGGAACAACTGTTCGCCGAAGAATTCGAAGAACGCCTGGCCGACGGACGACTTCATGAAGGCCGTGCCGCCCGTATGCCCCGGCGTATGCCACGAATACTCGAACACTTTCGAAAAGCGCGCGAGTGCGCCGAACATCGGCGGCAACACGGACTCGCGATAGCGCTCGATTGCCGCGATGATCCGTCCGGCGATAAACGACGTCGTGTCTTCCAGCATCCAGATGAAGTCGTCGGCCTTCTGCATCGCGTCGACGGGAACCGTCGCGGCGCTCGTGCGGCTCGCGAGCAGAAAGACGGGCACGGTCGCGCTGCGCACCCGCTGTGCGTCGAGCACGCTTTGCGCCCGCTGATGCGTTTCGTCGTCTTCGAGTTCCCAGCTGAGCAGCAGACACTGGATCAGCGGATCGGAGCGGATCACGGAGACCGCATCGTCGGCCGAGGCAGCCGTCACGACGCGCACGTGCCGCTCTTTCAGTTCGGCGGCGAGCGACTGCGCGGCGCGCCCGCTTGCCGTGCGGGCGTCGAACTCGTGATGCACCAGCAGCGCTTTCATGCCGAGGCGGCGATAGACGGATTCGGTCGCGGAAGACATGTGGTGTTCCCCTTGGTGCCTACTCGGGCACAACGGCCATCCGATAGAAATTCTTCGTGTCTTCGTCGGGCTCGCCGAACCATTTCACGTACATCCCGCGATACGCGCCCGACAGATACATCTTGCTCAGCGCCTGATCGACGAACAGCCGCATGTCCTCGTCGTCGCGCGAGACGCCGAGCGACACGGGCACGATGGTGAAGCGGCGCTGCAGCACCAGCAGGTTGTCTGAAGCCGTACTGCGCTTGACGGCGTCCTGCAGGATCTGCCGCTCGGCGAAGAACACATTGGTTTTCCGGTCGAGCACCAGCCGCACGCCTTCTTCATAGCTCGACACACTGACGATATGTGCCGTCAGCTTGAACTCGCTGACGCGGTCGTTGAGCCAGCGTTCCGTGGGCGAGCCCTTCACGGCGGAAAACGTCTGCGCATTCAGCAGTTGCGCAGGCGATGCGCGCCAGATCGGGCCGTGCGGCTGGATGTCGCCGCTCAGCAGTTCCTTGAGACCGCGCGTTGCGTCCGTGCGCAGCAGCGCGCCGACGCCGCCCGGATAGACGGGCACCGAATAGCTGATGAACTTGCGGCCCGTGAGCGTTTCGGGGTCGCCGCACAAAACATCGATCCGGTGATCCTGCAGCGCGCGGTAGCGCTCGTCGGCGGAAACGAGCGTCCAGTTCACCTTCAGCGCGGGAAGGCCGAGTCCGCTTTGGGTCTGATCCGCGACGCCCTGGCAAAGACCGGCGAGATAGCCGACGACGCGGCCCGCATTGTCGCGATAGATGAACGGGCTCGCCGCGTCGACGTAGCCGACGTTGATCTGGCCGCTCTGCTTGATCCGCGCCAGCGCGCCCGACAGCGCGCTACTGGTTCCCGCCGCGTGCGCCGGGCGCGGCGCCGGTGCACAGATCACCACGAAGGCGATGATGCTGGCCGCCGCGATCGCCGGCTTGCGCGCCTTGAGGCCCAGCAGCGACAGACGCGGCGCGATGAAGCCATAGATCACGTAGCCGATCGCCATCACGAGCATGCCGCCCAGCACGGCATCCTTGCCCGAGGCGTAGAGCGCGTAGATCGAATACACCATCGCGATCACGGCGACGATGCCGTTGCGCCGGTAGACGGCGGGTTCCGTGCCCGCGTCGCGCATCATCACGAACAGCGCAGACAGCGACACGATATACGGCAGCACGTTCGTGACCACGGCGAGATTGACGAGCGCCGCGAATTGCTCGGCGAGATTCGGCGAGATCGTCGACAGCGCCATCAGCGACTGCACGACGCCCATGATGATCATGCCCGGGATCGGCGCGCCGTTATGGCTCGCCTTGCTGAAAACCGACGGGAACATGTTGCTGTCGGCAGCGTCCTTGGCGGTCTGAGCCAGCGTGAACTGCCAGCCGAGCAGCGAGCCGACGCACGCCATCGCCGCGAGCGCCATCACGATCGAGCCGATCACGGGGCTGAACATATGCGCGAACGCGAGACCGAACGGTCCCGTCGATTTGGCGAGATCCGCGTTCGGGACGATGCCCTGGATCGCCGTCGTCGACAGCACGTAGATGACGGCCGCGCCGAGCGTGCCGAACAGGCATGCGAGCGGCACGTCGCGCTTCGGGTTTTCGACGGCCGACGAGTTCTGCACCGCCGATTCCATTCCGAGGAACGCCCACAGCGTCAGCGCGATGCTGGAGCCCATGCCGTCGATCAGCCGCAGTCCCTGCGGATTCCACGCGGCGGCGAAGAGGTCGGGCTTGAACCAGAACCATCCCGCGATCGACATGAAGCCGACGGGCAGAATCACGCCCCACACCGTGACCGAACCAATGCGCCCCGTCAGCTTCGGCCCGCCGAAGTTCGCGGCCGTGGTGATCCACAGCAGCACGATGACACCGACGCAGGTCGCCACGGGCGACGAGGTCAACACGGGGAAAAACGCGGCCAGATAGCCGAGCGCCGAACTCGCGACGGCGACGTTGGCGATCGCCAGCGAGAGAAAGTACAGGAAGAACACCTGGAAGTAGCCGGGCTTGCCATACGCGTCTTCGGCATACGCGGCCATGCCGCCCGCGCGCTGATTCAATATCCCGGCCTGCGCGAAGCCGTAGGCAATCGCCATCGAGCCCAGCGCCGTCACCACCCACGACAGCAGCGAGATCGCGCCTACTTTGGCCATATTGGTCGGCAGCATGATGATGCCCGAGCCCATCATGTTCACGGTAACGATGAACGTCAGTTGCACGACGTTCATTTTTTTCGGTTGATCAGCCATGACGCAACTCCTTGGTGGCTTTGCCTTGTCGCTTATTCACTGACCACGTAGGTATAAAAACGGATGCGACCGTCTTCGCGTTCCTGGAATACGCCCTGGACTTCGTAATTGAAGCCGGGGAAGCGATTGAACGATTCCTGGAACGCCATGAAGTAATCCAGCATCGGTTGGGCACGGTCATCCCAACGTTCACCGGGCAGCACCACGCCGATGCCGGGCGGATAGATCAGCGCCAGCGTGGCGGAGATGCGGTTTCTGGCCTGATCGAGCGGCACGTAGTCGACGCGGTTCGCGACGAGCGCCTCGTAGGCGTCTTCCGGCGACATCGCGAGTTCGGGGAAACTCGATGCGCGGAAGCACAGCTTCTGGAGATTCTTGACGTTGGCGTCGCGATAGAACGTGTGCATCTCGTTGCATACCTGACGCAGCGTGTAGCCTTCGTAGCGCGCGCCATGCGCCGCGCACAGCGACGGCAGCACTTCGGCCAGTGCGGCATCGCGGTCCCACAGGTTCTTGAACTTGACGAAGCGTGCGATCAGCGTGTTCAGCTTGCTTTCGTCTTCGGCGGGCGTCATCAGAAAGAGCAGGCTGTTCAGGTCGCACTTCTCGGGAACGATGCCTTCTTCGCGCAGATAGTTCGCCACGACCGTCGCGGGCACGCCGAAGTCGAGATATTCGCCCGTCTTGCGGTCGATGCCGGGCGTCAGCAGATTCAGCTTGTTCGGATCGGCCATCACGTAGCCGTCGGCGTAACCCGTATAGCCGTGCCACGTCGCTTCAGGACGGAATTCCCAGCATTGCTGCTCGCGCTTGATGACGTCCGTCGGAATGTCTTCCCACGCGACGTTCGACGCGTCGCCCATGAAATTCGAGTGATAAATATCGACGAAGTCGGGCACGAAGGGATCGAAGAACCATTGCTCCTGCGCGTTCCTGCCCGTCATCTCGAAGTGGCGCGCGAACTGGCGGAATTTCTTGCGCGCCTCGATGCCAAGCTCGATGCAGCCGTCCCACAGCATTTCGCCCGCTTTGCCTTCATGCACTTTCGCGTTGACGTCGAGCGACGCGAACAGCGGATAGAAGGGCGACGTGCTTGCGTGAATCAGGAACGACTCGTTGAAACGCTTGTGCTCGATATAACGCTGCTGTCCGCGAATGTGATCGTCTCGCTTGTGTATCTGCGATGCCTGTGAAAAACCGGCACCCTGCTTATGAACGGACTGCGTCGAGAAGAGTCCCGGCATGTCGGGCGTCAAGTCCTTCAGACGCATCGGACTGTGATCGTCGAACAGCGGATGGAACGCGTTGTATCCGATCCACGCTTCGTCCCACAGCACGTAGTCGCACAGATGGCCGATCCGCTCGAGCACCTTGCGGACGTTGTAGATCGTGCCGTCGTAGGTTGCGAGCTGAATGCAGGCGAGCCGGAACGGCCGCACGGCACTCGCGCGTTCACGGTCTTTCACGAGCGGGCTGTTGCGGATCTGCTCGCGCAGATAGTCTTCGTTCCAGGCCTGCCAGTCGACCGCGCCAATCATGCCGAACGCGTTGCGCGAAGTCGGCAGAAAAATGGGAATCGCGCCCGCTTGCACCAGCGCGCCCTGATGCAGCGATTTGTGATTGTTGCGGTCGAACAGCACGAGATCGCCGCGTTTGAGCACGGCACCCGTCACGATCTTGTTGGACGTGCTGGTGCCGTTGAGCACGAAATAGGTCTGATCCGCGCCGAACACTTCGGCGGCGTGGCGTTGCGCGTCGGCGGCGGCGCCTTCGTGAATCAGCAGATCGCCGAGATCGACGTCGGCGTTGCACAGATCGTTGCGGAAAATGCTTTCGCCGAAGTGCTTGAAGAAAATCTGTCCAGCCGGCGACTTCCGATAAAACTGCCCACCCTGATGGCCGGGGCAATCGAACGCGATATTGGCTTCCGCGTCGTACGCGACGAGTCCACCGAAGAACGGCGGCAGCAGGCTCAAGCCGTATTTGACGAGGCTTCCCATCACCTGCTTCGCGTAATACGCGGGCGTTTGCTGGCCGAGATAGATATAGCCGTCGACTTCACCCAGTCCGCTCGTCACAGAAAGATCCGACAGATGGTGCGAGTTCGCCAGCGCCCAGAGCGGCGTACGGAAACCGAGCGCCCGCACAGCCGTGGCGAGCTTGCGCGCAGGCTCGAGGCAGGCACCGTCGATCAGGACGATATAGGCGCCGACATCGGCGTCTTCATTGACGTCGCGCGTGAAGCTGTCGGTGACTTCGACGTGGAAATGCTCGGCGGTGATCTCGTCCAGCAACTCGGCGGTCTGTGCGTTGTCGCGGTCCACGATCGCGACGACCTTCAATAGCTTGTGGAAGGCAATCGGGACGGTGGGCGCCTTGATGGATCGAGGGACCATAGTCACTCCTTCTTCGCAGGCTGGCGGGACCGTTTGCGCCGATGCAGCGGCGAGCCGGCCGCCGCCGGATCGCGCGCACGGGTTCGTCAGCCGGCTGCGTTCAGCGTTGCGAGTAAGTTCTTGTTACGGTCGATCAGGAAGCGGAAGGTGAACCACACGTATTGGGTCTACCTGTTGCGCGCTACCTCGAGAATGCGATGCGAGAGCCGGACTGCGATGCCGGGCTCGCGGTCTCCACGTTTTAATTGGCGTTCGGCAATGGGACGCGTCGATACATGGGTTGCGGGTGCTACGTATATAGTTGGCAAGCTTTTCGCACAATGCAAGTTTTTTACAAGTTTGCTAATTCGGAGTGTGATGGCTGTATTTTTTATAAGGCGCTTAACGAGGATGGCATTTAAATAGAATCAAGCCGGATTCCGATTCGCGTTATTGGACGGATGCACATATTGCTTTCATCTGCATGAACGTCGAATGGCGGCGCTTTCGAGAAACATTCTTATAAATGACAAAGTGGTGAGTGTCGAAAGGGCGACAGTTGCTTGCGACACTGCCAACTGTCATATATAACAGCCCACAGACCTGGATGTACTCGGTCTGATTTCATGTATTCCATCACCGAACGACAGCGCTTGCGGCGTCGCGCGCGCCATTGCGCATACGCGTTCACACCTATCCCTCCACATTCGTGCAGCACTCAGTTTGTGTGACGGCGAGTTCCCGGACGTGGAGATCATCGGGAGAAGACCATGAGGTTCATCAGACTTATGCTGTCCGCTGTTGCAATCGCATTTGCCCTGAATGCGTGGGCGCAGAACGATGCAGCGTCGGCACCTGCCGCGAATGCGGGCAGTAACGATGCGATCGTGAAAATGCGCCAGCAGGAAGCTGCCGCGAATCGGGCTTATGACAAGAAGGTCGCGGCTGCAAAGAAGGTCTATGACCATAAGAAAGCGGAAGCGAAGAAGGAACGCGATGCGGCCATCGCTGCGGCCCGGTATGGAAGTACCCAGTGATTGACTGGTGTATTACCGATTTGCTGCTTTGTCATTCTTTTTTTTGAAAAATTAGAATGGATATTTTCATATTTCATCGCACCGTCATCGCAGCGTGATTCATACTCTCATGCCGTTGATTTGGAATCTTGAACAAAATGGATTCATCAACCAGAATGATCTGCAGATGGCGTGCCGGGCCAAAAAATGGCAATGGCGAGAATAAGAGAAGTAGGTAAAAACGCTTAATCTCGGCCAACGCAAAAACTCATTTTTAACGGACTCCTGACACTTTTATTTGAACACGGGAGAACGAGATGAATGCCGATATCGCCCGACTCGGAGCGTACTCCGAGGTCGGCAAGCTGCGCATGGTCATGGTGTCGTCGCCAGGACTTGCCCATCAGCGCCTGACGCCCAGCAACTGCGACGAACTGTTGTTCGACGACGTGATCTGGGTGAGTCAGGCCAAGCGCGATCACTTCGATTTCGTCACGAAGATGCGCGAGCGCGGCGTGGAAGTGCTGGACGTCCACAACCTGCTGACGCAGACGCTGGACATTCCCGAAGCGCGCAAATGGATACTCGACAGACGAATCAGCGACGATAGCGTCGGCGTCGGCCTGAGCGGCGAAGTGCGCGCGTGGATGAACGAGCTGGATTCGCGCCGGCTCGCTGAGTTTTTGATCGGCGGCCTGTCGCTCGACGATATTCCCGCCAGCGACGCGCCCGTCGTCAAGCTGTTTCGCGAGTATCTGGATTACTCCAGCTTCCTGCTCGCGCCATTGCCGAACATGGTGTTTACGCGCGACACCACCTGCTGGATCTACGGCGGCGTGACGCTGAATCCGATGTACTGGCCCGCGCGGCGTCAGGAGACGCTGCTCGAAACGGCGATCTACAGGTTTCATCCGACCTTCGCCAGCGCGAACTTCGAAATCTGGTGGGGCGACCCCGACACCGATCACGGCGCTTCGACGCTCGAAGGCGGAGATGTGATGCCGATCGGTAAAGGCATCGTATTGATCGGCATGGGCGAGCGCACGTCGCGGCAGGCGATCGGCCAGATCGCACGCGCGCTGTTCGAGAAAGGCGCGGCTGATCAGGTGCTGGTCGCCGGTATGCCGAAGTCGCGCGCGGCGATGCACCTCGACACCGTGTTCAGCTTCTGCGATCGCGATCTCGTGACGGTGTTTCCGGACGTAGTCGCGCAGATCGTCACGTTCACGATCCGGCCAGACGAAAGAGCCTCGTACGGCATGAGCATCCAGCGTGAAGACAAGCCTTTCATTCAGGCGGTCGGCGATGCGCTGGGCCTGAAAGAACTGCGCGTCGTCGAAACGGGCGGCAACCGGTTTGCGGCCGAGCGCGAGCAGTGGGATGACGGCAACAACATGGTGTGCGTTGAACCAGGCGTCGTGATCGGCTACGACCGCAACACGTTCACCAACACGCTGCTGCGCAAGGCAGGAATCGAGGTGATTACGATCGCGGCCAGCGAGCTGGGGCGCGGGCGCGGCGGAGGACATTGCATGACCTGTCCGATCGCGCGCGACCCTGTCGATTACTGAGCAGGCCTGCCGCGCCGACGGCACGTCTGCCCGACAAAGGAGACAACTGATGGCCTTCAATCTGCGAAACCGTAATCTGCTGAGTCTGATGCATCACAGCGGGCGCGAGCTGCGCTACCTGCTGGACCTGTCGCGCGATCTCAAGCGCGCCAAATACGCAGGCACGGAACAGCAGCATTTGCTGCGCAAGAACATCGCACTGATCTTCGAAAAGACGTCAACGCGCACGCGCTGCGCATTCGAAGTCGCCGCACACGATCAGGGCGCGCATGTCACGTATATCGACCCGACCTCGTCGCAGATCGGGCACAAGGAGAGCATGAAGGACACGGCACGCGTGCTGGGCCGCATGTTCGATGCGATCGAATATCGCGGCTACAGCCAGGAAGTCGTCGAAGAACTCGCGCACTATGCGTCCGTGCCTATCTTCAACGGCCTGACCGACGAATACCATCCGACGCAGATGCTCGCCGACGTGCTGACGATGCGCGAGTACGCCGACAAGCCGCTTCACGACATCAGCTACGCGTATCTCGGCGATGCACGCAACAACATGGGCAACTCGCTTCTGCTTATCGGCGCGAAGCTGGGCATGGACGTGCGCATCGGGGCACCGAAATCGTTGTGGCCGAACGAAGGGCATCTCGACGCCTGCCGGCAGTTCGCCAAAGAAAGCGGCGCGCGCATGCTGCTCACGGAAGATCCGCGAGAAGCGGTGAAGGCGGTCGATTTCATTCACACCGACGTGTGGGTGTCGATGGGCGAACCCGTCGAAGCGTGGGACGAAAGAATCAAGGTCTTGCTGCCGTATCAGGTGAACCGCACGCTGATCGAATCGACGGGCAATCCGCGAACGCGCTTCATGCACTGCCTGCCTGCATTCCACAACTGCGAGACCAAGGTCGGCCAGCAGATCGCGGAGCGCTATCCGAATCTGGCGAACGGCATCGAGGTCACGGACGACGTGTTCGAGTCCGACTACAACATTGCGTTCGAGCAGGCCGAAAACCGGATGCACACGATCAAGGCCATTCTCGTATCGACCCTGGCGGATATCTGAGCGCGCAGGCGGCGCGATCAGCAGGAGGGAAACATCATGCGCATCGTCATTGCACTCGGCGGCAATGCGCTGCTGCAGCGCGGGCAACCGATGACAGAAAACCAGCAGCGCGAGAACGTTCGTGTGGCCGCCGCGCAAATCGCCAGGGTGGCGGCCGGCAACGAACTGGTCATCGCGCATGGCAACGGGCCGCAGGTGGGGCTGCTCGCGCTGCAAAGCGCCGCCTACACGGAAGTCGCGCCGTATCCGCTCGACGTGCTCGGTGCGCAGACGGAAGGCATGATCGGTTATCTGATCGAGCAGGAACTGGGGAATCTGCTGCCGTTCGAAGTGCCGTTCGCGACCATCCTGACCCAGGTTGAAGTCGATCTCGCCGATCCAGCGTTCAGTCACCCGACCAAACCGATCGGCCCGGTTTACACGAAAGAGGAAGCGCTGCGGCTGGCGCAGGAAAACGGCTGGAGCATCGCGGAAGACGGTGACAAGTACCGACGGGTGGTCGCCAGTCCTCGGCCGCAGCGGATCTTCGAAATTCGGCCCGTGAAGTGGCTGCTGGAGCGGGGAACCGTGGTCATCTGCGCGGGCGGCGGCGGCATTCCGACGTGTTACGACGAGAACCGCAAGCTGCGCGGCGTCGAAGCCGTGATAGACAAGGATCTGTGCTCCGCGCTGCTGGCGCAGGAACTGGACGCGGATCTGCTCGTCATCGCGACGGATGTGAACGCGGCCTACGTCGACTGGGGTAAGCCGACGCAGAAAGCCATCGCGAGCGGCCATCCCGACGAGCTGGAAAAACTCGGTTTCGCGGCGGGATCGATGGGGCCGAAGGTGCAGGCCGCCGTCGAGTTCGCCCGGAAGACGGGTAAGGACGCCGTGATCGGCGCGCTGCCCGATATCGAGGCGATCACGCAGGGGACGGCGGGGACGCGGGTCAGCGTGCGCGACCCCGGCGTCGGGTTCTATTCGCTTGCGTAGGCCGTGCCGTTTCGCTTCGATGTGCCAGGCGCATGCGCTGCTTGCGGGCCTGAGTTTCGCCGTGACGTCCTTCGTGACGGCGATCTCGCCCGACGCTTGCGCCAGCGATCAAGCGCTCAGTTTCTCGGACCCTGAAGACGGGCAACTGGACATGAGTGATTTCCTGCTCGAACACAAAGGCGCGCTGCCCGTGCCCGTCGTGATCACGGAACCGGCTGTCGGCTACGGACTTGGACTCGGCCTGCTGTTCTTTTCCGGACCTGCCGGCGATCAGCCGGACGCGGCGGGCGACCATTCGGGCAACCGGGTTCCACCGAACGTGACGGCATTGGGCGGCCTGTACACCACAAACGGCACATGGGCGGGTGCCGCCGCGCACTTTCACACGTGGGACAACGACCGCTTTCGCTATCTGGGCGCGCTCGCGAAGGTCGATGCGCACCTGGATTACTTCGGCGTCTCCAGCCAGCCGCGCGCCTATACGCTGCAGGGAGCGGGCCTGCTCCAGCAACTGCTGATGCGGATCGGCGACAGCCGCTGGTATGCCGGTCTGCGCTACGTGTACTTCGACTCGACGTCGTCGTTCACGGCGGGCGAGGTGCCGGGCGAATTGCCGGGCTTCCAGAAGGATCAGCGCATCGGCTCGATGAGCGTCGTCGTCGACTACGATTCGCGCGACAACATCTTCTTTCCGGGCAAAGGGAGCTTCGCCGAAATGGAAGCACAACTGGCGAGGACAGCCTTCGGCGGCACGCAGGACTATGACGTCTTCGCCGCGCGTGGCTATACGTGGCTTCCCCTGACGCACGCGCTGATACTCGGGCTGCGACTCGACGGCAAGTTCTCGAGCGGCGACATTCCGTTCTACGCACAACCCTACGTCGACTTGCGCGGTGTGGAGAAGGGACGCTACCAGGACCGCAACGCGGTGGCGGCGGAAATCGAATTGCGCTGGGATCTGACGCCGCGCTGGTCGGTGCTCGGCTTTACAGGAGCAGGCAAGGCGTACGGCCGATGGCACAGCTTCTCCGATGCACAGAACGTCCAGAGTGTGGGCGCAGGGTTTCGCTACCTGATCGCGCGCAAGCTGGGCCTCGCCGTCGGGCTGGACGTCGCGCATAGCCGGGATCAGAACGCGTTCTATATTCAGGTCGGCAGCGCATGGCGATAGGGCGCCGTGACGCGCGACGCAACTGCCGGATTGCCGGATAGCGTAGCAATCGACGCGAGGAGTTCAATGGTCAAGCGGTCGAGGCTTATCGCCGGATTGGGCGCGGCTGCCGTCCTGCACGGCGCCGTTGCGAGTCCCGTCGACCTGTCGAATGCGTTGCCGAACTTCTTTGGCGGCGGAGTCGGCTCGACCACGGAGTATGCGGGCGGGAAAGATCGCATCGTTGGAGCGGTTCCGGGCATGCGCTATGTGACGAGCGGCGGCCATCTGTTCGAATGGTATGGCACATACGCGCAATACAACTTCGGCAGCCTGACGGGCTTCCAGTGGGGGCCCGCGCTCGCGCTGCGGCTTGGAAGGCGCGATGTCGACGACGCCGTGATCGCTCAGGTACATACCGTCGATACGACGCTGGAAGGCGGCGGATTCGTAGGCTATGAATATAGCCATGTCGGCGATTTTCCGTTCCGTTTGCGCGGCGAGGTCACGGTCGTCACGAATGCGGGTGTCGTCTATTCGGGCGCGCGTGTTTCGCTCAACACGAGCGCATGGTTTCCCGTGCACGCGCGCGTGTTCGTCGGCGGCGGACTGGGGGCGACGTGGGTTAGCGGCGGCTTCAATGAAACGTATTACGGCATAACCGCGCAGGACGCCGCGAAGAGCGGACTTCCCGTCTATACGCCGGGCGGCGGTCTGAATCAGGTCACGAGCTGGATCGCCGCTATCTACCAGATCAGTCCGAGCTGGTATGCGGGTGCGATGGTCTATTACCAGCGTCTGATGGACGACGCGGCCAACAGTCCTGTCGTCACGCAGCGGGGCACACGGAATCAGATCACCTATGGCGTGGGTATCGCCTACGCGTTTCGCTGAGCATCTGTCGGGTCATCAGGAGAAGATTGTCATGTCAAATCGGAAGTCGAAAAATGGTCTGCTGACACGTTGCGTACGCGTGGCGTCGATGATATTGCTGTTAACAGACATGAGCGCCGCCGAGGCGACCAACCTCAACTTTCTCAACGACACGCCGATGTCCTATATCAAGAAGTCCGATATGGACTCGATCAAGGTTGCACTCACGGACGTGCTCAACACGAAGAAAGACGGCGAGACTACGCAATGGACAAACGAAGGGACAGGCAACGGCGTAAAAATCGACGCTGCGATAACGCCCGAGAGCACCAGCCAGCAAGGCGGCAAGACATGTCGTCTCGTCGCGGTCGTGCTGTCGGCAAAAGGACAGTCGATGAATCTTCACCCGAAATTCTGCGGAACGGGGCGAACCGACTGGGCCTTGCAAAAGCGTTGACGCTCCGCTCGCGCGCCGCCACGGTCTTAAGCTTCCCTGAAGGTGCCGTGACCTACACTCATATTCCCTCGCGATGCGTTGTCGGAAGTTAATACAGTAACCGCATGGAAAAGAGTGCATTCGATCTCGGTCTGATTGCTGCAGAAAATGGCAGCGACGAAGCGATTAATCCATTTCCTGTCAGCAGTGCGGAATGGCGAGACTGGTATGACGGCTTCAGGTGTGTCTGCCACGCCGACGTGCAGGCGCGGCGCGATCTGAAGCGCTTTTATCTGACGCCGCCCGTCGCGGTCTTCACGTGCGCATTGGCGGCATTGATCGATATCGTTTTCATGAATGAACGGCTGGGGCTTGCGGGCCTTTTTCCGCAAGATCTGATGCCGTGGTGCTGCGCGATCTCGGCGGTGCTGATAGCGTCCACGATCGCGCTCGCGGCGAGGCTTCGCGTGTGGATCGACGTGTTCTATATCGCCGCGATGCTCGCGCCGATACCCGTGGTGCCGTGGTTCGATGCGTCCGCGATCCGGCATGAATGGTTTAGATATGTCATAGCGTGTGCGTTCATTCTTGCGCCATTGATCGCCTGTCTCATGCTGGCGGGCGATGTGAAGGGCAGGTATCGCGCATCGGCGACGAAGGCCGCACGCCAGGCGCGCACGTTCAGACATGATTTGCAGCGCCAGGGATTCGAATGATCGAAGCCCGTGAAAGATTACTAACACCTGTACGGCTCAGCGAATAGACTGAGAAAGAGATCGCGACCACGAAGGGGGTTCTCATGAACGTACTCAGCAAGCGTCGGATGTCGGTCATCGGTGCTGTTGCACTGCTATGTTGTCAGGCCGTTGCGGAGGCGCAGCCCGTCGCGTATCCGGCTAAAGGACAAAGCGCGCAGAAGCAGCAACAGGATCAAAGCGCATGTGCATCGTGGGCCAAGCAGCAAACGGGCGTCGATCCCGCTGCTGTCGCAGCAACGCCGCCTCCGCCATCGGGCCCCGCTGTGGGCGGCGGCGAACGGGTCGGCGGCGCGGCACGCGGGGCGGCGGGCGGCGCAGTGATCGGTGCGATTGCAGGCGATGCAGGCAAGGGCGCGGCCATCGGCGCCGCGGCGGGAACGATGGGCGGCGGCATGCGCGCCCGTCAGAACAAGCGCGAACAGCAGGCCAATGCGCAAGCCCAGAAACAGAATGCGATGGGCGCATTCGATCAGGCTTACTCAGCCTGTATGAGCGGCCGGGGATATACGTTGCATTGAGTGTCGGCAAGCGGATCGCGCGTCGAATCAAACCTCATTCGTGGCGCGCGATCCGCACGCCGTTCAACGCGGCAATTCGTCGAACTCGATCGCACCGCCTTTCATCACGAGGGGGATGCGTTCGCCTTGCCCGAGCAGGCAGGAGATATCGCGCAACGGGTCGCCGTCCACGACGATCATGTCGGCCCATGCGCCCGCCGCAATGCGGCCGAGCTTGTCCAGCAGGCCAAGCACTTCGGCGGCCGTCGTCGTCGCGCACGCGAGTGTCGCGGCATTGCCGAGTATTTCTGCGCGGATACGGAATTCGTCGCTCTGAAGACGCTGCGACGGTCCGAGCAGATCCGAACCGAAACCCATCTTCACGCCCGCGTCGCGATAGATTTCCAGCGAGCGCAACCCGGCTTCGCGCACATCTTCGATCTTCGCCACGCTTTCTTCGCCGAGCCCGTATTGCGCGCCTTCCGAGGCCAGCGCTTCGTACGTGACGAGCGTCGGCACGACATAAGCGCCCATCTCCGCCATCAGTTTTGCTGTGGAGGCATCGACGAGATTGCCGTGCTCGATCGTGCGCACGCCCCAGCGCACGACGCGCGCAATCGCCTCGGCTGTGTACGCGTGCGCCATCACATAGGTATGACGTGCGCGCGCTTCTTCGACGATCGCCCGCACTTCGTCTTCCGCATAGCCGAATGCACCGACGGGATCCGTCGGCGAAGCGACGCCGCCCGATGCCATGATCTTCAGATGATCGGCGCCCATCTGTAATTCTTCGCGCGCCGCGCGGCGCACTTCATCGACGCCGTCGGCAACACGCGCCAGTGCGCCGACGCGCACGCAGCAACCGCAAGGCGCGCTGTCGCCGAGATAATCGGAACGCGCGCGCATGTCGCCATGGCCGCCCGTCTGACTGAGCGCGCGGCCCGCGACGAAGAGGCGCGGTCCCACGGCGAGCCCGCTTTCCACGGCCTGTTTGTGCGGATAGCCTGCGCCGCCCGCATCGCGCACGGTCGTGAAGCCGCGTCGCAGCATCGACCGCATGATGGGCACGGAGCGCAGCGTGACGAGCACGTTCGGCATGTGCACCTGCTGCGACAGGTTCAACTGCACCGCGACGACGTGCACATGCAGATCGATCAGGCCCGGCATCAACGTCTTGCCGCGTAGGTCGATCTGGCGCGCAGCCGCGCTTTTCAGCGGCTTGTCGGACACTTCCTTGACGAGGCCGTTTTCGACGAGCACGTGATGCGCTTCCCGCACTTCACCACGCTCGACATCGAGCACGCCTGCGTTCGTGAACAGAATGCTTTCCACTCGTATCCCCTCCGGTTCGGTCGATGTTTCGATACTGCCGTCTGCCGCCCGTTTACACGTTTCAGTCGCAGTCGAGCAAGGCGGGCAACGCAAACTGTGCAAGCGATTGCGCGAGCGGTACATGATCGTCGCGATACCACGCACGCGTATGCAGCAGATTGAGCGACGCGAGCGTGCGTCCTTTCCAGCGCACGGGCACGTTCAGCACGCTTTCGCATCCGAGCGACGCGATCAGTTCATGATCGGCGAACACCGCGCGCAGATCGTCGGGCGTTTTACCGATGAACGCTTCGCCGCGCGTCAGCACCGTCTCGACCCAATCGCCGCCCGACAGCGGCTTGCTCGTCGAAGTCGGATACGCAGCGGGCATGTTGCTATAGATGCGCGCCGATTCGTGCGTCGTATCGTCGTAACGCAGAATCGTGAAGAGCGTATGCCCGATCGTATCGGCAAGAACGGTATCGAGCGCGCGATAAAGCGTGGCGGGCTGCGTTTCATGCGCGTGTGCCTGAGCCAGCTTCAAGAACGGCTGGAGAGAAGGTTCGAAAGTCGCATTCATGCCGCTTCTCCCGCCGCAATATCTTCGAGCGAGCGGCCGCGCGTCGGCACGCCCATCACAACGACCGCGATTGCGCCGAGCAGCAGCACGACGGTCGTCACGCCGAACACGCCCGCGAAGCCGAAGCGCGGATACAGATAGCCGACGAGAATCGGCGATACGATCGCGCCGATGCGGCCGATTGCCGAAGCCGTGCCCGCGCCCGTCGTGCGCACGGCGGTGGGAAACACTTCGGCCGTGTACGCATAGACGCCCGCATAGGTGCCGTTCATGAAGAACGACAGGCCGATGCCCGCCGCCATGATCTCGCCGTTGGTGCTCGCGAACGCCATCCCGAGCGCGCATGCGCAGCCGAACAGCATGTATGTGGCAATCGTCGCCTGTCGTCCGATGCGCTCGTTGAACCACGACGCGCTGAAGTAACCCGGCACCTGCGCGACATACATCGCGACGGAATACCCGAAGCTGCGCGTAATGCTCATGCCGTGCTGCACGAGCAGGCCGGGAATCCACGTGAAGAACGCGTAGTAGCTGAACGTGATCGACAGCCACATCAGCCATGTCATCGTCGTGATGCGTGCCTGGCGGCGCGCCCACAGTGCGCGGAAGTTCGACGTGAGCGTGCCCGTCGGCAGCGCCGGCTCGCCACGCGGGCCGCCGCTCTCGGGTTCGGGCAGTGTAATGCCGCGCGCCGCGAAGCTCGCCTCGATTCCGTCGAGCACGCGCTTCGCTTCATCCGTACGTCCACGGCTTTCCAGCCAGCGCGGTGACTCGGGCAACGAACGGCGCCACCACAGCAACATCAGGATCGGCACGGCGGTGATCAGCAACACGACGCGCCAGCCGTAGGGGAACGCGGGCACGATGAAATAACCGAGCAGCGCGGCCGCCACGAAACCGAACGAGAAGAAGCCGGCCAGTGCGCCCGTGAAGATGCCGCGATAGCGTTTCGCGACGAACTCGGCGAGGTAGGGCGCGATGATGGCGCTCTCCGCGCCCGTTCCCATTCCCGCGACGATGCGGGCGGCGAGGAAGGTCGGCCACGAATCCGTCATCGCGCTGACGACGGACGCGACGCAGTAGATCAGCAGCGCCGACATCATCACCTTGCGACGACCGATCAGATCGCCGAGCGTGCCCGCGAGCAGCGCGCCGAAGAAGAAGCCGATGAAGTTGCCGCTGCCGAGCACGCCCGTCTGCACACTGGACAAGCCCCAGTCGTTGCGCAGCACGGGCAGAACGAAGGCGACGGCGGCGGCGTCCATCGCATCGAACGCGTAGCCGAGTCCGCCCATCAGCAGCAGGTGTCCATGGAAGCGTCCAAACGGAAGGCGCTCGATACGTGCAGAAACGTTTGACACAGTGCGCTCCTTGAGTCCTCACAAACCCGGTATGACGGCGTGGCTTCGCGAGCTTGTCTGCATGCCGCGAGCCTGATCTGAGGCCGATTCGTGAGCCGATTCTATGGCTTGTCGAACGTCATAAATATTTATATTCTTGATTCAGTACATTGACACCATGAATGATCGCCCATGAGCTTCCGTTCGCTCGATCTGAACCTGCTGAAGGTCTTCGAAGCCTTGATGACGGAAGGCGCCGTCACGCGGGCCGCCACCAAGCTGTCGCTGACGCAGCCCGCCGTCAGCAATGCGCTGAGCCGCCTGCGCGAGGCTTTCGACGATCCGCTGTTCATCCGCAATGGCGCCGGCGTCGCGCCGACGCAGCGGGCGATGGCGCTATGGGGGCCCGTCGGCGATTCGTTGAGCCGCATTCGCGCGGCGCTCGACGAAGAGACGTTTTCGCCCGGCAATGCCGAGGTGAGTTTCAGCCTGTCGATGTCGGACTACGTGGCGGGCATCGTGATGCCGCGCCTGATCGAACGGTTCAGCGCGGACGCACCGCGCCTGCAGTGGCATACGGTGCCGAACATCCTGCTCGATGTGCCGGAGTTGCTCGAAGGCAATCGTGTCGATTGCGTGATCGGCGTCTATGTGAACGAGACGCTGCCGCCCGCGCACATCCGTTCGCGCTCGCTGTGGACCGTCGATTACGCGTGCCTGATGCGGCGCGGTCATCCGCTGGCGGCGCCGGGACGCCTGACGACGCGGCGCTTTCTGAATGCGCGTCACGTCGATATCAGTCTTGCCGGGCAGACCGCGCCGTCATTCGACAGCTTTCTTGCTTCGCGTGGAATGAAGCGCAACCTGGTCGCGACGGTCAATCACTACACGGTCGCGTGCGAGATCGTCCGTGCAAGCGACCTGATCGCCGTGCTGCCGCGCGACCTGTGCGAACGCGGCGGCATGGACGGCGAACTCGTGAGCGTGCGCGCGCCGCTCGAAGCCCCCGATCGCGTGATCAGCCTGTTCTGGCATCAGCGCAACGAGACGGTTCCCGCGCATCGCTGGTTACGCGATCAACTGGTCGATATGTTCGCGTCGCCGAAGTTGTGATCAGCCGCGCGCGTGAACCCACACGACGCGTTACTGCTTGCCCGACGCGAGCTGCTGATTGCGGTCGGTCAGAAACTTCAGCAATCCATCGACGCCGCTTTGCTGGATCGTCTCGCCGAACTGCTGACGATACGTCTGCACCAGCCACGCGCCCATCACGTTGAGGTCGTAGACGCGCCAGCCTTGCGGCGTCTTGCGCAGACGGTAGTCGATTTCGACGGGCTGGGCATTCGTGAGAGCAATCGTGCGCACGACGGCGTCCGTATCCGATGACGAGACGCGCATCGGCGGATATTCCATTTTCTGATCGGGCTTGAGCTGCGCGAGCGCGCCCGAATACAGGTGAATCAGCAGCATCTTGAACTGTTGCACGAGTTCCTTCTGCTGCTCCGGCGTGGCCGTGCGCCAGTAACGCGCCAAGGCAAGCTGCGTCGTGTGCTCGAAGTCGATATACGGGAGGATGTCGCGATTCACGATATCCATGATGCGCGGGATATCCGACGGGTCGATTGCGCGCGTGTGAACCTCGTCGAGCACCTGCTGCGTCACGGTCTTGACCAGCAGCTGCGGATCGGAACTGTCGACGCTCTGCGCCGATGCCGTACCGCCGAACGCAAGCATCGTGAGGAACAGGACGGCGGCGAGAAATCGCGATCTCATGTGGGCGATAGTCATGATTGAATGCGGGATGGAACGATGGCCGCGAAGGGGTTTCACGGCGGTGACAGCCATTGTAGGGGCGTTGCGCGAAATCGGCAGCGGGGGTGGCAAACGGCCCGATGCGCAAACCGCTAAGGCAGCGCGACGCGTTGCAGCACGTTCATCGGACCCAGCCGCTCGATCAGTTCGAGATGCGCCGCGTCGCGCACGAACAGCGAACCCGCGAACCCCAGCGCATTCACGGACACGCCTTCCACGCGCTCCGTCGAACGCGGGACGAGCAGCATCCAGCGTCGCGTGACGAGCAGGTTGTATGGCGTCGCGTGACACGGCTCGCCTCCGGTTGCGACTGTGCCGACGCCCGCCGCTTCCAGTAGCGCACGGTAGGACGCAAACGCGATTTGAGCGGCCGCGTCGGGCGCAACATCGTCGAGCGCGACGCGCGCAAACGCATGACGAAACGGCAAGCCCGGCACGCGAGCCGTCGGACCTTCGGCAACGGCCTGCGCGAGCAGCGGCGCGACGGGCACGGGCGGCTCGCTATCGCCGAGCGGCAACGGCACGATCTGCAGATGCTTGTGCGGCTGGCTCGCGCCCGCTTCGGGACCGGCGTTGTAGAACCCGATGCCGTCGAATCCCGCCATGCAGCGCATCAGCGCTTCGAAATCCGCAAGCGTCAGCAGCGCGTCCTGTCGTTGAAAATCGCGCGTGACGATCAGCAGATGATGATCGATGACGTTGAACTTGTTGAGCAACGCGAGATGCGTAGCCGAGATATCGGCGACGAAGAGGTCGGGTTCGTACGGAAGAAACGGATTGACGGGCACCTGCTTTTCGGCCTGAAGCTTGCGCGCCTGCAGACGCTGCTGTTCCTTGCGCGTGAGGCTCGACACCTGCCGCACGATGAAACGCACGCCGTCGCTTTCGATGACGTCCTGCACGGTGTCGATCGGTTGCAGCGCGCCGCACTGTAGAGCGTGCGCCGTTTGCCTTTCGATGGCGGGCCACAGCTCGGCGGGATCGAAGTGTGGGGGTTCCATGAATCGACGTGGCGGCATCAGAGTTTGTAGCCGATCGTGCGCAACAGATCCTTGCGCCATTGCACGTCTTCGGCGCCCTCCACACCGAGCGGCGAAAATCCGTCGATCACGCCGACGATGCCGCGTCCCTGATCCGTTTCGGCCACCAGTACTTCGACGGGATTCGCCGTCGCGCAGAAAAGGCGACAGACCTCGGGCACGGCTTTCAGCACATTCAGCACGTTGACGGGAAAAAAGCCGTCGCCGAGGAACACGAAGAAGCTGTGGCCCGCCGCGACGTTCAGGGCGTTCTGGCTTGCCATGTCGATCAATGCTTCGTCGGTGCCCGAGCGCCGCACGAGCCGCTTGCCCGACGCCTCGCAGAACGCGAGGCCGAACTTGATGCCGGGCACGGTGCCGACGAGCGCCTCGTGAATATCCTCGACGGATTTGATGAAGTGAGATTGCCCGAGGATGAAGTTGGTCGTTTCGGGCTTGACGACGGTGACAGCGGACAGTTGCATGGCGGGCCTCGCTCCGTAGCGGCAAAAAACGCCGGTGAACATGCACGAATGCGTACGAATGGCGGGTGTCGTGACTCCCGGAAGATTTAAGAAAAGACCCGTTCGCCAGCCGCTCGTTCCAATTTTCCTCTAGCGTAGACGCAAGCGTGATCGAGCGAAAGCGCAGGGTGGCAGACGGCCTGCTCAAAGTAGAGGAGTGTGCGACCATGGGCCGGTTGTGACATGAAGGAGACGACCCATGTCCCGAGTCATCCGTTTTCATCGCATCGGCGGTCCCGAAGTGCTGCAGATCGAGGACATCGATGTGCCCGCGCCCGGCGCGCACGAAGTGCAGATCGACGTCAAGGCAATCGGCATCAATCGCGCCGAAGTCATGTATCGAACGGGCGAATACACGATCGTCCCGAACTTTCCCGCGATACTCGGCTACGAAGCGTCGGGTATCGTCGCGGCAGTGGGCAGCGGCGTGAAGGATGTTGCGGTCGGCGATGCGGTAAGCGTCGTGCCCGCATTCTCGTTCGCGGATTACGGCATGTATGGCGAACGCGTGAATGCGCCCGCTCATGCTGTGGTGAAGAATCCGCCGTCGTTATCCTTCGAGGACGCTGCCGCGACGTGGATGATGTTCACCACGGCTTACGGCGCGCTGATCGAAATCGGCCGCTTGCAGGCGGGCGAAACGGTGCTGATCGGCGCGGCGTCGAGCAGCGTCGGACTTGCGGCGATCCAGATCGCGAACATGGTCGGGGCCGTTCCCGTCGCGTTGACACGCAGCGACAAAAAGCGCGATGCGCTTCTGGCGGCAGGCGCCGCGCATGTCATTGCCGGCGACGGTTCGGACCTGCCGCAGCAGGTGACGGCGCTGACGCAAGGGCGGGGCGCGCGAATCGCCTTCGATCCCGTCGGCGGCCCGGCGGCCGCGTATCAGCTGAAGGCGCTGTGCGCGAACGGCATTTTCTTCCAGTACGGCGCGCTCGATACGCGGGACATTCCTGTGCCCGTGATGGATCTGCTGTCGAAGGATTTGACGGTGCGCGGCTATCGGCTGTTCGAAATTACCGGCGATGCGCAGAAACTGGCGCATGCGAAACGGTTCATCACGGATGGCCTGGCGTCGGGCGCGCTGAAGCCTTCCATCGACCGCATTTTCGGCTTCACGGAAATGGCCGACGCGCATCGTTACATGGAAGCGGGCGCGCAGGTCGGGAAGATCGTCGTGAAGGTATGAAACATTGCGATACAAAGTCGGCATGATGCTTACCGGTTGACGGCTGTTCGCAGCCGTTCGGTGTGGGAAAATCGGGGCATGAAAACGTCCAGACTTTCACTCATCGTGGCCGTGCTGGCGCTCGCCAGCCCGCTTGCCCACGCGAGCCTCGCAAGCGGCGCGCATCAGTTCAAGACCGACGCCAAGGCGGCGGGCAAAGATACCGGGCACGCCGTTCGCAACGCCGTGCATGCGGTCGGACATGGCGCGAAGTCGGCGGGCCATGCCGTGGCCGACGCAACGAAACACGGTTATCACGCGACCAAAAAGTTCGTGACGGGACACGGCTAGCGCCTTCTTTGCTGCGTTGCTCCATTGCTGCAATCAGCCGGGAGCACGCTGCAAGCGCAAGCCGCTGAAGCCGTTCAGGCGTACGATCAAAGGCATCGCCCCGTTGCGGACACCCGCCATCTGACGGAGAGCCGATATGAGACGCCTTTATTTCCTCGCCCCCGACACATCCACGGCCAAAGCGATCGTCGACGATCTGCTGCGCGCGCGTATCACATGGCGGCACATCCACGTGCTCGCCAATCACAGCGTCACACTCGAAGCCCTGCCGCAAGCCTCTTTGCTGCAAAGCAGCGACGTCGTGCACGCACTGGAACGCGGCGTGGCGCTCGGCGGCGCGACGGGCGCGCTGCTCGGCCTTGTCGCGCTGGCATTCCCGCCTGCGGAACTGGCGATTGCAGGCGGCGCCGTCGTCATGCTGGCGCTGGCAGGCGCGGGTTTCGGTGCATGGACGGCAACGATGATCGGCGTCAACGAGCCGAACACGCGGCTCGAACGCTTCCGCGAAGCAATACGCGCGGGCCAGCTGCTGATCATGGCGGACGTGCCCGGATCGCGCGAACACGAGATCGAACAACTGATCGCGCAGCATGTGCCACGGGCCGATCTCGAAGGCGCTGAACCGACCACGCCGATCTTCCCCTGAGCTTTCGCCAGGCGCCACAGCTTGCCGCTCAGGTCCGCCGTAAGGCATTCGACAACGAAGTCCAAATCGTCGAAAATCGGAAGCCCTGCGCGCGGGTGATTCGTTCGCAACGGCACCGCCGTGCCGTCGACGAAGCATTGAAATTCCACCCGCCGCGCAATTTCCACTCATGCGAAAGAGGCCCCGCCAGTCCGGGCGCGCGCTTTCGCGCAAAGACCTGCTGGCGAATATCGATGAGAAAGACTCTGGACGGCCTGGCCGTGTCAAGCATGGTGTTGCTGTGCCTGATCTGGGGGCTGCAACAGCCTGCGATGAAATCGATTGCGGCCGACGTCGCGCCGCTGCTTCAGGTATCGCTGCGCTCCGGCGTCGCCGCCGTGCTGGTCTGGGTGTTCGGCCGGCTGATCGTGCGCGACAAGTGGCTCAAGGGCGTCGCGCTGATGCCGGGAGCGATAGTCGGCGTGCTGTTTGCCGCCGAGTTTCTGTTCGTCGCCGAAGGGCTGCGCTGGACCACGGCGTCGCATATGGCCGTGTTCCTGTACACGGCGCCGATGTTCGCCGCCGTCGGCCTGCAACTGGCGCTGCCTTCCGAACGCATGACGCGGGCGCAATGGGCGGGGATCGCGGTTTCGTTCGTGGGCATCGTGGTCACGTTCACGGGTCCGGGCGCAGGCGCAAGCGCAGGGCCGTCGGCGCCCAACTGGATGCTGGGCGACCTGCTCGGCATCTGCGCAGGCGCTGCGTGGGGCCTGACGACGGTCGCCGTGCGCGCGACGCGTCTGAGCGAAGCGCCCGCCACGCAGACGCTGTTCTATCAGCTGGTGTGGGCCTTCGTCGTATTGCTGCCGTTCGCGCTGTTGTCGGGGCAATACGCGTTTCATGGCACGACGCTCGTATGGGCGAGCCTGGGGTTTCAGGCGGTCGTCGTGTGCTTCTTCAGCTATGTCGCGTGGTTCTATCTGCTGCGCGTGTATCTCGCGTCGCGGCTCGGCGTGCTGTCGTTCATGGCGCCGCTGTTCGGTGTCGTGCTGGGCGCGCTGCTGCTGCATGAACGGCTCGATCCGACGTTTCTCGCGGGCGCGGCGCTCGTACTGGCCGGCATGTTCGTCGTCAATGGGCGCGAGTGGCTGAAATACGTGTTTGCGCGGCAACGGCGCGATGGCAAGGTCGGGTCGGCTTAACGGCTGGTCGCCAGATCGAGTTCGTGCTGCGCAACGGGCACGAACGTCTTGCTGGCGTCTTCATAGTCGTAGCGCGCGACGACGGCTTGGCGCGTGCCCGTTTCGGCCGCGTCATAACGGATCAGATTGACGGAGTTGGGCACCTGTCCGCGCACGCGCGTCGATAAGGCCGTGCCCGCCTGCACCGCCCACACGGGCCGCGCGATCTCCATGCGTTCCGCGAGCGGCTGCACATACGGCAGATGGATATGTCCGCCGACGATCAGATCGACGCCCGCCTGCGCCCATCTGCGGACTGCCGGCTCGCGTCGATACAGCAGGTGACGCGCATCGTCGGCGGTTGCCGACGCCACCGGATGATGCGCGACCACAACGCGCAACTGCAACGGCGTCGCGCGTTCCAGCCGCTGCGCGACGCGCTCGATCTGCTCCATCGACACTTCGCCTTCCGTATGACGCGACCGCCGCGCGGAGTTCACACCGATCACGAGCAGTTCGCGCGATTCGAACTGCGGTTCGAGATTCGTCCCAAACACACGTCGATGGTTCGCAAACGGACACAGCACGCGTGTGAACATATTGAAGAGCGGCAGGTCGTGATTGCCCGGTATCACGAGCGAAGGCATTGCCCCGAGTCGATCGACGAACGCGCGCGCCGCCGCAAACTGGCTGCGCCGCGCGCGCTGCGTGATATCGCCGGACAGCACGGCGAGATCCGGCTGCGTGCGCGCGGCAAGCTGCAGCAGCGCTTCGACAACCTCGTGCCGCTCGGTGCCGAAGTGCGGATCGGAGATCTGGAGCAGCAGCGTCATGAGCGGATTCGGCGGACCTCGGCGTTCATCGCGTCGACGCACCCGGCACGAGATGGATGCGCGTTTCCGTTGCCTGCTCGACGGCGGCGCGCGTGTAGAGCAGCGGGAAATACTCGCCGTTCAGCCACATCTGCGCGAGATCGCGATAGTGCGGATTGTCGGGATCGCCGGATTCGCCGGGCAGATTGACGGCACGCGAGTTGTCCCAGTTGCCGACATCGACGATCACGCGAAACGACGGCCCGTTGGTCTCGCGGAAGTCGCTCGCGCGATACGTCGACTGGTTCGGCGTGTACGCGCTGCCGCCTTTGCCGATGGGACCGACGTCGAGCTTCGCGCGCATGTCGTCGTCGACGAGATCGGCGAACGGATGCGCATTGAGGTTCGTCTGCAGCTTGCCCCATTGCCATGCGCTTGCCTCCGCGCCTTGCAGACGCACCATCTCGCGATACGCGTCGCCGAGACTCGACAGCAGCACGGTATCGCGCTTCGTCTGCGCGTTGTCGCCGAAGCGCGCGTCGGGATGTTCGAGCGTGTCGAGCAGCACGGCTGTGTCGGGCGGACCGAACGCATCGGCGGCGGCCTTCGGTAACACTGCCTGCTTGAACGCGCGGCCTAAATGACGCGACAGCCACACTTCTTCGAGCGCTGCTTGCGCGGAATCGGCCCGCATGTGCGCGTCCCAGCCCTTGAGCAGCGCGAGCGCGGCGCGCGTGTCGGCGTCGTCGCTCGACAACGGCGCGAGCAACGCGACGAGCCGCCGCGCGGGAATCGATACGTCGTCGTTCTGCAGACGCTCGCTGTCTTCGATCGACACTTTCTGCAAGCCCTTCAGCACTTCGTCGATGCGTTGATGGCGCGACCCGTTGGTCCATTCGAAACCGAGCTTGCGCTCCTTGTACGGATAGCCCGCAGGCAGATTCATTTCGTTCGACGTGGTGAAGTAGCCGTCTTTCGGATTGAACGCGGAGGGCATGTCGTCGCGCGGCCAGAAGCCCGCCCATTCGTAGCGCCCGTCGCCTGGCACGGGCATCAGGCCGTCCCAGTTCGGACGCTTCGGCGCGAGTCCGCTCGGCACCCAGCCGATGTCGCCATGTGTGTCCGCGTACACCTGATTGACGGTCGGCGCGCCCCATGTCGACAGATCCTGCTTGAACTGCGCGTAGTTTTTCGCGCGCATGTAGCGCATGGAATCGAAGTACGGCGACATGCCGGGTTCGAGCCATGCGGTGCGCACGGCAAACGCTCGATGCTTTTCGTTGTCGGTATAGATCACGGGACCATGCCGCGTGAATGCGAGTTCCGCGGTGACGGGCTGGCCGCCGCGCACGGCGATCTGTTCGCGCACGATACGCATCGGTTCCCAGCGTCCCTTGTAGCGATACTCGTGTGCATTCGCGGGATTCAGTTCATAGACGTAGAGATCTTCCTGATCGATGTTGAAGATCGTGAGACCGAACGCGATCGCGCCGTTATGTCCGATCGACACGCCCGGCGCAGAAGGTTCGCCGCCGCCGATCAGATCGAGTGTCGGCGCGCTGACCTGCTGGATGTAGCGCAGGCTCGGCGCAGCATATGCGCGATGCGGATCGTTGGCCATGATCGCGCGGCCCGTCGCCGATTTGTCCGGAGAGATCACCCAGTTGTTGCTGCCTTCCGTGACCTCTTCGGGATTGTCGGCGGCGGCGATCACGGTGGTCGATGCATCGGCGCTCTTGAGCGAATCGCGCGTTACGCGCACGTTCTGCGTGGCGAGCGTGAAGACCTTGAGCACGTCGTCGGGCAGACACGGATCGAGTCCTTCCGGCATGTGCGTTTGCCACGGCGGCTGCAAGCCGAAGCGCACCGAATCGGCGTCGAGATTGCTCTTGCACGCGACTTTCGCGCGCGCCACTTCGCTCGTCAGATTGCGCGTGAGTCCGTGACTGCGGATACGCACGACATCTTCAGCGGACCACTTCGCGGGCCAGTAGCCGACCTTGCGAAACTCGTACGGCAAGCGGTCGGGATGCGCGGCGAGCCAGTCGATATACGCATTCACGCCCGCAGCAAAACGCGTCGCCACCGGCTTCGCGTCGGGCCCGTAACGTTTCCATTCCGCGGCCATGTCGCCGCGATACACGAAGAGCCGCGTCGCCTTGTCCTGCTCGACGTACGCGGGACCGAACACTTCCGCGAGTTCGCCGAGACCGCGACGCCGCCACAAGTCGATCTGGAACATGCGGTCGCGCGCCGCGTTGAAGCCTTGCACGAAGAACGCGTCGTGCTCGTTCTCCGCGAAGATATGCGGCACGCCCCATTTGTCGATGAGGATATCCGTGGGGCGCGACAGCCCCTCGACGGTGATCGTTTCGTCGGGCGCGCGCTCCGCGCAGGCCGGTTGAACGGACAATGCGCCTAGCGCCGCACATGCAAATATGACCGCGAGAGAGTGTCTGGGCTGCACTTGTTTCCTCCTTATGGTTGCAACGCGATGTCTCCGTGAGGTATCGACTGTACCGGACGATGTTGCGTTCGCGCTGTGCTGCTTTGCATGTTTGCGTGCGCGATGTGCGTAGCGCATGCAGCGCGCATGGACATTGCCGTGAACGTGTTGGCTTTGCCACTATGATTGGCCTTCTGCCTGAAGGGAGACGTTCTTGAAGCGACTTTTCGTAGCGATGTCATGCGCGGTCGCGCTGTCGGGCTGTGTCACGGGCGGCGTCAAAAGCACTGTGCCGAAGGTGATCATCGACAGCGACTACAACACGCTGGGCGACGACGGCCAGCTCGGCGCGATGGCCGCGCAATTGCAGGCGCAAGGCAAGCTCGACGTGCTCGGCATCACGGTCGTGTCGGGCAATCAGTGGCTGAAGCAGGGCGTCGCCGATGCGTTGAAGTCGATGGAGCGGCTGGGCGTCGGCGACCGGATCGGCGTCTATGCCGGCGCGAATTACGCGCTGTCGCATCCGTACGCGGAAATCCAGCGCGAACTCGCGCAGTTTCCCAGTGGCGACGGTTATCTCGGCGCATGGAGCAAGCCGGAGCCGACTTCGGATGCGCAACTCGTCGCGCCACCCGACGGCTTCGCGACGCACACGAAGTTGCAGAACAAAAGCGCGGTGGAGTTCATCGTCGATACGGTGAAGGCGAACCCGCACGAGGTCACGATACTCGCGATCGGCCCGCTCACGAATATCGCGCTCGCGGCGCGACAGCATCCCGAGATCGTGCCGTTGATCGGGCAGATCATCTACATGGGCGGTGCGTTCGATGTGCCGGGCAACACCACGGCCACGGCCGAATTCAACTGGTGGTTCGATCCGCAGGCGGCGCGCGAAGTGCTGCGTCTGCCGGTCAGACAAACGGTGATTCCTCTCGACGTGACCGACACCGTGAAGATGGACAAGCGCATCTACGACCGCATCACGCATGATCCCAACAAACAGACCGTCATCACGCGATTGTTCAAACAGTTGAACGGTTATGGCTTCGACGGCAAGAACGGCTTCGAAACCACTCCGGACTACACGACCGATATCTGGGACACGCTGACCATCGCGTATCTGATGGATCCGAGCTTCGCGACGCAAACGGAAGAGCGCTGGGTCGACGTCGATGCGAGCTTCGGCGCGAACGACGGCAAAGCGACGGCTTACGCGAGTGCGCCGCCTGGAGGTCTGCAAAAGATGACGGTCGTGAAGCGTTTCGACAACGCGCGCTTCTTCGATTTCTACGTCGATCTGCTGACGCGGCCCGTGCCTGTGAAACTGCCGTGACATCTCTCCGTCACGCGCAGTGCATGGATAAAGCGGGAGCGACCGTTCAATTGCGCGTGCATCGATCAGCACCTAGTATCCATTTCGGACCAGCGGACAAGGTTATGTCGCGTATCCCGACACGCTGGAAGGACTGTTCTTCGACTGGAGCAAATTCGATGCGCAAGATGAGAGCGGTACAGGTCGGCGCCGCGGGCGGGGCGCTTGAACTCGTGGAGCGCGAGGTGCCGGCGCCGGGCGCCGGTCAGGTGCTGATCAAGGTGCAGGCGTGCGGCATCTGTCACAGCGACTCGCTGACGAAAGAGGGCCAGTGGCCGGGTCTGCAATTTCCGCGCGTGCCCGGACACGAAGTGGCGGGCGTGATCGACACCGTGGGCGCGGGCGTCGAAGGCTGGAAAGCGGGCGATCGCGTGGGTGTCGGCTGGCATGGCGGACATTGCGGGCATTGCGCGGCCTGCCGGCGCGGCCATTTCGTCGTCTGCGAAAAGGCGCAGGTGCCGGGCATCAGCTATGACGGCGGCTACGCCGACTACCTCGTCGCGCCCATCGAAGCCGTCGCGCGCATGCCCGACGATCTCAAGGATGTCGACGCCGCGCCGCTGCTTTGCGCGGGCATCACGACGTTCAACGCGCTGCGCAACAGCGGCGCGCGGGCGGGCGATCTGGTCGCCGTGCTCGGTATCGGCGGGCTGGGGCATCTGGGCGTGCAGTTCGCGCGCCGGATGGGCTTCAACACGGTCGCGATCGCGCGCGGCGAGGACAAGGCGCCGCTCGCGAAACAGCTCGGTGCGCATCATTACATCGACAGCCGCAAGCAGGACGTGGCCGAAGCACTGAAGGCGCTGGGCGGCGCGAAGGTGATCCTCGCGACGGTGACGAGCGGCGACGCGATGACGGCGACGCTCGGCGGTCTCGGGCTCGACGGCAAGCTGATCATCCTCGGCGTCGCGGACAAGCCGATCGAGGTGCCGCCCGTCCAGTTCATCATGGGCCGCAACGCGGTGCAGGGCTGGCCGTCGGGTTCGTCGGCGGATTCGGAGGACACGCTCGCGTTCAGCGCGCTCGCCGACGTCAAGCCGATGATCGAGACCTATCCGCTCGAACGCGCCGCCGAAGCGTACGACCGCATGATGAGCGGCGCCGCGCGATTCCGCGTCGTGCTGACGATGTAACGCCTTCGGGAAGGCCGCCGTCGCGCGCACGCGGACGGCGGCCAAAAAGGCTTCTTTTCCCTTGATTTCCGGGCTTTGCAGCGTCCGCGGCGGGTCCGCTGACGCCCATCGACATCTTCCCCAGGCGGTTCGACGCTCCGCAACGTGTAAACTGCTGCCTTTTTCAAGATTTGTGGTGGTATGGTTCAAGCCCCTCAGCGCACTGCGGTCAGCGGCCCGACGCTCGTTCGCCTGCTCGCGCGCCTGACGGCCGCCGATGTGCCCGCCTCCAGCCAGTCGCTGTCCGACCAGTTGAGCCAGTGGCTCGGCTGGACGGACGCCATCGCGCTGTCGACGGCGCTCAACGGCACGCCGCCCGCCGTGGCCGCCAATGCGCGCGGCGCACGCGGCGCGGGCACGGTCGAGCAGGAGTGCACGAGCGTGCGTGCTTCGCTGGCCGACGCCATCGCGGGCGACAGCATGTTGAGCACGCGCCGGCGGCGCGGCTCGGCGCACGCGCAGACTGCGTCGGCGGAAACCGAGGCCACTTACGCGGATTTCCGCCAGTGCTACCTCGCGCTTCAGCAGTCGATGGAAACGCGCATCGGCACGTTGCGCGGCCGTCTGCGTAGCCAGCTGGCGACAAGGACGTCCGAGATGACGCGCCTCGCGGTCGTCGACGCGATCATGGAGCGCTCGCTGGGCGCGCGCGAGCGCAGTCTGTTCGGCACGGTGCCGGGCCTGCTCGGCGGTCATTTCGAGCGCTTGCGCAAGGCCGATCAGGCGTCCGAGGCCTCCGCCGATGGCGAGGCTCCGGCGGATTCCGCCGCCGCGCGGCCCGGCGCGTGGCTCGACGCGTTCCGCAAGGACATGCAAAGCGTGTTGCTTGCCGAACTCGACATTCGTTTTCAACCGGTCGAAGGGCTGCTCGCCGCCCTTCGCATCAGCTAACTGGGACGACATGTCCAGATATCGCATTGATTTTGTTGTTGTTTTTCTCGTAGGTCTGGTTGCTGTCGGTTGGGTCGGCGCAGGCTATCTTCTGTCGAACCCGCTGGCGCTCGTCGTCACGCTGCTGGTCGGCGCCTGCTACGTGGCGGGCGCGCTGGAGTTGCAGCGCTATCAGCAGGCCACGGCGACGCTGACGCAGGCGGTCGCGGAGCTTACCGAAGCGCCGGCGCGGCTCGGCGCGTGGCTCGAACGGGTGGATGCCGGTTTGCGCACGCCGGTGCGCTTGCGCATCGAAGGCGAGCGCGTCGCGCTGCCGGGGCCGGCGCTCACGCCGTATCTGGTCGGTCTGCTGGTGCTGCTCGGCATGCTCGGCACGCTGCTCGGCATGGTGACGACGCTGCGCGGCACGGGCCTCGCGCTCGACAGCGCGACCGATCTCCAGGCGATCCGCGCGTCGCTCGCTGCGCCCGTCAAGGGGCTGGGCTTCGCGTTCGGCACCTCGATTGCGGGCGTGGCGACGTCGGCGATGCTCGGACTGCTGTCCGCGCTGTGCCGCCGCGAGCGCGCGCTGGCCGCGCATCTGCTCGACACGAAGATCGCGACCACGCTGCGTGCGTTCTCGCAGAGCCAGAAGCGCGACGAGACGTTCAAGCTGCTGCAGCGCCAGGCCGACATGATGCCCGCGCTGGTCGACCGTCTTCAGTTGATGATGACGGCCATCGAGCAGCAGAGCGTCGCATTGAACGAACGCCTGATCTCGAATCAGCACGCGTTCCACGGCAGGACGGAAGCGGCGTATGCGCGGCTGGTGTCGTCGGTGACGCAGTCGTTGAAGGAGAGCGCGGCGGAAAGCGCGCGCGCGGCGAGCGCGGCGTTGCAGCCGGTGATGGAAGCGTCGATGTCCGGCCACGCGCAAGAAATGGCGTCGCTGCGCGCGACCGTCGAACAGGCGGTGCAACGTCAACTCGATGGACTGTCGACGGGCTTCGAAGCGAGCACGACGACCGTCGCCGATCTTTGGAACAAGGCGCTGCAAGGCCAGCAGAACGCGAGCGAGTCGATGGTCGCGGATCTGCGCGCGTCGCTGGAAGGTTTTAGCCAGAGTTTCGAACAGCGTTCGACGACATTGCTGGACGGCGTGTCCGCGCGACTCGATGCGACGGCGGGCCAGGTATCGAGCGCAGCCGAAAGCGCGCGCGCGGCGGGCGCAGCCCTGCAACCGGCGATGGAAGCGACGATGGCGGGCCACGCGCGCGAAATGGCCGCGTTGCGCGAGACCGTCGAACAGGCGGTTCAGCGTCAACTCGACGGTTTGTCGACGGGCTTCGAGGCGACCACGACGACCGTCGCGGAACTGTGGAACAAGGCGCTTCAAGGACATCAGAGCGCGAGCGAATCGCTGGTTCGGGATTTGCGCGCGTCGCTGGAGGGTTTCAGTCAGACGTTCGAACAACGTTCGGGCACTTTGCTGGATGGCGTCTCGTCCCGTCTCGACGCGACGGCGGGCCAGGTGTCGCAAGCATGGACGGACGCGCTGTCGCAGCAGGAGCGCGCCGGCGAAAAGCTCGCGGATCAGAACCGCGTGGCGCTCACGACGGCAGCCGCCGCATTCGAACAGCATTCGGCAGCGCTGTTGCAAGCCGTCGGTCAGTCGCATGCGGGCTTGCAGGCGGAGCTTGCATCGCGCGATGAAGCGCGCCTCGCCGCATGGCGCGCATCGCTCGAAGCACTCGCTGCGACCTTGAGCCAGCAGTGGGAAGAAACGGGCGCGCGCAGCGCGAGCCGCCAGCAGGAAATCTGCGACACGCTCGCGCAAACGGCCCGCGATATTTCGGAGCAAACCCAGGCGCACGCGAGCGGCACGATCGCCGAAATCTCGCGGCTCGTCGAGGCCGCGTCGGAAGCGCCGCGCGTGGCGGCCGAAGTGGTCGCCGAACTGCGCCAGAAGCTCTCCGACAGCATGGTCCGCGACAACGCGATGCTCGACGAGCGCAGCCGTTTGCTGGCCACGCTCGAAACGCTGCTCGACGCGGTAAACCATGCATCGACGGAACAGCGCACGGCTGTCGATGCGCTCGTGTCGACGTCGGCGGGCTTGCTGGAACGTGTCGGCACGCAGTTCACCGACAAGGTCGAGTCCGAAACGCGCAAGCTCGGCGACGTCGCCGCGCAGGTGACGGGCAGCGCGGTCGAAGTGGCGAGCCTCGGCGAAGCGTTCGGCGTGGCCGTGCGTCTGTTCGGCGAATCGAACGACAAGCTGACGGCGCATCTGCAACGCATCGAAGCCGCACTCGACAAGTCGCTGATGCGTAGCGACGAACAACTCGCGTACTACGTCGCGCAGGCGCGCGAAGTGATCGACCTGAGCATGCTGTCGCAGAAGCAGATCGTCGAAGATCTGCAGCAACTGGCGGGCCGACGCGCAGCAGGAGCCGACGCGGCATGAACGAGGACATCGACGGCGGCGTCGAGCCGACGACACCCATCTGGGCCGCGTTCAGCGATCTGATGTCGGTGTTGCTGGGCGCGTTCGTGCTGCTGCTGGTCGCCGTGATCGGCGTGCAGCTGGAACTGTCCGCGCGACTCGACGACGCCGTGAAGCAGCGGCAAATGGAAGCGCAGCGCCGCAAGACACTCGAACAGGCGCTCGCGGGACCGCTCGCGGCGGGGCGTGTGACGCTCGTCAACGGACGCATCGGCATCAGCGGCAACGTGCTGTTTGCGTTGAACTCGGATCAGTTGCAGCCGGAGGGGCGTGAACTGTTGAGGAGTCTTGCAGCGCCGTTGTCCGCGTATCTGCGCTCGCATGATGAAATCCTGATGGTCAGCGGTTTCGCCGACGATCAGCAGGTGCGTGCAGGCAACCGGCGTTTCGCCGATAACTGGGAACTGTCGGCGCAGCGCGCGTTGACCGTGACACGTGCGTTTATCGATTCGGGCATCCCCGCGTCGTCGGTGTTCGCGGCGGCGTTTGGCTCGCAACAGCCCGTCAGTTCGAACGCCGACAGCGAAGGGCGCGCGAAGAACCGTCGCGTGGAGATTGCGGCCGTGCCGAGGCCGGCGTCGGCGGGCAACGCGAATCATGAGTAACGAAGTGAACGCCGCGCAAGCGACGCTCGACGCCTGGCGCGAGCAGGGCGCGGACGCGCACGATCCGCTGCGCTTTCATTTCATCGATGCATTGGCGCGGCGTGCTGCCGGGCATGATGGCGAGGCACGTCGCGTGCTCGACGCGCGGCTGTCGTCGTTGCTCGATGCGTATGCGGCGGATCTTTCAGGCGAAGCGCAAGCGCCTGAGGCAACGCCTTGCAAGCCGTCGCACGGCCCGCTTGCCGGGCTGGTCGACTACATCGCGAATCAGGCGACGGAACTTGGCGTGCGCGCGCCGTCCGGTTCCGCTGTTCACGCCGAATTGCAGGCGCTCGATTACTTCCGCGAAACCTGGTCGAAGGTCAGCGCGGAGAAGCAGTTGCGTCAGTCGTTCGAACAGGTGCCGGGCAATGCCGGTCCGCTCAATTCGAGCAGCCTCGTGCATCGGTCGCTGTCGCTGATGCGCGAACTGTCGCCGGGTTATCTGCAGCAGTTCTTGTCGTACGTCGATGCGTTGTCGTGGATGGAGCAGCTCACCACGGGCGGTGGCGTGCAGCCCGTCAAGGAAGCGCCGCGCGCTGCGAGCGCGAAGAAGGGCGCACGCGGCAAGTCGCGATAGAGGTCAGTCCGCATCGGCCTGCTTCTTGTACTGCGACGCAAGCTTGTCTTGCTGGTTCGGCGGCACGGGATCGTAATGGCTCAGTTCGATGTTGTAATTGCCGTGCCCGCCCGCGATCGCGTTGAGCCGCGATTGATAGTCGGCGAGTTCCGATAGCGGCACTTTCCCCGCGACGACAACAGCATGGCCCGCCAGATTGCGCGTGCCCTGCACCTGCGCGCGCCGCGACGACAGATCGCCGATGATGTCGCCCATCGTCGTCTCAGGCGTCATCACCTCGATGTTGACGATGGGTTCGAGCAGAATCGGCTGCGCCTTCAGCACGGCATCGATGAAGGCCTTGCGGCCCGCCGTGACGAAGGCCACTTCCTTCGAATCGACGGGATGGCTCTTGCCGTCGAACACGGTAATGCGCACGTCCTGCATCGGAAAGCCCGCAAGCGGCCCGTTTTCGATCACCTGCAAAATCCCTTTCTCGACGGCGGGCATGAACTGGCCGGGAATTGCGCCGCCTTTCACGGCATCGACGAATTCGTAGCCCGCGCCGCGCGGCAACGGTTCGACACGCAGCATCACTTCGCCGAACTGTCCCGCGCCACCCGTCTGCTTCTTGTGCCGATGATGTCCTTCCGCCTTGCCGCCGATGGTCTCGCGATACGCGATCTTCGGCGGTCTTGTGATAACGCCGAGCTTGTACTGATCGGTGAGCCGCTCCAGCATGTGCCGCAAATGAAGCTCGCCGAGACCGCGCACAACAGTCTCATTCGTGCCGACGGGATGCTCGATCTTCAGGCATGGATCTTCCGCCGCGAGCTTCTGCAGGATTTCCCATAGACGCTGTTCGTTGCCGCGCCGTTCGGGTTCGATGGCAAGGCCGTAGATCGGCGTCGGAAACGCAAGCGGCGCGAGATGAATGTTGCCGTCTTCGGGCGCGTCGTGCAGCACGGCATCGAATGAGATCTCGTCGACCTTGGCCGTCGCGCAGATATCGCCGGGACCGGCCTGGAGGACCTCTTCGTGATCCTTGCCCTGCAACAGCATCAGATGCGCGACGCGAAAGGGCTGGCGCGCATCGCCGATATACAGCTGACTGTCGCGCCGCACCGTGCCTTGATGAATGCGGAACACGGCCATCTTGCCGATGTACGGATCGATCACGATCTTGAACACATGCGCGAGCACATGCTTGTCGGGATCGGGCTCGGCCTGCACGGTCTCGCGCCGTCCATCGACATCGCGATAGAACAGAGGCGGATTGCCTTCGAGCGGGTTGGGCAGCAGCTTCACGAACACATCGAGCAGTTCCTGAATGCCCGCGCCCGTCGCCGCCGACGCAAAGCACACAGGCACGAGATGACCTTCGCGCAACGCTTTTTCGAAGGGTTCGTGCAACTGTTCCGGCTTGATCGCTTCGCCCTGTTCGAGATACAGCTCCATCAGCTTTGCATCGAGTTCGATCACCTGATCGACGAGCGCGTCATGCGCGGACTCGACCGACATCAGATCCGATTCGCCGGACGGATTGAAGAAGCAGTCGACCACGGCATGCGCGTCCTGCGCGGGCAGATTGATAGGCAGACAGTTCTTGCCGAACGTCTCCTGAATGTCTTCGAGCAGTCGCGACAGATCGACCTTCTCGCCGTCGATATCGTTCACGACGATGATGCGGCACAGCTTGCGCGCCTCGGCCCACGCCATCATGCGGCGCGTCGTCATTTCGATGCCGGTGCGCGCGTTGACCACGATGGCGGCCGTTTCGACGGCGGGCAGTGCGCTGATGGAGAGGCCGGAGAAGTCGGGGTAGCCGGGTGTGTCGGCGAGATAGATGCGGGTGTTCTGGTAGTGCAGGTGGGCGATCGCGGAAGTGAGCGAGTGGTGGTATTTGCGCTCCAGCGGATCGAAGTCGCAGACGGTCGAGCCTCGATCGACGCTGCCTGCCGCGTGGATCGCGCCACCTTCTTTCAGCAGCGCTTCGATGAGCGAGGTCTTGCCGCATCCTGCATGGCCGACCAGCGCGATGGTACGGATGGCTTCGGGTGGATAATCCATGACCGTCCTCATTCTGCGGCAGTGATTGGGCCATTATTGGTGAAAATGGCGCGTCCTGCCAGCCGGCGCGCAGCAAATTGCGAACTCCGGTATGCTGCGGCGCGGTAGAAACGGCCCGCGCACGCATCCGCGCAGGTTCTGATAACGTGGGCCGATCTTCGCGAACATTCATTGGATCGACACACCATGACCCAGCCGCTCAGAATCGATTTTGTCTCCGATATTGCTTGCCCTTGGTGCGCGATCGGTCTTTCGTCGCTACGTCTTGCACTGTCGCGTCTCGGCGATGCAGTCGATGCGCAGATCGTCATGCATCCGTTCGAACTGAATCCGCAGATGGGGCCGGAAGGCGAGAAGATCGTCGATTATCTCGGCAAGAAATATGGCCGCACGCCGGCGCAGATCGAAGAGACGCAAGCGATGATTCGCGAGCGCGGTGCGAGCGTCGGCTTTACGTTCGGTCCGCGCAACTACGTGTACAACACGTTCGATGCGCACAGGCTGCTGCATTGGGCAGGTATCGAAGGCAAGCAGCTGCCGTTGAAGATCGCGTTGCTGCAGGCGTATCACGGCGACGGCAAGGACCCGAGCAATCACGACGTGCTCGTCGACGCTGCGCAATCGGTGGGCCTCGACGCCGTTAAAGCGCGCGCCGTGTTGGACAGCACGGACTATGCCGATGATGTTCGCGCACAAGAGCAGGAGTACCAGTCAATGGGCATCCAGTCGGTGCCGTCGATCGTCTTCAATCAGCGCTATCTGGTGACGGGCGGCCAACCCGCCGAAGCATTCGAGCAAGCCATCCGGCAGATTCTCGATGAGGACAAAGCGAGCGCATAACGGTCTCGTGATCGAAAGTGAACTGCAAGAAAAAAATCTTTTGAGGTGATGGAATAACCGCTAATTGATTGCGTTAGCCCTTGAGTCGCACTGTCGGGTGCGCGAGCCTCGCTCGCGCAGCGCTCAAACAAACGTCATCAAACGGAGCGGTCTTGGGTCACAACACGGTTCAACCGGGGTGGGTGCGCATCACGCACTGGATCAATGCATTCGCAGTCGTACTCATGGTGATGAGCGGCTGGCAGATTTACGATGCATCGCCCATCTTTCCGGTCATTCAGTTTTCTCCTTCGATCACGCTAGGCGGCTGGCTAGGCGGCGCGCTGCAATGGCACTTCGCCGTGATGTGGCTGCTGGTCGCGAACTTCATCGTCTATCTGGCGTGCAACTTTGCGTCGGGTCGCTTTAGGCGCAAGCTGCTGCCACTCAAACCAGAACAGGTTGCAGAGGATCTGTTCGCCGCGTTGCGCGGACGCCTGAAACACGACGATCTCACGCACTACAACGCGCTGCAAAAGCTCGCGTATCTCGTCGTGATCGCCGATATCGTGTTGATCGTGCTGTCGGGACTCGCCGTGTGGAAATCGGTGCAGTTTCCGTTGCTGCGCACGCTGATGGGCGGTTACGACAATGCGCGTATCGTGCACTTCGTTTGCATGAGCGTGCTGGTCGCGTTCTTCGTCGTGCATGTCGTGATGGTGGCGCTGGTGCCGCGTTCGTTGCTGCTGATGATCCGGGGGCGCTGAATCATGACGATCCGCAAGCGCACGCCGCAGCCCGGCTCATTTCTCGCCACGCATGGCGACTCGATCATTCAGGACGCGCAGCGCGAACTCAAGTCGCCCGCGCGGCGTCTGTTCGGTCAACGTTTGCTGACGCTTGGCGGGATTGCATTGCTGTCGGGCTGCGATCTCACCAACGACAAATCCGTGAACACGGCATTGCGCCGCATTTCGTTTTTCAACGACGACGTGCAGGCGCTGCTATTCGATCCGAACAAACTCGCGCCGACGTATCCCGAGTCGATGATCACGCGGCCTTTTCCATTCAACGCGTTCTATGACATCGACGATGTGCCCGAAGTCGACGCCGCTTCTTATCGTTTGCAACTGAGCGGCCTCGCGCATGGCAAGCGCACATGGACGCTGGACGAATTGCGCGCGTTGCCGCAGGAAAACCAGATTACGCGGCATATCTGCATCGAAGGCTGGAGCGCAATCGGTCATTGGGGCGGCGTTCGCTTCTCTGATTTCCTGCGGCGTGCAGGTGCGGATACGAGCGCGAAATATGTATCGCTGCGTTGCGCGGACAACTACTGGACCAGCATCGACATGCCGACTGCGCTGCACGCGCAGACATTGCTGACGCTCACGTATGACGGCGACGTGCTGCCACCCAAATACGGCTTTCCGATGAAGCTGCGCATGCCGACCAAGCTCGGCTACAAGAATCCGAAGCACATCGTTTCCATCGAAATCACGAACCAGTACCCGGGCGGCTATTGGGAGAACCAGGGCTACAACTGGTTCGGCGGTTCGTGACGGCATTGCGTTGTTGAGTCTTCTTAAAACCAAACCAACCAGTTGGGAGCTTCTATGTCTTTCCGCATAAAATTCGGCACGGCTCTGTTGACGGCCACGCTCGCGACAGCCGCATTCGCGCAAACGCCCGCGACGAAGCCGTCGCGCATTCGTGGAGAAATCGTCTCGCTCGACGGCGATACGCTCAAGGTGCATCGCCGCAGCGGCGACACGGTATCGATCGAGGTGAAGCCGGCTGTCACCGTTTCATCCGTGAAGCCGATGCAGTTGTCCGATATCAAGCCGGGCTCGTTCATCGGCACGGCGGCGACCACGGGCACGGACGGCAAGCTGACGGCAACGGAAGTGGTGGTGTTCCCCGAATCGGCGCGTGGCACGGGTGAAGGCCACTATGCGTGGGACCTCGGCCCGAACAGTTCGATGACCAACGCGAATGTGGATACCGTGGTGCAGAGCACGAGCGGTCGCGATCTGAAGCTGTCGTACAAGGGCGGCAGCAACGTCGTGACGGTCCCGCCGAACGTGCCCATCGTGACGATTGCGCCCGCCGCGCATAGCGATCTCACGCCGGGCAAGAAGGTGTTCGTCGTGGCGACGCCTGCCGCATCGCAAGGCGCATTTGTCGCACAGCGCGTGGTCGTCGAAAAGGATGGCGTCGCGCCGCCGATGTAATGCATTGCAGCAAACCGGTTCAAAACCGCTTTAAATAATTTCGCCAATTTTTTTCGATTTTTGTTAGCGGCTGCGGCGATAAGATCGTCGCAGCCGTAATAAAAGGGAAGAAAAAATGGCGATCACTCTGAATGTGCCGGCGTCGTCCGGTTCGGGCAAGTCTCTGAAGATAGACGCCATCCGTTTTCTTGCGGCGTTCTGGGTGTTGATGTACCACTTCAAGCCGCCCCTTTTCAAACAACTCCTGCCGCATCAGCTTTCGTTCTTGGGCGGCGCGCTATGGTCCGGCGCGACGGCGCTATTCGCGGGGCCCGCAGCCGTGATCGTGTTCTTCGTCATTTCCGGCTATTGCATTCACGCCGCATATCACAAGGACGTCGCGCTAAAGCCGGTCAACTACTACGCATCCAGATTTATCCGTATTGGATTGCCGCTGGTTGTGCTGCTATGCGTCGTTCAGCCTTTGCCGACGGGCCAGAATTATCTGGAATCGGTATTGTGGTCGCTTTACTGCGAAATGATCTATTACGCGGTTTATCCGCTTTTGCGGCCGCGCTTTCGGTATATCGGCGAAATGATCGTCGGCTGTGCGTTGCTGGCGGTGGCGATGGTCGCATGTGTGCGGCTCTTCGGACATCCCGTTTGTCATGGCTGCGTTTACGAAACCTATCGTGTTCCGGGCACGGCGTTGCTGTACGCGGCGGGATGGATCTCCGGCTGCCTGATCGCGGAGACGCAGCGTAATACCGCGCAATTCCAGATTCGTGGCGCATACTCGCCGCTCACCGTAGCGCTCAAGCGTGCGCTGAATGCGAGTACGCGGGTGCTCGCGAAACATCTGATCGTGTTGAGAGTGGTCGTCGTTGCTGCGGGCGCTGCCGTGATGATTCTGCTATCCGATTCCAGTCTCAAGCCGGCCATGCTGCCGCTGATCACGCCCGATATCACGTTGCCCGTCTTCCAGATCCTCGCCGTGGTGTGGATCGCGACGGAAACGGCGACGCCTTCCCGATCCCGCGTGTGGTCGACGCTCGCTGCGTGCGGCGCATGGTCGTATAGCCTCTATCTGTGTCACAAGACGGCGCTCGCGCTGCTCGAAGTCACATCGTTCGATGAAAGCTGGCGCTTTGCGTGGTTCGTCGAAGTCGCATTGGCATTCGCGATCAGCTATGCGTTTTATCGCGTGATCGAAAAGCCGTCGCATGTGATCTCGCAGCGGCTGCGCAAGTACGCGCCCGATGTGCCGGGCGCGCCCGCCGCGTGATCACGGCGTCCAGCGATACACGATCACGCTCGATCCGTTGTAGTTGTCTTTGGTGACGACGTATTCGCCCGTCGATCGCAGGAACGCTCTGAGTCCATACATCGAGTCGACGTCATTGCCGACGTCCACGTTGCCGGGATTCGAATTGGTGAATGTGGTGTCGAGTCGACCTGTAGTGAGATTGAACGCGTCGATGTTCGGCACCGTATGCACGTAACCGACGAACAGATAATTGCCCGCCGCCGTCATCGACTTCGGATTCGCGCTGGTGAGTGTGATGACAGGATCAGGCCGCGTCATGTTGCCCGCGCTCCAGCCGTGATACACCTCGATCCGCGTGTTCATCGCCGTCCAGTCCGCACTGCCCGCGATGCCTTGCGCAAGGATCATCGTGTCGCTTTCGGCGAGATAGACGATGCGCGTCAATGGCCTGATGCTCATCGGGATCGGCAACGCGATGCCCGGTCCCCACATCGGCTTGCCGTATCCGTCGAAGCCCGTTAATGGATAGTGATAGATATGATTCGTGCGATCGAGTCCGGCCCACACATCGCCCTTGCTGTCGATACTGAAGCCGCCTGTGATCGGGCGCGTCGTATTGAATGCCGTACCGGGAATCGATCCATCCGGCACGGCGATATAGCCTTTCGACGGTTCGAAGTGGAAGAAATAAAAGATCGCAGGGTTCTGTCCCGACGCGACGAGAATCCGGTTTCCGCCGACGCTGACCAGCTGGCCGAAGTGTTCGTTGCGCTGCGTGTCGTTGACGTTCAGGCGCGGATCGTCGGGATACGAAAAGGGATCGACAGTGTTCGCGACGAAGGTGCCGCCCGCAGTGCCCGAATAGATGTTCGTGCCGCTATAGAACAATGCGCCATTCGTGACGGGGTCGGGTGCTGCGACGGCTTCGAAGTTTAGCGATTGCAGCTTCCATAGCAGGGTTCCGGCGTTGCTGTATGCGTGAATGTCGGTGCCACCGTTGCGGCCGAGATCCCAGCCGCCGCCCCACGGATTGTTGAGCACGTACAGATTGCCCGCCGCGTCCTTGCCAATACCCTCGACGCGTGTAAAGCGCTTGTCGCCCACCTGGCCTTTGATGCCCGTCGTCGTGTCGAGATAGCCGCCCTCAACACCAAACGTGCCGACCAGTTGCGGCGCGCCTGTCACGCTATAGAGCTTGATGTTCATATCGGGCCCTTCATCGCCGACCATCAGCAATCCGCTCGATGCATCGAAATACAACGCGGAAGGGCGCGACGTAGCGGACATCTGGATCATGTTCAGCAACGCGCCCGCAGGACCGTATTCGACGATCACGCCCGCGCTCTTGCGCGCGACCCACACATTGCCCGCGTTATCCAGCGCAAGCGCGCCGGGGTTCGCGACGGCGATGTCCTGCTGCCATGCGCCGTCCGTCGTGAACACGCGCACGCGATTGCCGAAGAAGTCGCTGGCATAGAGCAGCGAGCCTGCCGTCGCGAGACCTGCAATCGGATCGGCGCGGCTCATCGTCGTCCACGTGCTGACGTTGATGACGAGATCGCGCGCACCCGTTGCACGGTTGTAGCGGCCGACGCCGCCCGTGCCGTATTGCGTGCCCGCCTGCATCGCCGCGAAGATCGACGTTGCATTGCCCGTGATCGCGCCGCCCTGGAACTCGCTATGAATGCCGATCGAGCCGATGCTTCGACCGTTCTGATAGATCGCGACGCCGCCTTCGTTTTCGTCCCAGAGCGACGCCGTATAAACGACGCCTTCTGGCGAGACCCACATCGAGCGCGCGGCATTGCCGACATGCGCGGCAAGTGTGCCGTAGGTATTCGCGAGCCAGTCGGTCGTGTATTGCGCATGACAGACGGAAGCGATCATGGTGACGATTGCGCCGAACAGCAGTGCGCGCAGTCGCATTCGTATGTTGAGCATGCCGATGTTCTCCTGACGTCGAGAAAGATGGAGTGCTTTGGATGGACAGCCCCAGAGACGCAGGGATTTTAAGTGCCCATTTATACGAACGGGTGCGGATATACGAACGTGAGTGCAGAAAATGCTGTTTGACGCAGCGCGATGTGAGACAACCATGTGCATTGAATGAACGCGCATGCCGCTCGCATCGTTGTCACGCAATCGACACCATGAAAAAGGCCTTCAATCGATGCATGCCGCACTAGAATGAGTTACTGCTGCATTCAATTCGTCTGCATCGGAGAACCAGCATGCCGACCTATCAGTATCGTTGCGAAAGCTGTGGTGAAAAGTTCGAACACGCGGAGCACGTCGCAGAGCATGCAACGGTGCAACTGAAATGCCCCAAGTGCGGCAGCGAGAAGGTGCAGCACGCACCGGCGCCATTCGTCGCGAAGACGTCGCGCAAGAGTTGACGCGGGACGATGCGCGGTAACTAAACGCTTAGAAATACGCAGGGCGGCGATCCGGCTCGCGTCTGGTCATCCATGCAAAAGAGGTTCCGATGACATGGCTTGTGATTCTGCACGGCGCTTATTGGCGCGACGTATCTCCCGAGGTATTCAGGGAGCACGCGAAGCGTGACGACTGGAGCCAGCTGACATGCGATACCTTCGATGCCAGCGAAGACATGTGCGAAGCGGAACACGACGGCGTGAAAATCCTGATTCCGCGTAGCACGGTGATTACGGCCGTGAATATGCAGGATCGCGAGCGGGCGTTGGGTTTTGCATTGCCCGCTCACGATAGTCACAACTAACGCTTGTCGGCTAAAGGCAGCGACGCATCGAGCGCATCGCGATCCGCGCGCGCGTGACCGGCGCGCCGGCTGTTGAGGAACGGCACTTCGGGCTTCATCGCGAAGCTCAACACGATTCCGCAGATCATCACACCAATCGACAGCATGAACGTCACGTTCCAGTTGCCGAGCCGATCGACCACGAAACCTGCCACAACAGGACTCACGATGGCCGCGATAAACCCGTTGCCGCTCATGATGCCGCTGGCGGTGCCCGAGCGATCGTAGGCGATGTCCATCGGAATTGCCCACATCGGACCGATGTTCATTTCGTTGAAGAACATCGCGGCGGCGAGAAAGATCAGCGAGTACATGGGGTCGTGCAGCAGTACGACGGGAATCAGCGAAAGACCCGTCAGCGCCATGCAGCACGCAACCAGATAGCTGCGCGCGAGCCTGACATTGCCCGACTTGCGCATCAGTTTGTCGCTGACGAGGCCGCCTGCCAGATCGCCCACCACGCCCGCGATGAACACGCCCGATGTGAACACGACAGCCTTCTTGATGTTCAGATGGAAGCTGTGCATGAAGTACAGCGGCATCCAGTCGAGCATCAGCCAGAGAATCCAGTTGTAGCAGAAGTAGACGGCCGATACGGGCGCCATGCGCTTGTAGAGGCGCATCCATGTGCCGGGTTCATCGGCGGGACGCACTTTCGGCGGGGGCAATACGGCGAGTTCCGCTTGCGTGATGCGCGCGTGATCGGCGGGCTTTTCGGTGTACGTGAAGTACCACAGCACGAGCCATCCGGCGCTCAGCGCGCCGAGCAGATAGAACGAGAAGCGCCAGTTGAACGCCGTCATCAACGCGAGCACGAGCATCGGCGCAATCGCATTGCCGAGACGCGCGCACGAATGCGTGATGCCTTGCGCCATGCCGCGCTTGTCTTTCGTCACCCACGCGGCCATCGCGCTTGTCGAAGCAGGGAAGGTCGCGCCTTCGCCGAGTCCGAGCAGCAGCCGCGCGGCGATCAGCGAGAAGAAGCCGCCCGCGAAGCCCGTGAGCGCCGTCGCGACGGCCCAGACGGCCGCGCACGCGATCAGCGTGCGGCGCGCGCCGAAGCGGTCGCTGACCCAGCCGCCGATGAACTGAAAGATCACATACGGATACGCGAATGCCGAAAAGATCAGGCCAAGCTGCGTATTCGTGAGTCCGAGTTCGCTCTTGAACTGACCGGCCGCCGTGCTGATGTTGACACGATCGACGTACGTGATGAAGTACATCAGGCACAGCGTCGCGAGCACCATCGTCGTGGCTTTAGGCAGCAATCTGGGCAGCAATCTGGGCAGCAATCGTTTCATGTCTCCTCCTTATGTTGTCGGCTGTGTTCGCCGTTAGCGCTTTGCTGAGCCGGACGCCGAACCCGACGTGAATGCGGCCACCCCCTCGTGGAATGCGCTGCTGCCGTAGACGGACTCGATCAGATCTTCGTCGTCGAGACGCTGTTCGACCACGAGCCGACGCAGGCTTTCCTTTACCGCGTGCTGCGTGACTTGCGACAGTGAACCGAGCCGTTGCGCGAGCTTGAGAGCCGCATCGTGCAGTGCATCTTTCGCGCAGATCTCGTAGACGTAGTCGCACGCCAGCGCTTCATCGGCGGAGAGGAAATCCGCGAGCAGCAGCATCTTCTTTACGCGCGGTACGCCGAACGCCGCATGAAGCCGCGCGAGATTGCGCGACGACAGCGTGTTCGACAGCGTCTTCGCAATCGGCGCGCCGAATTTCGATGCATCGCTGCAAACACGGAAGTCGCATGCGGTCGCAATCGCGAGCCCGCCGCCGACAGCCCAGCCGTCGATTACGGCGACAGTCGGCACGGCAATACGCTCGACAGCATCGATCACGCGTTCGACCAGCGCCTCATACTCGACGCCCTGGCGTCCGTTGCGGAAGTCGCTGAAATAGCCGATGTCGGTGCCCGACACGAACGACTTGCCGCCCGCGCCGCGCAGCAGAATGCAGCGCACGTTCGCATCGCGCTGACATTCGTCGATCAGCGCGAGCAGCGCTTCGTACATCGGTATCGTCATCGCGTTGTGACGCTCGGGACGGTCGATCAGAATCTCCGCCGTGCCCGCGTCGACCTTCTTCAATGTGACGTGTTCGCTCATGGCTTTGTCCCGTTGATCTCGGCAAGAAGTTCGTCGTTGTGCTCGCCGAGCAGCGGCGGATGGCGCCGCACCTGTTGCGGCGTGCCGAGCAGCTTGACGGGAAAACCGATGTTCTTCACCTTGCCTTCGATGGGGTGATCGATCTCCATGCACATGCCGCGCTGCTGCGCGTGCTCGCTGCCGAATGCCTCGGGATACGAGAGGATCGGTCCGGCGGGAATGCCTGCCGCGAGCATCGTGTCGATCCAGTCCTCGCAATCGCGTTTCGCAAACGACTGCTCCAGCGTTTCGATCAGCGCCTCACGGTTTTTCAGGCGCAGCGAGACGGTTTCATAATCGGCGTGCTTCAGCAGATCGGGACGCTCGATGAGTTCGCACAGCTTCGTCCACAGCTTCTGGTTGGTCGCGCCCATCACGAAGTAGCCGTCGCGCGCTTTCACGGCCTGATAGGGCGCGCTCATCTTGTTGCTGGTGCCGAGCGGCGTCGGCGGCACGCCCGTGCCCCAGTAATCGGACATGTCCCAGATCGAGAACGCCATCGCCGAATCGAACAGCGACGCGTCGATGTGCTGTCCTTGCCCCGTCGTCTGCGCGCCGATATACGCGGACAGCAGCCCGTAGACGGCAAACAGCGCGCAGCCGATATCGGCGACGGGTACACCGGCCTTCACCGGCTTGCCGCCTTTGTAGCCCGTCACACTCATCACGCCCGACATCGCTTGCGCCATCAGGTCGAAGCCGGGACGCGACGCCCACGGCCCGCTCTGTCCGAAGCCGGAAATGCTCGCGTACACGATCTTCGGATTGATCTTGCGGATGGTCTCGTAGTCGATGCGCAAACGTTGCACAACACCGGGCCGGTAGTTTTCGACGATCACGTCGGCCGTTTTCGCGAGCTTGTAGAAGAACTCGCGGCCTTCGTCGGTCTTCAGATCGAGCGAAACGGAACGCTTGTTGCGGTTCATGTTCAGGAAGCCCATGCTGTCCGGCCCCTTCATCTTGAAGCCCATCGCGCCGCGCGTCTGGTCGCCTTCGAGCGGCTCGACCTTGATCACGTCGGCGCCGAGATCGGCGAGCAGCATGCAGGCGAACGGTCCGGCCATCACCTGGCTGACATCGAGGACGCGAATGCCTTGCAGCGGCAAGGGGCGCGACTGGGTGTTGCCTGTGTTTTCTGCGGTTTCGTCGGCTTGCGACATAGCGGTGTCTCCCGAAAGGTAAGGGCGTGCGATCGCAACGGCGACCGGCCGGTTATATGAATGGCGAGAGGAGAAGGCGGACGCAGCGCGAACGCTGCGCGGGCTCAATGCGAGTGCATTAGCCGCGCGTCGAAAGAAGGATGGTTGTCATGCCGTCTCCATGTCGTTGTTGTATGCACAACTCTCACCTACCCGGGAGACCGCGGCAAGGACGTAACAGTCATGGCTGGATTCGCAATTCGCGAAAGGGCACGTCAGCGGCTCACTGCGGCGCGTTCGTCAGCGCCGTCACGACGTTTTGCAGTGTCTGCGCCTGCGCATGCCCTTCGGCGCACGACAGCACATAGCTGCGCTCGTGCCAGTCGCCTTGCAGTTCGGCGCAGGCGAGTCTGTCATCGGGGCCGAAGCTGCTCAGCACGTCGGGCGGCATCAGACCGACGCCGAGCCCATGCCGCACGAAGGCGAGCATCGTGTCGAAGCCGTTGACGGAGAAGTCGTTGGTGAACTGCCGGCCGCGGCTGCGATACGCGCGCTGCACGGCAGAGAGGATCGCCGAGCCCTTGCCGAGACTGACTAGCGGCATGTCGAGCAGATCGTCGATCGAGACGGGCGCGCCGGCAAAACTGAAGTGCGCCGGGCTGTAGACCAGCACGAGACGGTCCTGCCGATACGGCAACTGCGCGAGGTCGAGAAAGCCGCTCTTTTTCTCGTAGATGCCGATATCGATCACCTTGTCGCGCAGCATCTGCTGGATGATCTTGCTGTTCTCTTCGACGATCTTCAGCGAAATGCCCGGATACTGCCGCTGGATGCCCGCGATATCGCGCGCGAGAAACTCGATCACGACAGCCTTCGGCGCGCCGATGATGATGCGGCCTTCGAGTCCCTGAACGAGCGCCTGCGCGTCGCCTGCCAGCCGGTCGACGAGCGTGTCGATCTGGCGGATATAGCGCAGCAGCTTGTCGCCCGATTCGGTGACTTCGACGCCATGCGGCACGCGCCGGAACAGCTTCGCGCCGAGTTGCTCCTCGAGGTCCGACACGCGGCGCGAGGCGGCGGCCACGGCGAGCCCGAGCTTGTCGGCGGCGCGGGAAATACTGCCTTCATCGACGATGGCGAGCACCAGCCGGACAGTGGTCGTATCGAGTCTCACAGTTGTTTCAGTCTCCAAAGTTCTGCGATGCCGGCGTGTTCGGCAGATTTTGCATGCGCAACGATCCGCTCGTCAGCACGAACGGACAAAATTGCGGCATTATGCGTGGCTTGGCGGGGAGTCCTCTTCAGTTCGCGCGCAGTTCACCTGTAGTTCGCGTTTCACCTGACTCAATCCCTCCATTTTCAGGCCGTTAAACCAAAGAAAAAAGGTTGCCTTCCAATGAGCCGGAAACCAGCGTCCCGACTACGGCCGAGCCATGTCTGAGAAAGCCTCTCTTTACGATTCGCTGCTGGCGACGCCTACGCCGGAAAAGGGCGTGATCAGCCCGTCGGTGCGCGCCGCGCTGATGTCCGCGCTGTTCGACAACGCATGGCCGCTGTTTCTGTCGGGCATGTCGAGCGTGTTCGTGGCGATCGTCGCGTGCTTCCGGCTGCATCAGTCATGGACGGCGCTCTGGCTGATCGCCGATATCGCCGTGCTCGCCGCGCGGCTCGGCATCGTCCGCATTTACGTTGCGCGCAGCCGCGTCTGCGCGGTGCATCCGGCGCCGTGGGCGACGCGTTATGCGCCCGTGAGCCTCGTGGCGTGTCTGCTGCTCGGGCTCGGCACGGCGGCCTGTTTTCTGTCGCCGGACAAGGAACTCGCGACGCTCGCGATCATGGTCGCGGCGGGCATACTCGGCGGCATCGCGTCGCGCAACGCGGCGCTGCCGCGGCTCGCGATCGCACAGATTTTCCTCGGCACGGTGCCCATCGGCATCGGCGCGCTGATCGCGCCGCAAAGCGGCGCATGGATTCTCGTGCCGCCGCTCATCGCGTACAACGCCGCGATGGTCTCGGTCGTGCAACGCCACTACAAAGGGCTCGTCGCGCTGATGACGGCCGAGCAGCGCCACGCCGAACTCGCCGCGCGCTTCGACGCGGCGCTCGCCTACATGCCGCACGGTTTGTGCACGGTCGACGGAACGGGCAACGTCGTGATCGCGAATCGCCGCACGGCGGAACTGTTCGGCGCGACCGTCGAGATGCTGAAACTGAATGTGCCGCTGCCGGAATTCATCGGCCATGTGGGTATCGCGCAGTTCGGCGAGACGCTGCATAAACGGCTCGTCGAACAGTGCAACGCGTGGCTCCACGACGAGCGCACGCCGATGGATCTCGAACTGCAGGACGGCCGCCAGCTCGAACTGACGCGTAATCCCGTGCCCGACGGCAGCGCCGTCATCATCATCGAGGACGTCACGCAGCGTCGGCAGACGGAGGCGAAGATCCTGCATCTCGCGAGTCACGATTCGCTGACGGGCCTGCCGAACCGCCGCGAACTGCGCGACCGCCTCGAACAGATTCTGAGGGTGAGTGCGCGCGATCAGGGCGGAGCGTGCGCGATGATGTATCTGGATCTCGACGGCTTCAAGCAGGTCAACGACCGGCTCGGCCATTGCGCGGGCGACGAGGTGCTGGAGACGGTCGCCGCGCGGCTCTCGCGCGTGCTGCGTCCGGGCGAACTGGTCGCGCGGCTGGGCGGCGACGAGTTCGCGATCATCGCCGATCACACCACGTTGCCGTCCGTCGTCGCGCTCGCGCAGCGCGTGATTCGCGACATCGCGCTGCCGTATCACCTGTCGACGGGCGAGGCGGTGAGCATCGGCACGAGCGTCGGCATTGCGCTCGCAGCGAACGACGATTCCGTCGACGGCCTGATCCGGCGCGCGGATCAGGCGTTGTACAGCGCGAAGCAGGCGGGAAGGGGCACGTATCGCGTGTCGAACGCGTAGCCGATTTCAGGCGGCTATCGCCTGTTTCGACGCAGCCGTTACGCGAGCGCGACGACGGCGATCTCGACCAGCAGTTCCGGCGCGGCGAGCTTCGCCTCGACCGTTGCGCGGGTCGGCGCGCAGCCGGGCGCAACCCATGCGTCCCACACGCTGTTCATGCCCGCGAAATCGCGCTCGATATTCGCGAGCCACACTTGCGCCGACACGAGGCGCGTCCTGTCGATACCCGCCTTCTCCAGAAAGCCGTCGATCTTCGCGAGCACGCTCGCCGTCTGCGTTTTCACATCGGGCGCGTGATCGTTCGAAGTCTGCCCGCCGATGAACACGAGTCCCGCTGCCTTGACGACACGGCTCATGCGCTGGTTCGTTTCGATTCTGACGATATCGGACATACGCTGGTTTGCTCCTGTGGGTGAGTGAAGAAATCAATGAGCGACGGCGCTGGCCGCTCGGATCGAGGCAGCTTGCGGCTCGTCGAAACGGTCGATTGCAAACGCGTCGAGCGGCAATGAAGGCTTGCCGTCGAGCACGAGTTCGGAGACGAGCTTTCCGCATCCCGGTCCGAGCTGGAAGCCGCTGCCGCAATAGCCGAACGAGTAGACGAGATTCGATGCGCGGCGGCTCGCGGAGATGACGGGCAGCGAGTCGTCGGTGAAGGCTTCGACGCCTGCCCATGCGCGGTTCACGCCGAGATGCCGCAAATGCGGAAACAGATCGACGACGGTATTGGCGCTGCGCACGAGGCGCGCGAAATCGACTTCGCCATGACGCGCCTCCAGATCGGCGATACCGATCAGCTTGCCGCCGATCACCACCGTGCCGTTGTCGAACTGCTTGAACGACAGCGGACGCCCCGTTGCGCCGAGCGTCGCGCGGCAGAACGGTGCGACGCGATGCGTGACCATCAGCATCAGGCCTTCGGGATGAACGGGCACGCGTTCGCCGACCTGATCCGCGAGTTGGCCCGCCCACGCGCCCGCCGTGATCACGAGTTTTTCCGCGCTGAAGAGGCCGCGCGGCGTTTGCGCGAACCAGCGCGTCCCGCGCTGTTCGATGCGGCCAACGGGCGTGCCTTCGAAGAAGCGCGCGCCGTGCCGTTGCGCGGCGAGGCGGAAAGATGTCGTGGTCCTGAACGGCAACGCGTAGCCATCGCGCTCGACCCAGATGCCGCCCGTCACATGCGGCGCGAGCGCAGGTTCGAGTTCGAGCACGCTCGCACGGTCGATCAGTTTTTCATGCGTGAAACCATGCGATTCGAGCAGCGCGACGCGCGCGCGGCACTCGTCGAGTTCGGCGTCCGTTTCGGCGATCTTCAACTGGCCGGACGGCACGAAGCCGCCGTCGTCGCCGATCGTGTCGTGCAACGTGTGCCAGATTTCGCGCGACATCAGCGCGAGCGGGATTTCGGGCACCGGCCGGCCGAGCGTTCGCACACCGCCCGCGTTGACGCCCGACGAGTGCCGCCCGACATAATCGGCTTCGAGCACGATCACGTTCGCGCCGCGCCGCGCCATGTGGAACGCGCTGCTCGAACCGTGCAGGCCGCCGCCGATCACGAGCACATCGGCCTCGCGCACGTCGCCGGAATGGGACAGGGCGGCGTCATTCACCGGCGAGTTCTCCGAGCGTGAGCGGCTTGATAGGCGGACGAATGCGGTAATAGCCGACTTCGCCCGGCGACACCTTGCGGGCATCCGCGATGATTTCGGTGACGGTCAGGCCGCACATGCGTCCCTGGCACGGGCCCATGCCGCAGCGTCCAAACGACTTCGCCTGGTTCGGTCCCATGCAGCCCAGTTCGACGAAGCCGCGCACGTCGCCCGCCGTCACTTCTTCGCAACGGCACACGACCACGTCGTTGGACGGAATGCGGTTCGCGTCGCGCGGACGGTACAGGCTGTCGAGAAACGGACGGATGCGCAGCACGTCGGCGAGCGCGCGGCGATGCGGCGCGGCTTCGCGTTCGAGCGCCGCCGCATCGATCGCGCCGAGCTGACATGCGACCTGCAGCGCGCTCAGCGCGCCCTGTTCGGCCGCCGCCTGCGCGCCGCCGATGCCGCCGCCGTCGCCCGCCACGAAAATGCCCGGCACGTCGAGTTCGCCCCAGGCGTCCGTGGTCGGCGCGAAGCACAACTGCGCTGCGTCCCAGTGGTGCTGCGCGCGCAGCGACAGCGTGAACTGCGTGTTCGGCACGACGCCCTGATGCAGCAGGATCACGTTCGCTTCGACCCGATGCGCGCGGCCTTGCGTCGTGAAGCGCAGCGCGGCGGCGCGCTCGGTGCCGTCGGTGCCCTCACTGTCGCGCTTCGACTCGATCTGCAGATCGTCGGCGGCTTCGTAGATGGGCACGCCAGCGGCGCGCAGCGTGCGGATCAGCTGCAGGCCTTTGCTCAGGAACGGCCACGCGCGCAGTGCGGACAGCAGATGCTTCTTCGCGCGCCAGCGGTCCTCGTGGCGCGTCGTATCGACGAGCGCGCGGATCGGCACGCCTGCGCGCACGTATTGCCAGCCGAGCAGATACAGCAGCGGGCCGCAGCCCGCCAGCACGGGCGCTTCGGCGGGTACTTCGCCTGCGCTTTTCAGCAGGATTTGCGCGGCGCCCGCCGTCAGCACGCCGGGCAGCGTCCAGCCGGGAATCGGGAACGGCCGTTCGAGCGCACCCGTCGCGAGAATCACGCGCCGTGCGTCGAAGCTGCCGACCTTGCCGTCTTTCAGGTAATGCACGGAACGCTCGCGCGTGACCTGCCACACGGACGCATGCGCGACGTGGCGCGCGCCGGAACGGGCGAACGCCTCCGCGATGGCCGAACCCGCCGCGTAGTCGGGACCGAGAATCTCCTTGCGGCGCGCATCGGCATGACCGATTGCGCGATAGATCTGCCCGCCGACGGCATCCTGTTCGTCGAGCAGCACGACGGACAGGCCCGCACGCGCTGCGAGCGTCGCCGCGCTCATGCCGGCGGGACCGGCGCCTACGACGACGACATCGACGGCTTCGGCGGCAAATACGGCTGCGAGCGTTGCATCGTGTTCAGCGGCCATGAGCATCCTCCAGCGAGACTTCGGACGGCGGCAGATCGCGCGCGCCTTCCTGCGAACGGATACGCATGCCGTTGCGTACGGTCACCATGCAGCTTTGCCGGCTCGGCACGCCGTCGATCTCGACGAGGCACTCGAAGCACGCGCCCATCATGCAGAACGGCGCGCGCGGCGCGCCCGAAACGGGCGTCGCGCGAAACCGCGCAATGCCCGCGACCAGCAGCGCCGCGGCTACCGAGCGTCCGCCCGGCACACGCAGCGGCTGATCGTTGAACCAGATGTCGACGGGCGCATCGGCGCCGGGCAGGGCCTTGAATAGCGGTGTGGAAGTCATGGCGGAATCAGTGAGCGGGAATGAGAGCGGGGGATTCGAGGAAGCGGTTGCCCGAAAACGCGGGAATCTCGTCGGGCATCGCGCCGCCGGCGATCCACGGCGCGACGCGCAGCGCATGCGCCGCGGCGAGCGTCACGCCGCTGTGGCAGGTGACGACGAACGCGCCCGGATGACGCGCGGATTCGTCGTAGACGGGAAAGCCGTCCGGGCTATAGACGCGCAGCGCGGCCCACGTGCGCACCAGCCGCACGTTCTTCAGCAGCGGGAATGCACGCACGCCGCGTCGCGCGATATCGGACAGCACGGGCGTGGTCGTGAAGTCGTTGAAGCCGACTTCTTCCATCGAATCGCCGAATTGCACGGTGCCTTCGTCGGTTTGCCGGACGTTCAGCGTCGGGTAGTGCAGGAACGGCGCAACGCGCTCGCTGATCAGCACCTGGCCGCGATTCGGCGCGACGGGCGCATGCAGTCCGACCTGCGGTGCGAGCACGCGATTGCCGAGTCCCGCCGCGAGCACCACGCGCGCCGCGCGATACGTGCCGCGCTTGCCCTGCACCGCGAAGCCGCCGCTTTCGGGCGTGATGTGCAGCGCTTCTTCGCCGCCGATCAGCTTCACGCCGCGTCCCTGCATGCCTGCATGCAGCGCGCGCAGCAGCTTGAGCGGATTGACGTGGCCGTCCATCGGCGTGTAGCTCGCGCCGATCACGTCCGGCCCGATCGCGGGCAGGCGTTCGCGCACTTCGCGTGCGTCGAGCAACTGGTACGGGTAGTCGCCGAGTTCGCGTTGCAGCGTGCCGAGCCGCTTCGCGCGTTCGGCGAGGTCGTCGTCGGAAAAGCAGAAGTGAAAGCCGCCCGGCTGACGCAGCGCGACGTCGATGCCCGTTTCGGCGAGCAGCGCATCGGCCAGCGACGGCCAGCGCGCGGCCGAGCTGCGCGACCAGCGTGCATACGGCGAGAGTCCGTAGCCTTTGCCCTGAATCCACACGAGCCCGAAATTGCCGCGCGACGCGCGCAGCGCGCCGTCGTCCTGATCGAGCACGGTCACGCGCGCGCCTTCGCGCGCGAGGCCCCAGGCGACGGCGGAACCGACCAGCCCGCCGCCCAGCACGAGCACGTCGGGGTTCGCGGATGAGTTGCGGGTCATCGAGCTTCTCCGATCAGGATACGGTCCAGTCCGACCATGCGGTCGAGCAGCACCATCAGCAGAACCGTGCCGACGATCAGCACCGCCGACACGGAAGCGACGAGGGGATCGATGGTCTGCGCGATCTGGTTGTACATCGCGACGGGCAGCGTGGTCGTGCCGGGCGTCGCGACGAAAATGGTCATCGTGAGCTCGTCGAAGCTCTGGATGAACGACAGCACCCAGCCGCCCGCGACGCCCGTGCGGATCATCGGCAGGACGACGCGGCGGAAGGCCGTGAAGCGGCTCGCGCCACAAGAGAGTGCGGCGCGCTCGGCGTCGCGGTCGAGCCCGACAGCCGACGACAGCGCAAGCCGCAGCGCGTACGGCAACACGACGATCACGTGCGTTGCGACGAGCGCCCAGAACGAGCCGCTCAGATGCAGCAGCGACAGGAAGCGCAGGAACGCGATGCCGAGCACGACGGCGGGAATCATCATCGGCGAGAGGAAGAAGCTCATCAGCGCGGCGCGGCCCGTGAAGCGATAACGCGCAATGGCGAGCGCGGCGGGCACCGCGAGCACGACGCCGATCGTCGCGGCGGCGAACGCGAGCCGCACCGACAGCCAGAACGCCGAGACGATGTCGTCGTTGTCGAGAATCGCGCGAAACCAGCGCAGCGACGCGCCGTCGAAGGGCATCGAAATGAAACCCTTGTCGGTGAACGCGACCAGCAGCACGACGACGAGCGGCGCGAGGATGAAGGTGAGGAACAGCGCGTTGAACAGCAGGCCCCAGAATCCGTTCTGTTTCATGACGGCCTCACTCGAAGATGTGCTTGAAGCGGCGTTCGGCGAGACGGCTGCAGCCCATCACGATCGCGACATTCGCGATCAGCAGCAGCACCGCGATGCTTGCGCCGAGTGGCCAGTTCAGCGTGCCGAGGAATTCGTCGTAGGCGGCCGTCGCGACCACTTTCAGACGGCGGCCGCCGATCAGCGCCGGCGTCGCGAAAGCCGAAGCCGACAGCGCGAACACGATGATCGAGCCGGACAGCACGCCGGGCATGATCTGCGGCAGCACCACGCGGCGAAATACGCGCAGCGGCGAGCCGCCCATCGACAGCCCCGCCCATTCGACCTGCGGATCGAGCTTCTGCAGCGTCGCCCACACCGACATCACCATGAACGGCACCAGCACGTGCGTGAGCGCGATGATCATGCCCGTCATCGTGAAGACGAGACGGATCGGCTCGGACGTGATGTGCAGCGCTTGCAGCACGTTGTTCAGCACACCATTGTTGCCGAGCAGGATCTGCCAGCCGAGCGTGCGCACCACGACGGAAATCAGCAGCGGCCCGAGCACGATCAGCAGACACAGCGATTGCCACGGACGCTTCATGCGCGCGAGCACGATCGTCTCCGGCACGCCGAGCAGCACGCTCAGCAGCGTGACCGCGAGCGCGAGGCCTGCCGTGCGCAGGAAGATTTCGCCGTAGTACGGATCGCTCAATACTTCGGCGTAGTTCTTGAGTGTGTAGAGCGTCTGCACGCCCGCTACGTCGCTGAAGACGCGAAACGACAGTAGCAATGTCAGCACGAGCGGCACGAGCAGCAGCGCGCCGAACAGCAGCAGCGCGGGTGCGGACAGCAGCCACGGCGCCGCGCCCGCGCGGGTATCGTCAAGCGTTGCCATGAGCGCTCTCCCGGGTCAGCACACGCAGGTCGTCGTCGGTGAAGGCGAGGCCGACTTCATGGCCTTCCTCGGGCGGCGGCGCGCCGAAATTCGGCTGCGCGACGTGCAGCTTGCCGAGTTCCGTGTCGATTTCGAGCAGCCATTGATTGCCGATGAACACACGGTTCGCGACGCGTCCCAGCATGCGCGCATCGCCGTTCGCGAGCCGCACTTTCTCCGGACGGATATACACGTGAACCGCGCCTTCCACCTCGCGGCCTTCGTGCGGCACATGCAGGGTCGTGCCCGCGACATCGACTTCCGCACAGCGCGGATTGAGCCTGAGCACTTCGCCCGGCAGCGTGTTCGTGCGGCCCAGAAACGTCGATGCGAACGGCGTGGCGGGGCGCTCGTAGGCGTCGAACGGCGTGCTCAGTTGCGCGATGCGGCCGCGATGCAGCACGGCGATGCGGTCGCTCATCGTCATCGCTTCGACCTGATCGTGCGTGACGAGGATCGTCGTGATGCCGAGGCGCTTCTGGATCGCGCGCAGTTCGATGTGCATTTCCTCGCGCAGCTTGGCGTCGAGGTTCGACATCGGTTCGTCGAGCAGCAGCAGGTCGGGGCGCATCGCCAGCGCACGCGCAATCGCGACGCGCTGGCGCTGGCCGCCCGACAGTTCCTTCGGATAGCGCGCGTCGAGCCCTTTGAGGCGCACCAGATCGAGCGCTTCGGCGACGCGCACCGCGCGCTCGGCGCGCTTCATGTTGCGCATTTCCAGACCGAAGCCGACGTTGCCCGCCACCGTCATATGCGGAAACAGCGCGTAGCTCTGGAACACCACGCCCATGCCGCGCTTCTCGGGGCGCTGGTTCGTGATGTCGCGGCCATCGAGCGTGATGCGGCCCGCGCTCGGCGTGACGAAGCCGGCGATCATCTGCAGCGTGGTCGTCTTGCCGCAGCCGGACGGGCCGAGCAGCGACAGGAACTCGCCGCGCTCGACGGACAGATCGAGTTGCTCGACGGCCGTGAAGTCGCCGTAGCGCTTCGAGATGCCTTGCAAGGTGAGGAAGGTCATATGCGTCGGTCCTGTTCAGATGCGGACGGTCTGACTGATGTGCGGCACGCGGCCTAGCGTTCGACCGAGCGGTTCCAGCGCTCCGTCCATTCCGTGCGATGCTGGTTGATCGTGCTCCAGTCCATCGCTGTCAGCTTGCCGACCTGCTCGGGACCGTACGGCACGCGCGCGGCCACTTCGGGCGTCAATTTGACCGTCTTGTTCACGGGGCCCAGACCGATGCCTTGTGCCTGCATCGCCTGCACTTCGGGGCTCAGCAGGTACTGGATGAATTCCTGCGACAGCTTCGGCTGCGCGTTTTCCGCGACTGCGCAGGCGGCCACCTGCAGCGCGACGCCGCCTTCCTTCGGATAGACGAACTTGAGCGGGAAGCCCGTGTTCTGCAGCGCGACCGCGCGGCCGCTTCCGTACGGCGCGAGGATCACGTCGCCGGCCTGCATCAGGCCGTCCATTTCGCCGGGCGTCGGCGCCCACGAGAGCACGTCGGGCGCGACCTGCTTCGTCATCGCGTTGAAGCCGGGGTCGATGTTCTTCTCGCCGCCGCCGTTCATCCGCGCGAGCATCACGAGCGTATGCAGTCCGTACGTGTTGGTGATGGGCGGCACGCCGAGCTTGCCTTTCAGGCGCTTGTCGGTGAGCACCTGCCACGAGTCGGGCGCGGGCAGGCCGAGCTTTTTGAACGCCTCTTCGTTGTAGCCGATGCCCGTCGCCACCATGCCGACGCCGACGGCCGTCGGGCCGAGCCGCGCGAGCGGATAGACGTCCTTCATCACGGGCGCGTCGTCGACCTTTGCGCACAGGCCGAGCTGCATCGCCTGGTACATCGGGCCGTCGTCCATCACGGCGACGTTGATCTGCTGATGACCCTTCTGCGCCTGAAGCTTCGCGAGCGTGTCGCTCGAATTGCCCGCGACGTAGACGATCTTCACGTCATGCGCTTTTTCGAACGGCGGAATGATCTTCTGACGATAGAGCTGCTCGTTCGAACCGCCGACGTTCGCGACATAGAGCGTAGTGTCGGCATGTGCATAGAGGGAAGCGGTCAGGCAGGCGAGAGACAGCGTGGTGGAGAGGACATGGCTCGTAAAACGGCAACGGCGGCGCAGCGTTTCTTGCATGACGGTGATCTCCTTGGAGTGTGGGATGGACGCTCTGGCGGCGTATCCATGCGACACAGTCTGGTCCGCTATGGTTATATCGTCCAATACGAATAAAATAGCTATCCATACATCGCTGATATGGGTTGATGACGATGAACCTGAAACACGTCGAGGCGTTTCGCGCCGTCATGGTGGCCGGGTCGATGACGGCGGCGGCGAAAGCGCTGTTCACGTCGCAGCCGAATGTGAGCCGTCTGATCTCACAGCTCGAACGCGAAACGGGCCTGCTGCTGTTTCAGCGCAGCGGCGTGCGGCTGATTCCGACCAGCGAGGGCACAGCGTTCTTTCGTGAAGTGGAGCGCGCGTATGTCGGTCTGCAAGGACTCGCGAATGCCGCTGCGCAGATTCGCAACCTGGGCAGCGGACGTCTGCGCATCGCGGCAATGCCGTCAGCGGGACTCACGCTCGTGCCGCACGCGATCAAGCGTTTTCAGGCGCTGCATCCGGGCGTGACGGTGTCGCTGCATGTGAATACGTCGGGGACGGTGAATCACTGGACCGCGTCGCAGTTCTGCGATCTCGGCGTGGCGGTGTACATCAGCGAGGCTTCGAATTGCGATGTCGAGATGCTGTCGAAGGTGGCGGCCGTCTGCGTGATGCCGGCGACGCACCGGCTCGCGGCGAAGGCGTCGATCAAGCCGTCCGATCTCGAAGGCGAGTCGTTCATCTCGCTGTGTCACGGCGACGGCACGCGCGTGCAGATGGACGAGGTGTTCGCGCGCGCAGGCGTGCAACGCGTGCTTGCAATCGAGGCGCAATACACGGCGATCTGCTGCGAACTGGTGCGCTGCGGAATGGGCGTGACGCTCGCGCATCCTGTCGTCGCGCGCGATTTCGCCGGGCCGGATATCGCGATCAGGCCGTTCTCGCCGGCGGTGCTATTTCCGACCTATCTGCTGTTTCCGCCGCATCGGCCGCGCGAGCGGCTGGCGTCGGCGTTCGTCGACGTGCTGCGCGAGGAGCATGACGAACTGATCGGGAAAATGAAAGACATCGTGCCGGATTCGACGCCGAAGCGTACGCGCAGGCCAGGCGCCAAACGGGCTGGGCGGTGATGCGGAAGGTTGCCGCGACGACGGCGCTGGCTGCGTCGCGGCAATTGCGTGGAGGTGCGTCGTTACAGATAACTGCACACGTAGTCGAGCGTTTCGACCACGTCGATGTCGAAGCGGCTCTTGCCGGGCACCGAGAACGAGTCGCCCGCGGCGTACGTCTTCCACTCGTCGCTGCCGTCGAGACGGATGCGGCACTTGCCGGCCTGCACTTCCATCAGTTCGGGCGCGTCGGTGCCGAAGTTGAGCGTGCCGGGCAGGATCACGCCGAGCGTCTTGCGCGTGCCGTCCGCGAACAGAACGGTGTGCGACACGCACTTGCCGTCGAAGTAGACGTTGGCTTTCTTGACTACGGAAACCTGATCGAATTGCGTTGCGGCCGTCATGGCGATGATCCTCTGGGTCGTTGTGAATGGATGCGGCGGCGCCCGATGCATGCGATGGCGCGAGCCCGCCATCATACCAATGCCGCGGACGCTCGCTGCCGATCATCCGGGCGTCGGCGGACCCATGCCCCGAACCCGGAGAAACCCTCAGAGCGTTCGATCATCGCGCAGTTGTGCGCGATGATCGAACGAAAAGGTGTATCGTTCGCTTGTGTATAAGGGCCCAGAAACGCTACTCTGCGGTCCATCTGGTGACATCTGACAGTCGCCAGCCTACAAGCGCAACATGCAATGTTGCATGGGACTGGAGGTAAGCGCTAAAGCGCCAACTTCAGTCGACATAGGAGACAACCATGACTGCAGTCCCCACCACTGAGCCGCACGGTAAGCATCAGTCGAAGAAGGCCGCCGCGAGCGGCTGGATCGGCTCGGCGCTCGAGTACTACGACTTCTTCATCTACGCGACGGCTTCGGCACTGATCTTTCCGCAGATTTTCTTCGCGAAGGGCAACGCGACAACCGCGATTGTCGCGTCGCTGGCGACGTACGGCGTGGGCTACGTGGCGCGGCCGATCGGCGCGTTCGTGCTCGGCCACCTGGGTGATACGCACGGTCGCAAGAACGTGCTGCTGTGGTGCATGTTCATGATGGGCTTCTCGACGATCGGCGTCGGTCTCCTGCCCACGTACGCTCAGGTCGGCGTGCTGGCTCCCGTGCTGCTCGTGGTCCTGCGTCTGGTCCAGGGCTTTGCGGTGGCGGGCGAAATCTCCGGCGCAAGCTCGATGATTCTCGAGCACGCGCCGTTCGGCCGACGCGGCTTCTACTCCAGCTTCACGCTGCAAGGCGTGCAGGCGGGACAGATTCTCGCCGCAGCCGTGTTCCTGCCGCTCGCGCACTACATGCCCACCGACCAGTTCAACACCTGGGGTTGGCGCATTCCGTTCCTGCTGAGCTTTGTGGTGATCATCGCGGGCTGGATTATCCGCCGCAAGGTCGACGAAACGCCTGCTTTCAAGGATGAAGGCCAACGTCAGACGCGTGCCCGCTCGCCCGTGGTCGACGCCTTCAAGTACAGCTCGCCGAACATGCTGCGCGTGGTGTGCATGTCGCTGATGAACGTGATCCCCGTCGTCGCCACGATCTTCGGTGCGGCCTACGCAGTGCAGCCGGCCTACGGCATCGGTTTTGCGAAAGACGTGTACCTGTGGATTCCCGTCGTCGGCAACATCGTCGCCGTGCTGGTGATTCCGTATGTCGGCAATCTGTCGGACAAGATCGGCCGCAAGCCGCCGATGATCGTCGGTTCGCTGGTCGCAGGTCTGCTGGCGTTCGCCTATCTGTACGCAATCAGCATCCACAACGTGCCGCTCGCGTTCCTGATGTCGCTGCTGATGTGGGGCGTGGTCTATCAGGGCTACAACGCCGTGTTCCCGAGCTTCTACCCCGAACTGTTCCCGACGCGCACCCGCGTTTCGGCAATGGCGATTGCACAGAACGTCGGCACGGCGATTACCGCGATGCTGCCCGCACTCTTCACGGCCGTCGCGCCTCCGGGATCGACGAACATCTGGTTGACCGTCGGCGGCCTCGCGTTCGCCGTCACCGTGATCGCGTCGCTCGCTGCACTCAGCGCCCGCGAAACCTATCGCGTTCATATGAACGACCTGGGCCAACCCGACGCGAAGCCGGTCGACAAGACGGAGTACGACCGCCTGCGCTCCGATGCGTTTGCCCACTGAACCAAGAACCGTCGTTTGAGAGAGCACCCCCGACCATGATTTCCGGAAAAACCACCCTCGTCGCGCACATCGGTTTTCCGACCGAAAGCTTCAAGTCGCCGATGATCTACAACCCGTGGTTCGAGCAGAAGGGTATCGATGCCGTCGTCGTGCCGATGGGCGTCAAGCCGGAAGATTACGAGCAGAGCTTCACGTCGATCTTCCGCTTCACCAATCTGCGTGGGGCGCTCATCACGATGCCGCACAAGGTGACGACGGTCGGGCTGGTCGATGAAGTCACGCCCGCCGTGCGCATCGCGGGCGCCTGCAATGCGGTGCTCAAACGCGCCGACGGCACGCTGCTCGGCGATCAGTTCGACGGCGCCGGTTTCGTACGCGGCGTGCTGCGCAAGGGCCGGCAACTGAAGGGCGCGCGCGTGCTGGTGTCCGGTTCGGGCGGTGTGGGTTCGGCGATCGCGGCCTCGCTCGCGGCCGCCGACGTCGGCGAACTGTCGCTGTTCGACACGCGCGCCGATTCGGCGGAAGGGCTCGCGCAGCGGCTGCGCGAGAACTATCCGGATCTGAAAGTCAGCACGGGTTCGAACGATCCGGACGGCTACGACGTCGTCGTGAACGCGACGCCGCTCGGCATGAAGGAGGGCGATCCGCTGCCGTTCGACGTCGCGCGCCTGTCGCCTGACACCTTCGTCGGCGAAGTCGTGATGAAGTCGGAGTACACGCCGTTCCTGCGCGCCGCCCACGAAAAGGGCTGCGAAGTGCAGGTCGGCACTGACATGCTGTTCGAAATGATTCCCGCGTATCTGGAGTTTTTCGGCTTCGGCACCGCGACGCCGGAAGAACTCCGGCAAGCTTCGACGATCGCGTACTGAAGCACGCTCACACGTCGGCGCGCGAAAGCGAAAGCGCCGACGTGCTCCCTCAATCGACGACAGCGACGATATTCACCGTTCCCTGCCGCGCCATCTTCGCGTACGGACACAGACGCTCGGCATTGCGCACGAGTTCTTCCGCGACAGCCCGCTCGACACCCGGAATCCGCACCCGCACATCGATCACGAGCGCGTAGCCGCCGTCCATCGGATCGCGGCCGAACGACACCTGCACGTCGACGGCGATATCGTCCAGTTCTCTGTCGATACGCTTGCCGAGCAGGTTCAACGCGCCATGAAAGCAGCCCGCAAAGCCCGCGGCGAACAGTTGCTCGGGATTGGTGCCGTCGCCGGAACCGCCGAGTGCAGTGGGCAAACGCAGTTCGACATCGAGATTGCCGTCGTCCGAACGCGCCACGCCTGACGCGCGGCCATGTCCCGTCTCGCCGCCTGAAACCGTAACCGTCGTCGTGTACAACGGTTCGAAATCGCGGCCGCGATATCGGTCGAGTAGAGAAAGCGGGGGCGCTTCCAGCTTCTTTTTGTTCATAAAGCACTCTCGAACTTGACGACGAACATTACTTCCTCCCGGGTTCCCTGCAGAGCGACAGTGAACCCGTCTCGATGCTAAGCGATCGGAAACGCGCGCGCTAGATTCATTCAGGGACTCACGGTGTTTCCTGAATGGCGTCAATCGCGCGATTTGTGTTCTACACTGGGAAAGCCCGCCGAAAGCCGCACACTCCAGATATGCCGCGATTGTGCAGTGCGAGTATCTGTTTCTGGCGGGCCGAGCCAAGACTCCTGCGTCGAAAGTGGAGCCGTCAATGGATCAACTGGATGCATCGCAGCATGCCTTTCGCGTTGGCTTGCCGAATCCCGCCGACGCGCTGTCCACCTGCTTTTCGACCAGCTACGCGGGCATCATCGCCTTCATGGCGGTCGCCACGGAAGGCAGCTTCGCGAAAGCGGGGGAACGTCTGGGGATAGGCCGCTCGGCGGTCAGCCGGAATGTCCAGAAGCTCGAATCGCAGCTCAGCACACGGCTTTTTCTTCGCACGACGCGTTCGACGCATCTGACACGCGAAGGCGAACGCTTCTTCGAAAACTGCAATCAGGGCGTGACGCATATCGTCGATGCAATGAACGACATGCTCGATCTGCGTGCGGGTCCGCCGCGCGGCCTGCTGCGCGTCAGCTCGACCGTGGGTTTCGGACGCAAGGTCGTGGCGCCGTTGCTGTCGCGCTTCTGCGAAGCGTATCCCGACATCGCCGTCGATCTGATGCTGGACGACAAGACGGCCGATTTCGCCGCCGAGCAGATCGACGTGTCGTTTCGCGACGGTTGCATCGAAGATTCGAGCATCATCGCGAAGCAGCTGGTGCCGATGCAGATGGCGCTGTGCGCGTCGCCGCTCTACGCGCAAAAACACGGCCTGCCCACGACGTTCGACGAACTGGCGCAGCACGAATGCATCAACCTGCGTTCATCGGGCGGTCGCGTGTTCGAATGGGAGTTCAAGATCGACGGCCATCTGCGCAAGTATCTGCCCACCGCGCGATTGACTTTCAACGATGCCGAACTGGTGCTGCGCGCGGTGCTGGAAGGACGCGGAATCGCGCAGTTGCCGGGCTATGAGATCGGCGACCACCTCGCGCGCAACGAACTCGTCATGGCGTTGCGGCGGCATGTGCCCGACGACCGGGGGCATTACATCTGCTATCTGTGCCGCCAGCATTTGCCGTCGCGCATTCGCGTGTTCGTCGATTTCATGACCGAGCAGATTCGCGCGCTCAATCTGCTTTGTCTCGACGATTTCTACATGGACTTTCCGCAAGACGCGCATCAGGCGTGATGCAGTCGTGCGTTTTTGCGCGGGCCGCATTGGTGCTCGCGCGGAAACGCTGAGTGTTCACGCGTGAATCTAGCGGGGTTGCGGCCCGGCTCCTACCATTCAGGTATGTCGACGTCGAGACCTGTATGGAGGGCACCATGGTGCGTGTCGATCCTCTGTGGATGCTGGCCGGCTGGATTGCGCTGGTCGCGATCAACATCGGACTGGCCATCGCCGTTTCGTTCAGCGGCGCGCTTTGATCTGCGTGTGACCCGTAGAATAGTCCGTCGCCCGATTGGTGCGGCGCACGACTCTACAGGGAAACACAATGAACGAGCGGTCATCGCCGAAGCGCTTGCGGCCCCGTAAAACACCGACCCAGTCGCGCTCGGAAGAGACGGTTGCAACGATCGTCGAGGCCGCGGCGCAGATTCTCGAAACGGAAGGTTTCGACGGATTCAACACGAACGCAGTGGCGGCGCGAGCGGGCGTGAGCATCGGTTCGCTCTATCAGTACTTTCCAGGCAAGGACGCATTGACGGTCGCGCTGATTCGCCGCGAAACGCAGCGCTTTCATGAAGACGTCTCCGTTGCGCTGACCTTGCGAAGCGCGAAGGCCGCGCTCGAATATCTGATCGGCGCGGCCGTGCGCCAGCAATTGCAGCGGCCGAGGCTGGCGCGGCTGCTCGATATCGAAGAAGGCCGCCCCGCAGTGCGCGGCGAAGTGGCCAAGCCGGAACTGGAACGCATGGCTACCGATATCATCCGGCGCGCAATCCCCCGACACGCGTATCCCGAAGTCGCGGCGGGCGATCTCTTCGCGATGGTCAAAGGCATGGTCGATGCCGCCGGCGAACGAGGCGAGACGGATATCGAATACCTCGAATATCGCGTGCGCGCCGCGGTTTTCGGCTATCTGTCGAAGACGCGCGCACGCTGAATGTGAGCAAACGGATGTGCTGTAACGGGCAATGGTCGGTCAAACCGCTATACGTATGCGGGTTTTACGTGCCCCGAGATGCGTGCGCAATGCGAGTTGGCGAATGTGAGCATCTGCTTATATTCTGAAGTCCTCGGCGAGTGTGGCAAAGGGCCACCGCCAACGACAGAGAGACCGACGATGACCGACATTACTCAAAGCATGAAGCTCAATCACCTGAGCTTCCCTTCCGCCGATACGGCCGCGACGGCCCGTTTCTTCGAACAGTATCTGGGCTTCACGATTGCAGGAACGTGGGAGCAGTCGTACATATTGAAGCGCCCCGGTTATGACGTGGTGATCGATCACACCAGCAACGAAGTCCCCGTGTGGCCCGCGAATTTTCATATCGGCTTCGAACTGCCGAGCCTCGATGACGTTCACGCGCTGTACGAGCGTTTCAAGGCTGACGGTGTGCACATGGAGACGGAAGTCTTCAACAATGGACGCGGCTCGCGCTTCTTCTGCCGCGCGCCGGGCGGCGTGATGTTCGAGATGAACACGCGTCGCGATGCTGCGCCGGAATATCGCGGTACGTTCGATAACTGAGTTTGCTTCGTCGTGTGCAGACGAAAAAGCAATTCAGATGATCAGGTATCCGATGTGTTTAACCGTTAAATGGAATTCACATGACAAGCACACTGACCAGTATTCCGCTTGCGCCGCTGCTGGATCGTCTGTTCGACGAGGCGGCTTCCCTGTCACCGTCGACGAACCCGGCGGTCGCCGCGATTTCGCCCGAAGTGCTGAAGCTGATTGAAAGCCGTTTGAGGCCGGGTTCGCTGATCGTCGCGGACAACGCCGATTTCAGCCCCGACTATCTGGCGCGCGTGCGTTCGCCTGCAAACGGCTATCTGTCGACGGCAGTCAGCGACGACGTCGAGGTGTCGATGAGGCTTGGCTGAAGCGTGAGAGATGAAGCGTGAGAGATGAGGCGTGAGAGATGAAGCGGGCTGGCCGCTGCAGTACAAAACCGTGCACTTACGGACGCCAGGCTGGCATTGATCGTGAGCTTGCATGCTCGTAGTTTTATGCAGGTACGCACAGAGATCACGTTACCGTTGCGCGCGTCAGGCCCGGCCTATGCGCTGCATCGGTATCGACGTAGCCAGGAGCAACATGATGATGACCGTACCCACGCTGATGTTTCTCATCGCGCTTTTCGCGCTAATCGTGGCCATGCACCGCGGCGTGGCCCGCAAGGCGGATGCGCGGCTTCGCGAACAGTTCGAGGCGCAAGGCCCACGCGGTGACGTCTCGCGCCTGATGATGCGCGAGTCGGGATATAGCGTCTGAGTTTCTGCACAGCGCCCGGTATATCCTCTTTGTCCGCCAAAACACAGGTTCCAGCTGGCGGAGTTCCGTTAGGCCTCCTTGTGGCGTCTATGCTTGATCGGTGCATTTGCACGATCCGAGCAAGGAGGTGTGTGATGAGACCCGCGCTATGTGTCGCTGTCGTCGGCATGCTTTTCGCAGTCCCGCTGGCGCATGCCGAGTGCTCGCACGATACCGTCTTTCTCACGCTCGGCGATCAGATTCGCGGTTATTCAGCGCGCGCCAACGGCGCGACCGAACCGTGTCAGTTGCTGCAAGGGCCGCTCACGACGCTGATGTCGGCAGGGGGGACGGCAATCGACAAAAAGGATGCCTTCCACGTTGCGCAGTTCGGCAACGATGCAGTCGACATCTTTCCGCGCAACGCCGAGGGCAATCAGCCACCCGGTCGCTCGTTCACGTTGCCGATGACAAATGATCTGCCCGGTATAGCGGTGGATTCACGCCTCAACGACTTCGTTCTGAGCGTACGTCCGTCGACGGCGGGCGTGATGGTCATTCCCGTTCACAGTTCCGGGCCGATACCGAATCCCGCCCGCATCAACGATCCGAACATCACTCACTATCAGAGCGTCGCGATCGACGGCGACGACAATCTGCTGATTGCGGGTTATGACATACAGGGAACAGTGGTTATCGACACGTTCGGCACGAGCCGAAGCGTGACCGCGCCACCGCTGCTGCGCAGCATCACAGGTCCCAAAACTGGCCTGTTTCCGGGCCGCAACGTCTTTTTCTCACAGATCGCTACGTCGATCGCTGTCGATCCTCATACGGACGAATTGTTCGTCTACAACACGACGGCCGATGCAAGCCAGGTCCAGGTAAGCATTTTCGCTGCCAAGGCGAATGGCAACGTGAGCCCGCTACGGACAATCAGCGGTCCGGCAACGGAAATTGTCGGCCAAAGCTTGCCGCCGCCGGGCAACAGGATCGCCGTGTCCGCAGACGGACGTCTCTTCGTCGCCGTGCCGAACCGGCGCATTCTCGCGTTCGCGCCGGGAGCGAAGGGCAATGTGGCGCCGTCGCAGATTATCGAGGACTCCACCTCCGGTCCCGACTCTGCGGGATCGATCGCCGTCCGGTCGGGTCGACGCGAGCGACAGGATGACGACGGCTGCTGGAGGAACCCCGGATCTCCGCACTAGTCGCGGAATGTCCGCTACTGAATCAGGCGCAGTTCGCTCAATCCACCGGCAATCTGATTGAAGATTTTTTGAAGCGCGGCGTTGTCGGGCGCGTGGAAGTAGTGCGCGGAATTATCGTCATTTGTTGCGCAAGCAATTATCAGAAAGAATCGGTCAAAAGTGCCATCGACTGGGAAGCAACAGAGGATCAACTTAGGTCGAGTTGTTTTGGCAATTCGCCGAGTTGCCGGAACACCGAAAGCCAGTCTTCCAGATGCCATGTCTTTTCGATCAGATCGCCGCGCAACTGATGAAACGAATGAATGGCGAAACGCACTTCCTTCGATGTCGCCGCAATGCCCAACAGCTTGCCCGTTTGCGTGCCCGTCACCTCTGCCCGCACGCCGACGCGGTCGCCGTGTATCAGCAGATCGAGGATGTGGATTTTCATGTCGGGCATCGCCGAAGCAATGTTCTCGAACATTTTGGTCATCTGTTCCGGACCGGGCGCTGCGCCAGCGGGCTCGGGCAGATATTGCCAGTCGGGCGTGACGACCTGGCGCAGCAGCGCCGTGTCCTTCGCCGAAAACGCGGCATAAAAGCGCTCGATCGTGTCACGTATCGTTTGTTCGCTGGCGAGGGACATGTGTGCGCTCCATAGATGGAAGGTGTGACACGTGCGTGTCATTCCCGGGTCGTCTTGCGCTCCTGGGGCAGCGGCTGCCGCTCGGCGCCGCGTTGCGTCGGCGCGCGCGTGCAGGCGTCGGGCGGTGTCGGATCGGCGACGTCGTTACAGCAGCATGCGTACACGGGAAACCCGTATGCGTTGGTGCGCACGACAGTGGTGGGCCCGTGCAGCGGACAGATGGCGTTCATGGCGCCTCCTGCAAATCATCGGTCGATGCGGTCTATCGTACACGCGACGCGCGAGTTCAGCAGTCGAGCGGCGGGCTCACGGCATCCTGAACCGTGCGCGCGGAATCTCCGCGACGGCGGTGATCTCGATCATCAGATCCGGGTGATAGAGCCGTTCGATCTGCACGGTGGTCGTAACGGGATAAAGCGCGCTAAAAAACTCGGCACGGATATCGCCTGTCGCCATGAACGCTTCGATATCGGTTGCATAGTGGACAAGGGAGATCACGTCTGTCATGTTGCCGCCCATCGCCGCGAGCACGTCGCGGATATTCTCGAGCACTTTGCGCACTTGCGCGCGCATGTCGCCGGGTCCCGTCACGCGACCGTCGATGTCGAGCGAAACCTGGCCCTTCAGATGAACGATCTGTCCGTCGCCTTGCACGACGGCCATGGAGAACGCACCGAACGGCTGCCACACGCCAGCAGGATTTATCGCATTGACCATGGTTCGTGCCGTTGGATGAAGGGGCGGCATATCGGCTGCCTTCAGGATAGAGTACGGGATATTTCGCGCTCCCCGCAATCCGACCGCAATCCAACAGCAATCCAATCGACCATGAAAACCCATCGCATGCTGTGCTTCGGCCGTCACGACGAAAGCGGCAACGCGGCGCTCGTTGTCGAAGCATCGACACTCGCCGAACAGGAACGGCTGATGTTCGCTCGACAGCAGGACGCCAGCGCGACCGTGTTCATCGATGCGAACACGGCGGGCGATATGCAACTCGATTTCTACTACCCGCACGCGCGCAGCCCGCTATGCCTCCATGCGACCCTCGCGGCAAGCGCGGTGTTCTTTGAGCGCAACCCGCAGACGTCAAAGGTCCGGTTCGTGACGGGCATGCATCGGCAGACGCTCGACGTCGAGCGAATCGACGGGCTTATTTTCGTCGGCGTCAAAGCGCAGCGTTGCCCGGATCTGGCCGTCGATATCGCCGAAGTGGCTCAACTGCTTCGAATCGAAACGCGTGAGCTGAAGAGCGTGCCGCGACTCGCATCGGTTGGCAGCGCGAAGCTGCTGGTCGAGGTCGACGAGCCGTCCGTGCTCGCTGCACTGAACCCCGATCTGCACGGTATTTCGAACTGGAGCCGCGAGCACGGCGTGTCGGGCATGTACGCGTATTGCCGCGTCGATGACGACGTCTATGCGGGCCGCAATTTCAATCACCTGGAGCCGCGTTTCGAAGATGCCGCGACGGGTGTGGCGGCGGGCGCGCTTGCGTTGTCGCTGGAGAGAAGCATCACGCTGCTGCAAGGCGACGCGCTCGGCCAGCCGTGCACGCTGCTGGCGCGCTATATGGACGGCGCTGTGCAAATCGGCGGCAGGGCAGTCAGACGCGAGACCAGCCCGGTTTAATCTCGGCCATTAGCCGACGACAACGCCAGCCGCTTGCGCTGCAAAAACCGTCGCACAGCCGGATCGCGTTCGAGGCCGATCGCGAGATCGTAGGCGCCAAGCGCTTCCGCCGTCGCGCCCGCTCGCGCGAGCAGATCGGCGCGCGCCGCCCAGTACGGCTGATAGTCGGCGAGACGCGGATCGTCCGCATACGGCGCAAGCGCATCGAGCGCCGCTTGCGGACCGTCACGCTCCGCCAGCGCGAGCGCGCGGTTCACGGCAACCACAGGCGATGCCGCAATCGCGAGCAATGCATCGTAGAGTTGCACGACCTCGTCCCAGTTCGGACGACGCGTGCGGCAGCGATACACATGCGCCGACTGCAACGCCGCTTCAAGCTGAAACCGCCCAATCGCATTGAACGCGTTTGCGCGCCTCAGCAACGCATCGGCGGCGTCGATCATCGGCGCGTTCCACGTCGACGGATCCTGCGCCGACAGCGGCACATAGTCACCCGCTGCATCGCGACGTGCGTCGCAACGCGCTTGCGCATACAGCATCAACGCGAGCAGACCGAGCGTCTCGGGTTCATCGGGCAGCAGTTCGACGAGCAGATGCGCGAGAAACAACGCTTCGCCCGTCAGATCGCGCCGCTCCGTATCGCCGCCGACAGGATCGGTCCAGCCTTCCGCGTACGCTGCATAGACGGCTTCGAGCACGGCGGCCAGCCGGTCGGGCCATTCTTCGCGCTCGGGCACGCTGAACGGAATGCCCGCTTCGCGAATCTTGTTCTTGGCCCGCACGAGGCGCTTGCCCATTGCGGCCGGCGAGGTCAGGAACGCGGACGCAATCGTCTTCGCTTCGAGTCCGAGCACGACCTGCAGCATCAGTGGCGTGCGGATCGCGGCGTCGAGTGCAGGGTGCGTGCACGCGAACAGCAGTGCGAGCCGCCGGTCGGGCAACGCGCCGGCGTCGTGTTCGTCGATCTCGTCGGTGAGAATCGCCAGCTGGTTCGCGACGTCGTCGCCGATGCGTCGATGACGCGCGCCGTCGATCGCCCGGCGGCGCGCGACCGTCATCAGCCACGCTTCGGGATTCGCGGGACAGCCGCGCGCGGGCCAGTCGGCGAGCGCGGCTGCGAAGGCGTCGGCGAGTGCGTCTTCGGCGGCGGCGATGTCGCGCGTGCGCATCGCCAGCAGCGCGACGAGCTTGCCGTAACTGCGGCGCGCGACGGCCTCGGCGATCGCCTGCGCGGCGCCGTCAGCGTCGCGGCCGCCGGACGGGTTCATGCACCGGAAGGCGCGTCGTAAGGAGCCGTCCACACCGGGCGCACTTCCATCGCGCCGTGCGCCGCGCCGGGACAGCGCGACGCCCACGCGATCGCCGCGTCCAGGTTCGGCACGTCGATCAGGTAGTAGCCGGCAAGCTGTTCCTTCGAATCGGAGAACGGACCGTCGAGCACTTGCGGCTTGGTATCGACGAGGCGCACCGTGGTAGCCGAGTTCGACTGTTGCAGCCGGTTCGCGCCGACCAGCGCGCCCGCTTTTTTCAGCGATTCGGTGTACGCCTGATACGCCGCGACGCCTTGCTGCCGCTCGCTGTCCGTCATCTGGCTCCAGCGCGTTTCCTCGGAATAGATCATCAACAGATATTGCATATGAGCCTCCGTCATGGGGTTGAGGCGGGCGTTTGAATCGATCGAATCGGCCCGTCATCACATTGACGCTCGGGCCGCATGCTGACGGACAGGCGGCGTCGAAAAAAGTGCGCGCCGCGCGCTCAGGCCTTGCGCACGAGCACCACAGCGTACTTGCAGGTCCGCGCGCTTTCGTTCTTGAAAACGCAATCGCCCGGCGGGCCGAGTTCGAGGCAATCGCCCGCGCCCAGTTCATGCCGTTCGCCGCCTTCGATGAACACCAGTTCGCCGTCCAGCACCCAGATTAGCTGTTGCGAGTGCAGATACGCCGACGCGGGCATCGGAATTTCCGTCGACGGCGGCAAGTCGATCTCGACCAGATTCAGTGGCGACGCCGATTTCGGCGACACATGACGCCGCACGTAGCCGCTTTGCGGATCGACCCATAGCGGCTGATCGGCGAGCCGCAGCAGGCGTCCGTCTTCGAGTTCCGCGAGCGCCATCAGCGCCGACATGCTCATGCCGAACGCGCCCGCGAGCTTCGCCAGCAGGGACGCGGTCGGGCTGCTTTCGCCGCGCTCGACCTTGTGCACCATCGCCCGCGATACGCCGGATTTTTCTGCGAGACTGGTCAGCGACCAGCCGCGGCTTTCCCGCTCGGCACGAATACGGGCGCCGATACGCAGATCCACATTGTCTATTATATTGTCCATTGGTTATACTATAGTGGACGAATCAGGCGCTATCAAGGAGTCATCAAATGCACATTCGCGATGCAGGTCCGGAGCACATCGAAGGTATCACGGCCATCTACAACGACGCCGTCGCGCACACCACCGCGATCTGGAACGACCAGACCGTCGATCACGCGAACCGCACCGCCTGGCTGGCCGACCGGCACAAGGCCGGCTATCCCGTGCTGGTTGCCGTCGACGAGCAGGACGCCGTGCTCGGCTATGCGTCGTTCGGCGACTGGCGCGCGTTCGATGGCTACCGGCACACTGTCGAGCATTCGGTGTATGTGCGCGGCGACCAGCGCGGCAAGGGACTCGGGCGTTTGCTGATGCAGGCGCTGATCGTCCGGGCGCAGTCGATCGGCAAACACGTGATGGTGGCGGGCATCGAAGCCAATAACGCGGATTCGATCCGGCTGCACGAGAAGCTCGGTTTCGAGCAGGTCGGGCTTCTGAAGGAAGTGGGCATGAAGTTCGGCACGTGGCTCGACCTGGCCTTCATGCAGCTGAAGCTCGATAACCGTTCGTCGCCTGACGCGGCGAAGGCGTGACGGAAGCGTGACGATGGTGCCGCGCAGGATCGGCGGCCTGACGCTCGCGTCTTACGCGAGCGTCAGCGTCTCGACATGGAAGCGCTCATGCGTGACTGGCGCGCTTTCCGCCGCGATGTCCTCGACCATGCGGGTGAGGCGCACCTTGTCGTCCTGGTACAGATCGGAATTCATGCGGCCCGCGAGCAGCATCCACAGGAACAGCGCCTCGTTCGCGGCTGCCGTGAAAAACAGCCGCTCCTTCTCCTCCAGCCGCGAACGCTTTTTACTCGCGGCTTTCACATGGCCGGCAATGCGCTTTTCCATCACCAGCGTCAGCGATTCATAGTCGATGCAATCTGCGTTCATAGCCGTTTTCGTCCCCAATCTTGCAGTCGCCGCAATGATAGGGGCGAAAACCGTCATGGCTTGACAGTGCGTCTCACTTTGTTTCGCATGACGAGCAGAGCGAAGCGGATCGCGTGGCGCGCCCTCAGTGCCCGCGAAACAGGTCCTTGTTTTCCGCTGAGCGCAGCGAGACAGGGGTTTCGGCTTGCGGGCGAGGCTGTGCCGCCGCGGACGCCATGACCATCGCTGACGTGTCCGACAGCGCTGCCACGTTCTCTCGCGGCACTGCAGCCGCTGCTACCGTTCTTGCGGGTGGCCGCGCGGTCGGCGGTGGCTCGTGAACCACACGGTCTTCCTGCCGCACGTTCGAACCTTGCGACGAACCCAGCGAAGCCAACGAAACGCCCGCCGGTGCCGGGCCAGTGCGACGCGTCTTTGGCGCAGGCGCAGACATTGGCGAGGTCACAGCCACTGACGGCGCCGCGCGTGCGCGGGTTGGCGTCGTGCTCGCGACTTCCTGAGTGATTTTCGGCGCCTGTCGCGCCAGAACAGGAGTGGCAACCGCATCGCCACGCTTGATCGGGGGCTTTGCGGCGGCGGTCGGCGGCGCGTCGATGGAGGCTCGGGCTGGCTCGGGTGACTTGTTGCTCGCAACGACGGCCACGCTGGGCGCGCTTGCCGCATGACTCAGCTTCGTACCCACCGGCGCGATGCTGCTGGCTGCGACGGGAATCTGCGGCGTATCGATCACAGGGCGGGGCGCTTGCGCCACCTCGACGGGCGGTATCGTCGGCGCGGGCGGCTCATGCCGCGCGGCAGGACGCGGCTCTTCGTGCCTGGTGAGCCGTTGCATCTCGCTCTTCATGGCTTCCCGTTGATCCAGGATCGCGAAGGTGCCGTACGCAGCCGCCAGGCCGAACAGGACGATCGCCACACCCGCGCTCAGGCTCCAGTCCGGCATGCCCATGTCGCTGACCTGCGCGATCTGTCGGGGTTTGGAGCGCACGCGCACGATCACGAGCGGACGCGTGACATCGTTCGCGCGCTTCGAAGTCTTCCTGGGCGCTTCGGACGCGGCGGGCGGCGACGACGCGTGTTCGTCGAGCGGCTGCGCGGGATCGCCTTCTGTGGGCTGGGTGCCTGGCGCTTCCGCAGACGCCTCGCTCGACGTCGCAAGACGTTTGCGAATGATGCCCATAGTCGATGTCCCCCTGCCGCTGGCGCGTTGCGTTCTTTTCCTTGTCACCGGCAGGAGGGCATCCTCCGGCGCATTGCACGCCGCCGCCGTTTCTTTCTACAGGCCGTGCGCGGCGGCGCGCTCAGACGCATTCTTCGGCAAGGCGGCGGGTTCGTATGTTAGTCGGGGCACAAACATCGCTTTCGACGCAATCTTGCGAGAATCGCTCTCAAAACCGCCAGCAGAAGCCACCCCAGAAAACGCCCGCCTAGATAAAGCTGGCGCCGCCGTTCACGGAGATCGTCTGGCCGGTGATGAACGCATTGCCGACCACCATCAGCACGGCCTGCGCGATTTCCTCCGTTTCGCCGAGTCGTCCCACGGGCAGGCGGTCCGCGACATTGGCCGCCTTGAGCGGGCCGGCCATGTCGGTATCGATCGGGCCGGGCGCGACGGCGTTGACGGTGATGCCCTCGCGCGCGACCTTCGACGCATAGCCGCGCGTGAGACCTTCGAGGCCCGCTTTCGACGCGTTGTAGTGAATGCCGACCAGCCCCGGACCGCGCGCAGCCGCCGACGACACATTGACGATGCGCCCCCAGCGTCGCGAGCGCATGCCCGGCAACACGGCCTGCGTGCAGAGAAACGCCGACTTCAGGTTGACGGCGAGCGTGCGGTCGAACTCGACTTCGGTGAGATGGTCGATGTCGACGAACGTGGCCGTGCCTGCATTGTTGACGAGCACATCGACGGGGCCCAGCTGTTGTTCGATTGCTTCGATCAGCGCCGTCACGTCGGCCGCCACGGAGACGTCGGCGCGCACCGCAAGCGCGCGTCCGCCTGCACGTTCGATTTCCGCGACCACATTGGCCGCTTCGTTCTCGCTGTGCAGATAGTTGACGGCGACGGCGGCGCCCGTCGACGCGAGCGCAATCGACGTCGCGCGTCCGATTCCGCGCGAGCCGCCCGTCACGAGGGCGACGCGGTCAGTCAGGATGGGCATGAGAGCGGGCATGATGAACTCCTTTCGTATCGTGCGATTCGCACGCGCGGTTGTGTTCGTCGACGGCTCGACAGCTCGATAGATCGACATCAATAAGCAGATGCTAGTCCGCTTCGCCGACGCGCACGTCCGCCGATGCAATACGCCAAACGTTCGCCGGGAGCGATTAGCGTGCCACGCCTCGAAAGAATCGCAAGGCACACCGGATGCTTGCCTCGTCTGCGTGAAATTCAGGGAGCGCATGATGAGCACGGTGCACAAGAAGACAGACGCGTATCAGCACGCAAGCGGCGGATGGGGTTCCGTCAAGGCCGTCGCGGGCGCCTTGATGCACGAAGGCGCGCCCGTCACGACGAGCCGCGTGCTGGTGCATCAGAACAAGACTGACGGCTTCATGTGCGTCAGCTGTTCGTGGGCCAAGCCGGCGCATTCGCATCCGTTCGAGTTCTGCGAGAGCGGCGCGAAGGCGACGGCGTGGGATATGACCTCGCGCCGCGTCGATCCCGAGTTCTTCGCCGGACACACGTTGAGCGAACTCGAAACGTGGCACGACCACGATCTCGAAGAAGCGGGCCGTCTGTGCGCACCGATGCGCTGGGACGCCGCCACCGACAAATACGTCGAAACCACCTGGGAACACGCGTTCGGCGAGATCGGCCGCGAACTGCGCGCGCTCGATCCCGATTCCGTCGTGTTCTACACATCGGGACGGGCGTCGCTGGAAACGTCGTACATGTACCAGCTTTTCGCGCGCATGTACGGCACCAACAATCTGCCCGACAGTTCGAACATGTGTCACGAGAGCACGAGCGTGGGACTCACGGAGGCGATCGGCGTGGGCGTCGGCACGATCACGCTCGACGACTTCAAGGCGACCGATCTGATGTTCTTCTTCGGCCAGAACGTCGGCACCAACAGTCCGCGCATGCTGCACGATCTGCAGGAAGCGCGCGAACGCGGCGTGCCTATCATCACGTTCAATCCGTTACGCGAACCGGGGCTCGTCAGTTTCGTCAATCCGCAGTCGCCGGCGCAGATGGTCAAGCCGGGCGAAACGCAGATCAGCACGCAGTATCACCAGGTGCGAGCGGGCGGCGACTCGGCGGCGATCGCGGGCATCTGCAAGGCCGTGATCGAAGCGGATGATCAGGCGAAGGCGGAAGGGCGCGAACGCATCGTCGACGTGGCCTTCATCGACGAACATACGACGGGCTTCGACGCGTTCGCCGACTACGTCCGCGCGACCGGCTGGGAAGAGATCGAGCAGATGAGCGGGCTGCCGCGCGCCGCGCTGATCGAGGCCGCCGACGAGTACATGCGCGCGAAAGCCGTGATCGCGCACTACGGCATGGGTCTCACGCAGCATCGGATGGGCGTGCAGAACGTGCGCATGATCGTGAATCTGCTGCTGTTGCGCGGCAATATCGGCAAGCCCGGCGCGGGACCGTCGCCGATCCGTGGACATTCGAACGTGCAGGGACAGCGCACCGTCGGCATCACCGAAAAGCCAAAGCTCGCGCCGCTCGACAAGCTCGCCGAGCAATATCGTTTCGAGCCGCCGCGCGAAACGGGCATGTCGACCGTCGATGCGTGCAAGGGCGTGATCGACGGGCGCGTGCGCGCCGTCATGCAGTTGGGCGGCAACCTCGTGCGCTCGGTGCCGGACCGTTACGCGATCGAGCCCGCGTGGCGCAAGCTGCGTCTCACGGTGAACGTGGCGACCAAGCTCAACCGGAGTCATCTCGTGCATGGCGAGGTGTCGTATCTGCTGCCGTGCCTGAGCCGTATCGAGATCGACGTGCGCGGCGGCAAGCGGCAGGCCGTCGCGATGGAGGACAGCACGGGCTGCATGCATGGCTCGCGCGGCGTCGCGCTGCCCGCCAGCGACCGGCTGCTGTCCGAACAGGCGATCGTCGCGGGCATCGCGATGGCGACACTCGATCAGTCTTCCGTCGACTGGCAGGCGTGGAGCGACGACTATGCGCTGGTGCGCGACGCGATCGCCGAAACCTATCCGGACATCTTTCACGACTTCAACGCGCGTCTCTGGACGCCGGGCGGTTTTCATCGGCCGCTCGCCGCGCGCGAGCGGAAATGGAAGACGAAGAGCGGCAAAGCGGAATTCGCCGTGCCCGAGAGCTTGAACGAAGACCCTGACATGCCGGAGCGCAGTTCAAGCGACCTGCGCCTCTTCACGCTACGCAGCGACAGCCAGTTCAACACGACGATCTACCGGCACGACGACCGGTTTCGCGGCATCAGCGGCACGCGGATGGTGGTGTTGATGAACCCGGTGGACATCGCGCGTCACGGGCTCGATCCCGGTATGTCGGTTTCGCTCGAAGCGGTTTCGCCCGATGGCGTGAAGCGGCAGGTCGATGGCTTCACGGTCGTCAGCTACGATGTGCCCGTCGGCTGCGCGGCGGGCTACTACCCGGAATGCAATCCGCTGATCCCGCTTTCGCATCACGCGAAAGAGAGCAAGGTGCCCGCGGCGAAGTCGGTTCCCGTGCGGGTGGTTCGCGAGCCGGAGATGCAGCAGGGCTGAGCGTGAGTGCGGCAGGTATGCGTGAGTTGAGGCGTCACTCGTCCTGCAACTGGATGGCGGCCGCGGCCCGCACGCGCATGACCGTCTGACGCGACGTGCCGAACCGGCGCGCAACCTCACTGACGGACAGCCCTTTGCCGAGGAATCGCACGATCCGCTCCTGATCCGTGCGCGACAGCGAAGCGGGTCTGCCCGTCGGACGCCCGCTTTCGCGCGCCGATTTCAGGCTGTTCGTGCTGCGTTCGCTGCGCGCCGACGTCTCCATGCGGATGATCGCCCGAAGCGTCCTGACCGCCTGCGGCTCGGGACGCCGCGTGAGTTCGGCGCCGCCCAGTTCGACGCAGCGCACGGAAATCCTGGCCTTCCGGCACAGCATCAAGGTCGACAGCACGTCGCGCGCATTGCAGCCGAGCGACGCGAGTTCCAGCACGACGAGCGCATCGTCGGGTGCGATGCGCCGCAGCAATCCGTTCAGTTCGACACGATCCACAGCCGGCACGAAAGGCGGAAAGTGATCGACGGCGACGCGACTGAGCACGACGGTAAAGCCGGCGCGATCGAGATCGATCAGTTCCTGTTCGGGGAACTGGCGAGTGTGCGGGTTGTTGATGTAGAAGTAGGTCTTTTGCGCGGGAACGTCCGGCAACTGCGGCGCAATCGCTTTATTCGTAGCCATTGCCGAGGATTCCCTGCTGGATGATGGTTTCGATCGAAGCGGGTTTCTCCAGCACGGCGTCGAAGCCGTCCCAGTTGTGGAGCAGCAGCGAGGGTGGAACCATCGCGATCATGCGCGTGGATGGGCTGGCCCTGAGCCGTTTGATGGCTTGCGCGTCGGCGGGAACCGGCCGGCGCTCGAAATCGGCGATGACGGCGGAAGCCGGTTCGATCGTCCGCTCGTCGTCCGACGGATAGCGCGACATCACGGTCGCCCTGAAACCGCGCAGGCGCAGCAGCAGCGCGATCGATTCCGCGACGTGCGCATTGCCTTCCAGCACCACGACAAGCCGGTTCATGTAATGACTATAGCTGTCCGCAATCGCCGCGCTGCGCAACGCGGCTTCGCTGCTCAGCCACAGCAGCCGGGCCTCGTCATAGACGACGCGCGCCGATTGGAGCGCCTCTTCGTCTGCATCCGGTTTGCTTGCCAGCGTCTGCAGACGCAACTGGGCCGTTTCGAGCCGCCTGAACGCTGCATCGAACTGCGCCTTTGCCTGTCCGACGGGATCGTTGCCGCTATCGTTCGCCACCGCTTGCCTCCTTGACTCTCCTTGCACGGCTGCCCGCGATTCAGCACGGGCAGCCGGATACGTCGTCGATTGCAGAGAACACGACCGTCGCGGCGATATCGTTCGCGTGGTCGCTATGTTCGCAGTCGCGAGAACACATGCAACAGATCCTCGAGCATGACGGGCTTTTTCAGGTGCGCGTCGAAGCCCGCGTTTTCCGCCATCTTCACATCGGCTTCCTGGCCGAAGCCGCTGAGCGCGATGCAGAGCACGGATTTCAGATTGGGCTCGCCGCGCAGCTTGCCGACGAACTCGAAGCCGTCCATGCCGTGCATGCCGATATCCGACAGCACGACATCGGGGACGTCGCCGTCGAGCATGGCCAGCGCCTCTTCGCCGCTCGTCGCGGTCTGCACGATCGCGCCTTCGCTTTCGAGTAACAGCCGGAAGGTTTCGACGGTTGCCGCGTCGTCGTCGACCATCAGCACGCGCACGCCCTGCAGCGAATCCGCCGCGTGGCCGTCGATGTTCGCATAGCCGAGCGGGCGATGCGTCGGCAGCGTGACCGTGAAGATCGAACCGCGGCCCACGCCTTCCGATTCGGCCCGCACCGCGCCGCCATGCAGATTGACGAGATCCCTGACCAGCGCGAGGCCGATGCCGAGGCCCGCGCGGCGCGCCATGGGATCGCGGCTTTGCTGGAACATCTCGAAGATATGCGGCAGCAGCGACGGCTCGATGCCGTTACCCGTGTCCGTCACGCGCAGCACGGCTTCGGCGTATTCGTTGACGTGCAGTGAGACGTCGATCGAACCGCGGGTCGTGAACTTCAGCGCGTTGCTGACCAGATTCCAGACGATCTGCTCGACCCGCGTGAGATCGGCGTGAACGATGACGGGCGATTCGGCCATCGTGACATTGAACGCGATGCCGCGTTGCCGCGCGTCGTCCTGAACCGCGTTGCAGACGCGCTGCACGACCTCGCGCATATCGACGATGGTGCGCACCACCGACAGCTTGCCCGTACGCACGCGCGAAATGTCGAGCAGATCGTCGATGATCTGCGCCTGGCCGATCACCGTGCGGCGGATCGTGTCGGCGGCACGCGAAATGTTCAGGCTCTGGCGCGTTTCCGGCGCGCGCGCGATCAGTTCCGCGCTGGCGGAAATGAGATTGAGCGGATGCTTCAGTTCGTGCGACACGACAGCGAGGAATTCGTCGCGACGTCGTTGCGCGTCACGCTCGGTGGCGGCGCGCAGCAGTTCGCCCTGCGTGCCGCGCTCGGCCGTCGCGTGGGTGAATTCGCCGAGATCGCGCGCGATCTTCGCAAAGCCGCTGACGCCCGCTTCGTCCAGACGCGACAGCACGCCGCTCGCGAAGAAGCGCGTGCCGTCCTTGCGCACGTGCCAGCGCTCTTCTTCCGTGCGGCCGTTCAGGCGCGCTTCGGCGAATTCCTGCTGCGCGATGTTGCTGGAGCGGTCTTCTTCGGTGGACAGGATATCGGCGGACTGGCCGATCATTTCCGCTTCGGTGTAGCCGAAGATCCGCTCGGCGCCCGCGTTCCAGCTGGTCACGAGGCCTTCGTCGTCGAACGTGATGATCGCGTAGTCCTTGGTGCCTTCCGCGACGATGCGCATGCGCCGCTCGCCTTCGCGCAGACGGTCTTCCGCCTGGCGGCGGCCCGTGATGTCGATGAACGAGAGCACCGCGCCGTCGATCCGGTCTTCCGTCGTGCGATAAGGCACGAAGCGCGCGAGATACCAGCGGCCGTCGTTGCTCTTCAGTTCGCGCTCGATCAGGCGTAGCGAGTCGAACGCTTCCGCTGCGTCGTCGGCGAGCTTGTCGTATTCGAGCCGGTGCGTGATGTCGAGCAGCGAGCGGCCGATATCCGACGGAATGATGCTGAACACGTCCGTTGCGCGCGGCGTGTAACGCTTGATGCAGATATTGCGGTCGACGAAGATCGTGCCGATGTCGTTCGCGGCGATGAGGTTCTGCAAGTCGTCGTTGATCTTGCCCGTTTCCTCGACCTTCGACTTGAGTTCCGCGTTGACCGTGGTGAGTTCTTCGTTGATCGACTGAAGTTCTTCCTTGCTCGTTTCGAGTTCTTCCGTCGCCGAGCGCAGTTCTTCGTTGATTGCCTGCAGTTCTTCGTTGGATGCCTTCAGTTCTTCCGTCGACGTTTCCGATTGTTCGATGGTCGACTGCAGCTGTTCCTTCGTGCGCTGCAGCTCGCGTTCGAGCTGGCTGATGATCGGGTCTTTCTGCGCATCGGAGGCCGACGTTTCCGAGCCGCCCATGCTGTCTTCGACTTCGTCGAACAGCACCAGCACGAAGTCCGCGTTCGCCTCGGGATCGTGCACCGGGCGCGCTGTCATATTGACGAAATACGAGCGGCCTTCGCGCTCGATCCTTACGCGCCGCGCCTCGACGCTGCGATTCGTGTGCAGCGCCTGATAGATCGCCGTGCGCAATTCGAGCCGAAGTTCGGCGCGCACGACGGCCACGATGTTGTGCGACGGTTCGCCGCCCGAATACTGCAGGAAGCGGCCCGCGCGATCGGACAGATGAACGATTTCGGAGTCGCGGCTCACGAGCACGCTAGGCGGCGCGTATTGCTCGACAAGACGCTGATGCAGATCGCCGAACGAGAAGCGGCGCCGTCCCGGCGGCTGCACCGTCGCGACGATGGGCCGCGTGCTCGCCATGCCCGAAATGGCGACGGGCACGGGCGTATCGCCGCGCACGGCCATGTTCGCGCGATAGATGCGGTTGCGCTTGTCGATGACGCTGAACATCGAACTGACGCTGTCCGCCGATTCCGAGCTGCCGAGAAACAGCACACCGCCCGGACGCAGCGCGAAGTGGAACATCTTGAGAATTTCGATCTGCGCTTCGCGGTCGAGATAGATCAGCAGATTGCGGCAGCAGATCAGGTCGAGCCGCGAGAACGGCGGATCGCTCAGGACGTTGTGATGCGCGAACAGCATGTGCTCGCGCAGTTCCTTCTTCACGCGGTAATGCGCGGCGTCCTTCGAGAAGAACTGGCGCACGCGCGACGTGGTGACGTCGGCGAGAATCGAGTCGGGAAAGAGGCCCGTGCGGGCGAACGAAATGGCGCGTTCGTCGATGTCGGTGGCGAACACCTGGAACGAAATGCCTTCCGCCGACTTGAGCGAACGCTCCTGCAGAAGCATGGCGAGCGAATAGGCTTCTTCGCCCGTCGCGCAGCCGACCGACCACGTGCGGATCCGGTCCTGCTCGCCGCGCCCTTCGAAGAGCTGCGGCAGCACTTCGCGTTCGAGCACGTCGAAGGCTTCCTTGTCGCGGAAGAAGTTGGTCACGCTGATCAGCATGTCCTGCAGCAGCGCCTGGGTTTCGTCCGGATGCAGATGCAGGTGGTCGCGATAGGCCTGCAGGTCGGTGATGCCGTTGACCTGCAGACGCCGCTCGATGCGGCGCAGGACGGTGGCCCGCTTGTAATGCCGGAAGTCGTGACCCGTGCGCGTGCGCAGAATCACCATGATTTCGCGCAGCGCGCGTTCGGCGGACTCGTTGGTGAGTGCGGGTTCGCGCTCGTCGCTATCGGCGATGGGCAGATGGATTTCCTTCGCCGTCACCCACAGATCGAGCAGACGCTGCGGCATCTCGGCCGCCGTCAGCACGAAGTCGACCATGCCCGTCGCGATCGCGCTGCGCGGCATGCTGTCGTATTCGGCTTCGGCGGGATCCTGCGCGAGCGTGATCCCGCCCATCTCCTTGACGCGCGACAGCCCGACCGAGCCGTCCGAACCCGCGCCCGACAGCACGACGCCGATTGCGCGTTCGCGGTGAACCTCGGCGAGCGTGCGGAAGAACAGATCGATGGCCGCGCGGCGGCCGTCTTCCGGCTGCTTGGGCGCGACGCGCAGATAGTCGTCGACCATCGTCAGCTCGAGCGAAGGCGCGATCAGATAGACGTGGTCGGGTTCGATGGGGGTGGCGCTGGTGACTTCCAGCACAGGCATGTCGGTGGCCTTCTGGAGCAGCGAGGCCAGATTGCTTTCGTGATCGGGCGCCAGATGGACGATCACCACGAAGGCCATCGACGTGTGGGCGGGCAACGCTTCGAAGAACTCCCGGAGTGCGCTCAGTCCACCCGCAGAGGCTCCAATACCGACGATCGGGAAATTGGCCTGGCTGGGCAGTGTCTGTGCACGTTTTTTCGGCATGGCCGCATGTCCATTAGAGAATAGGGATCGCCGCCGGTGGCGGGCCGCCACGTGGGGGCTGGCCATGCAACCAGGCGTAGACCGCTATTATCGCTCTAGCAGAAGTGACTGCAAGAGTCCTGCCGCTTCGTTTGCACGGCGGGCAATGTCCTCCTCGTAGGTTTGCGCGGCGGTGTCTCCCTGCCGGCCGAAATGCTCGCCCAGCGCACGGCTCGCCATCTCCCGTTCGCGCAGTGCGCGCATGGCGTCGAGCAGCGAGCGTTCCACGTCGTCGCGGCGGCCGGAGGTCAGCGAAGCAGGCGAGAAGGCATGCCCTGTGTGACAGCGAAAGCGCAAGAGCCGCGAGTCCTTCACCTGCCACAGCGAACCGTTGCAGTCCGGACAGGTGAACGTCGACGGCACGGCAATCTGGCTCAGCGCGTTGGGCGGCGAACGGTCACCCGTCCATGCGTGCTGTTCGATGGCGATCCGCTGGCGGGCGGCGGTCTGCCGCCCGCCGACGTCTTTTCCCTGCGCATGGACCACGCCGCCTGCCAGTTGCACGAGGCGCGCAGCGAGACCGGCGAGCGGCAGGATGTAGTCGGCAAAGGGCGAAGCGTTGAGCGGCATGTCTTGAGCGAAGGCGTCGGCGGGATCCTGTACGAGCGTCGCGCCGCCGCAGGCCTGGATGGCTTCGAGGCCCGCCGCGCCGTCGTCGAGCAGGCCCGTGAGTACCACGCCGATTGCGCCCGAGCCGATCTCGGCGGCGGCGCTGCGAAAGAGCGGATCGATGGCGGGGCGTGCGAAGTTTTCCTTGGCGCCGTGCACGAGACGCAAACGTGTGCCTTCGACGACCAGATGCCGGTCAGGCGGCGCGACGTAAATCTTGCCGCGCTTGTAGACCTGGCCATCCTCGGCGTGACTGGCTTCGAGCGGGCCGGCGCCATTGAGCAGCGAGGGCAACAGGCTCTCGTGCGATCCCACGTGCAGCACGATGGCCACGGTCGCGGGCAGGTCGGGCGGGAACTGGGACGCGAGATCGCGCAGCGCGTCGACACCGCCCGCCGACGCGCCAACTGCAATAAAGTCTCGGTGGGTCAAAATGCCTCCGCTTCGCCATAACTCTACTGTGTAGCAATCCGCATGCCGCGAACTTGCAGTGCGAGCAGGCCAAGGCGAAGCGAACGGATCGAGGTGCTAGCCCACCAGCAGCGACTGGCCGCCGTCGATCCAGACAGGCGTTCCTGTGATGTAGCGGGCACGCTCCGAGACGAGAAACGTCACCATTTCGGCGATGTCGTTGCCCGTGCCTGCCGCGCCGTCGGTCAGCGGAATCTTGCCGTCCGGATATTGCGCGGGTTCGGATGCCTCGCCGCTCGAACGGGCGCGGGTGTTTTCGTCGATCTTCGTTTCGATCTTGCCCGGACAGACCACGTTGACGCGGATCCGATGCTTGGCGAGTTCCAGCGCCACCATCTGGCCGAGTGCAAGAAGGCCGCCCTTGGTGGTCGAATACGCGGATGCGCCGCCGTGACTGAACACGCGCGTGCCGTTGATCGACGAAATGATGATGATCGAGCCTTGTCCCGCGCGTTTGAGGTGCGGCACGGTGTAGTGCAGCGTCAGATAGGTGCCGCGCAGATTGGTGTTGAGCGTGTTGTCCCATTCGTCGGGCTGCAGTTCGTCGATGGGCGCCCAGATACCGTTGATGCCCGCGTTCGCCACGACGATGTCGAGCGCGCCGAAGTTCGTGATGCCGCGCTCGATGGCGGCCTTGAAGCCCGCATCGTCGCGCAGGTCGGCCGTCACGCCGAACGCGGTGCCGCGCGCCTGCGTGATGGCGTCGACGGTCGCGCGTGTTTCTTCGTCCTTGTGCGCATGGACGATCACCCGCGCACCTTCCGCCGCCATCTTGAGCGCGCATGCCTTGCCGATGCCCGACCCGGCACCCGTCACGAGCGCTACCTTGTCTGTCAGATCCATTCGTGTCTCCATCTCCTTGAGCCTGTTGTGTGGCGTGTCAGTCAGCCGCCGCCGATGCCTTGCAGCACCTTGCCGGTCCCGTTGCACACGCTGCAGCGCTGTCCTTCGACGCTGCCCGTGCCGTGGCATGCGCGGCATACGTCCTCGCCGACGCCAGGCGCGTCGGGCGGCCCGTCGTCGCCGGGGCTAAGGGGTGGTTCGTCGGGTTGCATGTGAGCCTCCATGTGTCCATTCGGTTTGAGATCGCAATCGACGCGGTTGCAAACGTTATTCCCGTTTAAATACGTCACATCGGCTCGTCACATCGCGGTGTCGCCGCCCAGCGAAGGCGAGATGGTGCTGTCGCGATTGGGATCGTCGGCGCGTTCGTCGGGGCGCGCGGGCCTCATCGACACAGGCGGATGATCGCGATAACAGCTTTCGACGCTGCCATTGACGAGACATTGCTGGAATGCGTCGGCGTCTTCCTTGTTTGCAAACGTGCAGGAGGTCTGCTCGACCTGGAGCTCGGTGTCCGATGTACGAATCGTAGTGATGCTCATGATTTGCTCCTAATGGTTTTGCCTGCGGGGTTAGTGTCTGCGCCGATGCCTGTCCGGATTGCTATTGATCGAGCGGCAAGCCGCGTTCCCGCACTGGTAAGGGAGCAGCGGGTGTTGTCCGAAAAGGTCGCTGTACGATATCCAGCACTTACGGACATGTCGCAGCGCTTAACAAGCGTGCTGGCAACCGCTAGTCTTTCAGCAGGTGTGAGTGGAAAGCTGCCGGAAGAGCGGCGGCAACCGCTCACGAAAAGGCGCTCACTCGACGCCTTCATCGCGATACCGTTCCGGATGACAGACATGACGCGCAATCGGCAGTTGACTGGGCGTGTGGGCGGTATCACGGTTCAGGCGGCGTGCGGCGACCTGCATGTCATTGCGCTCTGGCGTTTGCTCACGGATGCGGGCGCATGCATGCGGGGCACGTCGACGACCTGCGTGAGGCGCGAAGAATTCGAGCGCATCACGATCAGTTTCGAACCGCTGGGCAGGGCGCAAGCCGACAAGATTCTGTCGAGTCTCAAGGAGCAGAAGTGGATCACGCACGCGTTGCTCCACGTTCTTGCACCCGAAAGCGAGCCTGCGCCAGGCCTCGAAGAGTAACGGCAGCGACGCGTTGATACGCGTTGCTGCCAGTCATTCCGTTGCTGCGGGCAACGGATAGCCGGAGGGCCATCTCTGGCGCCCGTGCGACCGGCATTGTTCCCTGTGCCGGTCGCTTTTTTTCCTGCGTTCTACGAAAGACGGTGGTCCTGCGTTTGCTCGCGTGGTACGATGTACCCGCTATCGACGCACGCCACCGCGCGATTGCGGCCCGCTGCGCCCAGATTGCTGCCGCATTGAACGATGCGCACGTCGGGGAACGCGACGTCGGCCATCCATACCGTTTCGTCCGTCGATGCGTTATCGGCGACGATGATCTGCGGATACTCCGGCAACGCACGCAAACAATGCAGCGTCTCCATGAGACGCTCTGCGCGGTTATGCGTCAGCACGACGATCGTGATGCGCGACCCTGCGTGCCTCGGCATCGAAGCGTCGGTCGTGCTCACTGGATACGCGAAATCTGCTTCGACACCGAGGCCGGGCTGTCGTAATTGTGATCGGGCAGCTTGTCGATCAGATCGACGATATCCGTATTGGCGTGATTCTGGCGCGCGCGTTCGACGAGTTTCTCGCGCGTCGTCGGATAGGCGATGCCGGCCAGCGCCTTCTGGATATCGATAGGATTGGGTTGTCCGGGATGACGTTGATCCTGCGAATGTGCCGGATGTTGTGACATGAAATGTTCTCCGTTGATGAAAGCCGCGCGGACTGCATCGCCGCGATTCAGGCGAGCCGCAAACGCGGTGCCTGTCCGCGCAGCTTATGAATGACGTCAAAGCGGCAGCGCTATTGTGAAAGGCCCTTCTTCGCGGCGAGGTCTTGAGCCATCTGATAGTGCTTCTGAATGGTCGGCAATGCGTCCTGCGCCGCCTTCTTGAGCTTCGCGTTCTGGCCTTCGGCGATTTCCTTTTCGAACGCTGCGACGGCTTCCTTGTGGCCTTCCACGCCGACCTTCGAGATATACGCCTGATCGAAGGCCTTGCCCTTCAATCCCTTCAACGGGCCGAGCACGGTCGTATCCGAGTTGTCCTTCGGAACCGTCACGCCGTGCGGCGCGGCCATTTTCAGCTGGATCGTGAGCTTGGTGTGATCGAGCATCATGTGATGCGCGAACGATTTCACGTCCTTGTCTTCCGAGTTCGACGTCGCGAGCTTGGCCGCGTCAATCTCCGTCGATGACGACATCGATGCCGCTTGCACGAAGTCCTTGTCGGCTTGCGCCAGCGGATTGGCGGCGGTGGTCGAGGCCGCTTCCGTTTGCGCCGCGAGCGGGGCGATGGCGAGGGCACTCGTTACGACGATCGTACCGATGATCACGTGTTTGAGTTTCATTGATGTTCTCCCTGAGTCGGTGTGGACCTGATGAACAGCAAGCGGCGAACCGCGCGCTGTGCGCTGCGCGTTCACGCTTGCCGCGGCTGTCCGTTCGACGCCATCAATCCGCCGTCGACGGGAAGATTGACGCCTGTGATGAAACGCGCGTCGTCGCTTGCAAGAAATGCGATCGCGGCGGCCACGTCTTCGGGCTGCGCATGATCGCCGAGCGGAATGCGTTCGCGAAAGGCCTTCATGAGCTTTTCATCGTCGAGCATGTCGCGCGTCAGATCAGTGGCCGTCAGCGATGGGCATACAGCGTTCACGCGAATGCCGTCCGCCGCGCAATCGAGTGCCGCCGCCCGCGTGAAGTTCGACACCGCGCCTTTTGCCGCGTTGTAGAAGCTCATGCCCCAGTCGCCGCTCAACCCCGATACCGACGACACATTGACGATCGCGCCACGCGTCGCTTTCAGATGCGGAATCGCGGCCCGGCATCCGTAGAAGACGCCGCTGACATCGGTGGCGATGACGTCGTGCCAGTCGTCGATGGGGACTTCGGTGATCGGGCCTGTCGGCGCGACGCCCGCGTTATTCACGATCACGTCGAGACGGGCAAAGCGTTCGACCGTGCTCTCGACGAGCGACGCGACTTCGTCGAACTTGCGCACGTCGGCAGGGTGGACGAGCGTGCGTTCGGCGGGCAGAGTGCTCGCAACGCCTTCGAGCTTGCTGCGGGTGCGGCCGCACAGCACGACGGTTGCGCCTTCAAACGAAAATCGTCGGGCCGTGGCGGCGCCGATGCCCGAACCCGCGCCCGTCACGATGACGACTTTGCCTGCGAAGCGTTTTTCCATTGAGGCCTCCCTGAACTCATGCGTATTTCAGGTGAAGCCTGCAAGCGATGTGCCGCTCGTAGAGATGGAGAGAGGCCGAATGGCGCGCTTTCAGGAGCGCGCCAGGCAGAGTGTGCAGCGTGGAACTGCTGAAGAGAGGGTGTAAATGGCGCTCAATGCCGATGATGCATCAGGTCGACGTAATGGGTATCGAGCCATCGGGCCATCCGCCTCGGATTGTCGTGCCAGTGATGACGACTGGCTAGCCACAGCAGCGCTGCGATCAGCACCATCACGGCCGGACCCAGCAAATAAGCGATCAGGGTTTCATTCACGGCATCCTCCGTTATGACGTGGCCGCTTCCATTCTAGGCGACGGTTCGTGCGATGCACACCACGAAAGCCACGTGCCGCTCGAAGCCGGATGCAGGCACGAAACTATCCGGTACGCATCGACCAGCGCCGCCCTTATGGGGCAGAGGTCGGGCACATTGCTTCGACCCTTAAGATTTGTCAGGTTAGCGCCGATAACCAGTTAAGCAATGGCAGAAAGCGTCATCTGCGGTCGAGCTTTGTACTGCTGGCGTCTGACAAAGCGAACGCGCAAATCGTGCTCCACCGTCGGCCATCGTGCATTCCCGTTTCCCCTGCCAGCAAGCGGGCGACGTTACTCTGACGGCAGCCGCCAGAGGCGACATCGGTCGTCACGAGGCGGTTTGCGGGGCGCTTGCATGACGAATTACCCTGAAACGTTCAGCTTGCCCCAAGGCAGGCTGGCCACCTGGCTGCTCTATCCTGGGCGCGATACGCCTCCCGAAATCCGGGTCGCACTGGTCGCGACCCTGTTCGGCACATTGCCGATCTTTTTCGGCGGCGTGTTCAATACGATCGCCGTCGCGTGGGTGCTGGCGTACCGCCATCCGAGCCCGCCGTTCCGCTTCTGGCTGATTTCCGAAGTCCTCGTCTGCGCGGTGCGGCTCGTGATCCTGATCGTCGCGCATCGGCGGGCGCGGCAGGGCAGACCGACGCCCACCGACATCTACCTGCTGCTCGCGCCGCTATGGGGCGCGACGGTCGGCTACGGCGCGCTGATCAGCGCAACCAGCGGCGACTGGGTCGCGGCCACGCTGTCTTTCCTTTCCGCCGCAGCGATGGTCGGCGGCATCTGCTTCCGCAACTTCGCAGCGCCGCGTCTGGTGGCGATCATGATCTTCCTGTCGCTCGGTCCGTGCTGTGTCGGCGCGGTGCTGTCGGGCGAACGGGTGCTGCTGTTGACCCTGGTTCAGATCCCGTTCTATCTGTTCGCGATGAGCGTCGCGGCCAGAAAGCTCAACGTGATGCTGATCTCCACGATGGAAGCGGAGCGCGAAAACGACCGCCGTGCGCGCCACGATGGCCTGACGGGGCTGCTCAACCGCGCGGGCTTCTTCCATGCGGCCACGCATGAACTCGTGGGCGCGGCGCGAGCGGGCGGCAAGACGCCGCTCTTCTATATCGATCTCGACGGCTTCAAGGCCGTCAACGATGCATACGGGCACGAGTTCGGCGACCGCTTGCTCGTGCAGGTCGCGACAAGGCTTCGTCAGCTCGCGGGCGCGAATGCGCTGGTGGCGCGCATGGGCGGCGACGAGTTCGTGATTGCAGGCGAGGTGTCGAACGCGCGCGAGCCGGATGCGTTTGCGAGCCGCGCGATCGGCGAGATTGAGAGGCCGTTTCAACTGGCGGCCAATGTGACCGTCCACGTTGGCGCGAGCATCGGCGTGGCAGCAGTGACGGACGATGCCAACACGATCGACAAGATCGTGGCCGTCGCGGACGCCGCGATGTACGAGGTCAAGCGCCAGAAGAAGAGCATGGCCGTGGCATAAGCCGGCGGGCGCACGCATTGCTTGCCGAAGCCTCGAACGGGGAACTTCGGGAGCCGCTATGCAGACGGGTGTGGGGACATCGTGAAGCCGACGATCCCGCTGCTGGCCGTGAGTTTCTTCGCCGCCGACGTCCAGGCGGGCGCCGGTCCATTCCTCGGCATCTTCCTGCAATCGCGCGGATGGACGCCCGATACGATCGGCACGGTGATGACGCTCGGTGCGATCGTCGGCATGCTGGTGACGGTGCCAGCCGGCGCGCTCGTCGATGCGCTCTATCATCGGCGCGCTGTGGTGGTGGGCGCAGGCGTGCTGACGATTGCCGCCGCCGGCGTGATCTGGATCTCGCAGCGCTTCTGGCCCATCACGCTCGCACAGACGGCCACGGCGATTGCCGGTACGACGATGGGCCCCGCGATGATGGGGCTGACGCTCGGCATGAGCGGGCGCAAAAACTTCGACCGGCAATACGGCCGCAATCAGGTGGCGAACCATGCGGGCAATATCGCCGCGGCCGTGCTGTCGGGCGCGCTCGGATGGTGGCTCGGCATTCCGTATGTGTTCGCGCTGGGCGCAGCGTTCGGACTCGCGTGCATCGTTTCCGTGCTGCTGATCCCGCCGCGTGCGGTGCATCGTCACTTTGCCCGTGGCCTCGCGCATACGGACGAGAAGGAGCCATCGAACGTCCCTGCGGACAGCTTGCGGATGCTGCTGCACTGCCGTCCACTGCTGGTGCTCTCGCTGGTGCTGGCCGCGTTCAGTCTCGGCAATTCCGCGCTGCTGCCGCTTTTCAGTCTCGCCGTCGCGGCGACCCATCATCAGGATGCGAGCCAGATCACGGCCGCGAATATCGTCATTTCGCAGGTCGTGATGTTGATCGCCGCCGTGTATGCGAGTCGCGCGATTCGTCGCTGGGGCTTCTGGTGGATCATTCTCGCGACGCTGTTCACGCTGCCTCTGCGCGGCTTCACGGCGGCGCTGCTCAACACCCCTTGGGGGATTCTGCCCGTGCAGATATTCGACGGTCTGGGCTCGGGTTTGCAAGGCGTTGCGATACCGGCGCTCGTCATGCATCTGCTGCATGGCAGCGGGCGCGTGAACCTCGGCCAGGGCGCCGTCAAAGGCGTCGAAGCGGCGGGTGCGTGCCTGAGTCCGTTGCTGGGCGGGTGGCTCGCGAACCGCTTCGGGTTTCCCGTCGCTTTCATGGTGCTAGGCAGCCTCGCCGTCGTTTCACTCGGCGTATGGATAGTTCTCGGCTCGCAGATACGGCAGGCGTTCGATACGCGGCGTGACGAACTGGAGCAGATGGCGGACCTCGACGTATCCACGCTATTCCCCGAAGCGGATGCACATGCGTAGTGCATCCGGCTTGCTTCGACGTATCGATTGCGTGGGGCCTATTCAGCGAACAGATCCGGGCCGAACACCTCGTAGTGGATATGCGATTCGTGAATATCCATGCTCTTGAGCTTGTCGTGCTGTATCCGCATGAACGGAATCGGTCCGCAGATGTAATAGTCGGCTTCGGGCAACAGCACCTCGCGTGAAATCAGATCGAGGTCGATGAAGCCCGGATAGTCGTAGTTCTCTCCTTGCGTATCGGCGGGCAAGGGCGAATCGTAGAAGATGATCGCGCGGAAATTTGCGTGCGTCGTGGCCGTCTGTTTCAGGCGGTCTCGCATCGCATGAACCGCGCTATTGCGCGCGCCGTGCACGAACACGACCTGACGCGCGGGATCCTGGATCGCGCGCTTGAGCATGCTGATCATCGGCGTGAGGCCGACGCCGCCGCTGATGAGCACGATCGGCGTCTTCGCGTCGACGTCGATGTGAAAGCTGCCGTACGGCGCGGCGAGAAGTACTTCGGTGCCGACTTGCACTTCATCGTGCAACAGCGACGACACATAGCCCGCCGGCTTTTGCCCTTCGCCGCTTTCGCGTTTGACGGTGATGCGATACGTGTTGCCATTGGGCATATCCGACAGGCTGTACTGGCGAATCTGCTGCAGGCCGAGCGAAGGCACGGGTACGGCGACGCTGATGTACTGGCCGGGTTCGAAATTGACGACGGGCTTGCCGTCCGCAGGCGCGAGCACGAACGACGTGATGACGCTGCTTTCCGGCTTCTTCTCCTTCACGACGAAAGTACGCCAGCCATTCCAGCCGCCCAGCTGCGCGGCTCGCTGTTCGCGCAGCCCGCTTTCCATGCCCATCAGCACATCGGCGAGATTGCCGTATGCCTGTGCCCACGCCGACAGGATTTCTTCCGTGGCGGCATCGCCGAGTACATCCTGGATCGCACCGAGAAGATGTTCGCCGACGATGGGGTACTGTTCCGGACGTACATCGAGACTCGCGTGCTTGTTCGCGATGTTCTGCAGGACGGCGGAGAGACTGCTGGGATCGTCGATGTTTTCTGCGTACGCATACACGGCGCGCGCCAGCGCCTGCTGCTGCTGACCCTGCTCCTGATGCGCCATGTTGAACGTGTTCTTCAATTCAGGGTGCGCTTCGAACAGACGCCTGTAGAAGCGCTGAATGATGGGATAGCCGTGTTCGGCGAGGACGGGCGCAGTTGCCTTGACGATATCCTTCGTACGCTGGGTGAGCATGCGGGCCTCCGCTGTGGGGAAGTGTGAGGAGCGTGGTGGCGCGCAAACGGCGTGCATGCCGGCACGTTGCACGACAGGCAAGGAAGAACGCGCGCGCGACCGCGCTTCCGTTCGGGACATTCATGGTACGACTGTCGCACGACGGCGCAAGACGCGCCCGGAAGGTCCTGTGCGACAGCGATAACGACCTCGAATCAGGCTTTCTTCACATAAGAGTTGCACCAACCCTTCGCATTCACCAGTTTGCCGCCATAGGTCGGGCATGGTCCTTCCGCAGAACCGGGCTTGCCCTGATAAAGCTGGCAGTTGGCGCAGGTTTGCCCCGTCTGATAGCGGGGAAACTTCGCCTTGTCGACCTTCGATGCATCCATCTTGTAGCCGAGCGCCTGTGCGGTCGGATCGTTTTCGGCGAGTGTCGGCGCGTCGGCGCGCGCGCCGATCGGCAGCGCGGCCGTCGATGCAACGGATGCGGAAAGTATCATGAAACGTCTGCGAGAGAGTGACATGTCCGGCCTCCTTCTACCATCCAATACATCACAACATGATACGTTATGAGCGCAGATGCGAAAGGACGCAAACGTGTGCGTGCGACGCGTCCGGTCGCCTCGATACGCGCTAATCCGGCGTTCTCCTTGCATGTTCATGCTGTTCGAAATGGATAGCTTTCGTACACACCAGTGTGCTGCTGCAGACGTTACGATGAAGTTATGACAGGTGTCCGCAAGGGAACGCTGCCTGTTCGCCTGCATTCGAGCCTGCATCCGCATCGCGCGGCATTCGCGATCAACCTGTCCGTCGTCAAAAAAACGCATGGAGCCCACGAATTTCGTCAGTCTGAAGCTGCGTCCGTGCGGGCCCGGCGACGAGCCGATCCTGCTGAGGATATTGAAGCCGTCGACGGCATTGCGGGCGGAAGGCTATGAACTGCTCGGCGATGTCGTGCAATTCGGTCATCAGGACACGCAACTGGGCAAGGCCATGCTCGCGTGTGCCGACGAGGTGCCCATCGGCGTGCTGGACATCGATCGGCGCCCCAGGGAATGGCGGCTCAGGGCGCTTCACATCGATCTCGATCACCGTGGCAAAGGCTTCGGCAGCCTGCTGCTGATCGCGGTGCAGGACGAAGCGCAACTGGCGCGAGTCAACGTTTCAGCGATACTCGAACGGACGAATCCCGCCGTGCGCCTGTTCGTCAAGCACGGTTTCATCATCGCGACAGAAACGGATGTTGAAGTGCTGCTGAAGTGGCGTGTCCCGTTGCGTTGAATCTGCTGCCATCACTTTCGCGTAGTGCGCTTTTTTCGCTCGCGTGTGTCGACGGTCGTATCGACGGGTGTGAAGGGCGCCTGAAAACGATCGACGAGGAAATCGATAAAAGCCCGCGCGCGTGCCGTCTGATTGCGCTGCCGCGAGTAATAGACGAACAGGTCCGCTGAGGGCAGCACGGTATTGGGCAGCACCAGCTTGAGCCGTCCGCTCTGCACGTACTTTGCCAGGTCCCACTCGGAACGGATCAGGATGCCGTGGCCGTCGAGCGCCCAGCGAAGCACGATATCGCCGTCGTTGCTGGACAGCGCGCCCTTGACCTTGATCGCCTCGATGTGGTCGTTCACGATGTAGCGCCACACGCCATACGCGTCGTCGTTTTGTCGATGAATGATGCAGCGATGCTGCTGCAAATCGTCGACGCGCTCAGGCGTGCCGAACCGTTCGAGATACTTCGGCGACGCGCACAAAAAGCGGCGATTGCTCATGATGCGGCGCGCGCTGAGTCGGCTGTCGGGGAGTTCGCCGAAGCGGATCGCCATGTCGAACGCGCCTTCGACCAGATCGACGGGCCGGTCCGTCACTTCGAACTGCACCTCGACATTTGGAAAGCGCTTGGCGAAATCCGATACGAGCGGCGCGATCGTCGTTCTGCCAAAGCCGAGCGTTGCGTTGATGCGCAGCAAACCTTGCGGGTCGCGCTTCGCGCCCGAGATCGCCTCTTCCATTTCACGAACCTGCCCGACGATCTGGCTCGCGTAGCGCAGGTACGTTTCTCCCTCCGGCGTGAGACTGACGCTGCGTGTCGTCCGGTTGACGAGACGCGCGCCAAGCCGCTTTTCGATGATACCCAGCCGTTTCGTGGCCGCAGGCGGCGTGAGGTCGAGCGCGCGCGCCGCGCCCGACATGCTCTTGAGTTTCGCAAGCAGAATGAAAAATTCGAAGTCGGAAGCGGTATCGGTATTCATGAATCGGTATTCACTTTTGGTGAAAGATGAAATGAATCTTGGTGAAGTGTAGCAGGGGCTTTCGCGACTAAGCTACGTCCAGCATTGCAGCCGGTGTGGCGCAATAACTGTTCAAAGTCAGGAGACAGTGCTGTGAGAATCGTAGAAATCCGCGAAAAGACCGTTCCCATCAGTTCCCCGATCCGCAACGCGTACATCGACTTCAGCAAGATGACGCTAAGCCTCGTTGCGGTGATCACGGACGTGATTCGCGACGGCAAGCCGGTGGTCGGATACGGCTTCAATTCGAATGGCCGCTATGGTCAGGGCAAGCTGATGCGCGAGCGCTTCATTCCCCGGCTGCTCGAAGCGGACCCGGCTTCGCTCGTCAACGACGCCGGCGACAATCTCGATCCGCACAAGATCTGGGCGACGATGTTCACGAACGAGAAGCCCGGCGGTCACGGCGAGCGCTCGGTCGCGATCGGCACGATCGACATGGCCGTGTGGGACGCCGTGGCGAAAATCGAAGGCAAACCGCTGTTTCAGCTGCTGGCGGACCGTTACGGTAACGGCCAGCCGAATCGCGAGATCTTCGTCTATGCAGCGGGCGGTTACTACTACCCGGGCCAGGATCACGGCAAGCTGAAGGACGAGATGCGCAGCTATATCGACCGTGGTTATACGGTCGTGAAGAAGAAGATCGGCGGCGCGTCGCTCGACGAAGACCTGCGTCGTATCGATTCCATTCTGAGCGTGCTGCAGGACGGCCAGAAACTCGCCGTCGATGCCAACGGCCGTTTCGATCTCGACACCGCGATTCAATACGCGAAGGCGCTGTCGCAATACGACCTGTTCTGGTACGAAGAGCCGGGCGATCCGCTCGACTTCGAATTGCAGGCGGCGCTGCGCAACTACTATGACAAGCCGATGGCAACGGGCGAAGATCTGTTCTCGATGCAGGACGCCCGCAACCTGATCCGCTATGGCGGCATGCGTCCCGACCGCGACTGGCTGCAGTTCGATTGCGCACTGAGCTATGGCCTCGTCGAATATCTGCGCACGCTCGACATGCTGCATCAGCACGGCTGGTCGGCAAGCCGCTGCATTCCGCACGGCGGGCATCAGATGTCGCTGAACATCGCGGCGGGTCTGGGTCTGGGCGGCAACGAATCGTATCCGGATCTGTTCCAGCCGTACGGCGGTTTCCCCGACGGCGTGCGCGTCGAGAACGGCTACATCGCCATGCCGGATCTGCCCGGTATCGGCTTCGAGGGCAAGTCCGACCTCATCGTCGAAATGCAGAAGCTGTCGGCGTAACGCCACTCGCAGCAGGGCGCCGGGATGTGGCCGGCGCCGACCTTCATAAAAAGACTAAGCAACGCAGGCGAAAGCCGGCCTGTATCCGCCGCCTCGGCATGTTCCGCGGCGGACGCTCGCACTGTTTCGTCAGTAGAGGCCATGCAGGAGACAGACATGCTGGTATCAAAGGTCAGAAAAACCCTTTCGAAGCTTTACGTGCAGGTGCTCATCGGGATCGTCGCGGGCATCTTGGTGGGGCACTTCTATCCCGACATCGGCTCGCAGATGAAGCCGCTCGGCGATCTGTTCATCAAACTGATCCGGATGCTGCTCGCACCGATCATTTTCGCGTCGGTCGTCGTGGGCATTGCGCGCATGAACGATCTGCACGAAGCCGGGCGCGTCGGCGTCAAGGCGGTGCTGTACTTCGAGGTTGCATCGACGATCGCGCTCGTGGTCGGGATGCTCGTCGTGAACGTGATCAAGCCCGGCAGCGGGATGAACATCGACCCCGCGCATATCGACAGCGCGGCCATCACGACGTACACGCACGCGGCGAAACAGCACGGCATGCTCGACTTCTTCATGAGCATTGTGCCGAACAGCATCGTCGGTGCATTCGCGAATGGCGAGATGCTGCCCATTATTTTCTTTTCAGTGCTGCTCGCGATTTCTCTTGCGAAGCTCGGGCCGCGTACTGCGCCGTTCGTCGACATGCTCGACATGTTCCTGCAAGGCATGTTCGGCGTGGTGCGGATCGTCATGTATGTCGCGCCTGTCGGCGCATTCGGCGGCATGGCGTTCACCATCGGCAAGTACGGCATCGGCACGCTGGCATCGTTCGGCGAGTTGATGGTGTGCCTGTATCTCACGTCGATCTTCTTCGTGGTGGTCGTGCTTGGCCTTGTCATGAAGATGTGCGGGCTGTCGTTGTGGAAATATCTCCGCTATATCCGCGACGAAATTCTCATCACGCTCGGCACGGCGTCGACGGAAGCGGTGTTGCCGCAGATGCTGATCAAGATGGAGAAGATGGGCTGCTCGCGTCCCGTGGTCGGCATGGTGCTGCCGACGGGCTACACGTTCAACGCCGACGGCACGGCGATCTATCTGACGATGGCGGCGCTCTTCATCGCGCAGGCGATGAACGTGCATCTGTCGATCTGGGATCAACTGCTCGTGCTCGGCGTGCTGCTGCTGACATCGAAGGGTTCCGCGGGCGTGGCGGGCGCGGGCTTCGTTGCATTGGCCGCGACGCTGGCATCGATGCACAAGATTCCTGTGGAAGGTCTGGTGCTGCTGCTGGGCGTCGACCGCTTTCTGAACGAGGCGCGCGCCGTCACGAATCTGATCGGCAATGGCGTGGCGACGCTGGTCGTTGCGCGTTGGGAAGGGCAGCTCGACATGAAGCAGGCGCGCGCCGTGTTGAATCGCGAAATCGCTGCGGAGCCGCACGCGCAGCCAGCGATCGAACCGGCTGCCGAACGTGAACCGGCCGTGCGTTCGAACGCACACTGACAAAAAATAGGGACGAACGGATCGCAGGAAAAGTGAAGTTCCTGCAGATCCGTGCCGATAACAAGGATTGGTCCCTTTGTATCGATGAAACAAGCATGAAATTCACCATCAAGTTCCGTCTCCTCGCTACCTTGACGCTGCTCGGCCTGCTCCTGATGGTGAGCGGCGTACTGGGTATCATGGGTATGCGCGGATCGAACAGCGCGGTTGCGCAGGCTTATACGAGCGATGTGGCGGCAGCGACCTCGCTGGGCAAATCGAACCTGAACCTCACAGTGGTGCGCACGACGCTCGACCGCGTGCTGCTGCATCCCGAAGCAGCGGACACGGGAGCATTGATCGACAAGGCGCTCAACTATCTCGCGGTATCCGATGCGGCGTGGAAGGAATACCGCGCACTGCCCGCATCCGACGCAGAAGCGACGTTGTCGACGGCTGTCGCCGACGCGCGCGCAGCGATGCTGCATGGCGCGCTCGAACCGATGGTCGATGCGATGCGCCACGGCGATCACGCACGCGCCGACCACATTGCCATGGTCGACATGCCGCCGCTCGCTGCGTCCCTCACGCAGAAAACGGCGGCGCTCGACAAGTTCCGCACGACGCAGGGCGCCGAGCGCTACCAGGCAGCGCAGGACCGCTACGACACGCTGTTCACGGTGACGATCATCGCGATCGTCGTCGGGCTGCTGGCTTGCGTCACGTGCGCCTTCTCATTGCTTCGCGCGATCTCACGTCCGATCGAGATGACCGTGCAGCACGTCGAACGGATCGCGCGCGGCGACATGTCCCAGCAATTGCGTTTCGAAACCGACGACGAAATGGGGCGTCTCGTGAAGAGCGTCGGACAGATGCAGCAAGGCGTCGCGTCGATGATCGAACAGATCGCGCGCGGCAGCGATTCGATTGCAGCCGCGACGCACCAGATTTCCGCCGGCAATGCCGACCTGTCCGCACGCACGGAAGCGCAGGCCGCATCCGTCGAAGAAACGGCAGCGAGCATGGAACAGCTGACGAGCGCCGTCTCGCAGAACGCCGAGCATGCACGCGCAGCGCGCGCGCTTGCCGAAGAAACGAGCGCTACGGCAGGTGCGGGCGCCGACGTGGTGAATCAGGTCATTGCCACGATGCGCGACATTCACGACGGCGCGAAGCGGATGAACGAGATCATCGCGGTGATCGAGGGCATTGCGTTCCAGACGAATATCCTCGCGCTCAATGCTGCCGTCGAGGCTGCGCGCGCCGGCGAAGAAGGTCGCGGTTTCGCCGTCGTGGCAGGCGAAGTGCGCACGCTCGCGCAACGCTCCGCGAGTGCGGCAAAAGAAATCAAGGCATTGATCGACGCATCGAGTGCGCGTGTCGACGACGGCTCGCGTCTCGTCGGACAGGCGGGGCAGACCATCGGCGAAGTGCGTTCGGCTGTGAGTCGCGTGTCGTCGATCATGAACGAGATCGCGACGGCCTCCGCCGAGCAGAGCGACGGCATCGAGGAAGTGAATCGCGCGGTCTCGCAGATGGATGAGATGTCGCAGCAGAATGCCGCGCTCGTCGAAGAGGCGGCGGCAGCGGCTGCCTCGCTGAAAGAACAGACCGATTTGCTGAAGGCTGCGGCGGGGCGGTTCCAGCTGGCGAGTCTTGCCTGACGGATTAGTCAGTCAGTCGTCGAAATAACCCGCTGCCAGCGCCTCGTCGAAATCGGTGAGCCACGGAGCGAAATGATCGGTGTCGTAGATCGCCGCCTTGCCGTTGGAGAGACGGGTGACGGAGATTTGCCGGATCGCTCCGTTTTTTCCGCTCTGCGGCGAATCAGCGGTGTCCGTGATTTTGAACTCGCCCAGCGCGAGTCCGCGGCTCGCAAGGACAGCCTTGACGTCTTCCTGTTCGTCCCACGAAAACTCGTTGAAGTCATGGGCTGGCATGTTCGTCTCCTCGGCGCGGTGAGCGCAGAACATCGTAGCACGGAGACGTGACATGCCAGCAGGTACGGACCCGGCGAACGATTACTCCGCGAGCACGGATGCGAGCGTGCGGCCCGTCGTCGCGAACGACGCGAGCACCGCGAGTCCCAATACCGACAGCAGCACACCGAGATGCATCGCGCCCGTCGCGCCTGCATGATCGACGACCACGCCGCCCGCGAGCGAACCCGCTGCAATCGCAGTCTGCACAGCGCTGACGAACAGCGCAGAAGCGGCTTCCGGACGATCCGGCGACGTCAGCTGCATCCACACGCTCAAACACAGCGGAATCGCGCCGTAAGCGATGCCCCACGCGAGCACGCCTGCAACGACGGCACCATGCATGTGCGCGAACGCGGGCAACGCAACCAGCGACGCCATCACGAGCGCCGTCATCGCCGACAATGAAAGCCGTGGATGCGAGGTGACGAACGTCGACGCGACGAAGTTCGACATGAAGCCGACGATGCCGAAGCCGAGCAGGAGCGCCGTCACCCACGTCGCGCTGAGCACCGCATTGTCTTCGAGAAACGGTGCGATGTATGTATATGCACTGAAGTGAGCGCCGAACAGCAGCGCGACGAGCACGAGGCTGCGCACAACGGTCCAGCGCGTGAGCATGCGGCCGAAATCGATCAGACGGGCAGCGGCGCGCGGCGGCAGATCGGGCAGCAGCGTCGCTTGCAGCAGCAGCGCGGCGAGCGCGAGCGCGGACGTGGCGAAGAACGACACGCGCCACGACGACAGATCGGCGATGAATGTTCCAAGCGGCACGCCGATCACCGTCGCGAGCGTAATGCCCATGAAGATCGTCGCGCTGGCCTTCGCGCTTTCGTCTTCGGTGACGATCTGTCCGGAGACGCCCAGCGCGACCGTCCAGAATCCGCCGAGGCTGACACCGAGCAATGCGCGTCCGATGAGCATCGTCGTGAAGTTGGTCGCGAGCGCCGCGACGAGGTTCGATGCGACCAGTGCGACGGACAGCAACAGCAGGATCGAGCGACGGTTCAGACGGCCTGCCGCGAGCAGCAGCATCGGCGCGGAGAGCGCTGCGATGAGTCCGGGCGTGGTGGTCATCAGGCCCGCCGTGCCGGACGTGACGCCGAGGTCGGCGGCGATCTTCGGCAGCACGCCGACGGGCAGATATTCCGTCGTCACGAAAGCGAACGAGCCGAGCGCAATCGACAGCACGGCTAGCCAGCGTCGTTTGGCGGCGGCGGATGAAAGTGACGTGGGCGCATCGGCGATCGATGCGGGCTGATTGGTATCCATGGTTGAAATTTCCAGCAGGCGCGCAGCCGTCCGCGCGTGCATGTGCATCGCGCGGACCGGCCGCATTGCGTAACAGAAGGGTTCGGAGAAGGGTTCGGAGAAGGGTTCGGAGCGCTTAAGCCGCGACGGCGTCTTCGTCGTACGACGGATAGTCGGTGTAGCCGACTTCCGTGCCGCCGAAGAAGGTCGCGCGATCGTACCTGTTCAATGGCAGACGATTGCGCAGACGTTCCGGCAGATCCGGGTTCGCGATGAAATGCCGTCCGAAGGCGACGAGATCGGCGTCGCCGCTTTGCAGGATCGCTTCGGCGCTATCGCCGTCGAAGCCGCCCGCCGCGATGATCGCACCATGAAAATGCGTGCGCAGCGACTTCGCGGCGACAGGGGTCTGGTCGCGCGCGTCATCCTCGACATTGCCTGCAATGCGCGGCTCGATCAGATGCAGATAAGCGATGCCGAGCGTATTCAGTTCCGTGGCCACATACGTGAACAGCGCTTCAGGATCGCTGTCCGACATGTCGCCCCACGAGCCGCTCGGGCCGAGGCGAACGGCAACCTTGTCGGCGCCCCACACGGAAATCACGGCGCGCGTGGTGTCCAGCAGCAGGCGGGCGCGGTTGGCGATGGAGCCGCCGTATTCGTCCGTGCGCCGGTTGCTGCCGTCCTGAAGGAATTGATCGAACAGATAGCCGTTGGCGGCATGCAGTTCGACACCGTCGAAGCCTGCCTTCACGCCGCGTTCGGCAGCCGTGCGGAAGCTCTCGACGATGCGCGCGATTTCCGCTTTTTCGAGCGCGCGGTTCGGCGTGTTGGGCACCCAGCCCGCTTCCGTGTACGCAACGCCGCCGTGCGGGATCTCCGACGGTCCGACGGGACGGCCGCCATCGGGTTGCAACTGTGCGTTCGATTGCCGGCCTGCGTGATACAGCTGAAGAAAGATCTTGCCGCCTTTCGCGTGCACGGCGTCCGTCACGACTTTCCATCCGGCGATCTGGCTGTCGTCGTACAGACCGGGCGCGCCAAGATAGCCGTTGCCGTCGGGTGCGGCGATGGTCGCTTCGCCGATCAGTAGCGCGCCAGCAGACGCGCGCTGTGCATAGTATTCGGCCATCAGCGGGCCGGGGCGTGCGCCGCTTTCGGCGCGCATGCGGGTGAGCGGGGCAAGCACGACGCGGTGAGCGATTTCATAAGGGCCGACTGCGACGTTCGAGAACAGTTTGGACATGTCAATCTCCACAATTTCAGTGATTCGGGAAGCTGCTGCGTATTGGCCCGCTGTCGGGCGACGCTTGACGCAAATGTAGACGCAGCACCGCGCCGGAAAAACCGTCGGCGGGTTCGGTCACTGCGGACGCGCGTGTCCGCAATCGCGCGAAGCCCGCTGCACGCGGCGCGCGGCGATTGTTTGTGTCAGCAGAACACTGATGTCTTTTGCGCCGCGTTTATCCGCGGTGAAGGCATTTCCATAATCCGACCCACTTCAACGCGCATCGCGTTCGGCAATGCGCGTCCGATAGATACGATGAAAGGAATGCATCATGGCGAAAGTCATCAGCTTTGCGCGGCACGGCGGCCCCGAGGTCTTCGAATACATCGAAGCGGGCACACCTGAACCTGCTGCGAACGAAGTGCGTATACGCGTGAAGGCGATTGGCCTGAATCGCGCGGAATCGATGTGGCGGCGCGGCGAGTATGTCGAGCCGGCGACGCTGCCGGCGCGCGTCGGCTATGAGGCGTCCGGTGTGGTCGATGCGATCGGCGCGAACGTGACGCATGTGAGCGTCGGCGATGCGGTCAGCACCGTGCCGTCGTTTTCGATGAACGATTACGGCGTGTACGGCGAACTCGTACTCGCGCCTGAACATGCCGTCGTGAAGAGTCCCGCGTGGCTGTCGCACGAAGATGCCGTGGCGATCTGGAATGTATTCGTGACGCCCTATGCGGCGTTCACGGAACACGAGCGCGTCAAACCGGGCGACGTCGTGCTGATTCCAGCGGCATCGAGCGGCGTGGGCATCGGCGCGATTCAGGTGGCGAAGCGTCTCGGTGCGACGGCCGTTGCGCTCACACGAACGCGCGAGAAGCGCGATGCGCTCGTCGCGCTCGGCGCCGATCATGTGATCGTCACTGGAGAAGAAGATCTGGTCGTTGCGGTGCAGCGCATCACGGAAGGACGCGGCGCGGACCTCGCGTTCGATCCTGTCGGCGGCAAGGATTTCGCGCGGCTGATCGATGCGTTGCGGCCAGGCGGCACGATCCTGCTATACGGCGCGTTGAGTGCCGATGAAACCGTGTTGCCCGTACTGCCGCTGCTGTTGAAACGCATCACCGTGCACGGCTACAACCTCTTCGCGACCACCACCGACGCGCAACGCCAGGCCGCTGCCGCCGCGTTCGTGTTCGACGGCTTGCAGTCGGGCGCGCTCAAGACCGTGATCGCGCATCGCTTCGAATTCGCGCAGATGGTGCAGGCGCACACGCTGCTCGAACGCAACGAACACTTTGGCCGTGTCGTGGTGTCGGTGTGATGCCGCGTCCTTGCTCGATGAGGAGGTAAAGATGGAATTCGACTTCGAAGCAATCGACGCGAAGCAACGCTACAAGCTGCTCGGCGCCGCGATCACGCCGCGCCCGATCGCATGGGTGTCGACGCTGGGCGAACGCGGCGAGCTGAACGCTGCGCCATTCTCGTTCTTCAATGCATTCGGCGAGGATCCGCCCGTGCTGGGCTTCAGCATCCTGCATCGCTCGGATACGGATCGCAAGGACACGGGCGAGAACGTGCGGCGTGAGCGTGAGTTCGTTGTGAATCTGGTGGGCGAGGCGAATCTCGATGCGATGAACGTCACCGCCATCGACTTTCCGCCGGATCGCAGCGAATTCATCGAAGCGGGGCTGGTCGCCGCGCCGTCGACGCGGATACGCACGCCGCGCATTGCGCACAGTCCCGTTTCATTCGAATGCAGGCTGTTCGATGTCGTCGAGCTTGGGCCGTCGCGCTCGCTCGTACTCGGCGAAGTGCTCACGATGCATATCGCCGATACTGCCGTGATCGATGCGCAGAAGGCTTATATCGACGCGCGCAAACTGCGTCTGATCGGACGCGGCGAACCGAATACCTATGTACGCACCGACGACGTGATACGTCTGCCCGCCATCGCGCTGCAAAGCTGGACGGAGCGGCCGGCTTGATGCCGGCGTCCGTCATTCACTGGAGAATCGAACATCATGGAAGCATCGCAAGGTTCGCCGTTGCGCGTGGGCGTGATCGGCGTGGGCAACTGGGCGAAGCACGGCCATCTGCGCGTGCTCGATCTGTTGCCGCAGTACACGTTGCAGGCCGTCTATAGTCAGCGTCGCGAGGCCGCCGAAGCAGCGGCGCGCGAGTACCGCATTGGCCGCGTGGCGGCGTCGACGGATGAACTGATCGAAAGCGACGATATCGATCTCGTGCTTGTGCTGAACACCGCGCCTCAACATGCGCAGACGGTGAAGCGCGTGATCGCGGCGGGGAAGCATGCGTATTGCGAGTGGCCGTTGACGACGACGCTCGCCGAATCGGAAGAACTGCTGCGGCTTGCGCAAGCGCGCGGCGTGCGTCATGTCGTCGGATTGCAGCGCCGTCTTGCGCCGCACAGCCGTTATGTACGCGGTCTGATCGAGCAGGGCTACGTCGGCGAATTGCGTTCCGTGCGCATGCATGTGAGCATGAATTACTTCCAGGCGACGCGCACGCGTGCGCTCGAATGGACCGTGCCGCCGGAGAATTTTTCGTCGGTCGTGTCGATCTACGGCGGGCACTTTCTCGACATGCTGTTCTCCGCAACCGGCTGGCCCGTATCGATTGCCGCGCTCACGCCGAACCAGTTTCCATCGGTGACGATCAGGGAAACGGGCGTATCGATGCCGACATCGACGCCCGATCAGCTCGTGCTTGCAGGCATGCTGAAGGGCAACGCGGTCGTGTCGGTGCATATCGAAGGCGGCAAGCGCAACGGCTCGGGCGTGCAGATCGATATCACGGGGACGGAAGGCGATTTGCGCATTACGAATGCATCGGCATTCGGCGATGTCGGCGACGATTATGAAATCTTCGGCGCGCATGGCGACAAGCTCGCGCTCGAACGGCTCGACGTGCCCGAATCGTATCGGCGACTGCCGGATTCGCCTTTGCCTTCGGCGGTGCTGGAACTCGCCGAACTGTATTGGGCCTATGCGCAGGACGTCGCGAACGGCACGCACACAGCGCCCACTTTCGCGGATGCAGTACGGATGCATCGTCTGATCGACGGGGCGCAGAGGTCGTATCAGGCGCGCGAATTCGTGAGACTCGACGCGGCAGAGTGATTACATGCGATGTAATTGGCGCGCCTCCAGGGCGCGCCTACTCTTCGGACTGTCGCGCGACCAGTTCGGCTGCGCTCAACACCACGGAGAGTCACGATGTCCCGCTATCCCACCCATACGATCGAATCCGCACCCGCGCAATCGAAGCCCGTTCTCGAACAGCTGCAACACACGTTCGGCATGATCCCGAACATCGCGGCGAAGATGGCTGTGTCGCCTGTGCTGATCAACGGCTTCATCGGCGTGTTCGAACGCGTGCACGCGAGCAGCCTCACGGAGCCGCAGATCCAGACGCTGCTGCTGACCAATGCGGTCACGAACGCGAGCGAATGGCCTGTCGCGTTTCATACGGCGCTCGCGTTGCAACAAGGCGTTCATCCTGCCGATGTCGAAGCGATGCGGCAAGGCGATCTGCCGAACGACGCCGGACTGGCCGCGCTGTCGACGACCGCGCGCACGTTGATCGGCAAACGCGGGCGCCTCACCGACGCGGATCAGCAGCGCTTCTTCGAAGCCGGATTCAGTGCCGAGCAGTTGCTCGAAGTCATCGCAGTCGTGGCGGCCTCTGCGATTACGAACTACACGGCGAGCGTCACGCAACCGGCGCTCGAAGGGCAGTTCGAGGAATTCGTCTGGCGCGCGCCCGCAGTCTGAGTCCGCTACGTTATATATTGCTGCTTCTCGAATCGGGGAAATGTGATGAACGCTGACATGCCGCCGGGCGAACTTGGAAACCTGCTGCGCTACTGGCGCGATGTGCGAGGCGTGAGTCAGCTCGATCTGTCGCTGGAGGCCGGTATTTCCCAGCGGCAGATCAGCTTTATCGAAAGCGGACGCAGCGTGCCGGGCCGCGACACGCTGCTGATTCTCGCGCAAACGCTCGACGTGCCGCTGCGCGAGCGCAACGCGTTACTGCTTGCCGCAGGCTACGCGCCGATGTATTCGGAGGCACCGTGGAATGCGCAGGAAATGCACAGCGTGGTTCGCGCACTCGAACGCGTGGTGCGGCAGCATGAGCCGTTTCCGGCGATCGTAATGGATCGCCACTGGAACGTGCTGATGACCAATGACGCCGCGCCGCGTTTTTTCGGTCATTTCGTCGACATGGCGGCGCGCGAAGGACCGCGCAACATGCTGCATCTGATGTTTGATCCGCAAGGCATGCGTCCTTTCGTGGCGGATTGGGACAATGTGGCGCGTAGCCTCTTGCAGCGGGTGCATCGCGAATCCGTCGGACATGTGGTCGACGGCACGACGCAGCATCTGCTCGACGAACTGCTTGCCTATCCCGATGTGCCGCGCGACTGGAAGACGCATCAAATCACCTCCAGCGCGCCGTCGATGCCTGTCATTCCGCTGAACTTCGTCAGCGAGGGCGCGGTGCTGCGCTACTTCTCGATGGTCACGACGGTGGGTGCGCCACAGAACGTGGCGGCGCAGGAGCTACGGCTGGAATCCATGTTTCCCGCCGATGATGAAACGGAAGCGCGGCATATGCAGTTGCTTGCTGTTGATTCGGCGCGGTGAATCACGTCCCGCGTGTGAACGCGACTAGCCGCTACGCCAGCAACGCCGCCAGCAGCCGCTTCAACTCACCCGACTCCCGCGGCGATAACTTCGCCGTGAGAATCCGCTCGACTTCCTCGACACGCGGCCGCAGGATCGCAAGCTGCTTCTTGCCCGCAATCGTGAGAAACAGCACGTAACTGCGCTTGTCGTCGGGATCGTCGGAGCGTTCGATCAGACCGTTGCGAACCATGCGCGCGGTGAGATCGGCGATGGTCGAACGGTCTACATCGAGTTCATCGCCGAGTTGCCGCTGATTGATGCCCGGCGTCTTCTGCAGGATCTCGAGCGCCGCGTACTGCACGCTCGTGATGTCCGCAGACACTTCGCTGAGCCATACCGCGACGTGGCGCTGCTGGGCGCGGCGCACGAGGCTGCCTGTGAATTTCGAAAGCGCTTCGGGTGTGTCGTGTTTGTTCGGCAATTTCGCGATGTTCGAAGGGTTAGTGCATGCGGAATATCGGCCGGAAGAAGGCGTTCAGTTCGGCGTATGCATCGAGTGGAAGAACATGCGCGACATACTGATCCGGACGGACCACGACGAGCGCACCCCGTTCGCGATCGATGCCGCGTTCGTCGAAGATATCAGCCGCGGCATCGCTCGTAAATGCTTTCTCGTAGTCGATGAGACCGTGTTGCCCCTTGCGTGGAAGCAGGATAGCGGGCAGGCCGTCGAGCCGCACTTCGCGATGAGGCTGCTGCAACACGGCGCGCAGATCGAGCACGCTGTCGATATCGGCGCCTTCCGGCGTGACGAGCCGCAAGATCGAATCGGTCGATGTGGCGAGATGTTCGCACAGCTTGTCGAACACGCTTCGGTCGGCATCAGCGAACGCATACAGCCGCCAGCAACCGTCCGCGCGTGCTGCATGTCCGAGGTGCACAGGCTTCGCATCCGCGAGACGCACGACAGGCGCAGAGTGAAAACGCGTGCCGATCGCAAAGCCTTTGGCCAGCGCCTGATGCGTCGCTTCGCCCGTCAGCATGGCCGGACGATAACGCGTCGCGACGCCCGCCGTATAGCGGCCCGCGCGTACGAAATACGCCTGAAGCTCGGCGGGATCGACGCCGCCAGCTTCCGGATGCAGGGGATCTTTCGGCGGCGCGGCCATCATCGCGGACCACTCCTTGTCGAAGTCGATCAGCTCTTGCGCGATGGGCTGACGTTCGTCGGAATACGTGCGCAACAGATCGATGCCGCTGCGTCCCTGCAACACGGCCGCGAGCTTCCAGCCGAGGTTGAAGCCGTCCTGCATCGATACGTTCATGCCCTGGCCTGCCTTCGCGCTGTGCGTGTGGCAGGCATCGCCCGCGATGAACACGCGTGGTTCGCGCGACGATCCATCGGCTGCAATGGCGTCGTCGAAGCGGTCGGTCAGACGCTGACCGACTTCATACACCGAGAACCATGCGACCTCCTTTACATCGAGCGAATAGGGATGCAGGATGCCTTGCGCCGTCTGAATGATGCGCTCGACGGTGGCCTGCTTGATGTCGTCGCGGTTCTCCGGCGTGACCTCGCCGAGATCGACGTAAAAGCGCACCAGATAGCCGCCTTCACGCGGAATGATGAGCAGATTCCCTTTGCTTGCCGACTGAATGGCGGCCTTCAGGCGGATGTCCGGAAAGTCCGTGACGGCCAGCGCATCCATCACGCCCCATGCATGATTGGCGGCATCGCCACGCAGCGTTTGACCGATGGCCGTGCGCACTCGGCTGCGTGCGCCGTCGCAACCTACTACATAACGCGCACGCACGGTGACCTGTTCATCGAGCCGCGTCGCATCGGTGCGACGCAACGTGACGCGCACAGGGTAGTCGCCGTCGTCGCGCTGTACATCGACGAGTTCGAGATCGTAGTCGGGTTCGAGACGTTGCGCGGAGCGACGCATCACGTCGAGCAGATAGTCCTGCACGCGGGCCTGATTGACGATGACGTGCGGAAACTCCGACATACCTGTTTCGGTATCCTGAACGCGACCGGTACGCTTGATCGCGCCACGATCGTTCGCATCGGGTCTCCAGAACACGGTTTCGTTGACCCAATAGGCTTCGCGCAACAGACGGTCGCTGAGTCCAAACGCATTGAACATCTCCACAGTCCGACACGCGACGCCATCCGCCTGGCCCATCAACAACGGTCCCGCGCGGCGCTCGACGATGCGCGTCGTGATCGACGGGAACTGCGAGAGTTGTGCGGCGAGCACGAGTCCCGCAGGACCGCTTCCGACGATGAGTACATCGACCGTCTCGGGCATATCGGCGCGAGGCGCGCTCTCCAGTGCGGGCTCGATCGTCGGATCGCCGACGCGGAAACCGTTGAGATGAAATTGCATGATGTCGTCCTCCATTGCGTACAGGTCATCTTGTTGGTGAATATACTCCGTACACCAACCATTTTAAAGAACTACCTGCGCGAATGGATGTTTACCCTGGTTTCGGGGTCAGGGCGCTCATCGGGCGCGAGACGTGCGAGATCGTAAAGAAATGACGAAAAAAACCGGCGACGCTTTCGCGCCGCCGGCCTTCTCACACAAACAACACGCAATCAGTTCGTCGCCACAAGCGGATTCGACGGCACGATCCGCACAGCAGCAGGACTCTGAACCAGCGGATTCCACCACGACAGATGCATGTTTGCGGCACCCGTGCCATGCACGTATTCGACCTTGATCGACGCAGCCTGCTTCGCATTCAGCCACACGATGCCGCTCGTCGTCGAACGCGTCGAGGTCTTCTTGTTGATGACCTGCACGCCGTTGATCCACAGCCGCGCCACGTTATCGCTATTGATCGAGAACGTGTAGAGACCCGTCATCGACGCTTCGATCGCACCTGTCCAGCGGATGCCGTAGTTCGACGCATTGACGCCCGCCGACGCATCCGGCGAGTCGGTGCCGCGCTCCGTGTTCAGATCGAAATCGACGAGCGGGGTGACCGACGTCTTGACGGGCGCGCTGCTGAAGGTCGGATCGTTGTAGTACGCGACGTTCAACACGGGCAGCTTCACATCGAATCCACCCGTCAGCGCCTGAACTTCCGACGTCTGCCACGGGTGGCCGTCAGGATAGATCGTTCCCTGGAACGGCGTCGCCGGTTCGACCGTCGCGGGTGCGCTCGGCACTTGCCCCCAGTGGAAGCGCGTGTTGGTGCGCCCGATCATCAGCTCCCAGATGATGAAGCCCGTGCTGCCGCCGTAGTTCGACACGATGCCGGGCATCGTCTGACCTGTCGTGCCTGGGAAGCCGCGTTGCAGCGTCTCCGAATTCAGCGCGTTCGCATAGCTGCCGTTGACGGGGCCCGCGTACGGGTTGCCATACGGATGGAACGCGTAGAAGTCCGAGAAGTACGTGCCTTCGTCCTCCTGCACCTGCGGCGAGTTGATCGGCTGCGTCGCACCCGCATTCAGGATCGCGATGCGCGCGTCGTTCATCAGCACGGCACGCGTCTGCTGCAGCGAACCGTTGCCACTGCAGCCCGGCTCGTTCATCGGCTCCCAGAAGATGATGCGCGAGTCGTTACGATGCGGCGCGACGAAATCGGTGATGTAGTTCGCGAGGCTCGCCTTGTAGGTGATCGACGCATTCGATGCCGTCGGCTGGAAGTACGCCTGCTCGACCGGCGTGCCCGGCGACTGCACCCACTGGCTGTTGTGAACGCCCCAGACGGGAGCAGGTTGCGGGCCGTATTGCGGCGTCGGATTCCAGCAGTCGTCGTAGAAGATCGGCGACACCTTGATGCCGTGCCGCGACGCAATCTCCAGCAGGTTTTCGAACTTGCTGAGGAACGCGACGCGGTCGTTGGCCCACACGAGGTAGTGCAGATACACGGCGATCGTGTTGATGCCGTAGGTCTGCGCGTACGTCAGTTCGCGATTGACCACAGCGGGATCGTAGTTCTGCCAGAAGTCGATCGCGTTGACGGCCGTCGATGGCGTGTAGACCATGCCGGCCACCTTCGAGAAATCGAACGTCGGCGATGTGACCTTCGGATAGGTCTTGATCGTCACGTTGCTGAAGGTCGCGCCTACGCCAAAGCGCCGTACACCGAAGCTGCCGTTCGCGAACGCGGCGGGCAGGGCATTGGTCGCATCGTTCGCGCTGATCACGCGTTGCTGGTCGAGGTCGACGGTGATGGCCGTGCCGCTTGTCGTGACCTTCAGATGGTGCGTGCTGCCACCTGTGATCGCGCTGTTCGGATACTGGATGAACTGCGTCCAGTTGTTGTTTTCGCGACCGACGACCAGCGTGTGCGAACCCGTGTCGAGGCCGATGTAGTAGCCCGTCAGGCTATCGGGGCCGCCCGCCGTCGGATTGCTCGTGCGCACGATAAAGCCCGCGTTGGCCGGGCCCGTGCCGACAGGATTGCTGATCGTGACGTCCGCTTCGTACGATGCCGTCGCATACGTGCTGCCGAGCGCGACGGCCTTGTCGCCGGCGCCCGTGCCGTTGGTGGCGGGCGCCGGAATCGTGATGCTCGACGCCGACGTGCCGGGCACCCAGCCCTGCGTGGAACCGGGCGCGAGATAGCTCGTGAAGTCGCCGAAGCTGAGCGTGGTGGTGGAGAGCGCCGCGGGCGGCGCGGGTGGCGTGTACGGCGGAAGGTTCTTGTCGGGATCGCTGATGACGACGGCGGGTGTCGTCGTTCGCATGCCGAGCGGCGTGGAGCCCGCCAGCTTGAATTCGTTCTGCACGGCAGCCGATGCCGCGGCCGCTGCTGTGTTCGCGGCGGGCGTCTGTGTGTCGGCCACCGCTGTTGGGTTAGATGAATCGCTGTTTCCACCGCACGCGGCCAGAAGCACCGCGCTTGCCGAAAGCACGAATAAGTTGCGCACCTGTCTCTCCTGTGATCCCCCGTGTTTATAAAAGGTCGAAGATTATTATTAATTTATCGTGCATGGCTCTGCCTTCACCTGTGCACGGCGATTCTTATGTTAGGAAGACACGGAAACGATACGGCGGAATTAATAATATTATTAGTCATCAATTACTGTATCGGGAGTTTCCCTGACAGGCGAGATGACGTGCAACGGGGAAGACGTGGAGGGAAATCGAGTGGACGACGCAATGGTCGATGCAAAAGTAAAAACGCCCGGAAACCCGGGCGTTTTTCGCGGCTGAAGTGACGGGATTACTGCTGCAGTTCGACTCGCTTGATGTCTTTGACGATCACGAGGTAACTGAAGATCGTCACGAGCGCGTTGATGCCGACGAACGCGAGCGCGCCGTTGAACGATCCCGACTGCGCGACCAGGTAGCCGATCACGATCGGCGTGACGATGCCCGCCATGTTGCCGAACATGTTGAAGATCGAGCCCGACAGACCGATCGCTTCCTTAGGCGACGTATCCGCGACGACGGCCCATCCCAATGCGCCCAGTCCTTTGCCGAAGAACGCGAGCGACATCAGCGCAACCACGAGCCAGTCCGTGTCGACGTAATTGCATCCGATGATGCAAGCCGACAGCAGCATACCGCCCACGATCGGCACCTTGCGCGCGACGGTCAGCGAATGGCCGCGCCGGATCATCGCGTCCGACAGAATGCCGCCGAGCACGCCGCCGAGGAAGCCGCAGATCGCCGGCAGCGAAGCGACGAGGCCCGCTTTCAGGATCGTCATGCCGCGTGCCTGCACGAGGTAGATGGGGAACCACGTGAGGAAGAAGTACGTCAGCACGTTGATGCAGAACTGCGCGAGATAGACGCCGAGCAGCATCCGGTTGCCCAGCAGCTGACGCACGATCGACCAGCGTGCATGGCCCGAGCGTGAACCGGCTAGTGAGCCTGCAACCTGCGTCTGCCGTCCGTGAATCAGCCCGCCGCCTTGCTCGATATGTTCGAGTTCGGAGCGGTTGACCTTCGGATGCTGCGCGGGATTCTTCATCACCTTCAGCCACGTGAACGCCAGCAGAAAGCCCGCGACACCCATCACGATGTACACGTGATGCCAGCCGAACGCATGCGTGAGCCACGCCATCAACGGCGTGAAGATGACGGCCGCAAAATACTGCGCCGAGTTGAAGATCGCCGATGCCGTGCCGCGCTCCTTCGTCGGAAACCAGCTCGCGACGACTTTCGCGTTGGCGGGGAAGGCGGGCGCTTCGGCCGCGCCCATCGCGAAGCGCAACACGAACAGCGCGGTGACGGCGGCCGCGCCGCTGCCCAGCACGCCGATCGAACTCTGCAGCAGCGTGAAGAGCGACCACAGAAAGATACTCGCCGCATACACGCGGCGCGCGCCGAAACGGTCGAGCAGCCATCCCGCCGGCACCTGCGAGAGCACATACGCCCAGCTGAACGCCGAAAAGATATAGCCCATGCGGATCGCGTCGAAGCCGAACTCGGCGCGCATCGCTGAGCCCGTGACGGAGAGCGTCGCGCGGTCCGCGTAGTTGAACGTCGTGATCGCGAAGATCAGCAACAGGATGACGTAGCGCACGCGCGTCGGTGTTGCGGCGTCTGCCGGGTTCGCAGTGCGGCTGATAGCCATGATGTCTCCTCTTGAATGCGCGCCGGTTTGCAACCGGCGAGGCGCGCGAAAGGCGCGGCCTCGCCGGTCTCCTTCCGCTGGCGTTTATTGCGCGCCGAGCTTGCGGATCAGCGCGTCGAGTTGCGCGAGTTCTTCTTCCGTCAGATCGGTGAGCGGCGCGCGCACGGGGCCCGCATCGTGGCCGACGAGTTTCGCGCCCGCCTTCACGATGCTCACCGCGTAGCCTGCGCGACGGTTGCGGATGGCCAGATACGGCAGGAAGAACTCGTCGATCAGGCGGCCCGTAGTGGCGTGATCGTCGGCGGCGATCGCGCGATAGAACTCCATCGCCGTTTTCGGAATGAAGTTGAAGACAGCCGACGAATACACGGGCACGCCCAGCGCCTTGTACGCCGCTGCGTAGACTTCCGCGGTCGGCAGGCCGCCGAGATACGAGAACCGGTCGCCGAGGCGGCGGCGGATCGACACCATGCTTTCGATCTCGCCCACGCCGTCCTTGAAGCCGATCAGGTTCGGACACTTGTCAGCCAGTTGCTCAAGCGTGTCGGCGTTGAGTTTGGAATTGGCGCGGTTGTAGATGATCACGCCCATGTCGGGCACCGACTTGCACACCTGTTCGGCGTGCAGCGCAATGCCTTCCTGCGACGCTTCCGTCAGATAGTGCGGCATCAGCAGAATGCCGTTCGCGCCGTTGCGCCGCGCTTCCTGCGCGAAGGCGATGGCAGCGCGCGTCGGGCCGCCCGCGCCCGCGAGGATCGGCACCTTGCCTTTGCAGACTTCCGTCGCCGTACGCACGACGTTCGAGTATTCGTTATGCGTGAGCGAGAAGAATTCGCCCGTGCCGCCCGCCACGAACAACGCCGAAGCGCCGTAGGGCGCGAGCCATTCGAGTCGCTTCGCGTAAGTGTCGGGGCGGAAATCGCCGTTCGCGTCGAAGTCGGTTACGGGGAAGGACAGCAGGCCTTCCGAAACAATCTGCTTGAGTTCCTGGGGTGTCGTCATGATTCGTGTGTCGGAATGAGGTTGTCAGACGTGTTGTGTGGAGAGATCGTACAAGTGCGACACCGCCAAATCAAACGAAATCACCATATTTGCGTAATTTTAAGGGTTTACTCGTAGCTCATCGGACGGCAAATGTTGTACGATGACGCCTAAGTTGTTTGACGAAATATCCGGCTTGAAGCCGATCGAGTTGAAGGCAATGAAACAGTCTCCGCTTTACATTCGCGTGCACCCCGACGACAACGTCGCGATCGTCGTCAACGACGGCGGCCTGGACGCCGGCGCCGTCTTTGCCGATGGCCTGACGTTGTGCGAGCGCGTGCCGCAAGGACACAAGGTCGCGCTCAAGGATCTGGCCGAAGGCGATGCCGTCGTGCGCTACAACGTGGTCATCGGTTATGCGCTTCAGCCGCTGCCGAAGGGCAGCTGGGTGAACGAGCACGTCATCCGCATGCCGACGCCGCCCGCGCTCGACGACCTGCCCATCGCGACGATCAAGGCGCCCGACATGCCGCCGCTCGACGGCTACACGTTCGCGGGCTATCGCAATGCGGACGGCTCGGTCGGCACGCGCAACATCCTCGCGATCACGACGACCGTGCAATGCGTGGCCGACGTGGTTCAGCACGCAGTGACGCGCATCAAGGCCGAGTTGCTGCCGAAGTACCCGAACGTCGATGACGTCGTGAGCCTCGGGCACACGTACGGTTGCGGCGTCGCGATCGACGCGCCCGATGCGATGGTGCCGATCCGCACGGTGCGCAACATCAGCCTGAATCCGAACTTCGGCGGCGAAGTGATGATGGTGAGCCTCGGCTGCGAGAAGCTGCAGCCCGAACGCCTGATGCCGCCGGGCACGATCCCGATCGCAACCGCGCCCGTGGAAGACGTCGCGGATATCGGCGATCTCTCCGTGAAGACGGGCAACGGCGAGGTCGTGACGTTGCAGGACGACTCGCACATCGGCTTTCAGGCGATGATCGAATCGATCATGAAGATGGCCGAAGGGCATCTGAAGCGGCTCGACACGCGGCGCCGCGAGACCTGTCCGGCGTCGGATCTCGTGATCGGCGTGCAATGCGGCGGCAGCGACGCATTCTCCGGGCTTACGGCGAATCCGGCCGTGGGTTTCGCAACGGACCTGCTGGTTCGCGCGGGCGCCACGGTGATGTTCTCCGAAACGACGGAAGTGCGCGACGGCGTCGGTCAGCTCACGGCGCGCGCAGCCAATGCCGATGTCGCCGCGGCCATCATCCGCGAGATGGAGTGGTACGACAGCTATCTCAAGCGCGGCGGCGCGGACCGCAGCGCGAACACGACGCCCGGCAACAAGAAAGGCGGCTTGTCGAACATCGTCGAAAAGGCGATGGGCTCGATCATCAAGTCAGGCAATTCGTCCATCTCCGGCGTGCTCTCGCCGGGCGAGAAGGCCACGAAAAAAGGCTTGATCTACGCGGCGACGCCCGCGAGCGATTTCATCTGCGGCACGCTGCAGGTGGCGGCCGGCATCAACCTGCACGTGTTCACCACGGGCCGCGGCACGCCGTATAGCCTCGCCGAAGTGCCCGTCATCAAGCTCGCGACGCGCACGGACCTCGCGCGTCGCTGGTTCGATCTGATCGACGTCAACGCGGGGACGATCGCGACCGGCGACGCCACCATCGAAGACGTGGGCTGGGAACTGTTCCATCTGATGCTCGAAGTCGCGAGCGGCCGCAAGAAGACTTGCGCCGAAGCGCTCAAGCTGCACAACGCGCTCGTGCTGTTCAATCCCGCGCCGGTGACCTGAGCGGACACGCCTGCGCGTATCGGCAAGCCGAAGCATGCTTGAAAACGACAAAACGGAGACCACAACAATGAAAAGCAAACAGAAGTTCACGAAGCATGCTCTTCGGATCGTCACGGCGGCAGTGGTCGGCGTGACGGTCACGCTCGCGGCGCATGCGTCGACCTACGTGTATGTGTCGAATGCCGACAGCAAGGATATTTCCGTGCTGGCGCTCGATCAGGCGAACGGCAAGCTGACTTCCGTCGAAACCGTGTCCGTCGATGGCACGGTGATGCCGATGGCGTTGTCGCCGGACCGGCATCGTCTGTATGCGGGCTTGCGTTCCACGCCGTATCGCGTGGTGAGTTTCGCGATCAATCCGCTCGACGGCAAGTTGATCGAACTGGGCCGCGCGCCGCTCGCCGACAGCATGGCTTATGTATCGACGGACGCCACGGGGCGCTATCTGTTTTCGGCGTCCTACGGCGGCAACATGCTCGCGGTCAACGCGATCGGCGCCGATGGCGTTGCGAAGGACGTGCAGCAGACCATCAAGACGGGACCGATGGCTCACGCAATCCGCACGTCCGCCGACAACCGTTACGCGTTCGCATCGGTGCTCGGTTCGGACGCGTGGCTGCGCCTGAAATTCGATCCATCGACAGGGCATCTGACGGAAGACCACGATCCTGCGTACAAGCTGCCGGAAAAGTCGGGGCCGCGTCACTTCGTGTTTTCGCACGATCAACGCTTCGTGTATCTGATCGACGAACTCGACGGCAAGCTGCACGTGCTGTCGTTCAATCGCGCGTCGGATACGGTCACGCCGATCCAGACGGTCTCGATCCTGCCGCCCGCATTTTCAGGCGATAAACCGTGGGGCGCCGATGTCCACCTGACGCCCGACGGACGCTTCCTGTACGCGTCGGAGCGGACGTCGAGCACGCTCGCGGCGTACAAGATCGACGCGGCGACGGGCAAGTTGAAGCGCGTCGGCACGTTCTCTACGGAGAAGCAGCCGCGCGGTTTCAACATCGATCCGACGGGGCACTATCTGTTCGCCGTGGGACAGTTGTCGCCCACCTTGAGCGTGTATCGCATCGACGCGAAGACGGGCGACCTCGGCGAGATCGGCAAGTACCCGGTCGGCAAGGGTGCGAACTGGGTCGAGGTCGTGAGTTTCGACGGGTCGAATCAGTAATTCCCGGCTGCATTGGCATTTCGCGAGCAGCCTCGCGAGAGCTCTAAAGTTTTCCGGATCAGCGCCGAAGAACCTGTGGTGGCACACACAAGCGCCGCGCATCGCGCGTCGCCCGTTCCTCTACGGCACTGATCCAGAATGAACACGAAGAACTATCGTCAAACGGCTGGCAAAGGGTATCTGGCTGATCACCTGGTGGAAGGGCGCCTGAGAACGTACAGCGTCCCGCACGATCGTTCCGAACAGATCAAGGAAACGGCAGGCGTCGTACTGGCGGCCGTGTTCACGCTGATCGCGGGTATCGGCACGATTCTTCAGCTTGTGGCGTACTTCCGTTGATACCGGGTTGTCGAATGAAGTGACGCTATGATGCCGGTTTCAACCATCGCCCCCGCTATGGCCGGCCATGTCGTCATCACCTGAGCAACGTCCCGAGAGCCGTATCGAGGCGGGCGTGCACGATCTGCGCGTCACGCGCTACGGCTTCCTGCTGCTGGACAACTTTTCGCTGATCGCACTGGGCACGGCCGTGGACCCGTTGCGTATCGCGAACATGCTCGTCGAACGCAAGGTGTACGACTATCAGCTGATCGGAACCGGCGACGAGTACGTCTGTTCGAGCGACGGCATCCGCGTGATGCCCGACACGTCGATGGCCGATGCGGGGAAATTCGACGCCGTGTTCGTCGTCGGTCCGAATCCGATTCCGCGCAAAGGCATCGGCGCGGTGCTCGACTGGCTGCGTTATCACGCGCGCAGCGGAACGGCGCTCGGCGGCCTCGATACAGGCAGCTATTTTCTCGCGCGAGCGGGGCTGCTGAACGGCTATCGATGCACGATTCACTGGGAAGACCAGGACGTGCTGCTCGAACAGTTTCCGAAGCTCACCGTATCCAATCGTCTGTACGAGGTCGATCGCGACCGTTATACGTGCAGCGGCGGCGTCGCGCCACTCGATCTGATGGTGCATCTGCTCGGCATGCCGCCCGGCAGCCATTCGCTGGCGGCGCGCGTGCTCGAACTGCTGGTCGCCGAGCGGCGCAGTCACGAGCAGCGGCAGGTCACGTCGCTGCGGCAGTACATCGGCGCCGAGCACGCGAAACTCGACGAAGCCTTGCAGGTGATGGAAAGCAACGTGGAGGAAACGCTTTCAGTCGCGGAAATCGCGACGTTTCTCGACGTTTCGCAACGTCAGCTCGAACGCTGGTTCAACGAGCGGCTCGGCAAGACGCCAGCACAGGCGTACCTGGAAATTCGCCTGTTGCGCGCGCGGCAGTTGCTCTACCGGACGGCCAAGCCGCTCGAAGAGGTCTGCGCGCGCACCGGCTTCACGTCGCTGACGCACTTCTCGACGCGCTACAAGGCGCAGTTTCATATCTCCCCGATGGCCGATCGCCGACGCTATCAGAAGGCGCTCTAACCACCCCGCAGCGAGCCGCCGCGCGTGAGTACGCGAATGGTCGTGGTTAACCCTCGATGTCGAAAATAAAAACTCCGGTGTCGCTTCGAGAAATATTCGAAACGGGCAGAACCCTAACATGAGGCTCACTTCAACTGGATTTTTCACCGAGGAGTCGAGCACATGAAACTGGAAAACCTGATCCGGATCGAGAACGGGGAGAAAGCGAAGCACACCTTCTCCGACGCCGAATATGCGAACCGTCAAGGCAAACTGCGTGAACTGATGGCGCGCGAAAATATCGACGCCGTGCTGTTCACGTCGTATCACAACATCAACTACTACGCGGACTTCCTCTACTGCTCGTTTGGCCGCAAATACGGGCTCGTCGTGACGGACAAGAAGGTCGTATCGATTTCGGCGAATATCGACGGCGGCCAGCCGTGGCGGCGCACGGTCGGCGACTACAACGTGGTCTATACCGACTGGCAGCGCGACAACTTTTTCCGCGCCGTGCAGGGCGAAATCGACAACCGTGGGCGCGTGGGCGTCGAATTCGATCAGATGCCCGTCGAAGTGCTGGCTAAACTGAAAGCGGCGCTGCCTTCCGCCGAATTCGTCGATATCAGCGCGCAGACCATGCGCATGCGGATGATCAAGTCGGCAGAAGAAATCGAACTGATCAAGCATGGCGCGAACGTCTGCGACGTGGGCGGTGCGGCGCTCGCGGCGGCCGTGCACGAAGGCGTGCCCGAGCACGAAGTGGCGCTCGCGTCGACGCAGGCGATGGTGCGCGAAATCGCGCGGCGTTTTCCCGATTCGGAACTGATGGACACGTGGACATGGTTCCAGTCGGGCATCAACACCGACGGCGCGCACAACCCCGTCACGACGCGCAAGGTGCAGAAGGGCGACATCCTGAGCCTGAACTGTTTCTCGATGATCGCCGGCTACTACACGGCGCTCGAACGCACGATGTTCTTCGATCATTGCCCGGACGAGCATCTGCGGCTCTGGAAGATCAACGTCGAAGTGCATGAAGCGGGTCTCAAGCTGATCAAGCCGGGCGCGCGCTGCGGCGACATCGCGAACGAACTCAACAAGATCTACGCCGAGTACGGTGTGTTGAAGTACCGCACGTTCGGCTACGGCCATTCGTTCGGCGTGCTGTCGCATTACTACGGCCGCGAAGCGGGGCTCGAGCTGCGCGAAGACATCGACACCGTGCTGGAGCCGAACATGGTCGTGTCGATGGAACCGATGATCATGCTGCCGGAAGGTCAGCCGGGCGCGGGCGGTTATCGCGAGCACGACATTCTCGTGATCGGCGAGAAGGGCGCGACGAACATCACCGGCTTCGCGTACGGGCCGGAGCACAACATCATCGCGGCCTGACGGCACGTTGCGCGACACCCTGCGGCGCAGGCCGCAGGCGACCCACTGTGGCAGGAGGCGTAGTACATGTTTTCGAAAGAACAGACGATCGCGGGCTTCGATCCCGAACTGTCGGCCGCGATGCAGGGCGAGCGTCAACGACAGGAAGATCACATCGAACTGATCGCATCGGAAAACTATGCGAGCCCGCGCGTGCTGGAAGCGCAGGGTTCGGTGCTGACCAACAAGTACGCGGAAGGGTATCCGGGCAAGCGTTATTACGGCGGTTGCGAACATGTTGACGTGGTCGAGTCGCTGGCTATCGAACGTGCCAAGAAGCTGTTCAACGCCGACTATGTGAACGTTCAGCCGCATAGCGGATCGCAGGCGAACGCAGCCGTTTATCTCGCGCTGCTCACGCCCGGCGACACGATACTCGGCATGAGCCTCGCGCACGGCGGGCATCTGACGCACGGCGCGAAAGTGTCGTTTTCGGGCAAGGTATTCAACGCGGTGCAGTACGGCGTCGACGCGTCGACGGGCCTGATCGACTACGACGAAGTCGAGCGGCTGGCGCTCGAACATCGGCCGAAGATGATCGTCGCGGGCTTCTCCGCATATTCGCGCGTGCTCGATTTCGCGCGCTTTCGCGAGATCGCCGATCGTATCGACGCGCTTCTCTTCGTCGATATGGCGCACGTGGCGGGCCTCGTCGCCGCAGGCCTCTATCCGAACCCCGTGCCGTTCGCGGACGTCGTGACGACGACCACGCACAAGACGCTGCGCGGTCCGCGCGGCGGCCTGATTCTCGCGCGCGCCAACGAAGCGCTCGAAAAAAAGCTCAACGCGATGGTGTTCTCAGGCACGCAAGGCGGTCCGCTGATGCACGTGATCGCCGCGAAGGCGGTGGCGTTCAAGGAAGCGCTCGGCGCGGAGTTCGCCGCTTACCAGAAGCAGACACTCGACAATGCACGCGCGATGGTGGCGGTATTCATCGAACGAGGCTACAAGGTAGTGTCGGGCGGCACGGACGATCACCTGTTCCTCGTGGATCTCATCGACAAAGGGATCACGGGCAAGGACGCGGACGCGGCGCTCGGCCGGACGCATATCACGGTGAACAAGAACGCGGTGCCGAACGACCCGCAGTCGCCATTCGTGACGAGCGGCATTCGCATCGGCACGCCCGCGATCACGACGCGCGGATTCGGCGAGAACGAAGCGCGGCTGACGGCGTCGCTCGTGTGCGATGTGCTTGACAGCATCGGCGACGAGAACACGGAAGCTAGCGTGCGCGAGCAGGTCGCGCAACTGTGCGCGCGCTTGCCCGTTTATCGCGGACTGTGACGCATCGCGCCGACGCATATCGACATTGCAGCAGGAACGAGACAAGTGAAGGAGGCAACAGCCATGAAGCAAAACGTAGTGATAGGAGAACTGGCGGCGCCCGAGTACGCGCGCCGTATCGGCGGCGGCTGGCCTGTGCTGATTCCGCTCGGCGCGCTGGAGCAGCACGGGCCGCATATGTCGATGAACCCCGACGTGCTGCTACCGACGGCCATCGGCATCGCGGTCGCGCAGAACATCGACGCGCTGGTCGCGCCCGCGATCGCCTACGGGTACAAGTCGCAGCAAAAGAGCGGCGGCGGCAATCATCTGTGCGGCACGACGAGTCTCGACGGTCATACGTTGTCATCGACCATCAAGGACATTCTCAAGGAATTCGCGCGGCACGGCGCACGCAAGATCTGCCTGATCAACGGTCACTTCGAGAATTCGATGTTTGCCGTCGAGGGCATCGATCTCGCGTTGCGCGAACTGAAATGGGAAGGCGTGCACGACTTGCAGGTCGTGATGCTGTCGTATTGGGACTTCGTCACCGAGCAGACGATTGCGCGCATCTATCCCGATGGATTTCCAGGCTGGGCCGTCGAGCATGGCGGCGTGCTGGAGACCTCGCTGATGCTGCATCTGCATCCGCATCTCGTGGACATGTCGCAAGTGCCCACGCACGCGGCCGCGACGTTCCCGCCGTACGACGTATTCCCGCCGATTCCCGAGTGGACGCCCGCATCGGGATGTCTGTCGTCGGCCGCGAATGCGTCTGCGGAGAAGGGGAAATTGCTGTTCGATGTCTGCGTCGAAGGTATGTCGCAGGCACTGGGCGAAGCCTGGCAAGCGCGTGCGAAAGCATCGCGGGCCTGACAACCGGGAGAGAGCGATGAGCGCGCACCAGAGCAGTCACCCGCAGCATGAAGTGGACGCCGACAAGGCGTGGAGCATCGAGCAGCACGCAATCGATCCGATCCCTCGCGAAGACCGGCACGGCACGCCCGCCGAACTCTTCAAGATGTGGATCGGTGCAAACACGAACTACGTGGTGGTGGTCACGGGCGCGCTGGCGCTGTCTCAAGGGCTGTCGTTGTGGCAGGCGTTGCTCGCGATTCTGGTGGGCAATGCATTCGGCTGCTTCGTGCTCGGACTCACGACCATCATGGGGCCGAAAACGGGCACGTCGGGGATCATGACGTCGCGAAGCTCGTTCGGACAACTCGGCTCGTTTCTGCCGAAAGCCGTCAGCCTGATTTCCGCGTTGAGCTGGTTCTCGATCAACTCCGTCGTCGCCACGCAAGCACTCGAAACACTGCTGAAAATGGGCGGTTTTCATAGCCATGCGGTGGTGTGGGTATCGCTCGCGATCATTCTCGCTGCGGAAATCGTGCTCGCGATCTTCGGTCACGCGACCATCATCGCCGCCGAAAAATGGATCGCGGTGATACTCGCGGTGCTGTTCGCGGGGCTTGCCGCGTTCGTGTTGCCGCATACGAGCCTCGCGATCGCATCGCAGGTCAATCATGGCGGCGGCTCGTTCAGCACGTGGCTGATCGCAATGGGGATCGTGTTTTCTTACCCGATCGGCTGGGCCAATTTCGCCTCTGACTACAGCCGCTATTTCCCCGCTGAAACGAGCTGGAAAAAGATCGTGCTGGCGGCAGGCGGCGGACAGTTCGTCGCGCTGATGTTCTGCGAAGTGATCGGGGTGCTGTTCGCGACGGCGCTTGGCGGCTCGCTTGGCGAAGATCCCGTGAGCCAGTTGGGCCGCTTTCTGCCGACGTGGTTCATCGTGCCGCTGCTGTTCGCGATCATTCTGGGCGGCATCGCGGCGAACGTGCCGAACGGTTATACGGCGGGTCTCGGTCTGCTCGCGCTGCGCATTCCGATCAACCGCGTGACGTCGCTGGCGATCATCGCGCTGTTCACGTTGTCGTTCCGCGTGGTGACCGTGTTCTATGGCCAGTTCTTCGACATGTATCAGGTCTTTCTCAACTACATGGTCTTCTGGACTGCGCCGTGGGCTGCGATCGTCGTCGTCGACTACTTCATGCGCGGCGGCCACTATCGTGCGGACGACTGGACGAAGTGGGGCAGCGGCGCGTACTGGTACACGAACGGAATCTTCTGGCCGGGCATGATCGCGTGGATGCTGGGCATCGTTGCATCGATCGTGTTCTCGAACTCGCCAACCTATGCAAGCCCGCTGATGCGCGACTATCTCGGCTGGGGCGATCTGAGCTTCGAGTTCTCGTTGCTGACGGGCGGTATCGCGTACTTCCTGCTGGCGCGCAAACATCCGCTGTTTATCACGACATCGGCTAGCGATCGCCTGCGCGGCGACGTTCACTCCACGTCGATCTGATCCCGATCTGATCCGTCGCGTCCGAGGTTGCCCTCTATGTCCGCAGGCGTTGCATAACGCCCGCGGAGATAGCGGGCTTTTTTGCGTTTACGTCTATTTTCATGGGCTCGCTGGCGTATACCCTCGATGTCGGAAACAGCGAGCGCGATGTCGAAAGGGGAAATATTCCGCGTTATTGGACTTCTACCATGCACTCAAGCCAATCGATCATCGTCAGGTCTGGAGAGCATCAATGAATACGAGAAGAGCAGTACATGGAGAGTCCTCCACGCGTGGCATCGCATCAACGGGCACGCTTACGGGTGACACTGCAGCGGACGCCGCCGTCGATCCGAAACTGCTTAAGCGTGCGGCCTGCGCGAGCTTTATCGGCAACTTCGTCGAGTGGTTCGATTACGCGTCGTACGGCTATCTTGCGACGATCATCGCCGTCGTGTTCTTCCCGAAGACGGACGGCAGCACGGGGCTGCTCGCGGCCTATGGCGTGTTCGCCATTTCGTTCATCGTGCGGCCGATTGGCGGCATCGTGTGGGGACATTTCGGCGACAAGATCGGGCGGCGCGCTTCGCTGTCACTGTCGATTCTGATCATGTCGGCATCGACGTTCGTGATTGCGCTGTTGCCGACCTACGCGCAAGTGGGCGTGCTCGCGCCCGTGCTTTTGCTACTCGTGCGCGTGGTCCAGGGCTTTTCCGCTTCCGGCGAATATGCTGGCGCGTCGGCGTTTCTCGCCGAGTATGCGCCGTCGAACCGGCGCGGCTTCTATACGAGCATCGTGCCCGCCAGCACCGCGGCGGGCCTGCTGTTCGGCTCGATTCTGATCGCGATCATGCATGCCGTGCTGAGCAGCGAGCAACTGCATGCGTTCGGCTGGCGTCTGCCGTTTCTGCTCGCCGCGCCGTTCGGTCTGATCGGCCGCTACATTCGCGTGAAGCTCGAAGACACGCCGCGTTTCAAGGCGCTCGAACAACAGAGCCACGTGGCGCGCGCACCGATCGCAGAACTGCTCGGCAAGCATCGGATGAAGATGGTGATCGCGTTCGGCGTGACCTGCCTGAATGCCGTCGCGTTCTATCTGGTGCTGAGCTACATGCCGACCTATCTGTCGACGGAACTCGGGATGGACGAGACAGCGTCGTTCATCGCAGCGACGATTTCGCTGACGGCGTATATCGGGCTGATCTTCCTGATGGGCGCGTTGTCCGATCGGCTCGGACGCAAGTCGATGCTGATCGGCGCGTCGATCCTCTTTGCGGTGCTGACGGTGCCGCTCTTCAAGGGGCTGGCGGGCGCAGGCTTCATGACGATCGTCGCGATCCAGATTGCGTTCGGTGCGTTGCTGACGATGAACGACGGCACGCTGCCTTGCTTCCTGTCGGAGATCTTCCCGACGCGTGTGCGTTACAGTGGGTTCGCGTTCTGCTTCAATGCGGCCAACGCGCTGTTCGGCGGCACGGCGCCGCTGGTCGCGACGTGGCTGATCGGCGCGACGGGCAGCAAGCTCGCGCCCGCGTGGTATCTGGTGGGCGCGTCCGTCGTCGCGTTGATTGCGATGAGCGCGAGCCGCGAGACGTCGCGTGCACCTCTGGCCGACGAGTAATCCGCCATGCGCATCGTGACGGATCAATTCGGCTCGGGCGTGCGCGCTGTCGGCACGTCGAGAAAGCCTGTCGTCGTCGCCGGGAAAACGCGGCCCGTGACGTTTGGCATCGTCCTGCTGCCGAATTTCACGCTGACGGCGTTTTCCGGTTTCGTCGATCTGTTGCGCCTCGCAAGCGACGAAGGCGATTTCAGCAAGCCGGTGCGGTGCGCATGGACGGTTGTCGGCGAAACGCTGACGCCCGTCAGAGCGAGTTGCGGCATCCAGATCCAGCCGTGGCAAACCTTCGACGACGCCGGCTCATTCGATTACGTCGTCGTGATCGGCGGACTGCTGCATTCCGGGCCTGGTGCGAGCGACGCGACGCTTCAATTCGTGCGCCGCGCCGCCGCTGGCTCGTCGACGCTGGTCGGCATTTGCACCGGCGTGTTCGCGCTTTCACGCGCGGGCGTGATGGACGGGCATCGCGTGTGTGTCAGCTGGTTTCACTACTGGGACTACCTCGCGCGCTTTCCCGATGCAGACGAGACGCTGCTCGTCGCGGACCGTCTGTTCGTGATCGATCGACGGCGCATTTCGTGTTCGGGCGGGCGCGCATCGATCGATGTGGCCGCCGCGATTCTGCAGCGGCATGTCGATGCCGCGACCGTGCAAAAGGCGCTGCGCATTCTTCTCGTCGAAGATGCGCAGCGGGCGAGCGCGCCGCAACCGCATCCGCCCGGCACGAAACCGGTGACGCATCCGCGCGTGAAGCGTGTGGTGCATCTGATGGAGCAGCACATCGGGCAGCCGTTGAGTCTCGATGAACTGGCCGCACGCGTCGACATGTCGGTGCGTCATTTGCAGCGCCTCTTCAAGACGCAAACGGGCGAGTCGCCGCTCGCGTACGCGAGACGCATGCGGCTGCGGACGGCCGCATGGCTGCTGACGGATTCGGATCGTACCGTGGCGGAGATCGCGGCGATCTGCGGCTTCGCGGACGCCTCGCATATGGGGCGAGAATTTCGTAAGGAATTCGGCGTCGCACCCAATGCATATCGCGCGGATCGCCTTCGTGAATCCGTCGGGGTGGCAAGCGAATTGCCGCCGGGCTTCGCGAACTACGCAATGGGCGCGGCCCCTTTGCACGCCGGTTTCAGCAAGCCCTGACGCCCGCTTGCACCCGTACCCACACAGAGTCGCTATTAAGCCATCTGTTTTGTTTATGAGCCCAACACGCGAGCCGTGAGCCGATACGGCGCACGGCATTCGCACGGGATACCGTGGAATGCCTTCTACGCGGGCCTCCCGGTATCTTCATACCTCCCTCCGTTCTCTCCGGACCGTTGTCCGGACGCCGCCAAACCCACTCCACCCGGTATTTACCCTGACTTCCTGCAACGCTAAGCTGGGTTTGTACTTCGTATCCCATACAGACCGGCGATTGTTCGGTTCGATGCGACTACACAGGAGGAGACATGGGCAGTCATTTTGCTACCAGCAGCAATGATTCGAGCCGGCACCTCGGCAATCCCGAAGCGGATCGTCACAGTGTGAAGGACACGATCCGCGCAGGGCTGGCGGGCGGTCTGACGGGCGCGGTGTTGATCTGGGTTTACGAAGCGTTGGTCTGGGTCGGCGCGCAGCATCTGATGCCGCTCGCGGGCATTCCGCGCAACGCGACGGGTCTCGTGTTCGGCAAGAGCGTGCAGGATGCGCTCGGCGTTTGGGCCTATCTGCTCGGCACGGGTATCCATTTTGTGTTCGCGCTCAGCTGGGGTGTGCTGTTCGCCGCGATCTGGCCGTATTTCCGCCGGCGCGGTTACGAAGCGACGTTCATCGCGCTGTTCTACGCGATATTCGCGTGGATCGTGATGCACGTGCTGATCATGATTGCATCGAGCAATCACCCGAATTACTTCGATCCGAACGTGATCATCGGCGGCTTCATGTCGCATTTCGTGTTCACCGTTCCGCTCGCGCTGGTCGTCAAGCGAATGCTCGACCCGCAGAAACGATAGACAGACGGACGTATCGACGCCCGTTGGCAGGAAAGTACTAGCACCAAGGAGTTTTGGCATGGCACGGATCATCGGAGGCATTGCGGCCTCACACACGCCCACCATCGGGTTTGCCTTCGACAAGAACAAGCGGGACGACCCCGTGTGGGCGCCCATCTTCGAGAACTTCGCGCCGCTCGCGGACTGGCTCGCGGAGAAGCGTCCCGATGTTCTGCTGCTGATCTACAACGATCACGTGACGTCGTTCTTCTTCGACCATTACTCCGCGTTCGCACTCGGCGTCGGTCAGGAATGGAACGTGGCCGACGAAGGCGGCGGACCGCGCGATCTGCCGTCGATTCAAGGCCACCCCGAATTCGCCGCGCACGTCGGCAAGTCGCTGATGACGGACGAATTCGACATGTCGTTCTTTCAGAACAAGCCGCTCGATCACGGCTGCTTCTCGCCGCTGTCGATGCTGTGTCCGCACAAGCCCGAATGGCCCGTGAAGCTCGTGCCGCTGCAAATGGGCGTGCTGCAATTGCCCGTGCCGAGCGCGCGCCGTTTCTACAAGCTCGGCCAGGCGCTGCGACGTGCAGTCGAGAGCTACCCGGAAGATCTCGACGTCGCGATCGTTGCGACGGGCGGTCTGTCGCATCAGGTGCACGGCGAGCGCTCGGGCTTCAACAACACGCCGTGGGATCACCGTTTTCTCGATCTGCTCGAACAGGATCCCGAACAGCTCGCAGGCATGACGCTCGCCGAGTATGCGGAACTCGGCGGCTACGAAGGCGCGGAAGTGATCATGTGGCTGACGATGCGCGGCGCGCTGCCCGCAAATGTGGTCTGCAAGCACCGCAGCTACTACCTGCCGTCGATGGCGGGCATCGCGACGGCGATCTACGAAGGTCAGGGCGCCGACACGCGGCCCGCTGTCGTCGAACGTCATCGCGAACGCATGGCCGTCGAACTGACGAACGTCGAGAAGCTGGAGGGCACGTATCCGTTCAGTATCGAAACGGCGGTGAAGGCGTATCGCATCAACGACTATCTGCACCGGATGGTCGAGCCCGCGCATCGCGAAGCGTTCATCGCCGATCCCGAAGCGAGCTTCGAGGCAGCAGGTTTGAGCGAACAGGAGCGCGATCTCATCCGCCGACGCGACTGGCGCGGCCTGCTTCACTACGGCGTGATCTTTTTCATGCTCGAAAAGCTCGGCGCGGTGACGGGCGTATCGAACCTGCACATCTACGCAGCGATGCGCGGCCAGACGCTCGAAGAGTTTCAGAAGACCCGCAACGCGCCCGGCGCGCTCTATTCGGTAGCGGGAAAAACCGCTGCAAAAGCCGCGTGGGAAGACGCGGAAAAAGCCAAGGACATCAACAAGGGCTGACGGCCCAATGCGTTGCCGTAACTGGCGCGACGTGCGGACAACATGAATCGCACGACACGCCAGCCGACACGCGCCGCACTTAAGGAGACTACAGATGCCGGCGAGCAAGACGATTGACATCAAGGCGTTCATCGACGAACGCCATATTTCGGCCTATCAGTGGCTACTGGTGGCGCTGTGTTTCCTGGCCGTCACGGCGGACGGGATGGACGTGGCCATCATGGGCTTCGTCGCGCCTTCCATCATTCACGACTGGGGCATTTCGCGTCCGCAGTTCGGCCTCGTGATGAGCGCGGCGCCGATCGGCCTCGTGATCGGTGCGCTTGCTGCGGGTCCGGCATCGGACCGTTTCGGGCGCAAGTGGGTGCTGATCTCGTCGGTGTTTCTGTTCGGCGTGTTCACGATCATGACGGCGTTCACGCAGTCGCCCGTATCGATGGCCGTGCTGCGCATTCTGACGGGCATCGGTCTGGGTGCGGCGATGCCGAACTCGACGACGCTGCTGTCGGAGTACTCGCCGCAACGCAAGCGCGCGCTGCTGATCACGATCATGTTCACGGGCTTCAACCTGGGCTCGGCGCTGATCGGTTTCGCGGCGGGCTGGCTGATTCCCGAGCACGGCTGGCGCTCGGTGCTGATCTTCGGCGGTGCATTGCCGCTCGTGCTGATTCCGCTGCAAATCTGGCTGCTGCCTGAATCGGCGCGACTGCTCGCGGTGCGCGGTGCGCCCGCTGCACGCATCGGTGCCGTGCTCGGCCGCGTGACGGGCGAGAAGTTTGCCGGCGATGAGAAGTTCATCTCGACGGAACCGCCGCTGCCGACGCGCAAGCCGATCGGCGTGCTGTTCTCGCATGGCTACGGTGCAACGACGCTCGCGCTGTGGGTCACGTACTTCATGGGCCTGCTCGTGATCTACCTGCTGACGGGCTGGCTGCCGACGCTGATCAAGGACGCAGGTCTGTCGGTGACGGCAGCGGCGAACGTGACGGCGATGTTCCAGATCGGCGGCACGATCGGTGCGGTGCTGGTCGGCTGGATCATGGACAAGACGCGTCCGGCGCATGTGATCAGCGTGGCTTACGTTGGCGGTGCGGTGTTCGTGCTCGCGCTGGGTTGGATGGGTGCGCTGTCGTCGTCGCTGGCGCTGCTGGTGTTCGCTGCGGGCTTCTGCATGAGCGGCGCGCAGACGGGCCTCAACGCGTATGCGCCGGGCCGTTATCCGACGGTGGCGCGTGCGACGGGCGTCAGCTGGATGCTCGGCATGGGCCGCTTCGGCAGCATCTTCGGGTCGGCGGTTGGCGGCGCGTTGCTCGGACTCGGTTGGCAATTCGGCGCGATCCTCGCGATGCTGGCCGTGCCGGCGACGCTCGCGGCGATCGCTGTCCAGGTCACGCAGCGCAAACAGGTTGACGGGCCGGCAGTGTCTGCGAACGCAGCGCACTAGGCTCGACGGTTGAAGGGCGCATGCCGCAATCGGGCGGCATGCACCTGAATCAGGGCATCAGGCAAGCATCAAGCAGGCATCAAGCAGGCATCAAGCGATTGGGAACAACGATGATCATCGACATTCACGGCCACTACACGACCGCGCCAAAAGCGCTGGAAGCGTGGCGCAACCGCCAGATTGCTGGCATCAATAATCCGTCGGACATGCCGAAGGCATCCGAACTGCACATCACCGACGACGAACTGCGCGAATCGATCGAGCAGAACCAGTTGCGTCTGATGCGCGAGCGCGGTCTCGATCTGACCGTGTTCAGCCCGCGCGCGAGCTTCATGGCGCATCACATCGGCGACTTCGAGGTGTCGAGCACGTGGGCCGCGATCTGCAATGAGCTGTGCTATCGCGTGAGCCAGCTGTTTCCCGAGCATTTCATTCCCGCCGCGATGCTGCCGCAAAGCCCCGGCGTGGACGTTGCCACCTGCATTCCCGAACTCGTGAAGTGCGTCGAGCAGTACGGCAATGTCGCGATCAATCTGAATCCCGATCCGTCGGGCGGTCACTGGACGAGCCCACCGCTCTCCGACCGCTACTGGTACCCGATCTACGAAAAGATGGTCGAGTACGACATTCCCGCGATGGTTCATGTGAGCACAAGCTGCAACGCCTGCTTCCACACGACGGGCGCGCACTACCTGAACGCGGATACGACTGCGTTCATGCAATGCCTGACGTCGGACCTGTTCCGCGATTTCCCGACGCTGCGCTTCGTGATTCCGCACGGCGGCGGCGCGGTGCCGTATCACTGGGGACGTTTCCGCGGACTCGCGCAGGAAATGAAGAAGCCGCCGTTGCAGGAGCATCTGCTCAACAACATCTTCTTCGATACCTGCGTGTATCACCAGCCGGGCATCGATCTGCTGACCAACGTGATTCCCGTCGACAACATCCTGTTCGCGAGCGAGATGATCGGCGCGGTGCGCGGCATCGATCCGCAGACGGGCCATTACTTCGACGATACGAAGCGCTACGTCGAAGCCGCCGATATGAATCCCGAACAGCGCTACAAGATCTACGAAGGCAACGCACGGCGCGTGTATCCGCGTCTCGATGCCGCGCTCAAAGCTCAAGGAAAGTGAACATGTACGAACTCGGAGTGGTGTATCGCAACATCAAACGCGCGGACGGCGACGTCGCGGCGAAACTCGGCGCGCTCGGCAGCGCGACGGTGCATGAGGCAATGGGACGCGTCGGTCTGCTGAAGCCGTACATGCGGCCGATCTATTCGGGCGCGCAGGTCGGCGGCACGGCCGTCACGGTGCTGCTGCAACCGGGCGACAACTGGATGCTGCACGTCGCCGCCGAACAGATCCAGCCGGGCGATGTCGTCGTCGCAGCCTGCACGACGGACAACACGGACGGCTTCTTCGGCGACCTGCTCGCGACGAGCTTCAAGGCGCGCGGCGCGCGTGCGCTGATCATCGACGGCGGCGTGCGCGACGTGCGCGTGCTCACCGACATGCAGTTTCCCGTGTGGAGCAAGGCGATTTCGTCGAAGGGCACCGTGAAGGCGACGCTCGGCTCCGTGAACATTCCTGTGGTGTGCGCGGGCGGACTGGTGCATCCGGGCGATGTCGTCGTCGCGGATGACGATGGCGTGGTTGCAGTACCCGAGGCACTGGCGGCACAGGTGCTGGAAAAGGCTGTGGCGCGCGAGTCGTTTGAAGAAGAGAAGCGCGCGAAGCTGGCGTCGGGCGTGCTCGGCCTCGACATGTACAACATGCGCGGTCCGCTCGAAAAAGCGGGACTGCGCTATATCGACTGAGGCGCGGGTGATGATCAACGCGCCGGGCTCGACGCCGTTGAAAGTCGTTTCGTCGATGGCGACGCGTCAGTTGCTAGCCGATCTCGTCGAAGCGTATCGGCGCGCGACGGGTGAGCAGGTCGAGGTCGAGTCGATGGGCGGCGTGGAGGCCGCGCGGCGCGTGCTCGAAGGCGAGCCATACGACGTCGTCGTGCTGGCCTCCGATGCCATCGAGCGTCTCGCCGCCGCCGGGCGCGTCGATCCGCATAGCCGCGTGGATCTCGTGCGCTCGGGGATTGCTGTCGCAGTCAAGGCGGGCGCGGCGTTGCCTGCTATCGGCAGCGGGGCGGCCGTGCGCCGTGCCGTGACGAATGCGCGCGCCGTCGGTTATTCGACCGGGCCGAGCGGCACGTACTTGCTGAAGCTGTTCGAAGGCTGGGGAATCGGCGCGGATTCTTCGATGCCGCGCATCGTCCAGGCGCCGCCCGGTGTGCCCGTCGGTTCGCTCGTCGCGAGTGGCGAAGTCGATATCGGTTTTCAGCAGCTCAGCGAGTTGATGCATGTCGATGGCATTAGCGTGGTCGGTCTGCTGCCGCCCGATATTCAATCGACGACGATTTTCTCGGCTGCCATCTGCGGCACGACGCAGCGACGGGACGACGCTCGGGCGCTGATCGCGTTTCTCGCGTCGCCCGCTGCGCACGATGCGAAGCTCGGGTATGGGATGGAGCCGGCTTGAGGCCAGTTGCAGCTCAAAAGTTGCGAGCCCTCCTGCAAATTCGTCTGATTCAATGAACTGAAGGTACTAGCCGTGTCGTCGAGTCCGTAAATCCGGCACATCGTTTCACCCTGCGGGCACACGCGTTGCATCCGTCTCCCATACCGCGGCCTGGAGGCCGCTCCGCCTTCGTTCAGGGAGACATCATGAGACAGACCGTCATGGGGGTGTACGACAGCCACGCCGATGCGCGTGCGGCCCAGCAGTCGCTTAACGCGGCGGGTGTCGCCCAGGCCGATATCGCCATTTACTCGCTGTCCGTCGAAGCGCCCGTCGAAAAGGGCCCGCGGGTCTACGCGCCGGGCGGCGCCGCCGTCGGCCAGCATACGCCCGTGTTCGACCGGCTCGAGCAGCTGTTTGCGCGCCTTTTCAAAAGCGGCGAGTACCCGCCGGAAGCCGAGGATTACCGCGAATTCGTACGCCGCGGCGGAACGATTCTCAGCGCCGATGTTTCCGAAATGCAGGTCGATATGGCGCGCGATGTCATGCGCCGCGCCGGCGCGGCCGATATCGAGGAACGGACCGCCGCGTGGCGAAACGGATCCGGTATTTCCGCGGATCGGGCAGGTTCGACGTCACAGCAGGTACCGTTGATGGTCGACGAATACGAGGTGGATGCCGACGACACATCGATGCCGGGCGACGCAATGGAACCCGTCCCTGTCGACGATAGCGCGCAAAAGCAAACCGCTTTTACGGCATCTCAGCCCAACATGGTCAGCGGGATGCAGCAGGTCACGACGCGCACGGAAGGAACGGGCTACGGCTCGTCCGCAGGGCAGCGGCAGCAGCAATCGATGTCGGCCGTACCCGACGTCGGAATCGCACGTTCGACGGCAGGCGTGACTGACGACATGAAGTCCCGCAACGCCCGCCCGTCCGACAGCAACGAAGCCCGCGAAGCCATTGCAGCAGCAGAACCGACACCGCGTACCGGCCTCGTCGGCGATCCGATCATGGGCACGCCGCTGGAAGAATTTCCCTACGACGATGAATTTCGCAAGGACTACGACGCCCGCTATGCGAACACGGGTTCTTCGTACGACGAGTACCGCCGCGCGTACACACATGGAACCACGCTCGGACAGGACGAGCGGTATCGCGAACAGGACTGGCAATCAGTGGAGCAGAGTGCGCGCGAAAATTGGGAGTCGCGCTATCCGGAGAGCGGATGGGAACGGTTCAAGGCTGCCGTGCGGCACGGCTGGGAGCGCGTGAGGAGCCTCTGACGCGACGGGCCCGCCTTTGCCGATGCTCAAAAAGCTAACCGATCGTCAGCACGCTTCGACGCCGCGCAGCGATACCCCCAGCGGCGCGCTGGTGCTCAGCGCCCTGGGGGTCGTATTCGGAGACATCGGCACGAGCCCGATTTACGCGTTGCGACAAGCCGTCGTCGATGCGGGCTCGGTGAATGTGCAGATCGTGATGGGCGTGCTGTCGACGATCGTGTGGGCCGTCGTGATCGTCGTGATGCTCAAGTACGGGCTGTATGTGATGCGCGCCGACAACGAAGGCGAGGGCGGCATCATCGCGTTGACTGCACTGGTTCGCTCGGGCTACCAGAAGTCGCGGCGACACGTGCCGCGCAGCCTGCTTCTGGCCGGCTTGTTCGGCGCCGCGATGTTTTACGGCGACTCGATGATCACGCCCGCCGTGTCGGTGTTGTCGGCGGTCGAAGGTCTGACGGAAATCAGTCCTGCGTTCGGTCCGTGGGTCGTACCCGTCGCGGCGGCGATCCTGATCGCGCTGTTCGCGCTTCAGCATCGCGGCAGCACGGCGGTCGGCCATCTGTTCGGGCCCGTCATGGGCGTCTGGTTCGTGTCGCTCGCGGCGGTGGGCATCTACCGGATCGCGCAGCATCCCGCCGTTCTGAAAGCGCTGTCGCCGCAATGGGCTGTCTCGCTGGCGGTCGCTCGCCCCGGGATCGCGTTCACGATTCTCGGCGCGGTGATTCTCGCGCTGACGGGCGCGGAAGCGCTCTATGCGGACATCGGCCACTTCGGACGCAAAGCGATCCGTATCGCGCTCGTCGCCATTGTGTTTCCTTCCATCATCATTGGATATTTCGGGCAGGCGGCCACGTTGCTGTTCGTACCGGGCGCGGTCGCGCAGCCTTTCTTTCGCGCGCTGCCTTCTTGGGCGCTGATCCCCGGCGTGCTGATCACGGTGCTGGCGACGATCATCGCTTCGCAGGCCGTGATTTCAGGGGCATTCTCGATGACGAGTCAGGCGATCGAACTCGGTTTCCTGCCCCGCATGCGGATCGTCGAAACATCGAAGGAGCAACGCGGCCAGGTCTATTCTCCCGCCGTCAACGCGATCCTGTTCGTGTCGGTGCTGTTCCTCGTGCTGGTCTTCCGGAGTTCGGCGCGACTGACTTCCGCCTACGGCATCGCCGTCGGACTCACGATGCTCGTCACGACGATCCAGATGGCGAGCGTAACGCGCAACGTGTGGGGCTGGTCGGCGTCGCGCGCGGCGCTCGTCGGCGTGCCGCTGCTCATCGTTGATCTGACGCTCGTCGCGGCGAACATCCCGAAGATACCGGGCGGCGGCTGGTTCCCCGTCTCGGTCGGTCTGGTGCTGTTCGTGCTGATGTCGACGTGGAACCGCGGGCGAGAGCTTGCTGCCTCGCACGCGAAACGCTCGGAACCGCTGGACGCCTTTCTGCGCGACACGCTCAATTCTGAAACGCCTCCCGCGCGCGTGCGCGGCACGGCCGTCTATCCCGGGAACCAGGTGGGTATGACGCCCGCTGCATTGAAGAGCAATGTCCGGCACAACGGCGTGATGCACGAGACGGCGATCTTCTTCGCGAACGTGTCGGAGTCCGCGCCGCGCATCGACGAAGAAACGCGCATTGAAACGCGCGATCTTGGCAACGGATGCTACGAGATCATCGCGCGCCACGGCTTCGTCGAGCGTATGAATCTGCCGAAGCTGCTCGAATCGCTGAGCGGCGAATTAGGCGCGTGGCGCTACGATCCTGCTCATACGACGTTCTTTCTGCCACGCGACGAAGTCGTGAAGGGCTGCGCGAAAGGCGAGATGATGCGCTGGCGCGAACGGCTGTTTGCAATGATGTCGTTCCATTCGGCGTCCAGCGCGGAATACTACGGACTCAAACCGGAAGACGTCGTCGAACTGGGTGTGCAGATCGTGCTTTGAATGTCGCTGACATCACGCATGTCGTGGACGAGATACGCGTGCGCGGCCGCGGCATCCATCGGGCGAGCGAACCAGTAGCCTTGCACTTCGTCGCAGCCGTTGTCGAGCAGAAACTCGAGCTGGCAGGGCGTTTCGACGCCTTCTGCAACCACGCGCATGCCGAGCGTCCGGCCCATGGCGAGGACGGCCTTGACGATCACTTCATCGGCGTGAGAGCGCCCGATGCCGCGCACGAACGACATGTCCAGCTTGACGCGATCCGCAAGGAAGCTGCGGATATAGCCGAGGCTCGAATAGCCGGAACCGAAATCGTCGATGGCGATCGACAGTCCCATCTCTCGCAGCGCGCGTAACGTTCCCAGCGAGCCGGGCGCCATCAGCACGCCTTCGGTGATTTCCAGTTCGATATTGCGTGCGTCGACGCCCGTGCGCTCCAGCGTGGCGGCGATCATCGCGGGCAGATCGGAGCGTTCGAACTGCACGGGCGATACATTCACCGACACGACGATGTCGGGATACAGATCGGCCCATAGCCGCGTCTGTCGACAGGCGCGCTCGAGCACCGATTGCCCGATCTGCACGATGAGGCCCGTTTCCTCGGCGATCGGCACGAACACGGACGGACTGATGTCGCCATGTTCCGCGTCGCGCCAGCGAACCAGCGCTTCGAATCCCGTCGCCTTGCCCGTCGCCGGATCGACTCTGGGCTGATAGGCGAGCGAGAAGGCGTCGGCGGCCACCGCATGTCGCAGCGCTTGCGCCAGCGTCGCGCGCCGGATGTCCTGGATGGCGATCTCATGGTTGAACAGCAAGATGCTGTTCGGTCCCGCCGACTTCGCGCGATACATCGCGGCGTCGGCATACTTCAGCAGCGTGTCGGGATCGGTGGAATGGTCAGGGAACACCGCAACGCCGACGCTCGCCTGCGGCACGATCAGCCGGTTGCCGACGGCAAGGCTGTGCGTCAGCGTTTCTTTCATCGCCGTTGCCGCTGCCATGAAGCTGTCGACGTCGCCGCGTCCGTAGAGCGCCGCGACGAATTCGTCGCCAGCATAGCGGACCACGATTTCATTGTGCGACACAGTGCCCGACAGACGCCGCGCCACTTCGCACAGCACCTGATCGCCGGCCGTGTGTCCGAGCGTATCGTTGACTTCCTTGAAGTTGTCGAGATCGAGAAAAACGAGTGCAAGCTTGTTGCCTTCCGCGACCGCGCGCTCGAACAGGCTGGCGAGGGTCGCCTTCAGACCGAGCCGGTTTGGAAGACGCGTCAGCGCATCTTCGTTTGCCTGGGTGCGCAATTGCTCCTGGTAAAGGACGCGTTCGGACACGTCGCTGAATATGGTCACGAAATGCGTCGGACGATCCTGTTCGTCGAGCACGGGCGCGATGTGCAAATCGATCCAGTAGACGGAGCCGTCGAGCCTGCGGCACTGGAGCAGGCACGCGCCTTCGCATTCCGCGCGCATGGCCATGCGTATCGAGCGCGCGTCGGGCGTGGAACTGTCGCAGCCGATCAGATTCCATAGTTCGGCACCGATCGCTTCCGCCGCCGAACGTCCCGTGATCCGTTCGAAGGCTGCGTTGACATACGTGATCGTGCTGTTGCCGTCGATCTTGTGCGAGATGATGACCGCGTTCTTCGACGCATCGAGCGCGCGGCTGCGGACTCGCAGGCTTTCCTTCGCGTGCTCGTGCGCGGTGACCTCATGCGCGGTGACGAAGCATGCTTCGCGTCCGGCAAAATCCAGCAGGTGATAGGTGACGTCGACGAAAAAAATCTCGCCGTCTGCCCGCCGATGCCGTCGCACGCCCGCCGCGCCGCCGCGATTGCCCGACTCGATATGCCCTTGAAGATCACGGCGAAATTCATCGACATCCGCAGGCGGACGAAGCTGGTCGGCGGGCAGGGAGCGCAGTTGCTCCAGCGTGGCCCCGTATTGACGCTGGGCCGCTGCGTTGGCGGTCAGGATCTCGTAGGTGTGGACGTCGAAGATCAGCATCGAGACGGGATGCTGTTCGAAGTAATCGCGAAAGCGCCGTTGCGCCTCGCTGGCAACGATCTGCGACGTGATCTTCGTGAGCGATGCGCGCTGACGGGTGAACAACGCGAACAGCAGCAGGAGCGCGCCCGCTGCCGAGGCGACGGCCAGCGAAATTCTCTGCCGGACCAGTTGCGCCTGGGCGCGAAACTGCATGCCGGCGATCTGCGCGCGTTCCTCGCTTCGCAGGTCCGAGATGAGCGTCATGATGGAACTGAGCGTGCGGTTCGCGTGCTGCAGCAGCGTCGGCTGAACGACGGTGCCCGCACTGGCGAGCGCGAGATTTCGCGCGGCCGAGTCGAGTTCCTGCGGCCATGCCGCGCTCAGTCCACGCAATTGCCGGAGCTTCTGCAGCGCGCCCGCGCCTCCCGCGAGTTCGCGTTCCAGCCGGTCGTACGTACCGGCGACGGCGGCGGCGCGCCGGATCGGCCATCCGCGCGAACTGTAGCCCGCTATGCCGACGCCTTCGAGAAAATCCGTGTTGGCTGCGACGTGAAGCGTGAGCAGTGTTTCGAGTTCAGACGTCACGGCCAGCGCGTCGCGCAGCCGCTGGTCATCCTCGCCGCGCGACGAGGTCGCGGCGATGGTTGCGCCGACGGCGAGGCAAACGACGAGCGCGGCGGCCAGCAAAATGGCCGCCGTCCTGGCGAAATGCCGGCTCAGCACCGGCGCTGTCTGATTGTGGGTTCCAGCTGCGTCCATGAAAGGGAAAGGCTCTAATGTGCATCGCATCTCACGCAGAGGCACGCCGGACGAGGAGACAGATAAACGGAGAATCCGAGTCGGTGCCGCGTGAGATCAGGGTGCCACGAGAGGCCCGGATGCAGACGGGAGCGGTGCCGTGCAACAGAAGAGCAGGTCGGCGATCGAGCTTCGCAATATGAATAACGGGCATTTTGAATGCACGTTTGATCGGGGTTTACACCGACGCGGACACATCGACGCATGTCCGAAGGGAAGGCACAACGTTTGCGCGCCGCCTTGCGATAATGCGTTCGCCAATTCCATCATCCGCACTCATCCCTATCGATCGACATGGACGTCCGCCGCAGCAAGCCCCGTTCGACTACGCCGCCCTCCGACAACGCCACCGGTTTCGTACGCGTGCGCGGCGCGCGTGAGCACAATCTGAAGAACGTCGACGTGCAGATTCCCCGCGACGCGCTCGTCGTGTTCACCGGCGTGTCGGGCTCGGGCAAGTCGTCGCTGGCGTTCGGCACGCTGTACGCGGAAGCGCAACGGCGCTACTTCGAATCGGTGGCGCCTTATGCGCGGCGTCTGATCGAGCAGGTCGGCGTGCCGGAGGTCGATGCGATCGAAGGATTGCCGCCCGCAGTCGCGCTGCAACAGCAACGCGGCACGCCGAGCGCGCGGTCTTCGGTGGGCAGCGTCACGACGCTGTCGAGCCTCGTGCGCATGCTGTATTCGCGCACGGGCACCTATCCGCCGAAGCAGCCGATGCTGTTCGCCGAAGACTTCTCGCCGAACACCGTGCAGGGCGCGTGTCCCGTCTGTCATGGACTGGGCCGCGTGTACGAGGTGACGGAACGGTCGATGGTGCCCGACGACACGCTGACCATCCGCGAGCGCGCGATCGCCGCGTGGCCGCCCGCGTGGCACGGTCAGAATCTGCGCGACATTCTGGTGACGCTCGGATACGACGTCGACACGCCGTGGCGCGATCTGCCGAAGAAAGACCGCGACTGGATCCTCTTCACCGACGAGCAGCCCACGGTGCCTGTCTACGCGGGCCTCACGCCGAAAGAGACGCGCGCCGCGCTCAAACGCAAGGACGAGCCGAGCTATCAGGGCACGTTCACGGGCGCGCGCCGCTACGTGCTGCACACCTTTGCGAACACCCAGAGTGCGCTGATGAAAAAGCGCGTGTCGCAATACATGGTCGGCAATGCGTGCACGGCTTGTCACGGCAAGCGGCTGAAGAAAGAAGCGCTGTCGGTGAAATTCGCGGGTCTCGACATCGGCGAGTTTTCGCAGTTGCCGCTGTCGGAACTCGCTTCGATTCTCGAACCGATTGCGCGCGGCGAATGGGCAAGCGCGACGACGACGGACCATGCCGGCGTGCTCAGCAAAAGCGCGATGCGCGATGCCGTCGACAGGCGGGTTGCTGCGGGCGGTTCGATGCATAAAGCTTCGCCCGACGTGAGGCGTACGCCGAACCAGTCGGAAGAGAAGCGCCTCGCCGCGCAACGCATTGCGGACGAGCTGCTGGAGCGCCTGACGACGCTGATCGATCTCGGCCTGGGTTATCTGGCGCTCGATCGCAGTACGCCGACGCTGTCTTCGGGCGAATTGCAGCGTTTGCGGCTTGCCACACAACTGTCGTCGCAGCTGTTCGGCGTCGTGTATGTGCTCGACGAACCATCGGCCGGTCTGCATCCCGCCGATGGCGAAGCGCTCTTCAGCGCGCTGCAGGCACTGAAAGCAGCGGGCAATTCGCTGTTCGTCGTCGAACACGATCTGCAGATGATGCGTCGCGCCGACTGGCTGGTCGACGTCGGGCCAGCCGCCGGCGAAGCGGGCGGGCATGTGGTCTATAGCGGTCCGCCCGAAGGTCTCGCGACGGTCGAAGCGTCACACACGCGCCGTCATCTGTTCGCTGCGCCTGAGCGCGCCGATCACACGCCGCGCAATGCGGCAGGATGGCTGCGACTCGCGAATATCAGCCGCAACAACCTGCATGGATTGAGCGTGGCGTTTCCGCTCGGCTGTCTGACGACGGTCACGGGCGTCTCGGGTTCGGGCAAGTCGAGCCTCGTGAGCCAGGCGCTGCCGGAACTGGTCGCGAGCCGGCTGGGAAGGGTTATCGACAGTCAGGACGACGACGAACAGGATCCGCTGCTGGCAACCGCGACGGCGCCTGCGAGCGGCCATATTGCCGAAGGGATGGAGACGATCCGGCGGCTCGTGCGCGTCGATCAGAAGCCGATCGGGCGCACGCCGCGTTCCAACCTGGCCACCTACACCGGTCTTTTCGATCACGTCCGCAAACTCTTCGCCGACACGCCCGGTGCACGCAAGCGTCGCTATGGCGCAGGCCGTTTCTCGTTCAACGTTGCGCAAGGGCGTTGTCCGACCTGCGAAGGCGAAGGGTTCGTCAGTGTCGAACTGCTGTTTTTGCCGAGCGTGTATGCGCCGTGCACGGTATGCAACGGCACGCGCTACAACCCGTCGACGCTCGAAATCACCTGGCGGGACAAGAACATTGCCGAGGTGCTCGATATGACCGTCGACGCCGCGTGCGGTTTCTTCGCCGACGAGACCGGCGTGATGCGTTCGCTGACGGCGCTGCGTGACATCGGGCTCGGCTATCTTCGGCTTGGTCAGCCGGCGACCGAGCTGTCGGGCGGCGAAGCGCAACGTATCAAGCTCGCTACCGAATTGCAGCGCGCACAGCGTGGCGACACGCTATACGTGCTCGACGAACCGACGACGGGACTTCATCCCGCCGACGTCGACCGGCTGATGGTGCAACTGCAAGGACTCGTCGATGCAGGCAACACGGTCGTGCTGGTCGAGCATGACATGCGGGTGGCCGCGCAAAGCGACTGGGTGATCGATGTCGGCCCGGGAGCCGGCGACGCAGGCGGCACACTCGTGGCGTGCGGCGTGCCGTCCGAAGTGGCAAGGGAGAAGGGCAGCCGCACGGCGGCGTATCTGCGGCAACAGTTCGCGGAGTGAAGCGCGTCGGGTGCGCGCTTCACGCGAAGTGTCAGTGCGCGACGCGATCCGTTCGCGCGAGGTGATCTTCGAGCTTGCGCAGACCGATCGTCAGCGCGAAGGTCATCAGCCAGTACGCCGCGGCGATGGCAAGGTAAGGCTCCCAGTAACGGCCATAGGCGCCCGCGACCGTGCGTGCCGCGTAGGCCAGTTCAGCCAGGCCGATCGCCGACACCAGCGACGTGTCCTTGAGCAGCGAAATCATGTTGTTGCCAAGCGGCGGCAACATGCGGCGGAATGCCTGCGGAATCACCACGTAACGCATCATCTGTCCATGCGTGAGGCCTAGCGACAGGGCCGCCTGTCGCTGGCCGCGCTCGATCGACTGGATGCCCGCGCGAAACACTTCCGAAATATAGGCGCCCGAGTTCAGCGTCAGCGCCGCCACGCCGGAGATCAGCGCGCCGTAATCCTGCTTCAGCATGCGAGCCAGGTCGCCCCTGATCAGAAGACCGTTCAGGGGATGGATGAACAACGGCATCACCGCAAAGTGCATCAGCAGAATCTGCACGAACAGCGGCGTGCCGCGAAAGAAGCTCACGTAGGCGGTCGACGGCCAGCGCAGCAGGTACTGGCAGACAGCCCGCCACGGCTGATGCCGCGTCTCGGCGAGACGCGCCAGCGCCAACAACAGGCCCAACGCGCAGCCCATCAGCACGCAGGCCACCGTCATGCCGACGGTGACCAGCGCGCCTTGCCAGAACAGTTGCTTGTACTCAACGAGGATGTCCGGGCGGAACCACCCGAACCAGACGATCGGATTGCTGTCTTCCATGCTTGCTATCGAAAAAGGCCGTTGTGCCGGCAAAGATGATCGTGCGCCGCGCGCGGGCGATGCCCTGTGCGCGCGGCGGCATCAGTCGATCACTGCGCCTTGAAGTCCTGATTGAACCACTTCTTGTAGATCTGGTTGTAGGTGCCGTCGGCGCGGATCGCGGCGAGACCGGCATTGATCTTGTCGAGCAAGGCCTTGTCGCCCTTGCGCACGACGATGCCGTAATACTCTTTGGGGAAGTTCGAGTCTTCGACGGTCTTGAGGCCGGGATTCTGCGACACGCGATAGGCGATCACGCCGTTGTCGCCGATTGCCGCATCGACGCCGCCCGATGCCAGCTCGGAAATGATCAGCGGCGTGCTCTCGAAACGGCGGATATTCGGACTGGTCTTGCCGACTTCGCGGCTCATCACATCGTCGGCAGTGGAACCGCTGACTACCGAAACCTTCTTGCTATCCAGATCCTTCAGCGACTTCACCGTGCTGTTCTTCGGCACGGCGATCAGCTGGCGTGCATCGAAATACGGTTGCGAGAAGTCGAAACTCTGCTTGCGCTTCTCGTTGATCGTGACGCCGGAGATCACGAAGTCGACGTCGCCGTTGTTGAGCGATGCAAAGATGCTGGTGAACGGCGTATTCACGATGCGCAGTTTCATGTGCTGCTGTTTCGCGATCGCATTGACGATGTCGATGTCGAATCCGACGATCTGCTTGTCCTTGTTTTCGAATGCGAACGGCGTGTAGGTCGCGCTCGACGCCACGACCAGTTCGCGATCTTGCGCCTGCGCTCCAGCAGGACCAAACGCGCATACGGCCACTGCGGCGGCCAGGGTGAGGAGGATCTTCTTCATAGCTGCTTCGCCCGGTACGTGAAAAAGCTGGAATTATATGGCTAATCAAAAAGGAATCCTGGGTCGATAGCGGCTGAGGCTATATCGATGAGGTTGAGAAGGTTCCGGTAAGGAAGCCGTACGGCATGCGTAGGCATTCGCGAACGATGCCGCGAGTCCCTCAAACGTCGCCAGGAAAACATGCTCAATCGAACCGCGTGCGAGTACGATGGCTGATCGAGGGCTTCCCTTCCTCGACTGGAGGCGACGATGTCGAACGTTTCTCCATGCATGAACTTCAGGTCGTTCGTCGATGAACTGCGCCAGAGACACGATCTGGTCGACATCCGGCAAACGGTCGACGCGAACCTGGAAATCGGCGCCATCACCAGAAAGGTCTACGAAGACCGGGCGCCTGCGCCGCTGTTCGCATCGATCAGAGACGCGCAACCAGGCTTCCGGGTCCTGGGCGCGCCTGCGGGACTCAACCGGCAGCCAGGAGAGGAATTCGGGCGGCTTGCGCTTCACTTCGGCTTGCCGAAGTCCGCGACGCCGAGAGACATCGTCGAACGGATCATCGCGGCCTCGCATGCATCGCCCGTCACGCCGCGAATCGTCGATACCGGGCCCTGCAAGGAAAACATCTGGCGCGGATCGCAAGTGGATCTGACCAGGTTTCCCGTTCCCTTGCTCCACGCAGCAGATGGCGGAAAGTACTTCGGTACTTACGGATTTCACATCGTTCAGAGTCCGGACCGTACATGGGACAGCTGGTCGGTCGCGCGCTCGATGCTGCACGACAGAAACACGCTCGTGGGCCCCGCCATGCCGCAGCAGCACCTCGGCATGATTCGTGAAATGTGGAAGCAGCGCGGCGAACCCACACCGTGGGCCATGGCGTTAGGTGCGCCGCCTGCGGCACTCGCCGTCGCGGGCATGCCGCTTCCCGAACACGTCAGCGAGAGTGGCTATGTCGGCGCGATGGTCGGCGATCCCGTCGAAGTCGTCAAAGCCGAAACGAACGATCTGCTCGTGCCGGCCAACGCCGAAATCATTCTGGAGGGGACGATCAGTCTGTCGGAGAAAGCGATGGAAGGTCCGATGGGCGAATATCATGGCTACTCATTTCCGGTCGGGCGCGAACAGCCGCTTTTTCATGTCGAGGCCGTGACGTTCAGAAACGAACCGATCCTGCCGATCTGCGCTGCTGGTCTTCCGCCCGAAGAGAATCACACCATCTGGGGCACCATGATTTCAGCACAGGCGCTCGATCTCTTGCGTCGCGCGAACATGCCGGTGGACATGGCATGGTGTTCCTATGAGGCCGCCACGTGCTGGATCGTTCTCTCCATCGACACAGCCAGATTGCAGACGATGCAAACCGATGCGTCGCACTTCGTTCACCTCATCGCCGACATCCTGTTTTCGTCTCACGCGGGCTGGCTGGTACCGAAAGTGATTCTGGTCAGCAACGACATCGACATCACGGATATCGACCAGGTGGTGTGGGCACTCGCGACGCGGCATCATCCCGCGCGCGATCACTTCGCTTTTCCCGAGGCAACGGGCATTCCTCTCGTTCCTTATCTGAGCCCGGAAGAAAAGGCAGCGGGTAGCGGCGGCAAAGCGATCATCAACTGTCTGTTCCCGGAGCAGTTTCGCGGCGACATGCGCGCAACGGTGGCGTCGTTCGATACGTCGTTTCCGGAAGAACTCAAGCGCTCCGTACTGGCGCACTGGACCGCTTACGGGTTTCCTGCGTGACGGCGTTGCGTACGTCCGGGCCGCTCGGCGTCTGCACGAGCGCGCCCGTGCTTTCCATCGACTTCTGAAAATCCATCCGGCGCGAATCGGCGATAGCGCGGGGATCGAAGTTCTCGTCGAGCATGACGCCCCAGATCTTGCGCATCTGCATGCCGATGTTGCCAGCGTCGTACAAAGGAAAGACAGCGGCTTCGCGCAGGAATTTTTCCATCGGATGCCGCTTGTCGAGCGCGTTCACGCCCATCACCTGAAGCGCGCGAAACACCGTCGTGAACAGCGTCTCTCCGCAGAAGACTTTCGCCATCGCGCCGACGGCATGTCCTTCGGAATCGAACAGATCCAGATAGTGCGCGGCTTTCCATGAGAACGCGCGGCATGCTTCGATTTTCATCGCGATGTCGGCGAGCATGTAGCCGACCGCCTGCTGATGGATCATCGGCAGGCCGCCGCCCGCTCTGCGCGTCTTCGCCCATTGGAGAACGAATTCATAGGCGGATCGCGCGACGCCGACGGCCGCAATGGCCGCAACCGGGCCCGACCACGTGAATGCCTTGCTGATGACGAGATCGCCGTCGCCGATCGCGAAGAGATTTTCTTCGGGCACGCGGCAGTCCGTGAAAGTGATCGCGTTGTTCTGGCACAGCCGATGCCCGAGCTTCGAGATCGGATCGCCATAACTGACACCCGCCGTGCCTCTCGGAACGATGATCGCGCTGAGTCCTTCGCGACCGCCTTTTGTCGGGTCGGTGCGGACGATGCACACGTTAACATCCGCGCCGCGCAGATCCCATCCGCCGGCGTTGCAAGGCCAGTACTTCTGGCCGTTCAGCACATATTCGCCGCGCGCCTTGTCATGCTTCGCGACGAGTCCGATGCCGGCCGGATGCGCGCCCGGATGATCGAAATTCGCCGTTCCACCGACGTCGTCGACGGGCTCGCTCACGGTCCATCCGGCGATGTATTCGCCGCGCGGATCGCTCGTTGCCTGCACGAGCCACTTTTTCTTTTGCGCGTCCGAGCCGAACCACACGAGCGGCATGAGCGCGAGTCCGTTCACGAGCAGCACGGTCGCGAAGCCCGGATCGACGGCAGTGATTTCTTCGGCGACGATCTGCAGATCGACATTGCTGACGCCGCCGCCACCATATTCGCGCGGCAGGAAACCCGTCGCGAAGCCCAGCTTGTAGCACTCGAGATAGGCGCCCTTCATCAGCACGAAGGCCTTTTGCGTGTCGGGTTCCTCGTCGGCTTTCTTGACCAGAGGCTGAAGAATCTCCAGTGAGAATTCGCGAGCGTTGCGCCGCAACTTTTGTTGCGCGGTAGTCAAAGTGAAATCGATCGACATGTCGGAAGCTCGAAGTGTGAGGTTGCCCGAGGTTGCCTGAGGTTGCCAACGGCTGCGCGCGAAATATGAAACCTAGCCTGTCGCCGCGACGGGTCCCTGAAAATAGATGGATTCGTCGTCCATGGCCGCGCGCGGGTTGAAATGTTCATGCGCCATGATCCCTTTCACGCGACGTCGCTGGATCGCCATATTGCCGCCGTCGAAGATCGGCAGTAACGCGGCGTCATGGATATTGCGATTGAAGTCATACCGGTTGTCGGGGTTATGCACGCGGACGATCTGCATGCACTTGAACACGCAGTCGAACATCGTTTCCGTGACATTGATCTTGCACATCGCACCGAAGATATCCGCGTGGTGATCGTGCTTGTCGAGGTAATCGGCGGCGCGCCACGCAAAATAGCGCGCCGACTCGATCTTCCCTGCAACGTCGCACAGCATGTAGCCCACATTCTCGTACCGGCTGATGGGCGCAAGCATGCCGCCGGCGTGTCGCTTCGAAGAGTGCAGGGCGACTTCGTAGGCGGCGCGCGCGACGCCCGCTGCCGCGATTGCCGCGACGGGTCCGAACCACGCGAAATTCCGGTTGATGACCAGATCGCCGCGGCTTTCGGTATCGCGCAGCAGGTTTTCGGCGGGCACGATGGCGTTGTCGAATTCGATGAGCGCATCCGTTGTCGTCCGATAGGCATTGTGCGGCGGGAAACCGTAGCTCACGCCGGCCGTGCCGCGCTCCACGACGATGGCCGACAGTCCTCGCATGAATCCGATCTCGCGGCCCGTGCGGACGATCACGATCTGCGAGTCCGATCCCTGGCCATCCCAGCCCGCCGCCGACGACCACATCTTTCGGCCATTCAGCAGATAGTGATCGCCGCGCCGCGTCGCCGTCAGTCCGATTCCGGCCGCGCACAGCGGGTTATCGAAGCTTGCCGCCGGCCGCGTCGCGGGAGGCGGCTCGGCCGCCGTCCATGCCGCGAGATATTGCTCATAGGGATCCGAGGTGGCCGCGCCGAGAAAGCGGCGCTTTTGCGCTTCGTCGCCGTACCAGATGATCGGCATCAGCCCGAGCCCGTTGCACAACAGCGTGCAGGCAAAGCCGGGATCGATCGCCGAGATCTCTTCCGTGGCGATCGTGAAGTCGAGGCAGGACAAGCCGCCGCCGCCGTACGCCGAAGGCAGCATGGCCGTGGCAATGCCCTGACGATACGCTTCGATATAAGCGGGTTTGCGCCTGGCAAATGCACTGATCAGATCGAGGTCCCGACCGGCGTCGGGAATCAACGGCCCGAGGACAGACTCGGAGAATTTGCGCGCCCTTTGCTGGACCGCTTTCTGAGCTGCCGACATCGTGAAATCGATGGTCATCTGAAGCCTCCGTGACGGACCGCAGGCAACGATAACGATGCGTTGCTGCGCGACTCGAAGTGGGTCGGTGACATCAGCATAGGCAAGGCTTTTGACGTGAACAATTGTCAAAAGTGTCGAAAGTCTCGACTGTTACAAAATTGATTTCGAGCGGAAGCAGACGTCGAAGCGAGATGACGCTCAAACGCTACGCAAACGGTTTGAAGCGAAACCGGCAGGTGTCGCTGCCGCGGTGCATGCAGGTCTGGTGCTCCACCTCCGTTCCCATCAGGCCCGACAGAAATCCGATATCGAAGCGGCAAACTTCAGGGTAATCCTTCGTCAGGTCGTGATACACGCAGTTCGTGCATTCCACGCGTGACAGCTTCGACGCGCCTTCCGGATCGATTTCCGACGCGCGAAATCCCGCTTCGTTCATGATCTTGACGGTCTCGGTGATCCGCTCCGAGCGCGTCTTTCCCAGGAGGCGCGGAATCAGGCTGGCGGAGGTTTTCATGCCCAGGTCGAACATGTATCGATCGAGTCGCTCGGAACCGAGTTCGTCGCGCAGCGTGGACACCAGCAAGGCCGAAAACCACGAATACTGCTTGGGAAATTGATTCGTTCCTTCCTGAGTCAGAACGTAAGTCTGGACCGGCCGCCCGCCCGTCTTGCGCGGCGAACCCTTTTGAATGAAGTTCCGGCGTTCCAGCGCGATCAGATGCTGATTCACGGCAGTGCGGCTGATACCGACGGCCGCGATGATTTCATCGACGGTCATGCCGTTCTTGTGCTCGAGCAGCTGGTCGAGAATCCCTTGCCGGGTGCCGGAGATCGGATCGGTAGCCATAAGGTTGGAGGTCGGGACGAAGGGCGTCCCAATGGCCTGAAACAAGAATACACCGCTGTCAGCGCGATACCAATCGGGATTCATGTCGAAAGGCGCTCACGCGCGCGGAATTCGGCCCTTTGCGGCGAAGATTTCGAACGTCAGCGGATTCCCGGAGATAATGTGGGGCAACCAATCGACTTGAGACGCGGAGAAGGGATGGACAAGCAAGGCTTCACCACAGGTATCGTTCACGGCGACCGGATCACGGGCACTGAGCACGGCGGCGTGCGTCAGCCGATTCATACATCCGTGCAGTATGGTTTCGAGCGCGTCGAGGATCTGATCGGCGTGTTCCAGGGCACGAAGAAGGGCGGCTTCAATTACGCACGGCAAGGCACGCCGACGACGGCCGCGCTGGAGCGCAAGATCACGAGTCTGGAAGAGGGCGCGGGCACGGTCTGCTTCAGCACCGGCATGGCTGCGATCACGGCGACGTTCCTTACGCTCCTGCGCGCGGGCGATCACATCGTGTCGAGCCGCTACGTGTTCGGCAATACCAACAGCCTGTTCGGCACGTTGCGCACGCTCGGCGTCGAAGTCACGACCGTCGATGCCTGTGTCGCCGACAACGTGAAGAACGCGATCCAGCCGAACACGCGCATGGTGTTCGTCGAAACCGTCGCGAATCCGGGCACGCAGATTCCGGACCTGAAGGGCATCGGCGACGTGTGCCGCGAGCGCGGCATCGTGTACGTCGTCGACAACACGATTACGTCGCCGGCACTGTTCAAGCCGAAGGCGGTTGGCGCGAGCCTCGTCATCAACTCGCTGACCAAGACCATCGCGGGTCATGGCGCCGCGCTCGGCGGCGCGGTGACGGATACGGGGCTGTTCGACTGGAGCGCGTACCCGAACATCGCCGACGACTATCGGCGTTCGCCGGCGAAAGAGCAGGGCCTCCTGCAGATCCGCAAGAAGGGCTTGCGCGACATGGGCGCGTCGTTGTCGTCGGAGCAGGCGCATTCGATCGCGATGGGCGCCGAAACGCTCGCGTTGCGCGTGAAGCAGAGCAGCGACAATGCGCTCGCGCTCGCGCAGTTTCTCGAAGGGCACAAGGCTGTCGGCAAGGTGTTCTATCCGGGACTGAAGAGCCACCCGCAGTACGACATCGCGCAGGCGCTGTTCAAGGGCGCATCGTGGCTGCTGTCGTTCGAATTGCTCGACGCGCAGCGCATGATCGAAGTCGTCAACGCGCTCAAGCTGCCGATCAAGGCGACCGGGCTCGGCGACACGCGCACGCTGATCATTCCCGTCGCGCCGACGATCTTTTTCGAAGCCGGTGCGGAAACGCGCAAGGCGATGGGTATTTCGGACGGCATGCTGCGCCTGTCGGCAGGCATCGAAGATATCGACGATCTGATCGCGGACTTCGAGCAGGCGCTCAAGCTTGCGGCGTGAGGTTGAAGGAGCGGCGGCGGAAGTTGCCGCCGCGTTCAGCGCTTCACGCGTTAAGGTTTCAAAGCCACGTGCCGCCCTGACGTTCGTTCGGCTCATCCGTGAGCGCGTCGAAACCGTGAATCCAGTGGAGGTGATTTAGCACGCCGTCGCGGTCGCCGAGGCGGGCGTTGCGCGCCTGCGCGGCCGGTCCATCCGGCAGATGCAGCACGTCCGCCGTGGAGATCGACGCGTACTGCACCTTGCGCGTGCGGCCTCTGCGAAGACGTTCGTAGGCTTCCTGAGCCGCGCGCCAGTTGCCGGGGCCGGGGCCGGCCTTGCCTAACTGAGCCGCCAGCACGACGGCATCTTCGATCGACTGATTCGCGCCCTGGCCGTGATGCGGCACGAGCGCATGCGCGGCATCGCCGATCAGCGTCACGCGGCCTTTGCTCCAGCGTCCGAGCGGCGGACGATGGAACAGCCCCCAGCGCTGGCTGATCGGCACTGCCGTGATCATCTGCACGACGGCGGGATGCCAGTCCTTGAACAGACGCAGTTGCTCGCCCTCGCTGGCGGGCATGACCCAGTCGCGCGAAGGCCACGGCGACGGATGACGCTCGACCAGCAGAAAATTCTGGTCGCCTTTGTCGCCGATCGGATAGTGCAGCAGGTGGCCGCCAGGTCCGACCCAGAACTGGATCGTCTCGGGATCGGGCAACAGATCCATGCTCTCTGCCGGCACCACGCCGCGAAAGCCCGAGCAACCCGAATACAGCGCGTCGTCATAGCCGAGCATCCAGCGTCGTGTGATCGAGCGCGCGCCGTCCGCGCCGATCACGAGATCGGCGTCGATCTGTTGACCGTTATCGAAGCTCAAACTCACGCGGTCGTCGTGCTGCACGAGATCGACGAGCCGATGACTGAGCTTGATGCGTTCGAGGCCGACAGCGTTCGACAACACTGCCTGCAGATCGGCGCGATGAATGCCCCAGTACGAGCCGCCGAACTGCTCGCGATAGCTTGGCGCGCCGCGATGATGGCCGATGACTTCACCGCTGCGGCCATCGCGATAGATCAGGCCGGGCACTTCCGCGCAGACGCCTTCGAAAGCCGAACGCAGTCCCATACGATCGTAAAAGCGCGTCGCGTTGGCCGAGAGCGCGACGGCCGCGCCCACTTCTCGCAACTCGTCGGTCTGCTCGTAGAGTTGCGCATCGATGCCGTGTTCGCGCAGCGCAAGCGCAAGCGTCAGTCCGCCGATGCCGGCGCCGACGATAGCAATCTTCAGGTCCATCTTCCGCATGAATGTGTCTCCGATATCCCGTTCGCGTTGTTCTCGCGCACACCGACCGTGTGTCGAATGCGTGAGCCATGTCGGTATTTTCAGCACTAGACCTTCATTCCTCAATAAGATGGAATGAATGTGCTTCATCACTGGATTGAATGAGCCTTGGGTATGATAGAGACATGGAACTGAGCGACATCGACCTCAATCTGCTGGTGCTGTTCCAGCGGCTGATGCAGGAACGGCGCGTGGCGACTGTCGCCGAACAGATGAACATGAGCCAGCCCGGCGTCAGCAATGCGCTCGCCAAGCTTCGTCGTCGGCTTGGCGATCCGCTGTTCGTGCGCGGGCCGGGCGGCGTGGTCCCGACGCCGTTCGCGCTGCGTCTAGCGGAACCCGTCTCGCAGGCACTTGCCACGCTGCATGCGGCGCTCAATCCGATGTCGGGTTTCGATCCGCTACGCGCAATGCGAACGATGACGATCGGTATGACCGATATCGGCGAAGTCGTGTTTCTGCCTGCGTTGCTCGAACGGCTTTCGCGAGAAGCGCCGGGCGTCGCGCTCAACACTGTGCGCAACTCGAGCGTCAATCTGAGCAACGAAATGGCCGATGGTCGAGTGGATCTGGCTATCGGCTTGCTGCCGCAACTCAAAGGTGGTTTCTATCAGCGTCGCCTGTTCGGTCAGCGCTATGTGTGTCTGTTCAGGCGTGGTCATCCGCTAGAGGACGTACCGCTCACGCTCGCTGCGTGGCGCGAGGCCGAGCATCTCGTCGTCGTGTCGGCAGGCACAGGTCACGGTCAGGTCGATGAACGGCTGAAGCGGCGCGGTGTACGTCGTCAGGTGCGACTGACGGTGCCGCACTTCATGAGCGTCGGCTTCATCCTGCAACGCACGGATCTGATTGCTACTGTGCCGGAGCGATTGGCATTGCAACTGGCCGCTCCGTTCTCGCTCAGCATGCGCGCGTTGCCATTGTCGCTGCCCGCCGCGCCGATTCATCTGCTCTGGCACGCACGGGCTCATCAGGATGAGGCCAATCGATGGCTGCGCGGTGTGGTGGTCGATCTGTTCACGGACACGGGAACGCCTGCGCGCAAGGCAAAATCCGTCAAGATGTGACACCCGCTGGCCGATCCGCTTCTTGACGCATGACCATGACAGCGCGAAGAACTGTTGTTATAGAGCGTGCACATGAACACCGGAAAGACGAGTAGCGATTGCAGGACGCCATAGTCACGCGCAAAAGGCAGTGCCGCCGTGCAGAGTATGAGCAATGCCGCAACGTCCGAAATTGGTTTCTCCAGACTCCTAAGCGTTCGGTATTGCGTGTAAATGAACGCCGCGGCCGTGCCAAACAGGAGCCTCCGTCGCGCATGACTGCCGCTGCAGGGTAACAACGACCGCGCTGTCGATAGAAATGGCGTCGCGCGCCGGCGCTCCAGGGTTTGTACCTATTCCGACAACATTCAATTGTTACGCGAGGGCTTAATCACCTCGTTCCTCCGGCCTAGACTGCAAGCACTGAAACGCAAACAGGTGTTTGCGAAGACATCAAACCTGGAGGTAAGGATCATGAAACTCGTTCAATCGCTCGTCGTTGCAGCCGCTCTTGCTATCCCCGCCGTTTCGTCGTTCGCTCAATCGACGGACGCCGCCCAGGCTGCCAACGCACAAATCACGCGTACGGATGTCGGCGGTGTTGCTGATGGCGCGTCGGCATCGGGTACGCAGCATCATGCTTTCCGTAACGCCGTCTCCCGCGTCGGTCACAAGATCGAAGGCTCGATCCGTCCGGATGCGAACTCGGGAATGAAGCCGATCTACTTCGGCAACTAAGCAACCGGGTTCAAGCTGCCTTCGACGCAAGTCTCAAGGCAGCGAAAAAGGCGAGCGCGCGTGGCGCTCGCCTTTTTTTGCATTGTGGTTCGCTACCTGAGCATCAGGTTCAGGTTCTGAACCGCAGCGCCCGATGCGCCCTTGCCCAGGTTATCGAAAACCGCGGACAACAGGACCTGCCCGTGTTCCATGTTGGGAAACACGCTCAGGCGCATGTCGTTCGTACCGTTCAGCGCTTGCGGATCAAGGTGCTTCAAGGCGGACGATTCATGCAGCGGCAACACTTGCACATGAGCCGCGTCCGCATAATGTTTTGCGAGGCATGCGTGCAAGGCGGCGCCATCGACGCCCGGTGCCAGCAGCCGCAATTCGATCGGCACCGTCAGCACGATGCCCTGACGAAACGCACCATACGCGGGCACGAAGATGGGACGCTGCCCGAGCCCGGCGTGCTGCTGGATCTCCGGAGTGTGTTTGTGCGCGAGTTCCAGTCCATATACCTGGAACAATGGCGCGTTGGCGGCGCCTTGCCCCTCGTGTTCCTCCACGCCCGCCCGCCCGCGTCCGGAATAGCCGGATACGGCATGAATGCTCACAGGGTAGTCGCCTGGTATGAGGCCAGCCTGCAAGAGCGGACGCAGCAAGCCTATCGCTCCCGTCGGATAACAGCCAGGATTGGTCACCCGACGCGCATTCGCGATGCGCTCAGCCTGTCCCGTCGACATTTCCGGAAAGCCGTACGTCCAGTCCGGTTGCGTGCGGTGGGCGGAGCTTGCGTCGATGACTCTGACAGCAGGATTCTCGATCGAACCCACGGCATCGCGCGCGGCTGCATCGGGCAAACAGAGAATCGCGATGTCGCACGCGTTGATGGCTTCCGCGCGACGCAGCGGATCTTTGCGCTCCGCATCCGCAAGCGTGAGCAAACTGAGGTCGGTCCGGTTGCGCAAGCGTTCGTGGATCTGTAATCCGGTGGTGCCTTGATCGCCGTCGATGAAAACAATGGGAGCGCTCATACGGGGAATGCCTCGGTGACAGTAGGGTGTGACAGGCAGGACGAGCCTCTATGTTCCATGGAAGGCTAGAATAGGGAAAGTTGAATTTCATGACCTCGACATTCAGTTTTTCTGAATCTGGAACCCGACATGCGAGAGATCAGCCTGGACCGTTTGCGCACGCTCGTCGCGATTGCCGAGCGTGGCTCGTTTGCCGATGCGGCGCGTGCATTGAATCTGGCGCCGCCGACCGTCAGCCTGCATATCGCCGAACTCGAAGACCGCATCGGGGCGCCGCTCCTGTCACGCAAGCGCGGACAGGTCAGGCCGTCGGCGATAGGCGAGGTGCTGGTGGAGCGCGCGCGTCGGCTGCTGGCCGATACGGAGCAGGCGTTAGACGATATTCAACGTCAGGTGCAGGGGCTCGAAGGGCGCGTGCGGATCGGTGCGTCGACGGGCGTGATTGCGCATCTGCTGCCGCAGGCGCTCGAAGTGCTGCTTCAGGACCATCCCGCAATCGACGTTCAGGTTGCAGTGCTCACGTCGCATGAAACGCTGTCCAGACTGGCGGATGGAACGCTGGATGTCGGACTGGTCGCGTTGCCTCAGTCTCCTGTGGCCGGGCTCACGATCAAGCCCTGGCGTCGCGACCCCGTGATGGCCTTTTTGCCGGCGCATTGGCGTTGTCCTGCGCGCATTACGCCTGAATGGCTCGCGTCCCAACCGCTCATTCTCAACGACGCGACCACGCGCCTTTCGCGTCTGACGGTGGAGTGGTTCGCGACCGCAGGGCACCATCCCGTGCCGCGCATTCAGCTCAACTACAACGATGCGATCAAGAGTCTGGTCGCGGCAGGTTATGGCGCAGCGCTGCTGCCGCATGAGGCGTCGACGCCAATACCCGACAGTCGCATCGTCATGCGTCCGCTGCGTCCGGCGTTGTGGCGTCGACTGGGCATTGCACATCGCTCCGGATACGTCGAGCGTTCCACGCAACACGTACTCGATGTCTTGTGGGATCTGCGATTGAAGTAGAGGTTGCTGCTTGCCGTTCAGGTTCGCTTGAGAATCAAAGCAGCCGCAAACCCCCATCGCATTCGATGACGGCTCCTGTCATGAAGCCGTTTTCCATCAGAAACCGCAGCGCGTGCGCGACGTCTTCCGGCTTGCCGACGCGTCTGACGGGAAGCGTTTCAACTTGCTGCGCGAACAGTTCCGTCTTGACGCTCGCGGGCATCTTGTCCCACCACGCCGTATCGATCACACCCGGCGAAACGGCGTTGACGCGCAGCGGCGCAAGTTCACGTGCAAGGGTGCCTATCATGCTTTCTAGCGCGCCGTTGATGGCGCCGAGGCCAGCCGTGCCGGGATTGGCAATGCGAGCGGAAATGGCAGTCACGAACGTCAGACTGCCGCCGCGGCGAAGGCTCGGCAAGCCGGCCTGCGCCGCTTCGAGTTGCGGCCAGAATTTGGCCTCGAAGCCGCGACGCAGGGCGGTCAGATCCAGTTCGCTGAACTGGCCGCCGCCTTCGCCACCCGAGAGCGTCAGCACCAGATGATCGACCGGACCCACGCGCGAGAAGAAACGGTCGAGCGCGGCGCGGTCAGTGCAGTCGAGTGCTTCGCCGACCACACGCCCATGTCCTTCGAGGCCGTCGAGCGCCTTGTCGAGCTTTTCCTGATTGCGCCCGACCGCGACGACGCTCGCGCCGGCAGCCGCCAGCCACGACACCGTTGCCAATCCAACGCCCGAAGAACCGCCCAGCACCACGACTTTCTGATCTTGCCAGTTCATATCGCTGCTCCTGTGGATGTAAAGGTGGGGCAGGCTGTTCGCCATCGGATTCGCGTGTTGCCGTGCTCCCATGGAGATAGAATGCGTGACGCGAACTTATCATTCAAATCGTTCATTGCGATGACCATCATCATTGAAAATGATTTCAGGCATTTCGATCTGAACCTGCTGCTGACCTTTCGTGCACTGTTCGAGGAGCGCAGTGTCACGCGTGCGGCCCAGCGGCTCTTTCTCGGCCAGCCGGCCGTGAGCGGAGCGCTCAAACGGTTGCGTGAGGCGTTCGGCGACGAACTGTTCGTGCGCACGTCGCGCGGCATCGCGCCGACCGCGCGTGCGCTCGAACTCGCGCGGCAGATCGAGCCGTTTCTTCAAACGCTGCATCAGGTATTGACCCAGCCGTCCGTGTTCGATCCGGCAAGCGCGCAACGTGTGTTTCGCATCGGCTTGAGCGATTCGCTGGAGGTGTTGATCACACCCGAAATCATGGATCGGCTGAGCACCCGTGCTCCGAATGTGAAGCTGATCGCGCGGCCCACCGATTCGACGCGCGCGTCCGCCATGCTCGACGACGGAGAGATAGAACTCGCGGTCGGCGTGTTCCCGGAATGCGTGCAGTGGCAGCGCCAGAGAGCGCTATTCGAGTGGCGCTTTGTGAGCGTGTTTAATCCGCGCCTCGTCAAAACGCGCCGCAAGCGTCTGTCGATGGAAGAATTTCTGCGCTATCGGCATGTGCTGACGTCGTTCAGTGGCGGGCTGCATGGATTCGTCGATGAGCGGCTGGAACTGGAGGGACTCAAGCGCAATGTGGTGTTCTCCAGCGCGAGCTTCGCCACGAGTCCGTTTATCGTGCGGCGCACGCCTGCGATCGCGACAGTGCCGGATTTTATCGGCCGCGTGTGGCGCGACGCTTTGGGTCTTGCGATGAGTCCGTTGCCATTCGATGTTCCTGCCTACGAGGTATCGCTGATGTGGTCCGCGGCGCGCGACCAGGACCCGGGACTCGCATGGCTGGCCGACATATTTGCAGAGGCGTTTCAGCAGGGTTTGGCGTAGCGGGCTGGAGCGTCGCGTACCGGCTGCAATCCATGCTGATCCGAACATAGACTCCATGCGTGCGATGGGACGACGACTCGAACAGCACCATCGCGGACAAACCCGGCGGGATCTGGTTTCATAGCGTGGCAAACGCTGCCTTGTGCAAACCCGCACAAGGCCCGATGGTCTTCCTGTGTGAACGGTGCACGGCTTTTCCCGCACGAGGAACTCGACGCGCGCCGTCTTTCCTGACCGGAGTGTGAACCATGAAATGCGATCCCATCGACACCGCAGTCGTCTTTATCGATCCACAAATCGACGTGCTCAGCCCGCTGGGGAAGAACTGGGGCGCGGTCGGCGCCAGCGTGACGGAGAACCGGACCGTCGAAAACATGCTTCAGATCTTCAAGGCGGCGAAAGCGGCGAAGTTCAGCGTTTTCATCTCGCCACATTATTTCTATCCGACCGACCGCGCGTGGAAATTCAACGGCCCGCTCGAGGCGGACGAGTTCTCAACGGGCACATTCGCGCGCACAGGTGCGCTGAATCTCAGCGGATTCGATAAATCGGGTGCTGACTGGCTGGAAGAGTTCAAGCCGTTTATCGACGATGGCGAAACCATTGTCGTGAGCCCGCACAAGGTCTTCGGTCCGCAGACCAACGACCTGACGCTGCAGCTTCGAAAGCGCAATGTGCAGAAAATCGTGCTGGGCGGCATGCTCGCCAATATGTGTGTCGAGTCGCATCTGCGCGATCTCGTCGAGCAGGGTTTCGAAGTCTGCGTGGTCGTCGATGCCACTGCCGGGCCGCGTCATCCCGTCTGGGGCGACGGCTATCAGGCTGCGTTGGTCAACTACGCGTTTCTCGCGCACGCCGTCGTCAAAACGCAAGACGTCGTGGCGGCGATGACGCAACGATAAGTTTCAACAAGCTTCTTCCTGTACATCAAAGGGAATCTGGAAATGGCGACAGTCGAACACTACGAACACGTTTTTCTCGGTGGCGGAAAGGGCGGCAAGAGTCTTGCGATGGAACTCGCGCAAGCGGGACACAAGGTTGCGGTGATCGAGCGCGGCATGATCGGCGGATCGTGCATCAACGTCGCGTGCATTCCGACGAAAACGCTGATTCAGAACGCTCGCATCGCACACATCCGACACCAGCAGGACGGCGCCGCCACCGACATGGCGGCCGTGTCGCAGCGGGTGAAAGCTGTCGTCGATGGCATGGTGGAACTCAACCATGACGCGTTTCGCAAGTCGGGCCTCGAACTCGTGCTCGGCACGGGGCGTTTTGTCGGACCGCGCAGGATCGAGGTGAAAACGAATGATGGTGCGCTGCGTGTGATCGAAGGCGATCATGCGTACATCAATACGGGTACGACAGCCGCGATCCCCGACCTGCCCGGACTGAGAGCCGCCGAACCGCTGACCCATGTCGAAGCGCTCGTTCTGACGACATTGCCTGAACATCTGATCGTGATCGGCGGAGGCTATATCGGACTGGAAATGGCGCAGGCGTTCCGAAGACTCGGCAGCAAGGTCACGTTGCTGCAAAACGCGCCGCGTGTTGCCACGCGAGAAGACGAAGACGTCAGCGATGCCATCGAAGCGGCCCTCAAGGAAGACGGCATCGACATTCGAACGGGTGCGAAGCCGACCGGCGTCACCGGCACGTCGGGCAGATCGGTGACGGTTGCGCTGGAGGGCGGCGATTCGATAACGGGCACGCACATTCTCGTCGCGGCGGGACGCACGCCTGTCACATCGGGAATCGGACTCGATGCGGCTGGCGTCGAGCTGGACGCGCGCGGCTTCATCAAGACGGACGAACGTCTCGCCACGACGGCCGAACGTACGTGGGCTATCGGCGAAGTCGCGGGTACGCCGATGTTCACTCATGCATCGTTCGACGACTACCGCGTGCTGCGCTCGCAACTCGCGGGCGGCAATGTGACGACCAAGGACCGCATCATTCCCTACGCGCTCTTTATCGAACCGGAACTCGGACGCATCGGGTTGAACGAGTCGGAAGCCAGGGCAAAAGGGATCGCGGTACGCGTCGTCAAACTGCCGATGGCGGCGGTGCCGCGTGCGCGCACGAACGGCGCGACGAAGGGCTTCATGAAGATGTTGATCGATGCGCAGTCGGACGCGATTCTCGGCTTCACGATGCTCGGCACCAATGCCGGCGACGTCGTGACGGCCGTGCAGATGGCAATGCTCGGCGGACTGCCGTATCAGCGCGTGCGGGATGCCATCATCGCGCATCCGTTGATTTCAGAAGGGCTCAACATTCTGCTGGCGAAGGTTCCGGAGCGAACCGCTTCCTGACGCGCAGTGTCATGTCCAGGTCGTCGAATCGCGAAGGCGCGATGCGCCAGGCCGATTGATCTGCGTTGAACGACGGCCGCTTGCGGCTTTCGTTCAACCCTCTAGCGACCGATTCTCCTTTTTCTAGGGGTTAACCCGTTTTGCAAGCCGAATTGCGCGCGACCCTATTGCGCAAATTAATTTGCGAACAGATACTCAGCGCAAATCGGTTTGCTGTCGTTCGATCAACCCCACCCCGAAGAGGTCGTCATGAAACTCGTAGCAAAGCTCGTCGCGGCTGCACTTGTCGCCGTTTCCGTCCTCGGTCACGCCGCGCGGGCCGAGACCTTGCTGGTCGCCTGCGACACGGCGTTCGTGCCGTTCGAATTCAAGCAGGGCGACAAGTACGTCGGCTTCGACATCGATCTGTGGGAAGCCATCGCGAAAGATCTGAAGCTCGACTACAAGCTGCAGCCGATGGACTTCAGCGGCATCCTGCCTGCGCTTCAGACACACAACGTCGATGTCGCGCTTGCAGGCATCACGATCAAGGACGAGCGCAAGAAAGTGATCGATTTCTCCGACGGCTACTACGACAGCGGCTTTCTGCTGATGGTGCCGGCCACGAGCGCAATCAAGGGACCGGACGACCTGAAGGGCAAGTCGCTCGCGATCAAGACGGGTACGTCCGCTGCGGATTACGCGAAGGCGCACTTCGCGGGCACCGAATTGCGCCAGTTCCCGAATATCGACAACGCCTATCTGGAACTGCAGACGGGGCGCGTCGATGCGGCGATGCACGATACGCCGAACGTCCTCTACTACATCAACACGGCCGGCAAGGGACGCGTGAAGGCAGTCGGTCCGCAAATGATGGCGCAGCAATACGGCATCGGCTTCCCGAAGGGTAGTGCGCTGGTGCCCAAGGTCAACGCGGCGATCGCGAAGATCAAGGCCGACGGACGCTATGCGGCGATCTACAAGAAGTGGTTCGGCGTCGAACCGACGAAGTCCTGATACGCATCGACAGCGGGAGAGAAGTCATGCAGTTCGATCTGTCTGTCATCGTCGATGCGCTGCCCGCGCTGCTGCAGGGCGCACGGCTCACGGTGCTGATTACCATCGCGGGCCTTGCTGGAGGGCTGGCCGTCGGTTTTCTGTTCGGCCTGATGCGCGCCTACGGCAATGCGTTCATGCAAAAGATCGCCTTCGCGTACGTGGAATTCGTGCGCGGCACGCCGATCGTCGTGCAGGTGATGTTCATCTATTTCGCGCTACCCGTGCTGCTGAATGTACGCGTCGATGCGTTGACGGCGGCCGTCGTGTCGATCGTCGTCAACTCGGGCGCCTACATTGCCGAGATCGTGCGCGGCTCGTTCCTGTCGGTGCCGCGCGGTCTGAAGGAAGCAGGACTCGCGCTCGGCATGCCGATGTGGCGCGTACTCGCGTTCGTCATCGGACCGATCGCCATTCGCCGCATGACGCCGTCGCTGGGCAACCAGTTCATCGTGAGCCTGAAGGACACGTCGCTCTTCATCGTGATCGGCGTCGGCGAACTGACGCGCCAGGGCCAGGAAATCATGGCCTCGAATTTCAGGGCGGTTGAAATCTGGACAGCAGTGGCCGCGATCTATCTGTGCATGATCGGCGTGCTCACGTTCTGCCTGCGCACGATGGAAAGGAGGATGCGGATACTATGAGCGCACTCGACATGGTTCAATTCAGGCAGGTTACGAAACGCTTCGGACAGACTACCGTGCTCGATAGCGTCGATCTGAACATCGGTACCGGCGAGGTCGTGGTGCTGATCGGTCCGTCGGGTTCGGGCAAATCGACGCTGCTGCGATGTATCAATGCGCTGGAGCATATCGACGGCGGCGATCTGATCGTCGACGGCATCAGCGTGCTGGGCGGCACGAAGAAGGTCCGTGAGATCCGCCGGGAAGCGGGCATGGTGTTCCAGCAGTTCAATCTGTTTCCGCAACTGACGGCGCTCGAAAATGTCGCGTTCGGTCCGCGTCAGGTACGCGGCATGAGCAAGGACGAAGCTGAAGCTTTGGCGCGTGAACTGCTCGCGAAAGTCGGCCTCGCGGAGCGCGTCGGACACTACGCGAGCGAGTTGTCGGGCGGACAGCAGCAACGTGTGGCGATCGCACGCGCGCTCGCCGTCAAGCCGAAGCTGATGCTGTTCGACGAGCCGACGTCCGCACTCGATCCTGAACTGCGTCAGGAGGTGCTGCGCGTGATGCAGTCGCTGGCGGAAGAGGGTATGACGATGGTCGTCGTGACGCACGAGATGGCGTTCGCGCGCAGGGTCGGCACGCGGCTCATCTTCATGGAACATGGTCATATCGCCGTCGACGGCCCGCCTGCGGCGCTGCTCGATAACCCGCCTAATCAGCGGCTGCGCGATTTCCTTCAACACGTCGAGTGATTCCGTTCACATGCCTGCACTTGGTTATATAGAAGTTTCCGGTTCGCCCTTCGAGGCGGGCCAGGCGTTGGGGCGCTTCGGCGCCGCTGCCGTACATCGTCATCTCGTGCAGTCGGCTGCCTGGCACGATGTCATGCGATCGCGCGGTACCCCGCTTGCCGCCGCGCTCGCCACGCAGGCGCAGCAGTGTTTCCCGCGCGTCTGGTCGGAGTTGCAGGGGCTCGCCGAGGGCCTCGCTTTGCCGTTCGAGGACGTCTTCCTGTGGAACTGCCGGGGGGACGTCTGGGCGTCGGCGCCTGACGGCTGCACGACGGTCCAGTTGCCTGCAGCTGACCATAAGCGCATCACTCACAACGAAGACGGCGATCCCGGTTTCGCGGGACATTGCGCGATCGCGCAATGCCATATCGACGGCAGCCCCGGCTTCGCCGCGTTCGTTTATCCGGGCTCGTTGCCGGGTCATACATTCGCCGTCACGGATGCAGGTCTTGCCGTCACCGTCAACAATCTCCGGCAACTCGAAGCGCAGGCAGGCGTGCCGCGTATGGTGCTCACACGCGCCGTGCTGGATGCGCGCGATCTCGATGCCGCGGTCAGCGTGTTGCGCGACCATCCGCGCGCAGGCGGTTTTCATCTGACGCTCGCGCACCGTGCGAGCGCCGCGTTGTTGAGCGTGGAGTTCAGCGCGCACGGTTGCTCGGTGCAGGAGGTGACACGCCCGTCGCTGCATGCGAATCATGCGATCCATCCCGCGATGAGCGGATTTGCGCAGCGCGTGACGGATTCGTCGCGTCATCGGCAGGCACGCGGCAACGCGCTGCTGCATGAAGCGGATCGTTCCGGGTACGAACCCGACCCGCTCGCGATCCTCGCCGACACGCACGATGCGTCGCTGCCGATCTATCGCGCGGATCCCGCCGATCCCGACGACGAAAACACGCTTGCAACCGCCGATATCATGATCAGGGCGTCTCACATAGAATGGGACGTTTATGAACAGCCGGGGACGCCGCCCCGATATCGAATGATCGATGGACACAGACAAACGAACGACACGCCGCAAGGCTACGAGCAGCGACGACGCGAAGGCGCCTGACGCGATCGGCACTGCACCGCGCAGTGTCGACGGACTGCGCGAGCTGATTGTGCGCATCGGCCGCGACGAGGCGGGCGTTTCGCTCGGCGGCAAGGCGCATACCGTGCTGGCCAGGCTGCTCGAACGGCCCGAGGAAGTGGCCGTGCGCACCATTACGGATCTGGCGACTTCGCTCGACGTCAACGCGTCGACGCTGACGCGTCTGAGCACGAAACTCGGCTACACCGGCTTCGCGGATTTTCAGAGCGTGTTCCGCGATTCACTTGCGCAACGGCATCGGCATTTCTATACGCATCAGGCGGAACGGCTCGTGTCCGGGCAGAAGACGCGCGAACACGGCGGCGCGCGTCCAGAGGGAGCGCCTGAAGTCGATGTCGTCGCGCAACTCGCGCGTGAATCGATCGGCAATGTCGAGACGTTTCTTTCGCGACTGTCTCCCGTCGATCTGCGCGGCGCGGCAACCTTGCTCGCCGACACACCGCGCGTGCGCGTGCACGGGTTGCGGCAGTTCAGCGCGTTGGCCAGCTTCCTGTGCTATGGGCTAGGCATGATCCGCACGGATGTCGCCTTGCTCGATGCGCAAGGTCTCGGTGTCGCGGAAGGTCTCGCCCAGTTGCAACCCGGCGATGTCGTCGTCGTGACGAGCGTCGCGCCCTATACGCGCAGCGTCGCCGAAGCGGCCGTAGCAGCCGCAGAGGCCGGCATGATCGTCATCGCGATCACCGATACGCTCGCATCGCCGCTCGTGCCGCCCGCCCGTCACGCCTTTCTGATTCCGCACGACAGCAGCTTCTTCAGCAACAGCATGGGTGCGTATCTGATTTTTTGCGAAGGCTTGCTCAATCTCGTCGCGACACATCTTGGCGAACGCTCGCTGGAGGCGCTGTCGCGGCGTGAGCGCCTGATTACGGCGTTGGGGATCGAGCGGGACTGACGCTATCGGCGCCGCGCGAAATTGCGAAGACGTAAGCAGCGCAGGCATTCGGCGAAAGTGAAGGCGTTCGCCGGGCACGTCGCGAGGGAAATGGGACAATGACGGACATCCGCCAGGACCGATTCCGTCCTACGAATCAGGGCGCGGCGTGGTCAATGTTCCATCGACGGGGAGTGCATCATGGCAAGCGAGTGGACACGCCGGTTCAAGCTGTTCGTTCAGCGTTTCTGGCAACCCACCAGCGCATGCATGACCTGTATGCCGGGCAGTTGGGGCAACATTTTGAGCGCGGTGCACTGGGCCATTGCAATCAGGACGGGATTGCTGACGGGCCTGCTGGCTGTGCTGCTCACGTTCACGCCGGCCGCAAAGCTCTTTACGCATCGATACGGCAATGCGCTGATCGTCGCCTGTCTGACGGCCCTGGGCGACGCCTACTCGCATAAGAGCCACTACCGTATTCCTGCTGTCGAGCACATCGCGACGGGCGTTGTCTCCGGTCTGATCGCGCTGGTCGCGTCATACCTTCTCGAAGATCGCGCGCGGCGGATTCGCGCGGTGTGGACGCGCGTCTTCGGTTAGTGTCAGTCGACGCTACGAGGTCTGCCCACGCATCGCCCGATACTCGCGCCGGACGATATCCATCAACTCGGCAACGGATGTGCTGACCGACTCCCGTTCGTACGTCACGCGTCCACGCTGCATGAGCATCACGCGATCGGCGATGTCGAGCGTCTGCGCGTAGTTGTGCATGATCATGATGATCGAAAGATCGCCTTTTTCCTTGAGCCGCAGGATCAGGTCGATGATCAATCCCGCCTCGCGCGCGCCCATCGCGGCCAGCGGTTCGTCGAGCAACAGGATCTTCGCGTTCGAATTGACCGCGCGCGCCACCGCAATCGCCTGACGTTGACCACCCGAAAGCTGCTCGACGGGCAGATCCACGGAAGGCACGTGCACGCCGATTTCTTCGAGGCATTCCGCCGCGCGCCGACGCATCGCCTTATGGTTGAGCAGGCGGAACGGACCGGGCCGAATGATCTCCCGGTTGAGAAACATGTTGTGGTAAATGCTCAGCGAATTGGCGAGCGCGAGATCCTGATACACACATTCGATACCGAGCGCGCGCGCATGATCGACCGAGCGCAGCAAGGTTTCCTCGCCGCCGAGATACAGCCTGCCGCTCGTCTGCTGATGAAAGCCGGTGAGAATCTTGATGAGCGTTGATTTGCCCGCGCCGTTGTCGCCGAGAATGCCGAGAATCTCGCCCTGGCGCAAAGTTAGCGACACGCCGTCGAGCGCCGTCACCGCGCCAAAACGCTTGACGATATCTTCTCCGCGCAGCGCCTCCGACGGCACCGAGGACATCACGATCCTCCTTTGCGCGCGAGACGGACGACGTGGATGTTGAAGATCATCGCCGCGAGAATGGCCGCGCCGAGAATCATGTTGAACGTGAAGGCGTTGATGCCGATCAGCGTGAAGCCGTCGTTCAGGATGCCGAGCACGGCCGCGCCGATCAGCCCGCCGATGATCGTCCCCGAGCCGCCCGCGAGCGGCGTGCCGCCTATCACCGCGGCCGCCACGGCGAGGAACATGATCTGGTTGCCGCCCGCTTGCGGATCGATCGACGAAATGCGGAAGCCTTCGAGAATGCCCGTGAAGCCCGCGAGCACGGCTGCCAGGATGAAGTTGCCGAGCTTCAGACGCCGGACCTGAATCCCTGCCTCGCTTGCGCCGAGCGGATTCGCGCCCGACGCGATCGTATGCAGCCCCCAGCGCGTGTGACGCAGCGTGATGTGCATGATCGCGGCCAGCGCGATCGCCCAGAGGATTTCGCTGTATCCCCATGCGCCCATGAATTCGGCGAACATGCCGTCTTCGGGCGGCGAGACGGGCGTGCCGCGCGAGATCGTCAGCGTGAAGCCGTTCACGAAGAACAGCGTGCCGAGCGTGGTGACGAACGACGGTATGCGCAGATACACCGACACCGCGCCATTCACGAGCCCGATCAGGCCTGCCGCCACGATCCCGGCGATCACGGCGAGCCACGCCGGCGCGCCCGCCTCGTGCGCGAAATGCATGACGAACGGCGCGAACGCGAACACCATCCCGGCGGAAAGATCGATCTCGCCGCCGATCATCAACATGATTTCGCCGAACGCGATGATGGCGACGGGCGCGATGAACTGCGACAGGTTCTTGAGACTCGCGTCCGTCAGCAGGAAGTCGTGGTTGGCCGTTTCGAAGTAGGCGCACAGAATGACCGCAACCAGCAGGATGCGAATCTCGCTCGAGCGCACGATCGACCGCGACCACAGTCGCGGCCGTTGCGCCTTGCTCGTATCCGTCACGGAAGACGTCACCCCTTGATCGCTCCCGAGCGCGGCACGATTTCAGGCTTCGTGCTCTTGCCTTCGTAGCGTGTCGACGTGTTCAGATAAGGATCGACCGAACCCTTCGTCACGAACTTCAGGCCGGTGTTCACGTTGGCCGGCCCGACGAGACCGCCCGACGCAAGATACACGAACGCCTGCACCACGGTATAGAAACCTTGCACGTAAGGCTGCTGATCGATCGTGAAGTCGAGAAAACCGTCGTGGATCAACTGGACCGTGCGCGGCAGCAGATCGAAGCCGCCGCCATGCACGCCTTTCGACGGCAGGTTGTTTTCCTTCATCACCTCGGCGACGCCTTGCGTGCTGCCTGCATCGACGGCAAACATGCCTTTTAGATCCTGGTGACCGAGATAGAACGACTTGATCTTCGACAGCTCTTCGTTGACCGTCGCGCCCGTCGCGATGGTCTGCACGTCGATCTTCTTGCCCGACTTCTTGATCGCGGCCGTGGCGCCGTCGAGGCGCGGCTGGATGTTGAGCTGACCCGGCGTCGCGATGAACAGGCCGACCGTGCCGCTGTCGATCAGGCTCGCGATGCGTTCGCCCATCTGATAGCCGGACAGATACAGATCCTGGCCGATGTAGCTCAGCCGCGGATTCGTCGAACCCTGCGGCGCGTCGGCGTTGTAAGCGAACACGGGAATCCCGGCGTCGAGCGCGGCCTGGATCGGTTTGTCGAACGCTTTCGGATCGACGATCGGCACGGCGATCGCGTCGGCTTTCCCGGCGATCGCGGCGTTGACGGCGTTGACCATCTCGGCGATATCGGCGTTGGCCGAACCCGACCACTGATAGTCCATGCCGAGCAGGGCCGTGGCGTCCTGGATGCCGTATTGCGTCGGAACAAAAAACGGATTCGTCGTCACGTGATTGACGAAGACGATTTTCCAGCGCTTGTGCGCGGGAAACGGACCGCCTTCGGCTGCCATTGCCGGGGTGACCACGCCACCCAGCAGCGCCATCGCCGCGCTCAGGGCGGCGCCTTGCAGCATGCCGCGACGCATACTTTGAACTTCGCCTTTCGATTCTTGCTCACTGGCCATGTCATCCTCCGGACTTCGAGTTATCAAATGACTAGCTGCGCATGACGACGCGGTGCGAGAAAGCATCAATACCGGGCAAATTCATCGTACACAATTCCATGCGCACGCTCCTCACCGCCCCGCAGAAAATGCTATATCACGCCCTTCGCGTGAATAATCAACGTATACCCTAGAAGTAGTCAGACTATTAGTGCGTGGCGATACCGCCGGTTGATTGACCTTTCAGCCTCGAGATTTCCGGTGGTTGAATCGGAGGATGACGGTTAGGGATCCGATGCGACGCCCGCCGCGCGACTAGTGGTTTTCCCCTCCTATGCGAGCGCCGCATACGGGCATGCACACCCGGCATCATCGTCTTTTTCTTCGTGCCTACCATCCGTTCTGGCGCGTGTGGCGGCCGTGATCCACCGTATCGAACGCGCACACGCCAATCAGATTCGCCCCTGCGTCCACACGATTCTTTACCGGTGCACATGCCATCATGAATACCATGCCACGACTCGTCACATCGTCCTGCCTCACCGTCAGTGCTTTACTGATCGCCGCATGTATCGCGCTTCCCCTTTGTTCGACGGCGGCCCAGGCTGCCGACACGGCGACAACTTCGAACAGTCGACAGAGCCTTCCCCGTGTAATCGTCCTCGCAACGGGCGGAACGATATCGGGAACCGCGGACGCCCGGTCTGCGATCGGCTACAACTCGGGCGAACGGACCGGGAAGCAGTTGATCAAGGACGTCCCGGACATCGGGAAATTCGCGACGATCAGCGCGGAACAGATTTCGAATGTCGGCTCGCAAGACATGAGCGACGGCATCTGGTTCCAGCTGGCGAAGCGTATCGATGAGATCTTCGCCAGGGGCGAGGCAGAGGGTGTCGTGATCACCCACGGTACCGATACGATGGAGGAGACGGCCTTCTTCCTGAAAAACGTATTGCACTCCCGTCAGCCAGTGGTCCTGGTCGGATCGATGCGGCCGGGCGGGGTGGTCGGTGCCGATGGCCCGAACAATCTTCTGGAGGCGGTGGAGGTTGCTGCCAGCCCGCAATCGAAAGGACGTGGAGTCATGGTCGTCATGAACGACACGATTCATGACCCACGCTGGATCACGAAGACGAATACGACTTCGGTTCAGACTTTCATGTCCCCGAACGCCGGTCCGATCGGTTACGTGGACCCGGCATCCGTCCGCTACGTCGCGCCTGCCACGGAAGCTCGCCCGTCAGGCTTCACGCTGCCTGCAGCCGGCCAGTTGCCTCGCGTGGACATCGTCTATGCGCACAGCAATATGGATGCATCGCAGATCGATCATGCCGTCGCTGACAACGCGAAAGGCATCATCGTTGCCGGTGTCGGCGATGGCGACGTCTCCAAGGCTGCATTGTCTGCGATGGAGCGTGCGGCAAAGATGGGAATCGTCGTGGTTCGCGCTTCCCGCGTTGGGACAGGATTCGTGAACCGGAACGTCGAGATCGACGATGACAAGAGCGGCTTCGTTGCATCGCTCGATCTCAATCCGCAGAAGGCCCGCCTGTTGACGCAATTGCTGATCGCAAACGGTGTCACCACGCCTGCGAAAGTGCAGGATGCGTTTTCGACTACGTATTGATTTCAGGTGTGCCGTGCTATCCGAACCGCGTCCCTTGGGACGCGGTTGCTTTCGTTTACGGCGTAAGCACGGCCTGGGCAGCGCATGACGGCGGGCGGGCGCGGTTAGAATGCTGGCGTCGCCGCCGGGCGCGACGTTCGTTCCACACAAGGCTAGCCGCGCGTCATGGAAATCAAGTGGATTGAGGACTTCGTTGCCCTCGCTCAATACAAAAGCTTCTCTCGCGCAGCGGAATTCCGGAATGTGACCCAATCGGGATTCAGCAGGCGCATCCAGTCGTTGGAGCAATGGGTCGGCGCCGAACTGATCGACCGCAGCAGTTTTCCGCCCGTGTTGACGCCGGCGGGTCAACTGTTCAGAGAGGTGGCTGACGACGTCCTGAACAAGCTCTACGACACGCGCGCGATCATCCGTACCGAGCAACGGATCGCCGGCAAGAGTCTGCAGATTGCGGCCGGACATACCATCGCGCTCAATTTCCTGCCCGCATGGCTAAAAGCCCTTGCCACGCACTTCGGCGAAGTCCGCGCGCGGGTTGTGCCGACCAACGTACATGACTCGATCCTGATGCTCGTGAACGGCAATTGCGAGTTGATGTTTGCGTACCACCATCCCGAGCTTCCCCTGCATCTCGACCCCGTGAAGTATGAGCACGTCACGGTAGGCATCGACACGCTCATGCCGGCGAGCAGGCCGAATCAACGCTCCGCGCCGATGTATCGTCTGCCCGGAACAGCGAAACAGCCGCTATTGCATATCTCTTACACGGAGACGAGCTACTTCGGACGGTGTCTTTCGCTTCTGCTGGGTCGAGCTTCGAGTACACCCGCATTGAGCCTTCACTACGAATCGGACATGGCAGAAGTCCTCAAGAAGCTGGTGATGGAAGGTGAGGGAATCGCCTGGCTTCCGAGGAGCGCAATCGCAGCGGAACTCGATAGCGGAGAACTCGTTCCCGCCGGACCGTCCATGTGGAATCTCGAGATAGAGTTGCGTGTCTATCGCGACGCATCCAATCGCAATGAGTTTCTCGACTCGCTGTGGCAGCACCTTCGAGCGGTTTCTCCCGTTGCCGGCTAGGGTTTTCCCGGCTTATGCGAAAACAGCATGGCCGCATGCAGCACCGGCATTCACGTCTTTTTGATCATCTCTACCATCCGTTCTGACTCTGGCGCGACGTGTGACGGGCGCCGTGCGGAACCTCTTCCCGCGCATGACGATCGCGCCGCGACCGGCATGCGTCACTCAAGGACGGATGGAAATGAAAAATCGCCTCACTCTGAATATCGCGGCCGGGATGGTGCTCGGCGTGATCGCGGGCTATGTGTGTCACACGAGCCTGTCCGACCCTGCAACCGTGAAGGCCGTGGCCGGGTACTTCTCTATCGTCACGGACATCTTCCTGCGGCTCATCAAGATGATCATCGCGCCGCTGGTCTTTGCGACGCTCGTGTCCGGGCTTGCGGGCATGGACAGCGGCCAGGATGTCGGGCGGATCGGTCTGCGCTCGGTTGGCTGGTTCGTCTGCGCGTCGCTGCTGTCGCTGAGTCTCGGCCTCGTTCTCGCGAATCTTCTGCAGCCGGGCGCAGGATTGCATCTGGTCGAGAGTGCGGCAGAGGTCAACACGGGGTTGAACACATCGGCGTTGAACGTCAAGGATGTCATTACCCACGCGTTTCCGACCAGCTTGCTGGACGCAATGGCACGCAACGACATCCTCCAGATTCTCGTTTTCTCAGTGTTCCTCGGGCTTGCACTCAGTGCACTGAAGCGTGACGAGCGCGTGAAGATCGTCGTGCACGCGATCGACGGAATGGTGCCCGTCATGCTGCGTCTGACGAACTATGTGATGCGTGCCGCACCGCTGGGTGTGTTCGGTGCGATCGCATCGGCTGTCACGTTGCGCGGCGTGGACGTGCTATACACGTACGGCAAACTGATTGGCTCGTTCTATCTGGGGTTGGCGCTTCTGTGGACGATTCTCATCGCGATCGGCTATGTGTTCCTCGGACGTCGCGTCGGAACGTTGCTCAAGGCCGTGCGTGAACCCGCGATGATTGCGTTTTCCACTGCGAGCAGCGAAGCAGCCTATCCGCGGCTTACTGAACAACTGGAGCGGTTCGGCGTGGACAAGAAGGTGGTCGGCTTCACGCTGCCGCTGGGCTACGCGTTCAATCTCGACGGTTCGATGATGTATCAGGCGTTCGCGGCGATCTTCATTGCGCAGGCTTTCGGTGTCGACATGCCCGTCTCGCAGCAGATCTTCATGCTGCTGGTGTTGATGCTGAGCAGCAAGGGCATGGCCAGCGTGCCGCGCGGCTCGGTCGTCGTGGTTGCGGCAGTGGCGCCGATGTTCCACCTGCCGGCTGCCGGCGTGGCGATGGTGCTGGCAATCGATCAGATCCTGGACATGGGACGGACCATGACCAATGTCATCGGCAACAGCGTCGCGACGGCGGTCATTGCGAAATGGGAGGGCGCGCGCCAGCCGCAATCCGACGATGCACCTTTGTTCGACCAGGCGGAGGTCGGAGCAAAATGACGCCGGTGATCAACGAACACAGGCGCAAGTACGGGATCGTGGGCGGCCTCGGACCGTTGGCAAGCGCAGATGTGTTCTTCAAGCTCGTGAAGGCGTTGCCGCCGTCGACGGATTCGGAACACGCCGATCTGATTTTCCAGCAGCATCCGTTTCGCAGCGGCGGATCGGGTAGTGCGGCAACGACGGAACGCAAGCTGTATATCTTCGAGATGATTCGCGACTTCGAGAAGCAGGGCGTGACGACGGTCGTGCTTCCGTGTTTCCTCAGTCATACGTTCATCGACGAACTGAAGACGAACACGAGTCTGCAGATCGTGGATATGGTCGATGCCGTGCGGCAGCACATTCGCAAACGCATGCACGGTGCGAGACGGATCGGAATCCTTGCGTCCGACTTCACGCGAGAGAAGCGGCTGTTCGAGCGTTATTTCGAGTCGCCCGAGTTCGAGGTCGTGTATCCGCGTCTGCACGATGGCGTCGATCTGGTGACGGAAGCGGTGTACGGGCAGGAGGGTATCAAGCGCGGCAATCTGCGCGGCCGTCCCGTCGAATTGCTGCACAGGGCGTGTGCCGATCTGATCGAACAGGGCGTCGATGTCATCGTGCCCGGCATGACGGAAATCGCACTCGTCGCGGACGAAATTCGCGTGTTGAGTGTGCCGCTGGTCGATTCCAACCTGGTCTACGCACAACAGGTCGTGTCCGGCCAGTATGACTCGCCTTCGAGCGTCTTCAAGGTAGGGGTCGTGGGCGGCGTGGGTCCGGCCGCGACCATCGACTTTCTCGACAAGGTCGTGCGCAATACACCCGCAAAACGCGACCAGGATCACATCAGGCTGATCGTCGAACAGAATCCGCAGATTCCAGATCGCACCGAAAATCTGATCGGCGACGGGGCGGATCCCACCGTCTCGCTGTATGCGACGTGCAAGCGGCTGGAAGAGGGCGACGCCGACATCATCGCGATACCCTGCAATACCGCGCATGCGTTCGTCGAAAGGATTCAGCCGTATCTCGGCATACCCATCGTCAACATGCTGACGGAGACCGTGCGCTACGTGCGCGAGTCCTGGCCGGATCATCGCGACATTGGCGTGCTCGCGACATCGGGAACGATTGCGAGCGGCGTATATGAAAAAGCGCTCGAATCACAGGGTCTTCGTCAGATTGCGCCCAACGCGATGCTACAGGGACGCGTGATGGAAGCGATCTACGGCAAGCGCGGCGTAAAAGCGGGATTCACCACGGGAAGATGTCAGGAAGATATCGCCGATGCAGTCGAAGGACTGGTCGCCCAAGGCGTGGAAATCATCATTCTTGGCTGCACCGAACTGCCGCTTCTTCTTCCGCTCGCCGAATACATCGGCAGGAGCGGCACGCATGCAAGACTCGTCGATCCGACCGACGTGCTTGCCCGGCGATGTATCGCCTATGCGACTACAGCAAGCGAAACCGCGCGCGCCGCCACCACGCCGCTCCCGATCCTGCAGACCTGACGATTCCTCCGCCGTTGCTTCCGCGACGGCGGCGTCATCCGCGTATTCCCACATATCCGAATGGAGCCGTACATGTTCAATACCACCGAGCGCACCGAGCGTATCGAGCACGACCTTCTTGGCGATCTCGCCGTACCCGATGCTGCCTACTACGGCGTCCACACGCTGCGTGCACTCGCCAACTTTCCTATCACAGGGATTCCAATCTCGACGTATCCGAACCTCGTCAACGCGTTGGCGAGCGTGAAAGAAGCCGCAGCGATGGCGAACCATGACCTCGGTTTGCTTGCCGGGCACAAGATGAACGCGATCGTCCACGCATGTCGTGAGATTCGCGCCGGTGTCGCGCATGACCAGTTTGTGGTGGATGTCATTCAGGGCGGCGCGGGTACTTCGACCAACATGAACGCAAATGAAGTGATCGCGAATCTGGCGCTGGAACATCTTGGTCACCGGCGCGGCGACTACTCGATGTTGCATCCCAACGAGGACGTCAATCTCGGTCAAAGCACGAATGATGTGTATCCGACTGCCCTGAAGATCGCGACCTACATGGGGATCGTTCAGCTGGTGCACGCGATGGGCGTATTGCGTCACGCGTTCGAGCGCAAGGCGGAAGAATTCCGCGACGACCTCAAAATGGGGCGCACGCAGCTGCAGGATGCCGTTCCCATGACACTCGGGCAGGAGTTCAGCACGTTCGCTGTCATGCTGGGAGAAGACGAAGAGCGGCTCCTGGAAGCATCGAAGCTGATCTGCGAGATCAACCTCGGCGCAACGGCCATTGGAACGGGCATCAACACGTCGCCGGACTATGCGCCCCTCGCGTGCCGGCACCTTGCCAGCATCACGGGCATACCCGTTACCACATCGCCCAATCTCGTCGAGGCGACCCAGGACGTCGGCTCATTCGTCCAGTTGTCGGGCGTGCTCAAGCGCGTCGCGATCAAACTCTCCAAAACGTGCAACGACCTTCGTCTTCTTTCGAGCGGTCCGCGAGCGGGTTTTGGCGAGATCAACCTTCCGCCTGTTCAGGCAGGTTCGAGCATCATGCCGGGCAAGGTTAATCCGGTCATCCCGGAAGTCGTCAACCAGATTGCATTCGAAGTCATCGGCAACGATGTCACGGTCAGCTTCGCGGCAGAAGCCGGTCAGTTGCAGCTGAATGCTTTCGAGCCGCTTATCGCGCACAGCATCTTCAAGAGCGTCGCCCATCTGCGGGCGGGATGCCTCACGCTTGCATCGAGATGTGTCGATGGCATTACTGCGAACCGCGATCGACTTCATTCGCTGGTTGAGAACTCGATCGGTATCGTGACTGCGCTCAACCCCTACATCGGCTATACCAACGCGACGCAGGTTGCGCAGCAAGCGTTGCTGTCGGGGAAGAGCGTTGCTGAGATCGTCATCGAAACGGGCCTGCTCAGCCGGGCGCAACTCGATGAGATCCTTCAACCCGCGATGCTGACCGAGCCGAGAAGGGCACTCGCCTTCGACAGTGGCGCGCTGGAGCAGGGTTGATAGACGGCTTCACGTACGCATGGACGGCTGCGACAACGCCTTCGCCGAGGCAATCAGATCGTCGAGCATCGCGGCGCGCTTGGCGGGATCGGTGTCGCGCCCCGTCATGAAGCACAGCGCCGCGATGGGCAGGCCGGTCCGATCGCGCACGGGCGCGGCCATGCAGAGCCGGAAGGACATCGAAAGACCCTCCGTGCAGCAATAGCCTCGCGCTGCCGCGTCGCGAACGTCCTGCATGAAGGCGTCGAATCCGATGCGGCGACCGTCGTCCAGAACGTAGTCTTCGTCGGGAATCAGCGCGTGGACGTCATCGTCGGTCAGATGTCCGAGCAGCAGGCGGCCCGTCGCTGTCCACGGAATCGGCACCCTCACGCCGATATCGGAGGTGATGTTGAACGGGCGCGCGCTGTTCTCCGACAGCACCACCGTGTACTTGTTGCCTTCGAGCATGCACAGCTGCGTGGTCTCGTCGTACTTGCGCACGAGACCGAGTATGGTCTGATGCGCGCGGCTGATGAGATCGTTGTGCATCGCGTAATCGGCGCCGTAGTAGTGCATCTCGCGCCCGAAAAACACGCTGCCGTCGGCGGCCGTTTCGAGCCAGCCCGCCTCCGTGAGTATCGTGACCAGCTCATAGACGCTCGAACGCGGTGCACGCGTCGCCTCGATCAGCTCGCGCATCGTCAGCGGACGCCGCGCAACATGCAGTTCTTTGAAAATGCCGATCACGCGGTCCACGCCCCGGGCCCGTGACGATTCTGGTGCAGACATTACGTAGACTCCGTCGGCGATAGAGATCGCGCGTTTCGTTCTTGTGTTGTTGTCGTTCGTTCTTTCTTTCGCGATGGATCCGATGCGATCAGTGATCGAGCACGCGATGCAGGAACTGTTTCGTCCGTTCGTTCTGCGGCGTGACGAAGATTTCCTCCGGCACGCCCTGTTCGGCGATCACACCTTTGTCCATGAACACGACGCGGTCGGCCGTCTTGCGCGCGAAGCCCATCTCGTGCGTGACGACGACCATCGTCATGCCGTCGCGCGCGAGGCCGCGCATGACTTCCGTCACTTCGCCGACCAGTTCCGGGTCCAGCGCAGAGGTCGCTTCGTCGAAGAACATGATGCCGGGCTCGACCGCGAGCGCCCGCGCAATCGCGACACGCTGCTGCTGACCGCCCGACAACTGGCTCGGATAATGTTCGGCGCGATCGGCGAGGCCCACGCGGTCGAGCACGTCCATTGCGCGTTTGCGGGCGTCGGCGGGACTCATCTTGCGCGCCTTGATCAGCGCGAGCGTCACGTTGCCGAGCGCCGTCTTGTGCGGAAACAGATTGAACTGCTGGAACACCATGCCGACGTGACCGCGAATCTCCTTCGCGCGGCGCACATCGTGAAGCGGTACTTCGTTGACCCAGACTTCGCCCGAATCGGCCGTTTCGAGACCGGCCATGATGCGCAGCACCGTGCTCTTGCCCGACCCGGATGCGCCGATCAGCACGAGCACTTCGCCGGGGCGCACTTCGAGATTGATCTCTTTCAGCACCTTCGTCGCGCCGAACGATTTGCTGACGCCGTTCAGATTGATGACGGGCTTCGACCCGATGGATGTGGTCATGACAACACGCTCCTACGATCATGGTGGCGCACCCACTGCGACAGCGGGAAACACACGACGAAATACAGCACGGCGACGAGTCCATAGATTTCGACCGGCTTGCCGACGCGATCGACGATGGCCTGGCCGCCATGCATCAGTTCCGACATGCCGATCATGCTGACGATCGACGTGTCCTTGATCAGCGACAGGTACTGGCCGATCAGTGGCGGCAAGACGATCTTGCCCGTCTGCGGCAACACGACCGAAAAGAACGTCTGCGTCTTGCTGAGACCGAGAATCTGCGAGACTTCCCATTGGCCTTTGGGCACGGCCTCGATGCCCGAGCGGAACACTTCGGCGATATACGCGCCCTGGTACACGCTCAGGCCGACGACACCCGCCGCGAACACATCGATCGCATAGCCGAAGTACGACACGCCGAAGTAGATAAACATCAGCGTGATGAGCACGGGCGTGCCGCGAAAGAGTTCGGTGTAGAGCTTTGCGACGCGCGCGCTGCCCCACGGTCCGAACGAGCGCAACACGGCGGCGAGCAGACCGATCAGCGTGCCGCCGACAATCGATGCCGCGGAAAGCAGCAAGGTCGCGACCAGTCCCTGCAGCAGGATCGACAGGCTGGTCGTCAGCAGTTCGGTTGACATGGACGGTTTCCCCTTCGATGGTTCAGGTGCGGTTCGCCTGACGCGGAATCAGCAGAAGCCGCCGGCGCGTGTGCTGCTTGAGCATGAGGGGCGGGTGGAACACGCGCGCGCCGATCTGTTCCGCGATCCATGACAGGCAGTTGCTCAGGATCAGATACGCGATCAGCGTCACCGAGAACGTCTGGATGTAGAGGAGGGTGCGCGCATTGATCACGGTCGCCGTGCCCGTCAGTTCAGGCAACGCGATCGCAGACAGCAGCGACGTGCCGAGCAGCAACTGGATCAGGTTGTTGACGATGGCGGGATAGACGGCTCGCGCCGCTTGCGGCAAGACGACTTCGATGAAGACCTGCGAACGGCCCAGGCCCAGAATGCCGGCTGCTTCGATCTGTCCGCGCGGCACCGACTGAATGCCGGCGCGAAAGACTTCCGCCATATACGCGCCCACATTCACGCCGAGCGCGATCACGCCCGCCGTGTACGCACTCAGGTTCAAACCCAGCGACGGCAGACCGAAGAACACGATGAATATCTGTAGCAGCACAGGCGTATTGCGGATCAGCTCGATATAGCCGCGCGCGATGATGCGCAGCGGCACGAGATGCGAAGCGCCCGCGAGCGCCGTCAGCAAACCGAGAATCAGCGCGACGCAAAATGCGAGCAGCGTGACCTGCAACGTGAGCCACGCGGCCTGAAAGAACTCGGGCACATAGCCCCACAGGGTCAGCCATTGATAACTCATCGCCATTCCTTCGCAAAGTCGTGCCGGTGCATGCGCCGCGCGTTCGTGTTCAGAACTGCGGGTTGAGCGGATAGCGGGGCGGCGTGCCGAACCACTTCGTGTACAGCTGCGCGTTCTGCTTCGATGCGTTGATGTTGAACAGGAACAGGTTCAGGTAGTTGAGCCAGACCTGATCGCCCGACTTCACACCGAACGCGTTGTATTCGAGCGGCACGAGGGCTTCGTTGGTGACGGTCAGTTCGGGGTCCAGCTTCGCCTGATAGGCGAGGAAGTTGTTGTCCTCGATCATAGCGTCGGCCTGGCCCTGCTTGACGGCGAGAATCGCGGCTTCCGAGCTGTCGAATTCCTGGATCTTCACGGGGATGCCCAGCGCGCGCACTTCGTCGCCGTTCGTCGAGCCCTTGACGGTCGCGATCGTATGGCCCGACATGTCCTTCACCGACTGAATGCCGCTGCTCTTCTTGACGAGCAGCGCCTCGCTCGCGACGACGTACGGCGTCGTGAACGCGATTTCCTTCGCACGTTCGAGGTTGCGCGTGAAGTTGCAGAAGACCACGTCGACCTTGGCGGTCTGCAGATTCGGAATGCGGTTTGCGCTCGTCGTGTTGACCATTTCGAGCTTCACGCCCATCTGTTTCGCGAGTTCTTTCGCAAGGTCGACGTCGTAGCCGTCCGGTTGTCCGGCCTTGTCGTAGAAGCCGAATGGCGCGAAGGTCAGACAGTCGCCGACACGCAGCGTGCCGCGTTGCAGGACGGCCTGCAGGGTCGAGCCCGTCGCGGCATCCTGGCCTGTCGTCGCGACCTTGGTGCAACCGGTGAGTGCCAGCAGGCCGACTACGGCGGACAAACAGGCGAACCTTACGCTTTCTTTGAACAGTCTCATTTTCGACCCTGTGAAAGGAATCCCATGCTGGACGGAACTCGCGACCGTAACGGTTTTAAGGCTGCACGCAGGCGTGCAAACCGGCAGATCGCGCACCTCGCTGTGTGTCCGGTATATCGGAATCGAATCCGGCACAGCAGATGCGACCCAGTGTTTCATGGAAAAAAACGGATGACAAGCGGGTATACGCGCGCCTTCAATGTCGATTGAAGGCGCGGCGAAAGTTGAAGAAGGACAGGTATGAAGGGAGTAGAGCGGAGAGTGTGGCGCGATCAGCGCGGCTTCATCAACACCTTGATCGAGTCCAGCGAATTCGCGACCCTGATCGCCTCGTCCCATTCTTCGAGCGAGAAGCCATGCGTGACGATGCCTTTCGACGTGACGAGCCCACGCGCGAGCAGATCGATCGCAATCGGATAGCAATATGGGCCGAGATGCGCGCCGCGCACGTCGAGTTCCTTTCGATCGCCGATGATCGACCAGTCCGTCGTCGTGTCGCTGCCGAACACCGAAAACTCCACGAAGCGTCCGAGCTTCCTGATGAGATCGAGCCCTTGCGTGACGCCCGAAGGCGAGCCGGTCGTCTCGATGTACACGTCGCAGCCATACTGATCCGTCAATGACTTCACGATAGCGAGCGCGTCGTCCTGCTTCGGATTGATCGTCACGTCCGCGCCGTATTCGCGCGCCAGTGCGAGACGTTCGTCGACGAGATCGATGACGACGAGTTTCTTCGGCGTCTTCAGATGCGCGACCTGCACCATCATCAGACCCAGTGGCCCCGCGCCTGCAATCACGACGACGTCGTCAAGCTGGATGTCGCCGCGGTTCACGGTGTGAATGGAACACGCCAGCGGTTCGATGATGGCGGCATCTTCCAGCGACACACCCAACGGAATCTTGTGCACGATCGCTGTGGGCGGAAAGCGCATGTACTCGGCCATGCCGCCATCGGCGACTTCGCGCTGGAAGCCGAAGATGTTGTGTACCTCGCACATCCAGTACTGGCCCGATCGGCAATAACGGCACTTCTCGCATGGCACGATCTGCTCGGCGATCACGCGATCACCCTGTTGCACGCCGAAATGTTCGGCGGCGCCTTCGCCGAGCTCTTCCACGTAACCGAAGAACTCGTGACCGGGAATGACGGGCGCCTTGACCCACGGGTTCGGGCCGCCCCAGAACATCTTCGCGCCCGACCAGCATTTGCAGTCGCTCGCGCAAATGCCGCAGGCGGCGATACGTATCACGAGTTCGTTGCGCCCGGCGCGCGGCCGCGCGACCTGCTCGACGCGATAATCCTTCGGTGCGCGGCAGACGATCGCCGTCATCTGTGACGCTGCTGGTTCGGTGGCGCTCATGATCGACCTCGCCTTCATTGTGTTGCGAGTCTTTCGGGGCGAAGCGCGCGGGCGCTTCGCCGGCCTGTTTGCCTGTTCCTGCTTGCTATTCCTGTTCCAATACGATCTGCACTTTCACGTCGGTCGGCTTGCCGCTCGCCGCTTCTTCGAATGCCTTGATGCCGTCCGCGAAGGCGAACGAACGCGAGATGAACGGCTTGACGTCGATGCGGCCCGACGCGATCAACTGGATCGCGCGCGGGAAAATATTCGCGTAGCGGAACACGGACTCGACGCGCGCTTCCTTGATCTGCAACGCGACGACATCGAGCGGCACAGGATGCTGCGGCATGCCGACGAGCACGAGACAGCCACCGGGGCAGAGCAGATCGACGATGCCGTCGAACGCCTTCTCGCTGCCGCTCGCTTCGAACACGATGTTGGCGCCCCAGTCGTCGGTCACGCGCTTCACGACGTCGCGCACAGGCGTTTCGCGGATATTCACGGCCGTCACGCCCGGCGTGCCGCCGATCAGTTCGAGCTTCTCCGGCACCATGTCGCAGACGATCACGCGGCTGCAACCGCCCGCGAGCGCCGCGAGCACGCACATCATGCCGATCGTGCCCGCGCCCAATACGACGGCCACATCGCCCGGCTTGATGGCCGCCTTCTTCGCGGCCTGAAGCCCGATCGACAGCGGCTCGACGATCGCGCCTTCTGCAAAACTCACGTTGTCCGGCAGCTTGTAGGTAAACGCGGCAGGATGAACGACGAATGGCGCGAGGCAGCCGTGCACGGGCGGCGTGGCCCAGAAGCGCACTTTCGGATCGAGGTTGTAGTAGCCCTCGCGCGACGCGCGCGATTCCATGTCGGGCACGCCGGGCTCCATGCAGACGCGGTCGCCGGGTTTCAGATGCTGCACTTCATCACCGACCTGCACGACGGTGCCCGCCGCTTCATGGCCGAGCACCATCGGCTCGTTGACGACGAATGGTCCGATGCGTCCATGCTGATAGTAGTGAATATCGCTGCCGCAGATGCCGACCGTATGGATGCGGATGCGCACGTCGCGCGGGCCGACCGTCTGCGGCAGGCTGAACGGCCGCAGGCTGATGCGCTGTGTGCCTTCGAGTACCAGTGCGTCCATCTTCATTCCTTTCGCAAGAGATGTTGAGCTGCCGAATTCGATCTGTTTTTCAGTCTCTCTGACTGCGCGCGCCGCCGCGCGCTCAACCTGCCTGGAAGCCACCATCCACGGCGAGGCTGACGCCGCTCACCATCGCGGCGTCGTCGCTGAGCAGGTACGCAATCGTGCGCGCCGCTTCGAGCGGCTGCACGAAGCGGTTGAGCGGAATGCGCGCGAGCATCGGCGCGGATTTCGCGGGATCGCTCCACGCTTTCTCGGCCATCGGCGTCAGCGTGACGACCGGGTTGACCGTGTTCACGCGGATGCCATGCGGCCCGAGTTCGACGGCCATCACGCGCGTGAGTCCGTCAAGCGCGGCTTTCGACGCGCAATAGGCGGCATGCAGCGGCAAGCCGACCGTCGCCGACAGGCTCGACACGTTGACGATGGAGCCATGTACGCCGCGCGCGATCATGCTGCGCGCGCATTGCTGCGCGACGATCATCGCGGCCTTTACGTTGACGGCCATGAGCGCGTCGAAGGCTTCGACGGTCGTGTCCAGAAACGGCTGTAATTCGACGATGCCCGCGCAATTGACGAGCAGGTCGACGGGCTGCGCGGCCTCGGCGGCCTTGAGCGTGGCGACGGGATCGGCGAGATTCACGCAGACTGTTTCGCAGCCGGTTTCTTCGGCGAGCGTGTGCAGATCGTCGGCCGTGCGGCTCAGTGCGATGACGCGCGCGCCGCGCTGCGCCAGAAGCTGCACGGTGGCGCGTCCAATGCCTTTGCCCGCGCCCGTGACGAGCGCGGTCTTGCTTTCGAATTCGCGATTGCGATCGGGCGTGAACATCGCGGCTCCTAGGGTTCCTCGCACAGACGGCGTGCCGTATCTTCGTCCGTCACGAGCACGGATGCATAGCGGCCGCGCAACGCGGCGCGCGTCACGTGAAATTTCTTCGCGCCGCCTGAAACGAGCACCACGTCGTCGATCTTGCGCAGATCGTCGAGCGAAATTGCGACCGTGCGGCGATTCAACGGATGATCGATCGGCTCGCCGTTCGCATCCATGAAATGGCCGAGCATGTCGCCGACGGCGCCTGCCTTGCGCAAGGTCCGCAGATCATCGGGCTTCGAAATCCCGTACGTGACCACCAGCGATTCCGTCAGGTCGCCGCAGGTCAGCAGCGCGACGTCGGCATTGCGCGCGAGTTCGTAGGTGGAGCGGACAGTCTCTTCCTGCAGGATCATGTCGCGCGCTTTCTGGCTCCCGACATAGATGGGCGCGGCGAACAGATAGCCGTCCGCATGACAGAGGTTCGCGAAATCGGAGACGATATCGAACGTGTTGATGCTCGGGCAATGCGACAGCCCGCCTTGCAGCGACACGGCGTTGATCGCGCCGTACGAGCGTTGCGGCATCGCGCGCAGCACCGCGCGGATCGTGCGCCCCCAGCCGATGCCGATCGTGCCGCCCGGCTCGATGTGTTTCGCGAGACAACCCGCTGCGCCGATGCCGAGCGCCGTCATGTTCGCTTCGGGATTCGCGCCCGTCGGCACGACGACGGCGGATTCGAGTTCGAAGCGTTCGGCGAGCTGTTCTTCGAGCGCGATGCACGGCGCGATCTTGCTGTTGATCGTGATCTGCACGAGGCCCGATTCGCGGCTCGCCGCGAGCAGCCGGTTCACGCGCACGCGGTTACTGCCGATACGATGCGCGATCTCCTGCTGCGTCAGATTGCCGATGTAGTAATGCCACGCGACGCGCGCCTGCAACTCCTCTTCGGCGTCGATCGCGGTGTCGGGTTCGGACAGCATCACGGGTGGGGCGGTCTTGTTCATGTACGGTCTTGTGTTTCGGTGAAAAGCAACGCGCCGTTATACCAGAGCGTTACTTCACCGCGCCCATCGTCAGCCCTTGCACGAGCCGGCCCGAAACGAGCAACGCGAACACCACCATCGGCAGCACGATCAGCGTGCCTGTCGCCATGATTTCGCCCCACGGCAGTTCATAGCCGCTCATGTAGCTGGTGGCCGCGACGGGCGACGTGATCGCGTCCGTGCGCGTCAGCACCAGCGCGTAGAGCAGGTCGTTCCACGAGAAGATGAAGGCGAAGATCGCCGACACGACGATGCCCGGCATCGCGAGCGGCAGATTGATACGCCAGAAGATCCGCCACGGCGACGCACCATCGAGCCGCGCCGCTTCGTCGAGTTCGACGGGAATGTTGCGGAACTGGTCCGTGCAGATCCAGATGACGATAGGCAGCGAGAACGTGATGTAGAGCAGGATCAGCACGATATGCGTATCGACGATATCGAGCTTCGTCGCGATCAGGAAGAACGGTACGGCGAGCACGACAGGGCTCACCATGCGGTTCGAGATGAACCAGAACCACAGGTCTTCCTTGCCGCGAAATTCGTAGCGCGCGAGGGCGTAGGCGGCGGGCGTGCCGAGCAGAATCGACAGGACGGTCGTGCTGCTGGCGATGATCAGCGAATTGATCAGACTGCCGCCCACTTCATGCGTGAAGAGCGCTTCCGCGTAATGCGCGAAGGTCGGTTTGAAGAGCCACACGGGCGGATAAGCGAGTGCCTGCGCCTGGCTCTTGAGGCTCGTCGTCACCATCCAGTAGAACGGAAACACGGACGACAGGAACACCACCAGCAGGCCGAGGAAATGCCATGCGGTCGCGTTGCGCCGCGCGGTGCGTGCGCGTCGGGCACGCGCCGTCAGTGTGCCGTTGCCGGTGAGCGCGGCTGAGGGTTGCGTCGAAGGTGCGTTCACGCAGCCTCCCGATAAACGAAGCGGATATAGAGCCGCGACAGCACGATGGTCAGGATCAGCAACAGGATTGCCTGTGCCGACGCCATGCCCTGATCGAACAGACGGAAACCGACGCGCTGGATGTACACGCTGATGAACTCCGTCGCGGTGCCAGGACCGCCGCGCGTCATCGTGAAGACGGCGTCGAACATCTTGAGCATGTCGGCGGAACGCAGAATCAGGATCGCGGTGAGGCCGGGCAGCAGATAAGGCCTCTGCAGATGCCACAGAATCTTGCTCCACCTCGGCGTTTCGAGGCGCGCGGCTTCTTCGGCTTCTTTCGGCACCATCGTCAGGCCGGCGAGCAGAATGAGCGCGCAGAACGGCGTCCATTGCCAGATGTCCATGATCATCACCGACACGAAAGCGAGCGTCGGATCGGCGAGCCAGTCTTGCGGCGGCATGCCGAAAAAGCCGGCGATGTAGTTCGCCACACCGAACTGCCGGTTGAAAATGAGCCGGCCGATCAGTCCCACCACGGCATACGTGGTCGCCATCGGAATCACGAGACTGACGCGCGCGACGGCGCGCATCCACGGCAACGTCGTGCGATGGAGCATCAGCGCGGCGAACAGTCCGAGCGCGACTTCGATCGGCAGCGTGACGCACAGAAACAGCGCCGTGCGTCCGAGCGCGCCCCAGAACGACGGGTCCGTGAGCGTCGCCGTGTAGTTGTCGAACCAGATGAACGGCGTGCCCGACGCCAGATCCGCGAGCTTGTACTGATGAAACGAGTTGTACAACGCCAGCAGCAGCGGATAAATGCCAATGGCCGCCAGCGTGAAGATCGCGGGAATCAGAAACCAGAACGCGGCCGAGCCAGGCAGACGGACCCGCGAGCGGGGCCGTCCTCGTGTCACGCCGTTGTCCGGTTGCACGGTGCCGTTCAACATCGGTTCTCCTGTCAATGCGAGGCCGTTACTTGAGCAAAGGCTTCTTGCCGCTGTAGTAGCCCGCCTTGTTGAGGATTTCTTCCGTCTTCGAGCCGATGGTCTGCGCGCCGTCCTTCACCGACACCTGGCCGAGCATGATCTTCGTGCCCCATTCGCCGATCACTTCGGAAACAGCCGGCCATTCCGGGAAGCGCGGACGATAATCCGGCACGCCGCCTTGCCACGATTCGACCATCGGCTTCACGAACGGATACTTGTCCTGCACAGCCTTGTCCTGATACACGGCTGTGCGCGCGGGCACGCCGCCCGCTTCGAGATACGGCTTGGCCATCTCTTCGGACGTGATCCACTGGATGAAGAGCCACGCGGCCGCCTGCTTCTTCGCATTCGACTTCGCGTTGACGGCCAGCGAGAATCCGCCCAGCGCGGGCTTCAGTCCCGCCGGTCCCTTCGGTTCCGTGGTGATTGCGAGGCAGTTGCCGATCTTCGATTTACTCGGATCGGTGAGCGTCGGATAGAACGCGGACCATTCGGTGATCATCGCGACCTGTCCTTGCGCGAGCGCGTTTACGGCTTCCGCGTGATCGAAGTCGACGATGCCGGGCGGCATGTATTTCATCAGTTTTTGCCGGTATTCGAGGCCCGCCTGCGATTGCGGCGACATCAGATTCGACTTGAACTTGGCGTCGAGCAGCGAACCGCCGTTCGGCCACAGCACGCGCATGAAGCTATCCGCCGACTGCGTTTCGCCGCGCCGCGACTGCAACGCGAAAGCGAACTGGTTCTTGCTGGGCTGCGTGAGTTTCGGCGCATACGTGTTCAGCAGTTCGTCCCAGGTCTTCGGCGGCTCGTTGAAGCCCGCATCCTTCAGCATGCACTTGTTGTAGAACATCAGGCCCGAGTAGTTATCGAACGGCAGGCCGTACGTGACCTTGTCCCACGAGCCGAACGAGTCGAGCAGGATCGGGAAAAAGCCGGGCAGATTCAGCTTCGGATCGGCGAGCTTGGGGTTGTCCGTGAACGTCTTGATCGGCACGAGCCACTTGTTGCTCGCGAATTCGCCGATCCACACGACGTCGACGAGCACCACGTCCTGATCGCCGCCGCCCACGAAGTTGAGCACTTCCTTTTCGCGGGTGTTCTCGTACGGAATCACTTCCCACTTGACGTTGATGCCCGTTTCTTTTTCGAACTGCGGAATCAGTTTTTGCGCGGCCTTGTAGCCGGGGCGATCGAGAAAGATCGCCTTGATCGTAGTGCCCGAATACGGCTGCGCGGCCTCTTTCAATGTCCACGCACCCGCATTGGCAGCGCAGAGCAGCGACGCCGCGGCAATCGAGAACGCAATGGCGGTGGGCTGCAAAAAGCGCTTCTTCATCGTTCGTCTCCTTGATTGTTCTTGAGCTATCGATAGATTCCGCGGCGCGCATTCCGGCTTCAGCGACCCGGCATGAACGCGTGCAAAGGGTAAGGCGTGCCCTCGTCGTTTCACTTGTAATTTGCATTTTACAAATGTATATTTTGGCGCACACCTGTTGTCAAGAAGAAAATCGTCAAGTTCTGCATGGTGCGTCGCGACAGCGTGCCCGAGCGGCCTGCTGCGCGATGTCGTGCACCCGTCACGGAGCAAGACATGGGCAGGAGACACGCATGAGTGCCGTACATCTGCAGCAGATCCGCAAAGCGTTCGCAGGTACCGAGGTGCTGAAGGGCGTCGATATCGACGTGAAAGAACACGAATTTCTCGTGTTCGTCGGGCCGTCGGGTTGCGGGAAATCCACGCTGTTGCGCAGCATTGCCGGACTCGAGCGGATCGATTCAGGTCACGTCGTGATAGAAGGCGAAGACGTGACGGAACTGGAGCCGTCGCAGCGCGGCGTCGCGATGGTGTTCCAGTCTTATGCGCTGTATCCGCATATGTCGGTGTACGAGAACATTGCATTCGGGCTGCGCATGATCAAATTGCCCGAAGCGCAGATCAAGGAGCGCGTGCATCGCGCGGCGGAGATTCTTCAGATCGGGCAATTGCTGGAGCGGCGGCCGCGCGCGCTGTCGGGCGGGCAGCGGCAGCGCGTGGCGATCGGGCGCTCGATCGTGCGCGAACCGAAAGTGTTTCTGTTCGACGAGCCGCTGTCGAATCTCGACGCCGCATTACGCGTGCAGATGCGTCTCGAACTGATCAAACTGCACAAGCAGCTCAACGCCACGATGATCTACGTCACGCACGACCAGACGGAAGCGATGACGATGGCCGATCGCATCGTGGTACTCAATTATGGTCAGGTGGAACAGATCGGTTCGCCGCTGGAGTTGTATCGCACGCCGCGCAATCGCTTTGTCGCGGGTTTTATCGGCTCGCCGAAGATGAATTTTCTCGATGTGCTTGTGCAGAAGAAAGACGCACAGCGCCTGACGATCGAACTGCCTGGCGGCGCGCCGCTCGACGTGCCGTGCAATGGCGATGGCGTCGAAGCGGGGCAGACGCTTGTGCTCGGCATTCGGCCCGAGCATTTCATCGAATCGGCGAATGGGAATGCGGATAGCGCGCTGACGGGCGAGGTGATGGTCATCGAGCATCTGGGCAGCGAAACGTTGCTGCATGTGCGTCTCGCGGATGAGCGCGTGATTCAGGTCAAGGGTTCAGGCGAATCGACTGCGGAGGAAGGACAGCGTCTGCAGGCGGGGTTTTCGGTGCGGCATGTGCATCTGTTTCGGGAGGATGGGTTGGCGCTTGAGCCGGGGTCGGTTGTTCGTGAGGAGTTGCGGGTGGGTTGAGCGTTCCGCTCACCTCAAGCATCGCCGGCTGCCTTGTGGGATACACGCTTGTCGAAACCATTTCGCAGCTGACCTGCCGCGAAAGCAGTGGCAATCAGCAACAGATACGCAATCAGGAAATCATGCCGCCAACCGTCCAGCGCGGCTCGATACTGGACCAGACTCGCATCAGGTACAAGCCCGGCTAGATTGGCGGCGATAATCGCACGCTTCATCTGGAAGAACCCCGCCGCTGACAGCAGGGGCAAAGTAACAAACACAGCTATCAGCACGCGTTTTGCCCGATATACGGGCGCATAGCCGCGCAAACCGAGCCACAATCCGAGGCAACCGTGCACCCAGCCCGGCGCAAGCAGTGCGATCTGCAGGCCTTGCGTCCCACTGAGGAGCAGCGACACGATCACCCGTTCGTAGTTCGGTTCGAATCCATAGAGCGAAGCAGCGAGCCGGGTTCCGACCGCATGGCGGATCAACAGCAGCGGCAGGCTCAGGCCCGCCCAGAGGCGGACCCACTCGCTTAACGGCAGCGCCCAGTGACGTCGGTTGTAAATGGTGCGTAACGCCAGGGCAAAATGCACGCCGACCGAACCGTAGAGCAGGATCGTGCCTGGCACGCTGTGCCACATCAGCATCGCCAGCATGAGTCCGCGCTCGGCGAGATGCAGCGACCAGATTCCGAGCGCGTGATTGACCAGATGAAGTGAAATGTATGCCAGCAGCACGATGCCCGAACCTCGCTGCATGGCATGTGGATTCAACCGCATCTCAATCCCCTTGATACCCGTTTCCGCAAATATTGCATCGCCACCGATGAGTTTCAGGGACGTCAACGACGCCTTTGGTGAGAGAAGGCGATCTCCTCGTCGTCGCGATCGCTTCGCGTGACGTTTTCACTCGCCGTCACCATGCGTAACGCGTTGGCAAACTGCTCGAACGCTGCGAGCGAGCCGCAGACGCTGTGGTATTCCTCGCGGCCGATCCTGCCGTCGAGAATCACCGTCATGCCTGATTCACGGGCCATTTCCAGGAGGTTCATCGCAAGTCTCCGGTTTCGTCGAGTCTTGCTGTGTATGACCGACAACCGTGCGGCTCTATTCCAGGGATCGTCACTCACCGTAGCGCATACGCAAAAAAAAAGCCTCGACTTCCTGAACAAGTCGAGGCTACAAACATCGCCACACTGACCGACCGTCGCGGAGACAGCCCATCTCCGACGGTTGATGACGATGACCCTTGGTTCCCGATGAACCCACCGGCATCCGATAACGCGGCAGTTCAACCGTATTCAGGCGATCTCATCGGCATGGATCTTCGAGGCTGTGCGCTGCCGCTGTCTGCTGCGGTCCACGGCCTGGCCGAGAATGCGTTCGATGTCCGTGGCCGTCAGCGACGAAGCAACCTTCTCGGCATAGTCATGATGAGCTTGCGTGAGCGGTGCTGCCAGGTCTCTCGCGTCCATGTATCGCAGCAGAGCAACGTGTCTGTGTCCATGCCGGATGCTGCGGTCATACAGCGCCAGTGCCGCCGTCGCGTCGCGCTTCATACGGACATTCGCGTTCAGGCCTCGCGTCTCGGATCGTCTCATCTCGAATGGCCACTATGGTGAATACGTCGGAACACAGTGTCTGTTCAGGCCACGAATATGGCAATGCGCACGGGGAGATACCACCTGGTGGGTAGTTCGCCATGCGTGCCATGACCCGGAGACTTCGCGATGTCGCTGGATCGACTGGTTCGCCCGGCCGACTCATCCACACGCACACCGTCCACTACCCCCAAAGAGGGAGCCCCCTCTGGCGGATTGCAAGGCATCGCGGACCGACCATACTGGAGTCACGAATCGTCAATGCGTTGCAGCGGAGCAGCATCATGAAGAGCCGAAATTTCCTGACCCATCAGCAGATTTTCGATCACGCAGTCGAGCATCTTTTCGGGCAGGGCCGCGCCGCGCTGCTTCCGCACGGAGGCGGCGCCTATCGCGGCTACTGCGGCGGGTGTCCCGTCGGCAGCTTCATCCGGCCGCGCGATTACATGACGGCAATGGAAGGCGTGCCCGTCCGTTACATCGGCAACAACGCGTCGGATGCGATCCCTGCATATATGGACGTCGGCATCGCGGCGCTCAGAAAGGCGCTGCTGCGCGCCAACATCAACGTCTACGATCCCGTGACGATCGAGTTGCTCAGCTGTCTGCAGAACGTGCACGACGTGTTCGGCAAGTGGGAGTGGCGCGAACGGCTTCATTCGATCGCGCGGCAGTTCGCGCTGTCGTCAGAGCTGGTGAAGGCGGCAGCGTGATGGCCGCATTTGCGTGCATTCGACGTGTTTCAGGAACGGGTGTGTGAGGGGACGATCATGAACAGCCATCAGCAGACGTTGCGCCAACTCATCGAGAAATGGTTGTCGCCGACTCCGGCAAATCCCGTTCGCGTGACGCGTTTCAGCCGCACGCGCGACAGCAACCGGCGCTACGTGTGCGTGGAAGTGGCGCGTCCCGCGTGCCCCGTCGCCATCGTGTTCTTCCGGCACGGCGACGGCGTGTGGCGCGTGTTTCCGCCCGATCGCGAGCGTCCGGCGATGGCCTGCCCGAAAGCCGCATGACAGGTACAGCGCCGCGGGGATTGGCCTATGATGAAAGCATCGGCGGGTCGTCTGCCAGCCGATACAGGTATGAGGATTCGGACGTGGAGCCTGTCAATACCGTACTGCTTATCGACGATCACGCGCTGTTCCGCAAGGGCGTCGCACAGCTGATCCAGATGAACCCCGAGTTTCGCGTCGTAGGGGAGGCTTCGTCGGGGCGCGTGGGCGTCGACCTCGCGGTTCGGCTCAAGCCGGACGTCGTGCTGATCGATCTGAACATGCCGGACATGAACGGGATCGAAACGCTCGAAATGATGCGCGAACATGGCGTCGATGCCCGCTTCCTGATGTTGACGGTTTCGGACAACGAACGCGACGTGGTCGCCGCGCTGCGCGCCGGCGCAAGCGGCTATCTGCTGAAGGACATGGAGCCGGAAGAATTGTGCCTCAATCTGCAGAAGGCGCTGCAGGGCACGGCCGTGCTCAGCGAGGCCGTGACGGGCAAACTCTTTCACGCGCTGTCGGCCGGGCAGCCGCTGCCCGCCAATCAGTCGAACCTTTCCGCGCGCGAGCAGGAAGTGCTCGACTATCTCGTCGAAGGGATGTGCAACAAGGAGATTGCGCGCAAGCTCGACATCAGCGTCGGAACCGTCAAGGTTCACGTCAAGCATCTGCTGCATAAGCTCGATCTGCATTCGCGGGTCGAAGCCGTCGTGTGGCATCACGAGCATCTCGCGCGCCGCAATCCGCCGGGTGCGTGAGCGCGCGCGGCGGGTGCACGTCGTCTTCCCGATTCGCCACTGGTACTATTCGCTCTACGGTACGCCGCGCGCAGCGGCGGCACCGTCATCCAATTGCCGATAGCCACGTGTAGAGCCAAGCGATGAAGAGCGAAAAAGAACCCGACCTGACCACCCAGCTGGAAGAAACGGGCGACGGAAGATCGATTGAGTCGTTCCTCGGCAAGGTCGTCAAGGAGCACCGCACGAACCAGGGTCTCACGATCGCCGACCTTGCCGAGCAAAGCGGTCTGTCGCGCAGCATGGTGTCGAAGATCGAGAACGGCCAGGTGTCGACCAGTCTCGATTCGATCGTGAGCCTTGCGCGCGCATTGGGCATTTCCATTTCCGCGCTGTTCAAGAACTTCGAGCACAGCGAAGGCAACGCGCAGCACGTGAAGGCCGGCAAGGGCATGGAGGTCGTGCGGCGGGGGACCACCAAGGGGCATACCTATCATCTGCTCGCGTACGATCAGGGGCCCGTCAAGCTGTTCGAGCCGTTCCTCATCACGATGGACGACGAGGCCGAAGTGTTCCCCACCTTCGAACATCCCGGCACTGAGTTCATCTATATGCTCCAGGGCAAGATGGAGTATCGCCACGGCAATCGCAGCTATCTGCTGCAACCGGGCGATGCGCTGACCTTCCGCGGCTCGGTCGCGCACGGTCCCGAGCGTCTGATCAAGCTTCCCATCCGCTTCATCACCGTCATCATGTACGGCCAGTCGCCCGAACTGGATACCTGAACGCCCTGCGCCCGTCACGCTGACGGGCGCAACCTGTTTCCCCCTCTCCCGATACGCCAGCCGTTCCACTGGAACGCACGCTGCGCGCCTTCACTCGTCTCTCCGCAGCCATCCTGCCTCGAACAGCCACACGTTCGGAATACCTACGCAGCTAGTGCCGATGCGCGCGGGCGTACGCGTCTGGCGATACTCCCGCGTGGGTAGTTCGGCAAACACGAAAGTCGTACGGGTGTTTCCTGACAGGAAAAAAAGTTGATTCACATTGACACCCGGATTTGGCCTGGCTACTGTTGTGCTCAATGATTCCTCTTCGAATCGACTACACCATGTCCTCCAATACGCACCGCTTCACGCTGACTCTGTCCTGTCCCGACCGCATCGGCATCGTGTCGGCTGTAAGCACGTTCCTTGCCGAGCATCGCGGGTGGATCATCGAGGCCACTCATCACGCGGACGAAGTCGAGAAGCGCTTCTTCATGCGCCACGAGATCGTGGCCGACTCGCTGCCGTTCGGCATCGGCGGCTTTCGCGAGCGCTTCGCTCACATCGCGAAGGAGTTCGCGATGGACTGGAAGATCTCCGACAACTCGGTGAAGAAGCGCGTCGTCATCCTCGTGTCGAAGCTCGAACACTGTCTCTACGATCTGCTGGCGCGCTGGAAAGCGGGCGAGCTGGACATCGAGATTCCGTGCGTGATCTCGAACCACGAGACCTGGCGCAGCTTCGTCGAGTGGCACGGCATTCCGTTCCATTACGTGCCCGTCACGCCCGACAACAAGGCGCAGGCCTACGACCAGGTGCAGCGCCTGTTCGAAGACGCGCGCGCCGACACGATGGTGCTCGCGCGCTACATGCAGGTGCTGTCGCCGAAGCTGTGCGCGGACTATCCCGGCCGGATCATCAACATCCATCATTCGTTCCTGCCGAGTTTCGTCGGCGCGAAGCCGTATCACCAGGCTTATGGCCGGGGCGTGAAGCTGACAGGCGCCACGTGCCACTACGTGACGGAAGAACTCGATCAGGGGCCGATCATCGAGCAGGATGTGATTCGCGTGAGTCACTCGGACCGGCCCGACGATCTCGTGCGCCTTGGCCGCGACATCGAGAAGACCGTGTTGGCAAGAGGCTTGCGTTATCACATCGAGGACCGCGTGCTGATTCACGGCAACAAGACCATCGTGTTGCGCTGACACGCGAGCCGCTTCCCCCACCCGAACACGTCGCACAGCCGCCCCGCGCGGGGCTGGATAAAGGAGTGTTTTATGCCTTGGCGTCTCGTCCGCTTCGCTCTCTCGAAGAAACATCCGGAACCGAGGATGTTCACGAGACACGACACTTTGCGTCGTTCATATGACGTTGTGATCATCGGCGCGGGCGGCCACGGTCTTGCGTCCGCCTACTATCTCGCGAAAGAGCACGGCATCACGAACGTCGCCGTGCTGGAGAAGGGGTATATCGGAGGAGGTAATACCGGGCGTAACACCACGATCATCCGCTCGAACTATCTGACGCCCGAAGGCGTGCAGTTCTACGACGAGTCGGTGAAGCTGTGGCAGGACCTGTCGCAGGACTTCGATCTCAACCTGTTCTATTCGACGCGCGGGCACTACACGCTCGCTCACACCGATTCGGCGATGCGCACGATGCGCTGGCGCGCCGAGGTCAACAAGCACTACGGGGTGGACTCGGAAGTCGTGGGTCCGAACGAGGTGAAGAAGGCCGCACCGATGATCGACATCTCGTGTGGCGGCGTCGCGCCCATCATGGGCGCGCTGTATCACGCACCGGGCGCCGTCGCGCGGCACGATGCCGTTGCGTGGGGTTACGGACGCGGCGCCGATCAGCGCGGCGTCGAGATCCATCAGCAGACGGAAGTGCTCGGTATCGACGTGGTGGGCGGCAAGGTCAAGGGCGTGAAAACGTCACGCGGCTACATCTCGACGAACAAGGTGCTGTGCGCCGTGGCGGGCTCGACGCCGCGCTTGACGGATATGGTCGGCGTGCGCACGCCCATCTTCATTCATCCGCTGCAGGCGATGGTGAGCGAGCCGCTCAAGCCGTGGCTCGATCCCATTCTCGTGTCGGGCAGCCTGCACGTGTACATCAGCCAGTCGGCGCGCGGCGAACTCGTGATGGGCGCATCGCTCGATCCGTACGAACTGCACTCGACCCGCTCGACGCTCGATTTCGTCGAAGGGCTCACCGCGCACATGCTCGAAATGTTCCCGTTCCTGTCGCAGGCGAAGGTGATGCGGCAATGGGCGGGGATGGCCGACATGACGCCGGACTTCGCGCCGATCATGGGCAAGACGCCCGTCGAAGGTTTCTATCTCGATGCAGGCTGGGGCACATGGGGCTTCAAGGCCACGCCCGTGTGCGGCAAGACGATGTCCCACACGGTCGCGAACGACGCCACGCATCCGCTGATCGAGGGCTTCTCGCTCGACCGTTTCCGCCAGTTCTCGCTCACAGGCGAGAAGGGCGCGGCATCCGTCGGTCACTGACCTGGAGAATCACGATGAAGATCATGACCTGTCCGGTGAATGGCGCGCGGCCGGTATCGGAATTCGCATACTGGGGCGAGCTTCGCCCGATGCCCGACCCGGAGACGGCCAGCGACGCGCAATGGGCCGACTACGTGTTCTGCCGCAACGGCGCAGCGGGCGTCAAGCAGGAATGGTGGTGCCACACGCCGAGCAACACGTGGTTCATCGCCGAACGCGATACCGCGAAAGATCTCGTGCTGCGCACGTGGCTCGCGAGCGGGGAGGCCTGAATGCGTCTCACACCTCATCGCGGCGAATGGATCGAGCGCAACACGCGCATCGACTTCTCATACGAAGGCAGGCAATACGCGGGCCTCGCGGGCGACACGATCACGAGCGCGCTGTGGGCGTCGGACGTGCGCGTGCTCGGCCGCAGCTTCAAGTATCACCGGCCGCGCGGCGTGCTCTCGCTCGCCAATCACGATGTCAACGTGATGCTTCAGGACGGCGCGCGGCTGAACGTGCGCGCCGACGTGACGGCACTGACGGCGGGCTGCAACTGGCATTCCGTGAATACGTTCGGCGGCGTCGAAGCGGATCGCGCGCGGATCGTCGGCAAGATGTCGGCGTTCCTGCCTGTCGGCTTTTACTACAAGGCGTTTTATAGCAAGCGCTGGTTCCCGCGCTGGGAACGCATGTTCCGCGCGATGACGGGTCTCGGCACGGTCGACTTCAACGCGCCGCATATCCGCACGCCGAAGCGCTACGGTTTCTGCGACGTGCTCGTGATCGGCGCGGGGCCTTCGGGCCTGTCGGCGGCGCTGGCGGCCGCGGATGCGGGCGCGGATGTCGTCGTCGCCGATGAGAACGCACGCATCGGCGGCAGCGGCGGCTATCAGTTGGGCGGCGACGAGCAGCGCTTCGACGCGAGCCGCACGCTGGAAATGCGCGTGCTTGCGCATCCGCGTATCCGCGTGATGACGAACACGCTCGCGGCAGCCTATTACGCGGATCTGTGGGTGCCGCTGGTGGACACGAAGCGCATCACGAAGATGCGCGCGAAAGCGGTGATCGTCGCGAGCGGCGCGTTCGAGCAGCCCGCCGTGTTTCGCAACAACGATCTGCCCGGCGTGATGCTGGCGTCGGCGGCGCAACGGCTCGCTTATCGCTATGCCGTCGCGCCCGGCAAGCGCGCCGTGGTGCTGGCTGCGAATGCCGACGGCTATCGCGCGGCGCTCGACATGCTCGCGCGCGGCATCGAAGTCATGGCCGTGGTCGATCTGCGCGCATCGCACACTAGCGGCGATCTCGAACGCGACGTCAGAGCGAAAGGCGTCGACGTGCTGGCGTCGAGCTGTGTCGTCGAGGCCGTGGCGGACAAGACGGGCGGGCGGCTCGCGGGCGTGCGCGTCGGTGCGTTCTCGATGCAGAGCGGCTTGCGCGAATCGACGTCGAACACGCGCCTGATCGAATGCGACACGCTGCTGATGAGCGTCGGCTGGGCGCCTGCCGCGAATCTGCTGTATCAGGCAGGCACGAAGATGCACTTCGATCACGGCGTCGAGCAGTTCGTGCCGGAGCAGCTGCCGCCCGGTGTGTTCGCGTGCGGCCGCGTCAACGGCGTGTACACGCTCGGCCACAAGTTGCAGGACGGCGAGCGCGCCGGCATGCAGGCCGCGGCGCACTGCGGTCTGGGCCCGGACGGCGAGGTCAGCGCGATGCAGACGCGCATCGAGGAACGCGAATCGCCGTCGCATCCGTGGCCGATCGTCGGCCATACGTCGGGCAAGAATTTCGTCGATTTCGACGAAGACCTGCAACTGAAGGATTTCGAAAACGCCGTGCAGGAAGGCTTCGACAACATCGAACTGCTGAAGCGTTTTTCGACCAACGGCATGGGCCCGAGCCAGGGCAAGCATTCGAACATGAACGGCTTGCGCATCCTCGCGCGGCTGACGGGCAAGGAGCCGCAGCAGGTCGGCACGACGACGGCGCGGCCGTTCTTCCATCCCGTGCCGATGTCGCATCTCGCCGGACGTGGCTTCAACCCGGAACGGCGCACGCCGCTGCATGCACAGCACCAGTTGCTGAACGCAGTGTGGATGCCGGCGGGCGTCTGGCAGCGTCCCGAGTATTACGCGATCGCGGGCAAGGCGCGCGCGACGTGCATCGAAGAAGAAGCGCTCGCCGTGCGCAACGGCGTGGGCATCATCGACGTGGGCACGCTCGGCAAGATCGAAGTGCGCGGACCGCAGGCCGCCGAGTTTCTCGAGCGCGTGTACGTGTCGAAGTACGCGGGCCTGAAGGCGGGCATGACGCGCTACGCGGTGATGTGCGACGAGTCCGGTGTCGTGATCGACGACGGCGTGATCGCGCGTCTCGCCGACGATCACTTCTACTTCACGACCACGACGTCGGGCGCGGCCGCCATCTATCGCGAGCTGTCCCGCCTCAACACGATCTGGCAGCTCGACTGCGGCATCGTCAACGTGACAGGCGCATTCGCCGCCGTGAATCTGGCGGGACCGGCGTCGCGCGCGGTGCTCAGCAAGCTCGTCGATCTCGATCTGTCGTCTACAGCCTTTCCGTATCTCGGCGTGCGCGTGACGGGCGTCGCGCTCGGGCAGAACCGCGTGCCCGCGCGTCTGATGCGAGTGGGTTTCGTCGGCGAATGGGGTTACGAAATCCATATTCCCGCCGAGTACGGCGCGGCGCTCTGGCGCGCGCTGCTCGAAACGGGCAAGGAGTACGGCGTGCGGCCGTTCGGCGTCGAAGCGCAGCGTCTGCTGCGGCTGGAGAAAGGTCACGTGATCGTGAGCCAGGACACCGACGGTCTGACGACGCCGCGCGACGCCGGCATGGCCTGGGCCGTGAAGATGGACAAGCCGTTCTTCGTCGGCAAGCGCAGTTTGCAGATCATCGACAAGGCGCCGGCCAAACAGTGTCTCGTCGGCTTCGCGCTCGATGCAGGTGTACGCGACAGCACTCTGCGCGAGTGTCATCTCGTGATCGAAGGTGGCGAGATCGCGGGGCGCGTCACGAGCGTCGCGTGGAGCGCGACGCTGCAAAAGACCATCGGCCTCGCGTTCGTGCGTCCCGCGCAGGCCGAGCCCGGCTCCCGCATCACATTCCGTTCGGGCGGCGGCCGCATGGTGTCCGCGACCGTCGTCCCGACACCGTTCTACGACCCTGAGAGCGAGCGTCAGAAAGACGCCGTAACGATACAAGCTGCTGCGCCGAGGAAGGAGACAGCATGAACGCGCCACTTCGAATGAGCCCGGTGTGCGATGCATGGAAAGCGCCCAGCCTGCGATCGGGCGTGCGCGAAGGCATGCGCGTCGAGGAGCAGGTCGATGCCGCCGACAGCATGCGCGCCGCGACGCTCGGCATCGCCGATGTGTCCTTCCTGTCTCGCACCGGCTTCAAGGGCAAGGGCGCGGCAGCGTGGCTGCAGGCGCAGGACATTCCCGTGCCGGAACTGCCGAACAGCTGGGCGCCGCTTGCGGGCGGCGGCGCGGTGCTGCGGCTCGGCATTTCCGAGTACCTGATCGAAGACGGTCTTACGCAAGGCAGTTCGGCAACGGTGGCGCATCTCGATACGCCCGTGCATGTGTATCCCGTGCTGCATCAGGATGTCGCGCTCGTGTTGTGCGGCGACGCCGTGCAAGAGCTGCTGCTGCAAACCTGCAACGTCAATTTCGCCGCGCTGGATCTGGCGGCCCGGCCAGTCGTGCTGACTTCGATGGCGGGCGTCGCCGTCACCGTCATGCCGGGCATCCGGGCAGGCAGGCCTTACTACCGGATCTGGGCCGACGGCACCTATGGCCTGTATCTGTGGGAATGCCTTGCCGGCATCGCCCGGGAGCTGGGCGGCGGCCCTGTTGGAGTCGCCGCAATCACGGATATCGACTAGCCGGCTATCCGGCAGTGAGCAAGCAGTCGACGCGGGCGCGATGACGGGCCGGCGTTTTTCGAAACCCTGGACTTATCACGTTTGAGGACATTCACATGACCCCCGAAGACGCCCGGAAGTTTCTCAAAGACAACGAGGTGAAGTACATCCTTGCGCAGTTCGTCGACATTCACGGAGTCGCGAAGACGAAGTCCGTGCCCGCCGCGCACCTCGACAGCATCCTCACGGCAGGCGCCGGTTTCGCTGGCTTCGCCGTGTGGGGACTCGGTATCGATCCGCAAGGGCCCGACTTCATGGCTGTCGGCGATATCAATACCCTGCAGCTGGTGCCCTGGCAGCCGGGCTATGCGCGCGTCGTCTGCGACGGGCATGTGAAGCGCGAGCCCTGGCCGTTCGAAAGCCGCGTGACGCTGAAGAAGCAGGTCAGCCGCCTCGAAGATCGCGGCTGGATTCTGAACACGGGTCTCGAGCCGGAATTCTCGCTGCTGCGCAAAGGCCCCGATGGCGCGATCGTGCCGTGCGATCACACCGACGCACTGCCCAAGCCGTGCTACGACTACAAGGGCCTGTCGCGTTCGCGCGTGTTCCTCGAAAAGCTGACGGATGCGCTGATCAAGGCGGGCATCGACGTCTATCAGATCGATCACGAAGACGCGAACGGCCAGTTCGAAATCAACTACACGTACACCGATTGCCTGAAGTCCTGCGATCACTACGTGTTCTTCAAGATGGCGGCCGCGGAGATCGCGAACGAACTGGGACTCGTCTGCTCGTTCATGCCGAAGCCGTTCGCGAATCGCCCCGGCAACGGCATGCACATGCACATGTCGATTTCCGACGGCAAGAAGAACCTGTTCGCCGACGATCACGACGAGAACGGCCTCGGCCTGTCGAAGCTCGCGTATCACTGGACGGCGGGGATTCTCAAGCACGCGGCCGCGCTCACGGCGATCTGCGCGCCGACCGTCAATTCGTACAAGCGCCTCGTGGTCGGACGTTCGCTCACGGGCGCGACGTGGGCGCCCGCGTATGTCAGCTATGGCGACAACAACCGTTCGTCGATGGTGCGCATTCCCGGCGGGCGGATCGAACTGCGCCTGCCCGACGCGGCATGCAACGCGTACCTCGCGACAGCGGCGGTGATCGCGGCGGGTCTCGATGGTGTCGAGAACCGGCTGGAGCCCGGCAAGCCATGCAACGCCAATCTCTACGAGATGTCGCCCGAACAGCTCAAGGAAAACGGCATCAGCATCCTGCCGCAAAACCTCGAAGCCGCGTTGTGCGCGCTGGAACGCGACGAAGTGATGCTCGAAGCGCTCGGACCGGCAGGCGGCGAATTCCTGCGTCTGAAGCACATGGAGTGGATCGAGTACATGCGCCATGTGTCGGACTGGGAACAGAAGACCTACCTCGAATTTTTCTGATCGAAAAACCGAACAGCTTTCCGCTTGATAAGAGCGCGAGGAGATAACGATGTGTGGAATTGTCGGACTACTCGTCAAGAAGCCGGCGTTGCGTGAACGGCTCGGCGAATTGATGGTGCCCATGTTGCTGGGCATGACGGAGCGCGGCCCCGACTCGGCCGGACTTGCCGTGTTCACGGAGCCCGTCGCCGACGGCGTGCGCAAGATCAGCCTGTACTCGGGTCTGACGGAAGAGGGCGCCGACTTCAACTGGCAGGGCCTCGTGCACGAACTGAACCAGCATCTCGGCGCGAAGGCGTCGGTGCAGGTCAAGGACAACCACGCCGTGCTGAGCGTGGCCATCGACGCCGAGACCGTCAAGCACTGGATTCGCGAAACACATCCGGGGCTGCACGTGCTGTCGACGGGCCGCATGATCGACCTCTACAAGGACACGGGCACGCCCGGCCAGGTCGCCGACCGCTACGCGTTCAGCGGACTGACGGGCACGCATCTGGTCGGCCACACGCGGATGGCGACGGAGTCCGCCGTGACGCCCGACCGTGCGCACCCGTTCACGGCAGGCGAAGACTTCTGCCTCGTGCACAACGGCTCGCTGTCGAATCCGAACGGCGTGCGGCGCATGCTGGAACCGCACGGCATCCGCTTCGATACCGACAACGACACGGAAGCCGCATGCCGCTTCCTCGAATACCGGCTGCGCGAAGGCGACGATCTCGAAGTCGCGCTGCAAAAGGGCTTCGAGCAGCTCGACGGCTTCTACACGTTCCTGATGGGCACGCCCGACAAGCTCGCGCTGATCCGCGATCCGTTCGCCTGCAAGCCGGCCGTGGTGGCCGAGACGGACGATCTCGTCGCGATCGCTTCCGAGTTCCGCTCGCTCGCGCATCTGCCCGACATCAAGCACGCGCGCGTTTTCGAACCGGCACCTGAGGAGATGTACGTATGGACAGTGTGAACTTCGACCTGACGTCCGCCTCGGTGACGGACGTGAACGGCTTCCTGCACCGCGAGGCCGCGAAAGCGGGCACGCGCCGCGTGCTGATCTCGAATCCCGATGGCGCGCACAACATCGCGGTGGGGATCGATCTTCCCATCGACGTCGAGATCGACGGCCACGCGGGCTACTACGCGGCCGGCATGAACAAGGAAGCGAAGGTGACGATCTCGGGCAGCGCCAGCACGGGCGTGGCCGAGAACATGATGAGCGGACGCGTGCACGTAAAAGGCTTCGCGTCCAACGCGGCGGGCGCGTCGGCGCATGGCGGGCTGCTCGTCATCGAAGGCGATGCGGGTCTGCGTTGCGGCATCTCGCTCAAAGGCGCGGACATCGTGGTGAAGGGATCGGTCGGCAGCTTCTCGGCGTTCATGGCGCAGGCGGGGCGGATCGTGATCTGCGGCGATGCCGGCGATGCGCTCGGCGATTCGCTGTACGAAGCGGTGATCTATGTGCGCGGCAAGGTCAAGTCGCTCGGCGCCGACGCGCGCGAAGAGCCGATGCAGCCCGCCGACGTGGAAGCCGTTGCGCAGTTGCTGCGCGCGGCGGGGCCGGCCTTCGCGGAGATCGATCCCAAGGAATTCAGACGCATTGCATCGGCCCGCTCGCTGTATCACTGGAATGCCGACGCGAATCAGGAATATTGAACCGGGGAGCCGTCATGGAAATCAAGCCCGTACACATGAAACACATCGCCACTGAAGAGTCCTGGGGCTTCGACCGCAAGACCATCGACTACATCCAGAACGCCGCGGCCCACGGACTGTACGAGATCCGCGGCCTCGGCGCGAAGCGGCGCGTGCCGCATTTCGACGACCTGCTGTTTCTCGGCGCGTCGCTGTCACGTTATCCGCTCGAAGGCTACCGCGAGAAATGCGTGACGAAGACCGTGCTCGGCACGCGCTTCGCGAAGAAGCCGATCGAACTTGCCATTCCCATCACCGTCGCGGGCATGAGCTTCGGCGCGCTGTCGGCGAACGTGAAGGAGTCGCTCGGCCGCGCGGCCACGGAACTCGGCACGTCGACCACGACGGGCGACGGCGGCATGACGCCGGAAGAGCGACGCTCGTCGAAGACGCTCGTGTATCAATGCCTGCCGTCGCGCTACGGCTTCAATCCCGATGACGTGCGCAAGGCCGACGCGATCGAAGTCGTGATCGGGCAGGGCGCGAAACCGGGCGGCGGCGGCATGCTGCTCGGCCAGAAGATTTCGCCGCGCGTCGCGAAGATGCGCACGCTGCCGGAAGGTATCGACCAGCGTTCAGCGTCGCGCCATCCCGACTGGACGGGCCCCGACGATCTGCAGATCAAGATTCTCGAACTGCGCGAGATAACCGACTGGCAGACGCCGATCTACGTGAAGGTCGGCGCGACGCGCACGTTCAACGACGTCAAGCTCGCGGTGCATGCGGGCGCGGACGTGATCGTGGTCGACGGCATGCAGGGCGGCACGGCGGCGACGCAGACCTGTTTCATCGAGAACGTCGGCATTCCGACGCTCGCCGCGCTGCGCCAGGCCGTCGACGCGCTCGAAGACCTGAACATGAAAGGCCAGGTGCAGCTGATCATTTCGGGCGGCATCCGCAGCGGCGCCGACGTCGCGAAGGCGCTGGCAATGGGTGCCGATGCCGTGGCGATCGGCCAGGGCGTGCTGGTGTCGCTGGGCTGCAATAGCGGCTCGTATATCGACAACGGCCAGCATGTGCCCGCGCTCGACGACTACGCGCGCCTCGGCACTGCGCCGGGCTTCTGCCATCACTGCCACACGGGCAAGTGCCCCGTCGGCATCACGACGCAGGACGCGGTGCTGCAGGAGCGCCTGAAGCCCGATGTCGGCGCGCAGCGTCTGAAGAACTATCTGAAGACGGTGAACATGGAGCTGACGACGATTGCGCGTGCATGCGGCAAGCAGAACGTCCATCATCTGGAGCCGGAAGACCTCGTTGCGCTGACCGTCGAAGCGGCCGCGATGGCGCGCGTGCCGCTTGCCGGGACCAACTGGATTCCTGGCTTGAACGGCGCACGATGACCGCGCAACTGATCGATGGCCGGCATCTCGCGCGGCGTCTGCGCGCGCGCTTTCGCGAGCGCGTCGCAGCACTGTCCGCGCGCGGTGTCGTGCCGGGTCTCGCCGTGGTGCTGGTCGGCGACAATCCCGCGTCCGAACTGTACGTCGCGAACAAGGTGAAAGCCTGTGCGGAGAGCGGCGTGCGCTCGTTCATGCACCGCTTTCATGCGGACTGCCGCGAGACGGAACTCCTCGACCGCATCGCCGCGCTCAACGTCGAGCGCGGCACGCACGGCATTCTGGTGCAATTGCCGTTGCCGCCGCAGATCAATGCGCGGCGCGTGCTGGAGAGCATCGTCGTCGACAAGGACGTGGATGGTTTTCATCTGTACAACGTCGGCGCGCTGGTGGTCGGCAATTCGATCTTTCCGCCTTGCACGCCATACGGAGTTCAGTTGCTGCTGGAAACTACGGGCATCGACGTGGCGGGCAAGAACGTCGTGGTGGTCGGCGCGAGCAATATCGTCGGCAAGCCGATGGCGCTGATGCTGTTGCAGCGGGAAGCGACCGTCACGGTGTGTCACGTGAAGACACGCGACCTCGCGCAGCACACGATCCATGCCGACATCCTCGTCGTCGCCGCAGGCAAGCCGGGGCTCATCAAGGCGGAGATGGTCAAGGAAGGCGCGATCGTGATCGACGTCGGCATCAATCGCATGGCGGATGGGCGGATCGTCGGCGATGTCGATTTCGAGCCCGTGCGCGAGCGGGCGTCGTGGATCACGCCGGTGCCGGGCGGCGTCGGACCGATGACGGTCACGATGCTGATCGAGAACACACTGCGTTCCGCCGAGCGTTTCGCAAACGGCGAAGCGTTTCATCCGCCGCAGCCTTTCTGGCAGGTGCCGGCAGGCTAGGACAAGCATCGTTGCAGGAGACCTTCGATGGCTGACGATACACGCAACGCACTCGAAACAGCCGCGCAACTCGCGCTCGCTTTCCATGACGCGCGCGGGTCGCGTCCGACCGGTCCCGTGGCGAGCTTCGCGGAATTACGCGCGGCCTTCGGCGGCCCGACGCCGGAACAGGGCGAACCCGCCGACGCCGTCATCGCGCGGCTCGCGGCCATCGCGCAGCCTGGGCTGCTTGGCACGGCGGGGCCGCGCTTCTTCGGCTGGGTCGCGGGCGGCTCGCATCCCGCGGGCGTCGCGGCGGACTGGCTCACGAGCGTCTGGGGGCAGAATGCCGCGACCTACGACGGCGCGCCCGCTGCCGCTGTCGCCGAACAGGTGGTGGCGCAATGGCTGCTCGATCTGCTCGATTTGCCGCGCGAATGCTCGGTCGGTTTCACGACGGGCGCGACCATGAGCAACTTCGTGTGTCTTGCGGCCGCCCGCGATGCCGTATTGCGACGTGCGGGCTGGGACGTCGAAGCCGACGGCCTGTGCGGGGCGCCGCGTATTTCCGTCTGTCTCGGCGAAGGTGCGCATGTGAGTGTGCGCGCCGCGCTGCGCTATCTGGGCATCGGCGAGCGGTCCGTGATCGAGATCGCCGCCGACGAAGCAGGGCGCATGCAACCCTCCGCGTTGCGCGAGGCGCTCGCGCAGCACGAAGGACCGCTGATCGTCATCGCGCAGGCGGGCCACATGATGACGGGCGCGTTCGACCCCGTGGGCGAGATCGCCGCGTGTGCGCATGAGCATGGCGCATGGGTTCACGTCGATGCCGCGTTCGGCCTGTGGGCGAGAGCGTGTCCCGAGCGCATGCATCTCGCGGCGGGCATCGAGCACGCCGACTCGTGGGCAACCGACGCTCACAAATGGCTGCAAGCGCCGTACGAAACGGGCTGCGCATTCGTGCGCGACGCCGACGCGCACCGTCGCGCGATGTCGATCCACGCGAGCTATCTGCCGCAAGCGGACGATGGCGTGCGCGATCCCGCGCACTACACGCCGGAGCTTTCCCGGCGCGCTCGCGGTTTTGCGCTGTGGACGCTGCTGCGCACGTTCGGACGCGAGGGGATCGCGGCGATGATCGCGCGTCATTGCGAGCTGGCGTGCCGCATCGCACGTCGGCTTGCGCGCGGGCCGGGCGTCGCGCTGCTCAACGAAGTCGAACTGAACCAGGTGCTCGTGCGATTCGGCTCGGCCTACGACGGCACGCTCGCCGACGAACTGACGTTGCGCACGGTCGAGCGCATCCGGGCGCAGGGCGTGTGCGATGTGCGCGAGGCAAGCTGGCAGGGACGCAAGGTGATGCGTCTGTCGGTGATTTCATGGGCGACGACCGAGCATGACGCCGATTGCGCAGCCGATGCGATCCTGTCGGTATGGGATCAGGTTCATGGCGAGTATCTGTGTCAGGAACGCGAGGCGATGGCGCTGGCGTTTGGTTGATTGCTTCGTTGTTTCGCTAGCCGAACGCAGTAGCCGAACGCAGTAGCCGAACGCAGAAGAGAACAGGGCGGCCCTCGGGCCGCCCTTCGCATTACTGCAATCTGCTACCTGCTATTCCCGATCGCATCCGCCGTCGCGAGCAGCGCCTCGGCCATGCGGATGCTCGCGGCGTCGATCAGCCTGCCATCCAGCGACACGGCGCCTTTGCCTTCCTTCGCGGCCTGCGCCATCGCGTCCATGATGCGGCGCGCCTTGGTGACTTCGGCGTCGGCGGGCGTGAACACGCGATTGGCGTGCTCGATCTGCGACGGATGAATCGCCCACTTGCCCTCATAGCCCAGCACGGCGGCACGGCGCGCGGCGGCATCGTAGCCATCGGGATCGCTGAAATCGCCGAACGGGCCGTCGATGGGACGCAGTCCATACGCGCGGCACGCCACCATCATCCGCGTTTGCGCGGCGTGCCACTGGTCGCCCCAGAAGTAGTCGCGCTCGCCGCGTTCGTTCTTGTCGGTGAGCACGCCGTAGTCGCGATTCACGCCGCCGATCACCGTCGTGCGCGCGCGCGTCGACGCCGCATAGTCCGCGACGCCGAACGACATCGCCTCCAGCCGGCGGCTCGATTGCGCGATGCCCTCGACGTTCGCCATGCCGAGCGCGGTTTCGATCAGCACTTCGAAGCCGATCTTTTTCGTGCGGCGGCGCGCGGCCTCGATCTGCGTGACGAGCATGTCGACGGCATAGACGTCGGCGGCCACGCCGACCTTCGGAATCAGGATCATGTCGAGACGGGGGCACGCTTCGACGATATCCACGACGTCGCGATACATGTAATGCGTATCGAGCCCGTTGATGCGGACCATCATCGTCTTGTTTCCCCAGTCGATCTCGTTGAGCCCGACGACGATGTTCTTGCGCGCCTGCTCCTTGTCGTCCGGCGCGACGGCGTCTTCGCAATCGAGAAAGATGATGTCGGCCGCCGAGCGCGCGGCCTTCTCGAACATCGCGGTATTCGAGCCGGGGACGGCCAGCTCGGATCGATGCAGCCGCGCTTTGGCCGGCTCGATGACAGTGAAGCTCATAGACGTTCTCCTGTAGGCAATCGTTGAGGGTGTCGGCGCGGGCGCTTAGCCCGTCGCACCGAACCCGGATGCAATGCAGTTGATGGACAGCAGCAGCGGCACCTGATACGCGCGCCGCTGCCGTTCCGTCTGCGCCGAACGGTAGAGGCGCAGCAGTTCGATCTGCTGCCGGCTGATCAGGTCGATGGCGGGCAACCGGCGCGCGAGGCGGGCACTGAACTTCGGAAAACGCGTGCTCAGCCCCTGTGAACCCGTGACGGTCTGCATCATCTTCACGGTCAGCCGGTATTCGGCTTCGATCTGCGTAAAGATCGAATCGCGAATCTGTTCATCGGGAACGAGGTTCGCGTATTCGCGTGCAATGTCAAGGTTGACCTGCGCGAGCGTTTTCTCCACTTCGTCGATGACGAGCCTGAAGAGCCGCGATTCGTTGAACATGCGCCGCAACAGATCGAGTCCGCGTTCCTGCCGAACGGCGAGAAAGCCCTCGATCGCGCTGCCGACGCCATACCAGCCCGTCAGTGCGTGACGGTTCTGCGCCCATGCGAACACCCAGGGAATCGCGCGCAGATCCTGCAGACTCTTTGCGCCGAAACGGCGTGCAGGACGCGAACCCATGTTGAGCATCGACAGTTCTTCGAGCGGGCTCGCCGCCTGGAAATACGCGAGCATGCCGGGCTGCTCGATGAACTTCGCATACGCGGCCCGCGACGCGCCCGACAGCGCTTCCATCGCCTCGTCGAATTCGCCCTTGGGCAGCAACGCGTCTTCGCGCTCGGACTTCAGCGTATGTTCGAGCACGCTCGACGCCAGCAACTCCACGTGATACTGCGCCGTGCCGCGATTCGCGTACTTGAACGACACCACTTCGCCCTGTTCGGTCACGCGGAAACGTCCGTTGACCGAGCCGGCGGGCAACGCGGCAATCGCGCGGCCGGCCGCGATGCCGCCGCGGCTCACCGAGCCGCCCCGGCCATGGAAGAACGCGATCGCGATGCCCAGTTCGTCGCCGAGCCGCCTGATCTTCGTCTGCGCCTTCGACAGCTCCCAGTTGCTCGCGAAGAATCCGCCGTCCTTGTTCGAATCGGAATAGCCGATCATGATTTCCTGCACGCCGCCTTGCGCGCGGATGCTGCGCCGGACCATCGGCACGGCCAGCAGTTCGCGCAGGATTTCAGGCGCGCGGCGCAGGTCGTCGATAGTTTCCAGCAGCGGCACGACGGGCAGCGTGCAGCTTTCGGTGCCCGCCGCGTCGGAAAAGAGACCGGCTTCCTTCGCAAGCAGATAGACGCCGAGCACGTCGCTCGCGCGATGCGTCATGCTGAGAATGAACGCGCCGAATGCGTTGCGATCCACCTGTTGACGCATCTCCCGAACCGTGCGGAAAATCTGCAGCGTCTGGGCCTCGTCGGGCGGCAGCGACTGGAAACGGCGCTCGCGGTCGGCTTCGCTGTCCGAAGGCTGGGCCAGTTCGCTCAGCAGCCACGCCTTCCATTCGGGCGAGTCGCTTGCGGGCGGCTCACCCGACGTGCCGCAGGTCGCGCGCCACAGCGCGTGCAGCGCCTGTTCGATCACGGTCGTGTTCTGACGCAGATCGAGCTGCACGGTGCTGAAGCGGAACGTCTCTACTTCGTGGCGCAGCGGGCGGATCAGCATGCGCGCGAGCTGGGCGCTATCCGTCGCGAGCAACGTCTGCTCGATAACGAGCAGGTCGGCGGCCAGTTCGTCGGCGCTGGTGTAGCCGCCCTGCACGGGCGCGGCGTCGGCGGGACGGCTCGCGTTGGCGAGCGACGCGTCGAGCCGTCGCAGGATGCACGTCAGATATTGACGGAACAGTTCGCCCGGATTGCGCGACGCAATCGACGTCGGTTCGCCGCTCGCCATCAGCGCGCGCGCAAGCGCTTCGTGGAAAGTGTCGGGTGCAGGCAGCGCCTCCGATGTAATGCTCAGCGTCTGCGCCAGTTCGACGAGACGCAGCCGGTAACGCTTCAGGCACGCGAGCCTGTTTTCGTGCAGCGTCGCCCGCGTGACGCTGTCGTCGACGAATGGATTGCCGTCGCGATCGCCGCCTATCCACGAGCCGAACTGGAAGAAGCGCGGCAGGTCGAAGCGCTCGCCCGGATAGTGACGCTCGAGCGCGCTCTCCAGCTTGTCGAACAGCAGCGGCACCGCTTCGAACAGCGTCTCGCCGAAAAAGTGCAGACCCCACGCGACTTCCTGTGCGACGGTGGGCTTTTCGAGCCGCAGTTCGCCGCTCATCCACAACAGCTCGATGTCGTTTCTCAGCGCGAGCACGAGCGTGTAACGTTCGCGCGGCGTCCAGCGCGGCGATTCGAGTTCCATCAGACGCCGGTAGATGCGCCGGTGGATTTCGAGCACGGTGACGCGCTTCGCTTCCGTCGGATGCGCGGTCAGCACGGGCCGCACTTTCATATGACCCAGCACGTCGCGCACTTCGCTGGCGGGCACGCCCGCTTCCGCGACTTCGGCGATCACGCGCGCGAACGAATCGGGCAGCCTGTCATAGCCGCCTTCGATTTCGATCTCGCGACGCCTGCGCATCGCCGTGCTCTGTTCCGCGATGCTGAGCAACTGAAACCACATGCCCTGCGCCTGCAGCATGCGCCGCAGCACGACGCGCGCGGTGCGGTCGTCCATCCGCTCGCGCATCAGTTCGCTCATCGATTCGTGCGCGGACTCGCCGCGCAGCGTGCGTTCCACTTCCGGCTGACGGGCGTGCGCGATATCGCGCAGCAGTTCCGACAGCAGGTCGATCACAGCGTGTTCGTATTCGTCCGCACTGAGCGCGGGCAGGGACGCCGACGCGGCGGCGAGCTTGTGCAGCCCGTCGACGGCAGCGTGTCTGCCCGCATGGAGGGGGCGCACAGCCTCGACGCGCGGCGAGTCGGGCTGTGTGTCGATGCCGTAGCCCCAGTCAGGCAACGCGGCGCGTGACATAGCTTTCGAGCACGGAGGCAACGGTGGAACCCAGTTCGGACGCGCTGGGGGCGACGGCGAGACCGTACGACTGCATGATCTGCGCTTTCTCGGCCGCGCTGTCTCCCGCCGCCGAGATGATGGCGCCCGCATGTCCCATGCGTCGACCCTTCGGCGCAGTGAGACCCGCGACGTAACCGACGACGGGCTTCGTCATGTGCTCGCTGACCCATTTCGCGGCTTCCGCTTCCTGCGGGCCGCCGATCTCGCCGATCATCACGACGGCTTCCGTTTCGGGGTCCTGCTCGAACAGCTTCAGATGATCGAGGAACGAGCTGCCGTTGATGGGATCGCCGCCGATGCCCACGCTCGTCGTCACGCCGAGTCCGAGCGCGTTGAGTTGCGCGGCGGCTTCGTAGCCGAGCGTGCCCGAGCGCGACACGATGCCGATGTTGCCGCGCCGGTAGATATGGCCCGGCATGATGCCGAGCATCGCGCGTCCGGCGCTGATGATGCCCGCGCAGTTCGGGCCGACCACCATCGTGCGTGCTTCCTTCGGGTAGCGCAGCAGATAGCGCTTGACGCGCATCATGTCTTGAGCCGGAATGCCGTCGGTGATCACGCAGACGAGTTTCAGGCCGGCGTCGGCGGCTTCCATGATGGCGTCGGCGCAGTAGGGCGGCGGCACGAACACGAGGCTCGCGCTCGCGCCCGTTTCGCGCACGGCGTCTTTCACGGTGTCGAACACGGGACGTTCGAGGTGATGCTTGCCGCCCTTGCCGGGCGTCACGCCGCCGACCACATTGGTGCCGTAGGCGATCATTTCCTTTGCGTGGAACGAGGCCTTGTCGCCCGTGAAGCCCTGCACGATGACGCGGGTGGTTTCGTCGATCAGGATGCTCATGTCCGTTCTCCTTAGCGGTGGTTGCCGGCCTGGCGCGCGCGGTGCGCCTTGGAGGCCTCGACGGCCTTTTGCGCCGCTTCCAGCAGCGAGTCCGCCGCGATAATCGGCAGACCGCTTTCCTTGATGATGCGTCGTCCCTCTTCGACGTTCGTGCCCGCCAGCCGCACGACGAGCGGCACCCTCAGCCCGCGCGCAGCCTGCACGACGCCTTCCGCGACCCAGTCGCAGCGGTTGATGCCCGCGAAAATATTGACGAGCACGGCCGACACGTTCTGGTCCGACAGCACGAGGCGGAACGCAGCCGCCACGCGTTCGGGCGAGGCGCCGCCGCCGACGTCGAGAAAGTTGGCAGGCTCGCCGCCCGCGTACTTGATCGTGTCCATCGTGGCCATCGCGAGACCGGCGCCGTTGATGATGCAGCCGATATCGCCGTCGAGCCCCACGTAGTTCAGGCCGAACTGGGCCGCCTCCGCTTCGCGCGGATCTTCCTGCGCGGCGTCGCGCATCTCGGACACGTGCGGGTGACGGAACAGGCCGTTGTCGTCGAAGGAAATCTTGGCGTCGAGCGCGATCACGCGTTCGTCCGTCGTCACGACGAGGGGATTGATCTCGACCATCGTCGCGTCGAGATCGCGGAACGCGCGGTACGCGCCCATGATCGTGGAGACGGCGCGGCTCACCTGCTTGATGTTCAGGCCGAGACCGAAGGCGATCTCGCGCGCCTGGAAGGGCTGCAGGCCGACGGCGGGTTCGACCACGATCTGATGCACGGCGTCGGGATTCGTGTGCACGATGTCCTCGATGTCCATGCCGCCCTGCGCCGAGGCGATCACGCGCACGCGTTCGGCCTTCCGGTCGAGCACGATGCCGAGATAGATTTCGCGCTCGAACTTCTCCGCGACTTCCACGTACACGCGCTCGACGACCTTGCCTTCGGGTCCCGTCTGCGTCGTCACGAGGTGCTTGCCGAACAGCGAAGTCGCCGCTTCGTGCACGTCGTGATAGGTCTCGCACAGCTTGATGCCGCCCGCCTTGCCGCGCGCGCCCGAGTGGATCTGCGCCTTGACGGCCCAGTGCCAGCCGCCGAGTTCGGTGGCGCAGTACACCGCCTGATCCGGCGTGTAGGCGACCGCGCCGCGCTGGATCGGCACGCCGAAACCGGCCAGCAGGTCTTTGGCCTGATACTCGTGAATGTCCATGTCGATATCTCCTTGGTATTGCGTAGGTTTCGCTGATTCCCGCGCCGTCAGATCACGAGATTGCGAGGCTCGCCGCGTGCGAATGCCTCGATGTTTTCGATCAGCTGGTCGGCGAGCGACTGCATGGCGTCGTCGGACGCCCACGCGACGTGCGGGGTCAGGATGAAGTTGGGCAGATCGAGTTCGAGCAGCGGATTGCCCGCGACGGGCGGTTCCTGGCTCAGCACGTCGAAACCCGCGCCGGCGATCACACCTTCCTTCAGCGCTGTCGCAAGCGAGGCTTCGCACACGAGCCCGCCGCGCGCCGTGTTGATCAGCAGGCAGCTGGGCTTCATCATGCGCAGCTGGTCGAGACCGATCAGGTTGCGGGTCGCGGGCGTGAGCGGCGCGTGCAGCGAGATCACGTCGGAGGTGCGCAGCAGCGTGTCGAGCGGCACGTACTCGGCGCCGGGCACGCGCGTGCGCTGCGTGTCATGCTCCGCGAAGATCACGCGCATGCCGAAGCCGCGCGCGATCTGCGCCGTGCCCTGGCCGAGCGCACCGCCGCCGATGATGCCGAGCGTCGCGCCATGCAGATCGGCGATCGGGTGATCGAAGAAGCAGAACTGCCGCGCCTGTTGCCAGCGTCCGCGCTGCACGTCGTTGCGATAGGCGAGCAGGTTGCGCCGCAACGCCAGCATCAGCGCGAACGTGTGCTCGGGCACCGTGTGCGTCGCGTAGCCGCGGATGTTCGCCACGGCGATGCCGCGCTCGCGGCAGTACGCGGTGTCGACGCAGTCGTAGCCCGTCGCCGCCACCGCGATCATCCTGATCGACGGATGCCGGTCGAGCACGTTGGCACGCAGCGGCACCTTGTTCGTGATCGCGATGGTGGCGCCGTCGAGCCGCTGCTCGACTTCGTGTGCCGTCGTCGATGCGTACTGGACCCAGTGGTGATCGAACGCGGGGCGCCGCACATCGGCATTCAGCGTCGAACGGTCGAGAAAGACGATTTCGTGTTGCATGGTGTCGTGGGTGCCGTGAGGTGAGCGGGAAGCGCGCGTCCGATGCATATGCACCGGACGCGGCACTCAGGCTGCGGCGGCGCGGCGCCGGACGTGTTCGACGGCCGGCTGCTCGCCCGCAGGCGCCGCCTGCGCGCCCGGCGTGTGTGTGCGCCAGTACTGGCCAGCCGCGCCGACGCCGCTGCCTGGACACACGTCGATACCGGCGTCGAGCATCGCCATTTCCGCGCCTGCAATCGCGCTCATCAGCATCAGTTCGTTCAGGTCGCCGAGGTGGCCGATGCGGAACACCTTGCCCGCGACCTTCGACAACCCGGCGCCGAGCGCGAGGTTGTAGCGGCGATACGCGGTGTCGATCACCTGCGCGCCGTTGACGCCTTCGGGGACGACGATCGCGGACACGGTATCCGAATGCCACCTGGGCGCCTTCGCGCACAGCGACAGCCCCCAGCCTTCCGTAACGGCCGCGCGCACGCCCGAAGCAAGATAGTGATGCCGCGCGAACACGTTCTCGAGCCCTTCCTCGAACAGCAGGTCGAGCGCGGCGCGCAACCCGTAGAGCAGCGACAGCGCGGGCGTGTACGGGAAATAGCCGGTCGCGTTGGTGCGCACCATGTCGGCGAGATCGAAGTAGCAGCGACGCGATTTCGCGTGGCTGATTGCCTTCATCGCCTTCTGGCTCACGCACAGGATGCCGAGACCCGCAGGCAGCATCAGGCCTTTCTGCGAGCCCGTCACGGCAAGATCGACGCCCCATTCGTCCATGCGGAAGTCGATGCAGCCGATCGAACTCACGCCGTCGACGAACAGCAGCGCCGGGTGATCCGCTGCGTCCATCGCGCGGCGCAGCGCGCCGATGTCGCTCGTCACGCCCGTCGCTGTCTCGTTGTGGCACGCGAGGATGCCCTTGATCGTGTGCTGCCCGTCCGCCTTGAGAATCTCCGCGATCCGTTCGACGGGCACGCCTTCGCCCCAGTCGACGTCGAGAATCTCCACATCGAAGCCGAGGCGCTGCGCCATGTCCGCCCACAGATGGCTGAACTGGCCGAAGCGCGGCACCAGCACGCGGTCGCCGGGCGACAGCGTGTTGGTGAGGGCCGCTTCCCATGCGCCCGTGCCCGACGACGGGAAAATGAACGGCTGGCCGTCCGCCGTCCGATAGATTTTCTTCAGGTCGGACAGCAGGCCGTGCGCGAGTTCGGGGAATTTCGTCGAGCGGTGGTCTTCCATCGAGACCACCATCGCGCGCAGCACGGCGTCGGGAATGTTCGTCGGGCCGGGGACGGCGAGAATGTTGCGTCCGGCAATGCGCGAGCCTGAGGTGTTCGACATGGTTTGTCTCCTTGATTGAAGGCTTGATCGATTGCTTTGAAAAAGTCGTACGAAGGGTGTCAATGCGCGCTGTGACCAGCGGCTGCCCGCTCGTCGCGCGCTGCCGATGCGTCGTTGCTCAATGCGTCGGGCCCGTCGCGATACACGGGAAACTTCGCGGTGAGCGCGAGCACGGCGTCGGCGGTGCGGCGGATCACGAGATCGTTCGCGGGCGCGTCGAGCACGTCGGCGATCAGATGCGCGAGCTGCTCCGCTTCGGCTTCGCACAGGCCGCGCGTCGTGATGGCGGGTGAACCGATACGCACGCCGCTCGTGACGAAGGGCTTTTGCGGATCGTTCGGAATCGCGTTCTTGTTGACCGTGATGAACGCGCGGCCGAGTGCGGCTTCCGCTTCCTTGCCCGTCACGTTCTTCGCGCGCAGATCGACGAGGAACACGTGAGAATCGGTGCGTCCCGACACGATCCGCAAGCCGCGCTGCTGCAGCGTTTGCGCGATGGTGCGTGCGTTGACGAGCACCTGCTGCTGGTACTGGCGGAATTCGTCCGTCATCGCTTCGCGCAGCGCCGCCGCCTTGCCCGCGATCACATGCATCAGCGGGCCGCCCTGGATGCCGGGGAAGATCGTCGAATCGATCGCCTTCGCGGTGTCGGCGCGCGTGAGGATCAGGCCGCCGCGCGGACCGCGCAGCGTCTTGTGCGTGGTGGTCGTCACGTAGTCGGCGATGCCGACCGGGCTCGGATAGAGGCCTGCCGCGACGAGGCCGGCGTAGTGCGCCATATCGACAAGCAGCGTCGCGCCGACGCTATCGGCGATCGCGCGAAAACGCTGCCAGTCGATCACCAGCGAATACGCGGACGCGCCCGCGACGATCATGCGCGGCCGATGTTCGTGCGCAAGCCGCTCGGCCGCGTCATAGTCGATTTCTTCTGTCTTTTCATCGAGCCCGTACGACACCGCGTTGAACAGCTTGCCGCTCACGTTCACCGACGCGCCATGCGTGAGGTGCCCGCCATGCGCGAGCGACATGCCGAGTATCGTGTCGCCCGGCTTGAGCGCCGACAGATACACGGCCTGATTCGCCTGCGATCCCGAATGCGGCTGCACGTTCGCGTGTTCCGCGTTGAACAGCTGCTTCGCGCGATCGATCGCAAGCTGCTCGACCACATCGACGTGTTCGCATCCGCCGTAGTAGCGCTTGCCGGGATAGCCTTCCGCGTACTTGTTCGTGAGCTGCGATCCCTGCGCTTCGAGCACGGCGGGCGACGTGTAGTTTTCCGATGCAATCAGCTCGATGTGATCCTGCTGGCGCTGCGTTTCTGCCGCGATCGCGTGCTGCAGTTCCGGGTCGGTGACGGCGAGCGTGTTTTTGTAGCTGAACATGGATGAACCTCTCTTGTGTGGACGGGACAGGCCAGGCGTGTTGCGCGTCCCCTTCGCATTCCTGTTGAAACGATGGTAGTGGCGTGCCGCGCAAAACACTCATTCGGGTTACTTATCCGACCCATAACCACGCGTGCGAGCCTTGCCACGCGGGCTTGACGCCTCGCGGAGTACTCCCTCATGGGCATTGCGGGCGTAGCCCCGGCTGGTAGAGTTGAGACGTGAAATCGAGCGGTTCCGGCTGCATTCAGGAGGGTAGGGAGCGAGATGCTGCATCTCACTTTGCGTCAGCTGCGCGTGTTCGAAGCGAGTGCGCGCCATCTGAGTTTTTCGCGCGCTGCGGAAGAGCTTCATCTGACGCAACCCGGCGTTTCGTCACAACTGAAGCAGCTCGAAACGAGTATCGGCATGCCGCTGTTCGAGCAGGTCGGGCGGCGCGTGTTCCTGACGGCGGCGGGCAAGGAGCTATACAGCCACACACGTCTGCTTCAGCAGCAGTTGTCCGTGCTCGAAACGTCGCTCGACCAGTTGCGGGACATGAAGCAGGGCAAGCTGAAGGTATCGGTGGTGAGCGGCACGGCCAATCCGCTTGCGCTCCAGCTGATCGCAAAGTTCACGCGAGCGTTTCCCGGCGTGAGAGTGAGTCTCTCGGTGGGGAACAGGGAGTGCGTGCTGAACGAACTGGCGAGCAACGAGACCGATCTCGCGATCATGGGGCTGCCGCCTGAAGGCCAAGGTCTCGCGGCCGTGCGTGTCGCGAGGAATCCGCTCGTGATCATCGCGCCGCCCGATCATGCCCTCGTGCGCGAGCGCCGTATCGCACTCGAAGCGCTGGAGCGCGAGACCTTTCTCGTGCGCGAATCGGGTTCCGGCACGCGTCGCGCGATGGAGCGATTCTTCGCGGAGCACCGTGTGAGCTTTCGGCCCGGCATGGAAGTGAGCAACAACGAAGCGATCAAGTGGGCCGTGCAGGCGGGCATGGGTTTGTCGGTCGTGCCTCTTGCAACGGTCATGGCCGAACTCGAAACGCTGCGGCTCAAGGTGCTCGATGTCGAGCATTTCCCCATCGTGCGGTATCTGTATCTCGTGCATCGCGAGAGCAAGCAGCTTTCGACCGCGGCGTCGGCATTCAGGGACAGCCTCGTGAGCGGCGCACACGAGGCGGGCGAGCGGGTGGCGATGGAAGTCTAGGCGGGCAGGAGGATCTCGCCCTTGCCCTGAACCGATACGTCGCCGCGCAGGCGCGCGGGCGCACGCTCGCGCGACAGCATTGCGAATGCACCGCCTTCGCGCGCGAGCGTCGGTACGAGCAGCCGCCAGAATACGTCGATATCGCTGCTGTTTTCGGCGAAGCGTTGCGTTGTCGGCCAGGCGCGATCGAGCAGCACGAGCGAGCCGCGCCGCATGCCGAATGCGGGATGTTCTCCGACGCTGCCTGCAATCGCGATGGTGCCCGCGACCATCCGCGACGCGACGAATGCGCCCGCCGAACCGAACACCGCGATCGTGCCGCGACGCATGCGATCGCCGAGGCGTGCGCCCGCGTCGCCGTGAATCACGAGCGTGCCGCCGCGCATGCCGTCCATGTCGCCCGGCAGCGCGGCGCCCGCGAAATCGCCCGTATTGCCGCGAATCTCGATACGTCCGCCTGCAAGCTCGCATCCCGCAAAACTGCCGCAGTCGCCCGCGACAAGCAGCGTTCCCGAATCCATCTGCAAGCCTACGAAATCGCCCGCGTTGCCGTCGACGAGAATGTGGCCCGCATGCATGCGCGCGCCGATCCGGTCGAAGCGTTGCATGTCGCCTTCGAACACGAGTTGCGGAGCGTCGCGCGCGCTTTCTTGAACCTCAACCGCGAACAGGTCGCCGACGCTGATCCGTTCTGCGCCATGCCACATCGGGATCGCGCAGATGTCCCGCGCGTCGAGTTCCGTGAGCCGTGCGGGCAGCAATTCGCGCGCATCGATGCGCAGCGCGGGCGCCTGCTTCAGACGTAACGTGATGCGCTTCATCGGCCCTCCGGCGCTTCGTGCAATTGATCATGCGATGGATCGCACAATTGATGCAGATGGAAATGGAACGGCCCGAGCTTGCCGCCGTAGTTGCCCGCCGAAATCCGCACGAGGCCATGTGCAACGCCCGCGTCGTCTCCCGTCGCGGCGTCGATGCCGACGCGCATCGCCTCGGCCACATCTGCTTCGCTCAATCCGTCGATCACGATCTCCAGCACGCTACGCACATCGCCGTGCAGTTCGGTGCGCAACGCAAGTTCGGCAAGGCCGGGACAGAATGCATCGTTGGTCGAAGCGGGCAGCGCGGCATACTTCGAGCCGACTTTCGAGCCCGAGCGCACGACGCCGCCGGGAAACGGCATGATCACGTTCGGCACGTCGCGCATCGCGCGCACGGCCGTCTGCGCGGCACGAAGCGCCGCATCGGTATCGCGCGCAAGAAAGAGCAGATTGCCGCCACCCACGCCCTTGACGACGGAAGTGGTCTCCTCGGCGACGAACTCGCCGTCCATCACAGGCACGCGCCAGAAGCGCTTGCCGTTGATCATCTTCGCGATCTGCCAGCCGTCGCCGAAGAAGCGCAGATTCTTGCCGAGCGCGATCGGCTCGCCATGCTCGATGCCGCCGAACACGGCCGTCGTCGGGCAGGTCAGCACGCACTGTCCGACGCGGCGCTCGACCTGTTTCGCGAGTTCCTTGCCGGACATCGCAAACAGCAGCAGCGCGACGCCGGGCCGGCCGTCGGGTGTCTCGTCGGGCGACAGCTCGCGTTCGATGCCCGCTTCACAGCCGCAGGCGATCACCGAAGTCGCAAAGCCCGTTGCCGCGAGCGCCGCGTTGCGCGCCCACGTTGCATCGCGTGCGGTGACGATGAGACGCGTCGCCTTCATCGGGAAGGCTTCGGCGAAGGTGTCGTCGATCGACACGCCGCGTACGTTGCGTGGCGAAGTGGTCGCGCTCATGATGCCGACTCCGCATGCGATTGACGATGGATGCCGCACGCAGCGCGCAGAAGACGTCCGCCGTTGCCGCACAGGCAGAGTTCGTCGCGGCTGATGGGCGCGCGCCGCATGTTGGTCGCGAGATAAGCGTCGCCGTACTCCTCGACGACCTTTTCGATCGAGCGGTCGAACTCCGGTTCGACGTAGTGCGTGCCGCCCACGGGCGTCGCGACGATGCGGCCTTCGCGCGCGACCAGCTCACCGTCCTTGAACACCCAGACGGGCGCGCGGAACATCGCTTCGCGGTCGGGGTGCTCGCGGTACACGGCGATATCGGCGGCAGCGCCTGCATCGAGCCGGCCGCGATCGGCGAGTCCGAGCAGCCGCGCGGGTGCCGCCCGCGTGAGAATCGCGATCTCGTTGAAGTCGAGTTCGCGCGTAAGGCTCGCCAGCGGCGATTGCGCGGCGACATCGGGATGCAGCTTCGCCAGTTGTTCGTCGCGGAACGATTTGTCCATCAGCAGGCGGATCAGATGCGGGTAGCTCGTGAAGGGGCCGCCGTTCGGATGATCGGTGGTGAGCGTGATCTGCCAGGGGTTCTTCACGAGCAGAAACAGTTCGAGGCCGATGGTCCATTGCAGCGCGTTGACATAGCTCGTTTCGCGATAACGGAACGGCACCACGCCGCAGCCCGCGTCGCATTCGATATCGCCCGCGATCCACTTGCGCGGCGAAGCAAACGCGGCCTGTCTGACCTGCTTCATCGTGTCGCCCGAAGCCGTCACCGTCTGACCAAACATGATCTGGCCGACATCGATCGAGATATTCGGATTCGCGTTGACGGCATCGGCAATGCGATGCGCCGCCGACGAAAATTTCTTCGGCCCGTCGTTGCCGTAGCTATGGAACTGGATATGCGTGAGGTGGCCGGGCAGACCTTCGAGCGCGTCGATGGTGGCGAGCGTCGAATCGATATTGCCGGGCACGCCGAGATTGCTCGCGTGAATATGCAGCGGATGCGGCACGCCGAGATCGGTCAGCGCGCGCGCGAGCACGTGCAGCACATTGCGTGGCGTGATGCCGTAATGCGTGTGATGCTCGTCGACGTCGAGGCTGCGCTGGTTGAACTTGAACGCCGAAATGCCGCCGGGATTGACGACCTTCACTCCGAGCGCGCGGCTCGCATTGATCGACCAGCCGACGTAATCGCGCAGACGCTCGTAGTCGGTGTGCTCCGCGAGCATGCGCAGAAACAGTTCGTCGTTGCCGAGCATCACGTAGGCGCCGTGGTCGATGATCGGCGTGTCGCCCATTTCGAGGTGCGTGTGGCGCGCGTTCGACGCGATCATCGCGGGTTCGAATGCGGCCGTATAGCCCATCTCGGCATAGCGGTAGCCGGTTGCAAATGTACCCGGCGTGCAGTCGCCGCATGACGCGAGTTCGAGCGGATTGTCGGGTGCGGGGCGGTTGCGGTGATCTTCCGGCATCAGCAGGCGCGCAAGATTCACCTTGCCGCCGCCGATATGCGAATGCATGTCGATGCCGCCCGCCATCACGATCATGCCCGACGCGTCGTATTCGCAATCGACGGGTTCCCGTTCGTGCAGCGCGACGACCCTGCCGTCGCGCACGCAGACGTCTGCAATCTGCCCGTCGATACGTGACGCGGGATCGTACACGCGGCCACCGCGCAAGCGGAACGTGCTCATCGGGCGGCCTCCGTTGGCGTGCATGTCGTCCGCAATGCTTCGAGCGACTGTGCGATCTGTGCGGCTACCTGCGCGACGCCGGGCAATGTGTCTTCGTAGATGGGCACGAGCGGCAGCACGATTCCGCCGTCCACGCGGAACAGATGGCCCGTCGAACCGATGCCGGGCGTCGACACGGGAATGAACAGCGTGGGCGTCTGCCGATCCGCGCATTGCGGCGCGAGGCCGGGATGACCGAGCACGATGGTCGGCGCGTTGCTTGTCGGCGGTGGCAGGTCGGCGCCGAAGCTCGCGACCCAGACGAGCGCATCGACCGCCTCTTCATCGAGCAGACGCGCCGTGTCGTAGCGATGCGGATCATGTTCGAGGCCGCTGCGATGTACGCCTGTGCGCAGCGGCAGACCCGACATCCACGTCAGCGTCTGGTTGACGGTGGCCGCGCCATCGTCGCCGCCGAGTGCGAGACAGCCCGCGCGGGTCGTGAGGTTGAGCGACTTGGTCAGACGGTCGAGCCCTTCGACGAGCAGCGCCGCATGCTCTCCCGGCAGGTCGGCCGTATTCCACACGAGCGTGACGTAACGCGCTTCCAGCATTCGAGTTGCGAGCGAGTCGATCGCGGGCGCGATGCCCGGCATCGGCTTGCCGCGCAGAAGCGGATCGACACGTGTGTTCAGCAGCGCAATCGTCTCGTACAGATCGCCTTGCAAGGGCACGGCACGCTGGATGACCGTATCCGCGTGCGCGCTGCGTTCGAGGTCGGCATCGACCGCACTGCCGACGAAGATCACTTCGCGCTGAGCGGGGCTCGCTGCATCGCGCGGCATCACGCCGACGCCGCAGCGGGTGAAAAACGCCGGATAGCGCGTCGACGGCGTCGGTCCGAAACAGACGATCAGGTCGGCGCGCGCGCGCACTTCGGAGAGCGTGGTCGTGAATGCGCCGCGATCCTGCATCGCCGTGAGACTGCGCATCAGCGAGCGCCCATGCGCATGATCGATGATCGCGGCGCTCGCGTTGGCGAGCCGATACAGCGCGCGCGTGCCCGCGACGTCGGTGGCCATGCCCGCGAACAGCGGCTGCCTCGCTTGCGCGAGCCATTGAGCCGCGACGCCGATGGCATCGGCGAATCCGAGCGGCTGGCCGTTGAGATGCGGCTGCGTTTGCGCGGGACGCGGGCCGAACTGTGCGAGCGCGCGCGACGCACGAGGACAGTCGGTGCCGCTCAGCGTCAAGGCCGTGTCCTTGTCCGTGCCGATCGAAAGACGATCGCATAACAGCGGGCAGAACGGGCACGTCCACGAAGTGGGGGAAGTGTTCGAGGTCATGCGCGTCCTTCAGCAACTCACATGCCATTTTCGTGAAAGCGCCGTGGCGGCTTCCGTTGCGCGAGTCGAGCCGCGATGCTTCCGCGCGATTGCGTCACCATCGCTCGATGTGATTTGCGCCGTGCGCGATGCAGACTGTCACGCATCGTGTGCAGGCGATCCCGCACGCAGCCAGCGCGTGAGCCGGTGGCATGGAACATGAATGTGGCAGACGCGACGCGCAACGATCCGCAAGGGGACCACGCGATGAAAAAGATCCTGCTCTACGAATATCTCAGCGCCAACGGCAACGCGAATGGATGTGTGTCCGAGGACTTGCGCATGCAGGGCAGGACGATGCGCGATGCCGTCGCACGCGATCTCGCTCGTTGCGGCGACGTTGTGCTCACGTGCGTCGCGGGACATGACGAGGCGCGCGACGCAATGCCCACGACGCTCGCGAGCGACTGGTGTTTCGCGCCGTTTGCGATTCCGCCGACGCGCTTTCTCGCCGCCGAAGCCCGCCGTCACGACGCCGTGTGGGTCATCGCGCCGGAAACGCGCGGCGTGCTCGGCGCGCTATGCGATGCCGTCGATCCTGAGCGCTGGATCGGTTGCGACGCGGCGACGCTGCGGATTGCGAGCAGCAAGCGCGCGACGGCTCGACATCTCGCGCTGGCAGGCATCGCGACGCCGCGTGCGTGGTCGGCCGATGCACCGCTCGACGTTGCGCGTGACGCGAGCGCATGGGTCGTCAAACCCGACGACGGCGCGGGCTGCGTCGATACCTGTCGCTTCGACGACTATCGACTCGCTGAATACGCCTTCCGGCGCCGGTCCGCTGCGCAGGAGCGCGTGACGCTCGAGGAATGGATCGACGGAGACGCGCTCAGTCTGTCGCTGCTGTGCAGCTACGGCCACGCGCAACTGCTTGGCATCAACCGGCAGCATATCGGCATCGATGAAGGGCAGGTGAGCTACGAAGGCTTGACGGCCAACGTAATCCCGCTATCCGATGAAAAAGCGACAACATGCCGCGCGCTCGCCACACGCGTAGCCCGCGCGCTGCCGGGGCTGGCGGGCTTCGTCGGCATCGACCTCGTGTGGCATCCGCAACGCGGGCCCGTCGTGATCGAAATCAATCCGCGCGTGACGTGCGCGTATCCGGCGCTCGCGGGCAGCTTCGATGTCAACATGGCCGCATGCGTGACTGCGGAACACTTCGCGTCGGTAGGCGATGTGAACGGGAGGCGCCATGCCGCATGATCTCGTGATCGGTTGGGACATTGGCGGCGCGCACGTGAAGGCGGCGCGGATCGAAGCGGGTCACGTGTGCGACGTGATGCAGTGGGTCTGTCCGCTGTGGCAAGGCGTTGCGCATCTCGACGCGGTATTCGAAGCGGCGGCGCAGCGCTGGCCCGATCACGGCGACGCCGAGCATGCGGTCACGATGAGCGGCGAAATGGCCGACATCTTCGAGGATCGCGAGACGGGCGTCGCCGCTCTGGCGTCGCGGCTCGCGAGCCGTTTCGGCGAGCGCGCTTCGTTCTATGCCGGGCACGCGGGATGGCAGCCGCACGAAGCCGTCGCGGGCAACTGGGCCGACATCGCGTCCGCAAACTGGCACGCGACGGCCGCCCTCATTGCCGCGCGCATGCCTGCCGCGGTGCTCGTCGATATCGGCAGCACCACCACCGATTTCATCGCAATCCGCGACGGTGTGCTGGTTTCGCGCGGGACGGACGACGCAGCGCGGCTGCGCTCGGGCGAACTCGTGTATCAGGGTGTCGTGCGCACGCCATTGTGCGCGCTCGCGCCGCGCGTCCGTTTTCGTGGCGAGCCGCACAACGTGATGAACGAACTGTTCGCGACGACAGCCGATGTCTACCGCCTGACGGGCGAACTCGATCCGCTGCACGACCAGCATCCCGCCGCCGATGGCGGGGCAAAAGACGGCATCGCCAGTTGCCGGCGTCTCGCGCGGATGATCGGCCGCGATGCACGCGATGCGTCGATGGCCGAATGGCAAGGCTTCGCCCGCGAGTGGCGCAAGGCGCAGCTCGCGCATCTGTCGACGAATCTTGCGCAGGTGCTGGGCCGTGTCGGTCTCGGGCATGACGTCGTGCTCGTATCGGCGGGCTGCGGCGCGTTTCTCGCGGACGATCTCGCCGCGCAGTTCGGGCGTGACGTGCTTCCTTTTGCATCGCTCGTCGATGCCGATGCGTCCGCCGCCCACTGGACGCAGGTCTGCGCGCCCGCCGTCGCCGTCGCGTTGCTGCGTGCGGATGAACGGTGCGAGGCCGAATGGTCCGCAGCCGATGCAACCGTTTGATTCCCTGCAATCTCCGCACTTGAGGCGTCTATGTGGGTAGTGAAGATTGGCGGCAGTCTGAGCCGCGATCCGATGCTCGAAGAGTGGCTTGCGCAACTGACCGACTTCGGCGGCGGCCGGGTCGTGATCGTGCCGGGCGGCGGCGACTTCGCGGAGCAGGCCCGCGAGCATCAGGCGATCTGGCGTTTCGGCGATGTCGCCGCGCACAACATGGCCGTGCTCGCGATGGCCCAATACGCGTTGATGATGCAGGGCCTGTCGCGGCGGCTAGTGATTGCCGCGACGGATGCGCAGATACGCGCCGCGCTGCACGCGGGGCGCGTCGCGGTCTGGGCGCCGCTCGACCTGCTGTTTCAGGAAGCCAACCGACTGACCAGTTGGGAGGTCACGTCCGATAGCCTCGCCGCGTGGCTCGCGAACCGCTTGAACGCGGAACGTCTGGTGATCGTGAAGTCGTGCGAGATCGGGCAGGAGCGATCGATCGACGAGTACGCGGCGCTCGGCATCGTCGACAGTTCATTTGCCGGGTTCACGCACGACGCGCCGTATCCCGTGGATTTACTGAACAGGGACGACGCTTCGCGCGTGCGCGACCTGCTGTTTCAGGCGACGACGGGCTGAAGAACGGCTTCGATGCCGCTCGCTTCGACGGCACGAGTTTCAGCGCGTGCCGTTGCTGCCGGTCCCGCAAGCTGCGCACGCATCTCGCGCACCCGCGCGGCGTTGAGCCGCCCCGTGCGCGCGCCGTCGCACAGCGCCGTGCGGAAACCGGCGATATCCGGACCGAGCGCACGGATCAGCGGCACGTGTCCACTGAGCAGCGAGCCCGCGAGTCCCGCCATCACGTCGTGTACCCGCGCGATCTGAACCATGCTGTCGAGCACGGCCAGCGGCACGCAGTGAAAGAGGTTGCCGCGCTTCTTCGTGGCCGTGTCGACCATCACGGCGGGGAACCGCAGTTCGGACGCGCGTTCGACAATCCGCAAGTCGAGCCCGTTGTCGACCAGCAGCACGGGCACCATGTTCCAGTGCAGGTCGCGCATCGTGGCGAGCGTCCGGCACGCGATATCGAACGAGCCGCTGTCGGCGGGCACGCCTGCCTTCACATAGTCGACGCCGCCGCGTCCCGCCTGCGACGCGCGAAACACCAGTTCCGCGTCGTCGCCCGGCCGCAGATCGCCGATCGCCGCGCTGATGGGCAGGTGCGGGTAGTCGGCGCGCAGCGACTGCACGATATCCGCGATGCGAGGCGCAGCGACGGCCCCGAGCGCGCCCGCGCCGGGCTCTTTGAGATCGATCAGATCGGCGCCGGCGCGTGCGGCATCGCGCGCCTCGTCGAGATTGCGCACACTGGCGAGCATACGGATCATATGGCCTCCTCGTTCAGAACACGAGCGGCCACAGCCGGTCTCGCGAAGAAATCATTCACGGCGTCCATCAGCCACTGCCACGCCTGCTGTTCGCGCGGCCCGGCTGTCTTGTCGATGGCGATGGACAGATACGCCACCTCTGCCTCGATCTTCTCGCGCGGCAGCATCGCGAGACGGCTGACGAGCACCGCGCCTTCGATGACGGCCGCCTGCGCGCGGTTGAGTCCCGCGAACGGCGCATCGTTGCAACGGGCGACGCACTCCATCACGAGCGTCGGGCGCTGCGCGTCGACGTGAACCGAGGCGAGGCGCAGTTCGGCGTGCGCGAGCGTATCGGCGAGCCGCACGCCACGCACGCGATCGACGGCAACCGTGGGCCACTCGCGCCGGCCCGTGACGCAACCGGCGAATACCCGCACGTCCGTCGTGAAGTTGACGACGGCGCAGCCGGTCGAGATCACGTTGTCGTAAGTCGCCGACGGCAGGAACGGCATCAGCAGAAACGTGCCGTCCGTCTCGCGCACGCCCATCGGCGCGATGTGCGGCTTGCCCTCGGATGTGATGGTCGTGACGACGGTTTCGTAGATCATGGTCAGGCTTCCTTTCTGCGAGTCGCGCCGGGCGCGCATTGCACGAGCAGGTCGGTCGGCTCGGGCGGGAGCGCGCATCCCCAGTCGAGCGGCTGGTCCTGGCTGTAGCGCTTGCCGAGCCGCCACGCGAGTTCCGCGCGCGCGAGTTCGACACCCATGTAGAACGCGTGTGCGCCGTCCGCTTCGAGACGCAGATGCGGCCAGAGCGCAAACGCATCGGCGGCGAGGTGATGGCCGTCGCGGTTGTACGCGTGAATGCCATCCGTCGAGACCTGAACTCGAAAATTCGGATCGCGAATCGCGGCGGCGGTGGCGGCGATCTCGTCGGGCGTATCGGGAAACGGATGCTTCGCGTGCGTCGTCATCAACTGCGCGGTGAAGCCCTTGGGGAGCGTCTGCGCTTCGCGGGCCGCGTACATCATGCGGCGCGCGACATCGGCTTCGCGTATCGCGCTGCGCGCATGACCGCTCACCTGCGTCGTGAGAATGCCCGCGATGCCCAGTTCGACGCCGATGCCGAGCAGCAATGCGTGCATGCCGCTCGTGTCCGCTTCCGTGAGTTCCGTGACGTTGCCCGTGCCCATCAGGATCGGCGCGTCGGCATAGCGCTCGCGCAGGCGCTGATAGCGCGTGAGCGATTTCAGCAGGCCGAAGGGCAGCGGATCGAGGATCGGATCGGCGAGAAAGGGCCGGCCCTGCTGCTGCATCGTATCGATGGCTTCGTATAACGACGCTTCATCACCGGGCTGGCGCGGAATCAGCACGGGCGTCGAGTCGATCTCGTTGAGCACCCAGAGCGTATCGGCCGTCAGGCTCAACAGATAATCCGCACCCGCACGGCCGCCGCGCACCAGTTCCTTCACGTCCATCGAATCGACGCTGACCTTGTGCCCTTGCGACTTCAACGCGCGGATCGTATCGGCGAGATGCGGAAACGGCGTCGCGGGCAGGCAACCGAGGTCGATCACATCGGCGCCGTCGGCTGCGAGTGTCGCCGCCCGCGCGCAAATCGCATCGACGCTGAGATGCGGCGCATCGACGATCTCCGCGAAGATTGCGATATCGTGCTTCGTCAGATCGACGGCGCGCTCCTCGCAGTCGAACCACGCAGGCAAATCCTTGAGTTCCTCGGGGCCGCGCTGGACGGGAATGCCGTAGTGTGCCGAGAGCGCATCGAGGTCGCCGCGGCATCGGCCGGGCACGATCACGCGATCGGCCGCGATGGGCGCTACGACACGTCGCCGGATCATGTCCGCCGTCATCAGCGCCGCGACCTGCAGGCCGATTTCGCGAATCTCCCAACTGAACGGCGCAGGCGCGAGACCGTGCAGCACGCGTTCGAGCGCGGGCTGGGCAAGGCGGCCGGTGAGGAAAACGATATGTTCCATCAGGCGCTCGCACAGGACGTCATGGCCGCTTCCGCGACGCGCGTATCGAGCGCCGCGCGCAACTCGGCCAGCGAGCACACCACACGGCAGTGATCGATCTGCTTCAGGCGCTCGACATTTTCGAGTTCGATGCGACGCGGACGCAACTCGACCCAGTCGAGCGGACTCTTCGTGACAACGACGGGCTGCGTGTCGCACGCGAACACGATGCCGGGAATGCCGAGCTTGCCCGCCTGCGCAAACATGTTGGTGGGCAGCGTATCCGAGATGCCGAACGCGCATTTGGCGACGGTATTGCTGGTGGCGGGCGCGATGACGACGGTGTGATAACGGTTCGCGTCGTACAGCATGCCGACGGGCACCGCGCTCGCGCTGTTGTCGCGGAACACCCGGAAGCGGGCCTTGAGTTGCGCGAGGTCGATCTTGTACAGCGGCAGCACTTCTTCGGCGGCACGCGACAGAAACAGATCGACGTGAGGCAGCAGCGTCGCTGCGAGATCGAGCGACTCGACCAGTCCGTGTCCGGAGCCCGTGATCGTCCAGGCGAAGCGCGGCGCGGCTTCGACGGCATCGGTGGCAGCGTGATACGTGTGAGTAGTCGTCATCGTCGGCATGCAGCCAGGTTGTTCAGTTTGCGATACACAATGCGACGCGTCGCGATCGGCCGGTTGAGTGTCGATTGAGCCTGCATGCGATGCACACGGCCTGCGCAGGAGCGTTCGTCTCCAGCGCTTGCGACATTCGTGCCTGGGCCGCTTCTTGCATGAGAGCGCATCACGGAGAGACGGGATCAACGGGATAGACCATAAGGAACCCAGATGAACGTGATCGACAGGAAGGTGCTCGAGCGGCCGAATCTCGCCGCATCGGAGATGGATCTGATTTTTATCGAAGGCTTCGAGGGCGATACGGTGATCGGCATCGACCCGGACGAGCTGACGAATCTTCAGCCGGTGCGGATCGATCTGTGGGCGGGCGTGCCGCACAGTCACGCGTGCGATACCGATCTGATCGGCGACACCATCGATTACAGCAAGGTGCATGCGGCGCTCGCGTCGCTGCTCGCGACGCACAAGATGCAGTTGCTGGAAGCGCTGGCGGAGTCGGTTGCGCAGATGTTGATCGTCGACTTCGGCGCGCACTGGGTGCGTGTGTCGCTAACGAAGCCCGCGAAGTTCGCGAACGTGAAGGCGGTGGGTGTGACGATCGAGCGGACGGTGCGCTGGCCGTGACACGCGATGTACGCGCAGTTCAGTATTCGGCTGCGATCTCGAAGCTGGCTGCGTGTGCTGCGTTTTCCATGCAACGCACGCGCAGCAGCGAAGGATCGAGACACGCCGCCGCGAACAGCGTCGCCACTGTCAGGTCCGCCGTCGTGCCGGGATTGATGCCGTCGCGCTTCATCGCCTGGTCCCATGCCGCGAGCCGGTCGAAGTCGAGTACGGTTTGCATGTGCCACTTGCGGGCATCGAGCGTCACCTTGCGCGCCACGTCGATACCGTGCTTCCGCGCGATATGCGAGTCGGGCCAGTGGGACAGAAACGCAAGCCACGTTTTCAGCACCGCTCGCAGCAGACGCGGCTGATCGGCGGGACGAAGGGGAGTCGGGCCTAACGCGGCGCGCATCTGGATCACACCATAGTTGAGCACGTCGATGAAGCCGCTCGCATACTGACGGGCGATGCTGTCACGGTCTCTCGCCAGCGTCATTGCGCTGAGCAGATCGACGGTCGGCGCGCTGCCTACGTTCTGGCTGGGGGCTTCGCCGAGCCCGCCTGGATTGGCCAGTGCGATTGCGCGATACGCGGCGCACGCATCGGCCACATCAAGGCGCGATAGTGTCGCGCGCACGGCGATATGCGCTTCGTGTGCGGTCGGCGCGCGGTGCGTGGCGTGCAGACGTTCGAACGCATGCGCGAGCGGCGCGCACAGCAGCAGGATACCCAGATTCGTATTGCAGCCGGCCGCCTGCATCGACAGGCTCACCGCGCGTTCGATGCGTTCGCCCACGCTTGCGCCACGCGCGGTCACGGCGGGACAGGCCGCCTGCGCGCTGGCGATGAAAAGATCGGCCGTCATCCGATGCCCCGGCCCGCCGAAGCTGACGTTGCCCGGCTTCGCGCACAGCACGTCGAGCGCGCATGCCCACTCGAAGGCATCGGAAATCGTAGCGGCGCTCATCACGCGACTTCCTTGATGCCGCCGTCACGCAGTCCCAGAGCCATGCGCCGACTCAACAGATCGTCGACGATGCAGCCCGCGATATCGAACGGCGTCACCGATTGCAGCCCGCGCCACGCGGCCACGCCATTCACCTCGATCACGGTCGCGCCGAACGGATTGTCGTCGCAAGGAATCAGGTCGACGCCTGCGTAGTCGAGTCCGAGCGCGGCGCTCGCACGTTCGGCGATCGTGGCGAGCGGCGCGCTCAATTCCGCCGCCTCGCAGCGCGCGCCTTGCGCGACGTTGTGCACCCAATGCTCGCTGATCCTTCGCATGGCCGTCACCGCCTTGCCGCCGATCACCATCACGCGCCAGTCATAGCCCGGCTCGCTCACGGGCCTGACGAAGCGCTGCATATAGGCGAGCTGTCCATACGCCTTCAGCGCAGGCAGCGGTTCGCAACCTTCGCCGCTCGCGCCGATTCGCATCACGCCTTTGCCTTGCGAACCGAACAGCGGCTTGATCACCACGTCGTGACCTTTCGCGCCTTCGCGCATCAGCACGCGCTGCGCGAACGGCGCGGATTCGCACACCCAGGTCGGCGGCGTCGGAATGCCCGCGCGATGCAGCAGAAAACTGGTCATCGATTTGTCGACGCTGCGTTCGATCGCGCGGGCGTCGTTGTAGACGGGCACGCCGAGTTCGCGCAACGCATGCAGGATGCCGAGACGCACGGTGACCTGCTCGAAGGTGCCGCCCGCGATGCCGCGCACGATCACGGCATCGGGCAGTCCGCGTCCGTAGCCGGGAATCGCGAGTCCGTGCGGCGCATGTGTGGTGTCGAAGCGGCACTCGGCGAGATCGACGCAGCGGCCCTGCGCGCCGCGCTCGCGCAGCGCGCGCTTGAGACGCGATGTATGCCAGCCGGTTTCGTCCGTCATGATCGCGACGGCGAGCGGGGTGCCTGTCATCTCAGACCTCGTCGAGCCAGAGCGGGCGCAGCAGGTCGAAACGGGTTGCGCCCGCGTGGAAGGTGCGTCCCGTGGTCAGATTGCTGACCCACACTTCGGCGGGTGCAAAGAGCGCCGGGTCGATCTTGTAGAAGTCGTATTCGTATTCCTTGAACACGTCGGCGAACGGGCGGCCAAAGTCTTTCGACGCCGACGAAGGAAGGCGTCGAGCGAGATCGCGTGCGTCGTCGTCGCTGCCCGTCACGCTCAGATGCACGCGGCCGCCGTACAGGATGGCGTCGTTGGTGCGGCCCATCGCCTCGACGCCGTCCTGCGCGGGCGGCGGCAATGGCGCGCTCGCCGAGCCTTCGTGAATCGCATCGAGCGCGAAGCCGAGTTCATGCGCCTTGTGCAGCGCGACTTCGAGCGCGCGCGCGACGACTTGCGTGGTGCCCGCGCGGCTCGACGTCGGCGTGAGGATCAGCGTGAGATTGCGCGGCTGCAACTTGCAGTCGCGCAGAATCTTGTCGATCACGACAGCGGGCGGCGCGCGGTCCACTTCGAGCACGAGGCAGCCCGTCGATACGACGTCGCGATACTCCAGTTCGTCGAACAGCGGCTCCTTGCACGCGAGCGAACGCGCCGGCCCCGAGCCGAGCGCAAAGAACTTCTTGCCGCCCGTTTCCTCCTTGCTCGCCGCGAGACTCCAGCCCGCGTACTGCGACGCGAGGCAGGCCAGCACCGGCTGCGCGCTGGCAATGTCGACGAAGGTCGGCCATTCTTCCGTCGCGTTGCGTGACGCAGCGGCGCGCAACGCAACGCGTCCCAACCCGCCCATGCAGATTTCGCCGATCGATAAACCCGCCGCGACGCTGCCTGGCGACTCGATGCCCGCATCGACGATCATGACGCCGCGCTCGTCGCGCTTCGCATCGATGCCGAGTTCCACGTGACGTTCGAGCAGGTCGGCGATCAACGGCTGAACCAGCGTGTTGACGCTCAGAAACGAAGGCGACGGCGAAACATCAGCGAGAGAGGGGGAGGTCTGCATGGCCTGATTTCCGGATGGTGTCGATGGAAAGAAGGGTCGCCGCGCGGGCGGCGAGTTCCGCGCGCAGCGTGGCCGGCGGCGTGCCGTGCGCGCACGCAGCCGATACGCTGCACAACGGTGCGCCCGCGGCGACGACACTGCCTGTGACGGGAATGTCGTGACACCAGCCGAGATTCAACGCGCGCTGAACGAACTCCGGCGATATCTTGCGTTCGCGTTCGGCGAAGACGATCAGTTCGCCGCGCATCGGTGATGTAGGGTCGAGCGGATTCGACATGACGTCATCGAGCGGCGCGCCCGCGCATAACCGCGTATGCAGCGCCAGCAGCGACATGGCGCCGTCGCGCTCGTGAAGCGACAGCGTGGCCGAGGGCCGCGCGTTGACTTCGAGCACGAAGCAACGCTCGCCGTCGACAATGAAGTCGAGACTGTTGAGGCCTCGGAGTCCCGTGCGCGACACGATCGCATTCACCGCGCGGGCGATCTGTTCGCGCAGCGACGCAGGCACGTCGATGTTTCCCAGCGCGCCGCCATAGACGAACGGATGCGTGCCGTGCGAAACGATCAGCTGCTCGTTGAAGCCGATGATCGCGGCTCGACGCGTATCCGCGACGAACAGCGCCGACATCGAACGGCCCGCTTGATGCCGCTGAAAATAGTCATCGCGATTCGCTACGGCAGCCTTCGCTGCGTGACGGATGTGAACGCCGCCCGTTCCGCTCGCGCGCTTGACGAGCCAACCCGCTGTGTCGGCGGGCGCGTGCGTTTGCGTATCTGGATGAGCGATGCCCGCGTCGTCCAGCAACGCGAAGAAGCGCGCCGGGTCGCGCGCGGCGTCGCAGGCGTCGCGCGTGTTGCCGATTGGCGCGAGCGCGATGGTCTTGTCGTCGAGCAGATCGCGATGCGCTTCGAAGCCGCTGCCTGCAATCCAGCCGATCACGTTCGGGAAGCGGCTGGCCGCATCGAGTGCCTCGCGCACGCGGTGCGGATCGATCGACAGCGACGCGGCATCGCCGATCGGATACCACATGCCCGACGCGCGACGCGTGTCCGTGTCGCCGAACAGATCGAGCACGATCACGCGCCAGCCGGCACGCCGCGCCGACTCGGCCAGCATGCGGGCGGACAACGCGGCAACGACGACGACGGGCGGCGACATGACGGCCTCAGGCTGCCGCGAGCGAGGAGCGTTCGGCCACCACGCGGCGGGCCATCTCCATCGCGTCTTCGAAGCCGAGATAGACCTTTTGCTTCGCCGCGAGCATCTGCATGAACAGCCGCTGCTGCACCTCGTATTTGACGTTGCCGATCGCGAGTGCGCCGATGCCGAGCGCGCCGTGCGAGCCGACGCGCTTGCCGTTGTCCATCACGCCGACACCCGCGATGCCTGCTGGCGGCACGGCGTTCACATCGGCGGCGACGAGCAGGCGGGCCGCATCGTTCACCTGCTGCGCGCTCATCACTTCGACACCGGCAGCCGCCGTCGCGAACACGACGTCGACGGACTTCAAGGTTTCGTCCAGCGCCTCCGCGCTGCTCGCGTCGGCGCCTTCGAGCGCGGCACCGAAACGCGCCGTGGCGCGCTCGCAGGCTTCGCGTGCGGCGTCGAGCCCGCGGCTGCTCGCCAGCGACACGCGCGCCCCCGCCTGCGCCGCCAGCACGCCCGCGATCAGTCCAACGGGCCCGGTTCCGCCGAACACGAGCACGCGCTTGCCGTCGAGGCTCGTGTCGGATGTGTGACGCAGTTGCCATTCGACGCAGGCAACGAGTGCCGCCGCCGTCGTGAACGAACCGCTCGGATCGGCGAATACGGACACTTCGAACGGCGGCACCATCGCTTCGCGCGAGAGGCGCAGCATGTCCGTCGCGAGCATCACGTCGCGTCCGCCGATGAAGATGCCCGTATGCGCGACACCTTTAGGCCCGCGCGAAAAGATCGCGTCCTGGGTCAGCGGCCCGATCAGTTTGGCATCGACATCGGTGTAGGGCACGACGACCTGATAGCCGGCATCGACGGCCATGTTCACGTCGAACGGGCTCATCTGCCGTCCCGGCGTGAACATGTGGAGAATGTGTTGGCGTTCCATGTTTCCTCGGTAAACAGGGTGGATCAGTCCTGGGCCGACGCCCAGGTGACGGTAGCGCCCGCGTTGAGTCCTCTGACGATCTCGACTCGCAGTCCGGGCCCGATCGCTTGCGCGTCGCGTGCCGAACGCAACGCGTGTTCCGCTTCTTCCTGCGACTCCATGATCGCGAAGCCGGTCGGCCCCCACGAACTCTGACCGATGCCTGCGCAATAGCGCGCGCCGATCCAGTCGAGCACGCGCCCGACGTCGGCACTCGTATAGATGCCGCCTTGCGACGCCGCGAAGTAGCGGCCGATGCCGTCTTGCAGCGCGCTCACGCCCTGCGCGAAAGGCGCGAACTCGTGTTCCGCGACGGCGGGAAGAATCTGCATCAAGGTCAGGTGGCACGCGTGCGCGGCGAGCGTCTGCGGGAACGGCGGCAGCGCGGCGAGCGCCTGGCGTTCGGCCGGGCCGGAGAGCCCTGTCCGCGAATCGTCGAACACGAGCATCACGCGCCATGCGGACGGGAAGTCGAAGCGCGACAGCACGGGCGGCAACACGCCGGGCCCACGCGGACCGCCATCGACGATCAGTCCGCCGCGCTCGAATCCGGCGATGCCGACACCCGAACGCGCACCGCGCGCGAGCGCCGGTGCGAGTTGCGCCGCGCTCAGATCGAGACCGTGCAGGCGGGCGAACGCATGGCCGACGGTCAGCGCGAGTTGCGTACCGGAGCCGAGACCGGCGTGAGACGGCAAGGTGCGGCGCAAGCGGATATCGACGGGCGCGTCGTGGCCCGTCAGGTTGCGCAGCGTATCGATATGCGCCTTCACGCGCGGCAACTCGTCGTGCGCCGAAGGTACGGCGCTGTAGTGGTCCTCGTCATCGGGTGAAAGGCGTGCATCGAGCGTCGTGCTGATGCCGTCGATCACGAGTCCGAGACTGCCGAAGCGCCGTCCAAGCGACGCGCCGGGATCGAGGAATCCCAGATGCAAACGCCCGGGTGCGTTCACGGTGACGATGCTGGTGTGCTTCGTCGATTCAGCTGTGCCATGCAGGCTCATAGGCGCGTTCCCCAATCCCTCGACGGGTGATCGTTGTCGGGGGCAACAAACGCAAGCGCTATGCCATGCGAGCCGTTCACACGCGTCGATGCCTGTGAAGCGGCATGCGCGCGCGGCGAAGATTTTCAGCGGGACGTGCGTCGGCGACGCAGGTGTGCAAGCGGAGCCTGTGCAGAATCGGTGACATTTTGCTTCATGTCTGCACGAACGGACTCGCGACCTGGGCAGACGGCGTGAGGTCCGCGAACTGGCCTTCGAGCCACGCACCCGTCTTCTCGATCAGAAAGCGCCGGAACGCCGCGCACGCAGGCGACAGCTGCTTCGCGTTCATGTGAACCACGTGCCACACGCGATCGATGGGCGTGCCGTTCACATGCAGGATCGACACCTCGCGCGCGAGCAGTTCGAGCCGCAGCGTATGCAGCGGCAGCAGGCTCACGCCCATGCCCGCCACCACCGCCTGCTTGACGGTCTCGTGGCTGTCGAGCGCGAGCGTGCGCGCGGGCGTGAACAGATGCTGCCGGAACATCTCGTTCGCGACGGCGGCCGTGCCGGAGCCCGGCTCGCGCATCAGGAAAGTGTCATGGCGCAGTTCGTGCAAGTCGAAATGCGCTGCATCGACGAAGGGATGCGTCGTGCTCGCGGCGATCACATGCGGGTTGTACGCAAGTGGCTCGCAATGCGCGTCGAGTTCGACGGATGGCCGACCCATCACGGCGAGATCGATCGCGTTGTCCTGCAACTGACGCAGCAGCGTGTCGCGGTTGGCGATCGAAAAGTGGATGTCGACTTTCGGATGCCGCTCTGCATAGCGCGAAATCTGTCGCGGCACGAAGTAGCGGGCCGTGCTGACGAGTCCGACGGACACGGTGCCGCCGTCGGCCGAAGAGAGGGCGCGCATCGCGTCGTCGGCATCGCGGATGTCGCCAAGAATGCGCTTCGCGTGATGCGACAGCGTCGCGCCCGCCTCGGTGAGCGCGATCCGACGCCCGACGCGTTCGAAAAGCGCGAGCCCGATCGCCTCTTCGAGCTGCTTGATCTGCATCGAGACGGCGGGCTGCGTCAGATGCAGCACCTCCGCGGCGCGCGCGAAGCTCCCGTATTGCGCGGCGGCCGCGAAGATCTGCAACTGGCGCAGCGTGAGATTGCGAAGCAGGTTGAGCATGACGGTGTCTCCATGCAGCGGCAGATAAGCATCGCTTAAAGCGCAAATAAGAATCTCTGAATTTTTCTCCAGAGCCCGCTGGCTTACTGTGTTTGTCAGCGGTCAACGCAAGCAACGGACGATCGAGGTCACGATGAACGCACGAATTGAACCAGGCGAGCAGGCGCAGTCCGCCGGCATCGCGAACGGCCGCTGCATCGACATGGATGGCGCTCAACCGGCGCTGTCGGACTTTCTCGTTGACCATCTGGCGCCGCGACGTGCGCAGGCGCCGGGTGTCGTGCATGCCGCCGACGCCGAAGGACTGTGCGCGGTGATTGACGACATCGCCGCTACGGTGAAGCGCATTGCCGCGCGCATCGCGCAGGGCGCGATCGGCGCAACGCAGCATGCGCAGGCAGCGTCGGGTGACAGTGCGTTGAGCGCGGCAGTGAAGGACATGCTGATCGCGATGTGCGAGCGCAGCGCCGGGATCGCGGGCCTCGTCCTGCCCGGCATGGCGTCCGCGCGCGCGACGTCGGCGGGCCGCTATGTGCTCTTTGCCGATTCGCTCGACGGCGTGGCGAATGCCGAATCGAACGTTGCGCTCGGCACGGTGTTCTCGATACGCCACGCGGGCGCAGCAAGCGCCGATGGCGGCTGCGTGATCGCGGGTTCGCGGCAGCTTGCGGCGGGCTACGCGCTGTATGGTCCCGCGACGATGCTCGTGATCACAGTCGGACGCGGTACACACGGGTTCACCCTGTGCCGCGAACGCGGCGAGTTCGTGCTGACGCACCGCGCGCTGCGTATTCCCGAGCAGGGCGCGGAACTGGCCGTCAACGGCGGCAGCGAGCGCTTCTGGGAGCCGCCCGTGCAGCGTTATGTGAGCGAGTGCCGCGACGGCAGCGCGGGCGTGCGTCAGCGTGACTTCGAAACGCGCTGGATCGCATCGCTGGTCGCCGATACGCACCGTACCGTTATGCGAGGCGGCGTGTGCCTGCTTCCGCGCGAGAGCCGCTGTGCGCCGCGCACCGCGCGTCTGCCGCTGCTGTATCAGGCGCAGGCGCTCGCGTGGCTCGTCGAGCAGGCGGGCGGGCTCGCCAGCACGGGGCGCGCGCGTCTTCTCGATGTCGCCGGCGACACGCACGCGCCGACGCCGATGTGTATCGGCACGCGCTGCGAGGTCGAGCGCATCGAGCGTTATCACTGTGAACACGAACGCGGCGAAGACGCGCCGTTCACGTCGCCGCTCTTCAACGAGCGGTCGCTGTTTCGTCCCGAAGCGCGCGTGTAATCGGGAGCGAGAGCATGTCGATCGAACATCCGATTGTCGCGGTGACGGGCTCGAGCGGCGCGGGCACCACCACGGTCATGAACAGTTTTCAGCACATCTTCCGGCGCGAAAAGCTCAATGCGCAGATCGTCGAAGGCGACGCGTTTCATCGCTTCGACCGCCAGGCGATGCGCGCCGAGATGAAAGAAGCGGAAGAAACGCAGCGTCAGTTCAGTCACTTCGGACCCGAGGCAAACCTGCTCGAAGAACTTGCCGCGCTGTTCGCCGAATACGCGGCAACGGGGCGCGGGCGGGTGCGCCAGTATCTGCACGATGAAGCCGAGGCCGCGCAGTACGGCCTCGAAGCCGGCATGTTCTCGCCGTGGATGGATCTCCAGCCGCACACGGATCTGCTCTTCTACGAAGGGCTGCACGGCGGCTTTGTCGGGCGCGGGATCGACGTGGCGCAGCACGCGGATCTGCTGGTGGGCGTCGTGCCCATCATCAATCTCGAGTGGATCCAGAAGCTGCATCGCGACAAGACGCTGCGCGGCTATTCGCAGGAAGCCGTGATGGACACGATCCTGCGCCGCATGCCCGACTACGCGCATCACATCTGTCCGCAGTTCAGCCGCACGCATGTGAACTTCCAGCGCGTGCCGACCGTGGATACGTCGAATCCGTTCACCGCGCGCGACATTCCGAGCGCCGACGAAAGTTTCGTCGTGATCCGCTTCACGAACCCGAAGGGAATCGACTTTCCGTATCTGCTCACGATGCTGCACGACTCCTTCATGAGCCGCCCCAATGTGATCGTCGTGCCGGGCGGCAAGATGGGGCTCGCGATGCAGCTGATATTCACACCCATGATCCTGCAGATGATCGACCGCCAGCGACGCGCGGCCTGATCGCTCTGCACGAACGAACGTCCTCATCGTCAACAGGAGACACAGACATGCAAGTCATGCCGCGCAATCTGCCCATCGATGCCGTGCTGTTCGATCTCGACGGCACGCTGTTGCACACGTCGCCGGATATCGGCAATGCGCTCAACCGCGCGCTCGCAGAAAACGGTCTGCCGCTGCTCGCGCCCGGCGTCGCACAAACGCTGATCGGCGGCGGCTCCGAGATTCTCGTCGACCGCGCGCTGACGCTGCTGGGCGTCGAATCGCGCCCCGCGACGCTCGATCTCGTGCTGCGCCGCTACGAGACCTGCTACCACCAGATCTGCCGCGACGACGAACTGTTGACGCAGCCGTATCCGGGCGCCGAGGCGACGCTCGACAGTCTGCGCGGCATGGGGCTCAAGCTCGGCCTCGTCACCAACAAGGAGACGCGTTTCGTCGATCCGCTGATGTGGCGCTTCGGTTTGCAGGCATGGTTCGACATGGTCGTCGACGGCAACGCGCGGTTGCCGCGCAAGCCGGACCCGGAACCGCTGCTGCACGCATGCGAAGCGCTCGGCGTCGATCCCGCGCATACGCTGTTCGTCGGCGATTCCGTGACGGATGCGCTTGCGGCGCAGGCGGCAGGCATGCCGATGGTGTGCGTCAGCTATGGCTACAGCAGCGACCATCCCGTGAGCGAACTGCCGTGCATGCGCGTGATCGACAGCATCGGCGAATTGACGGAGCTGATCGGCGGGCCGCGCAAATGGCATCGCGCGACACGTGGCGAACATGCTGCGTCGGGCCTCGACATGCCGATGCCCATGCCGAACTGAGTGTCTTCAGAGGCGCGTCATGTCTTGATGTGCACGCGCCTCATCTTTCGGTAAAGCGTATTGCGCGTGATGCCGAGTGCGAGCGCAACCTGACTCACGTTCCAGCGATGCTTGTCGAGCAGTGCGAGCAGCGCTTCGCGTTCCGCTTGCAGGATCGCGTTGAGCGGCGCGTTAGATGTCTCTTCGGCATCGGCGGATTCGTCGGTATCGGCGAGTGCCGTGGATGCGCCTGCCGTTTGCGGGCGATTCAGATTCTTTTCGCGCTGTACGAGCCACGCGGGCAGATGCGCGGTGGTGAGTTCGTCGCCGTCGCAGAGCGCAGTCGCCGTGCGCAGCACGTTGCGCAACTGGCGGATATTCCCGGGCCAGTCGCTGTCGAGCAGAATCTGCCGCACGTCCGCCGACAGCCGTGGCGCGGGCGTGCGCTCCTTCTCCAGCAGGTGGCGGATCAGCGCGAGCTTGTCCTTGCGTGCGCGCAGCGGAGGCAACTCCAGCATCACGCCATTGAGCCGGTAGTACAGGTCTTCACGGAACTGCCCGCTTTCGACGAGTTCGTTCAGATCGCGATGGCTCGCGCTGACGAGCTGAAAATCGACCTTGACGACGGCTTCCGAACCGAGCGGCGTGACTTCGCGCTCTTCGAGCACGCGCAACAGCCGCGCTTGCAACGCGAGCGGCATGTCGCCGATTTCATCGAGAAACAGCGTGCCGCCGTCGGCCTGCAGGATCTTGCCGCGCCGTCCTTCGCGCTGCGCGCCCGTAAACGCGCCCGCGCGATAGCCGAACAGTTCGCTCTCGATCAGATGTTCGGGCAGCGAAGCGCAGTTGACCGCGACGAACGGCCCGTTGCTGCGTTCGCTCGCCGCATGCAGTGCATTGGCGAAGACTTCTTTGCCGCTGCCCGTTTCGCCGTGAACAAGCACAGCGATGCCGCGATCGATCACGCGTGCGCCGAGATCGAACTGACTGGCGATCTGCGCATCGCCGAATTCGACGCGCGTCGTGCTGGAACGCAACGGGTTCGTGCTGCGTGTTGCGCGAGCGGGACGCCGCGCGAGCGACGACGCGTCATGGTTCGATGCATCGGCGCGATCGCGCGGCTCCTGAGCGACGACGAAGAAGCGGCTCGATGCGTGCGTGCGGTAGATCGCGACGGGATAGAACGAACTGCGCGTGCTGCGCGCGACGATCTCTTCCAGCGACGCGTTGAAGATTTCGGTGACGGGCTTGCCCGCGATCTCGTCGAGCGTCACGAAGCCCAGTTGTGCGAGCGCGCTGCGGTTCGCGCCGAGGATCGTGCCGTCGTCGTCGACGGTGAGCTTGCCCGCATGCAAGGTACCCACGAACTCGGGTCTGCTATGAAACTGGATACGGAAGGCGTGCGTGTGGCGAGCGTCGAGCAGACGGTTTTCGATCATCTGACGCGACATGCCGACCAGCACGAGCGAATGCTGCTGCAATAGCGGCGAACGGCTGGTGACGTCGAGCACGCCCGCGATCGATCCGCCTTCGTCGAACACGGGAACGGCTGCGCAGGTGAGCGACGTATAGCGATGATAGAAGTGTTCGTGCTGACGCACGGCGATCGCTTCGCCTTCCGCGAGACAGGTGCCCATGCCGTTCGTGCCCGCTTCGCGTTCGTTCCAGACGGCGCCCGCGCACAGTCCCCAGTCCTCGACTTCACCCGCGAATTCAGGCGACGACGCGAGATGCAGGATCACGCCATCGCTATCCGTGAGCACGACGGCAAGCTCGCCGTCGCCGAGCTGCTGATAGAGCGTCGCCATCTCCAGCTTCGCGCAATCGACCAGACCGGCGTTCTGCTCGCGGCGCAACGCGAGTTCGGCGCTCGTCATCACGGGCGGCGGCAGGCACACGTCGGGATCGAGTCCGTAGTCTTCGATGCAGCGCGTCCATGAGCGGACCACGGGCGCGCTCGGTGCGAATCCGCCAGGGCGCGTACGCATGATGGCTTCGACACGGCTGGCTTGTCCCGCGAGCGGCTGGCATGACGACATGTGAACATCTCCGAGTAGTCGCTGACGCGCGTGCATGCGCACAGATGCGCCACGTTGAAGCCCATTATTGGCAATCGGATTTCACGTGACAATCGGCCATGATGGGCTACCTCTCGGGGAGTAGAGGTTAACCAGAGCGAGCGCAGCGCGCACCGCGTGCGCAGCAGAACGCCGCCGCGTGGATGGCGCGGCGTCGAAGAGGAACGCGGGGAAAGCGGCACAGGCGCGCCGCGATGTCAGTGATGTGAGCGCGAGCCGTGTTCCTGCTGCCACAGCACGGCTTCGAGTCGCGAGTGGAGATCGAGCTTGCGCAGCACGTGCTTGACGTGCACCTTGACCGTGCCCACGCTGATATCGAGCTTGCGCGCGATGGCCTTGTTGCACAGGCCCGCCACCAGATAGTCGAACACCTCGACTTCGCGCGCCGTCAGATCGTTCTGTGCAGCGGGAATGCGCTGGCCGCCCGAGAGCGCGTGAACGAGACTGCCCGTGACGGATTCGCTCAGCACGGCCGTGCCCTTGAGCGCCTTCTGCAGCGACACGCACAGATCCTCGGGGTCCATATCCTTCAGCAGATACCCGTGTGCGCCCGCGCGCAAGGCGGCAACCACGTCGCGCTCGTTGTCCGACACCGTCAGCATGATGAAGCGCGCGTCGACGCCCGCCTGGCGCATGCCTTCGAGCGTCTCGATGCCGTTCATGCGCGGCATGTTCAGGTCGATCAGGACGACGTCCGGCTTGAGTCGCACGGCCATGTCGATGCCATCCTGACCCGAGGTGGCTTCACCCGTGACCTCGAAGGCCGGGTTCATCTGGATCAGTTGCGCGACGCCCTTGCGAAACAACGCGTGATCGTCGATCAGAAGTACTGTGTGAGGGACCATCTGCTCTTCCTGAACTCATTGACCCGACCGATCGGCTTCGTCGGTCCGGCTGGCATGACTGCGTCTTGCGGCGCAGGGCGATGTCGTGAAGCTGTGAGCGGTGGCTTATTGTTTCTGTTGCCGAAGTGTTGCGTCGCTGAGTTTAACAATTAACCACATTTGAAAAAATAGTGTGAACCCGGAATGCGTGCGCGTTCCGGGTTTTCCATGATGCCCGCTCAGAAGTGGCCGCGAAGCTCTTCCGCAATGTCGAAGATGTCGCCGACGATGCCGTACTTCGCGATCGAGAAGATCGACGCCTCGGGATCGGTGTTCACGGCGATGATGTTCTCGACGTGCTTCATGCCCGCCATGTGCTGGACCGAGCCCGAAATGCCCATGGCGATGTACAGCTTGCAGGCGGCTGCCGTCTTGCCGGACTGGCCGACCTGATGCGCCTTCGGCAGCCAGCCCGAGTCCGCGATGGGACGCGAGCAGCCGAGCGTCGCGCCGAGCGAGCCGGCGAGTTCGCGGAACTGCTCGACATTGGTTTCCTCGCCGATGCCACGGCCGATCGACATGATGAAGTCCGCGCCGACAATATCCACGTCGCCGCTCGCAGCGGGTTCTTCGAACGACACGTGAGCGCTGCGCGGCGTCACGGCGGGGGCGTCGAACGTGCTGATTTCAGGCGTGCCCGCCGCGTCGGGCGCCTTGAATGCGCCCGGCCGCACGGTGACGACGACGGTCGTGCGCTCCGGAAACTCGATCTCCATGTTGACCTTCTGCCCGTAGCCCGAGCGCGTGGCGATCCAGCCTTCGCCGTCGCGCGCGAGCCCGAACGCGTCGGTGGTGAAGCCGTAGTTCCCCTTGACCGCGAGCGGCGCGGCGTAACCGAGCGTGTCGATCGTATGCGGCAGCAGGACGAGCGAAGGCTGGCGCGCTTCGATCAGCGCCTGCGTCACCGCCTGATACGTGTCGGGATCGAACGCATCGTTCGCGGTCTGCACGGTGACGATTTCGTCGACACCCGCCAGCTTGAGTGCATCGACGAATGCAGCGGGCGTTGCGCCCAGCACGGCGACCGTCACGCGCTCGCCGCCCGCTTCGCGCGCCGCGCCGATCAGTTCGGTGCTCACAGGGCGCAGTTGCCCCTGACGATGTTCAGCAATAACCAGAATCCCGCTCATTACGCTTCTCCCCGAAGTTCCTTGATGATGCCCGCGAGGCGGGCGGCCTGTTCGGCGGGCGTGCCGTCGATCATCTGCGCGCGGCCGAGTTCGGGCACATACACGCGCCGGATACGCGACAGCGAGCCGCGTGCTCCCGTTTGCTCGGCAGGCAGGCCGAGTGCGTCCGGCGTCACGGCTTCGATGGGCCGCGACGCGGCCTGCTTGATGCCGCGCAGCGACGCGTAGCGCGGCGTGTTGATGCCCAGTTGCAGCGTGAGCACGGCGGGGCATTGCACGGTGACGTTCGCATAGGCGCCGCCTTCCAGTTCGCGGCGCGCGCTCGCCGTGCCCGCGCCGGGCGCGTATTCGAGACCCGCGACGACGGCCGCGTGCGGCCAGTCGAGCAGACCCGCGAGCGCCATCCCCGTTGCGCCGTACGCGTGGTCGGACGCCTGCACGCCGGCGAAGATCATGTCGGGCGCTTCGCGGCGTGCAAGCGCGGCGAGCGCGCGCGCGACGCCGACGGGGTCGGCGTCTTCCAGTTCGTCGCTCCAGATGCGGATCGCGCGGTCGGCGCCTTTGGCGAGGCACTTGCGCAGTTCTTCGTCGGCGTGCTCCGGGCCGACGGTGACGACGACGACTTCGATGCCGTCGCCATTGGCGCCTTCCTTGAGCCGCAGCGCTTCTTCGAGCGCGTAGTGATCCCATTCGTTGAGGTCGAAGACATGAAAGTCCGCTTCGACATCGCGATCGTCATCACGCAGCTCGAAATCTTCGTCGAGCGACGTGACCTGCTTGATGGTGACGAGTATCTTCATCCTGCCTCCTCCACTGATGTGGTCAGTTGATGTGTGTCTGGTTCAGGTGATGCCGCGTCGTCAGCGGCGCGCCGTTGCTGGCGCTCCCGCTCGCGCGCGGCGGCGAGCGTCCCGGCGAGATGACCGACCATGCGGGCGCGCGCTTCCATGTCCGGCTCGAAGCGCATGCGCCAGCGGTCCGCGTCGGTCAGGCTTTGATGCATGAACACCAGCACGCGATGCAGCGGATACGACTCGTCGCGCAACGGCAGCAACACGCGCCGCTGCGCATGACGATTGAGGATGACGGCGCGCCGCACATCGGGCGATGCATGTTGTGCGAGGCGCGCGAGCGTCGCCTGCGGCGTGCAGCGATGGCGCGCGACGGCCGCCAGCACGTCGATATCGGCGTCCTGCAAGAGCCGGTGCAGCACGGCGCCGGGCAGTTCGTCGCGCAACGCGACGCCTGCGCGGACCCACGCTACCGCGTCGTTTGCCAGCAGCGTGACGAGCGTCATCGGACAAGCCGGATGTCGCGTGACCGAGCGGCGCACGTCGGCCTCGCGGTCGCGGGCGAGCCGGTCGAGCCAGCTGCGCGGACAGGCGCGGTTGCGCGCGAGACTGCTGCGCACCCACACGTCGCCGTCGCTGGCGAGCCACTCCACGACCTTGAGGGGAAGATCGTCGCGCACGGCGACCGCGCGCCTGACGAGCGTATCCGCGTCGAAGCACAGCAGGATCAGCGCGCCTGCGGGTGTCGCCGGATTGGTGGCGGCCGCGCGACGCACGACCGGGTCGTCGTCGCGTGCGAGCGCGGTCAGGATTTCGCCCGTCGTGCGCACGTTCGAAGCAAGGCTGCGCCGCTCCGCGCCCGACGCCGGGACCGTGCGCAACAGTTCGTTCGGACACGCGCGATGACGCAGCACCTGAGCGCGCACGGCGCTTTCGTGCGTGTTTTGCCAAAGCTGGTGCAGCGTGCGGGCGTCGGTTGCGAAGTGAATCGCGAGCAGCCGTTGTAATGGCGCGATGCCACGGCCCGCCAGTTGCGCCAGCAAATCGGCTTGTACGCCGACGTTTTCGCACAGCGAGCGCAAAGTTTCGAGGCTGTCGGTGTGCGCTGCGATCTTCGCCAGCAGCGCGGGCGGCGCAAGCGGGTGTCGCGCGATCAGTTGCGCGAAGCGTTGCGCGTTCTGTTCGGGCATGGCCGCTTCGAGCGATGCCGCGAGCGTTTGCAGCCCTTCGGCGGGCGTGGCGGCATTGCGGGCGAGACGCGTCGCGAGCGTGCTGTCCGCGTCGGCGGTGGCGAGCGTGCAAAGCCGCGCGAGCACGGCAGGCGGCGCATACGGGCACGCCGCGAGCGCGAGCCGCTCGCTGCGCGCCCCGAACATGCGCGCTTCGAGCCGTTTGCGTTCCGCGCCGCCTGCGTGCGGATAGAGCATCGCGCACGCGAGTGCGTCGGGCGCGTCGAGTGCGAGCCGCACGAGTTCCCGCCAGTGGCGACGCAGCCGCGCGCCGTCGCGCGCAGCATTCGCTGCGTGCGGCGGGCTGTCGGCGTGACGGGCGGGGTTCGTCATGGCGCTTATAGGTAGTGTTGCTCAGGCGTCGGCCGTGACGCGGACATCGTCCGCGGGCGGCGCGTCGCCATCGACATCGACGAGGCTCTCGGCGATCAGCTCGATCAGCTCGCGCACGACGAAGCGTCCTTCGTAGCCGCTCGTCTTCAGCGCGTCTTCGAACATCGTCAGGTCTTTCGGGCAGGACACGACGAACACTTCCAGACCTTCGATGCCCGCCGCTTCCTTCATGCGGTTCTGCGACGGCTTTTCCTGTCCGACGGGATCGTTCATCCAGATACGGCCGCCGCCCGCGCCGCAGCAGAACGAGTTGTCGCGCGAGCGCTTCATGTCGACCAGTTCGCAGCCGAGCGCTTCGATGATCTGGCGCGGCGCGTCGTAGCCCTTGTTGAAGCGTCCGAGGTGACACGGATCGTGGAAGGTCACGCGATAGCCGAGCTTGCGCTTCGGGCGCAACCGGCCATCGGCGAGCATGCGAGCGACAAGACTCGTGTAGTGCTCGATCTCGAAGTGGCCGCCGAAGTCCGGGTACTCGTTGCGGATCGTGTTGTACGAGTGCGGGTCGGTGGTGACGATGCGGCGGAATTGCGACGAGCCGAGCGTCGCGATGTTCTGCGTCGCGAGCACTTCGTACAGGCCTTCTTCGCCGACGCGCCGCACATCGTTGCCCGCGTTCGCTTCGCCTTCGAACAGCAGGCCGAAATCGACATCCATATCGTGCAGCAGCGTCGCGAACGTCTGCGTGACACGCTGGTTGCGCGGATCGAACGATGCATAGTCGCCGACGAACCACAGCAGATCGACGGGCTCCTTGCGCGCATCCTTGATCGGGAAGGGCAGCGACTTGGTCCACGCGGCGCGCTTGCGCTTCGATTCGTTGAACGAGTTGCCGTTCTTGTGAATGGCCTGCAAGGTCTTTTGCACCTGCGGCTCCATCTGGCCATCTTCGACGAGATTGCGGCGCAGCTGCACGATGATGGGCACGTGCTCGACGGCGACGGGGCAAATCTCCACGCACGCCATGCAGGTCCGGCACGACCAGACCGTTTCCATGAAGACCTGGCCGATATCCTTGCCGTGCACGTCGAGCTTGACCTCTTCGGGCAGCGTGTTTTTTTCCAGCGCATCGTTGGCGAATTCGCGCAGCGACAGAATCACGTCGCGCGGCGACAGCGGCGCGCCGACCGCGCGGGCGGGGCACGCCTCATGGCAGCGGCCGCATTTCGTGCAGGCGTCGAGATTGAGCAAGTGCTTCCACGTGAAGTCGGTGATCGTCTTGTAGCCGGCGCGCGGCGCGTCGGCGTCGACTTTCGGCAGGCGCTGCGCCGCGAGCGGATCGCGCATCAGCAGCGAGCCGCTTGCCGTGAAGATGTGCTTGACCTTCGTGTACGGAATCAGCGCGATGAACGTCAGTGCGAGCGCGCCGTGAAACCACCACAGGCCCGTGCGCAACACGTACGCGGCCGATGCCGTGAGTCCCGCGCCGCGCAGGATTTCGGCGAGCAGCGCAGCGACAGGCGACCACCAGCGCGTATCCCAGACCACGGCGCGGTCCTGCAACCACACGAGGCGCAATCCGCTCAGCACGAAGCCTGTGATGCCGATCAGCACGAGCGACCACAGGAACGCCCAGTCTTCGCGCCGATAACCGCTGCGGTCGTAGTCGGGGTCGCCGGGCTTGCGATCGGGGCGCGCGTAATCGAGCTTCGGCGGCTTGATCCAGCCGCGCCGCACCATCATGTAGATCAGGCCGCCCACCAGCGACAGACCGGCGAGGTTCATCGCCAGCTTGAAGAACAGATAGAAGTTGCCGTTCCAGAAGTGGAAGCCGAGAAAGCGCGCGGTGATGTCGTAGTCGACGGTGACGGTCGCCGTGCCGAGGAACAGCACTGCGAAGCCATAGAAAATGAAGCGGTGCGCGCGACCGGCGGCCGGATCGCGACGCGCGATCGTGCGATGGCTCAGCACGACCTGCACCATCGCGCCGATTTGCTTGCGCAGATCGATCGGGCCCGCCACGGGCTTGCCGCGCCGGTACTTGCGCACCTGAATGTAGACGCCCCACGCGAACGCGGCCATCGCGCCGACGCCTGCCAGATAGAACAGTACGATCGCGAACGTGGGGAAGCCCTCGAAGAGGATCCGGGTGACGTTGACGGGGTCGAAGTTCGCTGCGCTCGACATGGGCTCGTCCGTTGAATGAGTAAAAAGGGGCCCCCGCCGCGGCATCTGCGATGCGCGTGGCGTCCTGCTTGCAGGGAAGGGCGGAGGAAGCCGGCGGGCTCGCCGGCCTCCGTGCCTGCGGGTGCGGCTTCGGCCGCGCTACTTCTTGTAGACGATCTCGAAGGTGCCGCCGGGTTTGTGCGGCGTGCCCCAGACGGCCACTTCACGCTTGTACGGCAGCGGGAACTGGGCGTTCTTCTCTTCGATTTCTCGCGCGAGGCGGTGGCCCGTGAAGGTCGCATCGGCGATCAGTCGCGGCGCTTCGGCATCGCCGATCAGATACACCGACTTGATGCCCTTGCCGTCCCATTCGCTCTCGCGCGCCTTCAGTTCGCGATACAGACCGTCGTTCGAGCGGCGGGCCGTCACGAGCACGAGCGAATCGAATTCGAGCCAGCGGTGCGTCTTGTTCTCGTCGCGCGGCAACTGGCCGGCGCCCTTGTACGTGCGGCGCGAACCATCGCCCCAGATGTTGTAGATCTGGATGCGGCCCGGCTCGATGCGGCTAGCGAAGTGATCGCCGAGTTCATGCACGCCCAGTTCGTGCAGGCGGCGCATCATGTTCGGATACTCGAGCGTGAAGTGCATGTAGTTCGCGAGATGCACGCCGCTGACGATCGTCACTTCGTGACCGGCCGCCGCGAGTTTTTCCGCGAGGCTCGGCGCCATGAAGTACGTGTCGGCATTCAGGATCACAACGCGCTTGCCGATCGCCTTCTTGCCCGACAGCACCTGTTCCGGCGTCAGCTGGTCCGGTTGCGTTGCGTCGGCGCCCGGAATGGGGTCGTGCGTCAGGCAGTTGGTGCCGTCGCCGACCCAGTGCGAACCCGTCGCAATCACGACTTTCTCGGCGCCGTAGTCGAGCACGTCGTCGGCCGTGAGCGGCTTCTGACCGAGCGCGAGCTGGCTATGGCGATTCTTCTTCAGCAGCTTCGTGATCTGCGTTTCGCGATAGTCGCGGTGATAGCCCCATTCGCCGAGGCCCGGCAACGTGACCACGCTATTCAGATGGCCGCCGATCTTCTCCGCCTGGTCGACGAGGTGCACCGTGTAGCCGCGTTGCATCAGCACGCGCGCGCACTCCGAACCCGATGGGCCTGCGCCAACCACGAGCACCGAATCGTTCGAGCCGCATTCGGCGAACTTTTCCGGGTGCCAGCCGCGGCGGTATTCTTCACCGGCTGTCGCGTTCTGCGTGCAGATCATCGGCGGGCCGCCGATTTCCCAGCGCGAAATACAGACGTTGCAGCCGATACACACGCGAATATCGTCGACGCGGCCTTCGTCGATCTTCTTCGGCAGGAACGGATCGGCAATCGACGGACGCGCCGCGCCGATGATGTCGGCGATACCCTTCGTGACGATCTCCGTCATCTTCTCGGGATCGGTGAAGCGGCCGACACCGAGCACGGGCTTCTTCGAGACTTCCTTGATGAAGCGCGTCCACGGCACCTGATGACCCTGCAGATAGAAGCGCGACGGGCCCGCGTCTTCACCCCATTCGGCGATGTCGCCGACGTCGACGTCCCACAGATCGACGAGCGAATCGGCCATCTCGACGAACTTCATGCCGTCCTTCTCGACTTCGATGCCGCCGCTGCCGTACAGCGAATCGACGGCGAAGCGCGTGGCGATCGCGCAATCGCTGCCGACGGCGCGACGCACTTTCTCCAGCGTTTCGAGCCAGAAACGCGCGCGGTTTTCAAGCGAGCCGCCGTAGCCGTCGGTGCGCTTGTTGTAGTACGGCGACAGGAACTGCAGCGGCAGATACGAGTGCGCGCCGTACACATAGACGATGTCGAAACCGGCGTCGCGGGCGCGCAGCGCGGCATCGACATAGAACTGCTGCACGTCGCGGATGTCGTCGAGATCCATCTCCTTGCAGTAGGTCAGCGTCTCGAACTCGGACGCGTACTGGCTCGGACCGCGAGGCGTCGCGCGGCTCTCCATACACGGCGCGTGCGCGCCGCCGTACCACATTTCGATGCCTGCCAGCGCGCCGTATTTGTGCACCTCTTCCGTCATCGCGCGCAGGTTGCGCACGTCGCCTTCGTCCCAGATGCGGGCGGACAGACGGTGCGTGTCGTCGGATTCGGGGTGGATCGAGCAGTACTCGGTGTTCATCGCGCCCCAGCCGCCTTCGGCTTTCATCGAGCGGTGGGCGGCCTGAAAGCCCGGCAGGTTGCTGCCTGCGCCGATGCAGTGCGGAACCTGATAGAAGCGGTTGCGCAGGGTCTTGGGGCCAATCTGGATCGGCTGGAACAGCACGTCATGACGGGGATCGCGGGGCATGGGAAACGTCTCCTTTAATAAGGACTACCGGGACAAAGGCGGGGGCCGGTCATCGACCGTCGAACCCCGGACAGTTCTTGTACTTCGCTCTGCCTTTGTCTTTCTCGTGGTGACGGCACGCGCGCTTTTGTTTGCGCGTGCCGCCGTATCGTGGGTAATGCGATAACGAATGCGGTAAGGACTGCGGGTCAGGCGGCGACGCGGGTGCGCAGGCGCATCGGGTCGTAGAACGGCGTCTTGCTGACGACGCCGCTGAACTTGCCGGCCGCGTCGCGAATCTCGACCTTGGTGCCGAGCGCCGTGTGATACGGCTTCAGGTGCACCATCGCGAGCGATTGCATCAGATAGCGGCTGAAAATCGAACTCGTCACGACGCCGACCTGCTCGTCGCCGATATAGATCGGCGAACCGGCGCTCACAGCCGCGTCGTGCTTGACCACCACGCCTGCCTGCTTCACGCGTTCCTTGCCGCGCGCCGCGAGCAAGGCCTGCTTGCCGACGTAGTCGCCTGCCTTGTCGACGTCGACCATCCAGTCGAGATTCAGCTCCCACGGCGTGGTGTCGCCTTCGGGCATGTCGAACGGATAGAACAGCAGCGCGGCTTCGATGCGTGCGATTTCCAGCGACATCCACGACGCAGGCACGGCGCCGTGCGGCTTGCCCGCTTCGAGAATGCCGTCCCACAGCGCGACGGCGTCGGCGGCGGCGCACGACACTTCGAAGCCCTGTTCACCCGAATAGCCGCCGCGCGACACGATGATCTTGCGGCCGAACAGTTGCGTCTCGACGTGCGCGAAGTAGGGCAGCTTGTTCAGTTCGATGCCGATGTGCGGCTGGAGAATGTCGGTCGAACGCGGACCTTGCAGCGACAGCATGTGAACGTCGAAGTCCTGGCGCCATTCGACGTTGCGCTTGTGCGCGGCGCGTTCGAGCAGCGTCTGCGTGGTGCCGCCGCCATGCGAAAGCCTGAAATGCTGCGGAGCGTCGTAGATCACCATCAGGTCGTCGCAGACGCCGCCGCGCTCGTCGACTTCGGCGGCGAGCCGCGCGGTGCCCGGCTTCATGCGGCTCACGTCGACGGCGCAGATGCTGTCGATCACGGCGGCCGCATCGGGGCCCGACACGCGCACGATGTTGAGCGCGCTGATGTCGTAGAGGCCCGCTGCCGTGCGCACGGCCACCACGTCGTCATACGGATCGCCCGAGTAGTACCAGGGAATCGGCATGTCGTTCCAGGAGTCGCCATCGAGCTTCGAACCGAGCTCGCGATGACGGGCGTTGAGAATGGATTGCCTTGTCATGATGTTTTCCCGAAAGTAGGACCCTTTGCTGGGCAATGACTGCGCGTCTGGTGATGCGAAGGCGGTGATATCGGACGGACTGGGTGCACCAGCGTCGATGAGCGCAAGTCTCTGCCGTTCAATTTCGCCCCACAATCGCCCGGTGGCACTACCTCCCGGTGGGTAGGCGCGGGTACTCCGGCTGCGCCGGCGTGAGAAGAAATCGAAGCCCGCGAGGGCCGATGCGAGACTGTACGTTTGCCGAAAGGCGTCGGTAAAAGAGGCGGGAGCGCCAATGCCGGCGCGGCTCGCGGCTGCGCGAGCGAGGCCTTTGCGAAGCGCGGAATGACGTGGCGGGCAGCGTCGTGCGCGCCAACCATTACTGCCGGGGGACTACCCACACCGAATCATTGATAAGCGTTTTTTGCAGGCCGATGCTACTCCCATGAATGCAACGACGCGAAGGACAGGCAGCGCCTGTCACTCACGCCCACAGCTGAGACTCATGGAGGTGTCGACGGCATGAATGCTTCGAGAACGATCCCCGTGCGAGTCGCACGCGTCGAACCGGTGACGCAGGATGTGCGACGCTTTACGCTCGAATGCGCGAATGGAGGACGGCTTCCCGCGTATTCGGCGGGCAGCCATGTCGTCGTGACGATGCGCGGCAAGGAGCGCGTCTGGCGCAACGCCTATTCGCTCACGACGCCCGCCGGTGCGCGCGACGCGTATCAGATCATGGTGCGGCGCGTGCCCCAGTCGCGCGGCGGTTCGGCCTTCATGCACAGCGAAGTGCGCGAAGGCAGCGAACTCGACATTTCGATGCCGTCGAACTTCTTCCCGATCGCGCGACGCGGCGCGAAGCACGTGATGATCGCGGGCGGCATCGGCCTCACGCCGTTCCTGTCGATGCTGCCCGAGCTGGCGCAGACGGGCGCGCGCGTCGAGATGCATCTGTGCTGCCGTCCTGAAGACGAGGCGTCGTTCGGCGAACTGGTCGCCAATCGTACGACGGGCGGTATCGCCATCTACACCGACCTGTGCGACGCGAACGAGCGCTTCGGCGCGATGCTCGCCGCGCAGCCGGCGGGCACGCATCTCTATACCTGCGGACCGGAAGGCCTGATGAGCGGCGTCGCGAGCACGGCCCGCGCGCTGGGCTGGCCCGCGAGTCATTTCCATCAGGAGAGCTTCGGCGGCGGCTCGCACGGCGCGCCCTTTACGGCCGTGCTCGCGCAAAGCGGGCGCGAGGTCAAGGTGCGCAGCGACGAAAGCCTGCTCGAAGCGCTGGAGCGCGAAGGCGTGGACGCCCCGTACATGTGCCGCGGCGGCGCATGCGGCACCTGCGCGCTCGACGTGCTCGAAGGCGAGCCCGATCATCGCGACTTCTGTCTCGGCGAGGCCGAGCGGGCCACGGGTTGTCAGATGCTGCCCTGTGTGTCGCGTGCGCGGGGCGAACGCCTCGTGCTGAACATCTAACACTAGGGGGACCTCATGGCAATCGACTTCAAGACGGATGAAACCTTCCGCGACACCTTCACGTTTCGCAACAGCGACGAGGCGATCCTGCGTTTTCCGTTTCCGTTCCCCGAAGACGCGTACATGTACTCGATCAATATCGAGCCGCATGTGAAGGAAGGCAACTCGCCCGTGTTCCTGTCGACTTTCGACATCGACGAGCACTACGTGGCCGAGTGCCGCGACCGCGCGCTGACGCTCGAACGCGATCCGTTGCGCTGTCAGGTGCTGGACCACATGGGGCCGGCGCAATGGGACACGCTCGAACTGATCATGGAAAGTCTCGCGGAAGACTACCCCGAGCATTTTTCGCTGACACGTAACGGCGATCAATGGACGTGGATCAACCGTCCGCTCGGTCTCGAACAGACCTTCACGTTCGGCGATGCGAGCACGCTGCCGTGTTCACCGTTCGAATATGTCACGCGTCAGGCGCAGGGCGACTACGTGCTGATCGATCAGCGCGACGACAACCTGTTCATGGACGGCGGCATGGTCACGACCCAGGCGGACTGGTCGCTCGACTTCGATCTCGGCATGAACTTCATGGAATGGCACGGCCCGGTGCCCCTCGCGCATCAGGCAGGCATCTTCGAGCGCGCGCTGAAGTTCCTGCTGCGCCTGCAACTGGGCGCGCCCGTGCGCCGCCTGAACTGGACGATGACGGTGAATCCGCGCCTCGATACGTCGCCTGAGCATTACCACGAATGGGGCCGCGACCGCGCGAGCGTGACGCCGGAGAACGTCGGCGACAAGCTGCATCTGCGCGTGGAATTGCAGACGCTGTTCCGCCTGCCGCGCAGCAACGCAATTCTCTTTTGCGTGCGCTGCTATCTGATCGGTGTCGGCGAACTGGCGCGCGTGCCGAAGTGGGGCAAGCGCCTGCATCGTGTGCTGTCGACGCTGCCGCCGGAGCTTGCCGATTACAAGGGCATCACGCGCTACCGGCAGACGGCCATCGAATACCTTGCGCCGCTCGACGATGGCAGCGCGCTGTCGAAGGGCACGCATCCCGAGGTCGAGCGGCTCGGGGTGGAAGTCGACTAGACGAAGTTTGCGAGGGGCATACGCGTTAAACGATCTACGCCGTTAAACAAGCAAAAAGCAACCACAAAAGCAACCACAAGCTGTTGCAGTGTTTCCTTCCCGCGTTCGCGCCGTCGAGGCGCGGGGCGGGTGCTTTCACGCGGAACGATTCCCACAATCGGTATTCCACCGGAAAAAGGACGACAGTTATGAGTGCGGTTTCCGAAGACTACGTTGCCGAGGCAGCGGACGGTACCTTGCATCGAAAGATCAGCTGGACGGGTGCATTCTGGGTGGCGAGCGGCGTGCCCGCGCTCGTGCTCTTTTCGATCGGCTCGATCGCGGCGACGGTCGGCAAGCTGTCGTGGGCGGTGTGGATCGTCTCGATCGGTCTGGGCTTCATCCAGTCGTTCTCGTATGCCGAGATCGCCGGTCTCTTTCCTCACAAGTCGGGTGGGGCGTCGGTGTACGGCGCGATCGCGTGGGTTCGCTATTCGAAGCTGTTCGCGCCCCTGTCGGTCTGGTGCAACTGGTTCGCGTGGTCGCCCGTGCTGGCGATCGGATCGGGGCTCGCGGCGGGCTACATTCTCTCCGTGCTGTTCCCCGCCGACGCCGCGATCAACACATGGCAGGTCACGCTGGTGAGTCTCGACTGGATCCGTTCGGGCCTGAGCCTGCGGATCAATTCGACCTTCATACTCGGCGCGGTCGTGTTGCTGATCACGTTCGCGATCCAGCACCGCGGCATTCTGAATGCGGCGCGCATCCAGACGATACTCGGCGTGGCCGCACTGGTGCCGCTGATTCTCGTCGGCACGGTGCCGCTCTTCAGTGGTGATCTGCCGCTGCACAATCTGTTTCCGCTCGTGCCGTTCGCGAAGGACAGCGCCGGACAGATCGTCGACGGCACCTGGGATCGCGCAGGCATCACGCTGATGGCGGGCGGGCTGTTCATTGCGGCGTGGTCCACGTACGGTTTCGAAACGGCCGTCTGCTACACGCGTGAATTCCGCGATCCGAAGGTCGATACGTTCAAGGCGATTCTGTATTCCGGGCTTCTGTGCATCTTCGTGTTCACGATCGTGCCGCTGGCGTTCCAGGGCGTGCTGGGTCTCGGCCACATGGTCACGCCCGCCGTCAAGGATGCTGCGGGCAATATCGTCACGCCCGCCGTGTACGACGGCATGCTGTCGCCCGATATCTACAGCGGCATGGGCGTCGCGAAAGCGATGGCGCCGATGATCCACGGCGGCCTGCTGGTCGAGCGCGTGCTGATCGTGATGCTGGTGCTGGCGCTCGTGCTGGCCATCATGACGTCGATGGCGGGTTCGTCGCGCACGCTGTATCAGGCGTCCGTCGACGGCTGGCTGCCGAAGTACCTGTCGCACGTCAACGAACACGGCGCGCCGACCCGCGCGATGTGGACGGACCTGTGCTTCAACCTGGTCCTGCTGTTGATGTCCGACTATGTGTTCGTGCTGGCGATGTCGAATGTCGGCTACATCATCTTCAACTTCCTGAACCTGAATTCAGCGTGGATTCACCGCATGGACCGCCCGGACTGGAGCCGGCCGTTCCGCGCGCCGAACTGGCTGCTCGCGCTCGGTACGCTGTTCTCGTTCGTCAATCTGGCGCTGCTCGGCATGGGTGCGGATATCTGGGGTTCCGGCACGCTGATCTCGGGCCTGTGCTTCGCGGCGCTGATCCTGCCCGTGTTCCTGTTCCGCCACTACGTGACCGACAAGGGGCATTTCCCCGATGCGATGAAGGAAGACATGCAGCTCGTCGGCTCGCAACGCGTCGCGCGGCGCGCAGGCATCCTGCCTTACGTGACGGTCGCGGCGGGCATCATGGTGGTTGCGGTCACGCATAGTCTCGCCATCTACTGAACCTCGGAACCTCGCATCGAATGGATGAAACTACCATGATGTCGACCAACAAGAGCCGGCCCGAGTACGTGCGGCTGGCTCCCGATCTGCACGGCACGCGCCACTGGTTCATCACGAACGGCGCGAGCGCCGAGGATTGCGTCCGCGCGAGCCTCGCGCTCGCCGGGCTCGCGCCGATGGAAGTGTGGGAGGTGCAGGATCCAAAGCGGCACGGCGCGGGTGTCACGTTCCACGAGGCGAGAGAACGCACCTTCGCCGACGACGCCTCACTGTTTGCCGCGCTCGACGAGGCGTTGCGCGATCCCGCCGTGGCGACCGTCGGCCTGCGTCTCTACGTGCTCGGCAGCGAGCCGTTCATCTGGTCGGTCCGGCGCATCGCGGATCATTACGCGCTCGCGTCGGAAGCCGTCCAGGTGCAGCACAGCGGCACGCTGCAGCGCCGCGTCTACTGCATTCACTGTCACGCGTTCAATGATGCCGTGACACGGAACGTCGTGACGTGCAACGGTTGCGGACTGCAACTCCTCGTGCGCGATCATTTTTCACGGCGCCTCGCGGCGTTCATGGGCGTGCAGGCGGATGCCGAAGTAGCCGGCGAACTGCCTGCCATCTCACAGCCCTATCTGTAGTTCGCTGTCGTTCTTCCCACGAGTCTGATCGAGACGCTCATCGCGCTGCTTCCGCGGCGCGGTGAGTACGCGCGCATCGCGGCGTTCTGCGCGATGTCCCGTCACATCACTGCCAGCCAATACAAAGAGACTTCGATGAATGACTTACCTCGCTATGCAGCGCTTATGGCCTTGTGCCTGTGTGGAACCAGCGGAACCAGCTATGCGCAAAGCTCCGTCACGCTCTACGGCGTGCTCGACGACGGCCTGAACTACACCAGCAACGCCGGCGGCCACCATGCTTTCGCGATGGTCAGCGGCGATACGGCCGAAACGAGCTTCGGACTGAAGGGAACGGAAGATCTCGGCGGCGGACTGAGCGCGATCTTCACGCTCGAAAACGGTGTCAACCTGAACAACGGCCAGCTCAACGAAGGCGGCCGGCTGTTCGGGCGGCAAGCCTTCGTCGGCCTGTCGTCGGAACCGGCGGGCACGCTCACGTTCGGGCGGCAATACGACGCAACGATCGACATGTGGAGTCCGTTCACCGCCGCAGGAAGCTCGATCGGCGATCTGGCCGCGCATCCGTTCGATAACGACAACGCGGACTTCGACTTCCGGCTCAACAACTCGGTGAAGTACGTCTCGCCGACACTGGCCGGCTTCCAGCTCGAAGGCGTGTATGGCTTCAGCAACGCGACCAACTTCTCGTCGAACCGCGCGTACAGCGCGGGCGTGACTTACAGTACGGGTCCGTTGTCCGTGGCGGTTGCCTATCTGCATCTGAACGGTGCGGGCAGCGGCACGGACGGCGCCGTGACCTCCGATGCCGTGTTCGTTGCGACGAGGCAGCAGAACATCGACGCGGGCGTGAAATGGACGTTCTCCAACAACGCCAATATTGCGCTCGCGTATTCGCACGTCGACGTCAGGTCGCCCACGGGTAACGGCTACGCGCCGGACATCGGCACGCAGACCTGGACGTCATGGAAATTCGACAACATCGAGGTCAACGGACAGTATTATTTCCAACCCGATCTCTCGCTGATCGGCGCCTACACGTTCACGCACGGCAAGCTCGAATCCACCGCCGGCAGCGACAGCCCGAACTGGCATCAGGTTGCGCTGATGCTGAACTACAGCCTCAGCAAGCGAACCTCGGTCTACGTGCAGGGCGCGTGGCAACACACCAATGCGAATACGGGCACCGATCTCGATGGCGCGCATATCGTCGGGTCGAGCGGGCTGTCGTCGAGCGGAAACCAGGTCGTTGCGCGCCTGGCGATGTCGCACAAGTTCTAGCGCACGCCGGCCCCGCTGGTCGCGCGCGCCTTGTATCCGGCGAGCGCGGAGGGCACGAATGTGAGCACCACGCGCGAGCCCCGTTCGGCCGGTTTCACTTCGAGCCGTCCGCCGAGGCTGCGGGCGCGCTCGCGCATGATCGACAGGCCGAAGTGATGTTCGTCGCCCTCGGTGCGGCTGATGCCGCGGCCGTCGTCGTCGATCGACACGGTCATCGTGTGGCCGTCCGACATCAGTTGCACCTGGGCCGTCGTCGCGCGCGCGTGACGGAGGACATTGGTCAACGCCTCGCGCACGATCTGCGCGACGTGCATTTCCTCGTTGACGGACAGACGCATGCGCGGCACCCGGTTGTCGATCGAGATCTGCACTTCGCTGCGCGAGCCGAACTCCTCGGCGAGTTCTTCGAGCGTCGACGCGAGGCCGTGTGCGTGCATCGGCGAACGGAACGTGGTGAGCAGTTCGCGCAACTGCCGGTACGCGCTGTCGATACCTTCGCGAATGCCGCGCGCGATTTCGGCGATGTCGCTCTGCGAGAGTTCGGGCGGCAGCACGGCCTGAAGGCGCGCCAGCTGGATCTTCATGTACGACAGCGATTGCGCGAGCGAGTCGTGCAGTTCGCGCGCGATGGCATTGCGCTCTTCGAACAGCGCCATGCGCCGGTCGCGCACGTCGCGGCTCAGGTTGGAGATCGCGTGGGCCAGCACGCTCGCGATGGTCTCCATCAGATACAGGTGACGCAGCTCGAAGCGCGTCTCCGGCTCGCCTTCCGCGATCAGCACGCCGTAGCTCGCAAGCGGCACGCGCACGGGCGCGGCCAGCACGGGCGGCGGCACCTGGCCGTCGTCGAGCCGCGAGAACGTGTGTATGCCGGCGAGCGTCATCAGTTCGTTCGTCACGCGTGCGCGCACGATGGACGGCACGTCGCCATTGGGCGACACGACGGGATCGATGTCGAGCAGCTGGGCCGTCGATTCCGTGACCACCAGCGCGATACGCCGCGCGCGCAGCACACCGACGAGGCGTTGCAGCAGCGCTTCGAGCGTGCGGCCGGACGGTTCTTCCTCGGCAAGCTGCGCGCAGATGTGATGCAGCAGTTCGAGCGACTGGTCGGCGAACGTAATGTAGTCCTCGACGATGCGCTTGAGCCGCACGGACTCGTCTTGCTCCGTGCGCAGCCGCACGGCGAGCTGGGCTTGCAGCTTCAGCAGCCGGTCGATTTCGTCGCGGCCTTGCGGCGCCATCAGTCCCGTTTCGACGAGCGCCTGCAATGCCGCGTTCGGCCGCGCGACGAGCGTGCGCCGCGTGCCCCATGCGAGCGACACCACGCCGAAGATCAGCAGACACACGGTGCAGGCCTGCAGCAGCCCGAGCACGGCGGCGTGCACCTCGCTCTGATACGCGACCTGCGAGCGCAGCGCGCCGAGCGCCGCGAGCTTCGTATCGGGTTTTACACCGACGCTCGCGTCCGGTTTTGCCGTGCGTTCCGTGGCAGCGGACGCACTCGCTGCCGCCAGTGCGCCGCCGATTTCCGGCGTGGGCGCACCGCGTTGCCTCCAGTCCATCAGTAGCGTATCGTTGCGGACAAGCGAGTCGGCCAGTTCCCTCAGGGCCCGCGCGGTATCGGGCGAATCTGCCTGCAGGCTCGCCGCCTTGTGTTCCAGCCGCATGGCTTCGTCGAGGGAGAACAGCGTCTGCCGGAAGCCTTCGCTGCCTCGTGTCTGCATGAACGCGCCCAGATAAAGCACGGTGATCAGGGCGACGATACAGGCGAGCAGCAAACAGACTTTCGCGTACAGCGGATAGCGGTGAATGCGCGCAGACTGGTTGATGTTCATGAGCGGGTAGTGTGAGTTCGCGCGGCGTTGGCGATCAGTTATCCTGTTTTTTGAAGCGAGAACGTCATGTCGGTTTATCTGTTCGCCACGGTGCTGCTGGCTGCAGTGGCTGCACTGGTGATTCCCAGACTCGGATACAGCCCTGACAACAATGATCTATTGTATGTCTCGATCGGGCTGGCAGGGTGCCTTGCGACATTTCTGCTCAGCATGGCCTACGGCGCGCGCCGCACGGCGCCGCGCATCGTGCGCGCGGCCGAGTCGCCGGAGCTGGGCGCATTCGCCGCCAATCTTTCCACACCCGCCGTGCTGCTCGACAACGACGCCCTCGTGTTCGTCAACAGCGCGTTTCTCAAGCACGCGCGCTGGGAGTCGTACGCCGATGAAATCGTCGGAATGCCGTTCAGCAATCTCGTTCATCCGCAGTCGCTGCTCGATCTGACGGCATTGCTCACGCAATCGCGCGACGGCGAAGAGCGGACCGCCGGGTCGCTGCGCATCGCGTATGGCGACGGCAGTTTCCGCCTGCATCCCGTCACGGCGTTGCGCGCGCGCGGCTCGCGCATGACGCTGCTGCAATTTCCCGCGCCTCATACCAGCGTCGATGCGCAGCGCAGCGAGCTTCAACTGATGCAACACTGCAAGGACGCCGTGCTGCAATTGCCTCAGGCGCTGTTCCGCGTCGACCGCGAGTTACGTCTGATCTTTTCGAATCCTGCATGGCGCAACCTGATGCGCGCGGTCGGCAGCGATGCCGAGCTTCGGCCGTTCTCGTCGTTCTTTCATCCCGAAGACGCCGAGACGCTGAATGCACGCCTGAAGGCGCTGCTCGACGGGCAACTGAGCGAACTGGTGACGGAAGCACGTCTCATCCGCGCCGACAACACGACGGCACACGTCGAACTGCGCCTCGATGCCGTGACCGACGACGAAGGTGTTCTGGACGGCGCGGTCGGTCTCGCGACGGACATCTCCAATCGCCGCCGCAACGAAGAAGCGCTGCGCGCGAGCCGGCGCAGTCTGCGCACGTTGTTGTCCAACCTGCGGGCGATGATCTATCGCGGGCAGAACAACCGCGACTGGTCGATGGAGTTCGTCAGCGAAGGGTGCTTCGATCTGACGGGCTACGAGGCGTTCGAACTGATCGACGAAAGCCGCCTCGCATTCCGCTCGCTGATCCACCCCGACGATCGCGAGTTTGTCTGGAACGAAGTGCAGGCGCGTATCGTCGCCCGTGAGCCCTATGAACTGACCTATCGGATCGTCGATCGCTCGGGACAGACCAAGTGGGTCTGGGATCAGGGCTGCGGCGTCTATTCGGCGCGCGACGAGCTGATGGGCCTCGAAGGCTTCATCGTCGAAGTGGCGCGCAGGCAGATGGTCGAGGAAAACGCCCGCCGCAGGCTGTCGTTCGAACATTCGACAGGGCTTGCGAGCGCGTCGACCTTTATCGACCGGATGGAGTTTTCGGCGGCCATCTCGGCGCGGACCGCGCTGCCGTGCGCGATCTTCGCGATCAACGTGGGCGAACTCGAACACGTCGCGGCGCGCTTCGGCCAGGACTACGCCGACCGCGTGATGATCGACCTCGGCAGGCGGCTCGAAGCGACGCAAGGGCAACTCAATTGCGCGGCGCTGCTCGACCCGCATGTGTTCGTGGTGATGGTGGTCGATTTCAGCGCGGACGCGCTCGCGTGGTGCGGCGACGACGTGCAGCAGCTCGCGCAACGCGCGGCGGCGAATCCCGATGCCGTGCTCGACGAGCTTCAGGACAGCTTGCGCGGCCTGCTCGAAGCGCCCGTCCGTATCGAAGGCCATGAGTTCAGCGTGCCGACGCGCATCGGCTGCGCGTCGATCGGTCATGGCAAGAGCGATCCGAAGAACGTGCTCGACCATGTACTCGCGGCATCCGGTTGGGAGGCGGCTGGCGACGCGTGAGCGCCGTTTCAGAGCGTGCTCATGCTGCTGCGCGTGTCGAGCAGCGCGAGCACGGGTTCGAGTGATTGGTCCGGCTTGCCTTGCGCTTCGAGGCGGGCGAATTCGAGCAACGCCCGTTCATGGCGGGCGAGTTCGGCCAGGATCGCCGCGTCTTCCGGGGCACTGTTGCGCGCCAGTTCGTCGTACAGCGTGACGAACCGGCCGATCTCGTCGATGAACCACGCGATAAAAGCGGGCCACGACTGTCCGACGTGCTGTTGCGCAAGACGAATGCCCTTTTCGCGTTGTACGGACTCGTCGATGCCCGTGATGCCGAGGCGCTTCACCAGCGGCATCATGCGCGCGGCCGTCTGTGCTTCGAGCCGCGCCATTGCAGCGAGCTTGCGCTGACGATCGGGCGCCTGCGCTTCGCGGGCCATCGCGGCGAACCACGCCTCGCCGTATAGCTCGCCTTCGTAGGCCGCCTTGATGCTGGCGATGTATGCGGTTCTGTCCACTTGCGAGACTCCTTGAGCAGCGCGGTCTGCGAACGCAACCGTTACGCCGGAAACACGGCGAAGTGATGGGACAACCAGACCACGAGCACGGTCGCCACCAGCGTCAGATACGGAAGCCAGCCAGCCGCGCGGCGGCGGGTCGTGCCGTCATCCGGCCGCAGTTCGAGGTCGTCGAGCATGGCGTCGGGGAAGCGGCCTTTGTCCTGCACGTAGTGGCGATAAATGAAGACGGGGATGATCAGCGCGATCGCCACGAGTCCATTGCGCAAGGTGCCCGGTCCCCAGATGTCCGCGCCCGCGCCGATGCATACCAGATCGATGAAACCGCACAGTGCGCCGAGCGCCAGCAGCCAGTTCGGACATTTGAACGGCCGCGCCCAGGTCGGACGATCGAGCCGGTGAATCCAGCCCGCCTGAAGGTTCAGGAACACGAACGCGAAATAGCAGACGTTGGACATCGCGAGCACCGCGACGTTATCCGACATCATCAGCAGGATCAGGTTGAAGCAGAGGTCGGTCCACATGGCGCGCGTGGGCGCGCCGTGTTCATTCACGTGCGACAGATAGCGCGGCAGCCAGCCGTCGACGGAGGCCTGATACAACGTTCGGGACGAGCCCATCATCGAGGTCATCACCGACAGCAGCAGCGTGAAGACGAGCATCACGACGATCAGGTAGAAGATCGCCGCGCCGCCGCCGATGATTCTCGCCATCGCAGCCGCGACACCCGTGCCGTCGTAGATTTCCGGCGCGAGCAGCCCCTTGAGTCCCATTGCACCCTGGAACGACAGCGGCACGAGGATGTACACGGCGAGGCACAGCAAGCCCGAATAGAAGATTGCCTTGAAGGTATCGGTTTTCGGATTCTTGAACTCGCGGGTGTAGCAGACGGCCGTCTCGAACCCGAAGGTCGACCATCCCGCGACGAAGAGTCCGCCCATCATCAGCGTCCAGCCGGCGGCATTCCATGTCCCCGGCACGACGTTGCCCTTGGCGTCGTGCGCAAGCGGCAGCAGCGGAAACCAGTTGCTCATGTGGACCGTGCCCGTGAGCAGCGGTTCGAGACCGAAGACGGTCAGCGGAATCAATGCAATGATGCCCATGTACTTCTGCAGCTTTGCGGCTCGCTCGGCGCCGTGGTGCTGGATGAAGAACGTCAGCAGCAGCAGGGATGCACCGAGGATGAACGTCGAGTTGATGCGCAGGTTCAGGCCGTCCTTGATGAAGTCGAGCTTCAGCAACGTGAACGACCATGTGTTGATGGCGGCATCGGCGGGAAACAGCGTGGAGAGAATGTAGCTCGCGCCGAGGCCCGTACCGAGCGCCAGCACGGGCGACCACGCGAACCAGTTGCACCATACCGACACGGGCGCAAGAAACTTGGAATACCGGACCCACGCGATAGCGCCGTAAATCGATGCGCCGCCCGATTTGTGCGGAAACAGCCCGGAGATTTCGGCGTACGTGAAGCACTGGATAAAGCCAATGGAGATGGACGCGATCCAGATGATCCACGCGGGCTGACCGACCGTTGCGGCAATCGCGCCCAGCGTGAAGAGGACGAACGCCGGCGAGCCGCTCGCCACCCAGAATGCGTCTTTCCATGTCAGCGAGCGTTTGAGGGTCGACCGCACGCCGTCGTCGGCCAGTCCCTCCAGACGGTGAATCTCTTCGGTTGCACTCAATTTACGTCTCCTCGATCACGTGCCCGACAACGCGTCGCGGCCGTGATCTGTCGATATCGAAGAACAAGGCAGGAATTCATGGTGCAATGCGCAAGCGGCCGGTCACAATACCTCGGGGTAGGTAAGACCGCCGGTGCATGCCAGCCAGAATGTGGTTAGCCGATCGCCGTGCGCTTCTTCTTTTCCGGATCGTCGAATGGCAACGCCGCCGCTGTTGCGCGTGCATCGATACTGCCTCGTACTTCCAGCGCGACGCCGTCGCGGGCGTGCTCGACATTCATGCGGGCTATGGCGAGCGAGCGGCCCGTCAGGCGCGAAACCATGCCGCACGTGATCACGCCGACCTGTTCTCCGTCACGCCACAGCGTGTCGCCCGCGGACGCGGCCTTGGACGTCGCAATGTCGACACCGTAAATCCTGAAGCGCTCTTTCCCCGCGAGCCGGAAATGTTCGCGCGCGCCGCAGAACTCGGTCTTGCCGGGTGACACGGTAAAGTCGAGACCGAGTTCCCACAAGGTGTCGCCCGCCTTTTCGTCCGCGAACGGGTACATCTCCGAGTTGTCGTACGGGTAGAACAGCAGATAGCTCTCCACGCGCAACCAGTCGAGCGCGAGGAACGCGCATGGCACGATGCCGAAGCCCGCGCCTTTGGCGAGGATCGTGTCCCAGATGAGCGGCGCGTCAGCGGCCTTGCAGAAGATCTCGTAGCCGCGCTCGCCCGTATAACCCGTGCGCGAGATCATCACGGGCCGCCCGAACAGACGCGTCTGCGTGTGATGGAAATAGGGCAGATCGCGGATGCCGGGCACGTGTTCCGCGAGGAAATCCACCGCGTGCGGTCCCTGCAGCGACAGGTCGTGCAGATCGTCGTCGAACAGCACGGCCACCTGGCGACCCTGCGCGGAGCGCACGAGGCGCTCGTAGCCCGCGCCCGCGCCGTGCACGACCATGAAGGCATTGGGCCCCGTGCGGTACACGATGCAGTCGTCGATGAACTTGCCTTCCTCGTTCAGGATCGCGGCGTATGCCGACTTGCCGGGATACAGCTTGCCGATGTCGCGCGTCGTCGCCCAGTCGAGCAGGCTTTCGGCGTGCGGGCCCACGTAATGGACTTTTTTCAGGCCGGATACGTCCATCAGTCCGGCTTTCGTGCGGATCGCCTCGTGATGGTCGGCGAGGTCCGTCGAATAGGTCCACGCCGTGCCCATACCGTTCCAGTCTTCGAGACTGGAACCCAGGGCACGGTGACGCTCTGCGAGCGCCGAGATGCGCCAGGAATTTGCCATAGAACACTCCGTTAGGTCGATGATGGGATTCATGCATGTCGCTGTCTCTACAGGTGAGATCGTTTCTTATCGGCGACAAATGCTCAATCCGTTAGTCGGGGTACGACTAATGAGGTAGACGAAACGGGGAGAGGGGGCAGGCCGCGATTGCGGCGACAACTTTTTTATTTGATTTTTGTGAAGCGTACGGGCGTGAGGACGCCGGCGGGCGATTCACCCGGAAACGTTCATCAGGCGGCAGCGCGACTGCGGAACATTTCCCATCGATAGCGCGCGATCATATACGCGTCCATCACGGCGATCGCGTAGACGAACACGCCGCCTGCATGGCTGCCGATGAACGATCGCCCGGGCGGGGCAAGCTGCATCGTCACGAACCCGAGCGAGAGCATGAAGAACAGCATGATGAGCGCTCGCGTCGGCATCCGGTTGATCACCTGTCCCGCGCCAGGCAGCAGAACGGCTGCCATCAGCACGATGTACGGATGCACCGGCCGTGTGGCCTTAAGCTTGCCCATGAACGCCTCCCTTCATCACAGCGGCGCATACCTGCACGGCCTGATCGAGCAGCGAGCCGACGAGCGCCGCCGGCAACCGCGCGTCACGGAACACGGCGCGCCGCAACACGAGATACTCGCTGCGATCCGCGCCATGTGCCTGATAGACGATCCTGACACCCTCGCGGGTCACGAGCATCTCCTTCGCGCGAGGGTCTGCGAAGAATGCGCGCACGTGAGGATCGAGCGCGGCGAAGGGCAACTCGGCAGCAGGCCGGTCGGCCTTGATCGTCATCTGTCGCGGCCATTCATGCGGCGTGGCGATGCGAACGGGCAAACCGTCGGCGGGCGAATAGAACTCTGTGTTCTGCGCGCGAGCGAGCATATCGACCCTGCCCGCGATGGGCAGCTTGCGCTTCACCGTGACGAGCAGCCACAGCGACGGCACCTTGCGAAACACGACGTCGTCGACGAGTGGCGCAATGTGCACCTCGTATCCGCCATACGTTCCCGCCAGCACGGGCCAGGCGACGGCATCCTGCGTAACGCGATGGCCTTCGAAGAGAGCAAGGCACGCGTCGAACAGCTTGCCGCGCTCCGTTCTCAATGCATGGCGGTCGCGCCGGTGCATCAGCACCAGCGCGACCGCGAACAGGACCGCCAGCACGATTCCCGCTGATTGCATATCGGATGCGCCTCGCTTCAATAGTTCTTGGGACGCGGCCAGTCCATCGTGAACTGATCGCCGCGCTTCACGTATTTGTATCGATGCAGCGCGAACCAGATCGACGCCATGATGTAGAACGCCATGATCGACAGCAGCGACGTGCCGTAGCCGAGATACGTCGCGAAGTAGGTCGCGGTGCACAGCACCGCCAGCACGATCGCCGGAATGGGATGGAACGGATGGATGTAGCCGCGATTGATGCTGCCGAGCGGCCACTGGCGGCGAAACTTGATGATGTTGATCGACATGAACGTATAGCCGAGCAGCCCCGAGAGGATCGAGAACGTGATCACCTGATCGAGCAGCCCTGTGAACGCGAACGAAATGGCGATCGGCACGAGAAAGATGATCGCGCGATAGGGCGTTCGGTAACGCGGATGCACCGCGCCGAACCACATCGGCATATAGCGGTCGCGCGACATCGAGAACCATGCACGCGATGCGTCGTTGATGCAGCCATTCGCCGAGGCTACCGCAGAGAACAACGTGCCCACGAAAAGCAACGTCTGCAAGCTCTTGCTGCCGGACAGGCGGGCGGCGTCATATAGCGGCGTCACGGCCTGGCCAAGATATTCCCACGGCATCAGGCCCGTGGCGACGTACCAGGTCATGGCGGCTGCAATGAGCAGCGTGATCATCCCGCACATCGTTCCGAGCGGAATGGAGCGGCCCGCCGAGCGAACCTCTTCGGCAGCCTGACAGGTGCCTTCTATGCCGAGGTAATACCACATGCCGAACTGCAACGCGGCGACCACGCCAAGCCACCCATAGGGCAGTTGAGTGAGAAGCTCGCGATGAATGAGTGTCTGTCCGGGATGCCACGGCGCGACGCCGAGAAACAGCACGACGATCGCGATGAACGCGACGGCCGTGATCACGAAGTTGACCGTCAACGTCACGAACACGCCGCGATAGTTCAGCAGCGCGAGAAACGCGATCGTCACCAGCGTGAATGGACGCGAGTCAAAATTCGCGTAGCCCGAGTCGGCGGCGACGGCCTTGATCAGATCGCCGACCACCAGTGCATCGGCGGCTTCAAGCATCGTGTAGGCCATCACCAGATACAGGCCCACGTTGAACGCCATCAACGGTCCGATGATGTGCTTGGCCTGCGTGTACTGGCCGCCCGCGGCCGCGACGGTCGATGTCACTTCAGAGTCGATCATCGCGACGCACGTATAGAGCAGGCCGATGATCCAGCACGCGATCAGCGATCCATACGCACCGCCTTTCGCGACCGAGAAATTCCAGCCCATGAATTCCCCGACGAGCACGATGCCGACGCCGAGCGCCCACACGTGAATCGGACCCAACACTTTCAGCAACGCGATCCGCTCGCCTTGCTGCGCTACGCCTGCTGCGTCACTCATGAGCTGCTCCTTTGCGACATGATGACTGTCGGATTACTCTTTGCCTTCCGTCGAACTCATCAGGAAGTCGTCGTCGTAGTCGCGATGAACCCTGAACGCATCGATCAGAATCCACGCGAAGATGAGGATCGAAAGACCCCATGCGGCGTTGCTCAGCCATTGCCAGAAGTTCATGACGTCTCCCCGAATTTTTCGGCGATCACCTGACGGTATTGCCGGTCCGACACACGCAGCACGAAGACGAAATACCCCGCGATCACGAGCGCCGTCACGATCAGCGAGACAGGTTCGATCTGGTAATCGAAGCGCGTCGTGATGATCGGCTTCGCCTGCTGCGCGTCATAGCCGAGCTTGCGCCATTGCGCTTCCATCGCAGGCGTTTGTCCGAGCTCTCGCCAGGACACTTGTGTTTTGGCAGCTTGCGCTTCGGGCGGTTTGTCGGGTGTCTTGAGCAATAACGGCGCGAGCAGGCTGCAGTAGACGAGCACCAGCAGGAAGATGCTGTCGATAAACTGGCCCACGCCTTTCTGAACGGGAGGGACGTAATCGGTTTCCATTGGGGTCTCCATTCTGATAAAGGCTTTGCGGTTTGCAGGAGCGAGTGCAATGCGACAGCCGCCCGGTGCGTGCAGGACGCCGGGTGAGCACATCGGACGGATTGAAACGGGATGCGGAGCGCTTAATCGACGGCTGGGCTGAGCGCTTCGTCGTCGCTGCCGGAGAGCGCGGCCTTGGCGGCGCGATTCTCATCGAGGTGACGGATGTCGAGCCCGTAGATGTGATCCTTGTCTTCCTGGTAATGACGGATCATGGCGAGAATCGACGCAGAGTTGAAAACGAGCACGGCGCCCGCACCGATGGTGAGCGCGATGCGAACGAAAAGATCGCTTGTCTGCGAAGTGACCGCGAAATACACATAGCCCAACGTCACCCAGAGCAGCAGAAGGGCGATCTGCGCCATACGTCGGTCGCGGGAGAACATCTGATTGATGCGCTTGCGAATCGCGTGTTCCATGTCGGCCACTCCCTGGGACGTGCCGGCGCTGCCGGCGAAGGTCGATGATCCAGCTTCGTTTGCGAATTCACTCTGATCAACAAAGTTTCCTGACAGTATTTGTTGGTCGACGCGCGATTGTCAATGCGGTTTGGTGGGTAGGGGCAGGCGGGAAGTGAAAGAGAGCGATAATGGACGCGGGTCGCTCACTTCTTGTGCGAGTTGTCGACGCACCGAACACTCCATTTCATGCCATGCGAAAGCCGTCAGGAACATTGTCGATACTTGCCGCTCTGGTGTTCTCGCTCGCCGGCTGTGCTGTTGGCGTTGGTGTCGGTGGCGGCGTGCCTGCTGCGGGTCCGCACCTCACGCCAACAGAGTGCCGCGACCTGGCGGCGCTCAGGACAAACGCGCCCCCGACGATGGCGGAACATCACAGCGAACTGGCTGCGCTGAGAAAAGCGGGCTACGACCCGTCGCCGTGGTATGACCCGTACTATCCGGAGGATCTGCAAGCGGCGCAGCAACTGGTCGACTACTGGTTTAAGACGGAGTGCCAGCATTCTCAGCCTGGTTGAGCAGACAGTCGCAATTTGGACATCGAATATGCGAGGGCTCATTCGCCGCTACATCGGCGGGTGGCCTGCGCGCGCTCGCTGAATGGTCTGACACCCCCAACCCACCTCCTTTGACACTGCATCAGCATCGCCGGACCGGCACCGTCCAGGTCCGCGCGTAATTGTCCGATCACGAGCGTCTTTTCGACGTCCCGGTCCGCTTTGCCCCTTCCGCAGTTCATCCTCGCGCACATCGCCGCCAGGAAGGCCTCCCCGTCTTCAGACGAAAACCGCCACGCAGCGCATGAAGTTTCGACCAGGGCAATTTCCTGGTTGACAGCTCCCTTTATGATTTTCTAGGATGCATACATCGCTGCACACAATCAAATACACAGATTTGTGTGGCACGCGTGTTCCGTCCTCGGAATTACCCTTATTGGAGAGGTCACCATGGTTCGGCTGTCCTGTTTTGTCCGTCAAACGTTCCTGTCTTTCGTAGCAGTGGTCTGCGTCGTTGCCAGCGCGCCGGCGCATGCCGAAGGACCAGCTGGCTGGGAAAGTGTGAAGAAGGCCGGCGTCTTGCGTTGCGGCGCTGCCGTCGCGCCGCCGTACGTCATGCGCGACCCGAAGACGGGCGAATACAGCGGCTTCTTCTCGGAGTTGTGTCGTAACTTCGGGCAAAATGTGCTCAAAGTGAAAGTCGAGTTCGTCGATACCACGTGGGACAACATCGTCGCGGGTCTGCAATCGAACAAATGGGACCTGTCGATGGCGCTCAACGACACGCCGGAGCGGGAAAAAGCGATCTCGTTTTCCGCGCCCGCAACGGATTACAACGTTTCGTTCGTCTACAACAGGAACAACCCGAAGATCGCGAAGGGCGCGCATTCCATCGCCGACATCGACAAGCCGGGCGTGACGGTCGCGGTGATGTCGGGTTCCGCGCAGGACAAGGCGATCACGACCGTCTTCAAACAGGCGCAAATCATGCGCTTGCCGGGTAACGACGAAACCCGCCTCGCGCTGATGTCCAAACGCGCCGACCTTCTCGCCGACGCCAACATCACGAACATGCTGCTGACGGAGGCGCATCCCGACTGGGCCGTCGCCATTCAGCCGAATCCGCCGCTCGCGCAGCAGGAAGTCGCGTTCGGTATCAGGAAGGACACGCCTGCCGCGGACATCGCGATGCTCAACAAGTACGTGAGCGAGCAGGTCAGCTCCGGCGCGGTCAATCGCCTCATCAAGACGTCCGTTCAATCCATGCTCGCTTCGAACAAGTGACGGTTGCTGCCAGTCGCGAGCGATCGTTCGCTCGCTCGCGGCAGGCGTCGCAGCGTGCGTTTTTGTGGCCGGTTCCCGACGCATAGACATCGGCACATCGACGGTCGCAGGGTTCGATTCACCTTCGCGCGCGTAAGGCGCGTTCCGCTGGAGAGACTTCATGCTGTCATCGCAAACCATGGTTGCCCAATCTCAGACGCCGCCGGCCGTGATGGACTTCACGCCGTCCACGATGGGCGACTTCGTGCAATTCGAGGATGTGTACAAGTCCTACGGCGAGAACCTGGTGGTCATGGACCACATGAATCTCGACATGCGCGCCGACGACCGGCTCGTCATCATCGGCCCGAGCGGAAGCGGCAAAAGCTCGCTGCTGCGCGTGATGATGGGACTGGAAGGCATTCAGGGCGGACGGATCGGCTTCCAGGGCAAGCCGTATATCTACGGTGCGGACTCGGGCCGCTCGAAGCGCATCGACGCCAGGCTGCAAAAGCAGATCGGCATGGTGTTCCAGCACTACACGCTGTTTCCGCATCTGTCCGTGCTGGGCAATCTCGTGCTCGCGCCGATGAAGGTCGGCGGACTGTCCAAAGCGCAGGCCACCGAGCGGGCCCGCATGTATCTCGCGCGGCTGGGTCTGGAGAGCAAGCTGCATGCGTATCCGAGCCAGCTTTCGGGCGGGCAGAAGCAGCGTGTGGCGATCGCGCGTGCGCTGATGCTCGAGCCGAAGCTGATGTTGTTCGACGAAGTGACGTCGGCACTCGACCCGGAAATGGTCATCGAAGTGCAGAACGTGATGCTGCAACTCGCCGAACAGAAGATGGCGATGATCATCGTGACGCACGACATGCATTTCGCCCGCGATATCGCTACGCGCGTGGTGTTTTGCGCGAGCGGAAAAATCGTGGAGCAGGGCGCACCCGCCGACATGTTCAGGTGCCCCAAGGAAGCACGCACCCGCGAATTCCTCGAGAAAGTGCTGCATCTCGACTGAGGCCCGCGATGAACTACCACTTCGATTTCGGTTTTCTGGCGGGAAGCGCGGACGCGTTGCTCGCCGGGCTCAAGGTCACGCTCGAACTGGCCATCGCCTCCAACGCGATGGGGCTCGTGCTGGGCTTCTTCCTGTGTCTGCTCGCGATGAGCCGGTGGCCCGCGGTTCGCTGGCCCGCTCAACTCTTTATCGAGTTCTTTCGATGCACGCCGGCGCTGCTGCAGATCGTCTGGTTCTTCTACTGCATTCCGATGATGGTCGACGTTTTCATCGATCCGATCATGATGGGCGTGCTCGCGCTCGGCCTGAACCTGACGGCCTTCAACGCCGAGGCGTATCGAGCCGGTGTGCAGGCAGTCCCGAAAGAGCATCTCGATGCCTGCATCGCGCTCGGACTGAAGCCCTGGCAGCGCACCTTTTATGTGGTGCTGCCGCAGGCGCTGCGCAGTGCGATGCCCGTGCTGATGACCAACGGCATCGGCAGCCTGCAGCAGAGCGCGCTGGTGGCCATCGTGGCCGTCGCGGACCTGATGTATGTCGGCAAGAGCCTCGCGACGCAAGCGTATCGTCCGCTCGAAACGTACACGCTGGTCGCACTCATTTACTTCGCGCTCTCACTGCCGATAGCCAGGCTGGTGCATGTGATCGAGCGTCGTCAGGACCTCGCCGTCCGCCGTTGAGGAGAAGACCATGCACCTCGAATTTTCCGCCGTGCTGCCGTACTGGCTGGTATTGCTCAAAGGGCTCGCGCTCACGGTTGCATTCACGAGCAGTTGCGCGGTGATCGGAAGCCTCGCGGGCTTCGTTCTGAGCCTGTTGAGAATGTCGCCTTCGCGCTGGATGAAAGCAGCGACGTCGCTCTATGTCGAGTTCTTTCGCGGCACGCCTTTGCTGATCCAGCTGTTCTGGGTGTATTTCTGCTTCCCCGTGGTTTTCCGCGTGGAGATTCCGCCGTATCTGTCGGTTGTGATCTCGCTGACGCTGTACATGGCGGCTATCACCAGCGAAACATTCCGCGGCGCGCTGAAGTCGATTTCGGCCGAGCAGCATGACGCCTGCATCGCGTTGAGTCTGTCGGCGCACGCGAAGATTCTCTACGTGATTTTTCCGCAGGCGCTGCTGCGCGCGATTCCGCCGCTGCTGTCGAACATCGTGAGTCTGTTCAAGGAGAGCGCGTTGATTTCGTCCGTCGGCGTCGCCGACCTGATGTTCGTCGGTCAGAGCATATCGACCAGTACCGCGCGGCCGGTCGAGTTTCTCACCACCGTCGCGATCATTTATTTCCTTGTCGCATTCCCGCTGACGCGTCTCGTCGGCGTGGTCGAGACACGCCTGCTTTCGCGTTTTGCCTGATACCCCAACCAGTCCATCGTTAAGTGGAGAAACAATCATGCAGATGAAGGGAATCCTGCCCGCACTCGTGACGCCGTTCAATGCCTCGGGCGCCGTCGATCACGACACCCTTGCCAACATCCTCGAATTCCAGCTCAAGGCGGGCGTGACGGGCTTCGTGCCGTTGGGTTCGACGGGCGAATACTATGCACTGACGCACGACGAACGCCGCGCGATCCTGAAGACCGTGCGCGAAGTGGTCGGCGGACGCGGCACGCTGATCGGCGGCGCGAACGGTTCGAGCACACGCGAAGTGATCGAGCAGACACGTCTGGTGCGCGATGCGGGCTACACGAACGTGCTCATCGCGCCGCCGTACTACGCGCTGCCGTCGCAGGAAGAACTGATCGGCCATTACGAGGCGATTCTCGAAGCGGTGCCCGACGTCAACGTGATCCTCTACAACTATCCGGTGCGCACCAACGTCGAAGTGGGCTTCGGCGTGCTCGATGCGTTCAAGGACCATCCGCGCGTGGTGGGTATCAAGGAAAGCAGCGGCAATCTGCTGCGTGCCATCGAGATCGGCGAGAAGTACAAGGGTAACTACCAGCTGTCGTGCGGTTCCGACGATCAGGCACTCGACTTCTTCCTGTGGGGCGCAACGAGCTGGATTTGCGGTCCCGCAAACTGCTTCGTGAAGCAGGTCGTGGAGTTCTATAACAGGTTCGCTGCCGACGATATTCGCGGCGCGCAGAACGTGATGCGCACGCTGTTCCCGGTCATGGCGACGATGGAAGCAGGCAAGTTCGTGCAGAAGGTGAAGTATGGCTGCGAGCTGGCCGGCTTCAAGGTCGGCGCTGCGCGCATGCCGCTGAAGCCGCTGACCGACGAAGAAAAGGCCGACTTCCGTGCTGTCTTCGAAGCCGTACAGGCCTGACGACCGTGCCGGCGGATCAGGCCGCCGGCTTTCCTCTTTCGGGACAATCGAATGAGCAGACACCGTTTCGTGAGCATCGAAGGGCATACGGAAGGTATGCCCGTGCGCATGTTGATCGACGGCCCGCCGGCCCTCGAAGGGGCGACGATGGCAGCGCGCCGCAAGGCGTTCGTCGAAAGCCACGACTGGATTCGTCGCGCGCTGATGCTCGAACCACGCGGACATGCACATATGTCCGGGACGCTGCTGTATCCGCCCGTTTCCGCCGACGCGGATATGAGCCTGCTGTTTATCGAAACTTCAGGCTGTCTGCCGATGTGCGGCCATGCGTCGATCGGCTCGATCTCGTTCGCGCTCGAAGCGGGACTCGTGCGGCCGAAGTCGCCCGGCACCGTCGTCGTGGACGTGCCTGCGGGCAAGCTTCACGCGCGCTACGAGATGGACGGCGAGCGGGTAGCGTCGGTGCGCTTCACGAATGTGCCGAGCTTTCTGCTGCATCGCGATGTCGAGATCGCGCACCCGCATTTCGGACGACTCACGCTCGATATCGCATATGGCGGAAACTTCTATCCGATCGTCGAAGTCCAGCCCAACTTTCCCGGCTGCGAACACTTCTCGCCGGAGCAACTGCTTATGTGGGGTCGCCAGCTGCAACAGGCGGTGAACGAAACGCTCGACGTGGTCCATCCGGACGACCCGGCCATACGCGGCATCAGACACGCGATGTGGACGGGCGCGCCCATCTCGGATGACGCCGATGCGCGCGCGGTCGTGATCGCGGGCGACAGTCTGATCGACCGCTCGCCATGCGGCACGGGCACCTCCGCCCGCGTTGCGCAGCGCTACGCACGCGGAATGCTCGCGCAACGTGAAGCTTTCCGGCATCAGAGCCTGATCGGCAGTTGCTTTACGGGCCGCGTGGAAAGCACGACGAGACTCGGGAACGGTCTGGACGCGGTGTTCCCGAGCGTCGAAGGACGTGCGTGGATCACCGGGCGGGCAGAATACTATGTGGACGATGCCCAGCCCTATGCTCATGGTTTCAGCCTGCAGGAGTACGCGAATTGAACGCCGTTCCTCGCGACACTGTTTCGCGTGACACGCTGCCTTCGAACCGGGAATCCGCCGTCGTGATCGGCGGTGGCATCGTGGGCGTGTGCTGCGCGCTCTATCTGCAGCGCGCCGGATACGCCGTCACGCTGATCGACCCGGAAGCGCCCGGCAACAGCACGGCGAAGTGGAGTTGCGGCCAGATGGCCGTGAGCGAAGTCATTCCGCTGTCGAAGCCCGGCGTGCTGATGAAAGTGCCCGGCTGGCTGTTCGACCGGAAGGGACCGCTGTCGCTTCGTCCCAGCGCGTTGCCGGGCATCGTCCCGTGGTTCGTGCGCTTTCTGATGTGCGCGCGGCACGCGAAGATCGTCGAGATTGCGCAGTCGATGGCGACGCTGACGCACGACGTCTACGCAGACTTCGCGCCGCTGCTCGACGCCTGTGACGACAAGACGCTGATGGGCGAGCGGCCGATCCTCGAAGTATTCGACGATCCCAGCGCGCTCGTGCACGAGCAGCCGCATCTGGATCTGCGCGAGTCGCTCGGCTTCAAGTCACAACGGCTGAACGCGAAGGAAATCGGCGATCTGGAACCGGCGTTCGCAGGCAGGTTCTCACACGGGCTGATGTTTCCGGACTGGCGTGCAGTGAGCGACACGATGGGCTTCATCGCGGCGCTCACGGCGAGTTTCATCGCGCAGGGCGGCCGCCGGATTCGTACGGAAGCGGATCGCATCGACGAATCGAATGGCCAGGCGACGGGCGTCACGCTGGCCAACGGCGAGCGCATTGCCGCCCGGCATGTGATCGTCGCCGCGGGCACGGGCGCGCGGCGCTTCTTCCGTTCACTGGGGATCGACGTGCCGCTGACGGGTATCGCCGGATATCAGGCCGTCGTCTCGGACCCGGGCGTGGAAATCCGCCACTCGACGATCTATGCGGACGGCGGCTTCTGCTTCACGCCGATGACGCGCGGTCTGCAGATCGGCGGCACGATCGAGTTCGCGGGCCACGGCGCCAAACCGGACTTCAGGCGCGCGGACATCATTCTCGACAAGGCGAAACGCGTGTTGCCCGAAATGCGCACGTCGCATGTCGAATACGGCGTCGGCTATCGCCCGTTTTTGCCGGACACGAAGCCGATCATCGACCGTTCGCGCAGACTGTCGAACGTGTTCATGGCATTCGGTCACGGGCAACTCGGTCTCACGCTCGGCGCAACGACGGGACGACTGATTGCCGATCTGGTCGCGGGACGGCCGACGAAACAGGACCTCGCGCCGTTCAGTGCTTACCGCTTCTAGAGTCACCATCACGGAGAACACGATGCGTTGGAACAGGACGTTCACGATGGTCGGATGCCATGCCGAAGGTGAAGTCGGCAACGTCGTAACGGGAGGGCTGATCGACGTGCCGGGCAGCACGATGTTCGAGAAGATGCTGTATCTCGAAGAGCACGCAGACGAGCTGCGCAGGATATGTCTCTTCGAGCCTCGCGGCTCGGTGAATCACAACGTCAACTTCATATTGCCCGCCACAGATCCTCGTGCGCAGATGGGTTATGTGATCGGTGAATCGACGGAGTACGTGGCGATGTCCGGCTCGAACACGATGTGCGTCGCCACTGTGCTGCTCGAAACGGGCATTCTGCCGATGCGCGAGCCCGTCACGGAGCTGGTGCTGGAAGCGCCCGCCGGACTCATTCATGTGAGATGCGAGTGCTCGAATGGCAAAGTGACGCGCGTCGAGTTCACGAACCAGCCCGCTTTCGTCGCGCATCGGGATGCGTATGTCGAGGTGCCCGGCGTCGGCAGCACCGCGATAGATGTTGCATACGGCGGCATGACGTATGCCCTGGTCGACGCGCAGGCGCTCGGCTTCGATATCGCTCCCGATGAAGCGCGAGACCTTTGCGAACTCGGCCAGAAAATCAAGGCGGCCGCCGTCGAGCAGTTGCCTTTCTCGCATCCGCTCAATCCTCTGATCAAGGGCGTCACGAATACGCAGTTCATGGGCCCGTTGCGGCGGGAAAACGGCAAGCTGTTTGCACGCAACACCGTCGTCGTGTCGCCGGGGCGTTGCGACCGTTCTCCGTGCGGCACGGGAACGTCGGCGCGCCTCGCGGTCTTGCACGCGCGCGGTCTGATCGACGTCGGAGAAACCTTCGTCCATGAATCGATCACGGGATCGCGATTCGAAAGCCGCGTCGCTGCGACAACGAAGGTCGGCAATTACGCGGCCGTGGTGCCCGTCGTGTCCGGTCAGGCGTGGATCACTGCCATTTCGCAGATCGGAGTCGATCCGACGGACCGCTTCCAGACGGGTTTCACCGTGGCCGACACATGGCTGGAAGCAGTCGACGACAAGCTCATCAAATCGCGTCAATCAACTTCAAACTGAACATGAAATCCTACGATCGACTTTTCATCGACGGCCGCTGGGTCGCGCCCGTCCACAACGGCAGCTTCGACACCATCGACCCCAGCAGCGAGCTGGTACTCGCCAAAGTGGCCGCTGCGACGGCAGAGGATATCGACCTCGCCGTGCAGGCGGCGCGCAAGGCGTTCGACGCAGGTCCGTGGCCGCGCATGCGCGGCGCCGAGCGGGCCGCTGTGTTGCGGCGGATCGGCAAGGGCATTCGCGACCGTCTGCACGAACTCGCCGAAATCGAAGTGCGCGACAACGGCAAGCCGCTGCCCGAAGCGCTGTGGGATCTCGGCGACGCGGCAGGCTGCTTCGAGTTCTACGCGAACCTCGCGGAAACACTCGACGACAATGCCGAGCAACCCGTCGCGCTATCCGACGACCGTTTCACGTCCGTCGTGCGCAAGGAGCCGATCGGCGTGGCGGGCGCGATCATTCCGTGGAATTTCCCGATGCTGATGGCGGCGTGGAAGGTCGCGCCGGCGCTGGCGGCGGGATGCACGATGGTCCTGAAGCCTTCCGAGTTGACGCCGCTGACGGCGCTCGAACTCGCCGGGATTGCGGCGGCGGCGGACCTGCCGCCCGGTGTGCTCAACGTCGTCACGGGCTTCGGCAAGGACGCGGGCGCGCCGCTCAGCGAACATCCCGGCATCGACAAGCTCGCGTTCACGGGCAGCGTGCCGACGGGTAGCCGCATCATGCAGGCGGCCGCGCGGGACATCAAGAACGTCAGCCTCGAACTGGGCGGCAAGTCGCCGTTCATCGTCTTCGACGACAGCGATATCGACGCGGCCGTCGAATGGATCATGTTCGGCATTTTCTGGAACCAGGGCGAGGTGTGTTCGGCGACGTCGCGCGTGCTGGTACAGCGTGGCATTTACGCGCGGCTCATTGAGCGGCTCGAAGAGGAAACGCGCAAAATCACCATTGGCAACGGGCTCGATGACGGCGTGCTGCTTGGGCCGATCGTCAGCGAGGGGCAGTACGACAAGGTGCGCGAAGCGGTCGAGCGCGGCAAGCAGGAAGGCGCGCGTCTGGTGACGGGCGGCGCGCGGCCCGCGCATCTCGACACGGGCTACTTCATGGAGCCCGTCGTGTTCGCAGACGTGCCCGAAGACAGCTGGATCTGGCGCGAAGAGATTTTCGGACCCGTGGTGTGCGTACGGCCGTTCGATACCGAAGACGAAGCAGTGCAATCCGCGAACGACTCGCGCTTCGGTCTTGCCGCAGCCGTCATGTCGCGCGACGACGCGCGCTGCGAACGCGTTGCGCGAGCGCTGCGCGCGGGCATCGTGTGGATCAACTGCTCGCAGCCCACGTTCACGGAAGCGCCCTGGGGCGGCTACAAGCAGAGCGGCATCGGACGCGAACTGGGCGTGTGGGGCTTGAACAATTATCTCGAGACCAAACAGATCACGCGTTTCAACAGTGACAAGCCGTGGGGCTGGTACATCAAGTAAGTCGAGGCGATCATGCGCTGGAAGAAAACGCTGCAACTCGTCGACGTGCATTGCGAGGGCGAGATCGGCAAGGTCATTACGGGAGGCGTCGTCGGCATTCCCGGTGCGACCATGCTCGACAAGATGAATTACATCAACGAGGTCGACGACAGCCTGCGCAGACTCGTCGTGCTCGAACCGCGCGGCTGCCTGCAGATGTCGGTCAATCTGCTGCTGCCGCCGACGCGTCCCGAGGCGCACGCCGGCTTCATCGTGTTGCAGGCGGACAAGGCGCATCCGATGTCCGGTAGCAACGCGATCTGCGTGGTCACGGCGCTGCTCGAACTCGGCATGGTCGAGATGCAGGAGCCGGAAACGACTGTGGTGCTCGATACGCCGGCGGGTCTGGTCACCGCTCGTGCAACGTGCGCGGATGGACGTTGCGTGAGCGTGTCGCTCGATATGGTGCCCGCGTTCGTCGAACAACTGGACTTCGCTTTCGAGACATCGCAATTCGGGGCCGTCAAGGCGGACGTTGCCTTTGGCGGGGTCTATTACGCGCTGATCGACGTGGCGCAAACAGGGCTCACCATCGCACCCGAAAACGCACGCGCACTCGCCGAGCTTGGTGTTGCGTTCAAGGACGTGATCAACCGGCAGATCCGGATCCAGCATCCGCTGTATCCGCAGATCAACGAGGTCGCGTACGTGATGTTCCGCAACCGGCTCAGCGACACGCTGTACCAGACCTGCACGACGCTGCCGCCAGGACGCGTCGACCGGTCGCCGTGCGGGACGGGCAGCTCGGCCAACCTCGCGACGCTCGCGGCGCGCGGCCTGGCGGACATCGGCAGCCGGCTGAAGTCGCGCTCGACGATCGGCGGCGAGTTCGACATCGAACTGCTGGGGAAAACCGAGGTGGGAGGCAGGCCGGCGGTGCTCCCGCGAGTACGCGGCCGCGCGTGGATATATGGCATCCAGCAGATTGGAGTCGATCCCGACGATCCGCTGGCAGCCGGTTTCATGCTCAGCGACACGTGGGGCTCGGGTTTTCCGAAGGTCTGAGGGGAGATGCGCGCGATGGTAAACTTGACCGCGCGCCCGTCTTTCCGGGCCCACGACGACTGCGGTGAAACGATGAGCAAAGGTACGAGCGAGACAGAGACACAGGGTCGCCGGCACGGCGGACGGTACATCTACGAAGAGTTGCGAAAGCAGATCCTGACGCTGCAGCTCAAGCCGGGTGCGCCGCTGGACGAAGTGTCGCTGGCCGCGCAGTTCGGCCTGTCGCGTTCACCCGTGCGCGATGCGCTCGCCAGGCTGATCAGCGAAGGTCTCGTGACCATCCTGCCCAACCGGACGACACTCGTCACACCGTTCGAAATCGAAGAATTCCCGAAGTACATCTCCGCGCTGGACCTGATCCAGCGCGCGGTAACCCGGCTTGCCGCCCAGCACCGCACGGACGCGGACCTTGCACGCATCCAGAAAGCCGACGACGTCTACATGCAGGCGGTCGATAGCGGCGACTTCCAGGCGATGTCGGAAACAAACAAGGCATTGCACATGGCCATCGCGCATGCCGCGAACAATCCGTACTTCGTGGGCTATTACGAGCGTCTGCTCGGCGAGGGGCAACGGCTGCTGCATCTGCATTTCGACTACACGGTAACGTCACCGACCGCGACGAAGCTCGGGCGTGATCACGCGGAATTGATCGACGCGATTGCACGCAAGGACGCTGAGGCGGCGGAACGGCTTGCGCACGAGCACACGATGTTGTTCCAGAAGCGCTTCCTCGACTACATGCGTCAGAACATGACGGAATCAATGGCGCTGTTGTAAGCGGCGCGAGACGCGCAGCTGCGCTTCCGGCTATCCCGGCGCCGTTCGCCAATCCGGGGCGTTGGCGGCCCGATTCATTCTCATCGGCGAATTTGTTCTATCGGAAGAGCACGCGATCCCTGTCAAATAGAGGCAAGGTCCAACCAGGAACTGCCGATCACAGCATACCGGCCGTCTTGCGGACGATGTGACTACGGGAAGGAGCGTGCACGATGAGGTCCGTGAAATATATTTGCGCGTCGAGCAGCAGGAAACTGGATGGTCGCCTCGACGAGAGCACAGCCTGGTTCGAATTCAACCAGGTGGCGCATCTGTTCGGAATGAGCGCTCAGCAGGCCGCCAAGCTGCTTCAGCAAGCAGGCACGACTGGCGACATCGAGCCTGCGAAGGACGTCAGATCATCCGACCGCTCCAAATGCATGTTGAGTCATCGGGCTGTCGTCGCGGTCGGATATCTGATCGACTATGGCCGGGCAACAGCTTTCCGTCACTGGTGCGCCTCCGGCCTGGCTGTCCTGTTCCGTTAAACCTCTGTTGAAACCGTGTTCCCGCATTGAACGCGTGGATCAGCGTATCGACTCGTGCATTACGGTCCGGAATCAATTCCAGCGAGGCGGGTGCGGTGACGCGGTTGCCGTGCTGACGGGCTTATACACGAAGGTTGGCGAGATTATCCTAGCCCCTGGGTTCGTTGCGGCGTCATGATTGGCATGGCAAGCCGCTTTGCGACGCCGAGTTTGGCCGGCGCGCCAAAGACCGACAAGACGACCGACCCGGACACGGATCGGCCCACTACTCACTCAGCACGGACAGCACATGTTTGAATATTCTGCTAGCACTGTATCGAATGTCGACCCGGAACTCTGGCGCGCGATTGAGGACGAGAACCGTCGTCAGGAAGATCACATCGAACTGATCGCATCGGAAAACTACACGAGTCCCGCTGTCATGGCTGCGCAGGGTTCGCAGCTCACGAACAAATACGCTGAAGGCTACCCGGGCAAGCGCTATTACGGCGGCTGCGAGCACGTCGACGTCGTCGAGCAACTGGCGATCGACCGCGTGAAGCAACTGTTCGGCGCCGAAGCTGCGAACGTGCAGCCGAACTCCGGCTCGCAGGCCAACCAGGGCGTGTTCTTCGCGATGCTCAAGCCGGGCGACACGATCATGGGCATGAGCCTCGCCGAAGGCGGTCACCTGACTCACGGTTCGCCCGTGAACATGTCGGGCAAATGGTTCAACGTCGTCAGTTACGGTCTGAACGAAAACGAAGATATCGACTATGAAAAGGCTGAAGCGCTCGCCGCCGAGCACAAGCCGCGGCTGATCGTGGCGGGCGCATCGGCGTTCGCGCTGCGAATCGACTTCGAGCGCCTCGCGAAGATCGCAAAAAGCGTCGGCGCGTATCTGATGGTCGACATGGCGCACTACGCAGGTCTCATCGCAGCGGGTCTCTATCCGAACCCGGTGCCGCACGCGGACTTCGTCACGACGACGACTCACAAGAGCCTGCGCGGCCCGCGCGGCGGCGTGATCCTGATGAAGGCCGAGTACGAAAAGCAGATCAATTCGGCGATCTTCCCGGGCATTCAGGGCGGTCCGCTGATGCATGTGATCGCGGCCAAGGCCGTGGCTTTCAAGGAAGCGTTGTCGCCGGAATTCAAGGAGTATCAGCAGCGTGTGGTCGACAATGCGCGTGTGCTGGCAGAAACGCTGGTGAAGCGCGGACTTCGCATCGTCTCGGGACGCACCGAGAGCCACGTGATGCTCGTCGATCTTCGCGCGAAGAAGATCACGGGCAAGGCTGCGGAAGCGGCACTCGGCGCCGCGCATATCACGGTCAACAAGAACGCAATTCCCAACGATCCGGAAAAGCCGTTCGTGACGAGCGGCGTGCGCCTCGGCTCGCCCGCGATGACCACGCGCGGCTTCGGCGTGAAGGAAGCGGAACTGGTCGGCAACCTTATCGCCGATGTACTCGAAGGTCCCGAGGACGAAGAGACTCGCAATCGTGTGAAGGCCGAAGTGGCCGCGCTGACGAGCCGGTTCCCCGTCTACGGCAGGTGAGCGAGACGCACCCTGGCCATGTCGGCGATCGGTCGCTGGTATGAGTGCTCGTGGTGCCGGGTCCGACAACCGGTGCCACGAGTAGAGACAGAGAGAGGCGAATGAGCATGTTCAATGCGCGACGCCTGTCAGCACTTCCACGACCATCGGGTTCTCGTCGCTCAAGCCGAGTCGGGGATGCGGTTGCGCGATTTCTCAATCACGGCGCGACGCACGCTTCGCCGTGACAGACGGCAATTCGCCGAACATGACGCGATAGTCGTGCGCGAAACTGCTGAGATGCCAGAAGCCCCATTTCGTTGCGGCCGTCGTGACCGACTCAGCGAGCCGCAATTCCCGACGCACATGGTTCAGCCGCACCGCCCGAAGGTACGCAATCGGATTCAGATTGAGCGCTTCCTGGAAGGCGTATTGCAGCGTCCTTCTGCTCACGCCGAGCTGAACGCATAGCTCGGCGATCGAGAGCGGGCAGCAAGCGGGATCCTGAAGCTTTTCCTGCACCGAATTCACAAGCGACCAGTATTTCGTCGGCCGGCTATTGGCGGCCGCGTCTCGCGCAACCGAGATGACTTCGGAAATCGCATAGAGAATCGTGCGTTCGAGAAGTTGAACGCGATCATCGGTGTCGGCCTGTTCGCCAGGCGACGATTGCGCGGCCGCGGCAAGTGTCTGCTTGAGAAGATCGCGAAGATTGTTCGCGACTTCGGCTGCCATCGGAACCAGTGGTCCAGTAGGCCGGGTAAGCAATGACGTACCCAGCACGCGCATCGAATCCGCCGATAACTTCTCCGGCTCGATTTCGACGTTCACGAGCACATGGCGGTCCGGCGAGAAGAACTCGAACTCCGGCGCGCCGGAGAAGACATGCAGGCTGTCCCGGTCGCTCTTTTCTCCGCACATCCTTGCATGGCCTTCCAGTTCCAGCGGGACGGCGACCGCGAGTCTGTCGGAGGGCACCGAGCCCTGCTGCAAGATGACCTTGTCCAGATGTTCGACGAGCAGCCGGATTCCACCGAGCGAAACCGTCGACGACGATCCGTGGAAAAGACCGCCCGAGATCTGCGTGTAATGCAGGCTCCAGCCGTCGAATGCGCGCGCCTGCTCGTCCACGTCGGTGAATGAGCAAAAGGCGACTGTGCGCGCGAAAAGACGTGCGCCAGAAGAGGTTGTCGAAACGGGGGTAGTGCTCATCGAGAAAAACCTGATTGCCGCATTGCTTGAATAGCTCGAACTGCTTCCAGAGCATAACGTGCCAAAAAAGCGGCGAGGCCGATGTCCGCAGAAACCCTGAGTTGCCGAAATCCGATAGTGAGCCGCTTTTTGTCACCTTAACTTTGAGTTCGACAGGCTCCATTCCTATCGATCCGGAGAACGTGCAATGAGTATAAAGATTGACGGCCGCCTCGCAGGCAAAGTCGCTATCGTCAGTGGCGGCGCGGGCGGGTGCGGCGCTGCTGCTTCAGAACTGTTCGCGGCGCAGGGCGCGAAGGTCGCCATCATCGACCGTAACGGCGATGCCGCCGAGACGCTCGCCAGTGCGCTGCGCGACAAAGGCCTGGAAGCGATCGGCATCGGCGCAGACGTGTCGAATCAGAGCGCGGTGCAAAGCGCCGTTAGCGCGGCGCGAGAACGGTTCGGCAATACCGATATCCTGTTCAATCACGCAGGCACGCTCATCGTCAAACCGTTTCTTGAAATCGAAGAGACGGAGTGGGACTGGCTGATGGGCGTCAACGTGAAGAGCATGTTCCTGATGACCAGGGCCGTGTTGCCGCAAATGCTCGAAAAGGGCCGCGGAAGCATCGTCTGTACGTCGTCGATTTCCGCCGTCTGCGCGACGCCCGGTGAAGTGCTGTATGACGCAACGAAGGGCGCCTGCCACATGTTCGCGCGTGCGATCGCCGTGGAGTACCGGGACAGAGGAATCCGCTGTAACGCGATCGCGCCGGGCTTCATTCGCACGCCGCATGGCATCCGCGAGCTGAAAGATCTGCAGGCGATGGGCGTCGATGCCACGGAAGAAGCGATCGCCTTGCAGCAAGGGCGTTTGTGCGAACCATCCGAAGTTGCGGCAGCGGCGCTGTTCCTGGCATCGGACGAATCGAGCTTCGTGAACGGGACGCATCTCTTCGTGGACAACGGCTTCTCCGCGGTCTGACGCACCGGCACCAAAAATCCAGTCCAAGGGTTGAGCGAAGGTTCTGCAGCGATGCGAACCTTCGCTCTTTTTTCACGTCGTCTGATCGATATCCGCTTCGATTCGCTGGAAGCGTTCGTCATCGACGCCCGATGTGAGCGACGGCGGTCCGGCGAATGACTTGCGCACACCGAACCCGTACCAGATCACCAGCAACGCGGCGATGAATCCGACGAGCATATACAGAACCTTTTCGTTCGGCGGCTGAATGCCTACATACGCAAGCACGAATGCGCCGATCACGGCGAGAAGCGCACACGGCTTCGACCAGATGCCGAGCTGGAAAGGGCCTTTCTCCGTCCACGTGTTGCCTTCCGCGAGCATGCCCGATGCGATCGGCATCGCGTAGGAAATGTAGAGGAACACGGCGCTGCCCGCGCTCAATACGGAGAACGCATCACCGTACAGCGTGACGACGATCGCGAGAATCGCGCACGTCCAGATCGATGCGCCTGGCGTCCTGTGCTTCTGATTCACACTGCGGAGAATCCGCGAGCAGGGAAGACCGCCGTCGCGTGCGAACGCATACATCATGCGAGACGTCGACATGACGGCAGCGAGCCCGCAGACATAGTTGATGAAGAACATCGCCAGTTCGAGGCAGATACGGAATGTCGTCGGGATCGGTGCAAGTATCGCTTCGAAGAATCCCGTGCCTTGCTTCATGCTGGCGGTCAGATCGGGCATCACGAGCACGAAACTCGCGACCATCGCGTAGCCGAAAATCGCCGACCAGAACACAGAGCCGATGATGCCGCGCGGCACGTTGCGCGCGGCGTTGTGAGTCTCCTCGGACGTGTGCGCGGACGCATCGAACCCGGTGATGGTGTACGTGACGAGCAGAAGACCGGAGAGGAAAGCGAGCGGCGTGGCCTGCTTCGGCCATGCGCTGCCGTCGGTGCCTGTGAAGTTGGTGAAGGTGATGAGCCGATGAAAGTCGACGGGTACGCTCGAATAGTAGAGAAGTGCGCCGATCAGAAGGATCGTGACGATGAAGATCAGGTAGCCCGAGAGATCGGTGATCTTGCTGGCAATCCGTATGCCTCGTTCGTTCAGTACGGCCTGCGAGATGGTGATGACGGCGATGAAGATCGTCTGATGCCACCAGCCGAGACTCTCCGGCTGCACGCCGAAGAGCGGCGCGATCAGCGTCTTGAAGAACGGATCGTAAGTGCCGAAGTTGATCGCGCTGATCACGAAGATCAGCCCGATCAGATTGATCCACGCGGTCATCCACCCCCACTTCTTGCCGCCCAGAATCGAGCCCCAGTGATACAACCCGCCTGCTGTCGGGAAGGCCGAAGCAATCTGCGACATCGACACCGCCACGATCAGCGCGAAGAGCGCGCCGAGCGGCCATCCGAGCCCGACGGAAGCACCGCCCGCCGCCGAAAAGGCCAGCTGGAAAGCGGTGATGCCGCCCGAGAGAATGCAGATAACGGAGAACGACACAGCGAAGTTGGAGAACCCGCTCATTCGCCGCGAAAGCTCCTGAGCGTAGCCCATCTTGTGCAACAGGCTGACGTCGCTGTCGTGGCCAGCTTGAGAACTGTGATTTGCATCCATGTCCACTCCGTCGGTTGGGCGGCCCGCGCAGCACGGGCTCGATTGCGGTGGGAAATCACAACTGATGAGGCTCATGCGAGCGCTCGCCGGATGCAATGCGCCAGTTCCGGTGGTTAGACGGTAGTAGGCCAAAAAGCTCAGCACTATCAGATTTCGGCAAAGAGGAACGCGAGCCGCGCGATGAGCGCAAGCACCGCATCAACGAAGTGCAGCGTGCACGCTTCTGATGCATGCCGCGCACGCAAATCCGGAGAAATGGCTGCGGACTCAGGGATGTCCCGTAGTTGCCGAAATCAGATAGTTTCCAGAAATACGGCCTCCTAGAGTGGCATCAACCCGCGCCGCGATTCGATGCGCGACGAGCAATGCCAGTACACCCACTTTGGAGACTCACGATGGATGTGGAAAAGCGAAGTATCGAGTTCATCCCGCTTGGCGAGCGATATGGCACGCCGAAACGCCTGTTCACGATCTGGTTCAGCGCCAACATGCAGGTGACGGCGCTCGTCATCGGGACGCTCGGCATCGTCGCGGGACTGGACCTGTTCTGGACCATCGTCGGGCTGGTTCTCGGCAATGTCATCGGTACGATCTTCATGGCCGCGCACTCGGCGCAAGGACCGCATCTCGGCATCCCGCAGATGATCCAGAGCCGGGCGCAGTTCGGCGTGTTCGGTGCGGCGATGCCGCTCGGCATCGTCGTGCTCGCGTACATCCTGTTCGTCGCGGCGGGCGGCGTCGTGATGCGCGACTCGATCAAGGCGATCTATCCGATGAGTGACAACGCGGCCATCGTTCTGTTCGGCGTGTTGACGTTCATCATCAGCTATATCGGCTATGAACTGATCCACAAGATGGGTGCGTTCATGACGCTGCTTTCATGCGTGATCTTTTTCGCGTCGGCCGGTATCGTGTTTTCGAAGCCCGAACTGCTCGCGAACGTTCATCATGCGAAGCGTGGCTTCTCGGCTGGCGCGTTCAATCTGGTGGTGGCGCAGGCGGCATCGTGGACCTTGGGGTTCGGTCCGTACGTCGCGGACTATTCGCGTTACCTGCCCGCCAACGTCAAGACGAAGGCGACGTTCTGGTACACGTACCTCGGCGGGCTGCTGGGTTCGTTGCTCGTCATGATGCTGGGCGCGTTTCTCGCCGCTGCGATTCCGTCGATCACGAATGATCCGGGCACCGGCATCGCGTCGATGTTCGGCACATGGTCGCGTCCGGCACTCGTCATCATCGTGCTCGGCGTGCTGGAGTTCAACGTGCTGAGTCTTTACAGCGCCTATATGTCGACGGTGACCATCTTCAGTGGATTCCGCAAGATGACGCGTGTCGGCGGGCTTGTGAAGTTTCTTGTTCTGTCGATTACCGCCGCCGTTGCCACTATCATCGCGATCGGCACGCAGTATCACTTCAACGACTATTTTGCGGATATTCTCAACGCCCAGATCTACGTTCTCGTGCCATGGAGTTCGATTAACCTGGTCGACTATTATCTCGTTCGCAAGGGCGAGTACTCAGTCACGGAGATGTACGACTCGCGTGGACGGTATGGCCGATTCAACATGCCGACGCTGGCGATCTACTGCCTGGGAATTGCGAGCACGCTCCCGTTCATGGACCTGTCGTTCTATCACAGCTACTTCGCGAGAATGATCGGCGCGGATGTGAGCTGGATTCCGAGTCTCCTCGTGCCTGGCGTTCTCTATTATTTCGCGAACCGCGCAGTGGCGATGGAATCTGAAGCCGTGATCAACTAGATCGGAGGGGGCTGTGAAGTGCGCTGCTTTTTTCTCTCATCAAGCGTTGCATTCTCGACGCGTGAAACAGCGCACTTCTGGCTAGCGGACGTAGGCGCCAATGCACCGGCAAGCAGTACACTGCAATCTCTCTGACCCATTTGACAAAGAGGATCGCCGTGCAACTGACCGACTTCGATACCCTGACATTCGACTGCTACGGCACGCTGATCGATTGGGAAACGGGCATTTTCGAGGGCCTTCGTCCGCTGCTGGACCGTGTCGAGCCTGCGCTTACGCGCGATCAGGTTCTCGAAGCCCATGCGCGGCACGAGTCATCGCAACAGTTATACACGCCGGGCAAGCGTTATCAGGAGGTGCTGGCTATCGTGTACAAGCGGCTCGCGGAAGAGTGGGGCGTCGTTCACTCGCATGAGGAGTGCGTGACATACGGCAGGTCGATTCGCGACTGGCCCGCGTTTCCGGATTCGGCCGACGCACTGGAATATCTCGCGCAGCATTACAGGCTGGTCATCCTGTCGAATGTGGACAACGAAAGCTTCACCTATAGCAACAGCAAGTTGCGGGTTCCGTTCGACGCGGTCATCACGGCAGAAGATATCGGATCGTACAAGCCGTCGCCGCGTAACTTCCAGTACATGCTCGACAAGCTCGCGGGCTTCGGTGTGCGCAAGGAGAAAATCCTCCATACGGCCGAAAGCCTCTTTCACGATCACAAGCCTGCAAATGAGGCGGGGCTCGCTTCGTGCTGGATTTATCGACGTCATGCACAGCAAGGCTTCGGTGCGACGATGGATCCGGGTATGCAGCCGCGCATCGACTTTCGCTTCGACAGCATGGCCGATCTGGTGGCCGCGCACCGTGAGACTCTTTCGAGAGGATGAGGGGCAAGCCCTTTACGCCAGCAATCGCTTGATCAGCTCCTGGGTCGTTTTCACATCGTATTTGCGTAGCAGGCTGGCCCGATGGATGTCGACCGTCCGCGGGCTGATCTCCAGTTCCTTGCCGATCTCCTTGCTCGTCATCCCATGTACGACGAGGGCGGCCACATCGCGCTCGCGCGCCGTCAGCAGGCTCGCGACGTCCGAGTGCTTGTCGTTGATCGACAGATCCGCAAATGTCCACAGCGCCAACTCATAAGGGCGTTTCGGATTGAAGCCGAAGCCGCATACGGTGACCCAGAAGTGGCTACCGTCGATGCGACGCATGATGCGGTCATCGCTGAACACGGCTCTCTTTGCAATCAACGGAGCGATTCGGCGACCTGTGTTCGCAAAGTCTTTCTGGGCAGGATAGAGCACCGCGAACGACTGATCGACGATGTCGTCACGTGTTGCCCGGAATAGCGCCAGCGCCCTGTCGTTGCAGTCGATCATGATGCGCTCGCGGGCCACGATCACGGCAGTGGGCAGTTTGAGAAAAATCTCCTGGTAATCGAGCGTGAGGGCTGACGGACTCATCTTGAGATGGTGGTTCCATGGTCGCGACGTTGGCGCACTGCATTAAATGAGCCACGGCCAACCCGCGATTACCTAGGTATTTGATACGTATAGACCTACGTAATGATACCACCTACATTTCTCTCCATAGAGGCACGAACAGACAGGAGCGAGGAGAGAAATGACACTGCATGAGCGCTGCATCGTGATGGACGGTCTCATCGTCTCGAAGTGGGACAGGTCTATTTTCGAGGACATGAATCGCGGCGGACTGACCGCGGCGAACTGCACGGTTTCCATCTGGGAAGATTTTTCGGGCACCGTGGACAACATCATCGAAATGAAAAAGCTGGTGAGGGAGAATAGCGAGCTGGCTATCCTCGCCAGATCAGTCGACGACATCCGCTCGGCGAAGCAGGCGGGCAAGACAGCGATCATTCTCGGGTTTCAGAACAGCCACGCTTTCGAGGATCGCATCGAATATGTCGCTCTGTTCAAGGAACTCGGCGTCGGCATCTCCCAGCTTGCGTACAACACGCAGAATCTCATCGGCACGGGCTGCTACGAGCGCGACGGAGGACTGTCGGGCTTCGGACACGAGATCGTCGAAGAAATGAACCGCGTCGGCATGCTGGTCGATCTGTCGCACGTCGGACCGAATACGTCGCGAGAAGCGATTCTCGCTTCGAACAAACCCGTTTGCTACTCACACTGTCTTCCGGCGGGCCTCAAGGAACATCCTCGCAACAAAACGGATGAAGAACTGCGCTTCATCGTGGATCGCGGTGGATTCGTCGGCGTCACGATGTTTTCGCCTTTTCTCAGGAAGGGACCGAACTCGACGGTTGAAGACTACGTCGAGGCCATTCAGTACGTGATCAACGTCGTTGGCGAAGATGCGGTCGGAATCGGAACGGACTTCACGCAGGGTTACGACAAAGGGTTCTACGACTGGATCAGCCATGACAAAGGCGCCTATCGCAGATTGACCGATTTCGGAACGGTGTTGAATCCGCTCGGCATCAGGACGATCGGCGAATTTCCGAACCTCACGCGGGCGATGCAGGCGGCAGGGATGCCGGAGCGCGTCATCGAGAAAGTTCTCGGCGAAAACTGGCTTCGTGTTCTGCACGAGGTGTGGTCGGTTTGATCCACGCGATTGACTGGGAAAGTACAAGCGAAGTACGGAGGAGATATGTACGAAAAGATACAGCCGCTGGCGGGCGAACTTGATTACGCATCGTCAGACGCGGAGGGCGACGCGAAGCTCTACAAAAAGGTTGCGTTGCGCCTCATACCATTGCTCTTCATCTGCTATGTCGTTGCATACCTCGATCGGATCAACGTTGGCTTCGCGAAGCTGCAGATGCAGGATGCGCTCGGTTTCAGCGACACCGTGTACGGGCTGGGCGCAGGGATCTTTTTTATCGGCTACTTCCTCTTCGAAGTGCCGAGCAACATGATCCTGGAACGCATTGGCGCAAAGCGAACGATTGCGCGAATCATGATTTGCTGGGGTATCACCGGATGCCTGCTGGCGCATGTGTCGACGCCGACGGGTTTCTATGTGCTGCGGTTCCTGCTCGGTGCATTCGAAGCAGGCTTCTTTCCCGGCGTGGTCTACTATCTCGGATGCTGGTTTCCAGAAGCAAGACGCGGCCACATGCTTGGCATCTTCATGACGGGAATCCCTATCGCCGGGCTGTTCGGCGGACCCGTGTCGGGGTGGGCGATGTCGAGCTTGAGCGGCTTCGGAATGCAGGGCTGGCAATGGCTTTATGTGATCGAAGCTGCGCCGGCCGTGCTGCTTGGCATCGTTGCACTCGCGTATCTCGACGACAACGCCAGGGATGCAAAGTGGCTGACGCCCGGAGAACGGGACCGGCTCACGCTTGCACTGGTGGCAGAGTCGGAAAGAAACTCCTCACGAACCGACGCGAGCTTGCGACGCGCAATGACCAGCGTGCGGCTCTATGCATTGGCATTCGCTTACTTCGCTTTCATTTGCGGTACGTATGCAGTGAGCTTCTGGCTGCCGACCGTGCTCAAGTCGAGCGGCGTGACGGACGTCGCGCAGATTGGCTGGTATTCGGCGATCCCGTACGGAATCAGCGCGGTGGGCATGGTCTGGTTATGCCGAAACTCTGACCGCACGATGGAGCGCCGTTGGCACACGTCGCTTGCCGCGATTGCGGGAGCCGTTGCGCTCGCGTTGCTTCCTCACGTTCCGGCGAACGTTTCCGTGACGATTGTCCTGCTAACGGTGGCTGCAACCGGAATCTTCGCGACGATGCCGTTGTTCTGGTCGATTGCGACAGACTACTTCGCGGGTACGTCTTCGGCAGCCGTTGCCATCGCCCTGATAAACAGCCTCGGGCTTGTCGGTGGATTTGCGAGTCCGTTCATGATGGGTTGGCTGAAAACCGTGACGGGCTCACTGACTACCGGGCTCTACGTTGTCACGGCGGTCTTGCTGCTGGGAGCAATCATTCTGCTGATATTCGCTCCCCGGTCGACTCCGAGCGCGCGCAGCTGAATCACGGCCCAATACTGACGTGCGCGAGCGCAGCCACGCTGACGCTATTCGTCACCTGCACTGTCTTCGGCGCCTCCGCTCCGTTCGATTTCGCGCTTCGTCAGTTCGTGCGCGCGGGCTTCCAGCTTGTCCATCAGCGTTTCGAGTTGACGCGCTTCGTCATCGCTCAGGCACGCGGCGAATTCGACGTTGTACTGCTGGCCGGCCGCACGCGCCTGCTCATAGACGGCTTTGCCCGTTTCCGTGAGTCGTAGCGCGGATACACGCTTGTTCGTCGGTTGACGGGTGTTCGCCAGCAGCCCGCGCCGCACGAGTTGCGTCACACACCGGCTCGCGATCACCGTATCCAGTGCGGTGAGTTCCGCGAGCCGCGTCAGGTTCAGATCGGGGAACTGGCCGACGAACGCGAGGATGCGCCAGTCTCGGCGGCTAATGCCGATTTCGCGTCGAAACATCAGCCCTACACCTTGCACCGCGACGCGCGTCAGATTGTGCATCCGGTAAAGCAGAAACTGGTCGATATGGCCCGGCTGCTTCAAGGGCGGCACGGTTGGCGCAGAGGCTGCGGAAGGGGTGGTGGATGAGCGCGGCACGGTCGTTCGTCCTGGGCTGTTCGTCCTGGGGGCAAGCAGCCATTATGCGTGATTGTGCAACCGCACATACGTTTGACTAGGTCAATCGTTCGCGGCTTGTCTAGCATCGACGCCATACCCGCTTTCGACGATCCAGGCGCGATTCCATGACAGCCATCCGAAACATCCTTTTCATCATGTGCGACCAGTTGAGGCGCGATCACCTCGGCTGCTACGGGCACCCGTATTTGCGCACACGAAATATCGACGCGCTCGCCGCACGCGGCGTGCGTTTCGATAACGCGTACGTCAGTTCGGGCGTTTGCGGACCATCGCGCATGTCCTATTACACCGGCCGCACGATGACGAGCCACGGTGCGAACTGGAACCGCGTGCCGCTGTCGATCGGCGAGATCACGCTCGGAGAATATCTGCGCCGTCATGGGCGCTCGCTCGCGCTTGCCGGCAAGACGCACGTTCAGGTGGACGCGTCAGGCATGGAGCGGCTCGACATCGAGCGCAACAGTGCGGTTGGTTTGCGGCTCTCGGCGGGCTCGTTTGTCGAACTCGACCGCTACGACGGACATCACGAGCCGGGTAGCGAGAGCGGCTATCCCGCGTGGTTGCGCGCTCAAGGGTACGAAAGCGAGCGGCCGTGGAGCGATTACGTGATCAGCGTCGAAGACGACGCCGGCAACGTGCGCTCCGGCTGGCAGATGCGCAATGTGGGCTGGCCGTCGCGCGTCGCCGAACCGCACTCCGAAACGGCGTACATGACAGATCAGGCGATCCGCTATATCGAGCAGCAGGGCGACGAGCCCTGGGCGCTGCATCTGTCGTATGTGAAGCCCCACTGGCCGTATGTCGCCCCTCGTCCCTATCACGACATGTATTCGCTCGACCAATGCCTGCCGCCCGTGCGGCGCACGGCGGAACTCGATAACGCACACCCTGTGACGGCCGCTTACCGGCAGCACGAGGAGAGCATCAATTTCTCGCGCGACGAAGTATCGAACACGGTGCGGCCCGTCTATCAGGGGCTCATCCAGCAGATCGACGATCATCTCGGGCGCGTCTGGGAGGCGCTCGACAAGCTGGGCCGCTGGCAGGACACGCTGATCGTCTTCACCGCCGACCACGGCGATTTTCTCGGCGATCACTGGCTCGGCGAAAAAGAGCAGTTTTACGATACCGTGCAGCGCGTGCCGATGATCGTCTATGATCCGTCGCCCGATGCGCACGCGACGCGCGGAACGGCGGACGCCCGCTTCACGTCATGCATCGACGTCGTGCCGACGGTGCTCGAAGCGCTCGGGCTACCCGCGTACAAAGAGCGGATCGAAGGCAGATCGCTGCTGCCGCTCACACGCAACGCTCCGCTGCGCGAAGGCGGCTGGCGCGACTATGTCGTGTCCGAACTCGACTACAGTTTTCGCGGCGCGCGTCTGACGCTTGGTCGGGAACCGGATGAATGCCGTGGCTGGATGGTGCGCGATGCGCGCTGGAAATACGTGCACTGGCTCGGCTATCGTCCGCAGTTGTTCGATCTCGAAGCGGACCCGAACGAGTTCGTCGATCTTGGCGGCGACCGCACGCATGAAGCCGTGCGCGCGCAGATGCATGCAAAACTCGTCGACTGGCACGCGTCGCTCAAGCAGCGTGTGACGATGGACGATGCGGGTGTCGCCAGCCGCACGGATACGCACAAGGACTGGGGTGTGTTCTTCGGCGAGTGGTGACGGTCGATACCCGAACGACAAATAGAGAAATAGACCTTCGACAAAGGCACACAGGAGACACCATGATCGACGCTTCCGGCAACTCCGCCGACGACGCCGTATTCGGCAAAGTCGCGCGGCGCATCATCCCGTTCATTTTCATCTGCTACGTGGTCAACTTTATCGACCGCGTGAATATCGGCTTTGCGAAGCTCCAGTTTCTTCAGGACCTGAAGCTCGACGATGCCGTGTTCGGCATCGCGGCGGGGATGTTCTTTGTCGGCTACGTGATCTTCGAATTGCCGAGCAATCTGCTTGCGGCGCGCATCGGCGTGCGCAAGACGTTGCTGCGGATCATGGTCCTGTGGGGCGCGCTGACGGTGCTGCTGATGTTCGTGCGCGGCGCACATTCGCTCTACGTGCTGCGCTTTCTTCTCGGCGCTGCGGAAGCGGGCTTCTTTCCGGGCGTCATTCTGTACCTGACTTACTGGTTTCCCGACAGGCGGCGCGGGCGGATCATCAGTCAGTTCGTCATGGCCGTGCCTTTGGCGGGCATTGTCGGCGGCCCGCTGTCAGGTTCGATCATGAGCGGGCTGCACGGCGCGCTCGGACTCGCTGGCTGGCAGTGGCTGTTTCTGATCGAAGGGATTCCCGCGATCGCGCTCGGTCTCGCTGCCTGCTTCGTACTCGACGATCGTCCCGCCGATGCGCGCTGGCTCAGCGATAGCGAGAAGGCGCAGATCGCGGCGGCGCTCAGCGAGGGTCGCGCCCAGCAACCGGCGGGCGCGCATACGCACACGAGGCTTGCCGAGGTGCTGGCAAATCCGCGCATCTATGTGCTGTCGGCGATCTACTTCAGCGTGTTCATGGCGCTGAACGCAATCGGCTTCTGGATTCCGACACTGCTGCGTCAGGTCGGCGTGCATCACATTAGCGATATCGGCTGGATCAGCGGCGGGATCTCGGTGTGCACGGCAATCGGCATCGTATTGATCGGACGGCATTCGGACCGACGCATGGAGCGGCGCTGGCACGTCGCGGGCTGCGGCTTCGCAGTCGCCGCGAGTTTTCTGCTGCTGCCTTTGACGGCGCATAGCATCGCGTTGACCGTCGCGTTACTGATCGTCGCGTCGGTCGGCATCTATGCGGTTTTGTCGCTGTTCTGGACGATTCCCACTGCGTATCTTCGCGGCAGCGCGGCCGCGGGCGGCATTGCGACGATCACGGCCATCGGCGCGATTGGCGGTGCGGTGAGTCCGTGGCTGGTCGGGACGATGAAGACGCAAACGGGCAGCCTCTACACCGGGCTTGCCGCAATCGGCGTGTTGCTTGCGCTCGGCATGCTGACGCTGCTGTGGATCCTGCGCACGCCGTTGCGCGAGGCAGCGCCTGCCGCGGATGCGTTGGCGAATCGCTGACGGTCTGATCCGAGCGCAGCAGACCGCGATGGAATGATTGCGTCACGCTGTTCCGTGAGTCCCCAGGCAGTGGTCAGCGACCGCGTCGTCTCCGGGGAAACCCGTAGTGATTCATTAAATCTTGACGTCGGATCACAGCAAGCGAAATAATACTAACATGTGAGTAAATCTGAAAAGGCGCACTCGGATGTTTGTACTTGCCGATCATCGAATTCATCTGGAAGGGGAGCCGCTCGCACGCGATATCGATGCGCAAAGCGTCGGTGTGTTGCTCGCGAACGGCGCGGCATGCAGGCCGCCTGTGTCGGGCGCGGTCTACGGAACGTTGCTGAACGATCGCGCCGCGCTCGACGCGCTCGGCGATGCCGTTCACGCCGCGCCCTACAAGGCGCCGCCGAAAGCCCCCGTGCTCTACGTGAAGCCGCGCAATACGTTTGCCGGTCATCGCGCGCATATCGTCGTGCCGGACGATGACGAGGGCGTGCAGATCGGCGGTTCGCTCGGCATCGTGATCGGGCGCACGGCGTGCCGTGTGAGCGCGGATAACGCGCTGGAACATGTCGCGGGCTACACGGTCGTCGCGGATCTGTGCGTGCCGCACGAAAGCGTATATCGGCCTTCGGTGCGGTTTCGCGCGCGTGACGGGTTTTGCGTGATGGGACCGGCGCTTGTTGCGCGTCGGCATGTGGCCGATCCGGACGCGCTGAACATTGCGATCGATGTCGAAGGCCAGGCGCAGTTCAACGCCAGCACGGCAACGTCGATCCGAAGCGTCGCGCGTCTGATCGCCGACGTCACTGACTTCATGACGCTCTCGCCCGGCGACGTGCTGACGATGGGCGTGCCGCACGGTGCGCCGGTTGCGCACGCAGGCGACGCGATCAGCATTGCAATCGGCGATATGCCGCCGCTGCGTTTCTCGATGAAAGCACAAGAAGGAGCCGAACGATGATGCGCGGCCGTGTTGCCTACGCAGGCGCGATTCATGAAGCGTATCCGCACGAACGGGGCGTTCGTCTCGCCGATGGCCGCGTGTGTCGCGAGGAAGAAGTCGTGTGGCTCGCGCCGATCGAGACGGGCACGATCTTCGCGCTCGGACTCAACTATGCAGAGCACGCGAAAGAACTGCAATTCTCGAAGCAGGAAGAGCCGCTCGTGTTTCTCAAGGGACCGGGCAGCGTGATGGGCCATCGCGGTGTGACGCGTCGACCGTCCGACGTGACGTTCATGCACTACGAGTGCGAGCTTGCCGTCGTGATCGGCCGTCCGGCAAAAGAGGTGTCGCGCGGCGAAGCCATGCAGTACGTTGCGGGCTACATGATCGCCAACGACTACGCGATCCGCGACTACCTGGAGAACTACTACCGGCCGAATCTGCGCGTGAAGAACCGCGACGGCGGCACGGTGCTCGGACCGTGGTTCGTCGATGCCGCCGATATCGCCGACGTCGCGCAACTCGAATTGCGCACCTGGGTGAACGGCACGCTGCATCAGAAGGGCAATACGCGCGATCTGGTGACGGACGTGCCCGCGCTGATCGAATATCTGAGCAGCTTCATGACGCTCGCGCCGGGCGACATCATTCTGACGGGAACGCCAGAAGGCGTCGTCAATGTGAATGCGGGCGACGAAGTCGTCTGCGAGATCGACGGCCTGGGCCGACTTTCCAACGTGATTGCTTCCGACGCGGACTTCAACCGCGACTGACCATTCAGGACATGCCAATGCGAATCGAACATCTGATCAACGGCAAGCCGAAGGCTGCACGCGAGTACTTCGAAACAGTGAATCCGGCGACACAGGAAGTACTTGCCGAAGTCGCGAGCGGTACAGCCGAGGACATCGACGCTGCCGTACAGGCTGCAAAAGAAGCGTTTCCCGCGTGGGCCGCGAAGCCCGCGAGTGAGCGCGCGAAGCTCGTGCGCAAACTCGGCGAACTGATCGCGAAGAACGTGCCGGAACTCTCCGACACGGAAACGCGCGATACGGGGCAGACCATTTCGCAAACGCGCAAGCAACTCGTGCCGCGTGCCGCCGACAACTTCACGTATTTCGCGGAGATGTGCACGCGCGTCGACGGCCACACGTATCCCACCGATTCGCATCTGAACTACACGCTGTTTCATCCCGTCGGCGTGTGCGCGCTGATTTCGCCGTGGAATGTGCCGTTCATGACGGCGACGTGGAAGGTCGCGCCTTGTCTCGCGTTCGGCAATACGGCGGTGTTGAAGATGAGCGAACTGTCGCCGCTCACGGCTTCGATGCTCGGCACTCTCGCGTTGGAAGCGGGTATTCCCGCCGGCGTGCTGAATGTCGTGCATGGCTACGGCAAGGACGCGGGCGAGCCGCTCGTCGCGCATCCCGATGTGCACGCGATTTCGTTCACCGGGTCGACGGCAACGGGTAATCGCATCGTGCAGACAGCGGGCCTGAAGAAGTTCTCGATGGAACTGGGCGGCAAGTCGCCGTTCGTCATTTTCGACGACGCCGATTTCGAACGTGCGCTCGATGCCGCCGTGTTCATGATCTTCTCGAACAATGGTGAGCGCTGCACGGCGGGCTCGCGGATTCTGGTGCAGAAATCGATCTATGCGAAATTCGCGGAACGCTTTATCGAGCGTGCAAAGCGTTTGACCGTTGGCGATCCATTGAGCGAGAGCACGATCATCGGACCGATGATCAGCCAGGCGCACCTGGCGAAAGTACGCAGCTACATCGAACTGGGACCGAAGGAAGGCGCGACGCTCGCATGCGGCGGTCTGGATGCGCCGACGCTTCCCGAGGCCCTGAAACAAGGCAATTTCGTGACGCCGACCGTATTCGTCGATGTCGACAATCGCATGCGCATTGCGCAGGAAGAGATCTTCGGGCCAGTAGCCTGCCTGATTCCTTTCGACGACGAAGCCGAAGCGATTCGCCTCGCCAACGATATTTCATACGGTCTCTCCAGCTACGTGTGGACCGAGAACACAGGTCGCGCGCATCGCGTTGCGGCCGCCATCGAAGCGGGCATGTGCTTTGTGAACAGCCAGAACGTGCGCGATCTGCGTCAGCCGTTCGGCGGTACGAAGGCGTCGGGTGTCGGGCGCGAAGGCGGCACGTGGAGCTATGAAGTGTTCCTCGAACCGAAGAACGTGTGCGTGTCGCTCGGTTCGCATCACATTCCGCGCTGGGGCGTCTGAACGGGAGATCGCAATGGGCAAGCTCGCATTGGCCGCGAAAGTGACTCACGTGCCTTCGCTTTATCTGTCGGAACTGGATGGGCCGCATAAGGGATGCCGTCAGGCGGCGATCGACGGACATCATGAAATCGGCCGACGTTGCCGCGAACTGGGCGTCGATACGATCGTCGTGTTCGATGTGCATTGGCTCGTCAATAGCGAATATCACATCAATTGCGCGCCGAAGTTCGAAGGCATCTATACGAGCAACGAACTGCCGCATTTCATCAACAACATGGCGTATGCGTATCCGGGCAACGTGCAGCTAGGCAAGCTGATCGCAGACGTCGCCAATGAAATGGGCGTGAAAAGCCGCGCGCATAGCGAGACTTCGCTCGAACTCGAATACGGCACGCTGGTGCCGATGCGCTACATGAATGCGGACCAGCGCTTCAAGGTCGTATCGATTGCGGGCTGGTGCATGTGGCACGACCTGCCGACGAGTGCGCGTTTCGGGCTGGCAGTACGGAAGGCGATTGAAGAGCGCTACGAGGGAACAGTGGCGATTCTCGCGAGCGGCTCGCTCAGTCATCACTTCGCGAACAACGGCACGGCGGAGCAGTTCATGCACAAGGTGTGGGATCCGTTTCTCGAACAGACGGACCGGCATGTCGTGTCGCTGTGGGAGAAGGGCGACTGGAAGACCTTTTGCGGCATGCTGCCGCTGTACAACGAGAAATGCTGGGGCGAGGGCGGCATGCACGATACGGCGATGCTGCTGGGTGCGCTCGGCTGGGATCGTTATGAGGGCAAGGCCGAAGTGGTGACGCCGTACTTCGGCAGTTCGGGGACGGGACAGATCAATGCGATTTTCCCCGTTACGCCGCTGCCGGCCTGATCGATCAAAGGAGAGTTGACGTGCCGCATCTCACGCTCGAATACAGCGCCAATCTGGCGAATGAAGACAGCATCGGCGCGCTTTGCAAGAAGCTCGCGCAATGTCTCGATGCGCAACGCGATAACGACCAGCGCGTCTATCCGCTGGGCGGCATACGCGTGCGCGCGTTGCGCTGCGAAGAGTTCTGCATCGCCGATGGAAGACGGGATGCCGCGTTTCTGCATGCGAACCTGAAGATCGGCGCGGGTCGCTCGGAGAGCGTGAAGAAAGCAACCGGCGATGCATTGTTCGACGTCATCAAACAGCATTTCGCGGAAGCATTCGAAAAACATGGGCTGGCGTTATCGCTCGAAATCGGCGAATTCAGCGAAGCGGGCACCTGGAAACATAACAATCTGCATGCGCGCCTGAAGGGCTGAGCACGGGAGGAAAGGATCATGCTGGACGAGAAGATCATTCGCGAACTCGCCGCGAAACTCGATCACGCTGAAAAGACGCGCACGCAATTGCGCCATTTTTCTGCGGCGTATCCCGAGATGACGATCGAAGACGGTTACGCGATTCAGCGCGAATGGGTGAAGATGAAGCTCGCTGAAGGACACGTGATCAAAGGGCGCAAGATCGGTTTGACGTCGCGTGCGATGCAGCGTTCGTCGCAGATTGATGAGCCGGACTATGCGCCGCTTCTGGACAGCATGTTCATCGAAAGCGGGCGTGACATTCGCGCGGACCGTTTCATTGCTCCGCGAGTCGAAGTAGAGCTGGCGTTCATTCTCGCGAAGCCGCTCAAAGGCCCGAACGTCACGCTGTTCGACGTGCTCGATGCAACTGCGTACGTGACGCCTGCCGTCGAAATCATCGATGCGCGTATCGAACAGTTCGACCGCGACACCAAAGCGCCGCGCAAGGTCTTCGATACGATCTCCGATTTCGCGGCCAATGCGGGCATCGTGATGGGCGGCCGTCCTGTGCGTCCGATGGATGTCGACCTGCGCTGGGTCGGCGCGCTGCTGTACAAGAACGGCGCCGTCGAAGAGAGCGGTCTTGCCGCTGCGGTACTGAATCATCCGGCGACGGGCGTCGCGTGGCTCGCGAACAAGATCGCGCCCTACGACGAAGCGCTGAATGCAAACGACGTGATTCTCAGCGGCTCATTTACCGCGCCGATTGCCGCGCGTGCAGGCGATACGTTTCATGTCGATTACGGCCCGCTCGGCGGCATCGCCCTCAACTTCGTGTGACCATTGCGAATGGAACCTGTTAAAAACACCTTCAAACAGGCACTCGCCGATGGCAGGACGCAATTCGGCCTGTGGGCTGCATTTGCCGATGCCTATGTGACGGAAGCGATTGCGACGGCCGGTTTCGACTGGCTGCTGATCGACAACGAGCACGCACCCAACGACGTGCGCAGTACGCTCGCGCAACTCCAGGTGCTCGCGGCGTATTCGTCGCATCCCGTCGTGCGGCCGGTGAAAGCGGATGCGGCGGTGATCAAGCAACTGCTCGATATCGGCGCGCAGACGTTGTTGTTGCCGATGATCGACTCCGCCGATCAGGCGCGTGACGCCGTAGCGGCGACGCGTTATCCGCCCGAAGGGATACGCGGCGTCGGTAGCGCACTGGCGAGAGCGTCGCGATGGAATCGTGTGCCGGACTATCTGGCCACGGCGGCGCGTGAACTCTGTGTGCTGGTGCAGGTGGAAACCGTCACAGGGATGAACAACCTCGACGGGATAGCGCGGGTTGACGGCGTGGACGGCGTCTTTTTCGGGCCTGCCGACTTGAGCGCGTCGATGGGGTATCTAGGCAAGCCAGGTGCGCCCGAAGTGCGCGAGGCCATTTGCAACGGTATCCGGCTCGTCCGGAATGCAGGCAAAGCGGCGGGCGTGCTTGCGCCGGATCGTGCTTTCGCGGACGAGTACATGGCGGCAGGGGCGACGTTTGTCGCCGTTGGAACGGACACGGGGCTTCTGACCTCGGCCGCCGCGCAACTGGCCGCGTCGTTTAAAAAGCAGGACGTCACAGCGAAGACGGAGCGGGGCGGCTACTGATACATCGCTGCCTGCCCGCCTTCAATGCGACCGGCGGGCGACTTCAGACAAACGAGGCGTGTGCGACGGCAATTCTCCGAACTGCGCCTTGTACGATTGCGCGAAGTGGCCGAGATGCTGAAAGCCCCATCTGCCTGCTGCGTCACTGATGGAGAGCGCATCCGCTGGTGTCGACGTTAGCAGGCGTCGCACCTGCGCAAGTCGCACCGCTCTCAGATAGACGAGAGGACTGGTTTGCGTGACGGCGCGGAAACTGTTCTGAATCGTGCGCCTGCTCACACCCAAGGTTGCAGACAGCGAATGGATATCGATGGACTCGTCTCCGGATGCCAGCACATAGTCGTGGCAGCGTCGCACGATATCGGCATGACATGCATGCGTCAGTTCGCGGGACTTGTCGTGTGCGACATGGTACGTGAACAGGTCGGCTAGCGCGTCCTCGATTTCACCGGCCAGTTCGCGACTTTGTGCGCTGTTGCCGGTTGCACCCGTCTGAAGTGCACACTCGAGCGTCGTCGCGATCCGCAAGCCTGTGCGTGACAGCGCGGGCTTGGGCACTTCGAGCACGTCCATTTGTCGACTGAAGGTGCTTGCATCGAAACCCGCTGCTTCCGCAATGTTTTGGAGCATGACGGGGGCAATGACGACGCCGATCAACAGCATGTCATCGGGCGCATGCAGGTCGAACTCTTTTCCGTCCGAACAGCAGACCAGGCGGCCGGGACCCAGTAAAGATCGACGAAAGGTGAAGGAGCCTTTTCCCGTCAGTGGAATGCCGACGATCGTTCGCGCTGGTGGCAAACGTCCGCGTTGCACGATGCGAGCATTGGCCGACTCGTGGAAAACGTGAATATCGTCGACGGATGCCTGTTTGACCGTGCTGCTAAAGCGGCCGCATCCAACCTGCACGTACTCCTGATCCCAGCCGTGCAGCGCGGCTGCGTGCGCGTCGGCGTCGTTGAAACGTTCGAGGCGGGCGTCGATGGAAATCGGATTGAGGTCCATGTGTGTAATCTCAGTCGACGCACGCGTCGATATCTTCACCGCGATCGAACAGGCATTTGCGCAGGAGCACGGCTTCGACCGCGTTGATCTGCAGCAATGCGACGTAACGGCGTCCGTCGTCATGGCTGACGATCGCAAACACGCTTCTGTCATCTCCGTTCGCAAACCGCACGTCGTCTTCCACGATGTCGGTGTCGTCGTGTACGCCCGCCAGATACGCACGTTCGACGACGTTCCACGCCTGCGGCAGACGTAACAATACATCGAGCACATCTTCCGATGTCGAAATGACCGACGCCTGAGTGTCGTCGCATCGCACGAACCAGCCAGGGTTGGCCGTCGGGCGTACTCTCATCGCTGCCACTGCATAGAGCAGCATTTTCCGCACCTCCGCTTGCACGCTGCGCGTTGGCGCCCATGCGTGATTCGCACGAGCGCGTCTCGCAACTTGTGGGTTCGACTAGAACTTGTGACGAAGTCCGACACGAACGACGGCCTGCTTGTCGGTCGCGGACGCCGATGGTCCGTTGATGGCCGCAACGGCTTCCTTACCCGTCGAGTCCGTTCCCGATGCCTTCTGATACACCGCGATCAGATACACGTCGCTGCGTTTCGAAAGCAGGTAGTCGACGCCTGCGCCGAACTGGTGATAAGTGGCGCCCGTCTTGCCCGCGACCGAACTGCTTTTCGTGTAGTCGTATGCAAAGCCTGCCAGCAGCGCGGGCGTGAACTGATAGCGGAAGTTGATTTCGGCATTGTTCAAGGTCGTGGTGCCGCTCAGACCGAGTGGATTCGGACCTGACGACAGATCGCCGAGATCGTGGTAACGCGTGTTCGACCAGACTGCGCCCACCGTCGCCGACCCGATCACATAGGCCGCAGCCGCGTCGATGACGCTCATCGACCGCGCTGATGCATAGCCCGAATACACGGGCGACAGCATGTTGTTGCCGGGCACGCCATTGACGGTCGTCGCGGGACTGCCGCCGCTGCCAAAGAACGAGGTGTTCGGATTCGCGACATCCAGATAACCCGCGCCGAGCATCAACGGTCCGTTGACGTAACCTGCCGTCACCGACCAGATTCGATTGCGCGCGAAGTTGCCCGCGACGCCGCCGAAGCCGAACATCCCTTCCAGCGTCAGTCCGCCATAGTTGTTGCTGGTGAACTTGATCGCGTTGTTGGTCGAATTCGTGTTGTTGATGTTGTCGAGATCGCCGGGGTGCGCGGCCATATAGCCGCCCCATTGCCCGCCTGCCTCCATCGGCCCGATGATGTCGACGTTCGTGTCGTACTGGCGTCCGAGCGTGACCGTTCCGAACGGCCCCGACATGCCGACGAACGCTTTCTTGCCGAACAGCAGTCCTCCCTGACCGGCCTTGCCCGTACTCGCATCGAAGCCGTTTTCGAGGACGAAGATCGCTTTCAGTCCGCCGCCGAGATCTTCGGAACCGCGCAGGCCCCAGCGGCTTTGCTGCATGACGCCGCTGAGGAGCCGCACCGCACTGTGTCCCGATACGCTGCCGTTCGCATTGACGGTCGCGGCATTGCTGAAATAGCTGATACCTTCATCGATGATGCCGTACAGCGTGACGAAGCTTTGTGCATGGGCGCACACGGGTGCGGCGGCCGCGACGCAGGCGGCGAAAAGCGCTTTCTTCATGTTGTCTGACGCTCGGTTGACTTGCGGTTAAGGATGTCTTTGAACGGGCAGAGCGTGACGCCGCCGCGCGACGAAGGCGCGAGCGTGTCCCGCCGCTCCACGCGGGAGCGGCTTCGATACGGCAATCAGCGAAAGGCGAAGAGTGGCGTCAGCAGTGCGCGTCGATGACGGGCGCACGGGGCACGCTGTGTGCCGCGGCCTGTTCGTAGGCGTGGCCGAGTTGCAGTACGCCCCAGTCGTCGCGATAACGCCCGGCGATCTGCAGGCCGATGGGAAGCCCCGACACGCTGAAACCGCAAGGCACGGCCAGCACGGGCGCCTCCGTCGACGACAGATACCAGCAGATGCGCATCCAGTCGATATACGACGTGTACGTCTGGCCCATGAACGACGTAGGCCAGCGCAAACTGGCGTCGAACGGCAGCATCTGCGTTGCGGGCAGCACGTAGAACGCGTGATCGTTCATGAAGCTGCGCATGCGCTGAAACAGCGCGGTCTTGCGCACGAACATCTGCCCGATGTCGGCGGCGCTGAGCGAGCGATGCAGCCTGCACTCGTCCTCGATTTCAGGCTTCAGCTGCGCGCGCGCGTCATCGCCGAGCTGTTGCACGAGCGTGCCGATCATCCAGGCGCGCTCCATACGGAACACATCTTCGGCATCGGCCAGATCGGGATCGGCGAACACGACTTCACAGCCAAGCGCTTCGAACACGCGCGCCTGCGCCTGCACCGTGCGCTGGATTTCCGGATCGACGGGCAGGCCCGCGAGCCCCGTCGATATGGCCACGCGCACGCCGCGAAAATCGCGCTGCAAGGGGCGCGCGAAGAGTGCGCCGGGGTCGCCGAGTTCCGTCGCGATCTCGCCGCTCGGGCCGGCGATCGCGCTGAGCAGCAGGGCCGTGTCCGCGACGTTGCGCGCCATCGGGCCATCGACGCCCAGCGTGCCCCAGCCGTTCGTGTCGGGCGCGCGCGGCACGCGTCCCGGCGACGGACGCAAGCCGACCACGCCGTTCCACGCGGCCGGATTGCGCAACGAGCCGCCCATGTCGCTGCCGCACGCGAGCGGGTTCATCCCGCATGCCACCGACGCCGCCGCGCCGCCGCTGCTGCCGCCCGCCGAACGGCTCAGGTCCCAGGGATTGCGCGTCACACCGAACACGTCGTTGAACGTATGCGAGCCCGCGCCGAACTCCGGCGTGTTCGACTTGCCGATCATCAGCGCGCCCGCAGCGTGGCAGCGGCGGACGATCAGCGCGTCCTGAGCGGGCACATGATGCTCGAACGCTTTGGAGCCGAACGTGGTCCGCACGCCGCGCGTCAGCGTCAGGTCCTTCTGCGAAACGGGCAAGCCATGCAACGGACCTTGCCATTCGCCGCGCATCCAGAGACCGTCGATTTCGCGGGCGCGCTGCCGAAGCGCGTCCGTGTCGTTGAGCGTCACCAGCGCGTTGACATGCGGATTCACGGCGTCGATGCGCGCGAGATGCGCGTCGAGGATGTCGAGCGCGCTCACTTCGCGCTTGTGTTGCAGGTCCAGCAGCGTGAGTGCGGATGCGTCGCACAGCGAGTCGGTGGAGACGGGATTCGGATCGAGGTGCAGATAGTCAGCCATGTCGGAACTCTTCAATTGATTCGGTGATTCGAGGTGTATTCAGCACATATCGGACGATCAGATTTCATCGCGTGTGCGGTCGGTGATGAAGGCCAGCGCGATCAGCGACGCCACGCCGCACGCGATCACGTACCACGCAGGCGCAGCGGCATTGCCCGTCGCGCCGATCAGCCACGTCACGACGAACTGCGCGAAGCCGCCGAAAATCGACACGCCCGCCGCATAGGAAATGGACAGGCCCGTGGCGCGCGTGCTGCGCGGAAACATCTCGGGAAGCAGCGGTCCCGTTGCGCCCGCATTGATCGAATGCAAGGCGGCCAACCCGCAGACGACGAGATACAGCGTCGTCACGGTCGGGCTGTGTGCGATCGCGTAAAAGCCCGGCAGGATCAGCAGCGTAAGCAGCAGGCGCGAGATGAACGTCACGCGCTTGCGTCCAAAGCGGTCGGACCACAGGCCGCCGATGGGCGACACCACGAGCATCACCGCGCCGGAGAGAATGCCGCACCACATGGCCGCATCCATCGGCAGATGCAGCACCTTGATCGCGTACGTGGACATGTAATACAGCACGATGAAATGCGCGGACGTGCCGCCGATCACCAGCAGGAACGCGAGCAACAACAGCTTGCCGTCGCGTGCGAAGACCGTCTTGAGCACGCCGCTTCCGGATGGCGCCGCGTTGCGCGCGCCATGTTCTTCTTCGCCGATGCGAGCCCGCAGATACAGGCCGAGCGGCGCGATCAGCACGCCTGCGAGAAACGGCACGCGCCAGCCCCAGCTTTCGAGCGACGCGGTATCGAGAAAGTGCGAAAGCAGAAAGCCGACCAGCGATCCCGCGAGCGCAGCCGCGCCCTGGCTCGCGAACTGCCAGCTCGTGACGAACCCGCGTCGCTGCGCCGATGCGCGCTCGGCGAGCAGCGTGGTCGCGACACCCACTTCACCGCCCGCGGAAAAGCCCTGCAACAGCCGCGCGATCAACACGATGATGGGCGCCGTCATGCCGATCTGCGCATACGTCGGCGTGAGGCCGATCAAGCCCGTGCCGAGCGCCATCGTCAGCAGCGTGAGGTTCATCGCGGCGACGCGCCCGAAGCGGTCGGCGAGCAGTCCGAACATCACGCCGCCGATGGGTCGCGCGATAAAGCCGACGCCGAACGTGCCGACGGAAAGCAGCAATTGCTGTTGCGCGGATGCTGCCGGAAAGAACAGCTTGCCGAGCAGCACGGCGAAGAAGCTGTAGACGGTCAGGTCGAAGAACTCGAATGCATTGCCGATCGTCGTCGCGACGATCAGCGTGCGCGTGGAGATCGGTTTCGTGCGTGCCGCCGATGAGGTCGCGGCGGCGGAACTGAGTGACGGTGACTTCATGAACGGCATCCCTGTCGAAAGTGAATCGTTCGTCGAAACGGCGCGTCGGAGGCGTCGTGCAGGTAAGCCACCTGCTGACGCCGATGAAAACTGCATGACGACAGGGCAAGTCTAGAGAGACAAAAAAACACGACGGAGTTGCTTTTTCTTATCGCGATAACGAGTGGTTATCGCCGGCGCCGCCTATGCGGGGTAAGCCTCATGTCGGCGGCGATGATGTCGAGGTAGGATGGGTTATCTCATCACCACAACCGGCTGACGCGCTTGAAACACAACCAGCTACGCGCACTCGTCGCGATTGCCGAGCACGGCAGTCTGCGTGCCGCCGCGCGCACGGTCTGTCTGTCGCAACCCGCGCTCACGAAGGCGATCCGCGAACTGGAACAGGATCTCGGCGTGCCGCTCGTCGCGCGCAATGCCCGCGGCGCGCAACTCACGCAGTTCGGTCAGGCGATCTACGCGCGCGCGAAGCTGATCCTTGCGGAGATGCAGCACGCGCGCGAAGACGTGATCCAGCTATCGGGCTTCGAGGGCGGCACGGTGTCGTGTGCCGTCACGCCGCTCGTTTCGCTCAAGTACCTGCCTCGCGCGATTCACACCTTCCGGCTGCGCATGCCGAAGACGCGTCTGTCGGTGCAGGAAGGCTTCTTGAGTTCGGCGCTCGCGGGTCTGCGCGACGGCACGCTCGACTTCGCGATCGCGATCGTCGACGACTCGAAGATCACGGGCGAATTCCAGTTTCGTCCGCTGCTGGAAGCGGAGCTGATCATCTCGGCGCGCAAAGGGCATCCGCTTGCGAAAGCGCAGTCCATCGCGGAGCTGGAGGGCGCAGAGTGGGTGCTGAACACGACGCCTGAGAGCATCGGCCGCGTGCTGCAGGACTATTTCGTCAGCGTGGGCGCGGCCGCGCCGCGTGTCGTGGTCGAATGCAGTTCGTTCAGCGCGAGTTTCTCGCTGTCGTCGAACAGCAACTATCTGTCTTGCTGCCCGAAGAGCTTTCTCGAATCCGAATGGTTTCGCCAGCACGTGATCGCGCTGCCTGTGCGCGAGCCGCTGCCACGCGTATCCGTCGGCATCATCTCGCGGCGCGATGCGCTCAATACGGCGGCCTGCGACTATCTGATCGACTGTTTCGCCGATGCCGTGGCGTCGGCGCCCGCGTTCGATCACGACACCGCCGCGCCGGCCTGAAGCGGTAGCTTGCCGCGTTGTCATCCTTCTGGTCGATGCCCTGCGCGGGGCCCTGTTCGTAGAGTGGATGCATGCGTCGCCGCGAATCCGCGCGACGCGTGTTCATCACCCTCGATCACAGGAGTCCAGTCCATCATGACGTCTCAACCGAAGTTCATCCAGGTCGGCGCGCTCGCCGACGGCTTTGCGCCCGACAGCCATATTCTTGCGCCCGTCGGCGATCTGGAAGGCCGCACGTTCGTGTTGACCTTTGCAGACGGCGACGTCGATACGCTGCATTTTGCCGTTGCGCAAACGGTCGATGTCGAACGCATTGCGGCGGGAGCGACACGCCCCGCGCAACCGCGCGAGCGTCATGCGTGCCGCGTGACCTCGGTGCGCGAAGGCATCTATTTCGTCGATTACATCGGTGCGGATGAAGCGCTCGTGGACGAAGAGGGCCAGCCGCGCGCGGCGAGCACGAGTTATGTGCTCGATGTGCACAGGCAGCTTTGCACGGTGGTGACGGGCGTGCTGCCGGGCGAGAAGGAAACGCGCATCGACGCGTTCACACGCGTTGAGCGGGGTCTGGAACTGACGGGCGTGCAGGCGCGGATACGCCATGGCCGCATCTGCGGCGATGCGGGGAACGTCGACGCGCCGCTGCATCAGCCGACCAACGAACTGATCGGCATGCGCAACCTGTACACGTATAGCGCGACCGAACGCTACGAGCATATCTACCTGAGCGACCACTTCTACGCATGGCAATGTCTGTCGGGCGTCGAAGCAGGTCTCGCCGATGTGGACCGTTGCCACATGATCGGCATCGACGAGAAGCTGTATCTGTTCGTGTGGCGCGAGAAGATCGTGCCGACGCTCGGCGTCGTGATGATCGATCTCGAAAGGATGAAGACGGACGGCAAGATTTTCGGCTATCAGGGAAGCCGTTTCGACGCGCTGTCGAACTTTCCGGTCGGCGCGCACGCGCAAGTGCTCAACGTGACGCGGCATCCGCAATGAGCGCGGCGCTTGGGTTGCCATTCGCGGGCAAGGTCGTGCTGGTCACGGGCGGCGCGCAAGGCATCGGGCGCGGCATTGCGGAGGCGTTCGCGGCGCAGGGCGCGTCCGTTGCCGTCGCGGATATCGATGCGAATGCCGCGCGTGCCTGGCTGGCAAGCGCGTCTCGCCCGCATGACGTGCAGACGCACCGCGCCTACGACGCCGACCTCGCCACGCACGGCGCTATCGTGCGTCTGATTGCGCAGATCGAAGCCGACTACGGCCGCCTCGACGTGCTGGTGCACAACGCTGCGTATTTTCCATTGACGCCGTTTGCGCAGATCACGCCGCCGTTGCTCGAACGCACGCTGGCCGTCAATCTGTCCGCGCTGTTCTGGCTCACGCAGGCGGCGACGCCGCTGTTCGTGAAGCAGGGCGGCGGGCGGGTGCTCGTCACGTCGTCGGTGACAGGGCCGCGTGTCGCGTATCCGGGTCTTGCGCACTATGCGGCGTCGAAAGCGGGCGTCAACGGTTTCATTCGCGCCGCCGCGCTCGAACTCGCGCCGCTCGGCATCACGGTGAACGGCGTCGAGCCGGGCATGATCCGCACGCCCGCGATGGACAATCTCGGCGACGCCGCGCTCAGCGCGCGCATCGCGGGCGCCGTGCCGCTCGGGCGTCTCGGCGAGCCCGCCGATATCGCTGCGGCGATGCTGTATCTCGCATCGGCGGGCGCGTCGTACGTGACGGGGCAGACCATCGTCGTCGACGGCGGCGCGACGCTGCCCGAAGCGTCCGCCGCGTTTGCCGCCTCGCGGTAGCGAAGATGGTGGGTTCAGAGACGATCGAAAGCCAGAGTAGGCACATCGACGATCGACGACCCGCCATCCGCGACGAGCGTCGCGCCCGTCACGATCGACGCCGCCGGTGACGCGAGGAACGCACACACCTGCGCGATCTCGTCGGCATGGGCGGCGCGCCGCAGCGGCACGTCGGCGCAGACGCGCGAATACGCTTCGTCGAGCGTGTCGCCGTGGTGCTGCATCAGTGGCTGCATCTCTTCGTCGGCCATCGGCGTGCGCACCCAGCCCGGACATACGGCGTTCACGCGCACGCCATGGGGGCCGTAGTCGCGTGCGAGCGACTTCATGAGACCGAGCAGCGCATGCTTGGCCGTCGTGTAGCCGCACACGGCGGGCCCTGCCGCCAGCGACGCAATCGACGCGACGAGCACGATCGATCCGCGTCGTGCGATCAGTTGCGGCAGACAGGCGCGCGCGCTGACGAACGCGGTGTCGAGATTCGCACGCATCGCGGCGGACCATACGTGGTCGTCGGTCGCTCCCGCCGTGCCTGCGCCGAGACCGCCCGCGCAGGCGATCAGCGTGTCGACGCCGCCGTGCGCTTCATCGAGTCGCGCAATGAAGCGCGTCCAGTCGGCGGCGCTGGCCGCATCGCCTTCGAGCACCAGACCACCCGTTCGCGCCGCGACCCGTTCGAGCGGTGCGCGGCGGCGGCCGACCAGCGCGACGCGCGCGCCCTGTGCCGCGAACAGTTCGGCACAAGCCTGGCCGATGCCCGTGCCCGCGCCCGTGATGACGACGCTGCGCGGCGTCGACTGATTCGTTTCTTCCATGCCCGTTCCTCGTGCGTGTGTCGATGAGAGTCGATGAGTGTCAGACGAGTCTAGGCACGAGACAGATCACGCACCATCGGGCAAAAGGATGACAACGCAGCGTGGATTTGCCGATTCAGGCTCACGGCGTCGCGATGCGCGTGAGTACCATCGGTCGGGTCGAGCCTCGACCGGCTCATGAAGGAGACGTCATGCTCTGCGAACCCTGTGTTCGGACACACGGCGACATGCGGCACACCACGCGCGACGACCCTGCGCTCGAGGCCGCCGTCGCCACGCTCGCCAGATTCGTGCGACCCGGCGCGACCGTGTTCTATCGGATCGGCAGCGACTGTCAGCCGTCAGGGTTCGAACTGTTCGGGCTCGCCGAAGTGATGCATCGCACGTACCTGCAGCGCTATTGCCTGCTCGATCCGCTGCATCCTTCGCGCTATGTCCAGCAATGCGGCAGCGTGCTGACGCTCGCGGGCGAACTGCCCGAGACGCTGCGCAGCCAGTCCGTCTACTGGCAGCGGTTTTTGCGGCCTCATCGGGTGATCGACGTGATGGAAGTGCTGTTACGCGATGACGGGCGTATCGCGGGCGCGTTTTCTCTGATGCGCTTCGCGCCCGATGCGCCGTTTTCGCAGCAGGAGATCGAAAGCGCGAACGCGCTCGCGCCGCTGCTCGAAGTCGCGCTGACTGCAAGCCTGCGTCGCGAGCCGGCGTTGAGCCTTCGGGAGCGTGCGGCGAATGCGCCTGGGCGTGCCGCGCGTCTGACGCATCGCGAGGAACAGATCGCGAGACTCGTGCGCAACGGGCTCTCGAACAAGGCGATTGCGCGTGATCTTGCGCTTGCGCAGCCGACCGTCAAGACGCATCTGCTGCGCATGTTCCGCAAGCTCGGCGTGTCGAGCCGCACCGAGCTGATCGGCGCGCTGTTTCATTGAGTAGAGACGGCTGCGATGACCGATATCGTTCTCGCCGCGCAACCGTCCGCCGAATCGCCGGCCGACAGCGGTCTGCTGCTGTATGCGGTCGCGGCCGTTCCCGTCGAGCCGGCGGGCGCACCTGGCTGGTTCCGTCGCGTGCCGCAGCGGGGCGCCGCCGTGATCTCGCGCGAAGAAGATGTATCCGATGTACTGCTGCGTCTGCCGAACTGCTGGAACATCGCCGACGCCGCGCGTTGCCGCGGCCTGCACGACGACACAGACATTCTCACGGGCGACCCGCGCTTCAACCGCGGTTTCGACGAGACTGCCTTCGCCATCGTCGCGCACGACGACGGCACGCGCTACGTGATGCTGATGCAGGTGAACGCCGCCGAGGCCGTGCTGATGCCCGAGCGCATCTTTCGCAAGCGCGCCTGTTTCGAGCGCTGCGTGTGGCCTGACGGCGCGGTGTCCTGTCCCTGAACGTGCGTCGTCGCGCATTGATGTTTACCCGCAAGCCGTCGTCGAACTGCCAATTTGCGCTAACGCCCGGCAAAAGGCGTCCCTACAGTCGATCCGACATGGCTGCGCGGCGAGCCCATTCGTCACGCAACGCCCGACCTCAATGCCCACTGCGAGACATATTCATGAGTAGCGATGCAAAAGTCCTGATCAACGAAAGCGTGCGCGCGTTCATCGGCCGCGAACTGGGTCTGTTCATCCAGGGCGGCCCGCAGCCCGCGCATTCGGCGCAACGGCTGAACGTCTTCGATCCCGCTACGGGCGAAGTGCTGACGACGGTGCCGGACGCCGACGCGACGGACGTCGACCGCGCCGTGACGAACGCGCGCGAAGCCTTTGAGCAGCGCGTCTGGAGCGGCCTGCGTCCCGCCGATCGCGAACGCATCCTGCTGCGGCTCGCGGATGTGATCGAAGCGAACGCCGAAGGCCTCGCGCAACTCGAGACGCTGAATCAGGGCAAGTCGATCAACATCTCGCGCGCGATCGAAGTGGGCGCGACGGTCGAATACGTGCGCTATATGGCGGGCTGGGCGACCAAAATCACGGGTGAGACGCTCGACGTGTCGATTCCCTTTCCGCCCGGCACACGCTATACGGCGTTCACGCGCAAGGAACCCGTCGGCGTGGTCGCGGGCATCGTGCCGTGGAATTTCCCGTTGATGATCGCCGTCTGGAAGCTGATTCCCGCGCTCGCCGCAGGCTGCACGATCGTCATCAAGCCGTCGCCGGAAACGCCGCTGACGGCGCTGCGGCTCGTCGAACTCGCCGTCGAAGCTGGCATCCCGCCCGGCGTCTTCAACGTCGTGACGGGCGGACGCGAATGCGGCGCGGCGCTCGCATCGCATCCCGGCATCAGCAAGATTTCGTTCACAGGTTCGACGCCGACAGGCAAGTTGATTGGCACGGCTGCCGTGCAGAACATGACGCGCTTCTCGCTCGAACTGGGCGGCAAGAACCCCGCCGTGATGCTCGCCGACGTCGACGTCGATCAGGCCGTGCAGGGCGCGCTCGCGGGCGGCTTTCTGAACCAGGGGCAGGTGTGCGCGGCCGTGTCGCGCATCTACGTGCATCGGAGCAAGTACAGGCAGATCGCGGACGGACTCGCCGACGTCGCGCGCTCGATGACGCTCGGTCCCGGCCTCGATCCCACCGCGCAGATCAATCCGCTCGTGTCGGCGCATCATCGCGAGCGCGTCGAGCAGCATATCGCGCAGGCGAAGGCAGAAGGCCTGCGCTTTCTGGCAGGCGGCACGCGCGTCGAGCGCGCCGGCTTTTACGTGAACCCCACGGTGATCGCCGACGTGCCGCACGATGCGTCGATCGTGCGCGACGAAGTGTTCGGCCCTGTGCTCGCACTGATTCCGTTCGACGATCCCGCCGAAGCCCTGCGTCTCGCCAACGATTCGCCTTATGGCCTCGCAGCGAGTTTGTGGAGCAACGACCTGCGCGCCGTGATGAATCTCGTGCCGCAGATCGACGCGGGCACCGTGTGGGTGAATTGCCATGTGCCGCTGGATCCGTCGATGCCGTTCGGCGGCTACAAGCAGTCGGGCATCGGCCGCGAATTCGGCAAGTACGCCGTCGAAGGCTTCACCGAAACGAAATCGGTGTGCATCGCGCACTGAACCGGACGGCCGCTCGTCGGGCGGAATTTTGACGGGCCGGGCCTGATCCCTCGTGCTGGATTAAGATAGCCGGATCATGCAGCACGCAGTTGCACGGACTCAGTGCCCGCCGCGCACGCGGCGGCGCTGACCGACAGGAGAGGGGAGATGGATTTCAGGGTCAGCGCGCTCGCCGACGTGCATGATCATTCGCTTGCGCTCAACGGCTGGGAGCAGGTCTACCGGCAGATGACGCCGGGACGCTTCGAGAGCAAGCTCGTTCAGGCGACATCGGCGGAGTTCTATTTCTTCCGCGAGTCGACCAACCGCCGCGTCGTGCAGGCGGGCGTGTCGCCCGCCGGTTTCGCGTCGATCGCGGTGCCGCTTTACGCGCCGCTGCTCGGCACCTTCCAGGGCCGCAAGGTCGACGGCTATGCGCTGATGATGCTCGGCTCCGGCGAGGAATTCCGCTTCTACACGCCCGAAGCGATGCACTACGTCGGCGTGAGCCTGCCTGTCGAAACAATGACGGAACTCGTCGCCGTGACCGTCAGCGAAGAAGCGGCGCGTCTGCTGAAGCACAACGTGTTGCCGTTTCCCGCCGAAGCAGCGGCTGCCCTCCAGAGTCGCCTCGTACCGTTCCTCGATGCCGCCGAGCGCGACGCCGAAACATTCGCGCATCCCGCCTCCATCAAGCGCTTCCAGGACGAAGTGCTGAGCGTGCTGTTCGGCCTGCTGGAAGGCGCAACGAACTCGCACCGCGACCTCACTCACACCACGTACAGCGATATCGTGCGGCGCTGCGAACGCATCGCGCAGGAGAACACGCTGGAGCCCGTCACCGTACTCGATCTTTGCCAGGAGTTGCGGTGCAGCCGGCGCACGTTGCAAACCAGCTTCCAGCGCGTGACGAACATGACGCCCGTCGAGTATCTGCGCTCGCTGCGTTTGAACGCCGTGCACAGGCTATTGCGCTCGACGAACGCCGAAGAACTGCTGATCGGTGATGCCGCCGCGCGCCTCGGCTTCACGCATCTCAGCTACTTCGCCCGCGAATATCGCGACCTGTTCGGCGAACTGCCTTCGCAGACCTTGCGCAAGAGCTGACGTTCGCCTTTCGTCTATCGATCGCTAATCGCCTTCTGATCGCGTTAACCCGTACGCTGTACAAGTGCGCGTCTCGGCAAATACCCTGGTTGAGTCCATTCAGCACGCGGGTTGCCAATTTGTGCTGCCGGTCTTCTATTTTGGTTTCCTACATTGCACTCGACGGCGGCGCGTTGGCGTGCAGTGTGCAAGGTCCGATGCGACGCCCCGATTGAAGCACAAGGCTATCCTCGAATGGAGCGAGACCTCATGAATGTCGCTGCAGAACCAACGCCCTCGACCGAGCTCCGCAAAGGCGCGCTCGGGCTGGGGTTCATCGTCTTCTTCGTCATTTCGGCAGCGGGCCCGCTGGTCGCAATTGCGGGCGGCTTTCCGATCGGCATCATGCTCGGCAACGGCGCGGGCACGCCTGCGCTGCTGATCGCCACCGTCGTGATCCTGCTGCTGTTCGCAGCGGGCTACACGGCGATGGCGCGCCACATCACGAATGCGGGCGGTTTCTACGCGTTCACTGCGCGCGGCCTCGGCGGCACGGCGGGCGGCGCGGCCGCGTTGCTCGCGCTGCTCGGCTACAACACGATGCAGATTGGCCTGTACGGGATGTTCGGCGCGGTGTCGTCGGGCTTTCTCGCGACGCACTTCGGTGTGAACGCGCCGTGGTGGGTCTGCTCGCTGGTCGCGATGGCAAGCGTTGCCGTGCTCGGATACCGGCAAATCGATCTGTCCGCCAAGGTGCTGTCGCTGCTCGTGCTGGGCGAATACGTGGTGGTGCTGATTCTCGATCTGGCAATTCTGCGCAGCGGCGGCGCGCACGGCATCGACGCCGCCTCGTTCACGCCGCGCGTATTCCTGAGCGGCACGCCGGCGATCGGCTTCCTGTTCTGCTTCGCGAGCTTCATCGGCTTCGAGGCGACGACGATCTACAGCGAGGAAGCCAAGGACCCGCAGCGCACCGTGCCGCTCGCCACGTATATCTCGGTCCTGCTGATCGGCGGGTTCTATGCGTTCTCCGTGTGGTGCATGGTGATCGGCGCGGGTGCGGGCGACATCGTCAAGACACTGACGGCGCTGTCCGATCCGACCACGTTTCTCTACACGCTGTCCGATCACTACGCGAACCGCACGCTGACTGCCGCGATGAGCGTGCTGTTCATCACGAGCGTCTATGCGGGACTGCTGGCGTTTCACAACTCGGCGTCGCGCTACTTCTACGCGAGCGGTCGCGAAGGCTTGCTGCCGAAGTCGATGGGACGCACGCATCCGTTGCATAGCAGCCCGCACATCGGTTCCCTGTGGCAATCGGGCATAGCGGCCGCGGTCGTGATCGTCTTCATTGTGATGCGCGCGGACCCCGTGCTCACGCTGTTCTCCTGGCTCACTAACGTCGCGACGCTGTGCATCATCGCGTTGATGACGCTGTCGTCGGCGGCCGTGTTCGCGTTCTTCAGGCGCATCGGCACGCGTCACGAAAGTGCGTTGCGTGTGGCGGTGTTTCCGGTGGTGTCGGGCGTGGCGCTCGCGGCTGTGCTGGTGCTCGCGATCGCGAATTTTCCGCTGCTGACAGGGGCGGGCGCGGGGCTGTCGTATGCGCTGACGGCGCTTCTGCCCATCTTCGCGATCGCCGGTGTCGTGACGGCGCGGCGTCTGCGGCGGCGCGACCGCACGGCTTACGAGCGACTCGGCAGTTCGCGGCTCTGAACATGCGTCAAAACGCGACGGCTGCGCGATAGCGGGCAGCGACACGCGCGGCATCGGCTTCTAACGCATCTCCTTCTTTTTTCTATTTCGACACGCCGGATGACGATTCATCGCGGTAAGGGTGGCGTTCGTCCTGGCGTTCGACTTCACATCGGCCTGACTATGAAAAAGCAACTACTTCTGTCGACGTTGTTGTCCACCAGCGTGCTCGGCGCAGGCATGCAGAACGCGCACGCGCAAAGCAGCGTGACGCTGTACGGCACGGTCGATGCCGGCGTCATCTATTCGACCAACCAGCAGGTGACGGCCGCCGACGGCTCGGTGCACGGCGGCCATGCCGTGCAACTGGGCGGCGGCAATCTGGTGCCGTCGCGTTGGGGCTTCATGGGCACGGAAGACCTCGGCGGCGGACTCAAGACCACGTTCGCGCTCGAAAACCAGTTTCTGACGGGCACGGGTGCAATGCTGCAAAGCGGCTCGCTGTTCAACCGGCAAGCGTGGGTCGGCTTGCGCGACGACCGTTTCGGCACGCTTAGTTTTGGTCGCCAATACGACTCGTATTCGGATTTTCTCGGCGTCTATGCGTCGAGCAATGCATGGGCGACGCTGTACGGCTCGCATTTCGGCGACGTCGATAACCTCAACGAAGCCTTCAACATGAACAACGCGGTGAAGTTCACGAGCGCCGACTTCGCGGGCTTCACGTTCGGCGGCACATTCAGCTTCGGCGGACAGGCGGGCGATTTTTCGGCGAAGCGCGGCTATGCGCTAGCGGCTGCCTACAACAACGGACCGATCTCGTTGAGCGCCGGCTACATGACGCTCGACAATCCGCTCGATGCCGCATTGGGCGGCAGCAGCGGCTACATCGGCGACTTCTCGTGCGCCAACGCGGCGGCGAGCTATTGCCAGTTGCAGAACGCGGCGGCCATCAAGGCGTGGGGCGCGGGCGGCTCGGTGAATATCGGCCAGGCGACGGTCGCCGTGGTGTACACGCACACGCGGCTCGAAAACAGCGCGTATTTCGCCACGGCGGCGCAAGCAGGGCGCGACGTGTCGTTCGATATCGCGGAACTGAACACGGTCTATACGCTGACGCCTGCATGGACGCTCGGCGCCGCCTACATCTTCAACAGCGCGAAGCCGAGCGGCGGCAGTTCGACGCGTTTTCATCAGCTGAACCTCGGCGCTAACTACTCGCTGTCGAAGCGCACCGCGCTGTATGCCGTTGCGATTGCGCAGAAGGCGTCGGGCGCGGGGCTCGGCATCGATCCCTCGACGGGCGCCGCAGCCAATTACGCGCAGATTCCCAATCTCGTGAACAGCAATTCCGATCGTCAGCTCGCCATCATGGCGGGCATTCGGACGAACTTCTGATTTCGAAAGCGACGTGACTGCAAGCGCAGGTTGTTTTGCCGATTTGTGCTCACTGCCCGATATATGTCGCCGCAGAATGACTCATCGACAACCTCGGCGACACTGCGCCGGCAGAGCTTCAAGGCAGGGCTTTAACGCAGCGAAGTCCGTTTTCGGATTGTCGCGGCAAACCAGGGGCAAGAGCATGCATGCGGATGAAACAGCGACCTACTACACGGCCACCAAGAAGTACGAGTTGAGCTTTCCGTCTCTCGAAGACGACATTCAGGCCGAAGTGGTCATCATCGGCGGCGGCTTTTCGGGGATTCACACGGCCCTCGAACTCGCTGAAAACGGCGTCACGGATGTCGTGGTTCTCGAAGCGCGTTATCTCGGCTACGGCGGCACGGGTCGCAACGGCGGACAGGTGATGGCAGGCATCGGTCACGATCTCGATGCGATCAAAAAGGATGTCGGCGAAGAGGGCCTGCAGGCGATCTTCGCGCTCAGCGACCTCGGCCCGCAGATCATGCGCGAGCGGATCGCGAAGTACAACATCGACGCCGATTTTTGCAGCGGCTACGGCTACATGGCGTACAACGAGCGCCAGGCGAAGACGCTGCGCAGCTGGGAGAAGGACTTCAAGTCGCTGGGCTCGCCGTACGAGATCCGCTATGTCGAAGGGAAGGATGTGCAGCAGATCATCGGCACGGAGGTGTATCGTGCGGGGCTGCTGCATATGGGCGGCGGTCATGTGCACTCGCTGAATCTGCTGCTCGGCGAAGCGAAGGCCGTGTCGGAGATCTACGGCGTGCGCATCTTCGAATACAGCCCCGCGCTGGATATCACGTATGGCGATCGCATTCGCGTGCGCACGGCCAAAGGCAGCGTCGTGGCGCGCCGCATCGTGTGGGCTTGCGACGGCTTCAACAACGGCATCGAACCCGAACTGCATCGCAGCACGATCAACGTGTATGCGTACAACTCGATGACGGAGCCGTTGAGCCCCGAACTGATCCGGCGAATCAGCCCGATCCACGGCGCGTATAGCGACATCCGTCCCGTGATCAACTACTACCGTGTGACGAACGAGAACCGGTTGCTGTTCGGCTCGTCGACGTCGCTGGTCGAGCACATTCCGTCCGACCTCAAGGAGTGGAATCGACGGCTGATGGTGGAAGTGTTTCCGTATCTCGAGAACGTCAAGATCGATCTCGCGTGGGGTGGACCGATGGCCTCGACGCTCAACCTGTTTCCGCAGATCGGCACGCTGCCGGATCGTCCGAATGCGTTTTTCGTGCAGGGCTACTCGGGCTTCGGCGTCACGCCGAGTCAGATCATCTGCAAGATTCTCGCGGAAGGGGTGCTCGGCGGATCGGAGCGTTACAGGCTCGTCAGTTCGATTCCGCGCGCGTCGATTTCCGGCAAGGACAAGTATCGCGCGCTGCTCGTGTCGCTCGGCAAGGTCATGCATCAGACGTCCGGTTACTGGCACGGACGTCGTTAACACATCGTTTTTATTTTATGGAGTAGCAACATGAGTCTTACTGCAATCAAACCTGGTATTGCAATATCCGAGCTGGATTCCTGGGGAAGCCTGTCGGGCATCGGCGGCGAGATCCTGGAAGGCGGCGATGTGCAGGCGTACGGCAAGCTCACGCACGGCGCGCCCACCGAGCCTGTTTCGGCCGCTTACTTCGGCACGTCGAAGGGCCGGTTCCGCCTCGTCTATCCGTTTGACGAGCAGGCGGTAATCGTCAGCGGCGAAGTGAAGATTACCGATGAGTCGACGGGCGATACGCGTCACTTCAAGGCCGGCGATTCGTGGTTCGTCAAGAAGGGCACGTCGACGGTGTGGGACGTGCTGAGCGATGGATTCGTGAAGCACTATCTGGCTGTGAGTTGAGGCTTTGGGGCCAGCCTGCCCCGAATGGATCAGGACGTGCAGGCCGGCCAGGGCAGCGCGCTCGCGCGCGTGCCCGCCTTGCGTCCAACGATCTCATAGATCGACGCCTCGTCGTGCTCGAATGCTTTCGCCCAGTCGCGCAAGTATCTGGACCAGGTCTGAAAGCTCCGCTCGTCCACAAGCTGCCGCAGCGCCGCCTCTTTCGCCCTGAAGTTGGCTTCCCACAAATGCATCGTCCGTACGCAATGCTGTCGCAGGTTCTCGATGCATGACACTTCGAGGCCGCCTTCGCGCATTGCCGTCAACGCGTAGCCGAGGTCGGGCAGTTCATCGTCGGGGAACACGTATCGGCTGGAAAATGCGGTGTCGTCGATCGTCGGTCCGCCGCCGCCTGGACCACTCGACATGATGCCGTGACTGATCAGCACGCCATCCGTTTCGAGGCGCTCCTGCAAGGCAGCGATGTATTCGGCCAGATCGCTACGGCCTTCGTATTCGAACATGCCCAGACTCGTGACCCGATCGAACCGGCCTTCGACTTCCGGGTAGGCCTGCAGCCGTATCTCGACGCTATCCATCAGGCCAGCCGCTTTCACGCACTCGGTGGCCCAGTCGAACTGGTTTTTCGACAGCGTGATGCCAACGCAGCGCGCGCCGAATTTTTCGGCGGCGCGGATGACGAGTGCACCCCAACCGCAATCGATGTCGAGCAGCCGGTGGCCTGGCTGCAGACCGATTCTGCTCAGGACATGATCGATCTTTTTCAGTTGCGCGGTGGCGAGGTCTTCATCGCCGTTTTCAAACCGGGCGCACGAATAGACCATTCGAGGGTCAAGCCACATCGCGTAGTAGTCGTTGGGAACGTCGAGCAGATGGCGCTCGCGTTCCGATGGCTGCGCTCGCTGTGCGGAAACGTTTATGCGCGCACGAACCTCGTTGACCCATCGCGTGATCTTTCCGTTTTCGTACATCTGTCTGTCTCCAGCGGGATAAATGCTTCAGTGCTCCACGTCGGCATGCTCGCCCGGTGCATCCTGACGCTTGTTGGTCGGTGCAAAACGCTCGCTTCGCGGAACCCACACACGGCGAAATTGCTCGAGCTCGCGTTCCTCGGCGAACACGGAGAGTGATGGTTTGACCAGATCGTGTCGGGAAACAATGCCGAGCAGGCGATGCGTTTTCTCGCTTTCGACGACGGGAACGCGGTCAAGGCCGGTGATGGCGAGTCGCGCGGCCACGTTTCTGCATGTCTCACCGGGCAGTGCAATTTCGAGCTTCGCATGCGCGAAGAGCATGCCGAGCTGCATATCGCCTCTCGCGGCCGATACCGCGTCAAGGAGTGCGCGATCCGCCATGCCGACAAGAAGACCGGAAGCAACAACAGGATAGGCGCGATACTTCTGGCCCGGGCCGAAATGATGGCGAAGCGCATCCGCAACGCTTACGTTTGCATCGATGGTCTGGACGGCACGTGTCATGACCTCGTCGACATAGTGTCGTTCGAGCGGGTCGATGCTGTATTCGCGATAGATGTGATAGCCGCGGCGAGCAATCTTTTCCGTGAGGATCGAGCGCCGCATGAACAGGACGGTAAAGCCGTAGGCGACGGCCGAAGCCGCCAGCAGCGGGAGCAGGGCGTTGGCATCGCCAGTCAGTTCGAACGCGAACACGGCTGCCATCACGGGCGCGCGCATCATGCCGCCGAGCGCGGCAGCCATGAAAATGAGCGGCCACACGGCAGGTTCGCCGCCCGGCATATAGGGCGCGGCAAGCGCGCCCACGCCGGCGCCCATCATCAGCAATGGCGCGAGCACACCGCCCGACGTGCCCGAGGCGAGCGCGATCACCCAGATCACGGCCTTGACGAGGACGATCGAGATAACAGCCTGCACGGCAAGGTGGTTTTGCAGCAGATCACCGATAACGTCGTATCCGACGCCGAGCGTGCGCGGCTGGCAGTATCCGCCGATCCCGACAGCGACCGCGCCCAGCGCCGGCCACCACATCCAATGGATGGGCAGTCTGCCGAAGAGATCTTCCACTTTGTAGAGCCACGTCGACAGACCCCATGAAAGTGCACCGGCGATCAATCCCGCGACGGCCGACGAAACCATGCCGAGCGGGCCGAGCGGAAGCGTCTGCAAGGGGAAAAGTGGACCGCTGCCCAGAAGCAGCGGCCGCGTAAAGCCCGCCACGGCACACGCGATAGCAACGGGCAGGAGGCTGCGAGGACGCAACTCGAAAAGCAGCAACTCGATTGCCAGCAGCACGGCGGCGACAGGTGTGCCGAATACGGCGGTCATGCCGGCTACCGCGCCCGCCACCAGCAGCGCCTTGCGTTCGGCGCTCGAGAGGTGAAAGTACTGCGCGACGAGTGAACCGATTGCGCCGCCCGTCATGATGATCGGCCCTTCGGCGCCGAAAGGCCCGCCGCTTCCGATAGCAATCGCTGAAGCGAGCGGCTTGAGGATCGCTACTTTGGGGGACATCTTGCTCTTGCCGAACAGAATCGCTTCGATCGCCTCGGGTATGCCGTGGCCGCGAATCTGCTCCGAACCAAACCGCGCGATCAATCCGACCAGCAGGCCGCCGATCACGGGCACGGCAATAACGGCGAGCCCGAGCGTGTTCTGCGACGGAGAATGGTTTGCCGTCGACGCCGTCTGGAAGAAAAACAGGTTGGTGAAGAAGCGGATGAGATGCAACAGGAAGTCCGCCGCGACGGTGCTCAGCACGCCGCCGACAGCCGCGATGGCACTGATTCGCAGAAGCCGGACGTCCGTCGCGAAGTCGCCTTTGTGCTCGCTTTGCTCACTCATGATTACCTTGTCTGGTAGCCGAAGATCTGCAGCGTCGAGGGTTATTTATATCATAGTGTGAGGTAATGTGCTGCGTGTCGAACGTTCTCGCGGGCGGGTAGCGGCGTGCGATCGCTTGCTGTCCCGCGCAACGGCGAACAGGGCATTGGGTTGCTGTAACGACGCGAGATCGAGGGCATGCCGGCTCTCGGGTGGATACAAGGTGTTCTGGTATGCGTCCAGATCGGCAATGAGGGCGATCACTTCAGGCTGATCGGGTGACTCGAAAGCGATAGTCATGGCCAAGAGGTGGCATCAAGGACCGGTTGAGAGGAGAGCATTACGGGATGGAGCTGGGATATGGCCTGAATGCTTCAGATTCGTCCGAATATGAGCCTGTATAAAAACAGCATCGGGCGGAAGGAAACCGGACGAGCGTCCGGGTCCAGGCCAAGACGGACGTGATAGATCACGAACGCGGGGACTTCGCGCCAGCTCGAATAGAGATCCATCACGCGAAAGGCGTGCGGCCAGGCGCCACAGACCTGTGATGCCCCCGTCCGTTCGAATGCGTAGCGGGCGCGAGCCAGGTGGTAGTACTGCGTGACCAGCAGGACGCGCGAGAGGTCGTTCGCTCGCATGTAGGCGACAGCGTTGCGAGCCGTAGCCAGCGTGTTGTCGCCTGCACGATCGACGACGATGCGATCGTCCGGCACGCCTTGTGTCAGCAGGTACTCGCGCATGGCGGCGGCCTCGTCAAGCCCCGGGCCGTCGATACTGCCGCTGACAAGGACCGTGGGACATCCGCCGGATCGGTAGCATTGAGAAGCAACGTCGAGGCGAGCGCGGAGGATTGGCTTGGGTGTACCGTTCTCGGCAAGTGCATTGCCGAAGACTACGGCGAGGTCAGCCTGGCCTGTCGGCATCGTCAAGCCGCGGATGCAAAGACAGATCGCAGCAGTCGTCCATGCGAGTGCGACGAGGATGCCGATGGTCAGCAAACGACGGCGGCCGGTAACGCTAGCAGTGATCAGTTGTCGTACGGGCATCACTGACTGCTATTCGACGGCATTGCAGCGGCATGTCCTGCTGACGGCAAACCCGGCGGCGGACCGCTGTCAGGAAGACCGAACACCGGCATCGAATTCGGGCAGCGGAAAGTACTCAGCACATCACCTGTAAGCGGATTGGCGACGCTTCCGGCGCTCGCAATATCGAGCACGGCCTTGCGTCCATCCAAGTCGAAGGCAACACGCGTGCGGCCGGGCGTGGCGGTCTGGATGACTTGCCCTTTACGCAACAGACGCATCAGTGCCCACGGACCATCCGTCGCGATCGTCGACGTGTCGACATGGATACGCGGATTCGCGGTCAGCTCCGCATGCACACCGCCGCGCGGGCCTGGCCAGTTCACCGGAAACGGAGCGACGGGGCCATGCTGGTACTGCATGCTCTGACCATCGATGTCGATCGCAAGCGTCGTCACAGTCGGATCGAGTTCGGGCACGCGGATATCGGCTTTCCACTGGAGCTGCTTGCCCTGATCGCCGAAGAACACATCGCGGATCTGCTTCGCGTGCTGGAACGGTTCGAGGTCCGGTCCCTGGACCGGCTCGGTTGCACCGGGCAGCGTCTTGTAGCGCCACGGTTTGGCGGATGTATCGACGAACGGCGCGAGATTCTTCGTGAAGAAATCGTCGATCACGCCGCCTTGCGCAAACACGCGCGTGAAGTCGTCGATGCTCACGTCCCGCGTACTATCTGCTGCGAAGGGATAGTTGCCCTCGACGGTCAAGCGGCACGTATCGCTGACCACGGCCTGCATCTGGCGCGACAGCAACTGGCCAATGCCCTGATTGACCTCGTGCGAGCCTTGCACCGAAAGTCCGAGCAGCACCTCACGGAAGGGCGCGGGCATCGTGTTGGCCGCCATTTTCAGCTTCGCCGCGGCGTCGCTCGCAGGCGGCATGCTGTTGTTCGCGATTGCGTTGTCGGCAACAGTCAGCGCCGTGTAGTAGTCGTTGAGCAGACTCGTCACGCCATCGAGTCCGGTCTTGCCGGCCTGCGCGTTCGCGGGCTGGTTCGCTGTCGATGTGTCGCCGTTGCCTGTCACCATCTCGCGCAGCGCGGCGAAATGGCCGTCGACCAGTTCCCGCTCGATACGTTCTTCCGCGCGGATGCCCAGCGCCTTGTCCGCCTTCTGGCTGAGCTGGTCCGTGGTCTTCTGCAGGAGCGAGCCATCGCTGGTCGCCAACGATTGCGTGAGCGTCGTTTCATGCACGGCCGCGCGTGCGACGCGAGCGAGAGGCGAATCGGGTGCTGCGAACTGGCGCAGCACCTGCAGGTTGAAAGCGAGGCTCGTGCCCGCGACGGTGCGGATGTCGCCGAGGAACGCATCCCACTGCTGCGCATATTCCGTGAGATAGAGCCGGCGGATCGCTTCCGTCAGTGGATCGTCCGCGCCCGTCACCGTGCTCACGATGTCAGCCGTTTTTTTTTGAGCCGAATCGGACAAACTGCCCAGATACGAACGTCCCATCACCCACGCATCGTCGTCACGTGCTGCCTGGACGAACTCGGGCAGGCGCTTGTCGAACAGATTGCGATAACCGTCGAACGTGAAGAGACCCGGCACGCCACGCGAAAGCGGGGCGCCGCTCGCCCGCGTGAACACCGTGCCCGCCTGCGGGCCAACCGCGCGCAACAGCGTGAACTCGTCGGGCGCTTCCTTCTGCATGTCCGCTTTGGCACGGTCGTAAAGGCGCTGCGTCGCATTGCTGGCATCGAGAAAGGCCCGAGCCTGCTGGATCAGCGCATCGTTACGGATCAGCGGCGACTGCACGACACGCTCGCCCGAAAACAGCTGCTCGACGTGTTCGATCATCGACGCGCGGCCGCCGAAAATCGATGCGCTGTCATTCTTCGCCCAGTCGTCGAGCACCCATGCCTTGATGTCGGTTGCGTTGAACTTCGCCTTGTCGTGAAGCATCAGGTAGACGCGTAACGCGTCGTAGGTGCCCTTCGCATCCTTGTTCGCCATCGACTGCGCAATGACGTCCTCCAGTCGATGGACGATCGACGGCAGCAGCAGGTTGTCTTCGAGCGCGCGATACGTTTCGCGGCTCGCATCGACCACGCCCGGCGCGCTGTACAGACCGTACCGGAAAGCGCTGTCGGGGTCGGACAGATCGAGGCCCCGCCAGGTCGGCAGATAGCGTGCCTCGCTGAGCGTATCAGGCACGGCCTCCGGCTTCGGATCACGATAGAGCTGCGCGACCTTCGCGGCAAGCGCCTGCGTCTTGCGCGCGATGGCGTCCAGATAGTCACTGTTGTTGCCGAAACTCATACGCAAGCCGATCGCGAGCCATACGAACAGCAGCAGGGCGAGCGCATGACCGAGCAGACGCAGCAGGCGAAAGCGATATTCCCAGCGCAGGTTCGGACGCACCAGATGCGCTTCGGGAAACACCACCCGGGTAAACAGGTCATGCAGGAAATAGCCCTGGTGGCTGTCCGATTCGCTGGCGGCGTGGGCCACCGAACGCTTCAGGCCGGTCGCCAGACGCTGGACGATCGTACGTGGTTCCGCCGTGACCTTCTCGCCGTGCTGCAAGGCGCTCGTGAAGTAGACGCCCCGCAATGCCATCCGGGACTGGGTATCGTCGTAACGCGAGTCGAGCACGAGTTGCGCAAGCAATTCGGCCAGCGGCGCGGTGAGCGCCGCAAATGCTTCGGGCAGGACGGCGAGCCGCCGGCGCCGGTCGACGTCGTACTCGTCTTCCAGTCGTGTGTTCACGCCACTGGCGAGTCGCGTCGCGAGCTGTGTGAGTTCATTGTCGAAGCGGGTGGCGAGATCGCCTTGCGCGGCCTGACCGTTGACGGGCAGCGTAAAGCCCCACATCTGCGCGCGATGTTCCTCGGTCAGCGAACCGAAGTAATCCGCGAAGCCGGGCAGACGGTCCATCTGCGTGATCAGCAGATAGACCGGGAAGCGGATGCCAAGCACGTTGCGCAGGTCCGCGAGCCGATCGCGCAGCGCATCGGCTTCGGCGGCGCGTACGGCAGGATCGGGCGCGGTGAGAACGTCGACGTTGATTGCCAGCACGGCACCATTGATCGGCGCACGCGGACGGTGGCGGCGCAGCAGACCAAGGAAACCGCGCCATTCGTCTTCATCGACGCGTCGGCGCCAGTCTGCCTCATTGCCCGGGGAAGTGCCTGAACTGCCCGACGCGCGTTCTTGCGCACGATCTGTTGCCTTCCCTTCGCCGTCATGTCTGTCAACAGCCGCGGCCAGCGGTTGCATCGACGCGCCATGGCGGGTGTAGTACCCGGCGGTGTCGATCAATACCGCATCGTTGGTCAGCCACCAGTCGACGTTCCGCGTGCCGAGCGAAGTTTCTGCTGGCCGCGGTGCAGATCCACCGACAGGAAACGCGAGTCCCGCGTTCAGCAGGGCGCTCGTTTTGCCGGAAGCCGCTGAACCGAGTGCGATATACCACGGCAGTTCGTACAGATAGCGGGTGCCCTGGAACAGTCGACCGATGCCGCGCGCGCCGGTGCGCATGGACTTCAGGCGCGCGAGCACAGCGTTGAAGCGGGTCTCGATGTCCTTCAGTCTGCCTGCGGCCGGGGATGCTTCCTTCCTGCTACCGAATGCGAGTGCCTTCTTGAGGAAGTCCTCGTCATCGCGCATTCGCAGAAAAAGCCAGTACAGGCCGAATACTGCGAAGACCGCGATGATCGATGCAATGCCGATGACACGTCCCGCGACAGACGCCAGCGGCTCGACATGCCCGAAACTGAGCAGCGGCCCGGCATACCAGACGAGCAGGCACAGCAGTGCAACGAAGACGGCGACGGTCGACCGGCCGTTGAGCCAGAGCAGCACGCCAACGAGCAGCAGCGCGATTGCGAGCACGCGCATGCCTGCGCTCGCGAGCGGCTTCAGCCCGCCGAATGCGACAAACGGTCCGAGAAACCAGATCACCAGTCCGAGGACCACCAGCGCGAGGAACGCGAGGAACCAGCGCGATACCAGAAACGACAACTTCTTCATGCTTGAATTCCGATGGGGGTAGGGTCAGGGCGTGACCGTGATCTCGACACGGCGGTTCTGCGCGCGGCCCTGCGGCGTGGCGTTATCGCCGATGGGGTCGTCCTCTCCCTTGCCGATAGCCTCGAGCCGGGCGGCCGGCACGCCTGCCGTCTGCAGCATCTGCATGACCTGGGTGGCGCGTTCTTCGGAGAGCGCATCGTTCGATTCGAACTGGCGGCTTTTGATCGGCACGTTGTCGGTGTAGCCAGTGACCGTGACCTTGCCCGGCACCTTCACCACTTCGTTAGCGATCTTCGCAACCAGCGGCCCGATCGATGCTTTCACGTTGACGCCGCCAGGCGCGAACATCGAGTCGCCGCGGAAGGTCACCGAGCTATGACGCGCATCCTCGTCGACACTCACCGTGCCGGCCGCGATCTCGTTCTTCAGCAGCTCTTTCAGGTGCGGCAACCGCGGTGCAGGCGGCGGCGTCAGATGGCCGATGTCGGCGATCTGCTTTTCCACGGCCGCGCCATGGTTGAGCAACTGGTACTTGAACCAGCCGAACAGACCGAGCACGATCAGCCCCAGCACGACGAACGTGATCCAGACGGGGAAATCGTAGAAAGACATGCGCCGTCCGCGTGCATCGGACTGCACGTGCGGAGAGAGCGCGATCGGCACCACACCGCGCTGCGTCTGGATCTCGTTGTAGAGGCGCTGGCGCACGGCGTCGTGCTTGCGGGCACCGTCCGCTTCATGCCGGTAACGGCCCATGAAGCCAAGGCTCAGAATCCGGTAGATCACTTCGAGCAGGTCGAGGTGTTCGTGCGGCTCGTTCATCAGCCGGCCGATCAGCAGATAGACCTTGTCGCCGCCCTGACGGTCCTCCTGGAACTCGGTGGCGAGGCCCTTACGCATCCACTCGACGCCGGTTTCGCGCTTGCCCCAGGTCGTTTGCGTGGCGGCGTCATCGAGCGCCGTGCACAGGCAGTAGCGCGCGCCGATCATGTGGTCGCGCCGGATATTGGCCTGCTCGCACACCCGCTGGAATACACGCACTTCCTGCTTGAGCAACAGGTGCAGCTGATCGACAGCCTGCAGGTCAAGCTCGCGGGGCATGTCCGCGAGTGCGCGCAGCAACGGGCGCGCTGCCTCCAGTAACGGGTTCTTTGCCTCTTCGATGGCGTGAAGACGGATTGCCTGTGGTTCGCCCGGCGGAATGCCCGCGAGCAGCGTGAGCGGCGGCTCTGCCGGGTTCGGACCTGGTGTAAGGTCACCCGATGGTCTTTGCATGCCAGCGTGCCCGGCGCGATCGTCGGGCACGAAGGCGGTGCCGAATGAGGGCAGTCCTCGATCTGGATTCACTGTGTTCCCCTGATGTCATGACGAGCGGGCGCTTCCGATGAGAGAAGAGCGCCCGCTTTCTTTCATGCGCGCGCTCTATCCGCGCACGCCCCACAGTTCCAGCTTGAGCCCCGGGAAATCGCCCGCCACGTGCAGCGCAATGCCGCCGTACTGGGCAACCGCTTCCCACAACGGTCCCGTACGCGAGACTTCGTAGTAGACGTATCCGGCGTTGAACGGAATCTGCCGCGGCGGCACGGGCAGCGCCTGCAGCGCGATGCCCGGCAGGTGCGAGCGCACCAGATCGGGCAGGCGCTCGGACGGTCCCACTTTCGCCTGCGTCGCGAACTGCTGGACCAGGGTGTCGGGCGGCATCTGGGCCGACACCGCGAGGACCAGCGAATTGAAACTGCGCATCTCGGCGGGATCGACCACCGCGTTGCGCATGCCGTATCCCGCCTCGGCGAACGGAATGCTTTGCGCGCTGCGTATCAGCACGGCATTGAGCAGCCAGTGCGTGTCGTCGACGAGCGGCTTCAGGCACAGATGCGGTTCGATGTGCTGGTACGGCGGATGGGAGTCGAGCGGCCGGCGCGTTTCGAGACGCACATAGGTGGAGAGTTCGCCAGCCATGCCGAGCAGCAGCGCGTAGACATCGGCGGGCGACGTCGTCGGAACGCGCCGCAGATGTTGCAGCAGCGGCTCGTAGCGATTGAGCGTTTGCAGCAGCAGATAATCCGACACCTCGGCAACCGTGCCGGCCTGGCCGTCGCTGCCCGTCAGCCGTCTGGCCAGCGCATCGGCGCGCAGCCGCGTGAGATCGTGGACCTTCGCCAGCCAGCTGGAGAGCAGTGTGCTCGCGCCGTATCCGGCAACGGGCGGAACCAGGGTGTCGTCGAGTTCAATGCTGCCGTCTGCGCGCAGCGTCTTGACTCGCGTGAGCGGCAGTCCAATCCACGCATCCGTCAGCTCTTTCTGCGGCAACAGCCGCAGACGCAGATTCGACAGTTGCACGGTCTTCGGACCCTGGCCGATCGAGTTCGTATCGCGCAGGTCGGTGTCGAAGACGGAATGACGCGCGAGCGAATGGGGAGACTCGTCGAACGTGGTCTCTTCAGCGTTGGGCACGCGGATCGGCACAGCCAGATGGATGACCTGGTCCAGATGCTCGGAGCGGATCGTCAGCGGCGCGGGCGGCGGGGTGTTGCCCGGTGCGTCGAATGGCGTGCCATCGGCGAACACGCCGCTGGCGGATTTGACGATCACCTTGCCGAGCGCGAGCGCTTCGGCGTCGATCGCGTAGTGGGAGAACCCGAAGAAAAAGGGCGAGAGGGGCGCTGCGCGCTTGTGCGCGAAATGTTCGAGATAGCGCTCCTGCTGCTGGAACAGTTGCGGGCGCAGAAAAAGCCCTTCGCTCCAGGTGACCTTGTTATACCAGCTCATGCGTGTGGTCCATTACTTGTTCTGTTGTGCGTCGGTGATGCGGATCGCACTGGTGTCGAGGTTGATCGTCAGTTTCAGTTTGGGCGCGAAACGGTACCAACCGGCCGGCGGTGCGGGCGGCAGCGTCCAGGTTGCCCGCCATACGGAATTCGGCAGGTCGCGATAGGCCGCGATTACGCCCAGTGTCGTGGTGGCCTGATCGGCGTTGCGCCTGATAGCCCTGTTTTCGCCGGGACGAAGCTGGAACTGGTCGCGCGCGACAAGGTCATCCGCGATCACGGTCTTGTCCTTGTCCTGCAGCGAGAAGAAATCGGCAGCATTGAACGCGTCGGCGTTCTTCAGCTCATAGATGCGCACGATGATGGGTGCCGCGCGCTTCTGATCATCGGGGTTGACGCTGGATGAAGCCGTCACCGTCAGGTCGAGTTTGACGGGTTCATGGACAGCCTTGGGGTCGCTGCTCGCGCATGCGGAGAGTCCGAGCACGCAGACAAGTGCAACGACATGAGTGAACGGGCGCATCGGCATTGAGGCGAAATTGGAGCATTGAAAGGGGGCGGGCGGCGTATGCGCCGCCCGCCCCCACTGGACAAGGAGGCTTACGCTTCCTTGTTGAGCTTGATGTCGTAGCCCGCGGTCACGGCGCCGCCGCTACCGCCCTGGGCGTTCTGGACGACATATTCCTGCTTGACCTTGGCAAACGACAGACGGACGTTTTCACGAATGCCGTTGTCGGCATTGCTGCCGGAAGGATGAACCTGCGTGACGATCACGTCGTTCATCGTGATCTTCAGATACTCGAGCGGATTGCCGCCGGCCTTGCGCACCGTCAGCACGGCCTGATCGATGTGCTTCCCGGTCAGGCAGTACTTCATCAGGTTCGGGCTTGCACGGTCGAGCAGATGTTCAAAGGCCAGATCTTCGACCGTCGCCTTGCCGGCGCCGCCACCGGAACCGGCATGCATGCTCGACTGCTGCTGGATCTGCCATCCCCAGCTTTGCACTTCGATTTCATTCTTGTGTGCCGCGTCCTGCGATTCCCCGTCGATGCCGTTGATCTTGAGGAAAATATCCTGTGCCATCTAAAACTCCTTGAGTGAAAAAACGTACTGCGCTGTATTGCGGACACGGTTGCCGCATCAGTGATGCTCTATTAGTGACTGATACGTCAGTCGTTACGACCGATGCGCTGACGTTTGCTCGGCGATATGCTCCAACGCACGCAGACACGGCGCGCGTTGCGGCAGACGCTCTGATTCGGGCGTTCGCCTGACGGCGGGGATAGCGCGGTTCAGATAGTCCTTGACCTCGCGCGGGGTGGGTTCGATGAACGGAACGCCGCATACGACGGATGCGCCCGTCACCGGACCGTCATCGAGAACAGCGAGCACTGCCTTCGGATTCTTAGGAAGGGCCTTGGCAAGCGCAACGCTCAGACCTGTCGAGTCGCCCGCGTCGGTGCCCGTCGCCAGATCGCGGGAGATGCGCACCCAAGCCGTATTTCCCGATGCAATCTTGTCCAGCACTGCATCGAAACTCCCTTTGCGACTCAGTGATTGCACGGTCGCGCGGGCGCCCTTCGTCTGAATGTCTCGCGAAATCACCGAAGGTGTCAGTGTTTGCGCGAAAGCGGGAGCGGCGATAGCGAGGAGCACAACTGCGTAGCCGAGATATCGCTTCATTGAACGATCAGTTCCCTGTCGGTGCTTTGATTGATCTGCTCCCGCACATTGCGACGCAGGATGATGCAACCGTGCGATGCCGTATGCGTGAGGTTGTCGCCGTGAATCAGGAACGCGCTGCGACCGAACGTGTGCGTGTTGGCGTTCGGTGCAAGATCCATCGAAACGGGCCCGGTATGAACGGAGTGCCGCGCACTTCGGATCTGGTAAGTGCCGCGAGGGATCGGACCGACGTTCGGCTGGCTTTCCATCGTCGAATTATTTCGACCTTGTCCAGCTCCGGAATAGCCATCGGTTGCCGCTATCTGTCCATCGGGCGCGGTGAGCGTTCCCGTTCTCTGGTTGTACGTCCAGGGCATTGCATCTCCTTCATGATGGAGGATCTGTCGACGCGTCGACAGATCCAGATACGTAGCGCCAGCAGTTGAATCCGGTCAGGCCGCTTCCTTTACCGACGGCAGTTGCGCAACGAGTCGCAGCGACACAGTGAGACCTTCAAGCTGGAAATGCGGGCGCAGGAAGAACTTCGCCTGGTAGTAGCCCGGATTCCCGTCGACATCCTCGACGACGACTTCAGCGGCCGCCAGCGGGCGACGTGCCTTCGTCTCCTGCGACGAGTTAGCGGGGTCCGCGTCGACGTAGTTCATGATCCATTCGTTGAGCCAGCGCTGCATGTCTTCACGCTCGCGGAACGTGCCGATCTTGTCGCGCACGATGCACTTCAGGTAATGCGCAAAGCGCGAGCATGCAAACAGATACGGCAGACGTGCGGAGAGGTTCGCGTTCGCCGTCGCATCCGGGTCGTAGTACTCGGCCGGTTTCTGCAGCGATTGCGCGCCGATGAACGTCGCGTGGTCGGTGTTCTTGCGGTGGATCAGCGGAATGAAACCGTTCTTCGACAGTTCAGCTTCGCGACGATCGGAAATCGCGATCTCGGTCGGGCACTTCATGTCGATGCCGCCGTCGTCGGTCGGGAACGTGTGGCACGGCAGGTTTTCAACGGTACCGCCCGACTCGACGCCGCGAATCAGCGAGCACCAGCCATACAGCTTGAACGAGCGGTTGATGTTCACGCCCATCGCGTACGCCGCATTGGCCCATGCGTAGTTGCGATGATCCGGGCCCTGCGTGTCTTCTTCGAAGTCGAACTCGTCAACAGGATTCGTTTGTGCGCCATAGGGCAGACGCGACAGGAAACGCGGCATCGCCAGACCGATGTAGCGCGCGTCTTCGGTGGCGCGCAGCGAATTCCACGGCGCATATTCGAGGTTCTGCGCGAAAATCTTGGAGAGGTCGCGCGGGTTCGCGAGTTCCTGCCACGACTCCATCTGCAGCACCGAGGGCGATGCGCCCGAGATAAACGGCGTATGCGCAGCGGCCGAGATCTTCGCGATCGAGCCGAGCAGATCCACATCGGGAGGCGTGTGGTCGAAGTAGTAATCCGCGACGAGACAGCCGTACGGTTCGCCGCCGAGCTGGCCGTATTCCTCTTCGTAGATCTGCTTGAAGAGCGGGCTCTGGTCCCATGCAAGACCCTTGTAGCGCTTCATCGTGCGACGCAGTTCTTCCTTCGATACGTCCATGAAGCGGATTTTCAGGCGCTCGTCGGTTTCGGTGTTCGACACGAGGTGATGCAGACCGCGCCACGCCGATTCCAGCTTCTGGAAATCGTTGTGATGCAGGATCAGGTTGATCTGCTCGGAGAGCTTGTGATCGATCTGCGCGATGATCGCTTCGATGCTCTTGTACGCGTCGTCGCTGATCGTGATGGACTGCTGCAGCGCCTGCTCGGCGAGCGTCTGGACCGCGAACTCGACGGCCTCGCGGGCTTCATCGGTCTTCGGGCGGAATTCCTGCTCGAGCAGTTGCGCGAAATCGCCCTGCGCATGCTTCGCAGCGCTGGCTGCCTGTACCTGCTGTGTTGCCATGGTGTTCCTCTATCTTCCTTGATTCGGTTCTGTTGGGATGCCGTTTAGGAATCGGCCGTCCTTAGTTCAACGTCGTCGTTTCGTCGGCGGCTTTCGGCTTCGGCGAAGCCGCGAGCGACTTCAGCAGGGCAGGATCGGCCAGCAGCCTGTTGACCAGCGCTTCAGCGCCCGACTTGCCGTCCATGTAGGTCTGCAGGTTGGCGAGTTGCGTGCGGGCCTGCAGCAGCTGATGGAGCGAATCGACCTTGCTTGCTACGGCGGCCGGCGAGAAGTCTTCGATGCTTTCGAAGGTCATGTCGACCATCAGCTGGCCTTCGCCCGTCAGCGTGTTCGGCACGGCGAACGCGACGCGAGGCTTGATCGCCTTCATGCGCTCATCGAAGTTGTCGATATCGATATCGAGGAAGCGGCGGTCGGCGACGGCGGGCAGCGGTTCAACGGGCTTGCCGGACAGATCGGCCAGCACGCCCATCACGAACGGCAGTTCCACCTTCTTTTCGGAACCGTAGATCTCGACGTCGTACTCGATCTGGACGCGCGGGGCACGGTTGCGCGCGATGAACTTCTGCGAACTGTTTGAAACGGACATGCATGGACTCCGTGAGCGTGGGAAAAGATCGGCAGCTTTATTGGGTCTCGCCGATTGAAACAGGGGTAACAGTGTCGGCACCGACCGCCGGCGCGACATCGGGCACGTCGTGGCCGGAAGGCTCGAAAACGATCGCGGCGGATGGCGGCGCATCGCTATCGATGATGTCGACGCCGATGCCGGTCAGTGCGCGCTTCGAGGAGAACGCATCGAGCCAGAGCGCTGACAGCCGCGGCAGGATGTGCTGTTCGATAAAGCCGATCAGCACACGTGCACCCGTTTCCTGCACGAGGCAGCGGGCGACGATGTAGTCGACGACGCGCTCGCTGTAACGAAGCGCGATGTCGTGACCGTCGGCCATGCGACGCACGACGCGGTTCAGATGCAGACGCACGATGCTTGCGAGCGATGCGTGAGCGAGCGGCCGGTAGGGCACCACAGTGACGCGACCCATGAAGGCGGCAGGAAACGTCTTCAGCAGTTCCGGTGCGAGCGCCTCACGCAGGCCGTCCTGATCGGGGGCGAGCGTCGCGTCCGCGCACAGGCTTGCAGTTAGTTCCGATGCGGCGTTGCTCGTAAGCAGGATCGTCGTGTTGCGAAAGTCGATGTAGCGTCCGTCGCCGTCTTCCATGTAGCCCTTGTCGAACACCTGGAAGAACATTTCGTGGACGTCGTGATGCGCCTTTTCGATCTCGTCGAGCAGCACGACCGAATACGGGCGGCGACGGACCGCTTCCGTCAGTACGCCGCCTTCGCCGTAGCCGACGTACCCCGGCGGCGCGCCCTTGAGGCCCGAGACGGTATGCGCTTCCTGATACTCGCTCATGTTGATCGTGATCAGGTTCTGCTCGCCGCCGTAGAGCGCTTCGGCCAGCGCGAGCGCCGTTTCCGTCTTGCCGACGCCGGAAGGGCCTGCAAGCAGAAACACGCCCAGCGGCTTTTTCGGATCGGCAAGCCCTGCACGCGCGGTCTGCACCCGCTCGCTGATCTGGTGCAACGCATCGGACTGTCCGATCACGCGGGCACCAAGTGTTTCTGGCAGCGTGCGCACGGCGGTGATTTCGTCCGTCACCATGCGGCCGACAGGAATGCCCGTCCAGTCGGAGACGATTTCCGCGATGATCGCTGCGTCCACGTCGGGAAAGACCAGTGGTGTGTCGCCCTGCAGATCGCAAAGCATCCGTTCGAGATTGCGCAGCGTGTCAAGCGAGGGCGCATCGTCATCACCAGCAGCAACGGCCGCTCGGGCCCGTGCAAGTGCCCTGGCAGCGGCAAGCTGCGTTTGCCAGCGCGCGTCGATCGCACCTTCCTGCGCCGACAGTGTGCTGATGCGCGCCTGCACCGCAGCCATTGCCTTGTCTGCATCGAGTCCGATGCGTGCTTCCTGTTCAAGCAGCTCGCGTTCAACGTGCGCTGCCTGAAGGCGCTGACGTACATTCTGGAGTTCGCGAGGCGGTGTATGCTGCGACAGCGCCACGCGCGCGCACGCGGTGTCGAGCAGACTGATCGCCTTGTCGGGCAATTGCCGCGACGGAATGTAGCGGTGCGACAGCGTGACGGCTGCGCGGATCGCCTCGTCGAGAATCACCACGCCGTGATGCTTCGAGAACGCAGCGGCGAGTCCGCGCACCATGTCGATGGCGGCCACTTCCTCGGGTTCGGGAACCTGCAATACCTGAAAGCGGCGGGTGAGGGCAGGGTCCTTCTCGATGTGCCGCTTGTATTCAGACCATGTCGTCGCGCCGATCATGCGTACCGCACCGCGCGCGAGCGCAGGTTTGAGCAGGTTGGCGGCGTCTCCCGTTCCAGCCTGGCCACCCGCGCCGACGAGCGTATGGATTTCGTCGACGAACAGGATGATAGGTACAGACGATTTGACGGCGGCCTCGAGCACACCCTTCAGCCGTGACTCGAACTCGCCCTTCATGCTTGCGCCAGCGAGCAGGGCGCCGACATCGAGCGACATCAGCCGTACGCCGGCAAGTGTCGGTGGCACGTCGCCCGCTGCAATGGCGAGCGCGAGTCCTTCAACGACAGCCGTCTTGCCGACACCCGCTTCACCCGTCAGCAGTGGATTGTTCTGACGCCGACGCTGCAGGATATCGCTCATCACGCGGATCTCCGCCCCGCGACCGGTCACGGTGTCGATCTCGCCGGCACGCGCACGTGCCGTCATATCCGTGCAGTACTGGTCGAGGAGCGACCCTTTGCCCGCTACCTGCACGGCCTGCGACGCTTCGCCCGGTACGGCGGGCGAAAAGTCGCTGTTGTCATAAGGCATGTCGGCGGACTCTGGCGAACCCTCGATCCATGCAGTCAGCGCTTCGCCCATGCCGGTTGCCGGGATACGTCCGAACGCTGGCGAGATGGAAAGGAGTATGCGTCGCAGCTCCGGCGTGCCGGCGAGCGCGGCTATCAGCCACGCGCCTCGCACGCGCCTGTCGCCGAACTCCAGGGTGGCAAGCACCCAGGCACGTTCAATCGCAAGTTCGATGTGATGCGAGAAATCGCTGATGGAGCTCGCGCCCGCAGGCAGTGCGGCAAGTGCGCGGGCGAGATCGCGTTCGAGCGTGTCCTGCTCGATTCCTGCATGCCGGACAATCCGGTGTAGATCGCTATCGGGCAACTGTATCAACTGATGCAGCCAGTGAACCAGTTCAACATAGGGGTTGCCACGCAGTTTGCAGAACGTGGTCGCGGATTCGATGCTGCGAAAGAGGGTGGCACCGAGCTTGCCGAACAGTGCCTGTCGGGAAATCGTCATGAGCGGTTGGCTACAAGTACAGATGTGGACTACGAAACAATATCCTGACAGTCACCTGGATGCAGCCCCGTCTGGTCTGGTTTCCGGAAGATCCCGTCCTCGACTCCTGGTCCGGTCTTGCCAATGAATTTTCTGTCTTTCTATTGCGAACGCTTCGGATTATTGTCAGTTCCTCCAGAGTCGTCAATACGGTTTTATATTAAATTTGCATTAATCAATTCTTGACACAAATCAATTCCACAGTACTGAAACAGATGCTTGTGGAAGGGATGAATTCTGCTCAACCCGCTGATTTATAGGGAAATAGTTAGATCACTGTCGTTCGTCCAGAAACCGCCTAGATTAATGAAAATAAGGATAAATCGGATTATTCTCACGCAATTCAGGAGGTGGCATGTAAGAGTATTACTACGCGAAAATTGCATCTCGAATTAACACTCTAGAGCCGGGGTGCGGTGAAGCAAATTTAATATGGACAGGTGTGTCAGGTCGTGAGTTAATCCGGCAATAACACTCGCGTCGCAACATGGCTTTCTCTGCTCAACTCTCCAGAATTTTCAGCAAGACCCGGGTCGGTGCCGATACAGATCAGCAGTCCGATGCGACTGCAACGACTGGGTCCGGCGTACAGGTAACGACGCCGCGCGGAAGCGATGCCATCTACGAACTGTTCGGCGCGCCATCCGATGCGGGTCACAATCGGGCAGCACATTTTCAGGATGAACCATCGGCAACGACGGCCCCCGACGACATCATCCGTCGTCTGAATGATCAGTATTACCAGGCGATCGCATCGTCCCGCTTTTCGCTGACGGACCGGTGGGTCGACTCAGGGTTGCTGACCGGAGAGGGCCAGGCGCGACAGCCGTGGGAAGAGCATGCCGTCGATAACAACGCAACCGGGTCCATTTCCGATCTGCTCGCCGATATCGAGGAGCTGGAAGAAGCGTTTGGCCCGCTTCGTCACGGCGAGTCGCCGGAACCGGTGGTGCCCGAGCCGATGCCCGAGATTCTCCTGCTGTTCGCGCCACCGGAATTTCAGGCGACGGCCTTGCGTCGTCCTGCGTCACTGCCGCCTTCGCTGGTGCGGCGTGAACATCACACGCTGGCGATCGACAGCCCGATGGTGGCGCGCGACGCCGCTTCGATCGCGTATCCCGAGACAAATCAATGAGCGTCCAGTCAGTCATGCACGAGCCGAAACACGCACCCCTCGTCCCAGCACGGGAGCTTGAAGCGGCAGAGGCCGCCGTACGCCAGCAACCAGCTCAGGTTGTTCACCGCTGGAGACTGTTCCAGTGGCTTTGCATTACCTGTCAGTGGGAAAGGGCAGTACAGCAGCTTCAGGTATATGCGCAGCTGGATTCGTCGCAGATACCGCTGGTGCAGGCCTGTCGCGATCTCGTGCGTGCCGAGCGCACCCGTGCACGTGTCATGGCAGGCGGGCAGCAGCCCGGTTTTGTGGTGGACGACGTGCCGCTGTGGATGCGCGCGTTAGTGACTGCGTTGGGTCTGGCAGGGCAAGGGCAGATTGAGGCGGCCGATGACGCACGGCTGCGCGCGCTCGACCTGGCGCCACTGGTTGCTGGGGGCTGCGGCGACACTACATTCGACTGGATTGGCGACAGCGATACGCGGCTGGGGCCGGTCTGCGAGTTCATTACGGCAGGGCGCTATCGATGGATGTCGCTCGCGGACATCACCGCGTGGCATATCGAACGGCCTCACACCCTGCTCGATCTCATCTGGGCGCCGTGCGTGCTGACACTCACCGATGGCACGCATATCCGGGGATTTATGCCGGCACGTTATCCGGACTGCAGTGATGCGCATGGCCACGAGCGGGATGCGCTACTGCTGGCCCGACGTACGACATGGAGCGAGCTCGGTCGCACCGGCGTGATTGCCTCAGGCCGCAAGACATGGACGACCAGCGCCGGCGATTTCGACCTGTACGAATTGGCTCACTGTTCATTTGCCTCGCATGCCGAAGCTGTGGCGGGCACACACGGCGACCCTGTGTCGGGAGCATCGCTGTGAGCCGCAAGCCCAATGACCGGAATCAGCCAGCGTCTGCTCCGCGCAGGGCCGACACACATCTGCTGCCCACCCTGTTTGACCGCCTGCGTGATGACGCGCCGCACAGGCAGACCGAGGCACCGGGCGAATACGCCGTCACGCGCTCGCAGATGCGCGACATCATCCAGCGTGATCTGGCCTTTCTGCTCAATGCCACCAGCATCGAGGACCAGATCGACCGCAAGCGTTATCCGCGCGCGGCGGCGTCGACGATCAACTTCGGCGTGCAGCCACTTGCGGGAGCCTTCACGGCCTCGCGCGACTGGGGGGACATTGAAACGATCATCCGGCGCGCGATCGGCGATTTCGAGCCGCGTCTGATTCCGGATTCCGTAAGGGTCGTGCCGTTAACGGCGATCGACGGCAAAGGCCACTACAACCATCTCGCGTTCGAGATTCACGGAATGATCCGCATGGATCCGTATCCGCTCGAATTCATGGTGCAAAGCTCGCTTGATCTGGAAACGAGCCGTCTGCAGACGACCGCTCGCTGAGAAAACAGGAACCCCGCATGGACCCGCGACTACTCGATTACTACAACCGGGAACTGATCTACATGTACGAACTCAGCGACGAGTTCGCACAGGCACATCCAAAGATCGCCCGGCGTCTGGGCATGCAGGCGGGTGAAGTCGCCGACCCGTACGTGCAACGGCTGATCGAGGCATTCGGTCTCATGGCTGCGCGCATGCAGCTCAAGCTCGATGCGGAGTTTCCGCGTTTCACTGGGCGACTGCTCGAAGTCATTTTTCCGAACTATGTTTCGCCGACCCCGTCGATGGCTGTCGCACGGTTCTACCCGAGCCCGAAGGAAGGCAATCTTGTCGAGGGTTTTACGGTGCCGCGGGACTCCACGCTAAAAAGCTGGGAACCCCCTGGCGAAAAGACGGAGTGCGAGTTTCGCAGCAGCCAGAACGTAACGCTGTACCCGATCGAGATCAGCGATGCACGGCTCACGGGTATCCCGCCGGATATTCCGATGCTTGACCGCTACGTGCCGGCGCACACGCAGGTGCGTGGGGCGTTGCGTCTACGCCTGCGTGCGACGGGAGACGCGAAAATCTCCGAGCTGCGCAATCTGGATCGCCTTCCGGTGTATCTGGCTGGTGACGAACAGGTGGCCTCGCACCTGTTCGAGTTGCTGCACGCAGGCGGAGTGGCCACGATTACGGGGGAGCCAGGCGCATTCGGCGACGCTGACCGGCCCTTCGCGGCCGTCACCCGCGATGCCGTCGTGCATGAGGGGCTGGGTACCGATCAGGGGCTGTTGCCGCTCGTGTGGTCGAAGTTTCACGGCCACAACCTGCTGCATGAATACTTCGCGTGCCCGAGCCGCTTCTACTTCTTCACCCTGACGGGACTCGCGGAGGGCCTGAAAAAAGCGAAGGGCCGCGAAGTCGAGATCGTCGTCCTGCTCGACCAGTCGCCCGACCGGCTGGCGGGGCTCGTGGACGCATCGCGTTTCGCGCTGTTCTGCACACCCGTGATCAACCTGTTTCCGCGCAAGGCGGAGCGCATCGAACTGAAGGAAGCCAGCACCGAGTTCCATCTGCTGCCGAAACGTCTTAAGCCGCTCGATTATGAGGTCTTTGCGGTCGATTCGCTGCATGGCCAGATAGGCGAGCATTCGACGAGGCTCGAGTTCCGGCCGCTCTATCAGACCCTGAACAATGACGAAGGCAATCACGGACGCTATTTCTCGCTGCGTCGCGAGCGGCGGCTGTTATCGGACTCGGCACGCCGCTACGGTACGCGCACGCCCTATATCGGCACCGAGGTGTTCGTGTCGCTGGTCGATCAGCACGAGGCGCCTTATCACGAAGGCATGCGCTACCTGTCCGTCGACGCATGGCTCACCAATCGAGACCTGCCAAACCTTGTGCCGCGCAACGGGGTGAGAGATCTGAAGCCGATCGAGAACACGCCCGTCGACAGTATCGGCCTGATCCGCGCGCCGAGCACGCCGCGTGCACCGTTCGCCGAGCGCGAGACGGCGTGGCGGCTGATCCGGCAACTGAACTTCAACTACCTGCCGCTCGAAGACATTGATCACCGGCAAGGCGGGCAGGGGCTGCGCGACATGCTGCGCCTGTTCCTCACGGCTGAAGACACTACGCACCAGCGCCAGATCGAAAGTCTCGTGGGCGTGAAGACAAAGCCTGTTGCACGCAAGCTGCCCGGCGGCGGCCCGCTCGTGTTCGGGCGCGGCATCGAATGCCAGCTTACCGTCGACGAGAACGGGTTTTCGGGCACGAGTCCGTATCTCTTCGGCCTGATACTCGAGCATTATCTCGCACGGCACGTGTCGATGAATTCGTTCACGCAGACCGAACTCCACTCGATGCAGCGCGGCCGCGTCATGCGCTGGCCCGTGCGGATGGGCACACGCGGAGTGGCCTGATGAAGCGGGCACCTTTCACGTCGATGCTGCGCGACGCAGCGCTGTCGCCCGAAATGGTCGAACACCTGCAGGCCGAGCCGTGGCGGTACGGGTTCTTTCCGCTGATGCGCCGTATCGGCGCCGATACGCGTATCGACCCGATCGGCGCCGCGCGGCGGCCGCGCGCCGAACCCTTCCGGCTGGGACAGAAACCGAGTCTAACCTTTGCGCCGCGCGAGATCGCGAGCGTGGGCGAACTGGACGGACGCCTGCATGTGCGCCTGTTCGGGCTCGGCATGCTCGGGCCGAACGGGGCGCTGCCCATTCACATGACGGAGATCGCGCGGGAGCGCGAAGAAAGCCGGCGCGACCGGACGCTGGTTAACTTTCTCGACATCTTTCACCATCGTTATCTGACGCTGCTGTACCGCGCGTGGGCAAGCGCCCAGGCGACGGCAGGGCTGGATCGCCCCGGGCCCGACAGTGAACGGTTTTCGTTCTACGTCGCGAGTCTGAGCGGGCAGGATACGACCGAGATCGCGCAGCGTGCGCTGCCCGCCCATGCGCAGCTGGCAGCGTCGGCCAATCTCGTTCGCGAGGCACGCGAACCCGATGGCTTGCGCATGACGCTCGAGCGCTTCTTCGGTGTACCCGTTGCGATCGAGGAGTATGTGTTTCACTGGATTGGTGTCGCGGAAGAGGATCACAGCTATCTCGGCAAGGCGGGTGAGGCCGCAACGATGGGCGACGGCGCGATGCTCGGCGAGAAGGTGCCGGACCGCCAGCATCGCTTCCGGATCGTCATCGGTCCGGTCGATATCGACGAGTACCTGCGCTTTACGCCGCGCGGCGAGGATCTGCCGAAGCTGGTCGACTGGGTACGCAGTTTCATCGGTCGCGAATTCGACTGGGAACTCGAGCTGCGCATCCGCGCGCAAAGCGCACCGCCCGCGGTGATGGGCGGGCCGCAGCAGCTCGGCTGGTCGGGATGGCTTGGCCGCTCGCCCAGCGGTGAGCCGATTACGGGCATGCGCTTCGAGCCCGAGCTGTATGTGAACAATTTTGAGCAGGATGGCAATGAATAGCAGCAGGAAACAGGGGGCGCCGAAGCCGCCAAAAGCGGCGACAGCGGGTTCACCCGCGGCCGCGACGCACGACTGGATGACGCCCATCGATCAGAACGCTCCGTGCGGCGCCGACCTTGAATACGATCCGGAATTCGTCGTGCTGTCGTCGCAGATGGCGGCGAAGGTCGCGGCGCAATACGGCGACTTCGTCGGCTCGCCTGAGCCGGTGAACTGGACCGAAGTCGATCGCGATTGCCGGCGCCTGATGATACGCAGCAAGGATATGCGTCTTGGTGTGCTGTTTGCGCGCGGTCGCACGAGGCTCGCCGCATCGGCCGGACTTGCGGAAGGGCTCAGTCTGCTCGCGGGATGGCTCACCGCGTTTCCCGACACGATTCACCCGCAGCCGGGTGTCGACGATGATCACGACGCGGCGCTGGAAATTCGCATGAACGCACTGCAGACACTGGCCGATACGGAAGGACTGCTGTCGGACGTGCGTGAGATTGCACTTGCCCGCTCGACGGCGGCACGACTCCAGGTGCGCGACATCGAGCGTGCTTTCGCTCATCCGCGGCCGAGCGATGCACTTGCGCCCGAATCGGTCACGCGGCAGCTCGAGGATCTGCGCACACAGCAGCCGGAGATGCTGGCCGGGTTCGACAGCGCGCTCGCGAGTCTCGGGGCCATTGATGAATGGGGCAGGACGCATCTGGGTGTGTATCAGCCGGATCTGTCCGCATTGACGCGGTTGTTGCGACGCGTAGTGGGCGATGGACCTCGCGTGGCGCCGACGCTGGATGTGCCGGAGATCGGGGAAGAGTTGTCCGTCGATACGGGAACGGCGGGGGCGTCGACGGGCGATGCACTTACGGACCGCCACGACGTGCCACAGCAAGCTGTCGATGTAACAGGCAGCCCACGCGCCAGCGTAGCAGTGACTGGCCGGGAAGGGGCGCTGGAGCGCATCCGCGAAGCACGTCACTGGTTCGAACAGCATGAACCGAGCAGTCCGATTCCCGTTTTGTTACGGCGGGCCGAACAGTGTGTCGGCAAACGGTACGCGGAAGTGGTGAACACTATTCCCCCAGAGCTGCTGGTGCAGTGGGACGGTGAATAAGACGACTTTAAGGGCTGGCAACGAAAGGAGTCCAATGTTCAGAATCATCCTCACATTCGCGCTTGGTGTTGCATTTCTTCTGGGCGCCCTGTTCAGCGCGATATCCACTCGCGCGTTCCTGCAGGCGTCGGTGGCCGTACCCGGGAAGGTCGTCGCGCTGAACGCTGGCGGCAGCCATCCCCGGATCACCTTTGTGACACGACAAGGCGAGACGGTGTCGTATCCGCAGGGGGGCTTCATTTACGGCATGACGGTGGGAGAGAGCGTCAGCGTGCGCTACGAGGAAGCGCGCCCGCGCACGAGCGCGCGCATCGATGTTTTCGGCGCCATCTGGTCAACGACAATCGCGTTCGCAGCCATTGGCGGTGGCGCCATCGTGACGGCCCTGACTCGCTGGCCGAGGAAGAACGGGAACAGTCCATCGGATAGCGGTATGGGGACGGTGTGAGAACGATTCAGGCGAAGTTGCCGGGTCAATGGGAAAGAGAGGAGTGAACTGCGATGCCCAATGAGACGAAACAGATGAGTGCGGCAGGCCTGAACGCGTTGCGAACACGAGAGGGAGCTGTTCTTCACTACTACAACGACATTGCGAACAACTGCACTTTTGGCGTGGGCGGACTGGCGCATCACGGTCCGTGCACGGACGAGGAAATGCGCCGTCCCGTGAACGCTGCTGACGTCAATGCACAGCTGGCGGTCAGCGTGCGGAGTGCCGAGGCGGCGGTACGCCGGCAGGTGCCGCGACGTGAACTGAGTCAGGATCAGTTCGATGCGCTGGTGAGCTACACCTACAACACTGGGCCCACAGGTGCGCATCCGGTGCTTTCGGCGGCAAACGCCGGACAGGACGCCCAGGTGGTGTCCCACATGAACCGGAACGTGAATGTGGTGCCGCGAGATGCGCATGGCCGGCGTTTGCGTCCTGTCCGGTCGGCGGGGCTGGTCAACAGGCGTCGCGAAGAAGCAGCCCCCTTTCAGCCACCGGTGCCTGCCCGATGAAACTCGCAATCGCGCTCTTCATCGGACTGATCTGCACATCGCTAAATGCAGTCGCCATGAACCCGGTCGATGAAATTGCCACACGCAGCGGATTGCCCGCGAGTGAGGTCGTTGCGCTGCTCACGAACTGCGACGTCAGCCAGACCAGCATGAACTTCTGTGCATGGCGCGACCAGCTGGTGGCTGATCAGAATCTCCAGCTCGCGATATCGCACAAGACGACGCAATTCCCGGCATGCAAGAGCCGCCTCGAAAAGCAGACTGCCCGATGGACGCGGCAGCGCGATCTTGCATGCCGGAAGGGAGCGCAACAGGACTGGGGGAACGGATCGATACATCAGGCGGCACAGGCTATCTGTGTGACGAAGGAAACGCAACGGATTACAGGAAAGGTAAAAGCCTTTCATTGTCAGTAGCCGGAGTACCGGATCTCTCCGGAATCGTGCGCAGAACCAGCATCAGGATATAGCCGCACTGAAGGCGTCGTGGTGTCAGTCAGAAGACTATGGAGTGCATTTAGTTATGCTTATGTTTTCAACGAATCGTACGGTAACGATGAGCGGTGCGGCGTTGCCGGAATCGCCGTTCGGCGGGTCTGCCCTGGAACTTAAGGGTATCTCTGGCGAAGAAACCCTTTCGGAAATCTACGCGTACACGCTGGCGTGCCGGACGCCGATCGAGATTCCCGCTGAGGTCGCAGCCAACCTCGATCTCAAATCGATGATCGGGAAGGAGCTCACGGTCACGATCCAGCTGGACGGCATGGGAACCTTCATGGCTGGAATCCAGGGCATGGGGGGGGCGGCCAATATCGGGGCGGGCGCGCGGGAAATTAGCGGCATTGTGACAGAGGCGCGCTATGTCGATCAGACGAACCGGCAGAGCAATTACGAACTGGTGATGAAACCCTGGATCTGGCTAGCTGACCAGCGATCGGACTTCAGAATATTCCAGCGCAAGTCCGTGGTGGAAATTATCGAGGAGGTGTTCGGAAACTACATGTATTCCTACGACCTGCGTCTGAGCGGGACGTACTCAGCCTTGGACTACCAGGTCCAGTATGGAGAGACCGACTACTACTTCATTCAGCGCCTGATGGCCGAGCATGGCATCTACTGGTTCTTCGAGCATTCGGACACCTTCCACCGGATGGTGCTGGTCGATCAGCTGGGTGCGCACAAACCGGTTGAGAGTGCTGCCTACCAGACGCTGCCATATTACCCGCCGGGTCAGAAGATCGATCAGGAATACATCAGCCAGTTCGACACGGGCGGCAGTCTCCAGTCAGGTCGATGGACAACGAATGATTTCGACTTCAAGAAGCCGAAGGCACAACTCATCGCGCAGAACGAACTGCCGCAGGAGACAGCGCATAACGACTTCGAGCGCTACGAGTGGCCAGGGGACTACACCGATCCGTCGCATGGAGAAGCATTCGCGCAGTTGCGTATGGAAGAAGTCCGCGCGCACGGTGAGCGTGCGTCTGGCAGCGGCAATGTGCGCGACGTCGTGTGCGGTACGACCTTCCAGTTTGAGGGCTATCCTCATCAGGCGGCAAACCAGGAATACCTGGTGATCAGCGCCTGGTTTTCGGCGACGGAGATTAGCGATACCAGCGGTTCGGGCGCCTACTCAGTCAATAGTTCATTCGTGGTACAGCCAGCGACGACGGTGTTTCGGCCGTCTCGCACGCGATATCCGAAGCCACGCACCAGCGGTCCACAGACGGCCGTGGTGACGGGGCCAGCCGGGCAGGAAATCTGGACCGACCAGTACGGTCGCGTGAAGCTGAGCTTTCACTGGGACCGCTCGGGTGTAATGGACCAGAACTCGTCGTGCTGGATACGTGTGTCGTATCCGTGGGCAGGTGGCGGTTTCGGTGGCGTGAACATTCCGCGTATCGGCACCGAGGTCATCGTTGATTTCGAGAACGGCGATCCGGACAGGCCGATCGTCGTCGGCCGGCTTTATAACGCGATGACGATGCCGCCGTGGGAACTGCCTGGTGGTGCAACACAGAGCGGCCTGCTGTCGCGTTCGATGAAAGGCGGAGCGGGCAATGCGAACGCCATCCGTTTCGAGGACAAGGCGGGCGCGGAAGAACTCTGGCTGCAGGCCGAGAAGGACATGCGCACCGAGGTCGAGAACGACGAGTCACATTCGGTGCTGGCCAACCGGACCAAGTCCGTCGGCGGCAACGAAACGACCAGCGTCAAGGGAACCAGGACGGAAACGGTCACAGGCGACGAGAGCATTACCCTGCAGGCCAACCGCACGCGTTCAGTCGCGTCGAACGACACGGTCGAAATCGGCGCCAACCAGTCGACGACTGTGACGGGAAACCAGCGCCATGAAGTGAAGGCGAACCGGGACCGCATTGTCGGCGGCAATGACACGCTGAGTGTCACCGGCTTCCGGGAAGAAACCGTCACGGGTACCGGTACGGAAACGGTCCACCAGGCGAAGACATCCAATCTGCTGAACGATCATACGGTGATGGTGACGGGACACCAGCTGGTTCAGGTGGGCAAAGGGAAGGAGTTGCATGTCACAGGCGACGTCGTCGTGTCCTCGACGACAAAAATCAGCCTTGTTTGCGGCAGTTCGCAGATCGTCATGGATGCGGCGGGCAACATCAATATCACTGGCGTGAATGTCACGTCCACGGGCTCGTCCAGTCATACCGTCAATGGCTCAACGGTAACCAGCAATGCCACGGGCGAGAACACGGTCCAGGGCGCAATCCTGAAGCTCAATCCATGACAGGTGCGCAATCCATGCAGAACTGGCAACCGACCAATCCGGTCGAGCGCCGCCTGATGACGGCGCATGAAGACTGGCTGCGCTTTGCAAAGAATCCGCGTGCCCGTCTGCTTTACTGGCGTACGGACGAAGCCGATATCGAACTGGTCAGGGCGTACTTCCAGAGTCAGGAGGAACTGTCCAGCGCCGTCCTTCGCCTGACCTCTCCCTTCGAAAGCGCTGAGCAATACTCACGTGCACTGGCGAAGGAACTGATCGACTTTTACGATGCCCGTCGCGAGGGCTCTGCGGCTCGCGGCGTGACTGCTGACTGGGCACCAGCGTGGCGGGGTGCCGAAACATCGACGCAGTATCTGTTGAAGCTGACAGATAGCCTGATGACGCATCATCCGGACGTGTTTCCCGGCATGGTGCTGATCCTCGCGCCCGGGACGGTGTCGAAGGACCAGGACTTTGAACGCTGGCTCGACAGGCTGCTCGCCGAAGTGAATCAGGGCGCGTGGCGTTCTGACCGGCTCCGCTTCGTCCAGTATGGCACGGCCGCTGATCCGCTCGCGTGGCTGCGCACGCAGTGGCCCGATCGCGTTCGCGTCGTTCACGGCCGGTACCAGATGCGCGCCGTTCCGCGTGAACTGGTCGCACAATCGGGCGAACGCGGGCCTTCGGGACAGTTCCGGCGACTCTTCGCAGAACTGTCGGAGACGCTTGCACACGACGATCCGAAACGGCTCGAAATTCTGCGTCGCGCAGCGCTGGAAGTCACCACGAAACAGCAATGGTTCGATCAGGGCGCCATCGTTCATCTGCTCGCCGGTGCGGCTTATCTCAAGTGGCAATCGCACAATCTGGCGCTCGACGCGTATCAGCAGGCCACGCACAGCGGCCAGCAGGCGCTGGAGATCGATCACGTCGCGGGCAGCAAACTGGTCGTCAACGGTCTCTTTGGTCAGGCAAGCGTTCACCTGATGCGGGGTGATTACGCCGAAGCCGCGCGCTGCTACGGCGAAGCCTCTTTCTATACGGAAGCGGAACGGGACGGCATCCTGACCGTCGAGGCGCGCCGCATGCAGGGCTGGTGTCTCGACAAGGCAGGTCGTTACGAGCAGGCCCTCGATGCGGGTTTCAAAGCGCTGGATGGCGGTGAGTGGATCGAGCCGGCATTGCGTGCGAACAGCAATCTCCAGCTGGTGACGAAATGGATGCTCGATCAGACGGGATTTTTGGGTGCACATGGGCGGCGCCCGGAACTCATCCAGCGGCTGAAGCAGCTGTATGGCGATAACTGGTCCGAGGCGATCAAGCCGCTGGCTGCGGAGGACGTGTCGCGACAGATCGCCGCTGGTGACAACGCCGATGTTCATGCCGGCACCAGTGAGGAAAACACATAATGACAATGCTTGCAGTCACGCACCTCACGCCCGTGATCGGCATCGATGTGCATGAGGTGATCACCATTCCACCGGCGCCGGCGCCCGTTCCTCTGCCGCATCCGCATGTCGGGTTCGTGCTGGACCTGCAGGAATACATCAGCGCAGCCAAGGCGGCGATCGGCAGTATCGCCTTCAGTTTTGTCGAAGAGCAGGCTACCGACTTCCTGAAAGCCCATCAGGCCGATGTCGACAAGATTGCCAACAGCAGCGTCGTGAAGTCGGCGACGGGCGCCGTGCACGCGGTCATGAACAGCGACGTCGTCAAGACGGGCATGGACGCCATGAACGCCGTCAGCAAGGTCCAGCAGAACGTGACGGACGCGCTGGGCGGCAACGTCGGCAATGGTGGGGGCGGGCGCCCGATCCTGATCAACGGACTGATGCGGGCGACCGCGGGTACGCACACCTATCACGTTCCCGGTCTGCACTTCCCGCTCGGGGCAGAGTTCTCGGGTACCGACGCAACAGGACCGTCGCAGGATTCCGAGTCGTTCATGGGTAGCCGTACCGTGCTGGCCAACGGCGATCCGATGTCGTTTCTCCCGCTGCCCGCGCTGAGTTGCTGGTTCGTCGGGATGGAGCCGATGGGGCACAACAGCGCGCACACGAACCGCTCCTATCTGTCGCTGCCGACCTCGACCATGCTGCCGATCCCGGCCGGCAATCCGGTACTCGTGGGCGGGCCGCCCATCATGAACATGATGGCGGTCGCCGCGTCTCTCTTCAAGGCATTCCGGGGCTCGAAGCTCGCGAAAAAGCTGTTCAAGAACTTTCCGTCGGGGTACATCAAGTGCGTGATTTTCGACGCGGAGCCCGTGAACTCGATCACCGGCGAAGTCGTCGTCCAGCAGAATGACTTTACGGTCGAGGGCCGCCTGCCCCTCACCTGGGACCGCTATTACGCGAGCCACGATACGTTCGTCGGTGCGCTCGGGCGTGGCTGGCAGTCTCCGGCCGATATTCGCATTGAACTGGTGCGCGATGGTGAGCAGTTTGGAGCGGCCGTCTACTTCCCGGATCACGCGACAGCGTTCGATGAACTGCCTGTGCAGTCCGGATGGGAAGAGCGTCGTTACGACCGCCAGCATGGTCATGCTCTTTACATTCAGGACTCCATATTGGTGGTACGAACGCGTTCGGGAATCGAGTACGGGTTCAGGCTGCCGGAAAGGTGGCGTGAGCATGTGCCGACTGTCGGCAAGGCACATCCATTGAGCGTGCCGCTCTCGCAGATGTCCGACCTGAACGGCAACGGCTGGCTGATCGAACGCAACTCCCAGGGCCGGCAGGCCGGGCCGGTGCTGCAGTTCACCGAGTGGTCCAGCGGCGCACAAACGGGGCGTGCCGTCCAGTGCTTTGCGGGCGATGTACAGGGATGCATTGGCAAGGTCATCCTGCGCGATGCGCAGGGGGCTAGTCATCCGCTCGCTCACTACCGGCAGGACAGCACCGGCGCGCTGGTCGCTGTCCTCGATGCCCTGGGCAAACCCTACAGCTTTGAATATGCGAGTGCGCATCATATGGTGCGGCACACGGACCGCAACGGTCTGTCGTTCTACTACGAGCACGTCCGGCACGACGACGGCGTGTGGCGGGTCGAGCGCGCGTGGGGTGACGGGGGGCTGTACGACTACCACTTCACGTACGACACCGAGCACCTTGAGACACGCTTTACCGATTCGCTCGGTCACACGACGATCCTCCAGTACAACGACCAGCAATTGCCGGTTGCGCGTATCGATGGGCTGGGTGGGGTGCGCAGCTACCAGTACGATGGTCAGGGGCGCACGAAATCTGAAGTGGATGCGGGCGGCAATACGACGACGTGGGAATACGACCATTACGGGAATCTGCTGGTCCACACTTTGCCGGACCGCAGTGCGGTGCGTACGCAGTACGACGAGCATCACCGGCCAGTCGCGATTACTGACCCTGAGGGAGGCGTCTGGCAGCAGGTGTGGGATGCGCGCGGCAACCTGCTCAGGCAGGTCACGCCGCTGGGCATCGCGACGGAATTCGGATATGACGCGCGCGGCCAACTGGCGCAGGTGACGGATGCCGCCAGCCATATCACCACACTGTCCTATGACCCTCTCGGCCTTCTGGCGAGTCTGACGGATGCGGTCGGTCGTACCACCCGCTTCACGCATGACGCGCGCTGCAACCTCGTGCGGCGTGAGGCGCCGGGCGAGGAACCTGCAACATACACCTGGGATGCAAAGGACCGGCTCGTGGCGTGCCGGCTGCCAGGCGAGCGGTATGTGCGCTGCGAATACGACGCAGAAGACAACCTGCTGCGGTATCACGATGAGGCAGGCCATACGACCGCTTTCAGCTACTACGGACAGGGACAGCTAGCCAGCCGCGTCGATCCCGACGGCAGTGTCACGCGCTATCACTACGACACCGAAGAGCAGCTGACAGGCGTCACCAATCCGCTCGGTCAGACATGGCATCTCAAGCGCGATGCGGCCGGTCAGCTCGTGGAGGAAATCGACTACTACGGGCAGTCGCGTCGCTACACGTACGATCCGGCGGGCCATCTGATCGGGACGATCGATCCACTCGGGCAGATGCTGTCGGTCAGGTGCGATCCGCTGGGACGGATCATCAGCCGGAAATTCGAAGGAAGCAGCGCAGAGGATGGCGCGCAGCACGAGCTCGCAGGCGAAGAACGCTACGCGTACAACCGGCGTGGTCAATTGACCGGGGCCCGCAACGCGCACAGCACGGTTGAGCGTACCTACGATGCCGACGGGCGACTGGTTGCCGAAGCGCAGCATCAACCCGGACTCACCGGGACGCTGGACTATGTCTACGACAAGGCCGGGCGGCTCGAAACGCAGCGCCGGCAGATGAAAGACCTGACGGGTACGGCGCGCTTCGGGCAGACAGTGGCCTATACCTACGACGGCCTGGGTCAGCCAAAGACACTGCAGATCGACGATCATGAGCCGGTCCGCTTTACATACGACGTTGCAGGCCGGCTCTCGCATGCGCAGCTGAGTTCCGAACTGGAGCACCAGTACGGGTACGACACGGCGGGGCGACTCAGCCGCCATGCGACACACCGATCGGGCAGGCAGGATGGGCACACGGCCTATGACTACGATGCCAGCGGCAATCTGGTCATTCGCAGCGACAGTCGTCTGGGCGAGGACCGGTATCGGTACGACCCGCTAGGCCGCATCCTCGCGCACACGGATCCGGCCGGACGTCTGCGTCATTTTGCGTACGACGCGCACGGAGACCGGTTCAGTTCGCATTCCAGCGCGCAGGGACGTGTATTGCAGCACGACGATGGCGCGCAGTGGCGCCTGGACAAGGCTGGGCAACTGGTCGAGCGGACAGGTCGTGAAACGGGCGTGCAGAGGCTTGAGTGGGATGCGTTTGGTCGGCTCGAATGCTTCCAGAACACGCGCAACGAGTGCTGGCGGTATCATTACGACGCCCTCGGCCGCCGGCTCGCGAAAGCAGCTGCCGAGGTGCGGCGTGGCATCCCTGGCGTGGAGCATTGCGAGCGTGGAGCGCAGACCTGGTTTTTATGGGACGGCGATGCATTGGTTGGCGAACTGCGCAGTTGTGCCGATGATATTGCGCGCAGCCAGACAGATCCTTCAGCCGAGGCAAAGTTTTTTGTCTACCATCTGGACAGCTTCGAGCCGCTCGCGATGCAGGTGCTGTCACGCGTCGATGATGAGAATGTCGCACCTGAAACACAGGTGTACTATTACCAGAACGATCCGAACGGTGCACCGGTCAGGCTTCGGTCAATCGCCGGTAGCGTTGCCTGGGAAGCGCATTACAATGTTACTGGTAAGGCCGATCATGTAGAGGCGCAGTGGGTCGGACAGCCTATTCGGATGCAGGGGCAGTACTTTGATGCAGAATCGAACCTGCATTACAACCGGTACAGGTACTTCGATCCGCAGACGGGCATCTTTATATCGCAAGATCCGATTGGGCTTGCGGGTGGCTTGAATTCTTACCAATTCGCGCTCAATGTATTTGGATGGGTTGATCCGCTTGGATTAAGTGTTGAGGCGGGCGATTTACTCGTAAAAGGTGGCGGAAAATATACCGAGGTAAAGCTTCCACCTAAAGTAGTGGTAGAGCAGGGAGGCGTAACTATTGTTCATAATTATAAAAGCGGCGACCACGGCCCCGCCCACTTGCACGTTTCTGGTGGTGGTCCAAAAACGAAAATTGGTCAGAACGGAAAGCCAATCAAAGGGTCACCGCCGCTGAGTTCTCAGCAAGAGGCGGTTGTGTCTGCCAATAAATGTAAGATAAAACGTGCTGTGGATAAAATTCAACGATGGTTTCGGTTTTTTAATAAATATTAATTTCGAAGGCGAATCGTGAATCTTGACAAGATATGGATTTTTTCCGGTGCCGGAGGAAATTTTCCGTCTGGTGTATTCTTGGATTTTGAAGAGGCAAAAGGCTGGATAGCGCGTAATAGGCTGACTGGTGTACTTACTCTCTATCCAATAAACATTGGCGTTTATGAGTGGGCTATCGAAAAACAATTCTTCGATCCAATTAAGGATGCTCAGAAGACACCTGAATTCATAGGTAGGTTCTCTTGCGCATCAATGGAGCACCTTCACTTCGAGGATGGTAAAGAGGAGTGAGTTTATTCGGAAAAGCGTTCTAAAAACGTTAAGGTCAAGAAAGTAGCCCGGGCCGCAGAAAAGCGGCCCTATGTTTTTATTCGGCGGTAATCACAAGCCGCCCGTGTTCAACGTTAATCCTTACCCGTTGTCCCGGCATGAAACCCGCCTGCTCGATCCACCGTCCGGCAAGCTTGAACCACGGAAAAAGCGGCGGGTCGGTGCGCAGATGCCAAGGCTTGCGCCAGTTACGCTGGAATCGTCGCGACTGCTGAATGGTCATGAATCGTTCCGTGACGGGTGGACGTGCTTTAAGATGGGCGTCAGCCATAGTCAGTTCCTCCATTGAACTGGTGGTGGTCAGCGGGCCGTGCGGGTTGGCGCCCATGCGGCCCGCGCTTTACTGCATTACTTCCTTCTCCCTTCCTTGGCTGCTTTCTTTGCAGCGGGTGCGGCCGACCTGGCCGAATCCCAACGCCTTGTCTGGTACTTGATGATGAGGCTTTCCACGACTTCCTTGATGATGGCGCGCTCGTCGTCCGAGAGTTGCTGAACGGCTTCGAACTGCAAGGCGAGGTCGTCGGAAGGGGCGCGTTCTCCCTCCTCAAAAAGAAGCCAGTCCGTAGAGACGGCGAAGGTGCGGGCGAGCTTGCGCAGGACTTCGGCGGAAGGCTCGGAGGTACCGGCTTCGTAGCGTTTGATCTGCTGGACGTGAATGCCGGTGGCCTCGGCCAGACTTTGCTGCGTAAAGCCGCGCTCCTTGCGCAGCGCAATGAAGCGAGCAGAAAAACTCATCGTAGCGAACCCGGCATGAAGTGACGCCATGATGGTAAGCCTCCGATTTGTATGTAAGCGCCCAAGCATCACCGTAGCTCGGGTCGTTGACGATGGAGCTGAGGAATGCTATCGGATGGGTTCAACACGTGCAGAGGACGGCAGCGCCGGCGCAACATTCCACGGCAGCAGGTCCTCGACACGGTTAGCCGGGTGATCGGCAATGCGCTCGAGCACATAGGCGAGATACGCCTCGGGATCGAGGCCGTTCAGGCGCGCCGAGCCGATGAGACTGTACATAGCCGCCGCGCGCTCGCCGCCGGAATCGGAACCGACGAACAGGAAGTTGCGCCTTCCGAGGGCCACACCGCGCAGCGCCCGCTCGGCGATCAGGTTGTCGATCTCGGCCCGACCGTCCGTGCAGTAATAGACGAGCGCCGGCCAGCGATTGAGCGCATAGCGAATCGCCTTCGTCGTATCGGACTTCGCAGAGAGCGTGGCAAGCGTCGCGTCGAACCACCGCTTCATGTCGTCGAGCAGCGGTACCGCTTGTGCCTGGCGCATGCGCCGGCGTTCGTCCGGTGGCTTGCCGCGGATCTGCTCCTCGATCCGGTAAAGCGCGCCAATGCGACGCAGCGCCTCTTCAGTCACTGCATTGGGACGCACGGCGTGCAGATCGTGGATCTTTCGGCGCGCGTGCGCCATACAGGCCGCTTCCTGGATGCGCTCACCGCGATACAGTTCGGCGTAACCGGCGAACGCGTCGGCCTGCAGCACGCCGGTGAAGTTGGCCAGATGCTGTTGCGGATGCTCGCCTCGCCGATCCGACGTGTAGGTGAACCAGACCGCCGCCGGCTCCTCGGAGCCGGAGGGCCGATCGTCGCGAACGTAGACCCACAGACGGCCTGTCTTCGTGCGGCCATTGCCTGGAGCCAGTACCGGCAGAGGCGTATCGTCCCCATGAACCTTGTAGCCACCCAGCGCATAGCGGCGCACGGCATCGACCAGCGGCGTGAGCAGTTGCGAGACGCTACCCATCCAGTACCCCATCGTGCCCGGATCGATCTCGACGCCGTCACGCGCGTACATGACGGCCTGACGATGCAAAGGGAGGTGGTAAGCGAACTTCGACACCGCGATATGCGCAAGCAGTGCCGGGCCTGCGATGCCGCGGTCAACCGGTCGGCTTGGTGCCGCGGCCTGCACAATGCAATCGCAGCACGCGCAGGCGAGTTTCGGACGACGGTGACGGATCACGCGGAAGTGCGCACGCACGTACTCGAGCTGCTCGGCGATGTCTTCTCCCAACGGCTTGAGCCGCCCGCCGCAATCCGGGCAGTTGTCGTCCGTCGGCAGATGCACGCGCTCTTCACGTTCGAGATGATCAGGCAGCGGCTTTCGGCCGGCTCCTTCGCGCCGTGGCCGGGGTACCGCGCGAGGCGCTGCCATGTCGGTAGCGCCCTCGTCGGCCTGCAGATCCTCCAGCCGCAATTCAAGTTGCTCGATCTGGCGATCTAGCTTCTCCGACTTGCGCCCGAACTGCATGCGGCGCAGCTTCGCGATCATCAGCTTCAGGTGTTCGATTTCGATAGCACGCGACGAGAGCTGCTCCTGCAGGTCGGCAACCCGCGCATCGCGTTCGCGAAGCTGCTCGTCGCGAGCGAACACCATCGCCTTGAGGGCGTCGATGTCGTCGGGCAAGGCTGTAGCGCGGGGTTCCATGAAGGCAGTTTACGGGCACTCTGCTTGTGCGCGAACGCCACTTGACCATCGTTTACAAAGCGCTGTGTGGCCGCACGGTTTCGACTGGTTGCCGCCAATCGAAACCTTCAAGCAAGAGCGAGAGCTGGGCCGTAGTCAGTGCAACGACACCACCGTCGGAGCGTGGCCAGGCAAACCGGCCTTTCTCCAGACGCTTCGCAAGAAGACATAGCCCGCCATCGCACCAATAAAGCGCCTTCAATAGATCGCCGCGTTTGCCTCGGAACAGGAACACGTGGCCACTGTATGGATCTTTGCGCAGGACCGTCTCGACCTTGGCGGCTAGAGAATTGAAGCCACAGCGCATATCAGTGACACCCGCCGCGATCCAGATGCGCGTGTTCGGAGGGATCACTTCAAGCAGTCCTTCAGGAAGCGCTCGGCGAACTCCTGCGACACACCCCGGATACGCACACGTCGCTTGCCCACCTCGACTTCCACCTCGCAAACGGCGGCGGCGCTGGCCGCAGGCTGGCTTGCCGACACCGGCATATCGATGATGTTCACCGGCAGCATCGACGTACTGTCCGTGCCCTGTACCGTGCCTGTCAGTGTCGGCACTGACGCCGTGCCCCGGGCCTGTGCTTCAAGATACCGCCGACGCCATTTGAACAGCATGTTGTCGTTCAGCCCATGTTCCCGCGCGATCTGCGCCACGCAGGCCCCGGGTTTGAGCATCATCTCGATAATCGACTGCCGGAACTCCGGCGTAAAGTTCGGGCGCTTGGGCGCCGCAGTCACCACCTCGTCCAGTTCGTCCACTTTAGAGTCCTCCAATTATTTGGCGGACTCTATGCTGGCCAGTGCCTGTCATCCCTTCAAGACGGTAATCATTGACTGCTTACGGACACTCAAGCTTGCGCTGATCTTTCGCGAGGTTGGTGCACGCATGGGTTCGCCCGTAACTGCGAGTATTGGCGCGCCAGTGTCTTTCGAGCAACTCGCAGGATGCCGCAGCGACCGTGCACTGATAGATGAACTGCGACAGCGTACCTATGCGCTGGCAGAAGACGAAGCGCCAGCGGGAAAGAAAGCAAACGTGGTAGGGTGAGTGGGGCTGGCCATCGAGGTCAGACAGCTTCGCGCAGAGAGACATGCATCTTCATACCGTATTGCGGGCGCGTTGCCACGCGCACCTGAGGCACGACGCAATGGCCGGGAGCCAGATCGAAGCGAAACCGGCTGAGCAGGCAGCGTAGTACCACCAGCATCTCGGTCATCGCAAAGCTCATCCCGATGCACACCCGCCCGCACCGAACGGGATATAGGCATGGCGCGCGATGCGTTCGCGCCTCGCACCCATGAATCGCTCGGGATCAAAGACGTACGGGTCGCTCCAGAGCGTCTTGTGACGATGCAACACATAAGGCGCAACCGTGACGATTGCTCCTGCAGGAATCGCCACGCCAGCCAGCGTATCGTCTTCGCGTGCGACCCTGCTCATCATGGAAATGGGGGGGTATAGGCGCAGGGACTCCTCGATCACGGCACGCGTCACCGGCAGGTCAACGAACGTCGGGGCTTCATGCGCGTGCGCATCGATTTCAGCTTCCACACGTGCGCGCCACACGTGCGATTGCGAGAGCAGATACAGTGTCCACGTCAGGGCATTGGCGCTTGTTTCGTGGCCCGCGCCGATGAACGTGACGATATCGTCGCGCAGTTCGCGCTCGCTAAGCGGCTGCCCCTCCGCGTCGCGTGCACTCAGCAGCAGCGTGAGCAGATCCTGCGGCGCCGGGCCGCCGCATTCGAGCAATGCACGCCGCTGCGCAATCATCTCGTTGACGACGCGCGTGGCGTGCTGCAATGACTTGCGGCCCTTGAGGCGATTGAGGCGCGGCAGCCAGTCCGGCAAGCCGACGAGATCAAGGTAGTCGAGCCGTCCGCGCGTTTCGAGGTAGCGCGCAATGGCCTGCTGGAACACCGAAGGTTCGCACGCGAGTCCATGGCTGAACAGCGTGTGCTCCAGGATCTCGAGCGTGAGGCGGCCCATTTCCGCGGCGATATCGAGTGTGTGTTCACCGCATGCGCGCATGGAGCGAGTGATGCGCTCCGCGCATTGCCGCGCAGCCTCTGCCTGTCCGACAGCAAACGTCTTTACCCACTGTGGCGTGAAGAGCGGCGCCATCATCTGGCGTTGCCGGCGCCAGGCATCTCCATTTGACGTGATGATGCCGACACCCAGAGCTGGACGCAGCAGGCGAAGTTGCAACTCGTTTTTCTCGTAGTTGCGCGCGTTGTCGACAAAGATATGGCGGATTGCTGCGGGGTCGTTGACCAGCGCACGGTGATCGACGATGGACTTGCGAAGCTGGATTGGCAGACGGAAGTCGTCTTCGCACCATATCTCGAGTGGATTCCGGCGAATCGTCAACAGCAGCGCGAGGCGGCCGAGAGGTGACTTGTGCGGCGCGGGCGCAGGCGGGTGGAACAGCACAGGTTGAAGCAGGTCCATGTACGGAGGGCAAATGTCTTTAGCGCGGTGGCAGCCGGGAGGCCGATGGAGCGATGCGGGCGAACTGGATCATGCCGAAGATGCCGTGCATGGCGAACAGTACGAGGAGTACGGTGGGCACGGTACCACTTGCCGCACGATCGCTAGCGAGCAGCGCAGGCATCGCGATGGCTAACGCGCTCCAGCCGAGCGTGCCCCAGCGTTCGCCATCGCAATGCGCGCCGAGCGCAATGGTCCCGGTCAGCGAGCAGACCATCAGTAACCAATGTGGGTTCGAGTGGACGCCCTGTTGCGTATCCAGCCAGCAAATGAGTAAGCCATAAAGAAGCAAGCCGCGGAGGGCCACGAAGGTGGAATTCATTTGCTGTGGCGGAGAAAATGAACCGTTAGGCCAACTGCCGCCCACGCAATGCAGTAGCGGTTCGTGACTTGCGCGCAGCGGGTTGCGGCTGTTGGCAATGCCATCCACACCGTAACGGGCGTCGGCATGGTCTGTAGTTTGCGCGAAGGTACCGAAGAGTTTGTCCCAAAGGAGAAAGCTACCGCCAAAATTGCGATTGAAGAACTGTGGTTCGGCACGATGATGCACGCGGTGATGGCGCGGCGTAACCAGAAAGCGGTCCAGGACGCCCGCCGACTGGATGAGTCCACAATGGTTGAAGAACTGGATGGCATAGTGAAACGACGAAACGGTGACGTAGACATCGAGCGGCAGGCCCAAGACGGCTAGCACGCCGGAAAACGGGAAGTCGGTAAGCGACGCGTACCAGGAATTGCGGTTGCACAGCGACAGGTTGAAGCGCTCTCCCTGATGATGAACAACATGCACCGCCCAAAGCAGACCCAATCGATGGTGGGCCCGATGCCTCCAGTAGAAGCAGAAGTCCCAGGCGAACAGCCCAAAGATCCATTGTGCCGCACGCGGCAGGCGGTCGACCGAGTGTAGGTTCAGATGCCTGAACACGGCAGCATACGCCGCGATTTCGACACCACGGAACGCCCACATCACGATATGACCGGAGTTCAGATTGAAGACGAGCTCCATCCAGGCGGTGCGTTCGCGGCGCAGGATCTTTAGCAGGGCCGCTTCTGCGAAAATCAGGCCGCCGCCCACGGCACAAGCAATGGCGTATGGACTCATACTGGGCAATTTCTGGTTTTCTCCCGACAATGCAGGGACTGCGTACATTGAAAACAGGCTCGCGAACATCGGGAAGACGGTCTGGTTTCAGCTGATCTGGACGCCACGCGGAAAGAGGTCGAATGCATCCTGAAAACCTATTCGAGCGCCAGAGTACTTGCTGAATCGGACAGGGAGTATGCCCAACATTAGGGTCTCAAGTACTCTCGTGCGTTTCTGATCGCTTGCCTGCCGTCATAATCGACTCGCTTCCGCTAGCAGTGGGGTGGGCCTGCGAAGCTCGATGAGCAGGTGGCCAGTATTGAGTAGCGGGAATTGATGCTGCTTTTTCACCCACTGACCAATCCTGGATTTTATCCGACAGGCAGGTTGCTGATGTATCTCGATATTACGTTATGCTAATGTGCAATCCTTTGTTCTGCCGCTTACATCCTCCGCCGCTTCGATGCAGCAAATCCTACTCGCTGTACCGCGTTTTCATAATGGCAAGTTTCGATGGTGCTGACGTATGCGACGGTCGAGGAGAGCATCGCGCGTCTCCTTGCCGACACCCGATTGGGTGCATTATCGGCATCGACCGTATCCTGCGAGGTAAGCCTATGGGCATCAAGACCTCGGGCCTCGTTGCGTTGGGGCCTTGCTCGTCACGCATACCGATCTCGCAATTCCCGTCAGCCATCATGAAAACGAAGTGCAAAATTTTTAGCTCCCTGCTATATGGCGTAGCAGCATTCGTCATCACTGCGCCCACCGCATATCTAAAGTTCTGGTATGCAAGTGACACGGTCGCTGCCAACAGTCCCTATATCTACTTCATCAAAGTCGTCGATAACCTTGATTTGCTGACATCAACCTCGACTCCCAGCGAAGACGCCCGCAGGATTCTTGAGGCATACAACTGCTTTGCTGCTGCCGTTATGATTGGCATAGCCACCGCAGGAGTTATCTTTTTGATCCGGCTACTTATGCTCCGCAACGAGTAATCGTGCATCGGAGAATGTGCTCCCGGTTATTGGGTGGTATGTGAAGTCCGTCAGGGATCGAAAAGATGAGAAGCAAAAATATTTATCTAGCCTGTGCATGTGCGCTGTTGGCCATATCACTAAACACACGAGCCGGTGAAGTGCAAACCGGAACTCGTGCCTATCTGCGAGCGCGGGAGGATGCAGTGTCCCACGCGAACAACGGTACACAATCGGCTCAGCTTGAGGACCAGAGTAGAAAATCTACCTCGAAGCTCGAACAGATGATGCAGCGGCTTGTCGGCCCGATTCATGTCGATGGCGTTTCCGCTCCGGGCCGTTTGACCTTTACGTACCTTGATGGCTGGCCCACTTATCACCCCCTGGACGGACTCGCCTATCGGGCATCAGACGGTAGCCAGACCCAGCTAGTCGTTACCACGCGCCCTTTGCTGGAAGCCTGGTTGCGCCTGGAAAGCGAAGCGCAGGGCAGGCAGGGCAAACCGCTCCACATGCGTGAGAATACGATAGAGGCGCTCAGTGACGAGATCCTGTACTCCGGCGCGCTGAACAACGACGCCGCCGCTGAGAAGTTTGCCGAATTGCCTGTCAAATCGCACATGTCGAACAGCATAGCGAAGGTGATTTTGTTCGAGCAGGGGCAAGACGAAGTCGCGCCTAACCCGCCCGATCAACTCGGCGCGGCCGTCATGCAAGGTGGCCGTGTCTACATCCTCGTTCAGCCAGTTAACGTGGCTGCGATTCCGGTTTGCAAGACGCTCTATGAAAGAAAACAGGCAAGCGAATTGATTTTCGAGCGTTGCTACGGACGGGAGTTGCCGAAACAGGCGGGTTATGCACGCCTGATCCAGCAGGCGCAGGCATTGGTAGATCGAGTGCACAGAGAATGAGACTGGAGTGAGCTATCTATGTTGACTTGGGCGTGCATGGCACCGATCACGACGATTGGCTTCCAGGAGAGATGACGACGGTGTTCGTAGATACGGCTGAAAGCACAGATTGCCCTTCCGTTCATCGGGTTTTCTCAGATATCTTTAGTTTCCGGCGTTTTACGGCAACAACATGGACGCCTTGATTGACTGTTTGAGTTCCATCGATGAACCAGCGTAGCAGTTCCGCATTTTCCTGCCTGTTCTTGCACTATCGGATTTACTTTGATCGCAAGGCGACATGCACGATCCCGCTCCCGCGGTTCAATAATCTCGCGACTGCGGTGACGGAAGGATCGGATTACTGACCGTGCTATGATCAACCGATTGTCCACGGAGGAGCGCCAAAACGCTCGTCTCGTGGCTTTCATCCACGGTGTAATAACATTACTCGCACCCATCCCGGAATGTACGCAGCAGCCTGGCCCCCCTTGAAATAGCGCTGAAGAGCCTCCGTCAATGCACTGACGTGGCTATTCGTTCCGGACTCGCGTCAGGCGATCCGGCAATGTCGTTCGCGATCCCACCAACCTGTCAGGCATCGCACGACGGCTTTTTCGTGAGACCACCATGCGTATTCTCAATACGGTAGCGGCACGCGCCATCCCGTTCATTCCCCGTTCTCTCATCCGTAAAATCTCGCACCGCTATATTGCGGGCGCGACACTCACCGACGCGCTTGACTGTGTGCGCTCCCTGGATGAGGCAGGCTACCGTGTGACCCTGGATGTACTGGGTGAAACAGCTTCCTCACCAGCAGAAGTCGAAACACTGGCTGGCGAGTACAAGACCCTGATCGAGGCACTACACGCCCGCTGTTTGCCCGCAGAGCTGTCGATCAAGCCCTCAGCGTTCGGCTTGCTTTTTGACGAAGCCGTCTGCAAGCGGCATGTCCTGCAAATCCTCAATGCGGCGACCGCGCAACGCGTGACCGCCTGCATCGACATGGAGGATGTGACCTGCACCCAAAGGACGCTCGATCTTTTCGCAGAGGTGGAGGCGGCTGGCGTGGATGTAGGCATTGCATTACAGGCGTATCTGAGACGCACGTACAGCGACATCGCGGCACTTCAACGCCGGTCGAGCAGACTACGAATCTGCAAAGGCATTTACGCGGAAGCAGATGAGCATCTTGTACCGGGCGCATCACTAGACCGGACCGCTATCAACAGGCACTTCGCGCAACATGTAACAGGCGCGTTGCAGGCCGGATCGTTCGTCGGCATCGCGACGCATGACGAAGCATTGATCAATACATTGATTTCGTGGATCCAGCGCGAGCAGATTGAGTCGACCCGCTTTGAGTTTCAGATGTTGCTCGGTGTGTGCGAACCACTGCGCGAGCGATTGCGTGCCATGGGATTTCAGGTGCGCGTGTATGTTCCTTATGGTCACGACTGGTACGGGTATAGCACGCGACGAATCAAGGAAAACCCACGCATCGCAGGCTACGTTCTGCGCGCATTGCTGCGCGCCGGCTGAGCAATCCTCCTGAGTAATTTCCCAGCGTGAGACCGAGAGGCCACAGAAGTGAATGCCGTCTATTTTTCGGTCTGCCAGCTGGGAGGAGATGGAGAAATGGGGCTGTGTCGCTTGAAGCACGTCACACCACTGGCTGCGATCGACCGTCTCCTGAAGTCTGCTGCACACCCGGTGCAAGCAACCCTCATTCCCCTACGACTCCGTCACACCGTTAATTTTTTCAGCCCCACCCGCGTAATTCCGTCAGATTCTCCAGGCTACATATAGCGAGAGCCTCCCATCTGGCCATAAACGCGTGGTTGCTCTCGCAGGACCACGCGGGGTGAATCCGCATCCTGATGCGGTTGGCAAAATTGTCGCTCGCCCCGGCAATTTTCGGATAATTCTGCTTCCACTTTCAAATCACCTCCGTTCCAATCAAAGAAAAACCAATCAGAAGGTAGATTAGTCATGCTTATGTTTTCAAGGAGTCGCACACTGACGATAAGCGGGCCCGCACTGCCCCAATTGCCGGATGGCACCCCCACGTTACTGCTGAACGCGATCAGGGGCGAGGAATCTCTCTCGACGGTCTTTGGCTATGAGCTCTTCCTTACCACGGCTCTTGACATGGCGGATGACAAGGCATCAGCTATCGACCTGAAGGCGCTGGCTGGTACAGAACTCACCGTCACAATCCAGCTTGAAGGAATGGGCACCTTCATGCCGGGAGTCCAGGGCTTGGCAGGTGCAGCCAATATCGGCGCCGGTACGCGCGAGATCAGCGGCCTTGTGATGGAGGCCAGCTTCGTTGGCCAACTGAATCGCCAGTATCGCTACAGGGTGCTTATGCAGCCCTGGCCTGCCCTCATGGGTCTGCGCTCAGACTTCAAGATATTCCAGCGCAAGAGCGTAGTGGAAATAATCGAGGAAGTGTTCGGGAACTACATGTACTCGTACGACTTCCGCCTGAGCGGCAAGTATCCAGCGCTGGACTACCAGGTTCAGTACGGAGAAACCGACCTGCATTTTATCCAGCGTCTGATGGCCGAGCACGGCATCTACTGGTTCATCGAACACTCGGATACCTTTCACCGGATGGTACTGGTTGATCATCTTGGCGCGCACAAGCCTGTCGAGAGTGCTGCGTACCAGACACTGTGGTACTACCCGCCCGGACACAAGATCGACCGCGAATACATCGATCACTTCGATACGACCGAACGTGTCCAGACCGGCATCTGGACCACGAGCGACTACCACTTCAAGAAGCCGAAGGCGCAGCTTCAGGCGCAGAACGAACTGCCGCAGGAGACGGCACATAACGACTTCGAACGCTACGAATGGCCCGGCGACTACACCGAACGCGACGATGGTGAACGGTTCGCGCGCGTGCGGATGGAGGAACTGTATGCCCATGGAGAACGCGCCTCTGGCAAGGGTAACGTACGCGAAGTGGTATGTGGCACAACCTTCACCCTTGCTGGCCATCCGCAGGCGGGCGCGAACCGCGAATACCTGGTGCTGAGAGCAGCGCTGGAAGCCGAAGAAACTGGCGAAGCGAGCGGCAGCGGAGCCCAATACCGCATCACCACCACATTCGACGTGCAGCCCGCCACCAACGTATTCCGGCGCGAAAGGAAGTACACCAAGCCACGCACGAGCGGTCCCCAGACGGCGATTGTCACGGGCCCCGCCGGGCAGGAAATCTGGACCGACCAGTATGGCCGCGTGAAGCTGAGCTTTCACTGGGACCGTCATGGCTCGAAAGACCACAACTCTTCGTGCTGGATACGTGTGTCATATCCGTGGGCGGGCAGCAACTTCGGCGGCATCCACATTCCGCGCGTCGGCACCGAAGTGATCGTTGATTTCGAGAACGGCGACCCGGACCGGCCAATCGTGACCGGACGTGTCTACAACGCGATGACGATGCCGCCGTGGGATCTGCCCGGCAACGCGACGCAGAGCGGCTTTCTCACACGCACGTCGAAGGACGGTGGCTACGGCAACGCGAACGCGATCCGCTTCGAGGACAAGAGGGGCGCGGAAGAACTGTGGTTGCAGGCTGAGCGCAACATGCGTACCGAGGTTGAGAACGACGAGTCTCATGCCGTCCGGCATGACCGGCTGAAGACCATCGAGAACGACGAAAGCTCCACCATCGGTCACGACCGTTCCGAGACAGTGGGACACGACGAACAGGTGGAGATCCACCGCGACCGGCGTCATCGTGTCGGCGAGGATGCATTTCTCGAAGTCGGGCACAACCACACGTTGCAGGTCGGCAAGGACCGCATCGAGAAGATCGGGAACCACCGGAAGGACCAGATCACGGCGAACCATCTGGTGGAGATTGGTGGTCATGCGGAACATACGGTACAGGGACATTACCAGCTGGAGGCGGGGCAACAGGCCGGCCTGAAGAGCCGGGTGGTCCAACTCCAGGCGGGCGACGTGGCAAAGATTTCCGGTCCGGCGGGGACTATCACGCTTGACGGCAATGGCATCACCCTGGAAGCCACGCGGATCACCTTCAAGGGGCCAATCCAGTCAAGTAGCGGATGGGTAAAGAACGCACTGGAACTGCGCTCAGACGTTCGTGACGGCGATCCCTTCGACGCCGGGTCTTTTCCTTTCTCCGGCTAGTCTCCGCGACCTTCCGGCAACACCGCACAGAACAATTAACCGATGATCATTACCTTCCCGTTCGAAGACGACCCTTACTACAGCACGCCGCAGCCCGTCTCCTACACGACGTCGAACTCTGCGGCGTCGACGACCCCGGCCCTTGCAAAGAAGTACTTCGACCTTGCGAGAAGCGTTGCGGGCGGCGTCTTCCCGGTCGGCATGAACCGCTTCTGGCACGGCGGCGTCCACCTGAAGGGCACGAAGCCGGTGAGGGCGGTGGCTGACGGAACGATCGTCGCGTATCGTCTGGACACGGATTACACCGTCAGTGCGCTTGATACGTTGGTAAATGGCAGCGCGCCATCCTCGCCGCAATCGAAGCCGAAGCCACCACGGCAACTTAGCGGGAGCTTCGTGCTGATCCGGCACGAGTGCGAGAAGAACAATGGTGCAAACACGCTGAACGTCAACCGCTACACGGGCGCACATTTCTATTCGCTATACGCGAACCTGATGCCAGCGAAGCAACTGCATGACAAGGCTCTGTTGCCGCCATTCGTGACGACGGGTGAGAGCATCCTGCCCGTTAGTGCGTTGCGTGGTGATGAGGTAACGGTGCTGGCCGTGAATGGCGACGGTCACCAGATGGCGAAGGTGCGCGCGACGGATATCAACACTAAAAGTACGATCGACGGCTGGATCGAGTATATGTTTCTCGACATGGACCCGACAGTACCGCCAGCAGTGTCCGCAAAAGTCAGACTCAGTTATCCGATCGCTGCACTTTATGCGTGTCATCCGTCAGAGCGGAAGTGGCGCACGCTTGATACCGTGAAGGTTATCGGTCATCCAGTTCGCACCGGTGAGGTGATTGGCTACCCGGGAAAAACCGACAGCCAATCCGGCGTCTTGGATGATAGTTTCCACTTCGAGATTTTTACGGCCGACAAGACGCTGTTGAAGCCGATGAAGTCACTTGAACCGCGTAATATTGTTGACCCCGGAACGTCGCACCAGGACTATGCAGACAGCAGCAGGAGCGATGGCATGGGGAAGGTGTGGTTGACGAGGAATGCGGACCTTTTAGCAAGAGCACCCATGTCCGATCCTCTACCGACAGCCAGCGATGTCATTAAATTCGCTGCCGGTTCCTGCTTCGTTGCCTCAATGCCTTGTAATGCAAAGGGTAAGTCCGACGCGCTACCAGATTTGGTCTGCTTCAAGTTATACGACCTCGGTGGAAACAGTTACTACGCGTACGCTTCTCAAGCGGATGCCGCGGCCGACGGACGCGCATTTGTTACGGACCTCTGGGTTACGCTAACCACCGACAGTGACTGGACTGCACGTGGCTGGCAAGCGTGCGAAGACAAGGAGCTGAACACTACCGACGATGCGTTCGTCGAAGATGACGATGCTGTAATGCAGCAGATACTCGATGCCGCATGCAAGCTTCCAACCGCTTTGAACCTGAACGATCTGCACAGTGAAGGTGTCGATGCAATCCTGCGCCACACGGCAGTGCGCTTCCATACCGAATGGGACAAGGACCATAACGCGACGCGCTACCAGAAGCTGAAGACGGGCGAGCATCCGCCGTTGCCGCAAATGACCGACGCGCAGTTCAGTGCGTTCTTGCAGGATGTGGAAAAGCAGCAGTTCTGGGCGGAAGCGCACGTTGAGACCGATGGGGTGAACGGTCCAGCTCTGACGGCCATATCCACGAAGATGAGCCCGAAAAGCTGGCACTACCATCCACTCGGATTTCTGGCACAGATGCGTGAATGCCTGACGACCGACGTGCATCTTTCGGAAGAAGCGTTCGAGAAGGAAATCCGCAGCAGCTGGAATACCGGGCTGAAGCTGATCGACAAGCGGCTAAAGCAGCTCGATCCGTGGAAGGATGCGAATGCGGCCCTGCCGTCGCCACCTGCCGCTATGCCGGTTATTGCGCGTGAATATGCAACGACCCAAAACATTCACAACGTTACACATACGAAACTGTGGGAGAACTTTATCTACTGGTTTGGTGTTGATCCTAATACGGTTGCTACGCCGATAACACTACATGGAGCGCTTCCGCCCGCACCGGCTGGACATCATGTATATCTCTATCTGAAAGGGATGCGAGAGTTCTTTCGCCATGTGTCGCTGCAGCGTGTCGTGAAGGGAGCGTTGGGTTTCGAGGCAGGGGCGTGGGTGCATCCGGCAACCTATCCGGCGAGGCCGCTGGTTCCGGCACAGACAGGGTTCCAGATGGAATGCATCAACATCGGCTGCCAGTATGGCCTGTTCTTTAGGGCGTTCAACAATACGGCTGCCGTGGACCAGAACCGGATGGAAGTGCAACTGCATGAGGTGGCGCATCTGCGCAACACCGCCCACGCAAAAGATCAGATCATTGCACTGCCTGCCGGAACCAGCGATCCAAACAAGTTTAATGGGCAAACGGGCTATGGCGCACTTGCGGCGCGCGTGCTGGCCGAGTTCGCGTCAAACCAGGCGCTGGCTAATGCGGAGAACATTGCATTTTTCATCGAGAGTGCGAAACATGAAGCCGATATCACAGTGTGATCGCTGGCAGGGACGGTATGTTGTCGCGTTCATGGGCTTGACCATCTTAGCCGCATGTACCACACATCTTTCGACATTCCACGATGGTAACGGTAATAGGAATATGACAATGACAGCTACTCAACCCGCTTCTGGTACCACTGCGGACAGGATCGGTATTCCAGACACCCGGATCAACTGGACTAAAAACCCCTTGGTCACTCAAATCAAATTCGTTGACGGCGCGGTGCGGGAGGACAGCCTGAAGGTTCGCTTTGGCAAATCGGTTACCAATCCGACCGATAAGGACGTCAATGCGACTGGCATGCCAACACCGAGTAGCAATCCAGTGCAACTCTATTGCGAAGGGAAGCAGATCGATCCTTGGCCTCCAACCGACGACGGCGTCGCGGCGATCAAGGCCCCGCCTCGTGACGATGAAATCAGAAAATATCGCTACGTGATATCAGCCAGGGAACGATACGATGGGGGAACTGACTATTTCGTGATCAGGAACAGCCAGTTGCTGCCGGGCACGCACATTTATGAAATGGTCTACTGGCAAAGCCAGCTTGACTGGATCGATGTGCGCGAAGTCCTGGCGCGTACCGACGCGCAGGGCAAGGGCCGCATGGTCTACCCGATAACCGACAACGCGCCGTCGAACCGCCTGTACTTCAAGGTCTACAAGCCGACTGAAGAGGAGGCTGCGAAGGGTCACAGAATTGAGTTCCTGGGTGAGGTCGATGCCCGTACCCAGGCACCGTCGTTCCCTCGTGCCCGCCCCGGCGATTTCTCGCCGCGAACCGGCTACTGGTCTGCAGTGGGGCAGACCATCGACCTGATCGGTGGTTACCACGAGGTGCTCGTCAAGGAAGGCGATTCCATGCCGAACCTGCCGGGTAAGGTCGGCGTGGACCCGTTCAGCTTCGAATGGAAGTATGCCGGCGAACATAGCCGAGCATCAGGCCAGCAACCTTGATAGCGGAGAACATCAATGCGTGCGGTTGTTCTGGTAGGTCATCGCCACATGTGCCCGATTCATGGGATGGGAACAGTCATGACGGGTACAAGTGGAGTGATCATCGGCGGTCGTGCTGCCGCCCGTATTGGCGATGTAACCGGTTGCGGAGCCATCATTACTTCAGGCTCGACGTCACAGTTCGACGGGGCGGGTATTGCACGGATGGGCGACACGACCAGCCATGGCGGTACGCTCGTTGAAGGCGATAGTGGCTGGTTGATCGAATGAGGGGGTAGCTGTCGAGAGGGGGTGGCCGGGCTCTCCTCCCATTCCTCATAACCGACAGGAAAGACGGCGATCTCCTAAAATCAGGCGTGTTAGCTTCGATCACCTTCAGGTTATCCACAAAGCTGCCCACAGAAACTGGGGACAACTCGCGCCACCTATGTCACCAATCCTCCACCATTCGTTCCACACCACACGATGCCGAACGCCTCGCAGCCGTTTCCTTCCCTCGAGCCGCTAGAACTCACGACCCTGCTGATCCGCCACTACGGTATTCATCGCGGCCTGTGGACCCTGCATGTCGAATTTCACACCAGCGGCCACAACTTTGTACCTACCGGAAAGGACATCGTGTATCCGGCGGTTGTGGCCGGAGTGCGCGCGCTGGGTCTGCGCCGGGTGGAAGTCGCCGACCAGTTGACCGTCGATGCAGCCGCGGTCAACCCCGTACGGTAGTTCGGATGAAGTTCAACGAAATCAAAACATGGCCCAAACTTGCAGCGTCGCTGCAGCCTACGATCATACACGGACGTTAGTCGTATGCGTTCCGGTATCCTGATCGATTTCACCGTAAAGCCTGACACGTACGGACTCCAGCCTAGGCGAGCTTTCGGCCAAAGCCGAGCGCGGCCGGGCGGCTGTAGCCGGCATTCTTCACCTTGATCCAGTTCCGGGATCTGCCACGCAAATACGTCGACGTTTTGCGTTTCGCAACCATTCCTTCGAAGTCGCGAAGCCGGACCAGATCGTAAATGAGTTCGCCAACGGCTATCCGTGACCGCTCCTATGTGTACCTCCCAATATTCTTGTCCATACTGCTGGAAAGGCGGCGATAATCCGGCAGGTATCCTAACCATTCGGCTTGCGAGCGTAATTCGCTAGATTCCGCGTGGTGGTTCGGATGGGTCAGCGTCAGCTAAAAAGCATGGAGTGTGAGGTATGGACCTGCATCGAAGGCCTGGCTTGCCGGTGGTCGTGTTTGTCATGGATGGACTGGAACGCTATCAAGAAGTGCACGATGGTGAGTCCCCCGACAAACTCGCACTGCATCCCGAGCATTACAAGGCGCTGATGGACGAGTTACCGGGTTCGGTACCTCACGGCGTCGAATGTGACTACACTTGCACGATCAATGGTGTGTTGCTAATCCAGGACGCGGCCTGTCAGATCCCGTACTTCGTGTCGAAGGGAAGAATGCGGTGGGAGCTCTGAGCGATGTCGGAGTTCCACAATAAAAGGATAGGAGGCGCCACTCATGAGTAACGGAATTGCTGCCAGAACAAACCAGGCATATTCGCGACCGGCGCGTCTGCTAAGAATCGCTTCCTGGATCATTGCGATCGCCTTCGCAATCTTTCTGAATATGTTGGGCTCGCTGGTGATACGCGATCTGATGTACGCGCCGCATGGCGGGCCGCCGCCCGATCCCTCGCAGTTCAGCGACGCGGCGACCGCACAGCTCCATGCGCAGATGCATGAGGTGCAGCTTCAACGGGACGCACTCGACGACAGAATCGAGAACACCCGAATTGCTCACGAGCGGGCGGACAAGCTGTACATGGAGGCGCGTGACAGCTTCAGGAACTGGATCGCGACCAGACAGGCCACAGGGGACAGCCGCAACGATCCCGAGCTGCTTGCACGGACAAAGAGACTTGACGATCTTCAGGCAAGCGCTGCAGATTGGCAACGGAAGCAGAATGCACTCTCTGACGAGGCTCGGCCGATCGATGCGCATCTGGCCCAGTTACGCATTGAGATCGCGAACGCGAGTCAGGCCACCAACAAGCGCTACGAGGCGGCGACCCGTCATTACGAACTCGTCGTGTTCGGGTGGCGGCTCGCGTTGACGCTCCCGCTGCTTGTCGTTGCCGTATGGCTGTTCATCCGGTTTCGCAAAAGCCGGTACTGGCCGTTCGTGTACGGCTTTGGCCTCTTCGCGTCGACAGCGTTCTTCGTGGAGCTTGTCCCGTACCTGCCCAGTTTCGGAGGGTATATACGCGTACTTGTGGGTGTCGCGCTTACCGTCTTCGCCGGCATCTATACACTGCGCGCGTTCCAGAAATATGTCGAGCGAAAGCGCGCGGAACTCGAACAGAGCCAGACGGAACGCGCACAGGGTGTCGATTACGAAAAGGCGCTCAGCACATACCCGAAGAAGGTATGCCCGTCGTGCGATAAACCGTGGCATCTTGGTGGCGAGCAGGCCTCGTACTGCATCCATTGCGGGTTAAATCTTTTCAGGGTCTGTGCCTGCGGTGGCCGAAATTTCGCCTTCTTCCCTTTCTGCAACCAGTGCGGCGAGCCGGTTAGGGAGACGGCCCAACCCGGTACCGCAGGATCTGACGAGCATCCGGCCACACGATCATGAAATCTGGCCATTCGAGCGATTGAGGTATTTAATAAGGAGAATCGTCTCCGCCGCGGGTGAGCCAACATGGACCTCAAAGAAGCATTCGCTGCGGTGAGATCTCTCGCACGCGAGGACCGTCTGCTTATCGGTCATGGGTGCATCCGCTACCGGTCTGGGAACTGCGAGGCTTTGATGGTCGACTGGGAGGCGGAAGACATTCGGGATAACGGAGAGCTCTACGGTCCGCGATCGAGAATCCATTTCGATGCGGAACTGATCGAAATATTGTTCAAGGGCCACACTTGCCCTGCTCTTGGGCATGTGTATCCGAGGATTCCGCTCAGGTGATATGTTTCATACGGGGCGCCGAGTCAATCCATGAGGTTATCGACATCCTGCACGGCAGTGAGTCAGGACTTGCGGCGGCGGGCATAAAGCAGTATCTGTCGTTGCAAATCAAGCACGGGAAGCGATCACGGGCGATGGTTCAGCCGCTTCCCCGCGCATAGCAGGGATCCGGACCACTGGATGTTTGTAAACTCGTCGAATTGTGGCTGGTGAATACTACCGGGAATCCGCAGGCTTGCGTCCCGAAAGGTATCGCGCTCGTCGTCTAACTTTTCCCGACGGCGCTTAATCGCTGGAGCGCAAAAATGAATCGAAGATTGGCTCAACTGATCATTTGTGTTGTCACTATCTGTACAGTTGGGTTATCCAGTGCCGCCGATGACGAACCGCAGCGGCGTGCCATCCAGAGGCGCGGTGTGGAGGCGGCGATCTGGGCCATGCCGGCAGTCAACTACGATTTGATGTACGAGGCCATGGTACGTGCAGAGGGCGGCAATACCGCCAGCAACAAGATCGTGTATTGGTCGCGTCCCGGAACCTGGAGAAATCAGACGCTCACGCCCAATCGGGATACGATTTACTTCATGCCTTTCTTTGACACCAGGCGATCAGGACCTGTCGTCCTTGATGTCCCAGCCGAAGGTGAGGGCACACTGGTAGGATCCATTGATGACGCGTGGCAAACAGCTCTCGAAGACGTTGGGCCTGCGGGCGCCGACAAAGGCCGGGGTGGACGCTACCTGATCGTACCTCCCGGCTATCAAAAAGCGGTGCCGAAAGGCTTCATCGTGCTCCGGTCGAGCACATACGCTGGCTTCGCACTCATCCGTTCCAACCTCAGAAGTCGTAACGACACCGACATCGCTCGTGCAGTAAGGTACGGCAAACGCATGCGTCTGTATCCACTGTCTGAAGCGGACGCGCCCCGGCCGACCAGATACGTCGATGTCGTCAATTCATTGTTCGACGCGACCATTCCTTATGATGAACGGTTCTTCGTCTCACTCAATCGCGTTGTTCAGAGCGAGCCCTGGCTCACCCGGGACAAGGTGATGATAGATTCGTTGAAGAGCCTCGGGATCGAGAAGGGGAAGCCGTTCACGCCAGATGGAGCGAGGCAGGCGCTTCTTCGCACTGCAATGGACGAGGCACACGCGTGGCTCAGTGCTCAATACGACGCACAGTTTTCCAACGCCTACTATGACGGCGAGCGATGGGCGCTGCCGGTTTCGGTGGAACTTGTCAAAGGCTTGGGCGACAACTTTTCTGATCCTGACCAATATCCCGTGGATGCAAGAGGCGTAACGTACACGGTCGGCTTTTTCAGCGCTAAAAGGCTCGGCGCGGGACAGTTCTATCTGGTGACGACGCGCGACGGCAAAGGCAAAGAACTCGATGGCAGCAAGTCGTACCGCCTGCGCGTGCCCGCACATGCACCCGCCAGTCAATACTGGTCCGCGAGCGTCTACGACCGGAACACACATGCATTTCGCCGCGAAGCCGCATGGTCCAGCCGCGCGTCTAACGACGAAAAAGTGCGCAGGGAGCCGGATGGGTCCGTCGAACTCTATTTTGGCGCCCATGCGCCGGCCGGCAAGGAAAGCAACTGGATCCCTACGCGATCGGATGGCAAGTTCGAAGTCATGTTCCGGATTTATGGACCGAAGAAGTCTCTGTACGATAAAACATGGCGTATGGGCGACATCGAGGAAGTGATGTAACGCACGAAATGCGAGCAGCTCGTCACGGATATCTGCCCAATGGCGAGACGCGCTATCGCGTCAGGCCTAAGCGAGCCGATCTGAATTGACACATATGGCAGCTATCAGAGCTGCCTCTAGGCCATGGTGTTGGGCGTGTGGGACGGCGCCGACCCGCTGGCGTCGCGCGTCGACGGGGACAGCCATTTACAATTCGCCGTCGAGGAATGCGTTGAGTGTCGCAGCGATCTTCGTGCGTCGGGCCGACAGGAAGTCCCTATAGCTCTCGATCTCGAGCAGATTTGCTTTCAGGGGAATCGATTGTGCCTCGAAGGTCGACTTGCCGCGCTGCTCAATCAATGACGGCAAGTACTTGACGGGTGGCTTGTCCAGAATGACACGATTGGTCTTTCCACCAATGAATGCGAGGTTGGCGATGTCGTCCACTTCACGGACCGAATAGTGGTTTTTCAGCTGGACCTTCGGAAAGATATGGTGGAACTGCAGACGATGCTGGGCGCCTGTGTGGTCGATTTCGATGGCGAGGTCGGAAAGCCAGTCCTTCGCACCACTCGCGCGGAAGGCGAGGAACATCGTCTTGAACAATGCACTTCGCTGATTGCGACCTTCGAGCTCGCCTGAAGTGATATCCAGGCGGCCCACCTGCAGACGCAGCCGGTCGACTAGCTCGTCAACTTTGCCGCCATCGCGTAACGTCGCGATATCCTGATCGAGCAGCGTTTCGCTGGATCCACGCGAAAAACGGCCTTTGGCGTTGGCGGCCAGGACCCAGTAGCGAAGCTGTTTGGACTCCTTGACCCCGACCTTGTATTTGCGGACATGTCCGAAATACGCGACAACAATCATCAGGAATGGCGATGCAAGTAATGCCGGACTATCGATACCGACATTGCTCCGGAGAAAGTTCATCGCGTACTCCATGCCCTTGCAACATTCTTTCCAGGCAAGCTGCAGGGCAGCGGCGTCGTAACGTCCGACGGTAAGAAAACGCGACTGCCCACTGGCAAATACCATGAGGTTGCGCAGGTGGAGGCCCAAATCCAGGTCGAATCCATGCCCCTTGCATGATTGCTGAAATTTGAGGAATAGCTCCAGGGAGTTGCGCCACCTCGCCGTGATTTGCGCCAACGCGAGGTCAGAGCTTCGCAACTTCGCACCGAGGGAGTTCACACGAACGAAGATTTCGGTTACCTCATCGTACGAGAGATCGCGGCCAAGCACGTCCATCCGGTAAGCGTATTTCCGGATGGCGCGAAGTTTGGCCAGCCGCTCGCTGTACTTCTTGTAGCGAGGATCGTCAAATCCCTGGACGCCTGCGGCCAACAGGAACTCCGCATCGCTGTCCGCCCTGAACACGTCAGAGACTTTGACCCACTGTGGCAATGCCGCGATCTTCTTGGTGGCGACAACGAACAGCATTTGGTTGATACGTTTCTGCAACTCGTCTTCTGTCGAATCGTCGACGTCCTTCAGTTGAATGATGCCGTCGTCTTCGTCCTCGTCCTCCTCATCCTCGTTAACCTCCATTACAAAGGCCAGCCGGTCCGGGTGTTCAAGATTGAAGAGAAGTTCAATGGGTTTCTGGCGTCCACGGACGGTGACCGGTTCGCCGCGAATCACAGCCGACAGCGACGTCAGTCGCTGTTGCCCGTCCAGTAGCAAACGGGTGCTTTTGTAGGGCGTCTTCCCCTGCGAAACGGAGAATTTCCGTTCAGGCACTTCTTCGTCGGTTTCCCACAGCAGGATCGCGCCGGATGGATATCCTCGATAGAGAGAATCAAGGAGATCGCGCACACGCGTGGATCGCCACACGTACTGCCGTTGCATCTCGGGTAGACGCAAGTCACCCCGTTCGATCATTGCCACCAGTTCCTCTACCGACGCTTCAGCCTTGGCCATTCCCCGTCCCTCGTTTTGTGGAGCCGATAATGTAATCCAAGTGAATCGCCGTGGGGGAGTGGCGTTCGAGCGAGCTTGCAACTCTTGCACAATCGCAAAAGAGCGTGATGTGATACACCGACGGCTGCCTGCAGCCAACTTGATTTGGAGCAAAAAAAGCCGCTGGCCCCAAGCGGGCCAGCGGCACTTCCATGCGGTAGCAATAAGACGTGCGGATCCTGTAATCAGGGCGCGGCCCGGAAATCGAGGGTCCTCTTGCCAATCCATTGACCTTCGAGCCTGTCGCTCCTGATTGTTGCGCGAATCAGCGGTTTAGGTGTATCGCTGCTTTCGTACTCGGTGAGCTCGATGACATTACCATTCACCTTGCCGTTCAGCGCAATGGGCTCGCGGTACTTGTCGTAGAAGTAGCTACCGGATAGCGAGTCGTCGCCGTAGTGCTCGGACAGGCGCAGTGTGATTGCCGCCTGTCCCACTCGACCTTGCAGAATTTGCTGATACGGTTCAGTTGGCGGCGCTGCCTGCTGCGGCCCGCTCATTAGCAGGTACTTGCCGTAGGCGCTGAAATACGGCGCCAGATCCGCGATCCTGTACGCGACCTTCTGGTCGCCCACATCGTCGAGCGCAAGTTCGGCGTGGTTGCTGCAGCGACCATACACAAAGGTGACGGACTCACGTCCGATTTCCAGAGAGGTATTCGCCAACGTGTAGTACTTCGCATAATCGGGTGATTGCATCGGCTCCATACACCGTTCGTACATACTAACGGTCGACGCAACGCGCTCTTCTTCCTGATCCTGCTTGCCGTCAAGCCTCGGCTGCGGCCAGGGTGTCGCGATGCCATTCTTTTTACGGTTAGCTACGGCATCCCTGTTCAGACTAGCAATGGCTCTCCTGTACTCGGTCAGGCGTTCCGCGAGGTTCTGCCTCAGTAACGCCGTGCCACCTGCGGGCGCGAACAAGTCCGAAGCAAAAAGCGCTCGCCCGGTCGCTGCATCGAAGTTGTACTGCCGGGAGTATTGCTCGCAATAGGCGCCACAACCTTCGGCGTCGACTTCCAGTGCCAGTATTCGATCATCGTTGCGCAACACCGAGAAGCTGAAGTCTGAGATGTCTTGAGGTGGTCCATCGTGTACCTTGGGTTCTTCGATTTTACCGGGATACCGGGCTGGGGCCGGCTGCTCGGCCATATCGAGGAAAACCTGATTGTTGATGCGGGCATCGCGCCTGGCGTCGTCGGATTCGACGTAGGGCAGCGAGCCTCCGTACGTGACCGTCCTGACCTTGATCGGGGATGGGGCTGCGGCAACCAGGGCCGGCAATGCGGCAGCGATACTAACGAAGAGTACGCGATTGAACATCGGTGAACTTTAAGGGAGATGGGGCGACTTTCGCGCCAATCGTTGCGAGTAATTCGCGAGTCGAAGTTGGTCACGGAGTGCATTAACAGAAATCGTTTTTAAAATGCACGCCCCGCAAAGCCGCATCCAATAAGGCTCCCCCGCTCCTGACCGCCGTTCTCCCTGACACAAGTTTCGTGATGATTTCGAGCGAGAAATACGCCGAGACCGCGTTCTGTGCCCGGTTTTAACGCAAATCATTCAGAAATGCGAGGGGTGAATTCCAGACGCGTACCGATAACAACATTGATCAAGAAACAGCGCGAAGCGACGTTGTACGTGCGCGCCGTCGCCTAATCGCCAAACAACACAAGGGCAAGGGCTGCCCCCGTTTATCTGCTTACCGGAAGCAGACGCATACGCGCCGTGCCTGACATCGGCGAGCCGGCTTTGCGGAATCAAAAATGATGTCTGTAAGGGATTGGCGGGGAGGCGTTCAAGGCAAATGAACGCCAGAATCGACACGCCGAAGGATTTGCGTCGCTGTGTAGCGCGATAACTGCGAGTCCACCAGGTCGTCGTGAAGTCGCAGTCTTTACCGGGAGGGGAGACGCATCCAGCGCCGCCTTTTGACAGCCTTGCCTATTGCATCAAGTCAACCTACGGATCGGTGCCCTTCGCTAGCACCAGCACTGATGTCTTCTCCGCTCCCCGTCTCGAACCGCAGTTGATCTGCTGCCCAAAACAGCCGGCGGCTGATCCTGCAAAAGCTCACCTTTTTACTGGACCACCCGACCATTGACCAGATGAACTGCTGGCGACTGTCATATTCTCGTCATCGCCTGACACCGTTCATCGCATGCGTCGGCCGGTTAGGGTGGGCACTTCCCACGCGGACGGGATCGATACGTGGTTGGATGACTGGCTCAAGCGTGATGGTCGACGCTGGCGGCCGATCGGACGATTCGTCTCGGTCCGCCGATCTTACGCGTAAGACGGGAAAGCCTGCATCATCACTGAGGATCTCCGACTCGAGCTGCTGGCCGGTTTTCATCGAGTCAACCGCGCGCGCGTGAAATTCGAGGAAGGCTGCAACCGGGTGCGCGAAGAGCTGGATACCCGTTGCCAACCCCGGCCCCTCGCTGCGCACAACAAAAGGGGAATAGAGCGCCCACCAGTCTGATTTCTCCGCTTTGGGAAGGTTGGCACAAAGGTGGTTCCATGTCTTCATGCCAAAGATGGCTGCTGTGAGCGCCTGTGTCGTCGCCGAGCTCACTTCGCGACCTGCCTCCAGCAGCAGCCTTTTCGCCGACCGGAGCCATTCGTATGCGCACGGAAAATGTAGCTCGCGCATCGCGCCCGTCGCCTCATGCCGGCGAACGACATGCAGTTTCGGCCAGTGCGACAGCCGCTTTGCGAACTGCGCCTGTATGCAGTCGCTAGTGCGAAGTCCCGTCAGGGTGCTTTCGACACGGGAGCGGAGGGCGCCGTCAATCCGCCTCTCATCCGTTACGGGAGCAATGACGGCCAGCACGGCACCTTCGAGCAGAAACATGGTGCGGTTATTCTGTTCATCGTAAAAAAGCCCTGGCGCCGCCCCCGCGTTCTGAAACTGGTCCTGCATCAAGGCAACGCAATGGGCGTGTGATGCTCCGGCCCGAAGTGCCTGGAATCCGGAGCCGCGCGATCTGTCATCAAGTTGCGCAACATGCCATCGCGGCACCTTGCCGGCAAAATGTCCGGCCGCCTGAAACACTGCAAAGTCAGCCTTGGTGAAACAGCCTTCGAACCGGTCCCGCCACGATGGTCCGAAGGTATCGGCGACATCGCCCAGATACGGGCCCACACGTACGGCTATTCCTTCCCAGAATGCGTCACCACCGTATTCGATGCTGATAGGGCCCATGCCTGTCTCCAACCGACAGGAGGTGTGTGCACGTTCACATCCTGATGTCGGAAAAAAGGGAAGGCGAAAGATAGGAAAGGCCCGGTTTACCGTCCGCCATCGAGGCGGGTGCACCAGCTGGCCTGGGCGGCCACAGAGCATCATAGCGGCTCTGCGGGAGAAGAGTAAACATGACATAAGCACTGCCAATCGAATCAATGACATCATTCATCCGGAAATGCAGATTCCGTTCTAACCGAAGAGTTCGTCGCCGTACGAGGCCAGTGCTGATTAATGGCGCGAGTTGAGCGCCAGCGTGATGACAAGAATCATCCTGAAATGACGCGCGCAGCATGGGTCTTTCAGCGGCGAACACGGAATGCGCAATGCCTGTCAAACTCCGGCAATGACGCATGGGATTCACAATGGGGCCGCGGGCGGCAAGCCAGTATGCAACAGCAACCGGTCAGGCCCGTCCATGACAAGATGTCGTGATCCCGTCAGCGGACGATCAACATACTGGCCGGCCCGTGCCCTGAACGCGCGCGCTGCATGCCCTGATATGAGCTCAGGATGAACGAACTCGCAGTGATGTTTCCACAGGAAGACCTCATGTGGGCGCAGAAGGGGAAGTGGGAAGAATGGGGGCAGCGGGAACAATCGAGGCAGTGGGGACAGTGGGCGGGAAGGGACCTTGGTCCACTGCCGCACGAGTCAGCGCTGACCATTTTCTGGAGGTTCTGCTGGCGCAACGCGCTGGACCCGGAGGACATCCGCGACTGGTTTGCTTCGTCCGGCCAAACGATCGACTGGCCACAATTAAAGGCTATCACCGGCTGGAGATGTCCCCAGGTCGTTGAAGTCCGGATCGACAGGCTTCCTTCACGCGAACTGCTGTTTGACGGGGGCTTGCGGTACTGTCCCGTCTGTCTCGAATGCTGCTATCACAGCGTCTGGCATCAGTTTGTGCCGGTACACAGCTGTCCGCTTCATGATGTGCCGCTGATGTCTTGCTGCTCGGTTTGCGGGCATCCCTGCGCTAAGGTATCCGAGTATCTGAATTGCCGCCTGGCGCCGTTCGGTTGCAAGAGCTGTGGCGAGTATCTGGCGGGGGCAGCGCCCGACCTCGATTCGCATCTGGATCTAAGGGACCAGTCGGCCGTGATGCGCGAACGTCTTGACGGCTATCAGCGATGGATAATGCAGAACCACGAGCTGCTGGACCTGGCTGGTCAACTGTACCGGCCCAGTGGCTGGTCCGCAGCCGAACCGTCTGCTTTCCATGACCTCGTGTACAGGCTGATCGACCAGTTCGCGCCTACTGACAGGTTCAGACTGGGTGATGGTCGTCGCGTTCAAATGTTTATCTGGCAGATCCTGCCATACCGGCGATATGTGATGCGGCACGAGTTCCACACGCGCCGCTCGGCGCTTGGGGCGTACAGGAACGCGCTCCACAAGCTGCTGCGGCACTACGGCGTGCGTCACTCGGATGGCAGCCGCCTACGGGAGGCGGGCAGCCGGATTGCGGCGCGCCAGCCCCTGAATGTCAGGGCGCTCGGCGCGCCGCTGGTCGCCCTCGCATTAACCCGGCACTGGATCGAGGGTGAACTGTGGTACGTGTCGCGCTGCACGGACGCCAGAGAGGCATTGCTCTCACGGCCGATGCCGTTTTCGGACTCGGGCATCGGGCGGTACCTGCGCATCGAGGTTCAAGCCTATGTCAGCGCACTGTACGCTGCGTTCCTGGATGTTGCAGTCGCCGCCCTGCATCAGACGGGGGAGGTGTCGCCACGCGGACTGCTCGCTGCTGGCCAGGGCGTCGGATTCACGCAATCGCGGCAGGCGGGGTGGATTACGGGAATGGCGATATTCACGCAGTCGACGGCCGTGGCCAGTTCGCCGCTTCGCATGTACGAACGGCTCCTCTTTGATCCCACCTCCGCGCCGAGCGATGCCGAGCTCACGCGCGAGTGCTGGGATGTGCCGCTGCACTGGTACCTTCGGCCCATAAGGATTACTCCTTCCTCTGAAATCCGTTAGGAGCGTCCGGACAGAACGCGGGAAAACAGCGAAAAGACTACGTCCCGATAATCACGGGGGCTTTTCAACCGGTAATCAGAAACCCGATTAAAACCTGAAAAGACTACGGCACTCTTTACTGGCGTAGTCTTTAAGCTGAAGACTACGGCACTCATTACTGACGTAGTCTTTAAGCTGAAGACTACGGCACTCATTACTGACGTAGTCTTTAAGCTGAAGACTACATGCACTCATTACTGACGGGGTCTTCCAGACAGATTGTATGAAGTATGACTTGTCAGGGCGGACCTCGCCGCAAAATGCCCGGTAGTCCTTCGTGAGCATCAGGCTGGGCGGGGCCATGAACGATTTTGCGAGAGCCCTCGTCCTGCCAGGAAAACGCCTCGTCACTCACGCCTTTAGGCGAATGCTTCTGGTAAAGGTCAAATGCCAAAGGTGAACGTTTTTGGTAACGCCATCTAGTCGAACGTCTCTGCTAATTGAAGGGCGCCATAAAAGCTTCTTGTGTTCTGATATTGCCTGCCCAATAATGACAGCACCCTTCCTGGTGAAATTTGCAGGGTGCTGTTGTTGATACACGCAACAAGGCGCTGCCGGTTCGTAATCCGGACTGGGGATTACCGTGCGTGCACACGCCGCTGAAAGGACAGGGCAGCTTTGGGTTACCACACAGCGTTGCAGGACATGTGTGGGATGCAGAACGAACAGACCGTGGCCTTGCCGGTAGACGCCGGTAAGGAGTCCTATTGACCCGTTAGTACATAAAAAAACGGCGCACCTGCGTGCACCGTCGTTCGGAGAAACCATGATCTAGCAAAATTTCCGGGAAGGTGGCGTTGGCGCGCCGCCCACCCGATGTGACTTCCCTTCTGATGTCAGTCTGATTTTGGTCGCTGCGCGCGCCGAAGTCAAGGGAAGTTTTTTTTCGCACGATCTGACATTTCCCTTGACCGTCGAGGCTACTCATGGGACAGGCCCCCGCGTCCGCGTTGCTGCCGAAAGTCCGCCGGCGCGTATCCGTTTACAAGCCCTTGCGCGCGGCTATTACTTCAAGCGTGTACGTCTTCGATTCGCCCAAGCTCGGCGAGCGCCTGGTGATCGTTGGCGACATTCCTTTCATGTATGCGCTGCTGGCGGAGGCCGATCCGTCGATCAGCGCTTACTTTTTCCTGCCTGAGGAGGGTAGCGAAACGGCGGGGCGGTCACCGCAGATGAAGGTCTGCTATCTCAACGGCCAGTCGCGGACATGGCGGTTCGCCAATGACGAAAAGGTGAGCGGTCAGGACAAGAGCAGGGGCAAGGGCAAGGCCGCCGCCACGTCGTCAGGCGACGCGTCCCAGCCGACCATTGACGGTCTCACCGTCACCAGAGGGATTGTCGCGCTGCGTCGCCAGGTGCGGCGTGTCGACAACATTCTTATGTTGTGCTCAATGTTCAATCGGGCGCGTGGCTGCGATGTGTGGAACGAAGCGCGCCACCTTGACGAGTTCCTCATTGCAAACGGCGAGGCTACGGTTGCCGAGCTCCTTCGGCTGGATGGCATCGATCCCGCGTGCATGCTGGGGGTGATCGCGCTGCGTGTGCTCAACGGATCGGTCAGCACCGACATCGACATGCGGCTGTTTGGCCGCACGTCCGTGATCCGCCGCGACGAAAGTGCGCTGCCGACTCCGCTTACCCCGCTCGCGGATGTGCTGGCCAGCATCAGTGCGGACCAGGCCGCGATGCTGGATGAGGAAGAAGAGACGTCTGCGCCCGGGGAACCGCCGCCGAACCGCGGGCGGCCACGTACGCTGGTGCCACTCGAACACATGGACTACCGGAAGTGGGTACAGGTCGACGCCAAGGCATTGCAGCTCGTGCGTGGTGAGACTGTTGCCTCGCCGTTCAGAAAGCGCTACAAGGCCGTGCAGATGTACCTGGATCAGAACTCGACCTTGTCTGATATCGAAAAATCGTCGGGTATCACCCAGGCCATGGTGCCGCACTGGGTCAAGCGTTGCCTGCTTCCGGACGGCGCGGGGGGAATCGTTGGCTTTCCGGCGCTCGTGCCCGGCGGCGCACGCAAAGGGTACAACCGCACCGAGCCTCACGAGGGTACGCAGGGCTCGGGATCAGCGGGGTACGCCGGCAAATTCGGCCAGTTGCTGTCTGAGCATCCCGAAATCGCCGAGCGCATCGAGAACCTGCTCTTTGGCGAGGACCCCGCCTGCGTTCCTGAAACGCGGATGCCTTACACGGCGATTCACGAGATCTTCATTCGCGACCTCCGGGACGCCGGTCTGACGGATGACGACTACCCGTTGAAAACAGACGATGCCGGCTTTCAGTCTCTTTATCGCTTCTGCAAAGAACTGGAACAGAGCAATCCGGCGCGCAGCCGCACCGCTCGCGAGGGCAAGGACGCGGGCAGGCGTCGAGACGGGCGTGGCCCGCGCCCGCGAATCCGGGCTCGCAGGCCAATGTCGATCGCCCAGCTCGATTTCCACTACACCGATGCGATCGGGATTGTCGTCCTGGTGGACAGGGACGGCGTCGAGCATGAACTGCCCGTCAAGCGGTTCTACATCGGTCTGCTGATCGACGAAGACACGGGTTCAATCCTCGGGTTTCACTATGTGCTGCAGGTCCAGCCCAGCACCGACAGTGTTCTTGATGTCGTGGAAAGCGCGCTCTATCCCCGGGCTTTCGCCGAGGACGATCCGCATCTCAGGTTCACGCCGGACGGCAAGTTCCTGATGAACTCGTTCATCCCGGAGCTCGGACGCCACGGATTCTGCATGCTGAGGATGGACCGGGGCTGGTCGAATATTGCCAAGGACGTGACCAACAACATCATGAGCGAGCTCGGTTGCGCGCTCCATTTCGGACCGTCCCGGTCATGGTGGGTTCGCCCGCTCATTGAACGCATCTTCGGAATCCTGACGAGCAGAGGGCTGCAACGCATCCCCTCGACGCTGGGATCCGGTCCGCAGGACGTGCGCAAGGACCGGCCCGCGGAAGAAGCCATCCGGTACAGGGTCATGGTGAGCGACATACTCGCCGTCGTCGCCGGCGAGATTAACCGGTTCAATACGGAAGGCCGCGCCGGCGGGCATGAGGCAAGTCCGCTCGAAGTCATGCAGGCGGCCCTGGCGCATCCTGAGTCGCCCTATATGCCCCAGCCGCTTGCGCGGGACAAACGGCACGACTGGGCGCTCTTTTCACATCTCGAGCGTATCCGGATAAGTCGTGACCGCTCTGGCGCGCGTCCCTGCGCGCGCGTGGCTGCGATCGACTGCCGGTATCGCAATCCATATCTGGCTGAGAGCGACTGGCTGGTCGGCAAGTATCTGCTTGTCTATATCAACCGCAGGGACGTCAGACAGGCTATCGGTGTACTGGCAGACACGGGCGTATACATCGGCGAGTTGGCGGCGGAAGGGCGGTTCGAGGAAGGCAGGCTTACGTGGACTGAGGCCGTCGCGTTCAAGCGCAGGCGGCACATTCGTGCCCGGCACGGTCACCGCGTATCCGCGGCGACCACCCTGCGCGAGGAACTGGCGCAGGCGGCGAGAACGAAGCAGCCAAAAGCGAAGCCGACGCCAGGATCGAAGTCAAGGTCCAGGTCGAATCCGAAGCCGAAGGCTGCAAAGACCAGCGAGGCGGCGCTTGCTGCGGCGAAGCGGCAACTCGACCACAAGGACGATCCACCACCCGCACAGTCACAGGCAGCGTGGCAGAACGCCGGTGACACACGTGCCACTTTCGGCATTCCACTGAAAGTGGTCTCAGGCAAGGGCCGGAAGTAGGCCTTCCGGCGCAGTTTTAGGGGCGGAAAGCACGGGCCGCCCGGCATGTCCCGCCAGGCGTGTGTCGCTGGCGGCTCCCTGACAGTCAAACGGAGGCAAAATTGTCACATATCGAAGCGGCAAAAAGCGAACGCATTCCTAATCATCTTCATCCACTTTTCAAGGACGTTGACGCCATCGGAACCAACGCGCTGGACGAACTGTACACATTGCTGTGCCTGGCCATTGACACCGGATCCAAGTCCGTTGTCGTGGCTGCCCCGACCGGCGCGGGGAAAACCTGCGCGATCCAGCGCCTGACGGCCGAACTGGGAACGGCCTATCCGAACGTGCCCGTGATTCTCTACAACACGCTGAATTTCCAGGCGACGTCGGTCCGCGGCTTTTTCATCCATTTTCTCGAGTCGCTGGGCCATGCAGTACTGTCGGGCGAAACGGGGCGGCTGCGCAGTCGTGTCGTCAATTTCATCATCGATCTCGCCCGTCAGGGCGGCACCTCCATCGTGATCCTGATGGTCGACGAGGCGCAGATGATGAGCGCGGACGATGTCGGTTTTCTCAAGGACGTTTTCAATGAACTCCAGATTGCGCGTGTGCGCCTGCTGACGTTCATGTTTGGTGAAATGCCCCAGTTCCCGCACAGGGTGGAAACCTGGTCCGATTCCGTCAGGGCAAGGTTCGTCGGGCACAAGACGGTACTTCGCGGGATCAGGAACGTGAAGGATGTGGAACGCGTCCTTCACGAGATCGATGTCGCGACGTTCTCTGTCGGCAGCGACCAGACGTGGACCAGCACGCTGTTTCCCGCGGCCTGTGCCGCCGGTTTCCGGCTGGCCAGTCAGGCAGAGAACTTTTTTGCGTGCGTGACGCGCGAGACGCGCGGCAATGCGTCCGAGATTCCGACGCGAGCCACGTTTAACGCGATTCGCGCGTTCGTCGGCATGCATGGAAAGAAGGATGCGGCTGGCCTGACGTTCACCCAGACGGACTGGGAAACTGCCGTGCGATGGGCAGGGGTGGCAGAGGCTGTGGCCGTCTTCGACAAGAACAGCGCTCACGACTGGACGCTGAGGATCTGACTGGAGGTAGCCCGGTTTCTCTGCACGCGATGGGTGGACAGAAGATGGTCGCGAAGAAGAAGGCCACGCAACGGAAAGGCGACGGACATCTCGTCGTGACAGGCCGGCGCGTTGGACTGTGCCATGCGTCGTTCTACCGTGCCTGCGTCGATGGGATGGGTGGCGCAGACGCCGCGGCCTGGTACCTGGACGCGGAGACGGAAACACGCGAACCCGGTGTCGTCTTTGACGAGATTACCGAAGCGTTGCTGGTTGCGGCCAGACGCCACCATGCCGGGCGCACCGTGGCCATCCTGGATCATGTCCGTGCGGTTTTTCATCACAATGCAGAGAGTGGGCGCGTTGAGTCGGTCGGGGGCAAGCGGGGGCGGTCGCGCTCCCGTCCTCCGCCTTCGCCCCTACCGGGCGGGGAGCGCGGCGCATGGCTGCGCCGCCAGGCGCTTGACGAAGTGATCAGATGGACGGGGGATGGCCCCTGCGCCACGGAGATGCTGACCGACTGGCTTTGTGCTCGCGTCACTGGCTGTCTCGCCGCGTACGGCGTTGCGACTGTCGGCGAGCTCGCACGCCTGATCGCCAGCGGCGGGTGGCGTTGGTCGCATGCGGTGCCCGGCCTCGGCACCCGCCGTGGGAAGCGGCTCGAGGCGTGGCTGCAGCAGCGTGCGCCGGACCTGCTGGCCAGCGAGACGCTCGCGCATGCGCAGCGGCAGCGCCCGCCGGCACCGGGCCTGCTGCAGCCGTTTGACAGATTCGCGGTGGTGCCCGATCTTGACGGTCGCGAGGGCAGCAACCGCGACCGGTACTGGCGCCCGCACCGGCCCGAATGGGCTCCCGTGTGCGACGACGACCGGGCCGCACTGACCGCGTGGCTCGACCAGTATCGCGGCAATGAGCAAACGTTCGTGAGCTATCGCCGGATGGTAGAGCGGATCTGGCTTTGGGCGGTGCTGGTTCGAAGCAAGGCTTTTTCCAGCCTGACAGCGGAAGATTGCATCGCCTATTTCGCGTTCCTGCGCGATCTGCCTGAAGACTGGGTGCACCATGCGCCGCGAGGTACGCCGCGTCACGTTGCCGAGGGCTGGCGCCCGTTCGGCTCAGCTGTCGGTCCCACTTCACTGGAGAATCACTTTTCCTGCATGCGCACGCTCTTTGCCGGCCTCTATACGTGGCGTTATCTCGACAGCAACCCCATGCGCGAGATCCGGCTGTCCGACATCGACGGCGGCGCACACGCCGAGGCGCGAGCCGCGAGCGGACTGAACGCCCAGGCCTTCTGGCTTTCGACGGATCCCACGCGCACATTCACGGCAGAACAGTGGTCCTTCCTGTTGCAGTTTGCTGCCCGCTCCAGCGTCTACCCTCATGAGAAGCGCGCTGCTTTCATGCTGCGGTTCTGCTATTACGTGGGGCTGCGGTTCAGCGAGCTGCAGGGCCGGCGGGTGATGCATCTGATCCCTCCTGCCTGCGATGGATCGAAGGGATGGGCGCTCAAGGTCGTCGGCCCCCGCGAGCTCGTACGCGCGGCCGTCATACCTGAACCTGCGTTTGTCATGCTGCGCAATTACATGGTCGAGCGGGGGCATCCGGCTGAGCCCGCCGCATGGCATTCCGAGGCGCCGCTGGTCGGCCAGCTTGCCACGGGGCGCGGAAGGGAGACGGGTGAGGCGGCCTCGCTCGGCAGCATTGACCGGAGCATGAGGCGCTTCTTTGGGCGGGCAGCGGCAGCCGCGTCGACCGCGCATCCTGAATGGGCGGGGCAGATTACGCGCGCCAGCGGCCTGTGGCTCAGGGCGTCGCTCGCGCGCCATGGGATGGCGCGCGGGGTATCGTTTGTCGCACTCTCGGATCGGCTCGGCTATGCAAGCGTCCATACCTTCGAACATTTCGAGAGCCCGCCGGTGGACCACGCGGCGAGTATGCGGAACTGGAACCGTTTTTTCAGTGAGTCGATCCGCGCGGCGCAAGCGCGGGCGAGCCGTCAGGTCAGCGATGAGGCACAGGCCGATGAGGCACAGGCGTCGGCCCCCGATGCCGATACGCATCGCGGATCCGGCGCCGACGACGGGGACTCGTAGCGCGACGTGCGAGAGCGCGCCCGATTTGGGGGAGATGGAAGAGAAGAGGCGCCAGTAGTGCTGTCCGCAGAGCTTGTTCGTGCGACGCGCCTGCAGCTAGACTGTTGTGCGGATCTACCCGCTGTCAGAACCGATTTGCGACGCAGACCGCTCCCATCGGACGGATTGTCCCCGGAAAACGCGCCGGTCAGCAGCGCCAGATCGAAGGCAGGTGAGGAAGCCAGCCCGCGCGCCGAGCCGGTCAAGCGGCTCGACGGGCCGCTTGACCGCGCCCGGGCCCGTTGATCCCAAAACACTTCACGAGTCGCTGAAGGTTCGTCTCATGCGGCATGAGACGCCCCTCTCACGAATGCTCCCCGGCACGCCGAAGCTCACAGTATTGACCCTGACGCTCACAGAGGCACGGCCGCGGCCATTGACGCTCGCTCATCGCTGTCCACATCGATATTGCCCGGAGCTGCGGCGCCTTCAACCCAGACCTTCCGGGACATCCCGACCTCACGGTAACAACCGTTTCTGTGTTACCTTGCATTTAAAGCCACGGCATTTACGACCCACTAGAATCGATACGCGAACGATCCGATGACAATCCAGATGAGAGCCCGCGCGGCAAATACTTCGGCTCGCGGGTTTGTCATCTTTCCAGAAGCCGCGCCTCAAGCAACAGCGCGAGTTCGGCACTCGAATCTGGCCACGCTAACTCTGCCGGGGTGGCTTCGGTGAAATCTGAGCGACGTCCGAAACCGGTGTGAAGAGCACGACTCATTCGTGGGGCGGGCTGCAATCGCAACGAATGCAGGAATTAACGCCACAAACAGACTGCTTGGCCTATTTCAGAGACCGGCGATTCGCAACAGTCGAGAGGGTTTGCAGTTCAGTGCATTCGCAATACGCAGGAGGTTCAGAATGGTTACGTTCCGCTCTCCGCGCTCGATCTTGCCCATATGGCTCCGATCAATGCCGCATATGTAGGCGAGTTCTTCCTGTGAAATCCCGTGTTTCAGGCGGTAGGTACGAACGGCCGCGCCGATCGCGGACAAGTACCCATCATCATCCTGTTTGGCAGAAACTCTTGGCATGCCAGGATGGTCGCGGTATGGTTCATTTTAAGCCACGGCATTTACGACCCATTTCGTGTGATTTTCCCGAATTCTTGCGTGGAAACGCGCCATCGCGCAGACATGACGTCGGTCCTTGCTGCAGTCGGGTGGCTCGTTAACTTGGACCCCACAATCGACGTTAAAAAGCGGGAGAGATTGCGACTTGAAGGTGCGCGCCATATTCGATGGCGGCTTTGCCACGCGAACGATGTTGTAGATCTCATACGGAAGCGTCTGGCGAAGGGTCCTGATCTGGTCGAGCGACTTGTCCGGCTCCGAGAAACCCTTTGCGTGTGTGCTCCGCCGGGGTATGATACGTTTATGTCCACGGTATTTACGACCCGGTTTGGATTGGAGCGTGAGCCTTGAGCGTGCATCCCAGCAAGCGGGTGACCTGCGCGCGACGAACTCGCGTGCAACGCCGATATGTCGTTTTAAGAGTGATCGTATGTTTTTGAGTTCTGAGCAGAACCGTCTGCCAGCGGGAGCAGCGTTGGCAGGAACAGGTGCAGCGCTGTGGGGCATTATCGAGATGTGGGGTGGTGCGGATGTACTCATCCTCCAGTTTGCGGCCACGAAGCGTGGGCTGCCCCGGGTTGCGATGGTGGACCTGTCCTCGGGCGCGGTGACGCTTGAAAAGCTTGCGTCGGACGGCCACGTGGTGCGCGGTGCGGCGGTGCTGAGCGCCAAGCCACAGCATGAGTGCGGACAGTGGAGTCTGGAGCCGCTCAGCGAAATCCATCTGGGGGCGACGCGCGCCTTCGATGACAAGCATCCGCTAGTCTCATTTGTGCACTACACGACGATCGAGGGGCGGGAGTTTTCGATGCCCATCGCTATCGCCGAGAAGCATTCTCGCGGCAAGCTCATTTACGGAACCAAATCCGTGCGTTCCGTGAAAACTGCCCGGCCGCTCACGGCCGACAACGTCGCTGGTTCGCCTTAACGCACCCGCGTTCGGATGACCACGGATCTGCGCCTGGAAATCCTGCACTAGACCTTTCCAGGCCGGAACTCAGCCGCACCGTCGGTAGCGGATGTGCTGGCTTAGCGATGTCTTTGCTGTCATGGATCGGTAGAGCACTCAACGGAGTCGGTATGAACAGGGCGAAGCGGAAAAGGGCGCTAGCTTCTAACGATCCACCCGTCGAAACGACGGAAGAACTGCGCGCACGGTTGCGCACGTCCGCCCAGCTCACACGAGAGCAGGCCGTGCGCCGGGTGCGATCAACGCTCCCGAAGGTGTGACGGTGCTGGGGGTCCTTTACGGAAAGCCCGGAGGCGTCAATGACATGGAAAGTCGGGAAGCGAAAGAAATCCAGTCTGCGCGCACGCCGCGTAGTCAACGACACGGCACAGGCTGACGAGAATCGTCCAGACGGACTTGTCGAGTGCACGTGTGAATGGGCCGCTCCGAAAACGGGACTGCCCGGGGGTATTGGCGTATTGGCCAGTGGGCATGCCACCGGGAAGAAGCTTGATGGGCCGCTCGATTCCGCGCGATTCACAATCAAGCCAGTCGATCCTAAATCGTTGAGTGAATCGCGACGACGTGCAACATTGGCCCGATTCGCTAACGATCCACACCCGAACGAAGAGGACGAAGTCGATCCAAGGGGAGACGCGCTCGATGCACCCGATCGCTTCTCTCCAACTGTACCTCGCAACGGCGGGAGCTGAAGGTGATCGCTTAGATGGAGTCAGGACATGAGCCGATTGAATCGTAGGCGGGGGTATGGACGGAATGTGAATCTGGAAGACAGTATCGATCCTCTTCAATGCGCATCGTCGACGGACGCTCTCGCCCTTAGAGACCTGAAAGTAACGCAGGTGGCGTCGTGACCACGATCTTCGATGAAAGCAGGCGGACGACAGCATCCCGGGAGCGGTTCGCGCTGGGCAACGAAATCCGCTTGCATGAAGCAGCCGCCGCATTCCGTGATTGGCTGCTAGTGAATGACTGGCCCGATGACACCGTGGTGGCAGAGCGGGTGGGAGTACAGCCTCGGATCGACGCGAAAACATGCCCTCACCGGCATGCGATGCAGCGGGATGTTGCTGGGTGTGTGGGAGGCACAGCGCGAGCGCTTTCTCTACCCGGACTTCCAGTTTGACGATGATGGACGGCTCATCCCTGAAGTGTCCCTGCTCCTGCGGATGCTGCCCGCCGGGGGGGACGGTGCAGGATGGAGACGTGCGTTCTGGCTATATTCACCGCACGCGCTGCTTGAGGGAAGTGCGCCTTCATCTATCTTTGCTCTTGATCCGCTGAAGATACTGGAGGTGGCAAAGGCGGAATTCAATGTATCGCCAGACGTCGGATGGTGACAGGAACGGGCCCGCGCGTCCTGGGTCTGTGTGGCATGGACGGACACGATCGCGTAAGCGGCAAAAGCCCGCTCAGTCCAGCGCTTTTCGCACCCTGCCGTTCATCCGTGCGGCATGAGCCGCAAGCGATCTGACGAACACCGTACGGGTTCACACGCGAACGTGAATCCACCGCGACTTGTTTGAGGACAAGGTAGAAAGGACCATGCGTCCCACTGATAGAGCAGTCGTATTTCTGGACTTCGATGGTGTGCTGCATCCCGTTGGTGTGCCGGCGATAGATGAGGAGTTTCGCCTGATCGATAATCCGGATCTGTTTGTGTGGCGTCCGATTCTCGAACGGTTGCTTGCACCGTACCCCACGGTCGGGATCATCGTCAGCTCGGACTGGCGTCGGCTCTTCGATAACGCCACGCTTCTCCGGCTACTTGGCCCGTTGGCTGCGCGCTTTGTCGGGGTAGTTGAATGCTACGGGTCGTTCCGGTCTGAGGGAATACTCGCTGAGGTGAAACGGCGGGGGCTAAAGGGATGGGTGGTGCTGGATGATCACCCCAGCGTCATCGCCGCACAGGCCGGTGACGCACGATTCATCGCATGTGAGCCTGCCACCGGGGTGAGCTCGGTTGACGTACAACGAACTGTCAGCCTGAGGCTGGCCCGCCTGCCGGTCGACGGGATTTGATTTTTTACGCGTCCACCGCTGGTTTCAGAAGATCGCGGCGCCACATCGGGCCTAGGCGCGATCGGGTTGAGCTTCTTTGCCTTGCTGGCGTGCCGTTGGTAATGGAGGTCATTCTCCATGGAAGAACGCGATGATCCTATCGACCCTGTCCGGAAACATGACCTTGAGATTCTTACCCAGTAGGCGATACGCACGATGCTGACAGGACTGCCGGGCCCCGCTTTTGCCGTTCCGCCACCGCGCCGGATGGGCGGTCGTGTCCTTTATCTCGATCTCGACGGTTGCCTGCATCCCGACGCGGTATACGAAAAGCCTGGCTTGGGGCCGTTTATTTTTGGCTATCCAGATCATAGGCTTTTCGAGCATGCACGGCTGCTTGAGGATGCGCTGGCCTCGTACCCGCGAGTGCGCATCGTGCTCAGCACGTCATGGGTGCGGCGTTACCGTGGAAGCATCCGCCGCGTGTCGCGCGGACTGACTCCGGCATTGAGGGAAAGAGTTGTCGGCGCCACCTTCCACAGTCGCATGGACCTCAGCATATTTGCGGACGCGCCGCGAGGTTTTCAGGTGTGGTCCGATGTCCTTCGCCGTCAGCCGGAGGCATGGCTTGCGCTCGATGATGACTGCGAGAACTGGCCGCGTTGGTGTGAAGACCGTCTGGTGCGCACAGACCCGATCCTGGGGATCAGTGCGCCCGGGGTGCTGGCGCAGTTGAAAGAGAAACTGTATGAAACGGACGGGGACGGGTAATGGGATCGAGCTTTCGCAAGGATACGAACTTTGTTCACCCACAAACGCGTTATCGCCTATCTAAGATGAGCCGACATGTACCAGAAGATTTTCCTCGAGACGTCACGCCAGCATCACTGGCGGGCGCTCATCCAAAGCTCGCCGGGCGGGTTATTGACGGCAAGTTCGTCGTCGGTATGACGGAAGAGGAACGGTTTGAGCGATGGGACATATGCGAAGATCTGGCGCAACAGCTGGTTGGAGTTGCACGCAAGGACGCATCGAAACATCCAGAGAATTCTCGCGAGGTGACTCTGGAGCGTGTGAGACGTGGAATTGAGGACAAGCTGTGGACAAGTGTAATGGAGACGGACTGGCTTATGAAGCGTCTTAGGTCTTTGCTCGAATGGTGACTGGCAATTACACAAGAGTTACTTACGCTCGAGTCAGAGATGATCCAGGGCACAGCGTTTTGGGTTAAGAAGTTCAAGGCTGAGACGCGAGGCAATCCGGTTCCAGTACATCCAGCCACACAGCGGATTGCAAGGCGGGGTGCACGACAAGTCGGATGACGTCGGGGCCGTGGCTGACGAAGGGCATCAGGGTCGATGGTCGGGCGAAAGTTCGCATCTTATCGGCATGGCGCGTTCGCCGTGGACAAGAATCTGATCCAGCTGACATTGGCGCGGTTCGGTCTGGATCCGGACGGCGGCGACTGACCTGAAGGTTTCCGTTTGGTACGGCATGGGGTGGGGCACCCCTCTCACGAATGGCTCCGCCCGCCATGCCGAAGCTCACCGTATCGACCCTGACGGGCCTGGACACACGGCCGCGACAATTGGCGGTGGCTGGCAGCTGACCACATCGACATAGCCCGAAGCTGCGGCGCCTTCAACCCGGACCTACCGGGACTTCCCGACCTCACGGCAACAACCATTTCTGTGTTACCTTGCATTTAAGACCACGGCATTTACGACCCATTGAAGTCGACATGAGAATGATCCGATGACAATGCAGGTCAGAGCACGCGTGGCAAATACATCGGCTCGTCGCTTTTGCGGACGGTGGGCAGGGCTCGATCTCTCGCCGATGTTGCATGAATCGGTCTATAGCGTGCTTTCCCGGTTCGCCCAGAGAAATGCGCTGGACTTCAAGACGTTGAGAGCGGCTTTACAGGTGCATGTATCGGGGCGCCGGGAAGACTCGTTCTATGAATCTTCGTTGCCGATCGAACGCGCGCTGAACGGATTGACGGGCTGGAACTGGGCGTCTCACGAAGCCAGGCTTGAGTCCGTTTCAGCCGTGCTCGCCGGTAGTGTGTGGAGTCCGGTGCTGCGCCATTGTCCCGTCTGCCTGGAAGCCGGATTGCACTGCGCTTGGTATCAGTGCGAACTCCTGTCCGTTTGCCCTTTTCATGGATGCGAGCTGGTGACGCGCTGCCAGACTTGCGGCGCGCCAAGCCGGGAGTACGGGTTCTCATCAGCACTCTTTGGCGATGCCTATGCCTGCTGGAGCTGTCGAGGACCCGTGGCGGGCGCCGGATTCGACATGAAAGAGCACCTGGAAATCCGGTCCACTACGCCGCTCATTAACGCCCGGCTGCATCGCGTCCAGCGGTGGTTTGAAGCAGCAGTCGACCGGTGCGGCTGGCTACAACAGCTTGCGCATCGACAGTCGAAGTCAGTCATGCCAGCAGGCTACACGCGACGTCTCCTGAGACATGCGATGTTGGCCGTTCATCCGTGGATGGACGACTTAACCTGCGACGAGCACATCACCATTCTGACCTGGGACGTGTTGACATCGGACCCGGTGCGACGGTCACCGGATGTTCCTTCCTGGCGAAGGGACTGGTCACACCACGAACAGACACAGCGCGTGTATCGTGCGACGCTGCGCGTGCTTCGAACGGCGATCGACGCTGAAGTCGGTGGCGTCGACAGTGATCTCGCGCTGGATCTTGCGGGCAGGTTTGTGCCTGGGCGATTCGACCTGCATTCGTATGTGCTGGCGTATTTTCTTCTTCGTTTCTTCTTCGAGCGCACCTCAAGGTTTGACTGGCGTTCCGATCATGTGTCGCTGTCGCGTGAACCGATCGCGACGGGATACATCGGAGACCGGGTGAGCCGGCGCTGTGTCCGCGCATTTGTACTGGCTGCATACGCCGGGATACTCGGTTTTGTGCAGCGTGCCCGGGCGCGTGGCGATCTGACTCTGGACTCGCTTCGCGCTGATATCGACGCTCTGGTCTGCTACTGTATCGACCGTCACAAAGGGGCGGATTGCGGCTTTGTCATCTTTCCAGACGTGCCGTGGTTGCCCACCGAAGGGCTGCGAGCGGAGGGGCCGGCGCCTCTGCGGTCGTTCGAGCGGCTCCTGGCGACGTACCTGGAGGGGCGCAGTCGTCAGGAAGTCTTCATCAACACTCGGAACCTGCGCCGTCATGTCTGTTGAAGGAGCTCCCGTTACTTCTCCTGGTTTTGATTCAACGCATCTGCTGCGTACCCTGCGACTATCCGCGCAGCCGCTGCGCGGATAGTCGCAGTTCAGGACCGGGATCCGGCTCATCCTGTCGTCTTCCCGACGCCATAGCGCTCTGCCCGGAGACGCGAAAAGGAAAGATTGCTAGCCGATCTGGCGATCGGGCAACCGGGCCTCATGCAATAGCGCCGCGACGGCCTCTTCGAGCCGTAGCGTTGCCTGCTCGCCGTTGCGTTTGCGGATGCTTACCGTCTGATCGCGATCGTCGCGTGCGCCCACGACGATCATCAACGGTATCTGCGCTTCACGCGCATCAACGATTTTTCGTTCCAGCCGCTCCGCGCGGCAATCCGCAGTGATGCGCAACCCCGCGTCGTCGAGCATGCCGACTACCCGCATCGCGTAAGGCGCATAGGGGTCACTGATGCTCGCCACCACGACCTGCTCGGGCGCAAGCCAGACGGGCAACCAGCCCGCGTAGTGCTCGAGCAGTATCGCGATGAAACGCTCCATGCTGCCAAGCACTGCGTGATGCACCATGACGGGCGACTCGTACTCGTTCCTGTCATTGACGAAGCGGGCGCCCAACCGTTCGGGCAGCACGAAATCGAGCTGGATCGTCCCACATTGCCATTTGCGGCCACGACTGTCGGCAAGCTGGAACTCGAGCTTGGGTCCGTAGAACGCGCCTTCTCCTTCCAGGATATCGAATTGCAGATCCGCTGCGCGCGCGGCCGCCGCAAGCGATGCTTCAGCGCGATCCCACACCGCGTCATCTCCGGCCCGCTGAGCAGGTCGCGTCGCCAGCGCGACCGTGACTGAGGAAAAACCGAGGTCCGCATAGACGGCGCGCAGCAATTCGCAAAAGCGCGCGACTTCGTGTTCGATCTGCGATTGCATACAGAACACATGCGCGTCGTCCTGCACGAACGCGCGCGTGCGTTTGAGCCCCTCGAGCGAGCCCGACGGCTCGTCGCGATGACAGGCGCCAAACTCGCTGTAGCGGATGGGCAATTCACGCCAGGAGCGCACGCCCTGATTGAACACCTGCACGTGACACGGACAGCTCATCGGTTTCAGACAGAGCGTCTGTGCTTCATCGTGACGGAGGCCTGGCGATGGGTTGTTCGACGACGGGACCGACGATCCGATCGATGATCCTAATGATCCTTCAGGCAGTGCATACATCTGCGCGCCAAACTTGTCCCAATGGCCACTGCGCTCCCACAACGAGCGCGCCAGCAGTTGCGGCGTGCGGATTTCCTTGAAGCCCGCGCGTCGCATGCGCGCGCACATAGTCTTCCAGCACGCGGTATAGCGCCCAGCCGCGAGGATGCCAGAACACCATGCCGGGGCCTTCTTCCTGCTGATGGAAGAGGTCGAGTTTGCTGCCCAGAATGCGATGATCGATTTCGTTCACGTTGACTCCATGTTGGTGTGATGCCGGCAACACACAAGGAGCCGTAAACGCCAAGGGCCCCGTCCGTTGCCGGCGGGGCCCTTGGTGGGTACGCAACTGCGATGGTTACCGCGCGCACCCTCCAGACGACCCGCCGTTGCATGTGGTCGTCGTGGTGGTGATGCTCGCGAGGGAAATCAGATTGCGTTCCATGACACCACGATAAGGCATTCGGGCGGGTTGCGTCAATTGCATTGCTGTCGCTTCTGGTCGCTTTCGTATCCCTTGATCGACGATGCGCTTCGGTACATGACGGCACCTGCAACATGCGGTCATCGCATGCCTGTACAACCACATACGTCATCGGTTCAGACGGGAGGAAGAGGCAAGCCGGAGACGATTACATCAGGACGGCATCGTCCAGGTCAGGGACCTGATCGCGGCCGAGGACCACAGATCAAAGCCATGAACAGTACAAAACCGGGCGCGCCAGATTGCGGTCTCCGGGTATCTGAACTACGCTGGATTGGCGGTTTTCCCTGCGTCGCGGACGATGCAGGAAACAGTTCACGTCATCGTTCCCGCTGGAAAAACAGCTTCAGACATCGCGCGTATTCGTGCTCGAGGAGCCGCTATGTTCAGGCGTCTGTCTTCCTGTCTCAACGCGCTCGCAGTTGCGTTTTCCTGTCTCTTGCCCGGTCAGGCGAAGGCTGCCGACAGATTGCCCGCATTAGGTGCAGATAGTTCGCAGGTGTCCGTATCCGGTCTGTCTGCGGGCGCGTTCATGGCGGTCCAGTACGCGGTTGCCTACTCGAAATCCGTTATCGGCGCCGGCATTATTGCGGGCGGACCGTACTATTGCGCAGCGGGAAACCCGCTCAACATTGGCGTCTGTATGGGCCAGTCAATGTGGGGCGGACCGAATCCCGCGTTCATGGCGCAGTTCGCGCACGACTTCGGCGAATCTGGCGCGATTGATCCATTGGTCAATCTGCAACGCGAGAAGATCTATGTCTTTAGCGGGAATGACGATATGGTTGTGCGTCAGCCGGCCGTCGATGCGACCGTTGAATTTTTCAGGCAGCTTGGGGTGCCTGCGGCGAATCTGACCTATGTGAATACGGTTGCGGCCGGTCACGCGTTTATCTCTCCGCTACAGTCAACGACGAATGCGTGTTCGGCGAACGCATCACCGTACGTCAGCCATTGCAAGGTTGGCAATGAACCCTACGATCAGGCGGGCGCCTTGCTCGCCTTCATTTATGAAGGGATCAGACCTCCCGCTGGTAGTCTGACTGGCAGCCCCACTGACAGCCTGACAGGCAGCCTCATCACGTTTGATCAGACCGAGTTCGCAGGTACTTTCGCCGCGATGAGCAGCGAGGGCATTGCATACGTTCCCCAGTACTGCAGCCAGAACCCGGGCTGTCGGATCCATGTCGTTTTTCATGGATGTCTCCAGTCGGCAGAACAGGTCCGCAAAAATACGACCTACGACAACTGGGCAGACCAGAACCGGATCGTGGTCGTCTATCCCCAGGTATCCGGGTCGAGCGCGCCCTCGGGCTGCTGGGACTGGTATGGCTACACGGGAGCGGACTACGCATGGAAGACGGGACAGCAACTGCAGGCGGTGCGCGCGATGGTCAACAGGTTGACGTCGCGCCGCTAAATCACACACAGAGCCGGCCGCGAGGGCGCGAAGCCGTCGCCAGATGACTGCGTCCGGACACTGCGGTGGACACCGCAGTGGGCACGTCGGTGTCCACCGCAGTGAACCCTGGCGAGAAGCCGGGTCTCAGGGCACGGTCCAGTCCAGAACGAATTGCGCCGCGCTTTTTCCGCCCGTTCCCCCGGTGAAGCCGATATGTGCAAGCGGCGGGTTGCCGGGTTTCAGGAAGGCGTCGAGGTCGATGTCGTTGATCGTCAACGGACCGCTCCTGACGTTGGGCGCATCCTGGTCGTCCACGGTGAGTACCAGTGTGTGTGCTGCGTGTGAGAAGACGACACTGACGCGCAACCTGTGACCGCTGTTAAGCGCAATGTGATCGCTGCCAAGGTCATGCGTCCACAGGTTGTTTTTCACGCCATCGCGCCAGATGCTCATGCTGTTGTCCACCACGTTGAACGCCACAGCAAGGCTCGGTGCAATGCTCGCCGTGGTTTGCGTCGTGTCAAACGGATCTTGCGCATACCCGAGTCCGCTACCGGCGCTGCCCAGCGCGCGCGCGCCGGCCGTCTGCACGGTGAAGGTGAGACCGTCCGCCATGTTGGTCACGTCGATGCCCTTGAGGCAGATCGTGAAGCGGGTCGCCAGATTCGTGATGTCAACCCGTTGTGTGCTAAAGACGCTGCCGCTGTGAAACGTGGGCACGAACACGCGTGGGACACTATCGTTGTCGTGCTGCGGGTTGGTCGCCACCGCGTTGTCCGTCAACTGGATCGTCTTTTGCGCGCTCACCCGGGCGGCGCCGTTGAAGGTCAGGCCGTTGTTCCCGCCGAAGCCTGGCGTTCCTGCACCAGGTGACAGTTCATAGCCGCCACCCTGTTGCCTTAAGCCATAGATCAGAAGCGATGCGCCGTCTCCCGCCGGCACGAACACCTTGCCATCGGCAATCGTCGGGCAGCAGAACTTGGGTAGCGTGAAGGCGCCTGCCGGATCCTGGCGGCTGCGCCAGATTGAATTCATCCGCGAGAACTTCTTCTGCGGATCGAAGTTCGAGGCGTCGAACGCAATGAGTTCGCCATCGACCCGATAGTGATTGCCGTTCTTGAACGGCGGAAACAGGCCCCAGAGAATGGCGCTGGACCGGTCCTTCCCACTCCAGGAGAGTGACAGGAAGCCGCCTGGCATGCCATCGCGGCCCGGACATTCGTTCGATGCGAGGGTCATGCTTCGCGCTGCTTCTACACCATGCTTCGGAAGCACGCGTCGCCAGTCGGCCGTCACAAGCGGTGCGACGGCGATGGAACCCTGATCGACGAAGCCGCCGCCGAGCGGTTGCCCCGTGGGACGCAGCGCATAGCGGTAGGCGCGCGCCACGTCGTTCTCGCCCCAGACGTACACGAGCGTGTGCTCGGAATCGCCATGCCAGACCAGGGGCGCGCCGTGGATATGGTGCGTACTGTCCGCCTGGTTCTGGCCGGGGTTGACGTTGGGTGCGACGCCGTGTGTTCCGCGGCCGAAGTTGTAGGAGGCGAGGAAGTACTGCAATACGACGTTATCGGCCTTGGGCGCGACCTGCCGGGCCGCGGCGTCGCCGACGAGCTGGGTCGCGTCAATCAGATAAAAGTAGCCATCCTTGCCGCCGCCGGCGATGCGCCCGTCCGGAAGCAACACAGGTGCTGACGCGCCAAGGTCATCATCTTTCGCATCGATCTCCTCCGCATCCTGCTCATCGCCCGTGTTCTTCCCGGGACTGTAGTCGAGATCGTTGAATGCGTTGTACCAGCCAGCGACTTCGATACGTCCTTTGTTCAGGCGCACCTTAACGAAGCTCTCGCCCATGTTTGGTGTGCCCGGGCGATGGTCGACCTGACCGGAGTCGCCATTGCCCGTAGCCGCGTAGACATGGCCGTTTCCATCTCCCAGCAAGCCCTGTCCGGCCTGCCAGATGCCACCCTGCGCGCCGTTGGGCGTCGTGCACAGCAGATCGATGCGTGCGAGATCCTCCGCGCGATACGCGAAGATCCACCCATGCCACGGATTGTTGTCGCCTCGCGATCCAAATGCGATCCAGATTGTCCCGTCCGCCAGTAACAGGGCGGGGCGCTGAAGCAGGTTCAACGCGATGAAACGAACGCGCGGATCCGGCGTGTTGATCCCGGTCGCGTCCGTGAGCGACAGTGTGTCGACGGCTGCATGGGGATGGAGAACACCGAGCCTGGTGGTGACGAACACATTGCCGCCACGCTGTACCACCTTGCCGCGCAATGCGTCGTCGGCTGCGGGACGCTTCGACGAAGCGTAGCCCGTTCCGGAGACCGATCCGCCGATCACCGTGTTGCGTTTCTTTTGCAGCGTGGTCAGATCGAGCGCGTAAAGGATGAACCGGAATGCGTCAGCGCGCTGGTCGTCGGAGGCGCCCCGGTTTTCGGCCTGGCCGGGATCGACGGTAAAGAGAACGAGATAGAGTTCATGCCGCGCCAGATCAATCACAGGCGTGCCCAATATGCCAATGGTGGGATGCTCGGCGTCCGAGCCGACGATATCCTGGTACCTGTCGCTAAACCAGCGATGCGAATCGACGGGCGGGTGTTCCGGGAAGTGCGCTTCGGCGAGCGAGGCTCCCGTATTGGCATCGATGGCGATGACGACATTGCCCATGGTTGCGACGAACACGGTATCGTGCTCGTGACCGTCGGGGAATTTCAGCTTGCCAACATAAAGCGGCTGCGCGTAAATCGCGCCATGGCCCAGTGTCACCTTCCGGACAAGCCCGAAGGAATTCAGATTGACGTTGCCCGGATTCAGGTGCGTCTCGCTGGCGTTCACACCCGTGCGTCCCGGGTCATTGCGCTGTGTCAGTACGTTCATTTGTCCGGATCCTGGAGTGTCGTCGGCGCGCGATACCGTGTCGCAAGGCTGAACGACGCGGTGAAGCCCGCACGCGGATCGTCCGCGTGAATGCGCCAGCGATGGAAGCCCGTTACGGTCGCTGTCGCATCGATGGCCATACCCGCGTCGGTGCGGGAGAAGGTCCGCGACGCGACATGTGCGCCGTCCGGTGCGACGAGGGTGAGCGTGAGCGCCGTGCCCGGCATCCAGTCGCGCGGATCAAACTGCAGGGAAGCGTGCACGGCGGAGCACGGCGCGCAATAGATGCGTGCGATGTCGATGGTCTTGCCCGCCTGGGCGCAGGGGATATCGAGATCTGCCGCGCCCTCGAAGACCTGTTGCGCGTCCTGCCCCTCGGGCGGCTCACGTTCGCCGATGCCTGGAACCGAATAACACACATAGCCCAGGCCACGATCGTTTGCCGGAATCGTGAGTTGCACGCGGCCCTGCTGGTCGGTGCGGATATCGGGCGAATGGCCGGTGTAATCGTGCAGCGCCTGTTCCGGGCCGAAGCCCGTGACGACATTGTCCAGATGCCGGGTGCGTGTCCTGTGACGGTTGAGACCAACCAGCAGGCGAGCCCCACCAGTGCGCTCGAAGACGAAGACCTCGCGGTCCTTCCAGCGCTGTTCGGCGGGGCCTTCCGCGATGTTCTGGTGGATCCACATCAGGTTGACGAGCACCGGCCGGAGCCGGTCGCCGAGGCATCCGGGTGCCCTGCTGAAGTCCTTGAAGAATACGCACGGCAACCCTTCGGATGTCAGGATGTACGCATACGCAAGCGGCTTCTCATCGGGCTGGATGTTGTGGGCAACGAGATCGCGGCGTGACTCGGTGTCGTGATTTTCGACAAACGTCACGGCGTGAAAGGGATTGATGCCGGCCAGTCCCGCATGATCGAGCGAGGCCATGTCGAAGTTCGGGTCGTGGGACATGCCGAGCAGCGTGAAGTAGAGCGGGAAGTCGAATGCGCTGCAACGACTGGCCATCCAGTGTCCGGCAGTGATCCAGTCGTTGATTTTTTCCGCATCGCCGTCCCAGTACTCGCCCACGGCGAACTTGCCCGCCGCGCCTTCGGCGTTGAGCAGCGCGCGCAGGAAAACGGCAGAGACGCCCTGAACATGATCCAGGCGGTAGGCCTGTGCGTCGAGGGCGCGGGTCACCCAGTTCACGGCTGCGATCAGTCCGTTCGACACATAGCCTTCAGGTCGCGCGTTGATGTGCGCGAGGTCCGGACCGAAGAACACTTTGGAGCCGATCTGCAATTCACCGATGCCATCCGGTACGGCGGGATCCTGCGGTATGTCGGGATGAAAGCCGGGGGGAACGGGATCAGCCGGATAGCGCGAGTGAAAGCACGTGGCGTTTTTCTGGAAACGTCCACCGCTTTTGTTGCCAAAAGCGTCGCGATACCCGAATGTCAGCCCGTCCGGGCCCGTGCCGCCCTTGCGATGGTTCAGTTGCAGATCGAGCACGATGTCGAGGCCGTTTGCCCGCAGGATCGCCGCGAGACGTGTCAGTTGTTCCCGTGTGCCGTATCGCGTGTGGACCGTGCCCATCTGCTCTTTGGATCCGATATCGTAGTCATCGAAAACGCTATAGCCGAGCGCTGCGGCCTCGCTACCTTGCAGGGCCTTCGTGACAGGGGGAAGCCAGACGGATGTCACGCCCGCGTGCGCCAGATCTGCTGCGTTATCCGCCAGGTGATCCCACCACCACGGCGAATCGCGCGGATCGTGAGGATCGGATGGGGCGGGGACGGCAACGAACTTGCCGCGTTTGTAGAAGCCTTGCAGGAGGATGCGTGGCAGCATCAGGCTCGCTCCGCTTTCCGGTCAGCGTTGACATCACACGAACGTGACAGGTACAGCGCCCGGCCTGTGCGCATGAGCAGTCCACTCAATGAAAGGCCAGTCCAGGCGAGGAATGCACTTGAGCAGGTCAGCCATGGCACATCGCCGGGCGGCGCCATCGAAAAGAAGTTGTCGACGGAAAACAGCAGGGGCGACATCCACAACCAGTTGCGCCGGCCACGGATCGCGAGCGCGAGCACAATGAACAGGAATATGAAAGGGGCGGCGTCCGGCATATCGATTGCGCGATGGGACACGACGTCGCCGAGTAGCGTCGCGCCGCCATCACAGACGCCAAACAGTACCGCCATGGCGAGTCGGCCCCGCCAGCGAGAAATCGCAAAACCGAGCACGGCGCCGGCAAAGAGACTGTCCCAGCCATATTGCAGGGCTTCGAGCGCGAAAGTAGGTCCCAGGATAGTCATGACTGACCTCTCGAACTGTTCGCTGTATCAGGGGGAATTTCACAGGAGCCGGACTGCTGGAACACACGGGTGGAGTGTGGAGCGACCGGCTGTCGCGAGAGCACGGGGGTTCGTGCCTCGCATGCAATTGACCGCTTCAGTAAAGGCAATTCCCACCGCGAAGTCAATGAAGCAATGGGCGGAACGGACAAGACAGGTGCAACGGGCGAAACGCCAGATCCTTGAACGCGCAATAAGCCTGCTTACCTCCCGTCGTACCCTTCGATCCGAATAACGGAAAAGTACTCCGCCGGTTTCATTGTGTGCGTTCGATCACACTGGCATTCGCAAATTCGGGTTTACATCTTTGCGTTTATCGACTTTCATCCTTCTTGTCGGCCGCCAGTAAAAATCAAAACCAGAAAGCACGAGGCGCAGTCGATAAGCAACGAATTAAATAACTTCTTCTCACGCCAATTGACAATGAGACGCCCGCCACGGGGCGGCGGACTTCTATTCGTCACGAAAAAATTTCTGTGCTAACGAAAGCGCTTTTTCAAATCGGGTGATGGCGTCACCCGTCACAATCTGGAGGGCATATGGCTGGCATTCATGGTGGTATCAGAGGGCTGAGTAACGTCAGCCGGTCGAGTATCAGCGGTGGGCGATTTGGCCGCATGTTTCGATGGCTGCCGGGCGAGACCTATTCGAAAGGCGACCTGACGCTTCTTGCCAAGAGCATGATTCAGGCGGAAACGGCCGTGATCATCGGGCCCGATGTCGACGTTCCGCCGGACATTGAAATACCGGCAGATCACAAGCCGCCGGCTGAAGGCCCCGATGTGATCCAGCCATTTCCTCAGGTAGGCGAGCATGCGGGTGATCTGCTCGACACCGTCTTCGGCTCGCCGGAGCCCGATGACGAAAATCCGTTTATTCCTGCGGGCTACACATACTTTGGTCAGTTCATCGATCATGATCTGACCTTCGATCCAAACAGCTCATTACAAAAGCAGAATGACCCGGATGGACTCGACGACTTCAGAACACCGCGCTTTGATCTGGATTCACTCTATGGACGTGGGCCCGACGACCAGCCCTATCTCTATCAGGATTCGCCAGAAAGCGGCGGTGGCATTCGCTTCAGGCTCGGCCGCACACCTGATGGCAGTGCTGACCGACCGGGAGAACTTCAGCGCAATATCGACGGACGCGCCCTGATTGGAGACCCGCGCAATGACGAGAACGCGATCATCTGTCAGTTGCAGGCGGTTTTTCTCAACTTTCATAACCGTGTGATCGATACGCTTGAACAGGTGCGCCCGCAACTGGCAGCCGATCACCATGCGTGCTTTGTCGAGGCGCAGCGCATCGTGCGATGGCACTATCAGTACATCGTCCTCAACGATTATCTGAGGCGAATCGTCGGCGATAAAACGTGGCATGAAGTGTTTCAGGGCGTCAACGCATCGGCTACGCATCCGCCGCATCCGCATCTGAAGTTCTATCGTCCCAAGAATGGCCAGGCCTACATGCCCGTGGAATTTTCTGTCGCGGCGTTCCGCTTCGGGCATTCGATGATACGGCCGAGCTATGCCTTGCGCCCGAACGACAGCACGGTGGGCGGCGATCCTGCGAAATCCTTCTCGAAAGCGTTTCATCGCATCCCGCTGTTCTCTTCCGACGGCACTACGCCTGCCACCAACCTGCACGGTTTTGCGCCGCTGCCGCCGAACTGGGAGATCGACTGGAACATGTTCTTCGCGAAGGGCGTGCTGCCAACCGAACTCGTCGAAGATGGAAAGCGCCAGGTCAAGCCCCAGGCGCAGGATCATGTGACGCAACCCGGCTACCGGATCGACACGAAGCTCGTCGACCCGCTCGCGATGCTTCCGCCTACGGTTGCGAAGAGCGGTAACGAGCCGGACGGCATTCCCGTTCTCGCTTACCGCAACCTGCTGCGCGGAAGCGCCTTTGAACTTCCGTCCGGGCAAAACGTTGCGCGCGCGCTCGAGTTGCCCGTGTTGCCGGAGGACAAACTCTGGGGCGATATCAACAGTGAGACGCTGAAAGATTCGAAGACGAACCCATTCGCGTATCGCGCGCCGCTCTGGTACTACGTGCTGAAAGAGGCGGAACTGACACGGGCGAGCGCGCAGTCTGGCGAAATCACAGACACACTGGGTGGTCATCATCTCGGACCGGTGGGTGGGCGCATCGTTTCGGAGGTCATTGTCGGCATCGCGCTGAACGATCACAGTTCGTATCTTTATCAGGACAGCACCTGGACGCCGGCTGACGAAGCGGCGCGTAGCGGCTTCGCGCCGGGCGAGCCGATTACCGACATGTATCAGCTTATCCACTGGACGACGGGCGGCACGATGAGCTTTCTGAACGCGAAGTGAGCCACGGATGGCGCGCGTGTAAGGAAAACTGACGTGCTGTCCGGACGCGCGATCAGATCGTGGAACCTGAGCAGGGACGCCTGCATTCGCAGGGGTCTCTGCAGGCGCTACGGTCGCGCAATAAATCGACAGGGTGAGCGATCGCGCGCGCCCGGACCGGCTATGTTGACGAGGGCATCGTGGCCACGCTGAACAGAAGAAAAGAGGAGTCCGACGCAAAGCCGTCTGGTATCGACTACGGTCCGGTGAGCCGCGCCATCGCATGGATCATGCCCTGGGTCTTTCTCGCCCTGAGGCGCGCGCTTATTCCTACGCTGTGCATCCTCGCGCTGGCCGTGCTCTTTTATCTCGTGCCCCAGAGTCAGGACGTGCTCATCGGGCTGGCGGAATATGTCGCGCAGGATGCGCTGATCGTATGGAACTGGACGGGTCTGGCGTCATACCTGGTCAGTTCGATCCTGGTTTCACTCGCCGTCTGGTATTGCGCACGGCTTCTGTGCACGGTGGAGGCGTGGCTCGGCATGCCAATGGCGTGGGAAGTCCACCACTTCGGAACGCGACAGGCGGAGCTTGGGGAGGCGCAGAAGATTCCCCGTGACGACGTGCGCGTGAGGAAAGCGATCAGGTGGATGCCTCGAGCGTATGGGGTGGGGACGCTCGCGACAACTGCAGGCGCACTGGCATTTGCGCATCTTGAGCCGCAGTGGCGCGCAAGCGCCGGCGTCCTGCTGGTGATAGTCATCCTCGGTGGGCCGCTGCTAGCGACGGTGGGTCTGTTGAGGCTTTTGAGGCATCGCGCAGCGCGGCCGGACAGGCGAGGGGAGAGGCAGTCCTTCTTCAGGTTTGGATCCATCGCGCAGGTGATCACGGGCTTCGCAGTGTATGCCTGTGCGTCATTCGCATTAGTCAGATCCAGCAGTGCGTGGCCGGTTGCCCTGCTTTGCGCAGTATGGGCGCTTCTCCCGGGCGTGCTGCTCTATCTGCTGGTCACGCGACGCGCGCTGGTCAGGTACCTGTTCTCATGGGACTTGCCCCAGGCGGACGACGGCCTGCACTTCACCGAGGTCATCGTTCAGGTTGTGGCGTTCGTTGTGCTTGGATTCGCCGCGCTCGCTGGCCTCGCCGCGGGTCCGACCGTGATTATCCGGGGGATCGGATCGGCAGCGACGGTGATGCTGTTTCTCGCCGCCGCTGTCTTTTTCTTTTGCGGCATACAACTCGTTCTGCGGTGGATCTCGCGCGCGGTGCCCGGGTTCACCTCACTTGTCGCAATCATCCTGTTTCTGATCGCAAGCTACTTCGGCCGCGAACCGCTTGGGAAGGAAACACTCGATCCACGCGATGCGCCAGCCATCGCCGGAAACGGCACTGTGACGCCGGGACCACGCATCATCGTGAATGCGTACGGTGGCGGTCTGCGAGCCGCGATCTTCACCGCGCAGGTGCTGGCGCTTGCCGACGATGCTTCATGCGGCGAGTTTGGCGAGCACATCCAGGCGATGAGCGGCGTATCAGGTGGCAGCCTGGGCATTGCGGTCTATCTGGCCGCGCGTCAGGAACTCAAACCGCTCAGGCTCTGGGAGGGATGCGTTGCCGGAAGCGATGCGCATCCCCTCAGCACACCGCTTACTGACGTGGTGACGGAAGCACTGGTGCAGGACCATCTCTCGCCGTCCATTGCGAGAATGCTGAGTGTGGACCTGTTGCCGCTGGTTCCACCGCAGCGGGGCATGGCGATGCTTGACAGCTGGAACGACGCGCTCGTCGGCGCGCTGAAGAACGCGCCGCCCGTAAGGGGAGACAAGGCTTACGCGCCGCGCGTCACGCTCGCGGTGCGCCTGGGGCAGCTGGGTGGCGCCATATTGCCGCCTCCCCGCGTGTACTTCAATACGACCGATGCGGATTCGGGCGCGCGGCGCTGGTTTTCGAATTTCTCGCCCAACGCTGAAAGCACAAGTGGCGGAAACGTGACGGCCTTGGAATGGTCCGGGGTGACCGTTGGCGAGGCCGTCCTCGATAGCGCACGTTTTCCCGTGATCTCGCCCGCGGGCGCATTTCCCCCTGACTACCAGCGAGAAAAGGTTCTTCCCCGCCGGCTGGTCGATGGAGGCTACGCCGACAATTCGGGCGCGCAGACGCTGCTTGATGAATCACGTTTATGGGACACCGGCAGTGCGCCGAAAGTCATGCTGGACATTAACGGCAATCCGCCGGAGGCCGCGGATGACCCTTACGTGACACGCGTGTGCCGGCACAAACAGCCGGCGCCGTCCCACGTGCCCACGTCGCTCCTGGCGTTGCTCAGTGCGCGCTCGGCACATGCGCTGGATGGGGTTGTGCGGTTGTCCAGGCAGATAGGCCTTTGCGCGCCTGGTGAAGCGTCGCAGGCATGTCTGCACCCGGTGCAGTTTGATCTCGAGAAGGTTTATGGCGTCGTGACGGCCGATGACCCGCATTGCGACGAAGTCAGGAACGCCCAGCTTGCGCCACTTGGCTGGTACACGAGTTCCGCGTCCTCTGTCATGCTCAGGCGATCGTCGGACATCACGGTTCAACAGGTTTGCGACCTCGCAGGAATTCGCAACTGTCGCGTGAGGTCGACCACGCAATGACCGGCGCACATCAGCCTTTGATCGGTAGCCGCATCGGGACGGTCACAGCGAACGGCCAGTTCGTGTAGCGGGCTGTGAATTGTCGCGTGACGCAGCAGGCGGTGCCAGGTGTCGCTTGTTGATGATCGGACATCCAGCTATCGCAGATCACGACTTGCGTGTGACCCAGGAGGTGTGGACATGGCGTACTGGAAAGCTGTCATTGCGCATCTGGTAAGGACATTACTCGCGATCTACTGCATGTCGTTCTGCGCTCATATTTTCGCAGGGGAGTGCGCCACCCCGTCACACCCGATCAAGGCAATCGGGGGCGATGTCGGCGCCGGAACGGCTGCGCTTGCGGGCGCAGCGATCGGCGCGCTTGCGGGTTTCGGCAGCGCGTGGATAAGAGAATGGTTCGAAAGCCGACGCAATCTTACCCGCCTTGCGGTAGAGCTGGCCGACCGGGACTTTGCGGACAAGTTGAAGCAGGCGGAGGGACGGGGTCAGCATGGGGCACTCCCTCCCATCGGCGCTTTTTATCACTATTACAACAATGTGCTGCAAGCCATCGCGACGAACAGATGCACTCCGGAATTTGTTCGACACAATGCGATTGCTCACGGAGACGTCGAGGAAGCGTTCAGATTCGCCAGGCGTCAATTCGAGGATCGCTTGAACGCGCATCTGGATGAACACGAGCGTAGTTCGCCCGAGGGGTAGGCTATCGCTTTATCTTCCGTTTGAATCTGGCCTGGATCTTCGGACTGGGAGGGGCGTATGCGTGTTGAGGTAAGTGGCTGGTTTTCCGACGAAGCTGGCCGTGTGCATCTCGGCTCGCATGGAAGCCGTCCGACATGACAAGCGTGCGGCCCGCGCAATCGCCTGATGGACTGCGGGTTGCTGTGGTCGCCCGAAGCTGGGAAATTCCCTTCGTTGTCGTGTCGCTACGTCGATCCTGCCCACTGCTGAGGCGGTCGCTTCGACGTTCAGGTGTCGGATGCGATCCGCCTCACGCGCGTTTGGCACGCCTGGCCGTGAAGAGATACTCGTCGTACAGGCCGTTAAGACTCGGACTGACCCAGATAAGCTGATGATCCTTATCGAGCTTGATCAGCTTGCGGTCCAGCGCGCGATGCAGGTCGACCCGCAAGGCAATCCCGTCTGAGGCCTTGTTATGCCCTTTGCGCCAATCGCGGCCAGGCAGATGTGCCGCATCCAGCAGATCGGCCGTTGTGCACTTGCTGACGACACACCGGTTGCCGTAGTGCGCCATCACGGCCCTATGAAACGCAGGCTGTTCCAGCCGCGCCTGAGCGATGCGAAAACGCTGCTCTGGTGTTCCCTTCGGTGTTGAATCAGCCATCGGCCGAAAGTACGAGTAGGTGACAGGGCCGTTCTGCTTCAGGATGCCGCGGAGTGTCTCGTGGGCGCCCGAGTTGCCCTTTATGTCAGTAATGAAGTAGAAGTGCGCTTTGTCCAGAATGAGGCAATTTCCGCCCGTCGCTGCAGGTATGGTGCCGCGGTAGCAACCGATGCAAACCAGTGATTTGTGAACGACCCAGTGCAGCACGAAGGCCTCGTCGGGTTCGATCTGGACGGGTAGTCCTGTCCAGTTGCCGTCGAGCCACTGATTCGGGTTGGACGCGTCAATGCGAAAGTTCGACTCAGACTGATGCTTTTTGTTTTTTGTGATCACTATATCGGCGCCGAGTCCGGTGATGATTTCAAGCAACCCGGCGACGGTAATGGGGCAGGGCTCGGGTAATTCGCGATTCTGCTCGCCCATGTCATGGATTGTGAATCCGAGTTTCTCGAACGCGTTATGCAAGGTCCCGTTTTTGCGACTGGGAAAATCGTCGGGTGTTAGAGGGGGATGGCCGGCCAGCTTAAGCGCGATAGCGGCGATCGCCTTGACCGGGTACAGTGCGCGACCGACTTTAACTTCGTAGCGTTGTCCGTTGCCGAAGCGGCCGTAACCAGATTCGCGCCGCCAGATTGCGGCGGCCTTCCTGACGTTTTCAACTGTCAGCAGACTCACTGGGATAGCCATAAAATCCTCTCTTTCCGTTAGCCAGACCGGGACTCAGGACGAGTCCCTGAAACGCACCCGTCAGGCGGCAACGGACTCACTGTATTTCACTCGACCAGCATTCGTGTGGTATTGCTCGCTGGGATTTTGACCATGGATCGTCGCGGCATGCATCTCGAGGAAAACATGGCCATTAAAAGCGGGCTCTGTCGTCCACATCCCGGAAGGGACCGTGTCTCCGCTGTGGATGGCCGCCCACGCAAAAAGGGCTGTTTTCGATACGTTGAACGACATCGACGGCAGATCGGGACCACGATATCGATCAAGCTTGACGGTAATGCCTTCGGCGCGGGCGATTGACGATATGCTTTGCATATCTTTTGCCGTACAGGGCCTGCCGCGCGGTACATACTTCAATTCGAGAAAGCAGATTGCTTCCCGTGCATTGCATATCACCACGTCCGGTCTGATGAGGCGTCCTTTGGGCAACTGTACGGTGGGCTCGACAAATATCCTCCGCGCAGAACGGGCTTCCTCGAATGCCGCTCTGAGGTTCGCGACGAGCAGAGCCTGAAGACTGCGCTCAGAATTGATATGGCCATTGCAGTAGTCAGTTTGCACAGTTCGCCGCCACGCCTGAATCAGGTGATCCGCCAGCTTAGCTCGTCGCGCCATTGATGCATTGTCCTGTAGGGTCAGTTTTCGCGTTGCTGTGCGCCCACGCGGCCCGCGAACACGGGAACAGCGACCGGTGATCATCTTCCTGAAATAACGGCAAAAGTCCGGTCGCCTTGAATGTCGTTCCAGATCTGATCGCCGACCGCGAGCTTCGGACTTTCAACGCTCGTCGCAACGCAGCTACTTGAGCCCGGGGTTGCGCGGTGTCTGCCGGCCTCCAGGCTGCTACGGGTGCGCGTCGATTGCAGCGTTTGAGATTGGGCGCGGCCACGAGTCGCTGTTGGATGTCGCGCCAGGATTACTGAAAACAAGGCGTGCCTCCTTCCGCGTGTGTGCACCGGGTAGTTCTGTATCAGGGAGCGCTGGCCGCCAGGCTTGCCGGGTTAAAGCTTGTCTACATTGGTGCCGATAACGCGTAAGCGAGTGCGCGGGCATCATGGCCGGCCGCGCGACTAGCCGGCGTCCTTTCCGGTAGCGACTACATCGAAGGGAACGTTTCGGTCGCTGGCCCGGATTTCGAAGGTGCGGACCGCTACATCTGCTTCTCGAGCAGCAGACGGCATGGGGCGACTCGCGGGCGTTGCAATCAGGCAAGCCGGAGGCCGTCCTCGCTCCGGCTCTTGCGAGCCTGAGTTCCGGATAGAAGGGCGTCGGCGATTAACATGCGAGCCACTGTCGGGAACGTTTGAGCTTTCCCCGGGTCCTGAGGAATATTTCGAACTGACTTCTGTGTGTGCTGCCGGTCGCAGCGTTTCAACTTTCAACAACCAGGGCAAGGCGCGAGACGGGATCCAGAATGAACGCGCTGACGCCAGCCAGCCACGCAATGAATATCATGACTCTTCGTTATCCAACTGTCGTATGCGCAGCCTGTCTTCTGGCCGGTTGTGTGAGCGTGCATGACACCCGTACCGCCGAACAGCAGAAGTCCGATCTGCACGCTGCGACAGACGCATTGGTGGGCACTTATGAAGTAGTCGACAGCCGTCGGAACGATCGTCACTTCACGAGCGTGGTAGTCCGGAAATCGGCAGGCGCCTACGGTCCGGACGTGACGATGATGGACGCGTCCTCCGGTTCTGCCGCATTGCGCGCCGGAAGGAAGTGTCGCGGCTACGTCGTGAGGGGGCGGTCATACGCATCCGTCATGTGCGACGCACCGGCCTACGGGATCAACTACTACAGTCTGGGATCAGTCACGGATCTGGACCGCACAGTCAGGGACGGTGGCGTCATCAAAGGATTCGCGGACATGCAGATCCCGATTGGCGATCTCCTTCTCGAATACTCCGAAGAGATGAGTGGCCGGTCACATTACCTCGTGCTGGCGAAGAAAGCTGCGCCCTAGAGGCCCGCGCCCGGGTCATTGCGCTTCCGGGCCGACCGGCCGGCCCCAGCCGTAGCGCGTCACACACCGTCGTCTGGCATAGTTGCGCGTCGATTCGGGCGTTATGACCAGGCGCGTGACATGGTGCCTGCATTCGCTGCGTGGGCGCCGTTCATTAAAATCGGGTACAACGATATAACAATCATGGGCCAACTAGAGGCAGTTGCGGCAGACAAGACATCGCTCGGCTTTGAATTCCAGGATCTGGTGTTTATCGAAAAGCTCCTGGAACTCAAGCCTGGCGAATCACTCGGGCTCGAAGTCTTTGACGATATCCACCTCGAGACAATAACCAGCAAGGTTCTCCTGTATCAGGTCAAGCATAGCCTGTGCGGCGGCAACGTTACGGACCGCGACTCTGACCTGTGGAAAACGCTCGCCAACTGGCTTAAAGCGTTACACGAATTGCCGCGGCACCGCGAGGTCGGCTTTCGGCTTTATACGAACAAGGCGCTGAACAGCCAGAAACTTGTCAGTCTGCTCAAGGCGCCCGGGAAAGACATCGAGGCGATCATCACACATATCCGTGAGACGCACGATGACATCGCTGCTACCGACGCGAAGAAAGCCCCCGATGCATCGCCTAATCCGATCGCAAGCCACGCCAGGACGCTGGCGCAGGCATCCGATATCGACCTGCGCTTTCTTTTTGAACGCTTCGAGTTCCATGCGGACAACAGCGGAATCCTTGCGCGTATCGACACGCTGCTGACCTACTTCTCGGTGCCGCCCAGCCGGCTTCCAGCGGCCCGCCACGCCTTGATCGGAGCCTTCAAGGAGTACAAGTTCAAGACCATCTGTGCGAAAGAAAAGGTCAACGTTTCCTTCGAAGATTTCCGCAACAGAATGGGGTTTGCGCTGATCCTTGCGGCCGCGAGGGCTGACGAAGCGAACTTTGAGGAGTTTGTGGATCGCCATTATGCATATCTTCGTCCGCAAGACCTGTCGTTTTTGAACAGCAGGTTCCAGGCGCAGCTCGCCGAGCTTGAAGTCACACGCGACGAAATCATCGATCGAGGCATTGAGATGAAGGTCGCCGAAGACTTCATCGAGGAATTGCGGGAGCGGGGGCTTTTTGGGCAAATCGAAAACCTCCGGCTGGAAAACAGTGCGCACAGCATCTGGACAGAGATCCACCGTGATACCCACCACGAGGCGCACGCCGATGAGGCTGCACATCGCAAGGCGGCCTATGCCTGCTACAAACAGACCATCAAGGAACCGCTGACTGCCAACCAGAATGCGCTGCCGATCGCTATGAGCCGGGGCAAATTCATCAGCCTGTCAGATCAGCCGAGAATCGGCTGGGTGAAGGATTGGGAAGCGAAATTCAAACCATGAATGCCCTGACCACTAACGAGCTGCTCGGTACCGTTGCGCTGCAGACGGCGCTGCAGCACGCACCGGACAGGCGACTGCCACTTTCCAAGGCGTTCCTCGTCCTGCCTCTGCTGTTCGACGGGAGTATTCGCGGCACGCTCAAGAACCGGCGCAGCGTCGTGGTGAGCAGCAAGGATCTGATCCTGTCGCGCCCTGAAGCCTTCACCGCGGTCGGCACACGCTTCAGCGATCTGTCTCTGACCTCACTGAACACTATCCTGCTTGCCTGCGAGATGGGCATGGCGCAACTGGTCGACGGTGACGTTGTGCTCGAGAAAGTCATTTTCGACGATAGCAGGCCGGCACGCATCGGCAAGACCGCCAGCGATATCATGGGCGCCGGTCCGCATCTCGCCACGCTACTGCGTGAACCCGCCGTTGATCTCTATCAAACCTTCCGGATTGCGCTGTGAGCAACATTCAGATATCAAACATTCTCCTGTGGCAAAAAGACCAGCAGCTGAGGAATCTCGAATTCCGGCACAACCACGTCAACGTCATTACGGGGGACGCCGGCAAGGGCAAATCGTCCATCCTCTTCATTATCGATTATTGCCTGCTGGCCAGCGAAACCAAGGGCATATCGAAGACCAATATCGACTCGAAGGTCGACTGGTACGGCGTAAGGCTGAGCATCGACGGCAAGGAACTGGTCATCGCGCGTCCCTCGGAGTCGCAACAGGACAGCGAGCGCGCCTACTTCAGTGAGGATGGAATCATCCCGGAGCGGCCGTCGCCCAATATCCGCATCGACAACCTCAAGCGGGTTCTCAACAAGGCTTTCGGGATCGATCCCGAGTTGAGGGTTCCCTACGGTGGCAAGTTCATCCAGGCGAACCAGAAGGTGTCGTTTCGCAACTTCCTGGCGCATTGCTATCAGGATCAGACGACGATCATCGCACCGGATTATCTGTACATCCGTCCGGGTGACGGACGATACCAGGAGGGGATCGAGCGGACCTTTCGCATGGCCATCGGTGCAGAGAACGTCAAGACGGCGCTCGCGCGCAGTCAACTGACTGAACTCGAGCGCAAGAAGGCTGCGCAGGCGAGAAAGCAGCAGGTTTATGACAAGACAGCCCACGCGTTCTCCGACGAGCTTGGGCAGCTCGGGCGGGACGCGACGACGTTCGGCCTGATCGACAGCTTCCCGGACAAGCCCACGGAACAGGTTACGGCACTGCGGCTGGCCCTTGACGCCGCCGACATCCTGCCGGCACAGATCGAGGCGGCGGACCGGATCGAAGCCGAGATTTTTGAACTGCGCGCGAAGAACCGCCGCCTGATGGCTTTCGTAGAAAGCGGAGACCACCATAAGGGAGCGCTGCGCAACATGGCCGATGCGCTGAAACCGGCCAGCCTGTTCGACGCGGACCCGGAGCAGGTGTTTCCTTCTTTCCTGGCCCACCAGGTGGTGTCGCGCCTCAGGATGGAACTGGACGAAATCCAGCAGGCCATCCGCAGCCGCGACACGTTCCCGTTCCTCAAGGAGGTGCAAACGCTGATCGATGAGAACGAGAAGCGCATCGTCGATCTGCGCGCCACACAGGCGGATTTACAGAACAGTCAGGCGATGCGCCAGAGTCCGCAGAGCTATCATCGGTATCTTGGCCGGCTCGAGTCGAAGCTTGAGCTCTATGCCAGAAGCGACGACCTGCGCCAGCCAGTCGTCGAGGACGACCTCGATGCGCCGATCCGTGAACTGCAGGCAGCGGTCGATGCTAACCGACAGAAGACCGCCCACACGAAGGAGGAACTCAACCGGCGCATCAATGCGCGGTTAACGCGTCTGAAGCTCAAGGGTTACGAGGGCTTTTCCGCGCATTTTGGCGAGCGGGACCGCTTGCTCACCTTGTACTCCCCGGATCTCTCGCAGACGGAGAAAATGCCGGACATCGGCAGCGCGTCGAACTATCTCTACCTGCACGTCGCCTATTTTCTGGCACTGCACGAAATCGCCCGACTTCAACGCGTGCCCTGGATGCCATCGTTTCTGGTGCTGGACCAGCCCAGCACGCCGTACTGGACCGACGGGAAGCCGACCGACGATATCCTGAGCCTGGACGTCGTGCTAAGGGAACTCAACGGTTTCGTCCAGGAAATGGACGCGCACGGTGGCTTTCAGATAATCGTGCTGGAACACATCGAAGAGACACATTGGACCGGCCTCGGGCTGGAGCGATTCCATCTGGTTGATCGCGAGCTGCGCGAGGGTTATGGACTGATCCTCAGCGGCCCCGCTGCGCCCGCCAGGGACTGATCGTTCGGGGTGGTCAGACCGATGAGTGGCGCCAGACTGTTCGCTGCGGATGCGACCGGCGCCAACTGCAGCTTCAATGGACCACTCCGGATTCGCCTTATGAGTTGGCATGAAACTCCCGGTGAAGCGGCTCAGGCGAGTGCGCACGTTCAAGGCGGACGCTGATGCCGCCGGACTCCCGCGACGCTTCTGGGGATCATCAGCCGGACTGTACAGGCCGTCGCCAGATGGCGCGGCACCTCTCACCGATGGACACCCCGACATTCACAGGCATGGCCCAGGATCAATTCACAACAGAAACGATAGACGTAGTCGACAGGGCCCAGCTGCGCCGGATCGAGGCAACGCATAACGGCTTTCTTTACCAGCACCTCTATTGCGTGGCATGTCTGCTCGCGGCTGATCAGATGGGCTGGACGCGCATGCGGGTGGAGGCGGACGAGGATCTCGAGCTGGAATTCGGCGGTCGCTACGTCTATGTGCAAGTCAAGTCGCGCTCGGACCTCATACAGTTTTCCGACATCGGATCAGCTCTGGATCGATTTGAACAGTACCGCGCTCTTCACGTTCCCGGAGGCAGGCCAGGGCGACCGGAGTTCGTGCTGGCCCTGAACCGGGATCCAGGACCGAAGCTGGGCAGGCGCGTCGCTGCTGGCGAATTCCCGAAGGACGTACGCTTCCTGCTGCCGGGTCAGACAATCGCGGGTCTCCCCCCGGTATGGGCGGACAACGAAGAGGCATTCCGCTGGTGTGTCGAAAGAGCGGAGAGGTTGCCCTTTGTCATGGTGGCGCCCGATGTACTTGTGCAAAGTCTGGCAGGCACCATGATGCGAATGGCTGCCGGCCAGGCTGAGTTTGCCCGGCACGAAATCGAAGTCGCGCACGCGGCCGGAATGCTCCGGCAGTTCGTGCAGCAGGTCCACGAATTCCCGGCTGCGCCACTAGACTACCGGCCACAGGATAACGAACCATCGCTCGCCGCCGATGTACCTGTCCGGCTGATCGTAGGCTTCTCTGGCGCAGGCAAAACGTCGTGGGCGGCGCAGGCCGCGCTGGCCGATGCGCAGCCACACGCGTATTTCGATATTGCGGACCTTCCCAGTTCATCCGTAGCACGTTCACTGGCAAGGGAGCTTGCTGCACGCTGGCTCAGCGATAGCCCACGCGGAAGGCAGGCTGTTGCAGGCGAAGCGCTGTCGGGCGTGGAGGCACTGCATCTGGTGAGCTCAATTCTGGAGGAACAAAACCAGTCGCACACGGTGGTGGTCGATAACGCACACCGGTTACAGATCGATGATGCGCGAGCGATTGTCGCGGGGCGGCAGAGCTTGCGGCTGGTCTTTCTGGCGCAGCCCACCGCGGAGCTGGGCCAACTGAGTTGCGCCCTGGACGTCGAGCCAGAAACGCTGCAGGGTTGGGGGGGCGACTCCATCGGCTACGAAGCTGCCGCGCAAGCATGCCCGGCAAGCGTGGCTACAGCCGTTCGCGTCCGGGCACTCACTGGCGGGCTCCCGCTCTATGTGCGCAGCGCCATCTCCGTCGCCAGGAACGAATACGGCTCGGATCTGGAGGCCTTCTGCGAGGCGTTCGAGGGCCAGTCGCTGAGCATCGATACGAGACAACGCACACTGCTGACAGTGGTTTTTAACGGGCTCGATTTACCGTCCAGGCAAGTTCTCGCATGCGCCAGCCTCTCCGACGTCCCACTCGCGGCCGAGGAAATTGCAGGTGTGGTAGTGGAGGCTTTCTCGCTTGACCGGCTGACGGTTGTGCGCAAACTTCGTTCGCTGCGGGCCCGCGGCCTGTTGCAGGCCTATGGAAGCCAGCGCAGCAAGGTGCATGACGCGATGCGGCCGATTGCGCTCGAACATCTGGTCGACGAACCCGAAGCCGGTCGACATGCCAGGGCCTGCCTGGTCAAACTGGTCGAGACGTCTCTCAGGGAAGACGGGGAAACGGAACGTTTCCCCCTGTTCGTCAGGCTGCTGATCGACCTTCGTGATGTGGCTACGCTGGCCGACCTGGGTACCGAAGAAGCATTTCACGAAGGCCCCGAATATCCGCAGGTGTGGTCGGTACTGGAGGAAGCCGCCAGTGACCTCACCTTGAGCGACGAAGTCCGGTTTGACTGCCTCGATGCGCTGTTGTACCACCGGCAGAAACATGGACCTCAGGAGGCCATAGCACCCCTGCTGGACCGGATGGAGGCGCTGATCGATGGCGGCCTGGAGGAGGATCGTCCGCGTCTCGTGTTCCTGCAAAAGAGCATGGTCTATTGGGCTGACCAGGGCAATGAATACCGGGTCACGGACATGCTCGCAAAAATGCAGGCGTTGCTGCCCGAGAAGGCATCGTATCGCCGGGTTCTAACGTACACTGCGGCGCTTGCGTTCTGGATGATGTCGAGACCGGAGGACGCCGAAAGATTGCTTGATGCACTGGTGCGTGAATATCTTGCCGCCCTGTCGATCGACGTCGTCGAACTCACGTCGAACCCGGATTCATATATGGCAAGGGTGCGAGCAGGCGGCGAATACGGAACCGATTGCAGGCATCTGGCAGACTGCTTTGACGTACTTGCCCGGGTTCTGGAAGAATTGGGGCGGGCACAACCCGCTTATCGGAAGTTTGCCGTTCGTCTCTTTGAGCTCTCAGGCTCATGGGACTCGGCCGCACGGGTCGGCATCGATCTCGTGTACCAGCACCTGGAGCGCAGTGAGCTTGCGCAGGCCTTGAAACTGGTCAGCGAAACGCTGCCCGAACTTGTGCGGGTTCATGATCTGTCACGTCACGTGATTCCGTTGCGCTTTCTTCATGCGCATGTATTGGGAAAAATGGGGCAGTTGGCTGCCGCGCGGGACGTGCTGAAGACCGCCGATCCCTTTGTCAGTTCCCTGCGCGATGACGAGCAGATGGAGGCCGTGCGGCTGACGGATTTTCTTCGATGACCGCATGCACTATGTAGCGTCCAACTGGAAGGGAAGGCCGCGTTCGCCGTCGACCCGGGTTCGACCGCCGGGCGATGCTCGCGAACGCGCCAGGCTGGACATCGGAACGTCAACAAAAAGCGGGCCGCTCGACTATAGCCCGCAGATCGTTGACACTTTGAAATCTTGCCGATGACCGGTTTCACCCGACCCTGGTAGGCACCCTTGTGATCACACTTGCCGATCCTCTTGTCAGATTAACCAGACTCGTTGAGACGGGTGAACACTTTGTCGATCTTGGTGAGATCGGCGCCCTCATCCTGGTGGACCGCACACGCAAAGTCGTATCCAACCCGAGCAGGCATTTCCTTAAAGTCAGAGCAGGTGTAGCTGACCGGTTGACGCGTGCATCGCGATCGCTTTCGCTTGGAGGCCTACGCCTGCTCGTCAGGGAAGGGTACCGGCCGCTTTCACTCCAACGGGAGTATTTCGAGCGTCGTCTGTCGGAGCTTCGAGCCCACTATCCTTCGGCACCGGAAGATCGTTTGATCGAACTGGCAAGTCTTTATGCCGCTCCACCCGAAGTCGCTGCGCATCCCACGGGTGCGGCTGTTGATCTGACAGTAGCGACCTCCGGGGGCGTCGAACTGGACATGGGAAGCGTGTTGAACGCCACCGACGAGGAATCGTCAGGTGCATGCTATACGGCATGTCAGTTCATCAGCCGGCAGGCGCGAGATAACCGGCAACTGATGGCAGGCGCGATGGAGCGCGCGGGCTTCGTCAACTATCCGTCAGAGTGGTGGCACTGGTCATACGGCGATCGATACTGGGCAGCGGTTGCGGGGCAGCAGCATGCGCTCTATGGTCCAGTGAAAGAGGAACAACTGGAGGAGGGAACACGCGGATGATGGGAGGCGTACGGGCAGCGGCCATACCCACACCCGTCTCGCTGGAGGTCGCATTCAGGGAAAAGGCGTGAAGCGTTACGGTGCGGGAGCGTGCAATCCGCGAATCGCTGAATACAACAATTGCACGCAACTTGCGGGGTACGACGACAAGATCGCGTGGTGTTCATCGTTCCTCAACTGGTGCATGAAGCAGGCGGGTATTCAGGGGACGGCTTCTGCGTTAGCCCGGTCCTGGCTTACCTGGGGCCGGCCACTTGAGGAAGGATACGGTTGCATTGCAATTTCTGACTGCGGATGATGCGGTCGACTGGAAGGGGCATGCTGGACTCTTTCTCCGACGGGACGCCCGCAACGTCTACCTGTTCGGCGGCAACCAGCTCGAAGAAGTTCGCGAACTTGAATATCCGCTCCATCGGGTATTGGCATATCGCTGGCCGTAGCGAGGTTCCGTGTTCGCCTGCCATCGGCTGTTCGTCTGCGTCGAGCTCGCCTCGGACAGTGACCGGCCGGGAAGCGCGGTTCGCAAGAAGCGTTGGCCGGACATTTAGAGGTCAGAGACACTCCGTGCGCAGTCGTTCAGTCGCCCTTTCGAGTTTCACGCGCAATTACCGTAAAGCTGGTGTGGTCGCGCCATGTCCGGTTACGGGCGGAGCGTCCAGCGTATCCTGGGAAAGCTGCACTCTTAGAAGCGATGAGCCTCGCGATCATGGCTTTTACAGTTTGCGTCATGCTGATGGAACAGGCCGGCTTGCGCCCTTGGGGGGCGGCGTCAGATGCGCACCGCGTTGCACTGGCACCGCGAAATCGCGGTGCCTCCGACTATGCGACCTTGATGAGTCCGAGCTGCTGCAACGCAGTCACGCCGTCATCCAGTCCGATCTCTTCGACAATCCTGCCGTCTTTGAGTCGAAGTACCGTCGTGCCTGTGAAGTGCATTTTCCGGCCGGTCGCAGCGGGTAGCGACCCAATGAGAAAATCGCTGAATGCCGGGCCGGTATGTGTGCCGCCGCCCTCCCAGCGACCGACGACATAGTCTTTCTCGGCGATAAGATCAGCGACGCCCCAGAAGTTGAGATCCGGAAACGCTTCGCGGAAGCTGGTCATGAACGCCTTGATGTCCTTGCGCCCAGAGCGCGGTTCGTGCAACGAGTATCGAAGAAGCATGTCTGGCGCGGCGAGCTCATCGACGATGTCGAGATTGCATGTCTTGCCCCAGAAACTGTTGAACCAGCGCGCCACGATGGATTTGTTGTCATCTTCCATTGACATGATGGACTCCTCATTGACTTGAGTTGGAGGGGGAGCGGAATTGCTGCCCTCTGACTGAACCTTATCGACGCAAGGAGTCATCTGCCATCCGTTTCTTGCTGCAATACTCAAATCAGGCGACGACACGCGACCTGTGGTGACGGAGAAAACACACGCGGAATTCGGCAATCTGCCTGAACGGGGCACAGGGATCTTGCGAGGTCGCTTCGTCTGAATCCGGGCAGGCGCGGCGCGACTGTTAAATGGCGCGGCGTCCGGCAGCACTGATCGATGCTTTTTGCATGCGTGTTGTTTTGCCGCATCGACTTTGATCTTACGAATAGTTGTTACAAATTGTTTCTGGTACATTGCGCAAAACTCGAATGACCAGAAACGAGAGAATCAGGCAGCCGCCAGTAGCGGCAGCCGTCCGGGGGCGGGCGGTTCTGTATGTCCAGCAACGCCTGGGTGGCAACGGGGCGTAGGGCAGGTGTGTCGGCACCGGTTCGGGAAACCGTGGTGCGCAAGCAATACAGGCGTGGTACGGCTGCGCGATCTCTCGCGACGACAAACAAAAATAGCAGCGGTATTCCATGCGCCGACCGAGCCGAGAGATCTTCAACCGATTAGCACAACGAACGGTAATACGCGAGAGCAGGCGCCTGATGGTCGGCGTCCATGCTGGACCCAGGTGTTACTCGCTGTGGATGCGCGCGAGCGCCGCGATCATGGTCGTGGTGATGTATTTCGCGCCCGCCGTGTTTCTCGCCGATGCGACGGCGCATGCGGCGCCCATTGTCGATCCCCGGGCCCCGATTCCATTCCAGCCGACCGTTACGCAAAGCTCAGCCGGCGTACCTGTCATCAATATTGCCGCGCCAAACGCGCAGGGGTTGTCGGTCTCGCAGTTTCAGACGCTCTCGGCCGGCCCCGAAGGCCTGATCTTCAATAACAGTCTGATCAGCGGCACGTCGCTGAACGGCGGGCAGATCGGAGCGAATCCGAATCTCGGCGGGCGCACCGCCTCGACGATCCTTGCCCAGGTGACTTCGACCGGGTCGCAATATGCCTCCGTGATCGCAGGCCCGCTTGAGATTTTTGGGAACACTGCAGCGCTCATCATTGCGAACCCGAACGGCATCTCGATACCGGGCGGTACTGCGCTCACGAACATTTCAAATCTCACCCTCACGACGGGCACGCCACAATTTGTCACGGGCGTGGGCGGCAGTTCGACCGATTTCGCGCACGCCGGGGCGCTCGCCTACAGCGTGAACTCAGGGAACATCTCGATCAACGGCCCGCCGGGCAGTGATGGCACACCCGGTGTCGGTATCGCGGGCACAGTGGGTAACCTTGATCTCATCGCGCAGACCGTGAATCTCAACGCGCCGCTTAACGCGAGCCAGCGCGTCAACATCATCACGGGGAACCAGCTCGTTTCTCCCATCTCGTCAGACGCGACGGGCACGGGATACACGCTGTCCTCGAACGGTTCGGCCAATACTGCGTCCTCGGCCGGGCTGCCTGCGGGCAGTTACGCGATTGACGCCAGCCGGTTCGGTTCGGTGACGGCGGGTCAGGTTTACATCGTGGGCACTGCGGCGGGACTTGGCGTCAACATGCAGGGCTCGCTGATGGCGACGACCGGAAACGTTGTCGTCAACGCGAATGGCGATGTGTCGGTTGCCGGCACATTCGCGAATCAGAATGTCGGTTTGACGAGTACCGGCAACACGTCAATCTCAGGCACCGGACTCGCGAACCAGAACTACACAGTCAACGCGGGTGGCGATATCTCGTCGACGGGCGCTGTCTCTGCGGGCCAGGATGCCGTCATGACGTCGGGCGGCAATCTCAACGCCGCGTCCGTTGCGTCGAACGGCAACTCGACGCTCACGGCGGCGAACTCGATGACGCTCGGTTCCGTGACGGGCCAGACGCTTGTGCTGCATGCCATGGCCGGCGATCTGACCGTCAATTCAGCACTCGGTGCGCCGGGCACGATCACGGCTGTTGCGGGGCGCGACCTGACCGTCAATGGTGCGGGACAGGGCGGCAGCACCGTCACGATGACGGCTACACGTAATGCTGCCATCAATGGCGCGGTCTCTGGCGTAGGCGACACCACCATCGTCGCACAGTCGGGAACGGCGAGCGTAGCCGGCGACGTTCGTACCAATGGCGCGCTTACGGTGTCGTCCTCGCAAGGTACGACCCTTGGTGGGAGCGCTCAGGCCCAGGGTTCGGTATCCATCGCTGCGCAGTCCGGCGCGATCACTGGACAGGGAAGTATTGCGTCGTCGCAGGACGCGGTCACGTTGCAGGCTGGCACCGATATCGGGTTGACGGGCTCCATCGGGGCAGGCAAGACCGTCGCGGTGACGGCGGGCGGCAGCGCGTCGCTCGGCGGAGCCGTCACGGCCCCTGGCGTCGTCTCGATAGCGGCGATCGGCGCGACGACAATCGGCGGTAGTGTCACGAGCGGTGATGCGCTGACGGTGACATCGGGTGGCAATCTGACGGTCAATGGTTCTGCCGCGTCTGTCGGCAACATGAGCCTGGCGTCGAGCGGCGGATCGTTGTCGACGACGGGAACGACGACCACGACGGGCACGCTCACCGTGGCTGGTGTGCAGGGCGTCAGTCTCGGAGGCAATGTAACGAGCCAGGGCGACGTAAGCATTGGATCATCGGCCGGCAATGTCACCCTCGGTGGGAGTCTGTCCACGGCTGGCTCGGTGACGGTCAACGCCGGACAGGACGCGACGGTCGCGGGCAGCGTGCAGAGTAGCCGGAATGTGGCCATCGCCGCTGCGCGTGACGCCAGTCTCAACGGTGATCTGAGCGTCAACGGAACGGGCGACGCAACCATTCAGGCCGGACGCGACATCAATGGCAACGGGGCACTGAGCGTTGCGAACGACACGACGCTGACTGCGACCCGAAACGTCAGCATGTCAGGCGCCATTGCGACCGGGAACAGGCTCGCAGCGACAGCTGGCAACAATCTGTCGGTCGGCGCAACGACAGCGGTGGGCACGGAAACGCTCGCAGCCACAGGTGGAAGTGCGACGCTTGGCGGGGATGCGCTTTCGGGTGGTGCTCTCACCGTGACAGCGGGCAAAGGCATCTCCGCACAGGGTAGCGTCAAGAGTCTCGGCGATCTGAACCTGAACGCGAACGGTGGCGACCTTGTCGCGGCCAGTTCAGTGTCAACAGCGGGCAATGCGACGCTTAACGCCAGCGGCACGCTTGCGCTCAACGGCCAGACGACAGTCTCGAACGACGCGACACTGGCGGCCACGAACATCACGACGCAGGGCGTGTCGGTTGGCGGCAATCTGAAAGCAACGGCGACACAGGGCCTGGATACGTCCGCCGGGCAGCTCAATGCTGCCTACAGCTCTGCGGCGCCCGCGCTGACCGTCGCGGGTAACGCCACGCTTCTCGGAGCAAACGTTACGACCGCCAATGCAGTGGTTGGCGGCGAATACGCTGCAACGGGCACGACTTCGCTCACGACGGGAGGAACGGCCGCCTATCAGGGCGATGCGACGCTCACAGGTAGTAAGGTGATGAATGTCGGCCAGCAGATGGCGAAGGGAAATCTGTCGGTCAGTGGGGCGAACGTAACGAATCAGGGTTCGTTGTCGTCGCTTGCCGCAACGTCAGTGAGTGCGGCGAACCTGAACAATTCCGGCACGATCTACGGCCCGACCAACGTTCTCGCGATAGCCGGCAACACGACCAATTCGGGCGGGCTGCTCGGAACGGATACGCTGACGCTGTCCACGACGTCCCTCAACAATAGCGGCGGACTGATCTTTTCCGGCGATGTGAACAACCCCACAACCGCCACAGGGAGCACGTCCGTGAAGGTGACGGGCGGCAACGGCAGTTTCAACAATACGGCCGGCCAGATTCTGGCGCAGAACGTGGCGACGCTCGCGTTGCCCTACCAGGCGCTCGATCCATCTGCGCTCACGTACGGGACGGTCAATGGTGGCTACGGACTCAACCTGTCCGCACAGTCGATCAGTAACTCGGGCACCTGGGTTCTGCCGGGTACGACCGTCAGCGTGTCCGCCACGCAGGGCATCTATAACCACGGTTCGATCAACCAGGGCGCTGGCACGCTCGCGCTCAATGGTGCAGTCAGTAACGCGGGCACGATCAACGCGTATGGCCTGACGGTCAATGGGTCGCTGGTGAACCAGGCTGGCGCCACTGTGCAGGCGAGCGGTGTTTTCACGCTTAACGGCGCAGGCGTCAATGCCGGCACCGTTGAGGCGGTCAATGCGCTCAACATCAACGGCTCCAGCTATGACAACTCGAACGGCACCACGAAGGCGGGCAATGGCGCCGGCGGTGCCGGCAACATGACGATCAGCCTGAGTGGCGACCTGCGCAACGCGGGTGGGACCCTGGCGGCAACGAACGATCTGGCGATCTCGGCAAACAATGTCATCAATACCGCGACTTCGGGTTCTTCCTCGACGTCGACCTCGACCACCGTGGTGAACGGGGCGCTGGTGACATCGACGAATATCGGCACCGAAACGCGCTACCACACGTTCAACAACATCAACCTCGGGGACGGGGGCACGATCCAGACAGCCTATGAGGCCATGCCCGCGACACTGGGCGACCTCTTGTCGGTTGTCGGCGACAAATCCCTTTCTCCTGCGGTGGTCAGCTCCGGCACGGTCACGTTCGCGTACGAGAGCTTTACCACGATTGACTCGAACACCAACGAGACCACGGCAGCCGGATGGGTCATCGTGCCGCCGGGAACGACGCCTACCGGCCCGACGATGACTTTCGCTCTGCCCACTGTCACCGAGACGACGACCGTAACAGGCGCAATGGGCGGCGCGAGCAGTGTGATTGCGGCTGGCCATAATCTGAATCTCACCGCAAACAGCCTCAATAACCAGGGAGGGACGGTCAGCGCGGGCAACGATGCGACGTTGAATATCCAGGCGCTGTCCAACGGAGGTCCGACATTCACCTCGACGGTGACCGATAGTGTCGACGCATCGTCGCTGAATGCTTTCCTGTCTGCACTGCAGACCATGCAGCAGTCCGGTGGCGTGTCGGTGCTGAACAGCGGCGGTGTGAATGCACCGATGGGCTGGTTCAACGACCTGATTCTCGCCACATCGGGAAACCTGCCGACGACAGGGGCACCGAATGACGCGACGACCTTTGTCTTCAACGCGCCGGGCACCGCATCGATCCCGTCGGTGTCATCGACCATCAGCGTTCAGGGACAGTCCGGCCAGATTGTGGCTGGTCACAATCTGAACCTGTCGGGCGGCAATCTCACCAATGGCGGTTCACTGGTCGCGGGAAATGATGTCCATATCACGGCATCGAGCTTCACGAACCAGGGCACCAATACGGGGACGATGACGACCACGGCCGGTTGTGCGTCAGGCTTTTCGGGCTGCACGGCTGGCGCGACGACAAACCCGAATTCGCAGAGTTACAGCTACCAGCAGATCAACGCAACAGTCGCTGCGGGCAACGATCTCGTGATTGCGGCGAATACCGTCAACAACACGTATGGCGATCTGGTCGCACGTCGCAACGTTGTGATTGGCGGAGCGGGCACCAGTGCCATCGATGGTTCGACAGATCCGGCTGCCCTGACGCAGGCCGGCAGTGTGACCAACACATCGGGCTCGATCAGCGCCGGTTATAACGTCGACATCAATGCGGCGACACTGACCAACACCATTGCCGCGCCGGTACAGGTACACCAGAACTATGGGAGCGGAACACCCTTCACCGGCTGCACGAGTAACTGCGAGGCCTACGTTGACGTGCAGTCGGCCAACCCCGCGACGATCACGGCGAATCACGACGTCAATCTGTCGGCTGGTAACTTCAGCAACACGGGCAGCCTGATTACCGGGCTGAACAACGTCACGATCAACGCTTCGGGGTCGGCAAGCACAGGAAACCAGTATGAGTCTGCGTACTGGAGCAGTGGCTTCACCCACTACGGCAAACCGTATGCAACATGGGGCTGTGCGAACAATCCATCATTATGCGCATCGCTCTATGGCGGCGCGTATGACGGTGGCGCGAGTCAGGATCCCGCGGGCCTGCCGTCTTCCGTCGGACTGCCGGACTTCGTGCCGGCGACGATCCAGGCGGGCAACACGCTGTCGATTCATTCGCCTACGCTCACGAACAGCGGCAATGTCGTCGGCCAGACCGTCTCGTTGAGCGGATCCCAGCTCGTCAACGGCCTGACGAACCCCAATGTCTATACCCCTCCGCCCGCAGTCTCCGGACAGGTGATCACGCTTGGTCCGCCGTCGATACCTTCGGGCGCGACGACGACTGTCAATCGTGCGGGACTGGTCACCACGTTGAGCGGTAGTCCCACATCCGTGACGGGCGCCGCGGGACTGCCTTCGAACGCGCCGATCGGGGTGACGACCGTTGGAAAACCGTCTGCGCCCGCCGTGACGGCAGCGACAACGCCGTCGGGATCGACCGTGAAAACCGTCGATGGTCAGTCTGTGTCGGTGAGCTACCTGTCGAGCAATCCTGCGGCGCAGGTGATGGGCGATCTGACGCCGGCGTCGCTGCTGGCTGCGTTGCCTGCAAACCTGCAACCGGGCAATGTGCCGTTCTATTACGACCCGTACACCGAGGACCGTCAGGTCGAACAGGCTGCGCTGCAGGCATCCGGCAAGTCGAGTTTCTACAGCACGACCAGTGCAACGGACAGCACCAGCCAGTCGTCGATCGCCTATCAGGACAAGGCCGCGCTTTATGGCGCGGCGCTGGAATACGCGAAGCAGAACAACATTGCGCTTGGCACACAGTTGAGCGACGCACAGCTTGCGCTGGTGAATGCGCCGATGCTCTGGTACGTCGAAGAGACGGTGCCCGAGCCGGGATGTACCGCCACCGGTAATGGCGCGTGCCCGACCGTTCAGGCGCTCGTGCCAGAAGTACTGCTCCCGCAGAACTTTGCTGTGGTCAACGCGGACGGGGAGATCACTGGCACCAATGTCACGCTCAACTACGCGAACAGCATCCTGAACACGGGCTCTGTTTCCGCGCAGAACCTGACAGTCAACACCGGAACGCTCACTAACGAGCAGCGCTCGACCAACATTGGCACGATCTATCAGGATGTCAGCGGTGGCGTAGAAAAGACTACCGGCACGGTGGTGCAGCAGGGCGGGTTCATGTCGGCGATGAACTATGACCTGCAGGTGCAGAGCCTGAACCAGATCGGCGGGACGCTGCAGAAGGTTAATGCAGACGGTAGTGTCGATGCGGCCGGTACGCAGGCGATGCTAGCCGGTCTGAAAAGTCAGCTTGGCAATCAGTTCACACAGTCCACCGTTAGTAATCAACTGGATACCTCGCTGATTGCCGATGGCGGCATGGGGCCGTTGATCGCGTTCCAGATGGTTATGCTGGTTGCTATCTCGGTTGTCACGGCGGGAGCAGGTACAGGCGCAGCGATCGCAGGCTTCACGGCGGGTACGGCTGAAGCCGCCGCCGCCAATGCTGCGTTTGCAGCTCTCGTAAGTTCAATGGCCGGTCAGGTCATGAACGGGCAATTTGACCTCAAGAGTATCGCTGAATCCGTTGCGATTGCGACGATCACCGCGGGCATTACCAACGGCGTCACATATAACAGCAATACAGGTTCGTTTGATTTCAGTCTTACGCAGAACGTCAATGCGCTTCCTTCCGGAGTTAGCACCCTCGGACAGCTTGCGGGCGTGAGCCCAGGCGTCGGAACAACGGTTCCTCAAGCTGGCTCGTCGCTGGCCGCTAACCTGCCGCAGCAGGCGCTTGCGATCGGCGCAGAAGCAACGGTGCAGGCTGGTGTTCAAACGGCAATCGGCGGTGGCAGCTTCCTGACGAATCTGCGAAACAGCGCGATAAGCGACGCTGCAGCTGCGGGCGCTTTCGACATTGGCGAGGCGCAAGGGAGTCTGAACGATGCAGAGTACATCGCAGCACACGCACTGCTGGGATGTGCGGCAAGTGCGGCCAATGGGACTGGGTGTGCTGGTGGCGCTATTGGGGCGGCCGCAAGCGCGGCGCTGACGCCGTTCGCTGCCGATGCCATCACTGGTGGCAATCCTAAGGTGACACCAGACCAGGCGGCGGCGATTGCGGCCTTCGCGACGTTCGCTGGCGGCGCAGCAGCTGGATTGGCGGGCCAAAACGCAGCGGCAGGTGCGCTTGCGGCGCAAAACGAAGCTATAAACAACTGCCTGGGTCACCCTGAAAGCTGCGCGCAACTGGCGAAGAACGCACTGAGTTACCTGCGCGGTCCAGACCTCATCAACTTCCAGTTGGACTATTACGTTGGCAGCGTGTGGGGCACTTTTACGCGTGATGGAAACTTCTTCGTCGGGGGTGGGTTGAACATGGCATTGCCCAATACAGTCAATGCTGGCTTCGGCGTTTCTGCAGGATGGTTAAATACCCTGACGGTGGCACCGGGGCAGACAAATAATTTTGCAGGTGGTTATGCTGGTGGGGTGAGTGGCGCGTACGACCTGGTGGGCGGAGGAATCATGTACTCCCCGGGGAATGGGAGCGCAACTGTAGTCGGGGTTGGTGCCGGAGTGAACCTCGGAAAGACCACAAATATTGGAACCGTTGGTGGCGGATACTCCGTCGATCTAGGAAAAACAGGTATCAAATGGTGAGGAACTATGCCTAGCTTCCCGTTTTCGTCTGGTCCGAGAAATCGTCGCAGTCGAGTAGCGTTCGTTATTGCTTTCACAGCAATAATAGGATTTATCGCCTATGTGGTTTTGAAGAATATTTTTAACTGGTAGGGGAATCTTCGCCTGGAACCAGATGTATCAGGACATCGGCGATGCCGTTGGAGCGACGATGAGCAGACCGCTGGCTGGTGGTCGGCCGGAGTAACGAATGCAACGCAGAGCCTCATGATCTGCTAAAGCTGATCGCGAGCGACAAAATGGGTCAGAATACTTCGGGCCGATCAAGTGAGAAATATGATCCGGAATCGACGCGACTGCGTCTTCACGGGTCCAGAAAACTGAGTGCACGGTGCATTTTTGTGACGACCCATCCGGTGACGGGCCAGCGATCTGGACAGCGAATCCAGCGTCCCTGGATTGTTGCTGCAGGCGGACGAACTATGGCGCTATCAAAATGCCAATGACTACAGGCCTATGATCTGAAGGTCTAAATAAATACTATTGTGGTACGGGGTTTCACAGCATGAAGCAAAAGATAGGGCCGCTATTGATCGTCATATCGGCGGCTGCTACGAACGTCGCATTCTCGGCTGGCATTGCTACGGATGGCAGTACGGCCACGTCAGTATTGACTTCGGCATCCGGCCATCAGGTCGTCAATATTGCACCGACTGTCGGCGGGGTCTCGCACAACACCTACACGTCGTTCAGCGTTTCGAAAGCCGGCGCTGATCTGAACAATGTCGGGGTCAATGCGAAGACGATTGTCAACGAAGTTACGAGCACCAACCCTTCATTGATCCAGGGTGCCATCAACATTCTGGGGCCGCGAGCGAACGTTATTCTGGCTAATCCGAACGGCGTGACTGTCGATGGCGGCAGCTTCCAGAATGCGGGGCACGTTGTCCTTACGACAGGGCAGGTCAGCTTCAATGACATCGCGCTTGCGCCGGGTATCGTTCAGCGCAATGTCGTGCTCACCACAAATGGCGGTGCGATTACGATCGGACCGGGCGGACTGTCGGGCACACTCGTCAATCTCGATCTCGTCTCGAAGCAGCTCGCGGTCAATGGGCCAGTGACCAACGATTTCACGACGTCCGTGGGCGGCGTGCGTGCAACGATCGGCAGCAGCACAACCACATGGGACACGAGCTTTTCACCATCAGACAACAGCCACGACTGGCTCTCATCGACGACGAATCCACATGCATCTGCCGCGGGCTTCGCGATTGACATCACGTCGGCGGGCGGTCTTACGGGCGGTAGGGTTCAACTTGTCGTCACCGATCAGGGCGCAGGCGTGCGCAGTCTCGGGAAGCTTTACGGCAGCGCAGGCGATGTGATCGTCGGTACGAACGGCGATATCACGACAACCGGCGCATCGATCCGTTCGGAGCACGATATTTCGGTGACCACGAGCGGCAACGTCTCGATGCAGAACACGCAGGCCGCAGCTGCGAACAACGCGACAATCAATGCGGGGACGATCGCGCTGTCAGATTCGAGCGCTGGCCCGTCAACCTTGAGCGCGACTGTCGGATCAGTGAAGCTCACGGCGACTGGCGACATCACGAACACGGGTAGCGCAATTCAGGCAGGCGGTGTGACGGCGGACGGAACATCCGCGGGTGGCGACGTAGTCCTGACCTCAGGCGGCACTATCACGAACGGCTCGACACCTGCAAACCTTGGCGTGATCTTCTCGGCCAATGGCGCAACGACCCTGAATGCGAAGGGCAATATCGTCAACGACAACGCACGGATGCTTTCCAACGGCGCGGTGACGCTTGCCGCAGAGGGCGATGTGGACAACGTTATCGACCACACGACCGGCGTCAACGCGGGATCACCTGTCGCCTATTCGCACCAGGGCGGCAGCTTCCTTTTCCTCACGCATACGTCGAGTGGATTCGACGTCGACTACGGTACGGTAAGCCAGCCCACGCAACTCGCCTACATCGCTTCGACAGGCGGCGCGGTGTCGATTACCGGCACCAACGTGACGAACTCGGGCGGCATCATCCAGTCGAGCAACGGCCCGATCACGATTACCGCGCGCGACACTTTTACGAATGCAGCCGTGTTTGCCGGACAGGCCAGCTACTCGCGTGGATGCTGGATTTTCTGTCACGCAAGCGCATCGAGCACGGTCACCCCCTATGGTGGAACGATCCAGTCGGGCAAGGATCTGTCGATCACGGCAGGGAGCGTTGCGCGCAACATCGGAGGCAACGTTTTTGCGCTGGGCGATATCAAGGTCAGCGCACCCATCACCTACGCGCAGGGCGTGACCGGTTACTCGGCGATCAATCAGGACAGGGGCTTCAAGGCGTTCTTTGGCAGCACCTGGGCACAGATCATCGCGATGGACGTCGGCGGAGACTTCGTGGCGAACGGCTCGGTCTCGTTCACGGGCAGCGCCGTTATTGACGGCGGATCGGTGAGTGGCGGGAAAGGCGCGTCCGCAGCAGGGGGCATGACGACCGTGCGCCCGCCCATGCGCACACCGGTGCAGATCGGTCAGCACCTCGGTCTTTCTTCCTGGCTGGGGTATTGATGTCGGCAATTCGAATTCGTATTCCCGGCAAGGCTGCATTGGGTATTCTGATAGCGGTGCAATCCGTCTTCGCTCAAACGGCTCCGCCGCCCGGGGCGCCCGGACCGGTTCCCTTTATTCCGCAGGTACGCCCCGTTCAGGATCCCGGCCAGCAACTGATCGACGAGCAGCGTGAACGGGCGCGCGAGCGGCAGATCACCCAGCCGCCAGCGTCTGTTTCTGTGCAGACGCCGGCGGCTGGCTCGGTACTGAATGTGGCCCCCGGTACGCCCGTGGATGACATTCCTGAGCCAGGTCCTTCGTTCTCCGTTCAGCATATCGTCATGGCTGGCCCTCGCCGTGCAACGGTCGTGCTGCCTGATGGGGTATCCACAGCGAGACTGCGGGGAATCGCGTCGGAGTTTGAAGGCCACAAACTCGGGACCAATCGAATCAACGTACTCCTGAAAAGACTCACCGATGTGTTCGTCGACGCAGGCTACGTGACGACGCGCGCGCTGCTGGGTCCGCAGAATCTCGGTTCGGGCACGCTGACGGTCACGATCGAGATCGGCCGCATCCAGGCCTTCACCGTGAACGGCATGTCAATTCACCGGCTGAAGAAAGACGAGCCATCGGCTGGCGGAGGGTGGCTCACGGATGCGGGATACGCGAACGCGTTCCCGGCGTCGCCCGGCGATGCCTTGCGACTCGGCGACATCGACCAGGGCGTTTCGCAGATTAACCGTCTGCGTCGCAATCAGGCTGAAGTCCAGATTTTGCCAGGACAGAGTCCGGGCGATTCGATCGTAGCTGTCAACAACCGGTCCGGCGATCGCCTCTATTACTCGCTTGGGGTCGACAACTATGGCAGTGAAGCGACGGGTATCACCCGATACAGGGCCGCCATTGAAGCGGACAATCTGATCGGTCTGCAGGAGTCGATCAGTCTGAGCGTCATCGACAGCACGGAGAGCAATGCCTTCGTTGGTTCGTTCGCGATCCCGTATGGCCGTCATACGTTCAGCTATACGCTGTCCGACTCCGAGTATCAGCAGGTCATCGGAACGACGGCACTGCTGTACGGCCGCACGCTCAGTCATATCCTGGGCTGGAATTACACCGCGAGCCGGTCGCAGGCGAACATTGCCAATCTCGACGCGACGCTCTCCTGGCGACGGACGGACCGGGAGGTCAACGATATCGATCTGAACCCGCAGCACATTGCCGTGCTTCGCATTGGCGGCAACTGGCTGCATCGGTTCGTGCTGAACGACGCGCAGGGCTTCCTGACGCTTGATGCCGGCGTATCGGAAGGGCTGCCGTGGCTGGAGGCCGATCACGACGCTCACGATATCGCCCGTGCTGACGCGCACGGTCAGTTCACCAAGCTGGATGCAACTGCCAGCTATACATTGCCACTGCCGAAGATCGGACGCGCGCAGTTCGCGTATCGCGGTGTCCTCGGGCTCCAGTACGTCAATGTCGCGCTGTACGGCAGCGAGCAGCTCTTTCTTGGCGGCATGGACAACGTACGCGGTTTTCGCTCGGGAGAGATTGCCGGCGACCGCGGGTTTTACACGCGTAATGAACTGGCGTGGGTAAATGCGCCGGCCTGGCAGGACGGCAGGGTAGAGCCATACATGTTTCTGGATGCCGGGAAGGTAAGCCTCATCGCGGTACCGGGCTTTCCGTCGCTGGTTGGCACAGGCGCGGGCGTGCGCGCGCAATGGCAGTGGCACCGACAGCAGCTTTCGGGGGAATTGCTTGTTGGACGCGCGCTGACGCAGCCCGCCGCGCTGGGACCAAAGTCGACTCTGGCACTTGCCACAATTAACTGGACATATTGACGAAGAAATGAAACGGACCAATCGCAATAGCCTGCTGATCGTAGCAATCGTGACGCTCTTCGCAACGACAACTGGTGCATCGGCAGAGGGCACATCCGCCACGGCTGCATCGCTTCCTGCAGGAACGATGGCGACCGTGAATGGCGTCGCGCTACCCCAGTCCATGCTGGATGATGCTGTCACGACTGCCGGTCAGCCTGACACGCCGCAGCTTCGTCAGGCGTTGAAGGATTCGCTGATTGCCCGTGAGCTGTTTCGTCAGTCGGCCGAGCAGGCGCATTACGACGCCAGGCCGGAGGTGCAGCAGGCGATGCAGACGGCGAAAGTCGCCGCCGAAACGCAGCTGTACCTCAAAGACAGGATCAGGGCTGAACCTGTCACCGATGCGCAGATCAAGGCGCGTTACAATGAAATCGTGGGGTCGCTAGGTAAGGATGAGTATCGTGCGCGAATCATCACCGTGGCGGATGTGGCGACAGCCGCGACTGTCAACAGCGAGCTGAAAGCGGGCAGACCGTTTGATCTGCTGGCCCGTCAATACAGTATCGCGCCCACGCGTGAGAAGGGCGGCGAGCTGCCATGGCTGAGTTTCAGGACACCGGTTGTGGATGGTCACACCCAGGGGATGCCCCTTGCCGTGGCGCAGGCAATCACCACGTTGCCTGTGGGCGGTATCACGGCGGAGGCCATACCGGTGAAGGTCGGCAACGCAACGCAATACGTCATCCTGAAGCTTGATACAAAGCGGTCAACTCAGGTTCCGACGTTGAGTCAGGCGAAACCCGTCATTGAGCAGCAGCTGAAAGTGCTGGCGCTGCAAAAAGCTGCCGCCCGGTTCACGTCCGATCTGATGAAGGCAGCGACAATCCAGCAATGACGATGGGTCCGTGGTCACGGCATTCGTATTGGCGAGCAGCCTCTGTCGAACGCACGCGTCATGAAGTAAAGCGATGAGGCAGAGTTCGGCCGAGGGTGTGTGAAAACGCATCGATCGCCTAAACTGAATCAACTCATTGAGAGCGGGTGACTCATGAAGCGATTCGTTGAAGGCGATGACCGCAAGCAGGTCGCACTACTTCCCGAATGCGTCGACGACTACATAGGACAGGACAATCCGGTCAGAATCATAGATGTCTTCGTCGACGAACTGGACCTTGCGGAACTTGGCTTCAACGGCGCTACGCCGGCAGTCACAGGGCGTCCGTCCTACCACCCGGGCATGATGCTCAAGGTCTACATTTATGGCTACCTGAACCGGGTACCTTCCAGTCGGCGTCTTGAGCGCGAATGCCAGCGCAATATCGAAATGATGTGGCTGACAGGACGTCTGACACCAGACTTCAAGACGATCGCAGACTTTCGCCGCGACAACGGCGCGGCAATACGGAACGTATGCCGGCGTTTCGTCGAACTATGCCGCGGTCTGAAACTGCTATCTGCCGATACGGTGGCCATCGACGGCAGCAAGTTCAAGGCTGTGAACAGCCGGGACAGGAATTACACGGCGGGCAAAATCGACAAGCGTCAGCAGCAGATTGAGGAAAGCGTTCAGCGATACCTCGACGCGATTGAAACCGCAGACCGAACCAGCCCGATTGGTTTCGATGTGAAGACTGTGCGGCTTTACGAGAAGATCGCCCGTTTGCGCCAGCAGATGCGTGAACTCGAGCAGATCAGAGCGCAGTTGAAAAACCAGCCCGACAAACAGTTGTCGCTCACGGATCCGGACTCCCGTTCCATGACCAGTGACGGCAGGCGAACCGGAACGGTCGGCTACAACGTTCAGACTGTTGTGGACACGAAGCATCATCTGATTGTCGAGCACGAGGTGACCAACGTCGGAAACGATCGTGGTCAACTCAGCAAGATAGCCGTCTCAGCGAAGGAGGCGATGGGCAAACCAGGACTGAAGGTGCTGGCTGATCGAGGCTACTACAGCGGTCCTGAGATCCGCTCGTGCGATCTGGCCGGCATCACGGCGTATGTCCCCAAACCACTGACCTCGGCGTCCAGGAAGAAGGGCCTCTTTACAAAGCGCGACTTCGTCTACGTTGCAAAAGACGACGTGTACCGATGCCCGGCCGGCGAACGCGCCATTCATCGATTCAACACCGTCGAAAATGAAATGAATCTGCGGGTGTACTGGCCCAGCGCTTGCCCGCGCTGCCCTCTCAAGGCGCGCTGTTCGCCCAGCGACTATCGCCGCATCCGACGATGGGAGCACGAACATGTACTGGAAGCTATGCAGCGCCGGTTGGACCGAAGTCCTGAGGCAATGACCGTACGCAGAAGTACTGTCGAGCATGTCTTCGGAACGCTCAAGTACTGGATGGGTTCCACACACTTCCTGACCCGCACGCTTGGGCGGGTGAGTACCGAAATGAGTCTCCAGGTACTGGCCTACAACCTAAAGCGAGTCATGAATATACTTGGGGTTGCGAGGACGATGAAGGCGATGAGGATGGCTGGAAGCTGAGGCCCTGAGGGCCTTCTTGCGACCGGCGATGTCGAGAAGATCGCCGGGTCTACAAAACGCGCTCCAGCACGGCAGGCAAACTCGCCTTAACGCGAAAAAAGTCGTTTCCACACAACCTCGGCCAGGAACGGCCACTCGACGCCTCGCGTAAAATCGTCAACAATTCGCGAACCGAAAGAAATGGCCGGAAGGACGGTATTGGATGACGAGGGCGTTAGGCTACCTTCATGAAGTTTGGTATTGCCCGGACGAGCGTGGCAATTATCTTCCTGCATGCATCCCGCATGGACCGGACGGAGACGCCGCTCGGCGGCTCAACGAGCCAGGCAGTGAATGGGTATGGACGTTCTGGGCATCGTCACATATCCAAGCGATGAACATTTACTACGAGTTCGTCGGCTACGGAAAATATAGCGCCCGCTACGACGACGAACTGCTTCCCTATTCGCAAGCTATGTATGAACGCCAAGCCGCTTGCTGAAAACGAGAATGACCGTCGCCCTCGGTTGCGCGACGCAGTGCGGGCCACGAACGGTCCTTGGGGTAGCGACTGCAGATGTCGGCTAACCCGCGCACAACGGCCCTAGTCGGTGAGTCACTTCCTGGCTGGGCGGCGGGACGTCATGGTCAAGGCCAGACCGGCCAGCACCAGTGCGACGCCCAAGACAAACGTTGCTCCTATCTGATCCCCGAACAATGCCGATGCGATCACGACACCGACCACAGGTTGCAGGTATTGCACACTTGCGGCGACGCGGGCGGGAACGACCCGCAGCAGGCTCAACCATATGAAAAGTCCCGCAACTGTCACGACCACACCAAGATACACGGCGGCAAAGAACCCTTGCGCTGTGACGTGAAACGACGAAATGCTACACAGCTCTCGTGCAGTCCACGGTATCAGTGCGATGAAACCAAATAACGTGCTCCATGCCGCTACGGTGGCGGTACCGTAGGCAGTGGTCAATTCGACGCTCCACACGTAGTAGAACGCAATCGCGAGCGCCGACAGCAGAACCCACGTGGCTCCGCCGACCGTCGTCTGAGAGCTTGTCGTCGGGCCTTCGTGCCCGAGCGCCACAAGTGCGATTCCTGCGAAGGCCGCAAGCACCCCGATCTGCTGGACTCCAGACACCGGCTGTCGCAGCCGGAGCGCAGCGAAAAAAACAATGAAGATAGGAATTGTCGCGGAGATGATCGTACCGACCGACGCGGACGTGCCGGCCACACCGAAGGTCTGCGAGACCTGGCCGACGCCTATGCCGAGCACGCCGAGCGCAGCGACACGAGGCAACGCGCGCCACGGCATCGAATGCCGACCCACAATGACAAAGATCAGCAGCAGCGGAGCGGCGACGCCGAAGCGCATTGCGGTGAGTGTCAGAGGCGGCAACGTCTGAAGACCTAGCTTCGTTACCGGAATCGACAAGCCCCACATAACGGCAAGCAACAGCAGCGCGCCCAGATTGCGAAGTGTGAGCGGCGAACGGGTTGCGTCGTTAATGGTCACTTCAGTGACGACGTTTTGACTCGACATTGACGGTTTCGCCGCGAATCCGGTTTAGACATGCAGAGGCAACAGCCCGCCGATCGCGACAAAGATGCCGCCGCAGACCCGATTGAATCGTTGACCAACTCGTGAAAGCCACGGGCGAATCCGGTTGGCCGCGCAGGCTACGGCATATTCGGCAACAAACTCGGTCGCGACGTAAGTGACGGCGATCGCGGCAAATTGAGTTGCGAGAGTACGTTGTGGATCGATGAACTGGGGCAGTAAAGCGCTGAAGAAGAGCAGCCCTTTCGGATTCGTTGCGGAAGACAGAAGCCCGAGCCGGAACAGCGCCCAGCCTCTGGCGCGTGCCGGCGCATTGCCCATCTCGACCGCAATCGGCGGAGACCGCCACACTTGCACGCCGAGATAGATGAGATAGGCACCCCCGATCAGTTTGAGCGCCATCAGCCAGAGCACCGACGCCCGGACGAGCGCACCGATACCGAACATGCACAGCGCTATGACGCCGACAAAACCCAACAACGCTCCCCCGATGGTGAAAAGGGTCTTACGGCTCCCGTACATCGCGCCGTGTGTCATCGCGAGCAGCCCGTTCGGGCCCGGAGCCAGCGACATACCGATCGACGTCGCGAGGAAAATGAGCCAGGTATGGAATGCCATCAGTACCTCGTTGAGTAGTTCGCGGACTCGCCACGGACGCAGTAGACGAAGGGATCTTGCGGCAGTGCCAAGCCGATGACAAACCATTTGTCGTCATATAATGCGTGAGCGAAACTCACACGTAGCGACTTATGTTCGATCGACTTCCTCCTTTGCAGACTCTGCGAGCGTTTGAAGCAACAGCAAGGCTGCTGAGCATGACACTAGCGGCTGAGGAACTTCACGTCACGCATGGGGCGGTCAGTCGACATGTGAAGACGCTCGAAACGCACTTGGGCGTGCCACTGTTCCGGCGATTGACCAGACGGATCGTGCTGACCGATCAGGGCGCGGAATTTCATGCAGCTGTAGCCCGACTGCTTGGGGAACTGACGCGGGAGGCCGAACGCCTGCGCGGCAATGATTCCGCGTCACGGATGACAATCAGCACCAGCGTATCCTTCGCAAGCAAGTGGCTGGCGTCTCGCCTGCATAACTTGAAGGCTCTGCACCCCGAACTAGACGTTCATCTCGATGTGACCGATCTGAACGTCGATCTGGAAGACGGGCTGGTCGATGTAGCGGTGCGCTACGGCGGGGGGCGTTATGTCGGGGCGCAAAGCGAGCGGATACTCGAAGAATTCGTTACCCCCGTTTGCAGTCCCCGTTATCGCGACGAGATGGGTGGGCTGCCGGATCCAGCCAGCCTCACGCGTTGCACGCTGCTCCACGAAGCGCGAATGCTTGCGAACTGGGATCAATGGTTTGCATTTGCAGGGGTGGATAGGCGCCGCAGCGTTCGCGGACCGGCCTACAGTCACGGTAGCATGGCGATTGAAGCAGCCATACGAGATGAAGGTGTCGCGTTGGGGCGCAGTGTGCTGGTGCGGGACGACCTCATGGCGGGACGACTGGTAGCGCTCTTCCCGCAAATCAGTCTCAAGGCCGAACGCGGATACGACCTCGTGTATCGCGTCGGCAGTCAGAACAACCCGAAGGTGAACGCGCTCCGCGACTGGCTTTCCGCGGAAGTGCATCGTTTTTTAGCGAACCCTGGCTGAGACTATCCGGGTCTAGCAACGGCCGTTTTGGGGCGTCAAGCAGCCGCGATGGAAGAGTGCTTGCGATGTCCCTTTCGGGTCGGTTTGAGGCATCCAAGGGATTGACGACAGCGTTGAGGAAGTCCGACCAGGGAGCTTTCCTTTCACGGGTCTCGTATTCGATCGCTTTAGCGGCGCTGTGCGGGATTTGACTCCCATACCCCTGAGTATCAGAAAGCGTTGCGCAACGAAGTGGGGCAAATTGCCAAAGACGTTTCGACGCCGGGAACACAGTTGAACAAACTTGCAACGAAAAAATGAGCGAATACTTTTTTGAAATAGGCTTGGACTTTGACGATTCCACGCGATGATATTTGGGTCAACCCATGACTGAAGATGGAAAAGCTGTGCTGCCGGGCGCATTCTGGCGTTGCTTGCCGTGGTCTGACGGGCATCCGTTGATGGTCCGGATAAAAAGCGAGGGCTTGCCGGCGACGTTCAACCATAGCGGGCACTCGGTTCGCCGGGCCGAATGCTCTCCAGAGACGATCCGACACTGGCAAGAGGTCACGACCTGTTTCGCGTTAAGGGTTGGGAGATTGCGCTTGTCTGCTCTGAACGAATTAAACGGAGCCTGGAGCGGGCAGGCGTAACGGAAATTCGTTTCAAACCTGTTGTGCATGAAGCGTGATGCGTGGCAGACGCATAAAGATTCTCGCCAGACGGCCGATAAGCAGCTAACCATACTGACGGACCCGCCATGTCGATCTGGGACTCGATTGTCGATACTTTTGAAAACGTCAAGGACGCAGTTCGCAGCTTTCCCGAGATCATGCGGGATCCGCACGCGCTGGTGATGACGCCGTCGAAGGTGCCAAAGGTATCGATGCCGCCGGCGACGATCAAAGATCTTCCACGTGGCTCGGTCATCAAGGTAGCCCGGTATCTGCCATTTCCCTACGACCACTACGGGATCTACATTTCGGAAGACTCGGTCATCCACTACCACAACCCTGGCAGTGGCGCCGACATGTCGGGCAGTAACCGGATCACCGAGACCACGATGCGGGTGTGCCTGGACGGTGCAGGCGAGGTCAGGACGGTGCGGTTTCCGCGTTCTCCCGACGAGGCGCGCAGTTTCGAGGTCTACCGCGCGCCGTCGACCGGCGCAACGCTGCTCCCCAGGCGCAGGCCAGTTAGTCCGAACGCGCACCGGTACAGGGAATTCTCACCCGATGAAATCGCGCAGCGCGCGCTCGGCCAGTTGAACAGGGGCGACTACAACCTGGTTTTATAACAACTGTGAGCACTTCGCCGTGTGGTGTGCGACGGATGTGCACGAGTCAGAACAGGTACGGGAGATCCTGGCGGTGCTCACTGAAGGGGCCGTCTATCGCTAGTGGTCCATTCCCGGGCCTTGAGTCTCCGACAGGTTGAGGTCGCCGGGGCGATGATGACGCCCCGCCAGTCGCAGGCAAGTTACCAGATACTGAAAACGCTGATGGAACACATTGATGCGATCGCGCGCAAAAAGCAGCGCGACGTGCTTTTCCTGTCCTTTCCGCAGGCCGAGCGGTGCGACGATCCGCTGCTGTACGAAGAGGTGCAGACGCGGTGCGAAATAATCGAATGGCTCGAAGCAAACCACGTGCAGTGGACTGAGTGCGCGGCGTTTGCCGATGAGACTGCAATGTACGCGTACGCAGGACAGATCTATCTCGATATCCCGTTTGACGGGAACGATCCCGTGTACCAGCGGGTCCAGGCATTCCTGGAATATCCTGACGGCTCGATGCGTTTGGAGAACGTGATGTTCTGGGTGGTGCCTCTTGGGCGGGCGATGGAAAACCGGCACCATGATGAGCCTGGCTTCTGGGACCGCTGGGCCGACGGCTTTCTGGGCGAACCAGGCTGACGAAGCTGGATGACAGGCCCCGAGGTTCGCGCGTGCAGATTGTCAGGCCATCAATGTGAATGCCTGGCGATGTCGTGTCACGCGTATGGCAACAATAGTAAATCTCGATACTGCCTGTCGGCATGGCCGTGAGCGTGCCAGCTTCAATCAAAGTCAGGATCTCTGTTCCGGGAAGCCATATGGCGGGCCCAGAACTCTTTGCTTCTGGCTTTTCTGTAAAGCTCGCGGGGGCAGTCGATATAGTACTGTAATAGCGCGGGCATGCCCGCCATGTTGTCACTCGTTTCTTTCATGTCAGAACGAAACTTCTGGAACGTGCTTTCATTCAGCGAGTGGGAATTTTTCAGTGCATTTTCGAGAACAATCCGGAATTTCGCGAATTCAAGTGTGACGATATACAGATCGACCAATACCTTGGGTGGAAGCAGATGACGCTCTATCCTGTCTAATGCTTTCTCGAGTTCGAGTACTTCCGGCATGACGCGGTAATCCTTCGTAGCGTTGTCGAGCGCGGTGCGTGTGCCCAGTCTGTTCAGAAGCTGCACCTGGACCTTCGCCGCTTCTTCCACAATGTTTTGCAGCGCAATTATTCTGTCCACGTCTTCCAGTCGCTTTAGTTTTCTGGTTTGGCAGGTCGACAGGTGCATCTGTAAAAAGACAATCGCGCCCGCGACGAGGATGGCGAGTAATGATCCCAGTGCCTGCACCCACGTCCCCCAGTCACCTGACGAGGTGGGTTTCGGGATGCACCATGTCAGGAACGACCAGTATTGCGTTTTCTCTTTCGCGTTTTCGCAGGGGGATGGGGCACTGACGGGAACAACGGGGCTTGCAGGGATGACCGGACTGGCGGGAACAGCAGGGCCAGCAGGGCCGGCAGGACCTACTGGGCCCTCTGGACCGGAAGCACCGCGAGGACCAGAAGCACCGCGAGGACCGGAAGCACCGCGAGGACCGGAAGCGCCACGAGGACCGGAAGCGCCAACGGGATCCACAGGACGGGGAACATTGGACGCAGGGGAAGTTGGGTCAGCAAGAGCCTCAGCGGCATCGGAGGCGGCGGAAGCGCCGGAAGTACGCGACGCACAGGAAGCGAGGCACTGCACAATGCACAGGACAACCAGCAGCTTGCGCATAGCTCCTCCGAAATGAAGCCCTATGAGCCGTTCATCGAGCGTATCGCGCCATTTCAGCCGCTCTGTCCTGCCGTGCTGAAAACACGCTGGAAGATATCATCTGGTTCAACTGCGTACAGTGGCGGAATGATCGTTCACGATCGACGATGGAACGGCCCGGAAAAGCTCCGCTGAGCTCGATGTCCTGGATGGCCCGCTGGTCAGGAGGCCGGCGGTTTGCCCGTTGCTGACTGACGATTTGCATCAGGCACCACGTACCCGGGAATCACCCGCTCAAGCCATTTATCGGCCGGATACATATCCGCCCAGACCTTATAGACCTCTTCGGGCGATGAGACTTTGGCGCATGCAGCCTTGAACACCTCAAGAAGCGGGTCATACTTGACGCTTCCTACCTCTATCCTGTCGAAGGCTGTTCCAAATTTCTGATCGAATCTCTCGGGAAATATCTGCTTCAGTGCGATCAGTCTACCTTTTATGGCGCGCGTGGTATCGCATTCAAAGAGGATCTCGGCAGCCTTCAGCTCAAAAAGATCTTCCGCTTCGCGTTCCCTTGACTGGTTGGCAGTGCGGGTTTGCCAAAACAGGGTAGCAAAACCAAGCGCCAGTGGAACGAAGATCGCCAGGGCCGAATACTGCGCTTTCGTTTTCTCGACTTCCAGCTTCTGAGCCTCAAGCTGTCTATTGAACGCCAGCTTTTCCTCCTCGATCTGCCTGTTGTACTCGAATTTCTCGCGCTCGAGCTGGAGCGATTCTTTCGATGGGGTGTACGACGACTGGGATCCCGGGAGTGCCGAGGGTGGTGCGGCGTCGTGCCGGCCCGCGGCATTCGCGGTCGATGCGAAGCAGCAGAAGACCATGAACGAAGTCGCAACAAGTCGAAGAACCATGTTGAGGCGTCTCCCTGAATACGTGTCAAGTGAAATTGTACCGGGCCGCGATGTTGGGCAAACCACGCTGCCTGGATGCCATGTGGGAGCGATCGACGCCGCGCTGGTCAGCGGGCGCCTGCGGCGAATCCTTTTCGCAGACAGCAGGCGCGTATCGCCGTAATCACCGCAGCAATCACCGCCGCGAGCTTTGTCCCGCTCGTCAGAAACGCTTTGCATGTGTGGATCGTCACGGTATGATGCTTTTCGGGCCACGGCATTTACGACCCATTTCAGGTCTTCTGGTCTGAGACCATGATCCGGTGTTCTGCCGGCCGTGTCGGCAACGTGAGCGGTGGACGCCGGGTGCTGAAAGCGGGGCGGCCGTGTTCGCGCGGGAGACATCATCGATGCTGGACTACGAGAACGCCGGTGCTGGCGGGATTCCCGTCTTCACCTGTGACCGGTGCGGGCAGCGCGTTCCCGGTGACGATCCCGGCCATGCGGAGAAGCAGTCGCTGGCGTGGCGCACGGGAGCGCATTCCGTATTCGGCGACAGGAAGAACGTGCGGATCGACCTGTGCCAGCACTGCGTGCGCGATGTGCTGGGGGCATGGCTGAAGATTTCTGATCGGCCGACGGAGGACGATGTGCGCGCGTCCAGATCGGGCTTCAACGCGGACCTGCTTGCGAGGCGCTGGCCTGACAGTACGCGGGTCGCGGCGCGTCTGGGGGTGTCGCCGGAGGAGGCGCCGGCGTATGTGTACCGCCTGCGCGCGGACGGCCTGATCCTGGGCGTGTGGAGTTCGTCGCGCGACCGTTATGTGTATCCCGACTTCCAGTTCGACCGCGCGGGACGTCCGTATCCCGTGGTCGCCCGGCTGCTCGCGATCCTGCCTGACGGCGGGTGGCATAAAGGGGGCTGGGACCGAGCGGGATGGCTTTACTGGCCGCACAGGAAGCTGGGCGGAGAAAAGCCGGCTGAGGTATTTGCCGTCAGTCCGCAGCGGGTGATCGATCTCGCGGTTGAGGAGTTCAGGCAGCCGCGGGATGAGGCATGGTGAGGCGCGCGGAGCATGGTGGTGTGCACATTTCGTTCAGAAGGAAGGTGATGGCGCGCGAGTCAATCCGTGACACCGCGAGCGCCGGGGACGGGGACCGTGCGCGGCCATCCGGTGCACGCGCCGCGCAGGGCCGACGGGAACGGGAGATCGCGGCGCTGGTGCGACTGGTGCGGACGATCGTCGACGAATCGGGGGATCCGGCGATGGCGAAAGCGTTCGACGCTGCGGCGTGGCTGGAAGGGTGGCTGCAACAACCGAATCCCGCGCTCGGGGGAGAATTGCCATCTGCCTGGCTGGGACGCGCCGGCGGCCCCGATGTGCTGCGCGCGCTGATCATGCGGGCGCAGAGCGGCGCGTATGCCTGACTGATATCCGTTTAATTGACATCCTGTACGCAGTCCTGATTAATCACCATTTCGACAACGAGTAGAGATCGTTCACCATGTCTGCCCGCAATCTTTCCGTTTCATCCGTTCAGTCGATGCGCATGCCCCAGGCAGGATCACCACCCGGGCGCTGAGGGCTTTGTTTATCCATAAAAGGGACGCCACGGGGCGTCCCTTTTTGCTTGATGAGGGGAAAACGTCATGACGTATCGTTACATCACGACGCCGATCTACTACGTGAACGACCGGCCGCACCTGGGACACGCGTACGCGAGCATCCACGCCGACATCATGGCGCGCTACCTGCGTGCGGCGGGCCATCAGGTTGTGCTGCTCACAGGTGCCGACGAACACGGCGAGAAGATCGCGAAGGCGGCGATGCAGGCGAACGAGGCGCCGGACGCATTCGCGCAACGCCATGCACGCAGCTTTGAAGACGCATGGCGGCGCCTGGCGGTGGGGTCGGATGTGTTTGTGCGCACGAGTTCCGCGGCGCACTCGCGGGTGGTGTCGGCGTGTCTGACCCGGTTGTACGAGGCGGGCGAGATCTATCTGGCTGACTACGAAGGGCTGTACTCGGTGGGCCAGGAGCGGTTCGTGACAGAGAAGGAACTGGTGAACGGCAAACTGCCCGAGGACCGTGAGCCGCCCGTTGTGCGTCGCGAGTCGAATTACTTTTTCCGGATGGAGGTGCATCGCGAGTGGATGAGGCGGCTCTTGCGGGACACGCCGGACCTTATCCAGCCCGCGCAATACCGTCACGAAATCCTGAGGTTGCTAGAGGAGCCGATCGGTGATCTGAGCATCTCGCGACCGGTAGAGCGACTCGCATGGGGCATCCCGATTCCGTGGGATGCTTCGCACGTGACCTACGTCTGGTTCGATGCGCTGCTCAGCTACGTGTCACCGCTGGGCTACCCGGACGGCGCGGATTTTACGCACTACTGGCCGTCGGCCACGCATGTGATCGGCAAGGACATCCTGCGCACGCACACGCTGTTCTGGCTGGCCATGACGCACGCGCTGGGGATCACGCCGTACCGGCGTCTGCTGGTGTCGGGACACCTGCTCGGCGCGGACGGGCGCAAGATGAGCAAGTCGCTGGGCAACGGCGTCGATCCGCTGGCGGCGGCGCAGACCTTTGGCGTGGACGCGCTGCGCTACGCACTCGTGCGCGAAGTCAGTTTCGGCTTCGACGGCATCATCACCAACGAGGTTATTGAACAGCGCCTGAACCGGGATCTGGCGGACGATCTGGGTAACCTCGTGAGCCGGACGCTCGCGATGGTGCATCGGTATCGCGCCGGAATTGTGCCTGCGCCAGGCGCATACACGGCGGGCGAAGAGGCGATCATGGCCCGCGCGGCGTCGCTGCCTGAGGTCGTGCTGATGCTGGTCGAAGAGATGAAGCTGGGGCGCGCCGTCGAGCAGGTGATGGCGTTTGTGACGGCGCTGAACGGCTATGTCGCGACCAGCGCGCCGTGGACGCTGGCGAAAGATCCAGCGCTCGCGAAGCGGCTGGATACCGTACTGCATACGCTGCTCGAGGGGCTGCACGCGGTGTCCAGCCTGCTGTCGCCGGTGATGCCGGCGAGCATGGGGCAACTGCGTGCGCTGCTGGGCGATGGCGGTGAACCGGGGTGGAACGTACCTTGGGGCGAGGGTGTGACCGCGGGCGCCGGCGTGAGACAGGGGATCCTGTTTCCGAAGCGACGCGAGGCGGGCGTCGCTGGCCCGACGATGTCGCGCTAGTCGTTGCTGCGCGCCTTCAGCGGTCGATACCGCTCACCGTCATAGGCCGTGGTGACGGTGTAGCCATCGCGCTTGCGAATCCTGAGGAAGAACAGCACTGGCGACACACCCGGCTCACCGCCACAGGATGCGGAATGATTCTCGCGCACGCGGACAAGGAAGTAGCGTCCCTTGTCGGCCGTGTCGAACAGCAGACATTCGGTCTTGTCCTTCGACAGACCGTAGTCGCGCGTGATGTCAGCGGCCCGGGTGGCGGCGGCATCGCCCGAATCGATGGCGGTGCCGGCCGCCCAGACGTGCGCGCCTGCCAGCAACGCAAAAAGTGCGGCCGCGCGTGCGGCGTCAAGTGCGCGACGTATCATCGGTCCGCCCGGCGGTTGTCGTACTGATCGAGGTCGTGCGCGCGGATGATGGCGTTAAGTTTGGCACGGTAGGCGGGGTCTGTCGCATAGCCGTTGCGCGCGACGGCCACGGCAAACTGTGAACTGCTGGTGTACAGGAAGCACGTGCGGAAAGCGGGATTGTTGCGGAGCATTTTTGCGTAGTCTTCGGCGGCCTCTTCGAAGCTGCCGTAGGCGCGAAACGCGTCGTTGATCGTGATGGCGCGGCCGTTGACGACCTCGTGCGTCGTGAAGGTTGTGCTCGCGCCGGAAGGCGCCTGGCCTTTTACGCCGAAATACGCGTTGCCCACCACCGAGCGGCCCCAGTTACTTTCGAGCGCTGCCTGCGCGAGCAGGACGCCGGCGGGCACCTGGTACCGGCGCTGGATGGACTGCGCCGCCTCCAGATGCGTGTCGATAAAGGACTGCACGTAGACGGGCGGGTCGCGACGCTGCCGGGGATGGCGGGGCGGATGAGCGCTCGCGTGATGACGGGGTGTTGACGGCGGCGGCATGGCGAGGGCCTACTGACGCTGGAACAGCGTGACGATCGACGCGGCGATGCGCTGCGCGTTCACGAGCGCGAGGATGCCCGCGACGCCCACCAGGACAACGGGCAGGATGCTGTCGCGGGTGGCGGCCCAGGTCAGTCCCAATGCGAGCGCCTTGACGACGAGGTACATGAGCGGCAGGCAGACGAGCGCGGCGAGGAAGCGTTGTTTGGGTGGCAGGGTGGCGAGATGGTTCATGCGTGGCGCATATCGTCAGAAGATAGTCAAGATTGCCACAATCCCAACGCAGCAGGCAAGAGCGAAACTGCCCACGAACGCGGCGCTGGAGCAACTCCATCGGATGCACACAATGCGTCCACAAATGCTAAACGCATTCTGGACGAATGCTGGACAGAGCCACACCGGCACGTGGTCGCGAAGTGTTAAACGGCAGGAGTCCTGCTGAAAACATTTCAATAGAACGGAAAGGCGAGCGGATCGCCCGCCGCTGGCCGGGCGGGGGGCCCGGACAGCGGCCCCACTCCATCATATCTGCACAATAAATCAACACATTCTGGACGGAGTCGCGACAAAGTGCGCGTGGCGCCGCCGGTCGTGACGGTCTGGCGTGCTGGGAAACACGATGCCCGAGCTGAATCGGGGCAAACATGGCAGGAAGCCGTCTGGCCGCTTGTGTGGGAAAAGGGAATGCGTTTTCGGAAACGGAGTGCGGAGGTGGATGCGACCCGGTGGCTCGTGCCCGGCGACCATGCGCTGGTCGAGCGCCGGGACAACCGGTGGGTCATGGCGACGCCTGAGGGGTGGCGCGAGGTGGAACCCGGCGACTGGATTGTCACGGACGTGTCGGGCGTGGCGTGGCCGATGAAGGATCGGGACTTCAGGGACCGTTACGAGCCTGCCGCGGAACAGCCGGAGCAGCCACCGCCGGCGCGGCCGGGCTCGGATTCACCATAGGGTGCGCTGTGTGCGTGGGCATCTTCGCCGACCTCCCGGAGTTGAAATTTTATTTCTGGCGGGCGCGACCTGTTCACTTGACGCGAGGCCGATGGATTACATAGGAATCCAATCTGAATCAACCTGTAAGTCATCTGCCGCGGCAAATGAAAGGATGGTGACCAGCCATGCTGGCGCGGTCCCTCAGGCAGCCCTGTTGCGGACCCGTCTGAGCCTTCCGCGGGTCACACAAACTGTATAGACTTCCACCTTTTCTCAAAACCAGAAGACCGATGTGGCCAGCGGCGATGCGACAACAAGGAGCCCGGAGGCGGCCTGCCAGGCGGCATGGACTCACCACCCGACTGACGACGCGACTGGCCACCCGGCTGCGCTGTGCAACGCAACTCCCCGTATGGTTGCTCCTGACGCTGTGCGCGCATGCGAACGCGAACGGAGCAGCAGCCTGCACGGCGGAGCCCGGTCGTCCGTCGGTCGGTCTGGTTCTCTCCGGCGGCGGCGCGCGCGGTTACGCGCATCTTGGCGTGCTCAAGGTGCTGGAGGAAAACCGCATTCCCGTCGATTGCATCGCGGCCACGAGCATGGGCTCGGTGGTGGGCGGGCTGTACGCCAGCGGGATGACGGCGACGGACATCGAACATCATCTCGCAGGGATCAATCTCGCGGATATCGCGTTTGACGTCACCGAGCGCGCGGACCTGTCGCAAAAGCAGCGCGAGGACGAACGCCTCTACGTGAACAGCCTGACGCTCGGCTTCGGCAGCAATGGTCTGCGGCTGCCGGCCGGTCTCGTGCAGGGCAACCGTCTGCAGTCGCTGCTGCAGGACTGGACGTCGGATGTGCCGGGCGATCTGTCCTTCGACAGATTGCCGATTCCCTATCGTGCGATCGCCACCGATCTGCAGACCGGACAGAAGGTCGTGCTCGATCGCGGCTCGCTGTCGCAGGCCATTCGCGCCAGCATCGCGCTGCCCGGACTCTTTGCGCCGACAGAGGTCGATGGCCGCACGCTCATCGATGGCGGCATCGTGAGCAACCTGCCCGTCGAAACGGCGCGCGGCATGGGCGCAAAAACGATCATTGCCGTGGACATCGGCTCGCCGCTGCGGCCCCTCGATGCGATGGCCTCGCCTGCGGACGTGATGCAGCAGATGATCGGCATCCTGATTCACCAGAACGTCGCACGCCAGCGCAAGGAACTCACGCGAGGCGACGTGCTGATCGAACCGGCGCTCGGCACGCTGACGTTTACCGATTTCGCGCACGCAAACCAGGCCATTGCAGCGGGCGAGGCCGCGGCGCGCGCGGCGCTGCCCAGGCTTCAGCGCCTGGCATTGCAGCCTGCGCAATACGCCGCATGGCGCGCGGCGCATGGCTCGCCTGGCAGCCGCCAGATCCACATCACGCGTATCGAGATTCGCGGCCACGGCGCCGTGCCGAAACAGCGCATTCTCGACGCGTTGCCGGTTCGTGCGGGCGACGTGTACGATTCGACCGCGCTCAACCGGGATCTGCTCGCGCTCACGACGTCGGGGGACTTCGACACCGTGACACAGAAGCTCGTCAGCGACGGCGCGGACAACACACTGGTGATCGACGCGCGCGAGAAATCATGGGGGCCGAATTTCCTGCTGTTCGGACTCGGCCTGTCGACGGGCTCGACGGATGACGGCAGCTTCCGGCTGCATCTCGGCTATCGCCGCCCGTGGCTCACCGCGTCGGGTCTCGAGGGGCGCATCGACACCACGCTCGGCAGCGACCGGCTCAGCCTGCACGCAGAACTGCGGCAACCGTTGTCAGGGGCGTTTGGCTACTACGTTGCGCCCTACGTGGAGTTCGAGCGCCGCTACGTCAACATCTACCAGGACGATCCGTGGGTCAAGCTGACCCAGTACCGGCAGCAGACCGAGCGCGCGGGGCTCGATTTCGGATTGCCGCTGTCGAACCTGGGTGACTTCCGCATCGGGCTGGCCTACGCGCACGGTTATTCCTCTCCGCAGTACAACACGCTGCAGGAGAACGACGACGGGACGACCTCGCTGCTGTTTCCGGATATCTATGGCCGCCAGCTGACGGCGCGGGCGAGACTCGTGATCGACCAGCTCGACGATTCGCTCTTTCCGCGCAGGGGCTATTTTGCGGAACTGCGGGTGGAGCGCTCACTCTTCACGCAGACCAACAGCTTTACGGAGGCGTATGGTAAAGGCCTTGTTGCCGCGAGCTACGGGCGTCATAGCATCACAGCGGGCATCGAGGCGGGGAACGACTTTGGCAGCGTGAATCCCATCAATCCGTTCGGCTTCACCCTCGGTGGGTTCCAGCACCTGTCGGCGTATGCGACCGATCAGCTCGCGGGTAATTCGATGCTATACGGACAGGTCACCTACATGAACCGGCTGGCCGTCTTCGACGCCTCGCCGATCCGCGGCCTGTTTGCGGGGATGAGCCTCGAGGCGGGCAATGTCTGGCAAGGCAACATCCAGAATGGCGGCGGCCCGCTCAAGCGCAGCATCACCTTTTTTATGAGCGCGACGACCTCGTTTGGACCCGTCTACGTGGGGGCGGCGTTTGCACCGGGCGGGCGCAACAATTTCTATATCCAGCTGGGGCACACGTACTGACGCGTGGACTGGCGCGCGAATCGTGGCGCGAACGGGATCAATGGCAGCGCGCGACGTGTCACCGGGTCTCGGATCGGCGCAGGCTGGCCGGCAACGTTCCGGCAAAGAGCGCCTCGCAGTCGCCGGCAGTCTTCGCGAGGGGATGTGGCTGGAACTGTCGACTGAGGGTACGCCGGCGATGTTCGGGGTAGCCGCGCATCGATGGCGACCCGCATGTCAGTTTTTTTTCCGCAACAGCCTGAATTTTTTCTCCCGCATGCCGATGTCATGGCTTCAGGGAGCGGGGCCGCGGCGAGTCCGCTGCACGATACCCGGGACGAAAGAATCCGGGCAAAGCCAGCGCCGGCACCTGTCTGTCCCGGGGCATCAAGCCGGTTGCAGATCCGGGCATCCCCGTTCCGCAGAAAAAATCCCCGTTGCGCAGGAAAAGACCTTGAAGATACGGAATGTGACGCGCCTTGCATCTGTCGTTGGCGCCCTCGCCAGCCTTGCCAGCCTCGCTGGATGCGCCATCGTCCCCTCGGACCCAGCCGTGCTGTCGCAGATGAGTGGCAGCTACAGCGTGGTGGACCAGTTTTCCTACCCGAACACACACTCGACGCGCATCGACATCCGGTTCCTGCCTGTCGACGAACACGGCAAGACCTCCGCACGGGTCAGGATGTACGACGGGGACAACGTGCGGTTCTATCAACTCGATGACTGCGGATACCCGGGTGATAACGTCGCGCGTCGCCTGTCGAACAGCGACAACCTGCACGCGTCAGAAGTCGTGCTTTGCCGGAACCCCCGTTACCTGCAGGACCGTAGCCTGCCGCAGGTGATTCTCATCCACAGCCTCGACGGTCATCCACTGGTGTTCCATCCTGACGGTGGGCTGGTTTCGGCCATCGTCAGCAAGAATCTGGTCTCGAACGAACAGTGGGAGGCGATCGTCCACTGGGCGCCCGTGTGGTCCTCGGGATTCATGCTGAGAAAACTGGATCAGTAATCCCGTCGTGCTGCGATACGGGCGACACGGCAGCGGCCCCGCGCGCCTTGACATCGGAGCCTGACAGCGTGCAGGGGATTGCCTGAGCGTGCATCACGTGGGCGATGAATCCGTGACGGGAGACGATGAATGTCCGGTCCGTGTTTCATATCCCTGTCTTCACATCGCGATCTTCACATCGTGATCATCGCCCGCGCTCCACGACGCCCTTTGCGGGCCAGCTCAGTTCGAACCGTGCGCCGCCCAGGATCTGGGGTTCCGTTGCCTCGATGCGCCCCTTGTGGGCGCGCAACACCTGTTGCGTGATCGCGAGGCCCAGGCCATATCCGCCCGTGTTCCGGTCGAGCCGCACGAATGCGTCGAAGATCCGCAGGCGCTCACTTTCCGGCACGCCATCGCCGTCGTCCTCGACAAAGATGTGGACGTTGCCGTGTCGTACCGACAGTCCCACCACGATGCGCGCGCGGGCGTACCGGCTTGCGTTGCGCAGCAGGTTGCGCATCGCGTAGGACATGAGCCGCCGGTCCATGATCACGCGCAGGGAGGGATCGATGTTCACCTGCCGGACAATCTCCCTGTCATCGTAGAGGAGCGTCGCGTCGCGAACCTGCGAGTCGAACCAGGTGGCCACCGTGGTTGGTTCGAGATTCGATTGCAGCGAACTGTATTCAAGCCGCGCATAGGTCAGGCTCATGTCGATCAGTTCGTCGAGCTCCGTCACATCGGCACCGATACTCTCGAGCGCGCTGGCGTGCTCTTGCGCGGATGACGGTTCGCGCAGACTTTCCAGTGCAAAGCGGATGCGCGCGAGCGGCGTGCGCAGCTCATGTGAAATGCCGTTGGTGAGATCGCGCTGTGCTGCGATCAGTCGTTCCATGCGCTGGGCGAGGGCGTTCAGCGTCCGTGCGAGCGGACCGATGATGACGCTGTGCGATTCGCGTGCGCGCGTGTTAAAGCGCCCGCCCGTGAAATCGATCGCGCGCTCGCGCACCATGACGAGATCCAGCCAGACAGGCCGCATCCACCCCCAGGCGGCCAGTGCCGGCGCGCCCAGAAGCACGCCCAGGACGCCGAGCACCGGCGCGACGTGAACGGCCGGGCTCAACGCATGCAGGACGACCGCGAACGATAGCGCCCAGCACAGCGCAAGCAGCGGGACGGCGGCCGTCAGCAGCACCAGGAACAGCAGGCGCAGGTAGACGCGCAGATAGAGCCGGGACCAGCTGGGCACGCGGTCGGCGCGCGTGTCGGTCCATGAACGGCGAAAGCGCAGAAAGCGCCATCTGCAGTAGCGAAATACAGTCAGTCTTTGCGCGGTGGTGGTCATGTCGGTGTGTCGCCACAGAGGCGCGGCGTCCGCCCTCGGGCCGACGCGTTCAGGATGGACGCCATCGGAAGGGACGCGTTCATTCCCAGGCCAGCTTGCTGAAGAGGTAGCCCTTGCCGCGTATTGTCTTGATGTGCTGCGGGCCACCGCAATCGTCGCGCAGTTTTCTGCGCAGCTTCGAGATGCCGCCGTCGATCGCGCGATCCATTCCGTCGAATTCGATCCCGCGCAACCGGCGCATCAGCTCGTCGCGGCTGACGACTTCGCCCGCGCAACTCGCCAGCGCCCACAGCAGATCGAATTCGGCGGAGGTCAGTTCGGGCTGGCTTGCGTCCGGCAGCGTGACGGTGCGCGTGACGCGATTGATCTCGAAGCCGCCGAACCTGTAGCGCTCCTGCCCGTCGGGCGCGTCGGCGTTGCGGGCCGCCGCACGGCGCAACTGGGCCTTGATCCGTGCGAGCAGCACCCGGGGTTCGACGGGTTTGTGAACGTAGTCGTCGGCGCCGAATTCAAGACCCAGCACCTCGTCGAACTGCTCGTCGCGGGCGGTGACCATGATGATCACGCCGCTGTATCGTTCACGCGCCTCGCGGCAGATCTGGAAGCCATCCTTGCCTGGCAGGTTGACGTCGAGAATCACGAGGTCCGGTCGCCCCTTCAGGATTGCCGGCACCGCCTCATTGCCGTGCAGGACGGTGTCGACCTCATAGTCGTGTTTGCGCAGGTAGCCGGCGACGAGCGCGGAGAGGCGGATATCGTCTTCGACGAGGAGGATCCGGAAAGTCATGGTGAATCGCCCTGGGCGGGGCACGTTGAGTTCTGTACGTTGAGTTCTGTACGTTGAGTTCTGTACGTTGAATTCTGTACGGTGACTTCTGTATGGTGACTTCTGTATGGTGACTTCTGTATGGTGACTTCTGTATGGGATCGCCGTCCCGCGGCCGGTCCGGATATACGCCGGCCACATCGGCCGTGCAGGGACCGTTTAGCGATCGGTCAGGAATCCTGTGGCGATGATACAGCCCGTGTCGCGCGCGTGGAGCGCGTGCGCGCGCGTGAGGCGATCCCCCGGCGATCCGCCAGCGAAGACGGATTGTGCGGCACGCCGCCCGATGCAGCGCGCCGGGTCGCAAGCATAGCCGATCCGTGGCGCGTTCTCCACACGGCGCGACAAAACTCGACAATTCAGGGCCTTGACAGTTCAGCGCGATCCAGCCACCTGACACTGCGCCGGGACCGGACGGAGCTGACCGGGGCACGGGACGGGCGAAGACTTCGGGCTGCTGATCGTGACGGATGACATCACGGATGTCGGCACCGAGGACGTCGCTGAAGGCGGCACGGAGGACGTCGCTGCAGGCGACGTGCGCCGATGGCACTGTCCGTGCATGAAGGAGAGCGCAAAAAATGCGAGCAACGCGCTGATCACTGACACCAGGCACATCGACAGCGCAAGGCGTCGGCCCAGTCCGGCCTGCGTGAGCAGCGGAACGGCGCCGCATGGTGGAAGAAGGGATCCATCATCGCCATGACCAGCACCATCGCCATCACCGGCACGATTGCCACCGTTACGGCCTTCGGGTTGTCTCGCCTCGCGTGAGCGGGTTTCGTGGTCGATGTTCATGAACCACGGCGGAAAGGCCCGGGTCATGTCGATTCGTTGTGCGGTCACGTGGAGCTCCGACAGGCATGGCGACAGACAATGCTAGCCGCGCGCTACGTCGTGTGGGGTAGAGATATTTCGAGAATTGTCGTGTTTTGTCGTCGGCGTATGCGCGCCCGCTAAACATATCAAGGCCCGATCAACACGGCAGGGGTGCGTCATGTGACTCGATCGTGTCTGCACAGTCCGTCCACGGGATCTGGATGTTTTCGCGCCAGAGTGAACGCCGTGCCGCTTCCCGCGACAGGCAGCAGGCGCGGGCAGCAACAACGGGCCGCAACGACAGGCAGGTGTACCAGGGAGATGACAGCAATGTCCGCGATGACCGCATCCGTGAGGTCGCGCGGCAAACAGCATCGGGACGCGGCCCGTCCGCGGGAAAGGCGCGTGTGTTTTCTGAAGCAGGATCGAGAGGTCGATCAGCCTTGGTGGTTGAAGCCGGGAGACCAGCCGCTGGCGGGATGCCAGCGGCAACACGTGGGCCGTTGCGACGCCTGAGGACCGAAGGGACGTGATGGACCAGACCATCACGCACGCCCTGGGCGTTTCCTGGATGAGAAACGACCAGGTCGTCAGGCGCCAGCGGATAACCCGTCCAGGCGACGGTCCGAAGTAGGGACCGGTGTGTGCGCCGTGAACCTGGGGGCTTCAGCGGCGCGCGATAACGGACTGTAGCCTGTTTGCCGACCCTCTCTCAGGGGTCGGTTTTTTATTTGCTGCCCGTGCGTCGTAGATCAGGGCGGTACATCTGCGCCGTACATCTGCGCCCTGCGTTTGCGTCATGCACCCGCGCCACGTACCTTCCATGCCCCCTTCATGCCCCTCGTCACGCTGTGGCCGCTCGCCATCGGCGCGATGCTTTCAGTATCTGCACGCGATCTCAATAATTTCTGTAAGGCATGCGAAAAGACGCTCCATCCAATCGCGACATGTTCTGGATATTCACTGGATTGCCAACGACGAAGATGGCGACGCTGGCCGGGCTGACCCGTCGTATCCGCGACAAACCCGTTGCCGGCGGTGGTGACCGACAACAGACAAAGCGACATGAAAATCGACGGAAAGATGACAGGACTGGCTGCGGCGATGGTGCTGGCGCTCGCGGCCTGCAAGGGAAAGGCTGGAAGCAGTGAAGCGAATGTAGCGCCCGGCGTGCCCGTGAGCGTCGTCACGCTGCAGGCCCGGCCCGTGCCGGTGTCGACGGTGTTGCCCGGACGGGTGGTGGCTTCGCTTGAGGCCGAAGTGCGGCCGCAGGTTGCAGGCCTCATCCAGAAGCGGCTTTTTGAGGAGGGCAGTGAGGTCAGGGCGGGGCAGCCGCTCTACCGGATCGATCCCGCCACCTATGAGGCCGCGTACGAGAGCGCACAGGCGAATCTGGTGAAGGCGCTTGCCGCCGTGCCGGGCGCCGAATCGAAGGTCTCGCGTTATGGGGATCTCGTCACGCACAACGCCGTGAGCCGGCAGGACTTTGAAGACGCAAAGGATACGCTGGCGCAGGCGCGGGCTAACGTCGCCGTCGCGAAAGCGGCTGTCGAGACCGCGCGGATCAATCTCGAATTCACCACCGTGCGCGCGCCCATTTCCGGGCGCATCGGACGCTCATCGCTCACGCCCGGCGCGCTCGTGACCGCGAGCCAGACGACGGCGCTCGCCACCATCCAGCAGATCGACACCGTGTATGTGGATCTGACGCAATCGAGCGCGAGCCTGATCAGCCTGCGTCAGGCCATCGAGGCCGGCCGGCTGCGTACGGCGGGCGGGACCGTCAGCGTGAAGCTCAAACTCGAGAACGGAACCGAGTATCCGCTCGCGGGGAGCCTCGCGTTCTCCGAGTCCACCGTGAATGCGGTGACGGGCACCTACACCCTGCGCGCCGTGCTGCGTAACCCGGCGCGGCTGCTGTTGCCTGGCATGTACGTGCGCGCGCGCATCGAGGAGGGCATCGTGCCGCACGGGTTTCTGGTTCCGCAAAGGGCCGTGAGCCGCAATGCGCAGGGAGAAGCCACCGCGCTGCTGGTGGGCAACGGCAAGGTGGTGGAGCGTGTGCTGCCGGACGCCCGGCCGGTAGGCAATGACTGGCTGGTCCAGACGGGGCTGACAGACGGCGACCAGATCATTGTGGAAGGCGCGCAGCAGGTGCGCCAGGGCGATGCCGTCACCCCCGTCAGGGTCGCGGTGGATAGCGAGACGGGCAGCGTACGGGCGCTGCCGGCAGCCCAGCCAACGCCGGCTGCCCAAGCCACGCCAGCCACGCCAGCGCTCCCGGCGACCCCGGGCGCGAGGCCGCCCGTACAGAAGTCGTCGTCGGCGCCCGTTGATCACCAGAAGCACGGGAGCTGAGCGCCGCGATGTCCGAATTCTTTATCAGACGGCCCGTCTTCGCCTGGGTGATCGCGATCGTCGTCATGCTCGGGGGGCTGCTCGCGCTGCGTACGCTTTCCGTTGCCCAGTATCCGGAGATCGCACCGACCGCGATTTCGGTGATGGCCACCTATCCGGGGGCGGACGCCCAGACCGTTGAGAATTCCGTCACCCGCATCATCGAGCAGGGCATGACGGGACTCGACAATCTCCAGTACATGAGCGCGAGCTCCAGTTCCACGGGCGAGGTGCAGATTGCGCTGACTTTCACCAATGCGGCCAACGCGGACGTCGCCCAGATGCAGGTGCAGAACAAGCTGCAACTGGTGACGTCGCAACTGCCGACGATTGTGCAGAGCACGGGCCTGACCGTGACGAAGTCCTCGTCGAGCTTCCTGATGGTGATCGGCATTGCGTCGACGGATGGCAAGCTCACGCCGACCGATCTCGATGACTACGTCAACAGCACGCTCAACGACACGATCAAGCGAACGCCGGGCGTGGGCAACACGCAGCTGTTCGGCGCCGGCTACGCGATGCGGATCTGGCTGGATCCCGAGCGGCTTGCCCAGTATTCGCTGATGCCGGGCGACGTGCAGTCCGCCCTGAAAGCGCAGAACGTGCAGATCGCGGCCGGGCAACTGGGCGCGCAACCGGCGGCGGGTGGCCAGCAGATGAACGCCACCGTCATCGCGCAGGGCCGTCTGCAGACGACCGCGCAGTTTGGCGAGGTGATCGTCAAGAGCTCGACCGACGGCGCCGTCGTGCGCCTGAAGGATGTGGCGCGCATCGAGCTGGGCGCGGAGAACTACACTTTCGTGTCGCGCTACAACGGCATGCCGGCCTCGGGTCTGGGCGTCAATCTCGCGACGGGCGCCAATGCGATCGCGACGGCCACCGCCGTCAGGCAGGCCATCGACAGGCTCTCGGGAACGCTGCCCCCGGGCGTGAAGGTCTTCTACCCGTACGACACGACGCCCTTCGTGACGCTCTCGATCCATGAGGTGGTCAAGACGCTGATCGAGGCGATCGTGCTGGTGTTCGTCGTGATGCTGGTGTTCCTGCAGAACGTGCGCGCGACGCTGGTTCCGGCGCTGGCGATTCCCGTCGTGCTGCTCGGCACGCTGGGCGTGCTGGCGGCGTTCGGCTATTCGATCAATACGCTCACGATGTTCGCGATGGTGCTGGCCATCGGCCTGCTGGTGGATGACGCCATTGTGGTGGTGGAGAACGTTGAGCGCGTGATGGCCGAAGAGAACCTGTCGCCACGCGAGGCCACGCGCAAATCGATGCGCGAGATCACGGGTGCGCTGATCGGGATTGCGACCGTGCTGTCGGCCGTGTTCGTGCCGATGGCGTTCTTCTCCGGTGCGACGGGCGTTATCTACCGGCAGTTCTCGGTCACGATCGTCACAGCGATGCTGCTGTCCGTGATGGTCGCGCTCATCCTGACGCCCGCCCTGTGCGCAACCATCCTGAAGCGCCCGGACCATCACGCGCGCGGCCACGGCAGCACGCACGGTTTTTCGGGCTGGTTCAATCGCACGTTCAACCGTTACTCGGCGCGCTATCGCACGGGTGTCGGTACGCTCATTGCGCGCAGCCGCCGCTTCCTGATGCTCTTTGCCGTGCTGGTCGCGGCCACCGTGTGGATGTTCGCGCGTCTGCCCGGATCGTTCCTGCCCACCGAGGATCAGGGCATCCTGGTCACCGTGGTGCAGTTGCCACCGGGCGCCATGCATGAGCGCACCGAGCGCGTTCTTGAGCAGGTCACCCGTTACTACCTCGATCAGGAGAAGGAGGCCGTCGAGGGTGTCATGACGGTGTCGGGCTTCGGCTTCGGTGGCTCCGGGCAGAACGTCGGCATGGCCTTCATCCGCCTGAAGGATTTCGGATCGCGTCGCGCCTCGCGCCTGTCGGCGGGGGCCGTGGCGCAACGCGCGTCGGCGGCGTTCGCCGGCATCCGGGACGCACAGGTTTTCGCGCTGCTGCCGCCCGCCATCGAAGGGATGGGCACCTCCAGCGGCTTTGACTTCTTTCTGGAAGATGCGACGGGGCTGGGGCGCGCAAAACTGATGGCGGCGCGCGATGCACTGCTGCGTGCCGCCTCGGGCGACGGGCGCCTGGCCAACACACGGCCCAATGGCCAGGAATACACGCCGCAGTTCGCAATCGACATCGATCAGGGCAGAGCCAGCGCGCTCGGGCTGAACCTCTCCGACGTGAACACGACCCTGTCGGTCGCATGGGGCAGTGACTATGTCAACGACTTCATCGACCGCGGCCGCGTCAAGAAAGTCTACGTGCAGTCGGATGCGCGCTTCCGGATGCAGCCGCAGGATCTTGACGGGTGGTACGTGCGCAATGCGACGGGCACGATGGTCCCGTTCTCGTCGTTCGCGAGCGGCAGGTGGACGTACGGCCCGGCGCGCCTCGAACGCTACAACGGCATGGCGGCCGTCCAGATCCAGGGCGAGAGCGCGCCTGGCACCAGTTCGGGCGCGGCGATGGACGGCATCGACGAGCTCGTCTCGAAGCTGCCGGTGGGTTTCAGTCATGAATGGACGGGTCTCTCTTTCCAGGAGCGGCTCTCGGGCAACCAGGCCGCGGCGCTGTACGCGATCTCGGTGCTTGTCGTCTTCCTGTGCCTCGCGGCGCTCTACGAGAGCTGGTCCATTCCGCTCGCCGTGATGCTGTCGGTGCCCGTGGGCATCGCGGGCGCGCTGCTCGCGGCGCTGCTCTTCGGGCAGGCCAACGACGTCTATTTCAAGGTGGGTCTGCTGACCACCATCGGGCTTGCGGCCAAGAACGCGATCCTGATCGTCGAGTTCGCGCTCGAGCGCATCGCGCACGGCGCGGGCCTGCTTGACGCGACGCTCGACGCGGCGCGACAGCGGCTGCGCCCGATCCTGATGACGTCGTTCGCGTTCATCCTCGGCGTCGCGCCGCTGGCGATGGCCACGGGGCCGGGCTCCGGTGCGCAGAACGCGATCGGCATCGGGGTGATGGGCGGGATGATCGCCGCCACGCTGCTGGGAGTGTTTTTCGTGCCCCTGCTGTTTGTCGCCGTGCGCCGCCTCTTTCCGGGGAAGTCGCCCGACCGTGATGAGACGGAATCCGGAGCAGGCCCTTTCAATGGCGACGTCGCGCGAACGCGGCCGGATGGCGCAGACGGCCGGTCATGAACTCAGGTATGCAAAGCATCGTGAAACGCGCGGGGGCGAAGCCGGAAACGCGCGACAAACAGAACGGACATCTCATGGTGAATCGGGTGAAGTCGATAAAGCGAATAAAGCAGATCAAGCGGATAGAACGGGTCAAGGTCGTGGTCGCGACAGTCGGTGCGGCCATCGGTGTGATGGTGCTGGGCGGCTGTGCGGTGGGTCCGGATTTTGTGAAGCCGGCGGCGCACGTGCCCGGGAACTGGACCGCGGCGGACAACGTGCAACGTACGGCCCGTCCGGAGCTGACCCGGTGGTGGGAGCGGCTGAACGACCCGGTGCTCAACGCGCTCGTGAACGAGGCGGTCAGCGGCAATCTCGACGTCGCGACCGCCAGGGCAAAAGTGCGCGAGGCGCGCGCCTCCTACCAGCAGGCGGGCGGTTCGCTCTACCCGGTGCTGCGGGCCACGGGCAGCGCCTTGCGCTCGGGCAGCGGCTCGAACGCGCTTTCGAGCGGCGCCAGTGGCTCCAGCAGCTCCAGCAGCGCGGGCGGAACGACGTCGTCGCGGACCCTGTCGACGCAGAGTCCCGCCAACATCTTCCAGGCCGGGCTGGATGCGAGCTGGGAGCTCGATCTGTTCGGCGCGAACCGCCGCGCGCTCGAGTCGGCCGGCTATGGACTGGATGCGGCGCAATGGAGTCTGCGCGCAACGCTGCTGACGCTGGTCGGCGATGTGACGTCCTACTATGTCCAGGCGCGCGGCTATCAGGCGCGCATTGCGCTCGCACGCGGCACGGCCGCCTCCCAGGAGCAGACCGCGAAGATCACGCGCATGAAATACGAAGCGGGCGTGTCCTCGGCGCTGGATCCCGCCAACGCCGAGGGCCAGGCGCAGACTACGCTCGCCACCATACCCGCGCTCGAAACCTCGTACCTGCAGGCGGTGCACAGCCTGTCCGTGCTGACGGGGCGCACACCTGAAGCGCTGCTCGAACAGATGAGCAGGGTGGAACAGATTCCCACGCCCGCGCTGCCGATTCCCGTCGGCGTGCCGGCCGATGTGCTGCTGGCGCGCCCGGACGTGCGACTCGCCGAGCGCCAGTACGCGCAGTACACCGCGAAGGTGGGACAGGCGGAGGCGGCCCGCTACCCGAGCGTGAGCCTCACGGGCACGGTGACGACCTCGGGCACGCAGTTCGGCGATCTGGCAAGACGTTCGTCGATCGGCTGGTCGTTCGGCCCGTCCGTCACCATCCCGCTTTTCAACGGCGGCAGGCTCAAGGCCGCGGTCGAGGTCGCGCAGGCCGTGCGCGACCAGTATTTCATCGCGTACCAGTCCGCCGTGCTGACGGCGCTGAAGGACGTCGAGAATGCGACGGTCGCGCTGTCCCGGGAGACGGACAGGGGGCAGGCGCTGCAGGCGTCGGTCGATGCGTACCGGCAGGCGCTGACCATCGCCCGCGCCCTGTATGGCGCGGGCTCGACGGGCTTTCTTGAGGTGCTCACGGCGGAGCGCTCGCTGTACTCGGCGGAAGACGCGATGGTGATGAGCCGGGTCGCGGTGACGACGGACTACATCGCGCTGAACAAGGCGCTGGGCGGCGGCTGGGATGGACAGATCGATACCGTCACGCCCGAAGTCATCGACTCGCATACCGGGCCCCACGTGCACAGGACTGCAGAATGATGATGGTGGAAGATACGGCCTCACGATACCCCGTTGGCTGAGTCCCGCCTGCCGGACGCCAACACCTAACCCGATCAGTTATCCCCATCAGACGGACGGCGCGTGACCGTACGACTGATGGGATCGCCGGTCTGAACTCACCTCGGGAACGCCGACGTCACCCTCGATCAGGAGCCTCAAACGGCTGGCATGGATCGTACGCGAATCCGTCTGGGATCGCATGTTCTCCTTCAACCGTTCTCTACCAGCCCTGCGCCCTCGCGAACGCGTCCAGCCACGCACGCATCGTCCCGACAGGGCCGACGGGCTTCGTGCCGCATGCAGGGCGCGACGGCCCGACCGGCTTCATCATTCGCCCGAGAAATCTCCAGTAATCCTCCAATCCCCCCCACTATCGTAGCGCCTGGCGTCTGGCCACACGCCCTGCCGCCGCCTTCTTTCATGGCGGAGTACTGATCAGTTTCTGCCCGGTCCACTGACCGGGACTACGGGCGAGCTGCCCGGCGACGTCGGGGAGTGCGGCGTGCGCCTGCCGACCAGGCTTTCCCTGCCGTCGCACTGCGTCCGGACGCAATTCAACGCCACTCAGCCGTGGCCAGCAAACTTGGCCAGCAAACGTGGCCAGCCTACCCGTGATGACGCGACCTGATTTGCCCGGCGACGTCCACGCGGCCGAATGCCCGGCCCGATGCAGCCATAACACAGAGGACATACGTTGTTTAAACTTCATCGCCTTGTTTTCAAGATCGTTCTGGCCGCGGCAGTCGCCGCACATGGCCCCGTCGCTTATGCAACCGCGCCGTTCGTCGTAAGAGACATCAGGATCGAAGGGCTCAGACGGGTCGAACCCGGCACGGTGTTTTCCTATCTTCCCATCAGGCAGGGCGATACGTTTACCGACGAGAAGGCGTCTGGGGCCATCCGGGCGTTGTATGCAACCGGCTTCTTCAACGACGTGAAGATCGCCACAGAAGGCGACGTGGTGATCGTTCAGGTGCTCGAGCGTCCCGCCATCGGCGCGATCGAGTTTTCCGGCCTGCACGAGTTCGAGAAGGACAACCTGATCAAGGCGCTTCGCGCCGTCGGTCTGTCCCAGGGCCGGTACTTTGACAGGGCGCTGGTCGGGAAGGCCGAACAGCAACTGAAGCATCAGTATCTGACACGCGGCTTCTACGCCGCTGAAGTCACGACGACGGTCACGCCGATCGACCGCAACCGTGTTGCCGTCCTGTTCGCCGTGATCGAAGGACCGAACGCAAAGATCCGTCAGATCAACTTCATCGGCAACCAGGCGGTCAGCACGGGCACGCTGCGCGACGAAATGCAGCTGTCCACGCCGAACTGGTTCTCGTGGTACACGAAGAACGACCTGTATTCGAAAGAGAAGCTCACCGGCGACCTCGAGAACGTCCGCTCGTACTATCTGAACCGTGGTTATCTCGAGTTCAGCATCGAGTCGACCCAGGTGTCGATCACGCCGGACAAGAGGGACATGTACCTGACGGTGAAGCTGCACGAAGGCGAGCCGTACACGATCAGAAGCATCCGGCTCGCCGGCGACGTGCTCGAGCGTGAGGCCGAGCTGAACAAGCTGGTCGGGATCAAACCGGGCGAGCGCTTTTCGGCGGAGAAGCTGCAGGCGACGACGAGAGCCATCGTCGACAGGCTGGGCGAATACGGCTATGCATTCGCCACGGTGAACGCGCAGCCGCAGATTGACCCGCAACGTCACGAGGTTGACCTGACGCTGCAGGTCAGTCCGGGACGGCGTGTGTACGTGCGCCGTATCAACGTGGGCGGCAACACGCGCACGCGCGACGAGGTCGTACGTCGTGAAATGCGCCAGTTCGAAAGCGCGTGGTTCGATTCGAACCGCCTCGCGCTGTCAAAGGACCGTATCAACCGTCTCGGCTACTTCACGGACGTCGACGTGACGACGGCGCCTGTCGAAGGCACGCCGGACCAGGTGGACGTCGACGTCAAGGTCGCAGAAAAGCCGACGGGCGCGATTACGCTGGGCGCGGGCTTCTCGTCGACGGACAAGGTGGTGCTGTCGGCGGGCGTGTCGCAGGACAACGTGTTCGGTTCGGGTACGAGCCTGTCGGTGAACGTGAACACCGCGAAGACGTACCGCACGCTGACGGTCACGCAGGTCGACCCGTACTTCACGGTCGACGGCATCAAGCGTATTACCGACGTCTACTACCGTACGTACCAGCCGCTGATTTCCGCGAGCGATTCAACCTTCCGGATCGTCAAGCTGGGTGGCGACCTGAAGTTCGGCATCCCGTTCTCCGAAGTGGACACGGTGTACTTCGGGCTGGGCTTCGAGCAGAACACGCTCGACGTGAACAGCAGGACGCCGCAAAGCTATCTTGACTATGTGAAGAGCTTCGGCCGCGTGTCGAACAACGTGCCGGTGACGGTGGGCTGGTCGCGTGACTCGCGCGACAGTGCGCTCGTACCCGGCCGCGGTTACCTCGCACAGGCGAACGCCGAGTACGGCACGCCCATCGCCGGCACGCAGTACTACAAGGCGGACCTGCAGGCCCAGTACTACTACTCGTTCGCACGTGGCTTTGTGCTGGGCCTCAATCTGCAGGGCAGCTACGGCGGGGGGCTGGGCGGCAAGCCGTTCCCGATTTTCAAGAACTACTTCGCGGGCGGGATCGGTTCTGTGCGCGGTTATGAACCGGGTTCACTCGGTCCGCGCGACGCGAAGTCGGGTGACCCGATCGGCGGTTCGAAGCTGGTCGTCGGCAACGTCGAGTTGTCCTTTCCGTTACCCGGCACGGGCTATGACCGTACGCTGCGGGTGTTCACATTTCTCGACGCAGGCAACGTCTGGGGGACCGAAGGCAACAGCATCGGCGCAAACGGGTTGCGATACGGCTACGGCCTGGGCCTCGCATGGATTTCGCCCATCGGTCCGCTCAAGCTGAGTCTGGGCTTTCCGCTTGTCAAGCATGCAGGCGACCGGTATCAGAAGTTCCAGTTTCAGATTGGCACCGCGTTCTGATCTGCGCGCTGCCGCAAGGTGTGTGTGCGAGCGGGGCGTTGAACAGATGGTGCGGGTGCCGGCCACGTCCATCAGATCTCGACGCCAGCTCGATGGTTGCTGGACACAGACGGATCACCATGCAGTGGTGGTGAGGCTCAGCGCCAGAAGGTGCCTTGCTGCACGTGTCGTTTGACTTCGACTTCCCCTGATTGGAGTCAGTTTGCCGACCCGACCCGGGTCGGCTTTTTTACTGCAGCACGACCTTTTCGCCTGGGCAGATATCGGG